>NZ_JAATVY010000005.1 GCF_011947195.1 Planosporangium thailandense | reverse complement strand
GACGACCCCCGCTATGCCGCACATGTGCGCTCCCAAAGGTCGCACCCGCGGTCGACGCTTCGGACGGCCCGGACCGGCAGTACCTCTTCGTCCGCGCGCCGGGGCGCGGACGACACGGCCGTGGACACGCCGGTGGTGACGCGCTCCGCCGCCAACGGCAGACGGGGCAGCTCCAGCAGAACCTGAACGGAGCTCGAAGTCTCCGACGGACGCATCTCGCTCACCGTCCTCCCTCGACGTGTGCGTGGGGGCGCGTCAGCAGCCGACACCCGGAACACGACTCACCGTAGAGACGCCGCCGGACAGCTGGAGCAGTGAAATGCGTCAAAAATCCGTTAAAAAACGTATTCGGCCGTTTGGCCCGCTAGCTGAATAGCTGGTCGGCACCCTCCGCAACCGTGCAAGGTATTGATACGCGTCAAGTAGGCGCATGAGCGCCCGTGGGTACACGTCGAGAAGCCGCCCGCCCCGACCAACCCGAAACCGACGCATGCCAGCGGTCGCGACGAAGACATGACCTCGGCCGACGAGACGGCGGCCGGGCGTGGCCCCCACGATCAGCGGTCACGCCCGGCCGCTGCGGCAGACACCCGCAACGTGGGCCCGGGACCGATCTTGTGGCAGCGACGCCCGGCTGAACGCTGGCCCAGGGTCGTCGTTCGACGCCCGTCCTCTGCGGGTGAGCAATGCGCGGCGGGCGGATCGACCTCGCGGACATCCCCGACGTCGCGTACGCCGTGGCCGTCCAGCTCGGACGCCCGTTCCGGATCAGTGGGCGCCTGACTCCGGGTCAGAACGGTGGCGGCCCGCTGCCGACCACCCGAACGGTCGCGTCCCGGCCCGTACCTTCCACACCCTCCAGAAGAACCTCACCGGCCCCTCCGATCGACAGTTCGATGGGCACGGTGGCGCCGACCGCATCCACACAGCCGGCACTCGGATCGTCCGGGCGGAAGCTCCCGCTCCACGGTCGTGGCCGACCTGGCTCCGCCCGGGTACTGCGCAGAGTCGCCAACCCCTGCTCCCGAGCGCCGTCGGCGAGGACGAGTGTGGCCAGGCCCGTGTACGTCGCCATGGTTGGCAACCGTATCCGGCCGCCGGTGGCCACGACCGGACAGAGCCCCACTCACCCACATGTGACTCACGTCACATCAGATCACTACGATCCCCGACCACCCGATGGTCGCGACATGAAGCCGCGGCGAGCGGCGGGGGGCGAGGGTACGCGATCGCACGATCGCTGCGGGGACAGCGTTATCGCGTACCCTCGCCCGCCATGATCCGCCCGCGGCGCACGACGCCTGGCGGGGGCGTCGTATCGGCTGGGGCGCCTAGCCGTACGGGCGGAGTCAGCGGTGACATCGCGGCCTTGGCGGGTGCCGCAGGGTCACCGCCGGTTCAATGCCACGAAGTTCTCGCGGGAACTTCCGAACCGAACGTAATCAGACGGTGACCCGTAATAGCGGACACCGTGTGCGACCGGGCAAAGAATCTTGCCCGGCGGCGCGCCACCACTCCTGGATCTTGGACACGTGGCGGGCCCACGACCCCGCCAGGTGTCCAAGATCGATCAGGTCAGGAAGCGTCAGGTCAGGAAGCGTCAGGTCAGGAAGCTCAGCAGGTCCTGCCGGGTGATGACGCCCTTGGGCTTGCCGTCGACGAGGACGATGGCCGCGTCGGACTTCTCCAGCATCGCCACGGCCTCGGCCACCGGCTGACCGCCGCCGATCATCGGAAGCGGCTCCGCCATGTGCTTGTCGAGCATGTCGTGCAGATGCGCCTGCCCGGTGAACAGCGCGTCGAGAAGGTCGCGTTCGGCGATCGAGCCCGCCACCTCTCCGGTCACCACGGGCGGCTCGGCCTTGAGCACCGGCAACTGCGACACGCCGTACTCGCGCATGATGTCGATGGCCTCGCGCACCGTCTCGCTGGGGTGCACGTGCACCATCTCCGGGATCTGGCCACCCTTCTGCGCCAGCACGTCGGCGACGGTCGCCCCGGCTTCGTGGCTGCTCAGGAAGCCGTACCGGCTCATCCAGGCATCGTTGAAGATCTTGGAAAGGTATCCCCTGCCGCCGTCAGGCAGCAGCACCACGATCACGTCGTCCGGGTCGGCTCGGCGGGCCACCTTCAGCGCGGCGGCGACCGCCATCCCGCACGAGCCGCCGACCAGCAGCCCCTCCTCGCGGGCCAGTCGCCGGGTCAGGTGGAACGACTCCTTGTCCGAGACCTCGATGATCTCGTCGCAGATGCCCCGGTCGTAGGTCTCCGGCCAGAAGTCCTCGCCCACGCCTTCGACCAGGTAGGGCCGGCCGGTGCCGCCGGAGTAGACCGAACCCTCCGGGTCGGCGCCGATGATCTTCACCCGGCCGTCGGAGGCCTCACGCAGGTAGCGGCCGATGCCCGAGATCGTGCCGCCGGTACCGACGCCGGCCACGAAGTGGGTGATCCGCCCCTCGGTCTGCGCCCAGATCTCCGGCCCGGTCTGCTCGTAGTGCGACAGCGGGTTGTTGGGGTTGGAGTACTGGTCGGGCTTCCACGCCCCCGGGATCTCCCGGGCGAGCCGGTCGGAGACGTTGTAGTACGACCGTGGATCCTCGGGGGCAACGGCGGTCGGGCAGACGACCACCTCAGCACCGTACGCGCGCAGCACGTTCTGCTTGTCTTCGCTGACCTTGTCCGGGCAGACGAACACGCACCGGTATCCGCGCAACTGGGCGACCAGGGCCAGGCCGACGCCCGTGTTACCGCTGGTCGGCTCGACGATCGTGCCGCCGGGCTTGAGCAGCCCCGCCTTCTCCGCTTCGTCGATCATCCGCAGCGCGATGCGGTCCTTCACGCTCCCGCCGGGATTGAAGTACTCCACCTTGGCCAGCACGGTGGCGGAGATGCCCTCGGTGACGTTGCGGAGGCGAACCAGCGGCGTGTTGCCGATCAACTCGACGACGTTGTCGTAGTAGCGCACGGCGTCAGCCTAGCGCCGCGATCGACCCTGATGCGGCCCGACGCCGGGACCGCGGCCGTAGGACGGGGGCCACGGGTGACCGTCGGACACCACGTGCCCCGGGACGACCATCGCCCGCTGCCGTTCCCACTCCAGGAACCGCTCGGTCTCGTCGAGGAGCGCGCCCGCGAACCAGGCGGCGACGGCCGCGTCGTCCACCAGGCCGAGCACCAGGAAGATCGCTTCGGGGACGAGATCGATCGGCGAGAGGATGTAGAGCCCGGCGATCGTCATCATCGTCAGGCGGCCCTTGCCGTCGTACTCGCCGCGCAGCGTCGCGCCGAGCATCCGTGGGATCGCGGCGAGCCGCCTGCCCAGGCCGGGCGTACCCGGCTTGAACACCCGTAGCAGCGCGGTCCAGGCCATCCGCCGTCGCAGGAGTCCCGCCATCGTGCACCTCATCGCCGTCGGTGAACATCCGCCGGTCCGGATGGATCCGGTACGTCCATGGTGCCGGGTACCCGCCACCGTCAGCCACCGAACAGGTGACAGCGTGCGTACGACAGGCCGGCGCGGCGCCGGCCCCGGGGGCGACAATCAGGTCATGGATCTCGACGCCGCCCGCGCCGTCGTCGCGGAGCAACACCACGCCGTACTCGCCACGTACCGCAGCGACGGTGCGCCACAGATGTCGCCGGTCGCCGTGGCCGTCGACGACGAGGGACACATCATCATCAGCAGCCGGCAGACCGCGTACAAGGTCCGCAACCTGCGCCGGGACCCGCGGGCGTACGTGTGCGTGCTCCCGGACGCCTTCTTCGGCCGGTGGATCCAGGTCGAGGGGCGGGCCACCATCGTCGACCTGCCCGACGCGATGGAGCCGCTCATCGACTACTACCGGCGGGTCGCCGGCGAGCACCCGGACTGGGACGACTACCGGGCAGCGATGGAGCGCGAGCAGCGGGTCCTCATCCGAATTCAGCCGGATCGGGCGGGTCCCGACCGTTCCGGCTGACCCTTGGCGACCGGTTCCTGTCGGAAACTTGTGTTACGAAAGGAGCGTGACTTCTGAGGGCATTACCCGCCAAATCAGTCATCGTCCATGCGGCAACCGTGGCGGAGCTGGACGATCATTGATGCACGAGCGGGGGGAGGGCCGATGACGCAGACGAGTGGTCACGTACGCCGGATCGCCGCTGCCGGTGCCTACGGCGTCGGCAGCCTCACGGCGGTCGGCGCCGCGCTGACCGGTCTACTCGTCGGCCAGGCCATGCTCGCCCGGCGCACGATCCCCCTCGCGGAGGCCCCGCCGCCACGCTGCGACGGCCGGTACGGGACCGGGCACGACGGCGCTCCGATCGTGCTCACCGTGCTGGGCGACTCGACGGCGGCCGGGTACGGCGCGGACTCCGCCCGTAACACGCCCGGCGGGCTGCTCGCGGCGGGGCTGGCCGAACAGCTGCGCCGACCGGTCACGCTGCACTGCCTCGCCGTCGTCGGCGCCGAGTCCCGCTCCCTGGCTCCCCAGGTCGAGCAGGCTCTCGAGGAGCAGCCGGACGTGGCCGTCATCCTGGTCGGCGGCAACGACGTGACGCACCGCCGCCCGGTCGGCGAGGCCGTCCACCATCTCGTCCTGGCCGTCCGGGCGCTGGTGGAGGCGGGTGTCGAGGTCGTCGTCGGCACCTGCCCGGACCTGGGCACCATCCAGCCCATCCACCCGCCGCTGCGCTGGATGGCCCGCCGATGGAGCCGGCAGTTGGCCGCCGCCCAGACCGTGGCCGTCGTCGAAGCCGGCGGCCGCACCGTCTCGCTGGGGGATCTGCTGGGCCCGGCGTTCGCGGCCGAACCCGACCGGATGTTCAGCTGGGACCGGTTCCACCCGTCCGGCGACGGGTACGCGGTGGCCGTCGCGGCCCTCCTGCCCACGGTGGTCGCGGCCCTGACCGGGGACGACCACACCGCACGCGCGCCCCACCGCGTGGGCGAAGGGGTGCGCAGCCTGCCGGACGCGGCCCTGGAGGCCGTGGGCCACGCCGGCACCGAGGTCAGTGCCGCTCAGGTCGCCGGCCGCGACCGTGGCCCGGCCGGGGCGTGGGCGCAGCTGCGCCGGCGGGTGTGGCGTCGTACAGAGCATCCCACCGATCCGTCGCACGTACGCTTGCAGCAGGAACAAGCGGGCGTCCCCCTGGAGTAACACGTGAGCGAGCAGGCAACATGAACGGCATCATCAGGCGACTCGGGCAGGCGGCCATGGTCACGGCGATCGCCGGGGCCGTGGGAGGCGCGGCGGTCGTGGCGGGGCAGGCGATGCTCGCGCGCAGCCGCCGGTACGCGCAGCCCGACCTGCGCCTGGCCATGCGCGCGACGTTCGGCAGCGCCGCGGCGCCCCCGCTGCGGCTGGTGCTGCTGGGCGATTCGACCGCGCTCGGGGTGGGCGTCGAACGGGTGACCGACACCGTCGGCGGCCAGCTCGCCATGTTGCTCGCCGACGCGCCGGACGGCCGCCGGGTGGAGCTGTCGAGCGTGGCGGTCTCCGGGTCGCGGTCGGCCGACCTGGGTACGCAGGTGGCGCGGGCGCTCGTCGGCGACCGGCCGGATGTCGCGGTGATCCTCGTCGGCGGCATGGACGCGATCCACTTCACGCCGCCCGACGAAGCGGCCGACGACCTCGCCTTGGCCATCGGCCGGCTGCGCACCGCCGGCGTGGCTGTCGTGGTCGGCACCTGTCCCGACCTGGGGGCGGCGCGGGCGTTCCCGCCGCCGTTGCGCCAGCTGGTCGGCTGGCAGGCCCGGCGGGTGGCCCGGGCCCAGGCCCTCGCGGCCACCACGGCCGACGGCGTACCGGTCGACCTGGCCGCCAAGACGGGCGCGGTGTTCCGGGCCGACGCGGGCACCTACTGCCACGACGGCTACCACCCCTCGGCCGACGGGTACCGCGTATGGGCGCACGCGCTGCTGCCCGCGGTGACCGAGGCTTCCGCCGTTCCGCAGTGAGCGCTGCTCGCAAACATTGAGAGCGGTGCTCTCCCCGTACAGTGAGCGCCGCTCTCGGAGGCAGTGACCAACTCAACTTACCCGCGGGTAGGGGTCCACGGGTAACGTGACGGCATGCCCGAAGCCGTCATTGTCGCGACCGCCCGCTCCCCCATCGGCCGGGCGGTCAAGGGATCGCTGCGGGAGGTCCGTCCCGACGACCTCGCCGCCACCATCGTCAACGCCGCTCTCGCCAAGGTGCCCCAGCTCGACCCGCGGGAGATCGACGACCTCTACCTGGGCTGCGGCCTGCCAGGCGGCGAGCAGGGGTTCAACATGGCACGCGTCGTGGCGGTGCTCGCCGGCTACGACCACCTGCCCGGCGCGACCCTGACCCGGTACTGCGCCTCGTCCCTGCAGACCACCCGGATGGCGTTCCACGCGATCAAGGCCGGCGAGGGTGACGTGTTCGTCTCCGCCGGTGTGGAGATGGTCTCCCGGTACGCCCGGGGCAACTCCGACCAGCTTCCGCCCGAGGCGCAGGCCCTCGTGGGCGGCGGCTGGCAGAACGAGAAGTTCGCGTCAGCCTGGGCGCGTACGGAGAAGCGGGCCCAGGGCGGCGCGCCGACCTGGACCGATCCGCGGGAGTCCGGCGACCTGCCCGACATCTACATCGCGATGGGCCAGACCGCCGAGAACCTCGCTCAGGTCTACGACGTGAGCCGCGAGGAGATGGACCAGTTCGGCGTCCGCAGCCAGAACCTCGCCGAGAAGGCGATCGCGGACGGCTTCTGGGCCCGTGAGATCACGCCGGTGGCCACGCCGTCCGGCGAGGTCGTGTCGACCGATGACGGCCCGCGGCCCGGTGTCACGTACGAGGGGGTCGCCGGGCTCAAGCCGGTGTTCCGTCCCGACGGGCGGATCACGGCCGGCAACTGCTGCCCGCTCAACGACGGTGCGGCGGCCGTGGTCATCATGTCCGACACGAAGGCCCGCGAGCTGGGCATCACCCCGCTGGCCCGGATCGTGTCCACCGGCGTGACCGGCCTGTCGCCGGAAATCATGGGCCTGGGCCCGGTCGAGGCGTCGAAGCAGGCCCTGGCCCGCGCCGGCATGACCATCGGCGACGTGGACCTGGTCGAGATCAACGAGGCGTTCGCAGCCCAGGTCATCCCCTCGTACCAGCAGCTGGGCATCCCGCTGGAGAAGCTGAACGTGATGGGCGGGGCGATCGCCGTGGGCCACCCGTTCGGCATGACCGGGGCCCGCATCACCGGCACGCTGCTCAACGCGCTCGACTGGCACGACAAGAGCATCGGCCTGGAGACGATGTGCGTCGGCGGCGGCCAGGGCATGGCGATGGTGATCGAGCGCCTGTCCTGACCCAGATCCTCATGATCGCGGAAACTTCTCCGTGCCGGGACACCGAGAAGTTTCCGCGATCATGGGAGATTCGTGTTGAGGGCGCTGACCTCCTGCGTCGCCAGCGCCAGGGTCGCCTCGTCGGGGCGCGCCGCGATCAGGTCGTTCGCGACCACCCGTAGCTGGTCGGGCAGGGCCAGCACGTTGTCGAGCCGGGGCACCGGACGCCGCGGCTGCCCCTCGGCGTCGGCGGCGAGGTCGGCGATGTGCTGGATCAGCGTGTGCATCAGGTCTTCGCGGGTACCGGCGCCGGACGCGCCGGACGCCGCCCACCGGGGCGGCGTCCAGTGCGACACGTGGTTGATCAGCCGGCCGACCGCGCGGTCGAACTCGGCGGTCACCGGCGCATGTACCCCAGCAGCCGCAGGATCTGCCAGTACAGGTAGATCAGGCCCACGAGCAGGCCGAACGCGCAGTACCACGCGTACTTCTCCGGCATGCCGTACCGCACGCCGCGCTCGATCTGGTCGAAGTCGATGATGAACGTCAGCGCGCCGACGGCGATGCAGACGAGGCTGAAGATGATCGGCAGGAACCGCCGTGGGCCCTCGACGTTGTAGTCGATCAGGCCGAGGTTGCCGCCGAACATGTACACGACCCAGTTGACCAGGCTCAGCACGACCACGCCGATCAGGGCGCCGATCACGAACCGGTTGAACCGGGGCGTCGCCCGCAGCACCCGCATCTTGTAGAGCATGGCCATGCCGGCGAACACGCCGAGCGTGCCGACGACGGCCTGGACGACGATGCCGCCGAAGCGGGCCTCGAAGGTCCGGCTGACGACGCCGAGGAACACGCCCTCGACCACCGCGTACGCGCCGATGACGAGGGGGTTGGTGACCCGGGCGAACGTGATGACCAGGCAGAGCACCAGACCCGCGAGCACCGAGCCGAAACTCGCGACCGCGGCGGTCACGCCGGTCAGCACATTCCAGCTCACGGCGGCGCTGATGGCGGTGAGGGCGAGCAGCCCGATGGTGCGCACGACGACGTCGTCGAGGCTCATCATGCGCTCGGAGACCGGGCCGTAGCCGTACCCGCCCCCGACACGCTCACGCGACGCGGTCTCCCCGAGTCGGGTCAGAACCGGATTGGAACTTTGCACTGGCGGCCTCCCACCAAGGAATAACGACGTCACAAGATTAGCGCCGCCCCGCAAAACGGGCCGTTCACGAACTGGGAGCCAGTGGTGCCCGGGGCGGGGGTCGAACCCGCACGCCTCGCGGCAGCCGCTTTTAAGGCGGCCGTGTCTGCCTTTCCACCACCCGGGCCGGTGTGCGAATGCGTTCACCGTAACGGGTGAGGGACTGGGTGCACACCGGCTTACTGGTCCGGGTTACCGTCGTCCGGGTGACCACTCTGTCGTCGGCCACTGAGGACGCCGAGGGAGCCGAGCAGCCAGGCGGCTCTGCCCGATCGGCGCAGGTCAGTGCCGCCCCCGGGGCAACTGTGGCCCGCCGGTGGCCGGTCGACTTCGCGATCTGCGCGGCGCTGACGCTGATCGCGGTGATCCTCGACCACGGACTCCTCACAAACCCGACGAACCGGGCGCTGGCCCTCAACCCGAACGACCAGGCCCTGGACGAGTGGCTACTCGCGCTGGGACCCCGTTTCTGGACCGGCGACCTCCACCTGGTCACCCACCTGCTCAACGCCCCCGACGGCATCAACCTGCTCAGCAACGCCTCGTCGATCGTCCTCGGGATGATCCTCGCCCCGGTCACGGCCACGCTCGGCGCGCCGGTCAGCTTCGCCGTCGCGGTGGCCGGCAACCTCGCCGCCACCGCCATCGCCTGGTACCTGCTGCTCGCGCGTACCCTCCGACTGCACCGGGCCGCCGCAGCCGTCGGCGCGGCGGCCTGCGCGTTCGCCCCGGGCATGATCTCGCAGGCCAACGCCCACCTGCACATCACCGCGCAGTGGCTGGTGCCCGTCATCGTGTGGTGCGTGCTGCGGCTCGCCCGTACGCCCGACACCCTCCCGGCAGGTCGCCAGGTGCGCCGGATCGTGACCGCCGGCGTGCTGCTCGGCGCGATCGTGTGCGTCCAACTGTTCCTGGGCGAGGAGGTACTGCTGCTGGCCGCCGTGACGATGGCGCTGTTCTGCCTGGCGTACGCGGTGATCGCCCCGAAGCACGCCCTCCGGGTGGCGCCGCCGCTCACGCTCGGCCTGGTCATCGGGGGCGTCGTCGGGCTCGCCGGGCTGGCCTACCCGCTGTGGGTGCAGTTCGCCGGGCCGCAGCACGTGCCCAACGGCCCCTTCTCGCCCGACTTCTTCTCCGCCGACCTGCGCGGCTTCTGGCTGATCTCGCCCCTGTCGTGGTTCGGGTCGCCGGACGCGGCCCGGCTGGTAAGCGGGCCGGCCGAGTACAACACGTTCTTCGGCATCCCGCTGCTGCTCGTCACCGCGGGCGCGGCCGTATGGCTGCGCCGCCGACCCGAGGTGCTCGCCTGTGTAGCGGCGGGCCTGGTGATGGCCGCGCTGGCCCTCGGGCCGCACCTCGTGGTGAACGCCGTACGGACCACACACAGCGGTCCCTACCGGCTGATTCAGGGACTCCCGGTCATCGACGGCGCCCTGCCGACGCGGTTCGCCCTCGCCCTCATCCCGATCATCGGGATCGTGCTCGCCACCGCGCTCGACCGCGCGCTGCGCGCCGACCGCCGGGAGGTACGCCTGGTCGTACCCGCGGTCGTGGCCCTTGCCCTGCTGCCGATCGCACCCAAACCGCTGCCGGTCGCCGACCGGGCACCCGTGCCGCGGTTCGTCACCACCGGCCATTGGCGTGACTGCGTACGTCCCGGCGGCGTGCTCGTGCCCGTGCCGCTGCCCAACCCGGGCAATGCGGACAAGATGCGCTGGCCGGCGGCCGCCGACGATGCCTTCGCCATCCCGGAGGGCTTCTTCATCGCACCGTACGCCGCGGGCGGCCAGGCCTCCATCGGCATCTACTCCCGCCCCACCTCGCAGCTGTTCAACGAGGTGGAGCGCAGCGGGGCGGTACCCGAGATCACGCCGGACGACCAGGCCCGGGCCCGCGACGACGTCGCGTACTGGCACGCGTCCTGCCTCGTCGTGGCCGACCACGACCAGCCACACGCGGCCGAGCTGCGCCGGACGGTGGAAGCGCTGTTCGGGCCGGGCCGACACGTGGACGACGTGACGGTGTGGCACTTCCCCACCGGCTGACGCTTCCCCACCGGACAGCTCACCGCTTGGCGGCGAGATCACCCCTGACCGCCTGGGCCGGCACCGTCGGGGTGACGTCGGTGAACGGTTCCCGCGGCTCGTGCAGCTCGCCGAGCGAGACCACCTCGCGCTTGAGGAACAGCGCCAGCGTCCAGTCGACGACCACCCGGACCTTGCGGTTGAAGCTCGGAATCCGGCTCATGTGGTAGCTGCGGTGCATCAGCCACGCCGGCCAGCCGGTGAGCTTGACCCCGTACACCTGGGCGACGCCCTTGTGCAGGCCGAGGCTGGCGACCGAGCCGGCGTGCTTGTGCCGGTACTCCTTGGGCTGGCGCCCCCGGATCACGGCCGCGATGTTGTCGGCCATCCGGCGGGCCTGGCGTACCGCGTGCTGCGCGCTGGGCGAGCACAACGCGCCCGGCTTGTTGGAGGTCAGGTCCGGCACGGCGGCGCAGTCCCCGGCGCTCCACGCGCCCTCCACGACCCGCCCCTGCGCGTCGACGACCTGCAGCGTCGGCAGGCACGTGACCCGGCGCCGCTCGTCGCGGGGCAGGTCGGTGGCGTCGAGCATCGGGTGCGGCTTGACCCCGGCGGTCCACACGATCGTGTCGGCCCGGAAGCTGTCGCCGTCGCTGAGCGTCACCACACCGCCGGCGCAGGACTCCAGGCGGGTGTCGAGCCTGATGTCGAGGCCGCGCTTGAGCAGCTGGTTGACCGTGTAGGCGCCCATGTCAGGGTCGACCTCGGGCAGGATCCGGCTGGTGGCCTCCACGAGCACCCAGCGCATGTCCTCCGGCTTGAGCTCGGGGTAGTAGCGGAGCGCGTCGCGCGCCATGTCCTCCATCTCGGCCAGCGCCTCGATGCCCGCGTACCCCCCGCCGACGAACACGAAGGTGAGCGCGCACGAACGGACCCCCGGGTCGGTGGTGGTCGCCGCGACGTCGAGCCGCTCGAGGACGTGGTTGCGCAGGTAGATCGCCTCGCCGATGGTCTTGAAACCGACCGCGTGTTCGCGCAGGCCGGGGATCGGCAGGGTGCGCGACACGCTGCCGGGCGCGACGATGATGTGGTCGTACGCCAGCTCGCGCTCGGGGCCGATGATCGGCGCGATCGTCGCCACCTTGTGGGTGTGGTCGATCCGCGTCACCTCGCCGGCCAGCACCCGGCAACGCTTCAACTCCCGGCGCAGCGGCACCACGGAGTGCCGGGGCGAGATGTTGCCGGCCGAGGCCTCCGGCAGGAACGGCTGGTAGGTCATGTGCGGCTGGGGATCGACAACGATGATCTCCGCCTCGCTCCGCCTGATCTTCTTAGACAGGCGAAGAGCAGCGTAAAGACCGACATGTCCCGCACCGACAACAAGAATCCGCTTGGCAGCCACGGTCCTATCCTCCCGCTCCGCCGCTCGCCTACGGCACGAACTTGCCGTGCGTCACATGTGACGAGCGTTGCGGTTTGACGGACGTCGACGCCAGCGCCCCAAGATCCGCGCAAGGTGTCACATATTGCTGTCTCCTGACGCGGGATAGCGACAATATGGCACACCTTGCGCGGATCTTGGCGCTACCGCGGCTCCTGCCCCGACCGGTGCGGCTGGTCGGTCGGCAGCGCCTCCAGGTGGAACCGCGAGGTCAACCAGGGCAGCAGCGACCGGTAGGCCGCGATCGTCTGCGGCTTGCCCATGTCGTGGGAGAGGATGATCCCGCCCGGCCGGGTGCCGCGCCGCACCATCGTCGCGATGTGGTCGATCATGGCGGGGCCGGTGCCGTACGTACTGCTCATCCAGCACTGGTCGTCGACGCTCCAGTAGATCGGCTTCATGCCCATCCGGGTCGCCAGCCGGACCATGCCGGGGGTGAAGTTGCCGTACGGTGCCCGGAAGTACTCGATGGGCGCGTCGGGCACCGCCGCGTGGATCGCGTCGTTGGTCGCCTGCAGATCCCCCGCGAGATAGTTGTCGTCGCGTTTGGACAGATCCAGATGCTGCCAGGAGTGGTTGCACAGCGTGTGACCGTCGGCGACGATCCGCCTGACCACCTCAGGGTGGCTGCGGACCCGGAAGCCGACCACGCAGAAGGTGGCCTTCACCCCCTGCTCCTTGAGCAGGTCGAGCAGTTGCATCGTGTACTGCGGGTCCGGCCCGTCGTCGAACGTCAACGCCACGGCGTCCGTGCCGGTGTTCGTGATCGACCCGCCCGGACCGCGCCCCGTCGCGGGGATCGGGGCCGCCGGCGGCGCGGGCGGCGTTGACGTGCCGGGAGCCGCCGGGCCGCTGCTCGACGCCGCCGACGGCCCCGTCCTGGCGGCCGGACCGGATGTGGCCGGTGACGACGTGTGCCCCAGCTCCGGCGACGGGCTGTGGAGCCGCGACCCGGCCGGCGAGGGCGGCTCGGTCCGCGACTGCTCCGGGCTCGCCGGCGTCAGCGGGCTGCTGGCGTTGGCCCACCGCACCGCGACGGGCCGGCCGCAGCCGGAGGCGAGGAGAGCACATGCGATGAGGGCGACAACGAGCGGCGCGACACGGCGCACGGCGGAAACTCCCGAGGGGTATTGGCATCGATGCGTGCCCAAACATACCGAAGCGCACGCCGGGCGCGCTGCCCCGTAACCGTCGGTGCCCGGACGGCTACGACCTCGTGCCGGCCTGCGCCCGCGCCAGGATCTCCTCGACGACCTCGGTCTTCGCGTCGGCGTACTGCTGCACGTACGTCCAGTTCCGCTCGGCCAGGCGCCGCTTGGTCGACGCGTACAGTTCCCGGTCCTCGGCGCACGTGCGCAGCCAGTCCCGGAACAGCAGCATCCGCGCCACCTCCGGGCAGCCGTCGGAGAAGACGTGCAGGTTGACGTCGATGTCGGGACCCTTGAGCATCCGGTGCTCGTACCAGTCCGGCTCCCGGATCTGGAGGTGGTACCCGGCCGCCACCAGATCCGGCACGTACGCCGGCTCGTCGGCGGAGTCGGCCACCACGAGCACCATGTCGATTCTCGGTTTGGCGGGCAGGCCGGGCACCGCGGTGGAGCCGGCGTGCTCGAGCGCCGACACGCGCCCGCCCAGCGCGGCCCGGATCCGCTCGGCTTCGCGGGCGAACATCCGCGGCCACTCCGGATCGTAGTCACGGATCTCGATCGGTCCGGTCAACGGCTGCACCGCCCCCACGGTCGCCTGCCGGATCTCGTCCTCGCTCTTCACGACCGCGACTGCGACTGCGACTGCGACTGCGACTGCGACCGGGTGTACTCGGCCGGACCGAAGAGCACCAGTACCGCGAGATCCTCGGTCACGTCGACAAACCGGTGCGGCTCGCCCGCCGGTACGTAGATCACGCTGCCCGGCCCCACCTCGACCTCGCCGCTGTCCGCGACGAGCCGGGCCCGGCCGGCGGTCACGACGTACACCTCGTCCTCGTTGTGCGGCTGCTGGGTGTCGACGCCGCCGACCGGCACCGAGTACGTGCCGAGGCTGAGGTCGGTGACGCGCAACTGCTCGTCGTAGCGCCTCGACTCACCCGGCTCGGGTGCGGTGAACCGGCCAGCGCCCGTGATGACCTGCATAGCGACCTCTCCTGATCGACGGCGAGGCATCGAATCATAGGGTCCGGCGGTCAGGACCTGCGCCACCTGGCCAGCAGCCCGACCAGCGCGGCGGCCACCAGCAGCCCGGCGACGGCCGCGACCAGGTACGCGCGCCCGCCGACGTACCGGACGCCGAGCGTCGCCGCCACCGCGAACCCGGCGGTCGGGACGAGCACGACGACGGTACGGGCGAACCACCGCGCCAGCACGGCCGGCGACACCACGGTGTCGTACGGCAGCGCCGCCGCGAGCGCCGTCGTCGTGTGCGCCAGGTACAGCAGGCACGCCAGCACCGCCAGTCGGGCCGGCGTCACCGGCTGCCCGTACACCGTCGTCGCGGCGAGCCACCCGCCGATCGCCGCGAACAGCACGATCGTGGTGACCCGGGTACGCGGTGCCAGCGCCGGCAGCGCCCCGCCGGCCACGAGCCCCACGGCGGCGCCCGGCCTGGCGAGGATCTCGCCGGGGCACGCGACCAGGAGGGCGCCCGCCGCGGACAGCAGCGCCGCGCCGCGTACCAGCAGGGTGCCCGGCGTGATCCGGGTGGCCCGGTCCCGCAGCCCGCGCAGGCTCATCATCGCCGGCCCGCCTTCGGCGCGGCCGCCATCCGCGTCACGTCGCGCAGGACCTGGTCGAGGCTGCCCGCACCGGCCCAGCCGACCACCGGTACGCCGTGCTCGCGGAGCAGGCCCACCACGTTCTCCCGGCTCATCCGCCACAGCCTGGCCGCCAGCGCGGCCCAGGGGCCGCCGGTCGGCGGACGCAGGTCCGCCGGCAGCGTGTCGACCGCGACGACGAACCGCCCGGACCGGGCCAGCCCGGCGACCATCGCCGCCGAACGCTGGTCCAGCAGCGGCGTCAGCACGATCACCAGCGCGTTGCTGCTGAGCAGATGGGCGCCGAACGCGCCGGCCGAGGACTCGTCCGCGCCACCGGCCGGCGCGGCGTCGAGCAGCCATTCGAGCACGGTCAGGTACTGGCGGCGGCCGGCACCCGGGCGCAGCCGGCGGGCCCGGAACCCGTACTCGAGCATCGCCACCCGGTCGCCCCGGTGCAGGTAGTGCTCGGCGATGCCGGCCGCGGCCCGTACCGTCGTGTCCAGCACCGAGGCGGCGCCGCCGATACCGCCCGACGCGCCCGCCTCGTGGAGCACGTCCAGCAGCACCACCACCTCCGCGTCCCGGTCCGACAGCGTCGACACGACGTGCACCCGCCGGGTACGCAGGGTGACCCGCCAATCGATGCGGCGCAGCCGGTCGCCGGGGGTGAACTCGCGGACCCCGGCCAGTTCGCCGCCCTCGCCGGGGCGGCGCGAGTGGTGCTGGCCGACCAGGCCGGCGGCGCGCGGCATCGCCTCGTCGGCGCGGAACGCCTCCGTCGCCGGGTACGCCTTGATCGGAAGCGGTTCGCACTCCACCCGCAGCGAGGCGAGCAGTCCGTCGCAGGCCACGCCGTGCAGCGACAGGGGGCCGACGGCGTGCCGGCCCCAGCGCAGGGCGGACCCGGCGAGGTCGATCTCGGCGACGCTGCCGGCCCGGGCCGAGGCGGCGTACGGGTGGTCGCCGTGGTGCGCCCGTACCCACCGCGGCAGCCACAGCCGCAGCAGGACGAAGTCGAGCGCCACCGGGTCGGGGTTGGCCACGCTCACCCGTACCGTGACGTCGTCGCCTTCGACGATTCGGGCGTCCACCGTCGACAGTTCGGGGACGGGCAGCGTGGCGGGTCGGCGGCGCAGGGACAGCGCGGTGCCGAGGGCGAACGGGGCGGCGAGGACCACGAGGTCGTACCGTCCGATGGCGACGGCCAGGACCACCAGCAGCCCGGTCACCAGGATGGCCCGGCCGAACGCACGGGTGGGCACCCAGCCGCCTGCGTCGGCCATGCCTCAGCCTCTCGGCGCGGTGTACCGCTGACCGGCGGCGGCGGGCGCCGCCCCGGCGTAGGTCGGCACGGCACCGCTCGCGGGCGCGGGCGTGGCGTCCACCACCTCGGCCACGATCGTCGCCGGGTCGATGTGCCGCAGCCACATCTCCGGCCGGAGCGTGATCCGGTGGGCCAGCGCCGGGATCGCCACGTACTTGACGTCCTCCGGGATCACGAAGTCGCGACCGGCCAGGGCCGCCCGCGCGCGGGAGAGCAGGAGCAACGCCAGCGACCCGCGCGGGGACGCGCCCACGAGCACCTGGGGGTGCGCGCGCGTCGCGGCGGTCAGGTCGACGATGTACCGGCCGACGGAGTCCTCCACCGCGACGTACTCCAGCGCCGCCTGCATCGCCAGCAGCGTCCGCGCGTCCACGACGGGGCGCAGGACCGCCTCCTCGCGTCGGCGGTCGATACGCCGGCGCAGCACCTCCCACTCCTCGTCGCGGTCCGGGTAGCCGAACGACACCCGCAGCAGGAACCGGTCGAGCTGCGCCTCCGGCAGCGGATAGGTGCCCTCGTACTCGATCGGGTTGGCCGTGGCGAGCACGTGGAACGGCGCCTCCAGCCGGTAGGTCGTGCCCTCCACGGAGACCTGCTTCTCCTGCATCGCCTCCAGCAGGGCCGCCTGCGTCTTCGGCGGGGTCCGGTTGATCTCGTCGGCGAGCAGCAGGTTGGTGAAGACCGGCCCGGGCCGGAACGAGAAGTCGCCGGCCCGCTGGTCGTACAGGAAGGAGCCGGTGACGTCGGCGGGCAGCAGGTCGGGCGTGAACTGCAGCCGGCGGAACTCGATGCCGAGCACCTGCGCGAACGACCGGGCGGCGAGGGTCTTGCCGAGCCCGGGCAGGTCCTCCAGCAGTACGTGGCCGCCGGCGAGGATGCCGGCGAGCACCAGCTCCAACGGTTCCCGCTTGCCGACGACGACGGCGCCCACCGCGTCGAGCACGGCCCGGCCGAGCCGGCCCACCTCCGCGGGTGGCAATGCTGGCGCGTTCACTCGACCTCCTCGGCTGGCCCGACCCGTCCGGCCCGACTCACAGCTTCTCCATGTCTTCCACCACGTCCGCGAGCTCCCGCGGGTTCGGCACGGCACCGAGCGGCGAGAACAGAAACGTCCACAACCGCTCCCCCATGAGCTGCCGGGCCCGCGCCGGGTCGTCGACCCGGCTCACCCCGTGCCGCTGGCGCAGCCGCTCGTCGGCGATCTCGGCCAGCCGCGGCCGGACGATCGACATGAACCGCTTCGGGTCGCGCTCGCTTTCCGACAGCCGGGTGTCCCAGCGCCCCAACGCGAGCTCGATGCCGTCGGGCACCCGGGTCGGGTCGATCCGGGCGGCGACCGGCGACGGACGGTCCGTACCGATCGTCATCCTCGGCGCGGCGACCGCCCTGACCGCCCGCCGAACGGCGAGCAGGGCGAAGCAGCCCGAGAAAAGCAGAATGTACGGGATCTTGAGCCCCAACGGGAGCGACACCACGTACGCCGCTCCGGACACGACCGCCGCGACCAGCGCCGTCCACCATCGCCGGGAGCGGACCGGCCGGCCCGTCCCGGGCTGCGGCTCCGCCTCCCCCTCGGCCGGGGCACCCAACAGATCGTCGATACCGACGTCCCGCTCACGCGCCATCAGCCCACCTCCGCACGTACCGTCAACTCCGCCCGCAGGTGGCGCAGCGACGCCACCGCGGCGGCGCGCATCCGCTCGTCAACTCCGTGTGTGGCGTAGCGCGCCTCCCGGTACACCGCGGCGAACTCGTCGAGGACCGGGTGGCTCACCCGGTGCGTGAGGAGAAGGCGTCCGACCAGGTCGGTCGGGGTGTCCCCCGGCCGGCGCGGCGTGCCGGCGGCGGCCGCGGCCTCCTCCAGCCGCACCCAGCAGGCGATGACCGCGCGGCGCGGGTCGGCGTCCCGGTCGCCGAGGCGGTCCAGGCCCGCGTCCACCGCGGCCACCACATCTTCGGTACGCTCGGGAGCGGCACCGTCCGCAATGGACACCAGCGGCGCGGAGGTGACCCGGAGCCGGTCGCGTACCAGGTACCAGCTCAACATGCCGGCGACCACGACGACGAACGCCAGACAGAGCAGGCCCGCGGCGGCGCCGGCCCAGGACGGCAACTGGTGGGCCGTGCCGGCGGCAGCATCCCCCGCGGCCGCCGACGCCGGTGCCGTGGGGACCGCCTCCGCGGCGTCCGCCGCCTGCTGGGGCGGCGTCTTGGCCGGCAGCGGCACCCGCGTCACTCTGGGTGACGACAGTGCCGCCGTCAGCGCCGCGCCGATCAGCAACGCGGCGACGGCGAGCGGCGGCAGCAGGCGGCCGAACGGGCGGCGGTTCATCGGGTCCCCGAGTGGCTAGAGCCCGGCGAGATCCTTCGCGCGGGCGAACACGTCGTCCAGCATCGCGGGCGTGAGCCGGCCCGTAAAGGTGTTCTGTTGGCTGACGTGGTAACAGCCGAGAAGCGCGGGCACGCCCGCGGGTCCGCGCCAGAGCGTACCGTGACCGAACGCCGGACGGGGCGTAGGCGGCTTCATCCCGTAGACCGCGCGGAGCGCCGGCCAGAACGCCGACCAGGCGAATCCGCCGAGCGCGACGACGACGCGCAACGTGGGGCGGATCAGTTCCAGCTCGCGGTGCAGCCACGGGGCGCAGGTGTCGCGCTCGGCCGGCGTCGGCTTGTTGTCCGGCGGCGCGCAGCGTACGGCCGAGAAGACGCGCGTGTGCGCAAGCTGCAGGCCGTCGTCGCGGCTGACGCTCGTGGGCTGGTTGGCCAGGCCGGCGCGGTGCAGCGCCGCGAAGAGCACGTCACCGGAGCGGTCACCGGTGAAGATGCGGCCGGTCCGGTTACCGCCGTGCGCGGCCGGCGCCAGCCCGAGGAGGCCGATCTCCGCGTCGACCGCCCCGAAGCCGGGCACCGGTCGGCCCCAGTACTCCTGGTGCCGGAAGGCCGCGCGCTTGGTGGTGGCGACCTCCTCACGCCACGCGACCAGGCGTGGACACGCCCGGCACTCGGAGATCACGCCGTCCAACCGCGACAGGTCGGCGATGGCGGGCGCGACCCGCGCCGGATAGTCCGGCGCGTCCCGCGTGATCCGGCCGGCCCGCTCCGGCGGCGTTACCGGCTCAGCCAAGTCGGGTACGCAGGAACTCGAGGGTCCGGGCCCACGCGAGGGCCGACGCCTCCCGGTCGTACACCTCGGGCCGGTCGTCGTTGAAGAACGCGTGATGGGTGCCGGGGTAGTCGTAGCAGACGACCTCGCCACCGGCCGCCGAGATCAGCCGGATGGCCTGCTGTACGCCGGGCGCCGCGCAGGTGCCGTCCTCCTCCGAGGCGTGGATCAACGCGGCCTTGCCGGTGTAGTTGGACCACTGTGGGCTCATCCGCTCCCAGGGCACGGGCGGGTAGAAGCCGACCGTCGCGACCACGTGCTCGGACAGCGTGGCCGACCAGAGGGCGAGGCTGCCGCCCATGCAGAAGCCGACGCAGCCGATCCGGCCGGTGACCTCGTCCCGGCCGGCCAGGTAGGCCGCGGCGCCCCCGATGTCCTTGGCCGCCTGGTCCATCGCCAGGCCCATCATCAGCTTGCCCGCCTCGTCCGGCTCGGTCGTCTGGGCGCCGTGGTACAGGTCGGGCGCCAGGGCGACGAAGCCGGCCTCGGCGAAACGGTCGGCGAGCGACGTGATGTGGGGCACGAGACCCCACCACTCCTGAACGACGATCACGGCCGGCCCGCTGCCGCTGGAGGGCAGCGCCAGATAACCCTCACTCGTCCCACCGTTGTCGGGGTAGCTGACCATCTCGCCCACCGGCCGCCTCCTGTCAGTCAGTCTTCGTTGGCTGTAGAGCCAGGGGGTGTTGTGCGGGTAGCCAACCATGGCGCAGGCAGGAGCGAAAGCCGACCGTGACGTGGGGTACACCCTAAATTCACCGTCGGAACGGCTCAGCCTGGCGTCACCGGCCGTAGACATAGGACAAATCCGTTTTGGGCGTTGCGGCTCTCCCAGTAGGACGCCTGCGCCTCCGGCCAGCGCTGGCAGGACTTCTGCCGCGAATCCCGCTGGCTCTGGCCATCGACGACACTGACGACGGTCCACTTGACGGCCGGGTCGTCACACTGGACGAACCTGAGATCATGATCACTGTCGCCGGAGAGGCAATCGCCCGCCTTCGCGCGAAGTGACCGACCACCGCCGTGGTTACCCGTCACGATGGCGACGGCCGCCACCACCGCGGCTATGACGACAGCGGCGGTCACGGCCCACCCGACGGCGGCGAACGTACGGCGCGGCGTCCAGCGCTTCCGTGCCTCCGCGGCGACGACAGGCGGCTCCGCGCCGGCCGGCTCGGGAGGCTCCGACGGCTCGGGAGGCTCCGCGCCGGCCGGCTCGAACGGCTCGGGCTGAACTGCCGCCTCCGGCGGCTCGACCGCCTCCGGCGGGGTCACCTCATCGGCCACGGCGGGTCCTCCAGCGTCGGTGCGCATCGACGGACGGCACAGTATCCGAAGATCCCCGCAACTTGTGCAACATTGCTGCTATCCCACGCCGGGAGGCAGCAATGTTGCACACATTGCGCGGATCTTGGAGCGCGGCGGGCGCGGCGGGCGACGGAGCGCCGCGGCGAGCGCGGCGGGCGGGGAGCGGCGCGTCACCCCAGGCTGTACGCGATGCCGTCCAGGATGTCGTGCTCGCTGGCGACGACCGCGTCGACGCCGGCCCGCTGCATGATGACGCGGAGGATGAGCGCCCCGGCCCCGATCACGTCGGCCCGGCCCGGGTGCATCACCGGGATCGCCAGCCGCTGCTCACGCGTGGCCGCCAGCAGGTCCGCGCTCACCTTCGCCACGTCGGCGTACCCGATCCGGGCGTGGTGGATCGCTTGCGGGTCGTACCCGGTCAGCCCCAGCGCGATCGCGACCACCGTGGTGACCGATCCCGCGAGGCCGACGAGCGTACCCGCGTCGTGGCCCTTGACCGCCTCCAGCGCCCGGTCGACCGCGGCGGCGATGTCGGCCTCGGCCGCGGCGACCTCGTCCGGCGTGGGCGGGTCGCCGTGCAGGTGCCGCTCGGTCATCCGCACGCACCCGATGTCCACGCTGATCGCGGCGTCCACGTCGACGGCACCGCGGACAAACTCCGTGGAGCCGCCCCCGATGTCCACCACCAGGTACGGCTTCGCGAGGTCCGCCGGCAGGCCACGGACGGCGCCGGTGAACGACAGCCGGGCCTCCTCGTCGCCGCTGACGACCTCCGGCGCGACGCCCAGCGTGCCGACCACCATGGCCCGGAAGTCGGCGGCGTTGGCCGCGTCGCGGGTGGCGCTCGTGGCCACCATCCGTACCCGCTCCGCGCCCAGTTCCTTGATCTGAGCCGCGTAGTCGGCCAGCGCCACCCGGGTGCGCTCGATCGCCTCAGGGGCCAGCCGGCCCGTACGGTCGACGCCCTGGCCGAGCCGAACGATCTCCATGCGGCGGACCACGTCGGTCAGCGCGCCGCCGTCCAGGTCCGCCACCAGCAGCCGGATTGAGTTGGTACCGCAGTCGATCGCCGCCACCCTCGTCACGCGGCCAACCCTACCCAGGTCGCCGTCAGCGCAGGTGCAGCAGCATCCTCGTGTTGCCGAGCGTGTTCGGCTTGACCCGCTCGAGGTCGAGGAACTCGGCGACGCCTTCGTCGTACGAGCGCAGCAGCTCCTCGTACACCGTCGGCGACACCGGGGTGCCGTCGATCGGCTGGAAGCCGAAGGAGGCGAAGAACTCGGTCTGGAACGTCAGCACGAAGACCCGAGCCACGTCCAACTCCCGCGCCACCGCGAGCAGCTCCGACACGATCCGGTGGCCGATCTTCTGCCCGCGGCACGACGGGTCGACCGCGACCGTGCGTACCTCCGCGAGGTCTTCCCACAGCACGTGCAGGGCGCCGGAGCCGACCACCCGCCCGTCGGACGTGCGCTCCGCCACCCAGAACTCCTGTACGTCCTCGTAGAGCGCCACGGGCGCCTTGGACAGCAGGATCCGGTCGTCGGCGTACGTCTCGATCAGGCGTTGGATCTCGCGTACGTCACGGGGCCGTGCCCGTCGGATTATGACCTCCACGGTCGGCAAGGCTATCCCGCGACGCAGGGTCCGGCAGCCCACCACTCGGCGGCCAGGGCGAGCGTCTCGTCGCCGATCGGATTCACACCCGGCCCGACCGCGAGCCGGTGCGCGAGGTGGACGTGGAGGCACTTGACCCGGCCGGGCATGCCGCCCGCGGACGTACCCGCGATCTCCGGCACGTGGCCGACCGCCTCGCGCCGGGTCAGATAGTCGTCGTGGGCGGCGCGGTAGCGCTCCGCGAGCTCCGGGTCGTCGGCCAGGCGCTGGGTCATCTCCTTCATGACCCCGGCCGACTCCAACCGGCTGCACTCGGCCACCGCGCGCGGGCAGGTCAGGTAGAACAGCGTGGGGAACGGGGTGCCGTCGGGCAGCCGGGGCGTCGTCTCGACGACGTCCGGCAGGCCGCACGGGCAGCGGTGCGCCACGAACCGGGTGCCGCGCGGCACCCGGCCGAGCTGTGCGGCGACGACGGCGAGGTCGGTATCGGTGACCGGCTCTCGGGTGGGCGGGCCGACCGCCTCCTGATCAACCAACTAGCGTGCTCCCTGATCGGCGGCGCGGACACTGGACCAGAGCTTGCCGTACCAGGGGCCGGCGTCAGCGCCCCCGTCGGCCGGCGTCTCCACCGCCCCGACCTTGCCGGGCTTGTTGTCCTGCGGCTGGGACTTGTCGATCACCAACAGCGGCTTCTCGCCGGGCATGGTGAACAGCAGCCGCCCGCGCGCCTGCGCCTTGACGTACTCGTCGTCGTTCCACTTTTCCAGCCGGCCGCTGAGGTCGGCGATCCGCGCTCGCTGCGCGGCCTGCCTGCTCTCCAACTGGTCGATCTCGCTCTGCTGGGAGAGGTAGACCCGCACCGGGTACGCGTACGCCAGCAGCAGCCCGATCAGCACCATGCACAGCACGGCGGCCCGGCCGGTCAGCCGGCGCGGCTGGGGCGCCCGGGTGCGCTTGGCGACACCGCCGCCGGCAGCGCGGCGCGCCGCGGCCGGTCGGCTGCTCGAACGGACGCCGTCCGCTCCGCCCACCCGTGACGCCGTCGTGCGGACGGCTCCGGTGCGGACGGAGCCGCGCAGGCCGCTGGAGCGCGCCGACTCGACGCGGGTACCCGCGTCACGGCCGACCGATCGCGCGCCGGTCCGCCGGCCGCCGCGGAGGTCCCGGCCACCGCGGGCACCGGGCCCCTGCCCGCTCGGCGTTCGCCGCTGTGGCATGCGCGCCCTCCCCTCGGCCACTTCCGCGATCTTGGACGCGTGGCGGGCCTATAGCCCCGCCACGTGTCCAAGATCGGCGGAGAAATCAACCCTGACGATACCGCGGGAAGGCGCCGCGACCGGCGTACCGGGCCGCGTCGTCGAGCTCGTCCTCGATGCGCAGCAGCTGGTTGTACTTGGCGACCCGCTCGGACCGGGCCGGCGCACCGGTCTTGATCTGCCCCGAGCCGACCGCGACGGCCAGGTCCGCGATCGTGGTGTCCTCGGTCTCGCCCGACCGGTGGCTCATCATCGTGTGGTAGCCCCTGCGGTGGGCCAGCTCGACCGCGTCGAACGTCTCCGTCAGCGAACCGATCTGGTTGACCTTGACCAGGACCGCGTTGGCCGCGCCCTCGGCGATACCGCGGGCGATGCGCTGCGGGTTGGTCACGAACAGGTCGTCACCGACGAGCTGGATGCGCCGACCCAGCTCACCCGTCATCGCGGTCCAGCCGGCCCAGTCCTCCTCCGCGAGGGGGTCCTCGATCGACACGATCGGGTAGGAGTCGACGAGCTTCGCGTAGTAGGCGACCATCTCGTCCGCCGACTTGGACGCGCCTTCGAACACGTACCCGCCGTCCTTGTAGAACTCCGTCGCGGCGACGTCGAGCGCGAGCACGATGTCCTCGCCGAGCGTGTACCCGGCGGCCGAGACCGCCTCGGCGATCAGGTCCAGCGCGGCGGCGTTCGCCGGCAGGCTGGGCGCGAAGCCGCCCTCGTCACCGAGCCCGGTCGACAGGCCCTTCTTCTTCAGTACGGACTTGAGGGTGTGGTACACCTCGGCGCCGTACCGCAGCGCCTCCGCGAACGTGGACGCCCCGATCGGAGCGATCATGAACTCCTGGATGTCCACGTTCGAGTCGGCGTGGGCACCCCCGTTGAGGATGTTCATCATCGGCACCGGCAGCAGGTGCGCGTTGGGGCCGCCCAGGTAACGGAACAGGCTGAGCTCGGCCGAGGTGGCGGCGGCCTTGGCCACGGCCAGCGAGACGCCGAGGATCGCGTTGGCACCCAGGTTGGACTTGTCCGGCGTGCCGTCCAGCTCGAGCATGCGCTGGTCGATCGCGCGCTGCTCGCTCGCCTCGTACCCGACCAGCTCGGGTGCGATCCGTTCGGTGATGTTTTCGACCGCGCGCTGGACACCCTTGCCGCCGTAGCGCTTGGGGTCGCCGTCGCGCAGCTCCAGAGCCTCGAAAGCGCCGGTGGAGGCGCCGGACGGCACGGCTGCCCGTGCGATCGTGCCGTCGTCGAGCCCGATCTCGACCTCGACCGTCGGGTTACCCCGCGAGTCGAGGATCTCGCGGGCGACGATTCCCTCGATGGTGGCCACTGCTTGCGCTCCTTCGCCTTATCGAGAACGCCAGAGCCGCGCCGATGCGGCACATGTACACCGGCAGCCTATCGACGCTCCCGCGAGCTGGCTCACGCGCCTCGGTGATCTCAACCGATGTGCCGCCGGTCACACTTTCCCGCCCGGTCGACGCCAAACCGCACCGGCGAACAGGAAGGGGTTTGCGTTTACTCGACGTTAAGGGCGAGGCTATGGCGCATGCGTCACGCGCGTCCCCGGTCCACCGCCCGCCACCACCGCCGACGCGCCGTGGCCGCGCTGCTCGCGACGGCGCTCGGCGGGCTGACGGGATGCGCCTCGATCGGCGACGCGCAGCAGGTGATCGACCGCGCCCATCTGGTCAACGAACTGGCGAGCCGGCTCGACCACGCCAGCGAGCTCAGTTACACCGCCGACTACCAGTTGCCCGGCGGGGGGCAGGCCACGATCGTCCAGGCGCAGTCCCCCATGCGGACGGCCTACATCTACCCCGCCGGCAAGTACGCGACGACGCGCGAGGCGACCATGGACTGCCAGACCGCCGGCGGTACGACCACGTGCACCCTGACCGCGCCGCCGCCCGGCGGCTCGGACGCCACGACGACGCTGGTGAACGTGCTGCGCAACCGGGGCATGGTGCCGCCCACCCTCGTCGTCAACCTCCTCACCGCCGCGTCGCTGTCGTCGAACACCGTGATCAAGCAGCACGACACCACGCTCGCCGGTGAGCACGCGACCTGCGTCGAGGTCTCCGGGGTGGAGAACGCGCCCGCCTCTGCGTTCGACGCCTGCATCACGTCGGACGGCGTACTCGGCTCGTTCAACGGCGTCGTCGACGGCGCGTCCGTGGACATCTCGCTCACCCGCTACGCCACGACGATCGCCGACGACGCGTTCACCCCGCCGGCCGGCGCCCAGATCGTCGACCAGCGCACGAAGCGCTCGTAGCGTTCAGCCCAGCAGCGCGCGTACGTGGCGGGGCGCCGGCGAGCCGTGGGCCAGCATCCGGTCGTGCCAGTCCCGTACGGAGACGCCGGCCGGACGCTCCTTCGCGATCGCCGAGACCTCGGTGTACCCCACGAAGTAGGTCGACAGCTGGGTCGAGGTGAGCAGCGCCCGACGCCACTTGCCGGCCGCCTCGCCCTCCTCCTGGAAGCCCTCGTCGCGCATCATCGCCATCGCGTCGGCCTCGGTCATCCCCTCGCAGTGCACGAGCTGGTCGAGGATCGCGTTGATGCTCATGCGCAGCTGCATCTTGAGCTGCTGGGCCCGTACCGGCGCGCCACCGAACCCGCAGGAGACCATGAGCTCCTCGGCGTACACCGCCCAGCCCTCCACGAACGGGCCGGAAAAGCCCAGCGCGCGGGCCCGTGTCGAGCCGCGGAACCGGCGCGAGTGGGCGAGCTGGAGGAAGTGCCCCGGCATCGCCTCGTGCACGCTCAGATTGCGGATCATGTGGTTGTTGTACTCGCGGTAGAACGACTCCACCCGCTCGGCGGACCAGTTGGCCGGCGTCGGCGCGATGCAGTAGAACGTCGGCAGGTCGCCGGTCTCCAGCGGACCGGGCGGGTCGCAGTACGCGACGGCGATGCCGCGGGCGAACTCGGGCATCTCCATGATCAGACACGGATCGTCGATGAGGGTGACCAGCTCGTGCCGGCCGACGAACTCCGTCGCCTCCCCCAGCGTCACCTTCGCCAGATCCACGATCGTGGTGTTGTCGGGGTGCTCGGCGGCGAGCTGATCGAGCGCGACCCGGATGTCACTCCCGCCGGTGATCTCGGCTGCCAGCTCGCGCAGCTCCCCGGTGACCCGCTCGACGTTGGCCCGCGCCCGCGAGAGGATCTCCGCGGCCGACAGCTCCGTGTCGAGCGCGTGCCACAGCCGCGCCTCCCACAGCCGCCGGCCCAGCCGCGGATCCCGGCCGCCGTCGCCGGCCTCGGCGGCCCGGTCGCACAGCCAGGTGACGAACTCGCCGAGCGCCGCGATCGCGCGCTGCCGCAGCGGTTCGATCGTGCCGGTGAGCGCCGGCGCCTCGGCCATCAGGGCGGGCAGCTCGTCGCGGACCAGCGCCGCCGTGCCGGAGAACTGGCCGACGGCGGTCTCGAGGTGGATGCGCGGGCAGTCGGTGAGCACCGAGCGGGCCGTCGCGAGCGCGTCCGGGATCGCCGACAGCCGGGACGCGATCGACATCAGCCGCTGCTCGGCCGGCGCGAACGGCCGGGCGATCAGCCCGTACAGCAGGGAGCCCGGGTTGTGCGCGAGCGGGTTCCACTCGTGCTCGCGTACCTCGGTCAGCTCGAACAGCGACCGCTCGACCCGCGCCAGCAGCACCGCGTGGTCCACCTGGTCCTCGGGTTCGAGCGTGTCGACGTCGACCTGCGACAGCGCCGACGAGGCGTCCCGCAGCATCGCGACGTCACCGGCGACAGCCTCCGGCGAGTAGTCGGGCAGCCGGTCGTCGAAGCGGTGGTCGCCGGCGAACGCGGCCAGCGCGGGGCTGGTTTCGAGGACGGCATCGACGATGAGTTCGGCAAGCGGCACGAAGTCCTGCGGCATGCGAGCAACCTACCCGCGGGGCCGGACCGGCGACCACCTAGCGCCCCGGTTCACGCTCGACCAGTCGCGCCAGGACCCGTACCGCCCGGTCCAGCTCCTGTGGAGTGTGCGCGGCGTACCCGAGCACCAGGCCCGGTCGGCCGCCCCCGCGCAGCCGCAGTCGCGACAGCGCGGTCGGACCCAGCCCCGCGTCGCGCGCCCGCTCGGCGACCGCGACGTCGTCCACGCCGGCCGGTAGCTCCACGACCAGATGAAGTCCGGCCGCCACCCCGGAGATCCGGGCCTGCGGCAGGTCCCGGCGCAGCGCGGCCACGAGGGCGTCGCGACGCTGCCGGTGGGACCGGCGCGCCCGCCGCAGATGCCGGTCGTACCCGCCGGAGGCCAGCAGTTCGGCGAAGGCGAGCTGGTCGAGGACCGGCCCGCCGAGGTCGGCTGCGAACTTCGCCGCGGTGACGGCGTCGCGGAACGCCGGGGGCACGGCCAGCCAGCCGATCCGCAGGGCGGGAGCGAGCGCCTTGCTGACCGACCCGACGAGCGCGACCACGTCCGGGGCCAGCCCCTGCAGACAGCCCACCGGGTCGCGGTCGTACCGGAACTCGGCGTCGTAGTCGTCCTCCACGACGAGCCCGCCCGTGTGCCGCGCCCACGCCACGAGCGCCGCGCGCCGGTCGGGCGCCAGCACGACCCCGGTCGGGAACTGGTGAGCCGGCGTGACGAGCACCGCCGTGGCACGCGACCGGGCCAGCGCGGCGACGTCCAGCCCACCAGGATCGACGGGTACGGGTACCGGCCGCAGCCCGTGGCTCACCAGCAGGTCACGGGCTGACGCGGGGCCCGGGTCCTCCACCGCGACCCGCGTCGCCCCGGCCGCCCGCAACACGCTGGCGAGCAGGGTGACAGCCTGCGCCGCCCCGGTCGTCACGCAGAGCCCGGCCGGGTCGACCTGCGCGGCCCGTACCCGGCCCAGGTAGGCGGCCAGCGCACGGCGCAGCCGGGACGATCCGGCCGGGTCGCCGTAGTCGAGATCGGCGTCCAGCGCGCCGGCCAGCGCCCGCTCGTACGCCCGCCGCCACACCGCGCGCGGGAACATGCCGAGATCGGGTACGCCCGGACGCAGCGGCGCGACGGCGGGGCGACCGCCGTCGCGCCCCTGCGGTTCGGTGACGGCCGGCGCGACCGCGCTCGCCACGACGGTGCCTGAGCCGCGCCGGCCCACCAGCCAGCCTTCCGCGACGAGCTGCTCGTACGCGCCGACCACGACGCCCCGCGACAGGCCCAGGTCGGCTGCCAGGTCACGGGTGGACGGCAGCCGCGTTCCGGGCGTCAGCCGTCCCGCCGAGATGGCCGCCCGCAGCGCGCACGTCACCTGCTCGCCGAGGCGCGGTCGCGTCCGGTCGAGGTCGACGATGGCTTCCCAGCCCGGCAATTGGTCCTCCGAATCGGCCGGTGATTGGCACTGTAGCCAGTACCAATCATCGGCCTACCGTCGCATCCGTGAGACGTCCCCATGCTTCCGGCGCCGCTGCCTGCGTGACGGCGATGACCATTCTGGGCGGATCGGTGGCGGTCAGCCGGTCCCTGCTCGACTACCCGGTGCTCACCGGACAGGCCCTCCGGTACGCGGTGGCAGCCGTCGTTCTCGCCGTACTGGTCAGGCCGGGCGCGAGGCCGGACCGGCGGGATGTGGCCCGGCTGGCGGCCCTGGCGGCGACCGGGCTCGTCGGGTTCAACCTGTGTCTGCTCGACGCGCTGCGCCACGCGGACGCGGCGGTCGTCGGCACGATCGTCGGCTGCTCGCCGCTGGTACTCACGGTGGCCGGCCCGCTGAGCCGCCGGGAGCGGATCTCCCGCCGGCTGGTCGTCGCGTCCTCGGTCGTGGTGGTCGGAGCCGCGCTGGTCGAGGGCGCCGGCCAGGCCACCGGGCGCGGCCTGCTGTCCGCGGTCGGGACACTGGCCGGGGAGGCCCTGTTCTCCCTGCTGGCCGCGCCGGTGCTGCCACGACTCGGCGCGGTGCGGGTGTCGGCGTGGACCTGCGCCCTGGCCGTACCGATGCTCGCGGGCGCGGCCGTCGTGGCCCGTGAGCACCCGCGCCTGCCGACCTCGACGGAGCTGGCGGCGCTGGGCTACCTGGCGTTGGTCCTCACCGTCGGCGCGTTCCTGCTCTGGTACGCGGGCCTGCGGCGCCTGGGCGTCGCCAGGGCCGGGTTGTTCGCGGGTGTGCTCCCGGTGGCGAGCCTGGCCGCGCAGGCGCTGCTGGACCGGCGGTCGCCCGCGCCGGGGCAGGCGTTCGGCGTGCTCGTCGTCGCCGTCGGCCTCACCATCTCCATGATCCTGAAGGATCCGGGGCGCTATGACCCCGCGGATCCTTCAGGATCGTCGGAGGCGGTCGGGGCTTCGGCGCGCCGGACCGCGTCGGCGTAGTCGAGCGCAGCCTGCCGCAGCGCACCCTCCGGGTCGAGCCCCTGCTCCCGGGCCCGCGCGACCGCCGCGAGCAGCCGCGCGCCGAGGTCGTCGGTGGCGGGCAGCGGCACGTCCACACCGGCACGCTGAGCGCGGCCGAGCACCTTGGCCGCGAGCGAAAGCGCCGGCTGCACGAGCGCGATGCCGTCCATCGCCGACCCCCGCGCCTTCTCCTCCTGCTTGATCCGCTCCCAGTTCTCGGTGATCTCGTCGATGCTGTGCACCGCGGTGTCGGCGAACACGTGTGGATTGCGCCGGATCAGCTTGTCGACCAGCCCGCCGGCGACGTCGTCGATCGTGAACGGCTCCTCGGCGTCCTCGCCGAGCCGGGCGTGCAGGATCACCTGGAGCAGCACGTCCCCCAGCTCCTCGCGGAGGTGCCCGGGGTCGCCGGCGAGGATCGCGTCGTACGCCTCGTACGCCTCCTCCAGCAGGTACGGCGCGAGGCTGGCGTGGGTCTGCGCCCGCTTCCACGGGTCGCCGCCGGGTGACAGCAGCCGGTCCATCACCGCCACGGCGTCGAGCAGCCGGGCCCCCGGCGGATCCCAGGAGCCGTACATCAGCTCCAGCTCCGCCAGGCCCGGCTCGCGCGCCAGCCGCATCCCCAGCTCGCGGGCGAGATGCTGGTCGCCGGTCGGCCCCGCCAGCCACACCACGTCCGGCGCGGCGGCCGCGAGCACCTCGTCAGCCGCGGCCGGCACGATCCGTACGTCCACCCCGGCCGCCCGCAGCGCCTCGGTCTGCTCGCTCTCGGCGCCGGCCAGCACCGGGAGGCTACGGACGGCGTCCCAGGCGGCGGCGGTCAGCAGGCCGGCCGGCAGCCGGGGCGAGGTGACCAGCAGGACGATCCGGCCCGCCATGACTACCCGTCAGCCGTTGGCCTGAGCCTGGGTCTGCGGCTGCGCCGGCGCGGGCACCACCGGCTGCTGGCCGGCGCCGGCCTTGAGCGGCAGGACGATCAACGGAGCACCCTGGTTGCTCAGCAGGGCCAGCTCCGCCGGGCCGTACTTGGGGTTGAGCGACACGGGGGCCGCCTTGACCGCGTCGGCGTAAAGCTTGCGGGCGCCGAGGACGGCCTGGATCGTCTGCTCGTTCTGCTGGCCGACGGTCTTGGTGTAGGTCGCCTCGTCCACGTTCGGCGGCACCTGTCCGGCCGCCTTGGCCCGCTGGTACAGGTCGGCGTAGTCGGCGGCGGTCGCGTGCTGCGGAGTGATGTGCTCCTGCACCGCGCCCTGGTAGGCCTCCAGCTGCGCGTAGAGCTTGATGAGCGGCCGCACCGACTCGGTGTTGACCTGGCCACCCGCCTGCTGCAGGCCGTTTTCGATGGTGGCGGTCGCGGTCTTCTCGTCGACCGCCGGCTGCTGCCACCGGTTGTCGGCCACCAGCCGCTTGCTCAGATCGCGCAGGATCAGCCACTGCGCGATGGTCTGGCGGCTGTCGCCCGTGCTGAAGCTCGGCATCTTGCGCAGCTGGTCGGCGAGGTCGTCAACGTACTTCTGGCTGTACGACGTCGAGCCGATGTAGACCGCGGTGCCCGGCTGCGAACGGCAACCGGTGAGCGCGAACGTTCCGACGACAGGGAGAACGGCGAGAAGCGCCAGACGACGAGCACGTTGCATGGCCCACACTCTCTCACGACCGCGATCGCTACTTTCACCCAACTCCCCATGATCGCGGAAACGTTTCCGTGCCGGGACACGGAAACGTTTCCGCGATCATCAGACGAGAGCCGGCTCGCCGAGGACGGTCTTGAGCAGCTCAGCCGCCCAGTCCAGCAGCGCCGTGTCGCGCAGCGGCTCCCCGCCGATCCGCTTGGTCATCGGCCTGGGCAGCGACACGGTGTCGACGGCCGCCTTGTACACCGCGTCCGGGTAGAACCGCTTGAGCCGCAACTGCTTGGAGTCGGGCAGGCTGAGCGGCCCGAACCGGATGTGCTTGCCCTGAACCGACACGTCGGTCAGCCCGTAGGAGCGCATCAGCAGCCGGAACCGGGCCACCGCGATCAGGTTGGCGACCTGGGCCGGCGGCTCGCCGTACCGGTCGCGCATCTCGGCGACGGTCTCGTCGAGCGCCGCCGCGTCCCGGACGCCGGCGAGCTTGCGGTACATCTCCAGGCGCAGCCGCTCCACGCCGATGTAGTCGTGCGGCAGGTGCGCGTCGACCGGCAGGTCGACCTTGACCTCGGCCTCTTCCTCCGGCCGCTCGCCCTTGAAGGCCTGCACCGCCTCGCCGACCATCCGCACGTACAGGTCGAAGCCGACCCCTTCGATGTGGCCGGACTGCTCGCCGCCGAGCAGGTTGCCCGCACCCCGGATCTCGAGGTCCTTCATCGCCACGTACATGCCCGCGCCGAGCTCGGTGTGCTGGGCGATGGTCGCCAGCCGCTCGTGGGCGTGCTCGGTCAGCGGCTTCTCCGGCGGGTACAGGAAGTAGGCGTACGCCCGCTCCCGCCCGCGGCCGACCCGGCCCCGGATCTGGTGCAGTTGGGCCAGGCCGAGCAAGTCGGCGCGCTCCACGATGAGGGTGTTGGCGTTGGGGATGTCGATGCCGCTCTCCACGATCGTGGTGGAGACGAGCACGTCGTACTCCTTCTCCCAGAAGCCCACCATGATCTTTTCGAGGGCTTCCTCGCCCATCTGGCCGTGGGCCACCGCGATCCGCGCCTCGGGTACGAGCTCGCGCAGCCGCCGCGCGGCCCGCTCGATCGACTCGACCCGGTTGTGCAGGTAGAAGACCTGGCCGTCACGCAGCAGCTCACGGTGGATGGAGGCGGCGACCTGCTTGTCGTCGTACGCCCCGACGTAGGTCAGGACCGGGTGGCGCTCCTCCGGCGGGGTCGCGATCGTCGACATCTCCCGGATGCCGGTGATCGCCATCTCCAGGGTGCGCGGGATCGGCGTGGCCGACATGGCCAGCACGTCGACCGATGCCCGCAGCGTCTTGAGGTGCTCCTTGTGCTCCACGCCGAAGCGCTGCTCCTCGTCCACGATGATCAGACCCAGGTTCTTGAACCGGGTGGAGCTCTGCAGCAGCCGGTGCGTGCCGATGACGATGTCGGTCGTACCGTCGGCCATCCGGGCGAGCGTCTCCTCGGCCTCCTTGGGGGTCACGAACCGCGACAGCTGCCGGATCTCGACCGGGAACTGCGCCATCCGCTCCGAGAACGTGTTGTAGTGCTGCTGCGCCAGCAGAGTGGTCGGCACGAGGACCGCCACCTGCTTGCCGTCCTGTACCGCCTTGAACGCCGCCCGTACGGCGATCTCGGTCTTGCCGTACCCGACGTCGCCGCAGATCAGCCGGTCCATCGGCACCGACTTCTCCATGTCGCCCTTGACCTCCTCGATCGCGGCGAGCTGGTCGGGGGTCTCGGTGTACGGGAAGGCGTCCTCCAGCTCGCGCTGCCAGGGCGAGTCCGGGCCGAAGGCGTGGCCCTTCGAGTTCTGCCGTACGGCGTAGAGCTGGATGAGCTGCGCGGCGATCTCCTTGACCGCCTTGCGGGCCCGCGCCTTGGACTTCTGCCAGTCGGCGCCGCCCATCTTGTGCAGCGTCGGCGTCTCGCCACCGACGTACCGGGAGAGCTGGTCGAGCTGGTCGGTCGGCACGAACAGCCGGTCGCCGGGCTGGTTGCGCTTGCTCGGCGCGTACTCGATGACCAGGTACTCCCGGTCGGCGCCGTTGACGGTGCGCTGGACCATCTCGATGTACCGCCCGATGCCGTGCTGCTCGTGCACGACGTAGTCGCCGGGGCGCAGCTCGAGGGGGTCGATCTGGTTGCGCCGGCGGCTGGGCATCTTGCGCATGTCCCTGGTGGACGCGCCCCGGCCGCCGGAGATGTCCGTGCCGGTGACGATGACCAGGCGTCCGGCCTCGTCGAGGAAGCCGTTGCCCAGCGAACCGGTGGTGACGGTGACGCCGCCGTCGGCGGGCTCGGTGACGAGCATGTCGGTGGGTGTCACCCCGAGGCCGCCGTCGCGCAGCACCTCCACCGCGCGCTGGGCGGGGCCGGAACCCTCGAAGACGAGCACCACCCGCAGCCCGTCGGTGACCCACCGCTTGAGGTCGTCGACGACGCGGCCGGTCTCGCCGTGGTAGAGCGGCACCGGCTGGGCCGACACCGTGATCTTGGCGGCGTCGTCGGCGACGTCGACGGAACCGGACGTCTCCCCCTCCTCCCAGGGCAGCGGCTCCGCGGCCGGGGTGGGCTCGGCCACGCCGAACGGCGAGATCGACCACCACGCCTGGCCGGCCGCTGCCGCCGCCGCCCGCACGTCGGCGAGGGTGCGGAACGCGGCGGCGCCCAGGTCGATCGGGGCGTGGCCGCCGACCGCCGCCGCGGCCCAGCTCGCCTGGAGGAACTCCTCGCTGGTCCGGACGAGGTCGTGGGCCCGGGTGCGGATGCGCTCCGGGTCGCACAGCACGACGTGGGTGCGGGCCGGCATGGTGTGCAGCAGCAGCTCCATCGAGTCGCTGCCGTCGAGCAACGCGGGTCCGAGCGACTCCATGCCCTCCACCGGGATCCCCTCGGCCAGCTTGTCGAGGATCTCGGCCAGCTCGGGGTGCTTCTCCGCCAACTGCCGGGCTCTTTCGCGGACTTCAGGGGTAAGCAGCAGCTCGCGGCACGGCGGCGCCCACAATCGGTCGGCGGTGGCCAGGGTGCGCTGGTCGGCGACGGCGAACGTGCGGATCTCCTCGACCTCGTCGCCCCAGAACTCCACCCGCACCGGGTGCTCCTCGGTCGGCGGGAACACGTCGAGGATGCCGCCGCGTACGGCGAACTCGCCCCGCTTCGTGACCAGGTCGACCCGCGCGTACGCGATCTCGGACAGCCGCCGGGCCACCTCGTCGAGGTCGGCGGCGCCACCGGGGCGCAGCTCCACCGGCTCCAGGTCGCCCAGGCCCTTGAGCTGCGGCTGGAGCACGCTGCGGACGGGCGCGACGACGACGCGCACCGGCCCGCGGGTCGGGTCGGCGGGGTCCGGGTGGGCCAGCCGCCGCAGCACGGCGAGGCGCCGGCCGACGGTGTCCGAGCGCGGTGACAACCGCTCGTGCGGCAGCGTCTCCCAGGACGGGTAGACCGCGATCTCATCGGCGGGCAGCAGGCAGCCGAGGGCGGCGGCGAGGTCTTCGGCCTCCCGGCTGGTCGCGGTGACGGCGAGGACCGGCCGGCCGGCGCCGACCGCACCGTCTGCCGCCGCGGCGCCGTCGGGGCCGCCGTCGGCGGCGATAGCGGCGATCACGAACGGCCGCAGCGCCGCGGGTGCGGTGACCTCGACAGGGAGGTCGACGTGGCCGGCGCGCGCCAGGTCACGGGCGCGGGTGAGCGCGGGATCGTCGAGTGCGGCGCGGAGCAGGCCGGACAGCTTCATGGCAAACCTTCGGGTGGAGTACGCACGACGAAAACCCCGCAACCTGCGCGAGGGTGGGGGTGATGACGTCCAGCGTAACCCCGAAGGCCGACGCCGAGCCGCCGGCGGCGGCTGCGGTCAGCTGACCTGCCGCTCCTGGACCAACGCGATGCTGTGCCCGTCGGGGTCGCGGAGCATCGCCATCCGTACCTCCTGCAGTCCGGAGCGGCGCACGAGGTACGGATCCTGCTCGAACTCCAGGCCGATCCGCGACAGCCGGACGTACTCGGCGTCGAGGTCATCGACCGGGAAGTAGATGAGAGCCTTGGTCGCCTGCGCGGGCGACTCGGGTTTCCCGAGGCACAGCCGCACGTTTCCGCTCTGGAAATAGGCCACCGGCTGGTCGGGGACCTTGAAGAGGAACGGCACGCCCAGAATGTCGCGGTAGAACCCGATCGAACTGTAGATGTTCCGCACAGCGATGTAGATCTGGGTCAATGGACCGACCGCCACGGCTCCCCCTGTCCCCTACCGCGATGAGCAGGTGCCCTCGGACCTCGCGGGTACCCGCGCCTCCATACTGTCCGAACCGCTCAGCGGCGGGCCACCTGCCTCAGGCGGCGGCGGGATGATCGGCGCCCGGCTCATCGCCCGCGACGGGCGACCACGGCCGGAGCTGTTCCGGACTGCCGGGACGGCCGAAGTGCCAACCCTGACCGCAGTCCACCCCCAGGGCCAGCAACGCGGCTGCGTCCTCGGCGGTCTCGACCCCCTCGGCGACGACCCGCGCCTGGCAGCCGTGCGCGAACTCCACCATCGAACGGACCAGGACCGTGAGGACGGGGTCGGCGTTGACCCCGGTGACGAGGCTGCTGTCCAGCTTGATCACTTCCGGGGCGGTGAGGACGATGTGGCGAAGGGACGAGAAGCCGGCGCCCACGTCGTCGATCGCGAGGCGCATGCCGCGTGCGCGCAACGGTGCGAGAGCGGCGTGCAGCGCGTCGTAGTCCTCGACCGGATCGTGCTCGGAGAGTTCGAGCAGGATGCGCTCGACCGGGAGATGGCCGAGCAGATCCGTGCACGCGCGGGTGAGCAGGGTGGACGGGGACACGTTCATGGCGATGTAGCCGGAGACCCGCTTCAGGTGGTCTGCGGCCCGCTCCAGGGCGAGTACCTCCAGGCGGTGCCCCAGACCGACGCTGTGCGCCTCGGCGAAACAGACGTCCGGCGCCTTGTTCCAGGCCTCGGGGAAGCGGCTGAGCGCCTCCGCTCCTTTACGCATCCCGGTTGCGAGATCGACGATCGGCTGGAGCACCACCACCGGGCCGCCGGCCGCCACGACCGGGTTGAGCCGGTCGTGGATCTCCGACTCGCGGGCCCGGGTACGCACCTCGGGCTCAATGATCACCGAGGCAGCCTGCGCGAGGACCTCCATGAGCGCCCTGTCCCGCTGGCTGATCTCGTCATCGGAGGCGAGGCCCGCGGCGCAGAAGGTGCCGTACAGGGTGCCGTCGCTCAGGACCACCGGAACCGACGCGAATCTGCGCACGCCAAGCGCGACGGCGGGGAGCACTGCCGCCTCCGGAAACGCCCGGACGTCGGGCATGACCGCCGGTAGCCTGCCGTCGAGGACCGCGTGACAGAAGCTGGCTTCCCGGGGGTGGCCGTGGCCCTCCTCGAACGGCAGGGGTACCGACGACTCCATCACCTCGAGGTACTGCGTGGTCTCGTCCATCCGGGTCAGGAACGCGGCACTGACGCCGAGCGACTCCTTGGCGGTCAGCAGTAGGTTCGCGATCCGCTTCTCGGCTTCCGACCGCTGTCGTGCCACCCACGCCTCCCTTCGTCGCTGAATGCGCCGAGTCCGATCCGGTACCCGCCGCGCCGTCCGCGACGAGGCGGGGATACCACCGCACCCTCTATCGACCGGCCCTTACCCGATCTGAGCCATGACCGCCATGATCCTGCGAGGACCGGCCATGGTCTCCCGGCTCTCGCCCGGATGCCCGATCCGCACGTCCCCGCCCTAGGCCGACAACCACCGATTGCCGCCGACCGACCCCGGGTAAGTCCACCGACATGACCGTGAACGGCTCCGGACGCGTCGAGCCCGGCGAGGCCCGGGTGGAGGAATCGCTCGACCGGATCGTGGAGGAGGGCGAGCCACGGCTCCACCGGGGGTGGCTCGCGCTGTCCGCCACGGGGGCGCTCGGCGGCTTCGACGTCGCCACGGGTGTGCTGGCGCTACTCGCGGTGCTCGCCGCCACCCACAACCACCTGCTCGCCGGGGTCGCTTTCTCGATCGGGCTGATCGCGCTGCTGCTCGGCCACAGTGAACTGTTCACCGAGGGGTTTCTCATCCCGGTGACCACCGTCGCCGCCGGCAAGGCCCGCGTCGTCGACCTCGTACGGATGTGGTTCGTGGTGCTGGTGGCCAACCTCGTCGGCGGCTGGATCATCACCTGGCTGATCATGAAGGCGTTCCCGAGCCTGGGGTCGCAGGCGATCGAGGGTGGCCGACACTTCGTCGACCTCGGCATCAACCTGGAATCGTTCTGCCTGGCCGTCCTCGGGGGCAGCACGATCACCCTGATGACGCGGATGCAGCACGGAACCGAGTCGATGCCCGCGCGGATCGTCGCCGCGGTCGCCGCCGGGTTCCTGCTGGCCGGCCTGCAGCTCAACCACTCGATCCTGGACTCGCTGCTGATCTTCGCCGGGCTGCACACCGGCCACGCCCCGTACGGCTACCTCGACTGGCTGACCTGGGTCGGCTGGGCGATCCTGGGCAACATCGTCGGTGGCATCGGCCTGGTCACCCTGCTGCGACTGGTCCGCAGCCGCCGCCTCATCCAGGAAAAACGCGCGGAAGAGGCGGCGGCGACGGAAGAGGCCGTCGGGTGACGCCGACGGGTCCGGCTACCGGTTCTCGGCCGACTGCGCGCGCAGCCGCTCCTCGTTCTCCCTGAGTTCGGGGGTGAGCGCGGGGCCGAAGTCGTCGGGCTCGAAAACCGGCCGGATCTCGATCTCGGACTCCGCGCCGGTCGGGCTCGGGCAGCGCCGGGCCCACTCGATCGCCTCCTCCATCGACGCGACCTGCCACAGCCAGAAACCGGCGATCAGCTCCTTGGCCTCGGTGAACGGCCCGTCGATCACGGTCGTCCCGCCGTTCGAGAACCGGACCCGGGCCCCCTTCGAGCTCGGGTGCAGCCCCTCGCCGGCGAGCAGGACGCCGGACTTGACCAGCTCCTCGTTGTACCTGCCCATCGCGGTGAGCATCTCCTCGCTCGGCAGAACGCCCGCCTCGGTGTCCGCGCTGGCCTTGACCAGGACCATGACCCGCATCGCTGTCTCCTCGTCGTCGGTGGTTCACCCGGCCGGTGAACCGTGTCTCCACCAACGCGTCGAGCGGGGGACCGGCCGGATCGACACCGCGACCGGATTTTTTCCAAGATTTTTTCTGACGGTGCCGCCCCTCGCGGCACGCCACCCCGACGAGCCAGGGTCCTAACCGAATCTGAACGTCGTCCGGACAACCCCATCTTCGTCGGGGCAAGCGGCAAACAGGAGTCCGGCCAGGTCATCCTCCGGCCAGGAGAGAAGTACGGTACCCGGCCGCGGCACGCTCATCTTGTCCCGCAGATCGTTCTCGTCGTCGACCGTGGCCGTCACGAGCTTCGGCCCCTGCCCCGGGGCGAGCCAGCGCAGATTTCCGTACAGGGGCTCCCCGCCGATGAACGCTTCGACCTCGGCTTCGCTACTGACGCCGATCACGACGAAATGTGCGGGGGCGAAGGCGGCGAGAACCGACCGGGCGACGACTTCGCGTCGAGCGACGGCGAGGTCAGCCGCGCTCCGGACGTGGTACCACTGCTCTCCGCCAATGCCGGCAGCCCACTGGCTGAGCAGAGTCAGCGAACCGTACCTGTCCAGCAGGCGCTCCACCTCCATCCAGTAGTCGGTCGAGGCCGGCCGGTACGGCGAGGCGCCCATGTCGTCGTCCGCATACGGCGAAGCGGTCACGGGCTCGGCGTGGAAGGCTGTTGCCAAACCGGGCTGATCTGATGAGAACCCGAGGTAGACGGCCTCTTCCGAAACGTGGACATCGGTGTGGTCGGACTGGAGCTCACACCAGAAACAGGCGTCCTCGAGGAGGTCGCCGACGAGCCGGAGCAGATCGTCACCCTGGACAACCCGGCCATCGTGAAGCTTCGCCGGGTCCCAGGTGTCGCGCCGGCAACGCGCCTCGGGACTTCGGATGACGAACGGCTCTGTGGCGAGCGACGGGATCGCCTTCAACAACACAGAGACAACTTGTGCCGGTTCCGAACCGCTCTGACGGGCGATCCGGTACCAACGTCGATTCCGCATCAGTCGCCGATCTTCACGAGGCCGCGTACGGTGCCGTCGACGATGTCGAGATCGTAGGTACCCATACGCGTTTCCTTCTTCCAGAGGTCTTCGATCTTGTTCGCTCCCTTGAAGACTCCCCCATTGTGCTGGTCGGTCGGTAGATCGCGGCTGATGTACCGGGGCTGCCCGGAACCGGGCTTCTTGATTTCGTACACCTCGGATTTGCCGTAGTTTCCGCGAACTCTGGTGTAACCGAGGAACTTGGCCAGGTCTATCTGCTGTTCCTTGGTCAGCGGCGTCGTGCACCGGGCGTTGTGCACCAGCACCGGCGTACGCCCGGCCACCACATAGTAGGTGTGGACACCGGCGACCGTGAGGTTGTACATCGCCTCACCGCCGGTGAACGAGGTGGTCCCGACAACGGTGGGCCTGACCGTCTCCGACGCGTACAGACGATCGCCGTGTGTCAGGTCCTTCGCCTCGGTCCACACGTTGCGTCCGGCGTTCCAGAAGGGGTGCTCCTGGGTTGTGTGGATCGTCGAGATGCGACCCCTGTCGTCTCTGATCCTGACGTCGGCCAGATCGGTGTCCTGATGGCGGTGCAGCGCGATCACTTCACGGGCACCGGTGGACTTTTTGACCGGATCCGTGGCCCGAACCCGGTCATGGAGCTTGACGGCGCTGATGGGCTTGGTGCTGCCATCAGCCATCACGACCTCGGTGTGGCCGTCGAAGCTGTTCCCGCCCGCGCCGCACCGGACCTTGCCGTAGAGCTTCCACTCACGGGTGAGCTGCGCCGCCTTCTCCCCCATCCGGACCTGGAGCGTGGCATCCAGAATCGTTTCCGGGTCGCGTAGCGCGTCCGGATCGGAAGCACCGATGATGGCGGTAACGACGCTGAAGCAACCGGGTACGAGCATCAGGCAGGCGTTGAGACTCTCCTGGGCCTGGCGCTGCTGTTCGAAGATCCGGCGGTCTTCCGGGGTGACGACGGTGTAGCCGCACTGCTTCTGGCCGGCCTCCGCGTTCCAGGTGTAGCAGATGATCTCGCCGTCGTTCGCGGTCCGGTTGAGGTTGGGCAGGCTGGGATAGCAGGACGGGTCGGCGCCGTAGCCGGCCGGCCGGTCGCAGTGCTTGCCGTCGCTGGAGCCCGGGTTCTTCCGCCGAGCCTCCTCCTCCTGTTTGATCTTGTCGAGGGCGATGTCGTAGGCGGTCCGGTAGTCCTGCTGCGCCTCCTCGGCGCTCTTGTGGGCCGCCTCTGCATCCTCACGGGCCCGGTCGGCCGCGGCCCGCGCGTCACCGGCATGGTCCGCAGCCACGTACGCCGACCACCGGGCGTCGGCGGCCGACCGGTCGGCCTGCTGCGCATCGGCGTGAGCCGACGCGGCGGCGCTCCGGGCGGTCGCGGCGGACGCGGCAGCCCGGTCGGCCGATTGCTGGGCCCGCTTGGCCGACTCACCGGCCTGGCTGGCGTACCCGCTGGCCTGCCGGGCGGACTCGGCCGCCTGGTTGGCGTAGCGGGTGGCGTCGTCGCTGGCGCCGCGGGCGACGACAGCGGCCCGCGCGGCTTCGTAGGCGTTCTGCTGGGCGACCGCCGCGGTGCGCGCCGCTTCGGCCACGACCGCGCCCACCCGGGCCCGGTGCGTCGCGGCGAAGTAGTCGCGTTCCTGGGCGCGAGCGAGCCCGACGCGCAGGAAGCCGCGCAGGTACGACTCGGGTCCGGCCAGCGCGACCTTGGCGGCCGACGCGACCTCCGGGCCGGGCCCGGGCGTAGCCGACAGGATCTTCAGGATCTGAGCACGCTCGTCGTGGACCGCGGCGACGTACTGACCGTGGGCGAGAAACTCCTGCCGGTCCGCGTCGGTACCGTCCAGGGCTTTGGCGCCGGCGGCGTGGGTCGCGGAATCGGGGCCGGCGGCCTCCATCAACTGCAGGATCCTGGCCCGGTCGTCGTTGGCCTTGCCCGGGTAGGCGCGGGTCCTGAGGAACGCGCGGACCCCGGCGATGGGGCCGGCCAGCGCCTGCTCCGCAGCGGTTCGCAGCGCGGCGGGCTGGCCGTACTCGGCGAGGTACGCCACCCTCGTCCGGTCGTCCTGCTCCCCGGCCGCGGCCAGCCCGTCGGTGAGGAAATAGCGCATCTCCGTCTCGCCACCGATCAGGGCCTCCTCGGCTGCGCTGCTCGTGTACGGCCCGGCGGCGGTCAGCAGCCGCATCGCCGCCTGCCGGCCCTTGCTGAGCATCACGTCGGCGGGAGCCCCGGGTGCGGCGGCATCGGCCAGCAACTGCTGGGTCTCGGCGTCACGGTGGGCCTGCTCCTCGGCGTCCCACGTAGCCTGGTTGCGCTGTTCCTCCTCGGTGCGCAGCGCGGCCTCGGCCGCCGCGACCCCCTCGTCGGTCTGAAGCTGGAGCCGCTCCGTCTCGGCCGCGTCCGCGATCGCCGCCACCTTCTCGGCCTGGCTCGCGGCGGCGCTGGCGTCGTTCGCGGCCGCGATCGCGGCGTCGGCGTGTGCCTTGGCCTCCGCCGCCTTGTCGCGGGCCTGCCCCGCAGCGTCGGCCGCCTTGTTGGCGGCGACCGCGGCGGCCTCGGCGTGCGCCGCGGCGTCCTGGGCCGCCTGCGCGGCTTCCCGCGCGGCGGCTGCGGCCTTGTCGGCCAGTGCCTTGGCGGCGTTCGCCGCCCTCGTCGCGCGGGCCGCCGCCGCGTGGGCGGCCGCGGCGTTGCGCCGGGCCCGGTCGGCCTCCTCGCCGGCGGCCTGCGAGTAGCCGCCGGCCTCATCCGCGGCCTGGCCCGCCTTGTCGGCGTGGTCCGATGCCGACGCCGCCGCGAGCGCGGCCTGTCCCGCCGCGCTTCCGGCCTGGGACGCCTGCTGCGCGGCCTGCGCGGCGGCCTTCGCCACCTGCACGATCTTCAATGCGTCCGTGGCGGCCCTACGGGCGTCGTCGGCTCTGTTCTTGTCGAGCGTCGCGGCCGAGGCCTCCTGGTAGGCCCGCCTCGCGGCGTCCCCGGCCTGTACCGCCAGGCTGGCAGCGCGCGCCGCCGCCCCGGCCGCCGCGCGGGCCGCCGCATGCGCCTGGTTGGCCGCCCCGATCGCGACCTGCGCGGCGTTCGCGGCCTGGCTCGCGGCGTCCGCGGCCCGACCCGCCGCAGCGGCGGCCTTCGCCGCGGAGTCCTTCGCGGCCGCGGTCTCCGCGGCCGCCTGCTGCGCCGCCGCCTTGGCCCGTTCGGCCGCCGCGAGAGCCTGCGCGGCGGCCTCCTTCGCGGCCTCCGTCTCGGCGGCGGCCTGTTGGCCTGCGGCCTTGGCCTGGTCGGCCAGCTCGGTCACCGACGCCAGCGTCGCGTCCCGCGCGCGCCCGACCTCCGCACCGGTGGCCAGGAACTCGCGGATCGTCTCCGGCCCACCGTCAAGGGCCGCCTTCGCCATGTCCCTGGTGGCCGCCCCACCTGACTCCATGATGGACAGCACCTGTGCACGCTCGTCCTGCTCGCGCGCCTTGAACTGACCAGACGCCAGGAACTCGGCTATCGCGTCGTCCCCGGCGTCCAGAGCGGTCTTCGCTGCCCGCTGCACCGCGAACCCGCCCTCGTTGCTCACCAGCACCGCCCGCGCCCGCTCATCCTGGACCCACGCCTTGTCCCAGCCGGAACGGACGAAGTCCTCGCGGTCGGAGTCCGAGCCATCGAGTGCCTTGCTCGCGGCGGCCCGCACCCCGGGGCCACCGGCAGCCATCAGGCGCAGGACCTGAACGCGCAGGTCGTGACCGCGCAACGACTCCTGACCGGTGGTGAGGAACTGCCGGACGTCCTCGTCCGAACCCAGCAGCGCGGCCTTCGCGGCCTTCGCCGTAGCCGGACCGCCGAACCGCATCAGCCACCGGACGTCGGCGCGATCAGCCCGCAGGTCCGCCGGTGAGGGCGGCTCCGACGGGCCCGACGGCGGAGGCGTGTCCGCGTACGCGACCGCCGGAACGGACAGCGTCGTCATCGTGAGGATCGGCACCAGCGCGCCGGCGACCAGTCGGCGCAGGCGGTGACCGGGCGCGTGGCGCCCACGGATTCGGAGCAGCAACGTACATCCCCTCGTGAGAAACGGCGACAGACAGCCGTCCATGAACGCGCAGAAGCGATCCGTGCGGCGCGACCCCGGGCAGCACGCGAACCGGATGCAACGTATAGTGGCACATCAATACGATCTCGATGAGCCGATATCCCTACGGCCGACCGCGAGACACGCCTTCCCCCACCCCGAAAGCGACATCACCGTGAGGATCAATCCACGCCTGCTCGCCGTCAGCGTCCTGGGCGTCGCCGCCGCCGTGGTCGGCGTCAGCAGCCTCGGGCACGCCCTGCCGGCCACCGCCGCCGACGGCACACCGTCGCCGGATTCGTTGGTGGAGACCTACGACTATCCGAACGGCGACAAGACGACCGGCATCAAGCTCATCAAGGGGGACGGCCACATCCTGCTCGTCGGGTGCGACGCCGGGAAGACCTCCGCGCTGGTCTGGAGCTACAACTCCGACCAGCCGTACTGCTTCCAGTTCACGGGCAAGACCGGCTACGTGACCCTCGAACTGCACGACGTCTACGGGATCAGGAACTACAACGACTTCGACATCAGTGCCAAGGTCAGCACCGTCAAAGACCCCATCCCGGTGCCCAAAGACAGCTGGAAAGGTGTCGGGGTCGCCGGCGGCACGGGCCCCGCGATCCTGCTGGAGCTTCGCTCGCAGAGTTGACGCCGGGCACCACGTCCATAAGCGACGTCCGGCACGCCCACGATGACAACCTCTGTCCACATCGTCCGAACGGCACACACCACGGGGAGACCGCCGTGCCACGTACCCGTACCCGGGTCGGCTGGGCCGCCGGCCTGCTGACCTCCACCCTCGCGATCGGCCTGACGGCCGCCACGCCGGCCCACGCCGTCGCCGGACCGGCCCCGGCGCCCGCCGACGCCTACGGCTTCGTCGCCAAAATCGACGCGGGCGGCCGAGGCTGCACCGGTGCCCTCATCAACGCCTGGTGGGTCGTCACCGCCGCGAGCTGCTTCACCGAACCCGGCCAGACCCTGCCGGCCGGACCGCCGACCAAGCCCGCCACCGTCACCGTCGGCCGCCCCGACCTGACCACCACCGCCGGGCACGTCCTGGCCGTCACCACCCTGGTGCCGCGCGACGGCCGCAACCTGGTGCTCGCCAAGCTCGCCTCCGCGGTCACCGACGTCGCCCCGGTCGCGCTGGCCACCACCCCGGCCACCACCGGCCAGACGGTGACCGTGGCCGGCTACGGGCGCACCGCCACCGAATGGGTGCCCGACACCCAGCACACCGCCCAGTTCACCGTGCAGGGCTCCACCGCCACCACCTTCGATCTCGTCGGCGCCACCCCGGACGCGGCGATCTGCAAGGGCGACGCCGGCGGACCGGCCCTGCGCGACGCCGGTGGCCGTCCCGAGCTCGTCGGCCTCAACCACACCTCCTGGCAGCACGGCTGCTACGCCGAGACCGAGACCCGACAGGGCGCCACCGAGACCCGCACCGACGACATCACCGCCTGGATCACCCAGAACGCCCGCGTACCCGTCCTCCGTGACTTCGACGGCGACGGCAAGACCGACATCGCCGCCTACTACCGCTACGACAACGGCCTCACCCGACTGTTCCTGTTCCAGGGACTCGACGCCGCCTCCGTCACGCCCAAGATCGCGTGGGACTCCGGCACCGGCAACTGGGAGATGACCCGCACCAAGCCGGTCGCCGGCGACTTCAACGGCGACGGCAAAACCGACATCGCCGCCTACTACGACTACGGCAACGGCCGCACCGCACTCTGGCTCTTCCAGGGAGTCGGCACACCCTCGGTATCGACCAAGATGGTGTGGGACTCCGGCCCCGGCAACTGGTACTGGGACCGCATCACACCCGTGACCGGCGACTTCGACGGCGACGGCAAGACCGACATCGCCGCCTACTACCGCTACGACAACGGCCTCACCCGACTGTTCCTGTTCCAGGGACTCGACGCCCCCTCCGTCACACCCAAGATCGCGTGGGACTCCGGAACCGGCAACTGGGAGATGACCCGCACCAAGCCGGTCGCCGGCGACTTCAACGGCGACGGCAAAACCGACATCGCCGCCTACTACGACTACGGCAACGGCCGCACCGCACTCTGGCTCTTCCAGGGAGTCGGCACACCGTCGGTAACGACCAAGATGGTGTGGGACTCCGGCCCCGGCAACTGGTACTGGGACCGCATCACACCCGTGACCGGCGACTTCGACGGCGACGGCAAGACCGACATCGCCGCCTACTACCGCTACGACAACGGCCTCACCCGACTGTTCCTGTTCCAGGGACTCGACGCCCCCTCCGTCACACCCAAGATCGCGTGGGACTCCGGAACCGGCAACTGGGAGATGACCCGCACCAAGCCGGTCGCCGGCGACTTCAACGGCGACGGCAAAACCGACATCGCCGCCTACTACGACTACGGCAACGGCCGCACCGCACTCTGGCTCTTCCAGGGAGTCGGCACACCGTCGGTAACGACCAAGATGGTGTGGGACTCCGGCCCCGGCAACTGGTACTGGGACCGCATCACACCGGTCTCCTGACCAACGATCCCGCCGGACACCGGCCGAGCGCCGCCGGGCGGAAACGACTGCGCCCCGGATCCCGCGCGGGATCCGGGGCGCAGCGACGTCAATGGCGGTCAGCCGAGCCGCGGCCCGGCGGCGCGCGCTCATGGCCCAGACGTGCTCGATCAGCTACGTACGGTTACTTTCGGGTGCCGACCGCACGCCGGCCTACCGAGCGGACGCCACTACCCGGCCACCCGATAGCATTGCGTTAACCCTGGACAGCGCTGTCCCCCGGTACCCCGAGACGAAGGACCCAGCGTGAGCATCGAGCTCGACCAGGACCAGACGACACCCCCGGCCGGTGGCGAAGCCCCCCACACCGACGAAGCCGACGCGGCGCTACGCGCCGACATCCGGCGGCTGGGCACCCTGCTCGGCCAGAGCCTCGTCCGCCAGGACGGCCAGGACCTGCTCGACCTGGTGGAAGAGGTACGGGCGCTGGTGCGCTCCGACCCCGAGGCCGCCGCCGAGCGGCTGGCCGGCTTGGACCTGACCACCGGCACCCAACTGGCCCGCGCCTTCTCCACGTACTTCCACCTCGCCAACGTCACCGAGCAGGTGCACCGGGCGCGCGAACTGCGCCGGATCCGGGTACGCGAGGGCGGCTGGCTGGACCGGGCCGCCAAGCTGATCGCCGACCGCGGGGTCGACACCCGCGAGATCGGGATCATTGCCGGGCGGCTGGCGGTCCGTCCCGTGTTCACCGCGCACCCGACCGAAGCGGCCCGGCGGTCGATCCTGACCAAGCTGCGCGGGGTCGCCGACGCGCTGGACGCCGAGGCCACGGCGACCGCGATCGACGGGTGGCGGGACCCGAACCTCGTCCACCGGACCGACCAGCGGCTGGCCGAACTGCTCGACATGCTGTGGCAGACCGACGAGCTGCGGCTGGAGCGGCCGGAGCCGGCCGACGAGGCCCGCAACGCGGTCTACTACCTGGCCGACCTCGCCCGCGACGCCGCTCCGCACGTACTGGACGAGCTGACCGAGATCCTGCGTGACCTCGGAGTGAAGCTCCCCCCGGCGGCCCGGCCGCTGACGTTCGGGTCGTGGATCGGCGGCGACCGCGACGGCAACCCTTACGTCACGCCCGCCGTCACCCGCGAGGTGCTGCTGATCCAGCACGAGTACGGCATTCGCGCCGCCGAACGCGTCATCGACAACCTGATCGACACGCTGTCGGTCTCCAAGCGCCTGCGCGGCACCTCGCTCGACCTCGCGGCCAGCCTGGCGGCCGACCTCGACGCGCTGCCCGAGCTGCCGGCCCGGTTCCGGCGGGTCAACGCCGAGGAGCCCTACCGGCTCAAGCTGCGCTGCATCCGGCTCAAGCTGGCAAACACGCGCGCCCGGCTCACTGCCGGGACATCACACGTGCCCGGCCGGGACTACCTCGGCACCGATGAGCTGATCACCGACCTGGAGCTGATGCGGGCGTCGCTGGCCCGCAACGGCGGCCAGCTCGCGGCGGCGGGCCACCTCGCCTCGGCGATCCGGGCGATCTCGGCGTTCGGGCTGCAGCTCGCGACGCTCGACGTACGCGAGCACGCCGACGCCCACCACGCGGTGCTCGCCGAACTGTACGCGCGGGTCGGTGAGGTCGAGTACGGCTCACTGGACCGCGGTGAGCGGACCGCGCTGCTGGTCAGCGAGCTGGCCTCGCGGCGGCCGCTGTCGCTGCCCGACACGCCGCTGTCCGACGCCGCCCGCAAGACGTACGACGTGTTCACCACGATCCGGGAGGCTCAGGACCGGTTCGGGCCGGGCGTCATCGAGTCGTACATCGTCTCCATGACCCGCGGCATCGACGACCTGCTCGCCCCGGTCGTGCTCGCCCGTGAGGTCGGGCTGGTCGACCTGAGCGCGGACCCGGTGCGGGCGCGGCTGGGGTTCGTGCCGCTGCTGGAGACCACCGAGGAGCTGGACGCCGCCGGTCCGCTGCTGGACGCGCTGCTGTCGCTGCCCACGTACCGTTCGGTGGTCCGCGCCCGGGGCGACGTGCAGGAGGTCATGCTCGGCTACTCGGACTCCAACAAGGAGGCCGGGATCACCACCTCGCAGTGGTCGATCCACCGCGCCCAGCGCGCGCTGCGCGACGTCGCGGCCAAGCACGGGGTACGCCTGCGGCTGTTCCACGGCCGGGGCGGCACGGTCGGGCGCGGCGGCGGCCCCACCCACGAGGCGATCCTGGCCCAGCCGTACGGCACCCTCGACGGCGCGATCAAGGTCACCGAGCAGGGTGAGGTCATCTCCGACAAGTACACGCTGCCGGCGCTGGCCCGCGAAAACCTCGAGCTGACGCTCGCGGCGGTGCTCCAGAGCGCCCTGCTGCACACCGCGCCCCGTCAGCCCGCCGAGGAGCTCGCCCGCTGGGACTCGACGATGACCCTGGTGTCGGACGCCGCCTTCCAGGCCTACCGGGGCCTGGTGGAGCAGCCCGACCTGCCGGCGTACTTCTGGGCGTCCACGCCGACCGAACTGCTGGGCGCGCTCAACATCGGCTCCCGGCCGTCGAAGCGCCCGAACACCGGTGCCGGCCTGGAAGGTCTGCGGGCGATCCCGTGGGTCTTCGGCTGGACCCAGTCGCGCCAGATCGTGCCCGGCTGGTTCGGCGTCGGGTCGGGCCTCGCCGCCGCCCGGGCCGCGGGGCTGTCCGATGTGCTGAGCGAGATGCACGAGCGGTGGCACTTCTTCCGGACGTTCCTGTCCAACGTCGAGATGACGCTCGCCAAGACCGATCTGGACATCGCGTCCCGGTACGTCGACTCGCTGGTCCCGGAGCAACTGCGGCCGATCTTCGAGCAGATCCGGGAGGAGTACGACCGGACCGTCGCCGAGGTGCTCGCGGTCACCGGCGAGTCGGAACTGCTGGAGAAGCAGCCGGTGCTGGCCCGTACGCTCGGCGTCCGCGACACGTACCTGCAGCCGCTGCACCACCTGCAGGTGTCGCTGCTGGCCCGGCACCGGGCCGCCACCGCGCAGCGGGAGCCGGCCGACCCGGCGCTGCAGCGGGCGCTGCTGACCACGATCAACGGCATCGCGGCCGGCATGCGTAACACGGGGTGAGGCCGGCCCCGCTGGTCTGACCCGGAGCGCCCGGCCCGCTGCCGGAGACACGAATCGGCAGCGACAAAACCGGGCACAGCCGGCGCGTGGTGTACTGGACGCCTCCGTCCCTGGCCGATTCCCTCGACCAGGGACGCCAGGTGCTGACAGACTGTGGCGAGGCCAGCGGGGGCGTACGGCGTGAGAGGTGACATGAACAACGGGTGGGTGCTGCCCGACGGAGTGCTGCGTGACGCTCCGGCGTACACGCCGCGCATGCACGAGCTAGCCGACCTGGAGCTGCTGCTCACCGAGGTGTACGCGCCGCTGACCGGCTTCCTGAGCCGGGCCGACCTGATCAGCGTCGCCCGCACCGGCCGGCTCGTCGACGGCACCGCGTGGCCGGTGCCGGTCACCCTGGAGGTCCCGACCGACCTCCTGAGCCGCATCGACGTGGCGAACCCGCTGGAGCGCGTGCTGGTGCTCACCGACACCGAAGGCGCTCCGGTCGCCGCCGTCGACGTGACCGAGGTGTGGCCCACCCGGGACGGCATGGGCGGCGTCGCCGGCGTGGTGCGCCGGATCGGCGACACCGGGCAGGGCCCCTTCCGCCGGCTGCGCCGCACCCCGGCCGAGGTCCGCGAGCTGGTCCCGTCCGGCCGGGTGCTCGGGGTCATCGTCGACCGGCCCCTGCACCGCCCCCAGCTCGCCCAGATCGCGCACGCCGCCCGTACCCTGGCCGGCCACCTGCTGGTCCTGATCCCGGTCGCGGCGCCCGGACCGGACGGGCTCGCGCCCGAGGCGCTGGTGCGCTGTGTCCTGGCCGCGCGGGACCGGATGCCGCCGGTCACGTTCGTCACCGTTCCGCTGGTCCCGCACGGCGACGAGGTCCGCGACGCGCTGCTGCGCGCGCGGGTGGCAGCCGCGTACGGGGTCACCCACCTGCTCGCCACCGGCACGTCGATGATTTCGGGCGGCCTGCGCGTCCTGGTGCCGCGCGAGCTGGCCTACGACACCCGCGACGGGCAGTGGCGCACCCGCGACGACATCCCGCCGCGTCACCGGCGGCTGGCGCTGACCAAGACCGAGATCGACGATCTGCTCGACCGGGGCGCGGCGCTGCCGGAGTGGCACACCCCGCCGGCCGTCGCCAAGGAGCTCGCCCGGGCCCGGCCGTCGCGCCGCCACCGCGGCCTGGTCGTGTTCTTCACGGGCCTGTCCGGCTCGGGGAAGTCGACGATCGCCCGCGGGGTGGCCGACGCTCTCAAGGAGACCGGCGAGCGTACGGTCACGCTGCTCGACGGCGACGTCGTACGCCGGCACCTGTCCAAGGGCCTGGGCTTCTCCGCCGCCGACCGCGACACCAACGTCCGGCGCATCGGCTGGGTCGCCGCCGAGGTCGGCCGGCACGGCGGGGTCGCCCTGTGCTGCCCGATCGCCCCGTACGCGGTGTCCCGCACGGCGGCGCGGCGGTTCGCCACCGAGGCGGGGGCCGACTTCGTGCTGGTTCACGTCGCGACCCCGCTCGAGGAGTGCGAGCGGCGCGACCGCAAGGGCCTGTACGCGAAGGCGCGGGCCGGTGAGATCACCGGGATGACCGGCATCGACGACCCGTACGAGCCGCCGACCGACGCCGACCTCGTCATCGACACCACGGGCGTGAAGATCGGCGAGGCGGTCGCCATGGTGCTGCGGCACCTGGGCGCCCACGGCTGGATCGATCCGCGGCTGGCCTGATCCTCCCCTTCCGGGAGGGTGGTCAGTGCGTGCCGCGGGTGGCCGTCAGTGGGCTGGTCGACATCTGGCCGTGCTGGCAGACGTCGTCGAGCTTGCTGTCGACCGTGAGCTGGGTCGTCTCGTCCGGTGGGGTCACGGCGAGGCCGGCCGCCGCCGGCGCGCAGGGAGAACCCTCGTCGTCTGCCGGGATGTGGGTGTAGTGCACCACCGCCCAGGCGGTCTGCCCCGGTTGGAGCGTCACCCGCGTGGGCTCGCCCGGGTCGCGGCGCAGCGTGGTGGGAAGCCACTTGTGGGCCGAATCCACCAGCGTCATGCCGGGGTACCCGTAGACCGCGCAGGGGTGTGCCGCGTGGTTGGTCAGGCCGAGATCGACGTAGATCGAGCCGGCGGCGCCACCACCGGCCGACGGCTCGAGGTGCGCGTCGAGGTCGGCGGTGTGGCAGCGGGGCAGCGCGGCGGTCGAGCCGCCGTCGGCGGCTGTTGACGTGCCCGCCCCCGGCTCGGTGGTGCCACCCGGCGCGCCTGCGCCGGACGCCGATGCGACCGGCGCGGCGTTGGCCTGGCCGGTGCCGCCGTCGGCCGGCGAACCGGGCCGCCCGCCGCCACGCAGCGCGAGCCAGATCCCGGCCGCGACGAGCACCACGACCACTACGGCGGTGACGGCGAGGACGCCGGTCCGTCGCCCGCGGGGCGCCGCGACTTCCGCCATCTCATCGTCCTGGTACATCGCACCGCCTCCTCGAGCCAATACTGGACGCTGATGCCGGTTATAGGCGGCACAACTGTCCAAGATTGCGCACAACTCGTTATCTGCGGCGAACCGCTGCACGAAGGAGCAATCCGAGGGCGTACGGGCCGTCGTGGCACAGGTACCGGTCCGCCAGCTGGCTGGGCTCGCGCACCAGCCGGTGCGCCCACTCCCGGCCCCGTCGCCGTACCCGCTCCCGGACCCGCACGTGGTCGCCGGCGAGCGCGTCGATCGCCGCGCCGCAGCCGAGCAGCCAGGCGCCGGGCAGGTCGTGGCGTAGCCGCTCGGCCAGCCACGCGTACGTGGACGCGCCGAGCCCGACGTACACCACGTCGGGGCGGGCCTCGACGATCTCGCGGTGGAACGCGTCGCGGGTGGCCGGGTCGCGGTCGAAGCCCTCCCGGGGGCTCGCGTGGCCGGCGATGCGCAGCCCCGGGTACGCGTGGACGAGCGCCCGGGCGGCCCGGTGCGAGCCCTCGATGCGGCCGAAGAAGGCCGGCGCGCCGCCGAAGAGGTACAGCGACCGCCCGTCGGCGGCCAGGGCGGCGGCGAGCGACCTGGCCAGGCTCAGCCCGGCCACCCGCTCCGGCAGCGGCGCGCGCGCCAGCCGGGAGGCCCACAGCAGCGGCGTGCTGTCGGCGACCACCAGGTCGGCGTCGGCGAGCTGGGCGCGCAGGTCCGGATCTCGACGGGCGAGGCGCAGGAGGTCGACGGTCGGAGCGACGATCCGCCCGCCGCGGCACCGGGAGAGGCTTTCGCGTACGTGGGCGACGATCTCGGCCTCGGTACGGCGGTCGATGCCGACGCCATCGAGTACGACTCGTTGTTCCATCCCGCCCCCAGCCCGTGTATCGAACGCCACGACTACGCAAACGAGGGACCGGGGGCAACTGGTACGCGGACATTTTGTACGGCCGCCGCGCTGCCGACGCGCGGTCGCCGCCCCGCGGATTCCTGCCGGACATGGGACGGGGCCCGGTTGGACCGGGCCCCGACTGGGAAGGGACGGCAGGCAATCACCAGTACGGACGAAAACCCGGACACACCGTTGCTCGCGCTGCGGTGGGGACCTGCCCGAGTTGCCCGCTGGGCCGCGATTCACATCGCGTCCACGTTGGTTTCAACGATCCGGCTCGGCGCCGGGTGACGCGCCTTTCCCCCGAACGGGGTCGGCCGATCCGCCGGGACCCGGATCGTCCGAGTCTCCAGCGGACCGGCCGGCCGCCGCGCGGTTCAGGCGTTGAGCTTGCGCGCCAGGTTCTCGTCGAGCGCGTTCATGAACTCGTCGGTGGTCAGCCACGGCGAGTCCTTCGAGATCAGCAGCGCCAGGTCCTTGGTCATCTGGCCGCCCTCGACGGTCTCGACGCAGACCTGCTCGAGCTTCTCGGCGAACTCGGTGACCGCCGGCGTGCCGTCGAGCTTGCCCCGGTGCGCGAGGCCCCGGGTCCAGGCGAAGATCGACGCGATCGGGTTGGTCGAGGTCTTCTCGCCCTTCTGCCACTGCCGGTAGTGCCGGGTGACCGTGCCGTGCGCCGCCTCGGCCTCGACGGTGCGGCCGTCGGGGGTCATGAGGACCGAGGTCATCAGGCCCAGCGAGCCGAAGCCCTGGGCGACCGTGTCGGACTGCACGTCACCGTCGTAGTTCTTGGCGGCCCAGACGAAGCCGCCCTCCCACTTCAGGGCGGCGGCGACCATGTCGTCGATCAGCCGGTGCTCGTACGTGATGCCGGCCGCCTTGAACTCGTCGGCGAACTCGGTCTCGAACACCTCAGCGAACAGGTCCTTGAAGCGGCCGTCGTACGCCTTGAGGATGGTGTTCTTCGTCGACAGGTAGACCGGGTACTTGCGGGCCAGGCCGTACCGGAACGACGCCCGCGCGAAGTCGCGGATCGAGTCGTCGAAGTTGTACATCGCCAGGCCGACGCCGCCGCCGGGGAACTTGGCGACCTCGAACTCCATCGGGGCGCTGCCGTCGTCCGGGGTGAAGGTGACGGTCATTGTCCCGGGGCCGGGCGCCACGAAGTCGGTCGCCTTGTACTGGTCGCCGTGGGCGTGCCGGCCGATGACGATCGGCTTGGTCCAGCCGGGCACGAGCCGCGGCACGTTGGACATGATGATCGGCTCGCGGAACACCACGCCGCCGAGGATGTTGCGGATCGTGCCGTTCGGCGACTTCCACATCTTCTTGAGGCCGAACTCCTCCACGCGCGCCTCGTCCGGCGTGATGGTGGCGCACTTGACGCCGACGCCGTGCCGCTTGATCGCGTTGGCGGCGTCCACCGTGACCTGGTCGTCGGTCTGGTCGCGGTACTGGATCGACAGGTCGTAGTACTCAAGGTTGACGTCGAGGTAGGGCAGGATCAGCTGGTCGCGGATCTGCTTCCAGATGATCCGGGTCATCTCGTCGCCGTCGAGCTCGACAACCGGGTTCTCAACCTTGATCTTCGCCATCGGCAGGGCGCTCCTCTCCGGAAGTTAACAGTACGAGCGTACTGGATGCCGGGGACGTCGGCGCCCCGACGGGTTCCATCTCACAAAGGCAGGTGGCCCCGAGCGTCACCAGACACCCGGGGCCACCGTGACGATCTCGCTTACAGGTTGGCGACGTCCGCCTGCTTCGCGCGCACGGCCTCGGCGGCCTCCTTCAGCGCGGCCAGTTCGCCGTCGGTGAGCGGCGTCTCGACGACCCGCTTGATGCCGCCGGCGCCGATCTCGGCCTGGACGCCCAGGTACACGCCCGAGATGCCGTACTCGCCGTCGACCCACGCGCAGACCGGCATGACCGCGCCGGTGTCCTCCGCCACGGCCTTCGCCATGCGGGCGGCGGCGGCCGACGGGGCGTAGTAGGCCGAGCCGGTCTTCAGGAGGTTGACGACCTCGGCGCCGCCGTTACGCGTACGCGTCACCAGCTCGTCGATCTTGTCAGCCGGCAGCACCTCGGACAGCGGCTTGCCGTCGACCGTCGACTGCGACGGCACCGGCACCATCGTGTCGCCGTGCGAGCCGAGGGTGAGCGTCTTGACGCTGCGCACCGGCACGTTGAGGGTGTCGGCGACGAACGTCGTGAAGCGGGCGCTGTCGAGGATGCCGGCCTGGCCGATCACCCGCTCCTTCGGGAATCCGGTCGCGAGCTGCGCGAGCGCGGTCATCTCGTCGAGCGGGTTGCTCACGACGATGACCACAGCGTTCGGCGCGTGCTTGGCGACGTTCTCCGCGACCTGGCGGACGATCTTCCCGTTGACCTCGAGCAGGTCCATCCGGCTCATGCCGGGCTTGCGGGGCAGACCCGCCGTGATGACGACGACGTCCGAGCCCGCGATGGCCTCGTAGCCCTCGCCGTTCGGCCCGGTGGTCTGGCCCACGATCTTGGTTTCGAAGCCCTCGATCGGTCGGGACTGGCCCATGTCCAGCGCCAGGCCCTCGGGCTTGCCTTCAACGATGTCGGTGAGCACGACCGTCTCGAAGATGTCGTACTCAGCCAGGCGCAGTGCGGTCGTCGAGCCGTAGAAGCCGGCTCCGACGACGGTGACCTTCTTGCCCATGAATCCTCAGCTCTCCCCGGTGAGAACGGGTTATCCCGACGCGTCCAGCACCATAACTCGGGCCCCGATCGACGGCCGCCCCGGGTCGTCGGGTGGTGCCGACCGACACTCTTCGGCGATCTTGGACACCTGGCGGGGTTATAGGCCCGCCAGGTGTCCAAGATCGCGCGGAAGCGCTAGTGGTAGAAGTGGCGGGTGCCGGTCAGGTACATCGTCACGCCGGCCGCCTTGGCCGCCGCGACGGTCTCCTCGTCCCGGACCGACCCGCCCGGCTGCACGATCGCCCGGACGCCGGCGTCGATGAGGATCTGCGGTCCATCGGCGAACGGGAAGAACGCGTCGCTCGCCGCCACCGAACCAGCCGCCCGCTCCCCCGCCCGCGACACCGCCAGACGGCACGAGTCGACCCGGTTGACCTGGCCCATGCCGACCCCGACCGACGCCCGGTCGGCGGCGAGCAGGATCGCGTTCGACTTCACCGACCGCACCGCCCGCCAGGCGAACACGAGATCGGCCATGGTCGCGGAGTCGGCCGCCTCGCCGGAGACCAGGCGCCAGGTCGACGGGTCGTCGCCGGCCGCGTCGATGCGGTCCGGGGCCTGGACCAGGACGCCACCGGAGACCTGCCGGAACTCGACCGGCGCCGGGCTCCACTCGGGCGCGCGCAGGATCCGCAGGTTCTTCTTGCGGGTGAGCACCTCCAGCGCCTCGGCCTCGTACGCCGGCGCGACGATCACCTCGGTGAAAATGTCGGCGAGCTGCTCGGCCATGGCCACGCTGACCGGGACGTTGGTGGCTATCACGCCGCCGAACGCCGAGACCGGGTCGCAGGCGTGCGCCTTGCGGTGGGCCTCCGCGACGTCGGCGCCGACCGCGATCCCGCAGGGGTTGGCGTGCTTGATGATGGCCACGCAGGGCTCGGTGAAGTCGTGCGCGGAGCGCCAGGCGGCGTCGGCGTCCACGTAGTTGTTGTACGACATCTCCTTGCCGTGCAGCTGCTCGGCCTGGGCCAGCCCGGCCGGCGCGTCCGGGTCGCCGTAGAGGGCCGCCGGCTGGTGCGGGTTCTCGCCGTACCGCAGCACCGTCGAACGGCGCAGCGCGTGCCCGGCGAACTCCGGCCAGCCACCCTCGGCCGGAGCGAGGGTCGCCGCCGTCCACTCCGCCACCGCCACGTCGTACTCGGCGATGTCGGCGAACGCCCGGGCCGCCAGCCGCTGCCGCTGTTCGAGCGTGAAGCCGCCGGCTCCGAGCGCCTCGAGGATCGCCGGGTACGCCAGCGGCGTGGTCACCACCGCGACGCTCGCGTAGTTCTTCGCGGCCGCCCGCACCATCGCCGGGCCGCCGATGTCGATCTGCTCGACGCACTCGTCGACGGACGCCCCCGAGGCCACCGTCTCGCGGAACGGGTACAGGTTGCTGACCAACAGGTCGAACGGCTCGATCCCCAGCTCGGCGAGCTGCGCGACGTGCGCGGGCAGCCGCAGGTCGGCCAGCAGGCCGGCGTGCACGCGCGGGTGCAGCGTCTTCACCCGCCCGTCGAGGCACTCCGGGAAGCCGGTCAGCTCCTCGACCCGGGTCACCGGCGCCCCGGCGGCCTCGATCCGGGCGGCCGTCGACCCGGTCGAGACGATCTCGACGCCCGCGCCGGCGAGCGCTCGGGCCAGCTCCTCGAGGCCGGCCTTGTCGTACACGCTGACCAGGGCCCGGCGGATCGGGCGGCGTTGCTCGCTCACGGGATCGTGACCTTTCTTCCGTTGACGGTCCAGCCCTCACGGACCATGCGACCCACGTACGACACCAACTGCCGCCGCTCGGCCTCTTTAATCCGCTCGGTGAGAGAGTCCTCGCTGTCGTCGTCGAGAACGGGCACGGCCACCTGGGCGATGATGGGCCCGGTGTCGACGCCGCCGTCGACGAAGTGGAGCGTGGCACCCGCGACCTTCACGCCGTACGCGAGCGCGTCACGCGGCCCGTGGATGCCGGGAAACGCCGGGAGCAGGGCGTTGTGGGTGTTGATGTACCGGCCGCCGAACGCGGCCAGGAACTGCGGCCCGACCAGCTTCAGGAAACCGGCGGAGACGACGAGATCCGGGCTGTGCCGGACGCAGGCCTCGGTGAGGGCGGCGTCCCACTCCTCGCGGGTGGCGAAGTCGCCCACCCGGCAGACGAAGGTCGGGATGCCGCGATCCGCGGCGCGGCGCAGGCCGGTGGCGTCGGGCCGGTCCGCGCCGACCGCCACCACCTCCGCGCCGTAACCGGGGTCGGCGCAGGCGTCCAGGAGGGCCTGCAGGTTGGTACCCGAGCCGGAGATGAGGACGAGCAGGCGAGCCACCCGGCGCGGGGCGGGCTGTCCGGTCACAACTGCTCCCATTTCTTCGCGGAATCGTTCTCCCGGCGGGCCTACCCTAACGGGCGCCGCATCGACTCCGGCCAGCGGCCCGCGGCCGGACGATCCGCCACCGCCCGCCCTCGGGTACTGCGCGAGCGCACCCTCTGCCAGTACGCTGCCGATCGTTCCTGCCCATCGGCGCCAGCCGGGAGTGGCGGGCCACCGCTGGAAAACTGACGGGCCCGTGGGCATGCCCTTAGTACCCTCAGGGCACGTCCTCAGACGGGACACCGACGTCAACACTAGGAGCCGACCACCATGCAGCCTGGCTACCCCGGATCCGGCCAGGACCCGTACGGACAGCAACCGCCGTACACGGACCCGTACGCCCAACCGCAATATCAACCACAGCAGCCACAGCAACCGCCCGCCGACCCGACCGCGGCGCCGACGGGGCAGCAGCCCGAACAGCCGCCGCAGTACCAGGCCCCGTACCCGCCACCGGCCTCGGGCGAGCCGTACCCGACCTCCGGCCCCGGCTACCCGAGCGCGACGCCGTACCCGATCGCCGGCTACGGAGCGCCGACGGGGACGCCGCAGCAGAACAACACGCAGGGCCTGCTCGCCATGATCTTCGGCATCGTGGCGCTACCGGGCGCCCTCTGCTGCTCGATCGTCGGGCTCGGCCTGGGCATCGCCGCGGTCGTGCTCGGCAGGCTCGGCATGAAGAAGGCGGAGGCGGGACAGGCGAGTAACCGAGGGCAGGCCCTCGCCGGCGTCATCTGCGGCGCGATCGGCGCGGTCCTCGCGATCGTTTCGATCATCCTCGTCTTCGTGCTTCGCCTCAACAACTTCAGTTTCCCGACCGCGCCCTGACCGAGGCGTCCACAAACCGAGGCGTCCACAAGAGGCTCCGGTCAGGCGTGTGTGCTTGACCGGAGCCCGGCCACCGGCGACGATCATGCGGTTCACGCCGCGCCCGGAGCCGCGTGATTGATCCTGGAGGACACCTTGAGCGACATTCCCCCGATGCCCCCGATGGCGCCCATGCCGCCCACGCCGCAGCCTGCCGGCAACGACAAGACCACTCTGTGGGGTGTTCTCGGCATCATCTTCTCCATCTGCTGTCTGCCACTGGGCGTCGTCTTCGCCGTCCTGTCCCTGCTGGAGGCCAAGAAGGCGGGCAAGCAGCCGACCCTCGCCTACGTAGGGTTCGCCCTGGCCGCGGTGTTCCTGGTCTTGAACGTCATCGGTGTCGTCTCGGGTGCCCTGTCGGGATTGAGCAACAAGTAGACACACCACGACAACCTGGATGGGACGCCTGTTCGCAGGCGTCCCATCGGCGTATCAGGCGTCCTTGCGGCGCGTCCCGATGAGAGCCTTCGTCGCCGCTGCCGCGACCACCGCGCCGAACGCCACGAGCCCGGCCGCGATGCCGGCCATCGGCCACACGCCGGGGCCGATGTGCGCCAGGTGGCCACCGCCCAGCGACCCGGCCGACGCCCACGCGGCGAACGCCAGCGCGAGCCCGGCGACCGGCCCGGCGAGCACCGCCGCGACGAGCAGTTGCCCCCACCCGACCGGCGAGCCCGTGGCCCCGTCGGCGGCGAGCGGAGCCTCGCCCGTCCCCGCCGCCGCCCCGCGTAGCCGCCGGCGGGTCAGCAGCCAGCCCGCCGCCATACCGGCGGCCAGCGGCACGGCGAGCAGCAGCCCCGCCCAACCGGACTGCGGCCTGGTCGGCACCGCGGCGAGCACCGGCAATGCGGGCACGGTACCCAGCGACACCCGGCCCGCGCTCACCACGGTGCCGGTCCCCAGGGCGAATCCGGGCCCGATCAGGTAACTGGCGGCCCAGACGGCCAGGTTGGGCGCGTACGCGACGCAGAGCAGGGTCAGCCCGATCTGCCCCGCCACACCGGTGTCGTACGCCGAAAGGACCTTGCTGGCGGCGCCGCCGGACAGCGCCAGCGACGTGCCGACCGCCGCCGCGCCCGCACCGAGCACCAGCAGGGCGGCGATGACGCCGGTACGGGTCGCGTCGCGTACCGCCGCCGGGCACCGGCGCAAGAGCCGCGCGTACGCGCCGCTCTCGGCTGCGGCGCCGACCAGCGCGGTGACGAACCCGAAGACGGCCAGCGTCAACCCGGCCGACGACGCCGGCACGGTCAGCCCCGGCATCGTCACGAGTGCGGCCAGCCCGGCGCCGAGGAGCCCGTACACGACCCCCACCGCCGCCGCGACGGTCAGCGCCACCGAGGGTGACCCGCGACGGCGGCCGCCGATGGCCCGGGTGGTGTGCACCCCCGCCCGCGCGACCCGCCAGCCGGCCAGCACCGTCAACGCGAGCGGCGCGAGGCCGAGCGGCCCGATGGCGGTGTGCAGTTCGACGCCGTGGGCGAACAGCCAGCCGGCCAGCCCGATCCGGAGCACGCGACCGAACGGGGCGTGCGCGCCGGACGCGAGCTGGGCCAGGAAGACGACCACGAGTACGGGGCCGAGGGACACGATCGCCGCCCACCCGGTCGTGACCGTGGCGGCCAGCGCCAGCGGGGCGCGGCGGACCGGACGGGGACGTGTGGCCGCGGCCCGTGGCGCGGAGCCGGCGGGGGCCTCGCGCGGGGCGGGACCGTCCGTGGTCGCGTCGCGCGACACGACCGGATCCGCGGCGTGCTCCGGCGACGGGGCAGGGGCTGGCGTGGCGGCCGGGGGGTCGGTGGGCGCGGTGGGCACTTCGTCGGGGGTTGTGGCAGACATCGAGGTCCACTCTTCCAAAAATGTGAGCGGCCGGTCATCCGACCGGCCGCTCGACACTTGTTGGGTTTACGAGAAAGCGCGTCAGCGCTTGCTCATCACCTCACGCATGAGGCGCGCGGTCTCGCTGGGGGTCTTGCCCACGCGCACGCCGGCCGCCTCCAGGGCCGCCTTCTTCGCGTCGGCCGTACCCGACGAGCCGGAGATGATCGCGCCGGCGTGCCCCATGGTCTTGCCGGGCGGGGCGGTGAAGCCGGCGATGTAGCCGACGACCGGCTTGGTGACGTTGGCCTTGATGAACTCCGCGGCCCGCTCCTCGGCGTCGCCGCCGATCTCGCCGATCATCACGATCGCCTCGGTCTCCGGGTCCTCCTCGAAGGCCGCGAGCGCGTCGATGTGCGTGGTGCCGATGACGGGGTCGCCGCCGATGCCCACGCCGGTGGAGAAGCCGAAGTCACGCAGCTCGTACATCATCTGGTAGGTCAGCGTGCCGGACTTGCTGACCAGGCCGATGCGGCCGGGGCCGGTGATGTCGGCCGGGATGATGCCGGCGTTGGACTTGCCGGGGCTGATGATGCCCGGGCAGTTCGGCCCGATGATCCGGGTCCGGTTGCCGGTCGCGCAGGCGTGCGCCCAGACGGCGGCGGTGTCGTGCACCGGGACGCCCTCGGTGATGACGACGAGGAGCCCGATGCCGGCGTCGATCGCCTCGATCGCCGCGGCCTTGGTGCCGGCCGGCGGCACGAAGACCACCGACACGTCCGCGCCGGTCTCGGCCATCGCCTCGGCGACGGTGGCGAACACCGGCACTTTGGTGCCGTCGAAGTCGACCTGCGTGCCGGCCTTCTTCGGGTTGGTGCCGCCGACGATGTCGGTACCCGCGGCGAGCATGCGCCGGGTGTGCTTGGAGCCCTCGGAGCCGGTCATCCCCTGAACGATGACCTTGGAGTCCTTGGTGAGCCAGATAGCCATTTGTCAGGTCACTTCCCTGCCGTCGCAGCCAGTTCGGCCGCTCGCTTCGCCGCGCCGTCCATCGTGTCGACCCGCTCGATGAGCGGGTTGTTCGCCGAGTCGAGGATGCGCCGGCCCTCCTCGGCGTTGTTGCCGTCCAGCCGTACGACCAGCGGCTTGGTGACCTGCTCGCCACGCTGGCCCAGCAGCTCCAGCGCCTGGACGATGCCGTTGGCGACGGCGTCGCAGGCGGTGATGCCACCGAAGACGTTGACGAAGACGCTCTTGACGCCCGGGTCCGACAGCACGATCTCCAGGCCGTTCGCCATCACCTGCGCGCTCGCGCCGCCACCGATGTCGAGGAAGTTGGCCGGGCGTACCCCACCGAACTCCTCGCCGGCGTAGGCGACCACGTCGAGGGTCGACATGACCAGACCGGCGCCGTTACCGATGATGCCGACCTGCCCGTCGAGCTTGACGTAGTTGAGGTTCTTGGCCTTGGCCGCCTGCTCCAGCGGGTCGACCGCCGACTTGTCCTCGTACTCTTCGTGCTCGGGGTGGCGGAAGCCGGCGTTCTCGTCGAGCGTCACCTTGGCGTCGAGCAGCAGGACCTTGCCGCCGGCGACCTTGGCGAGGGGGTTGACCTCGACCAGGGTGGCGTCCTCGGCGACGAACGCCTGCCACAGCTTGACCGCGATCTCGGTGACCTGGTCGGCGACCTCGGCCGGGAAGCCGGCCTTCGCCACGATCTCGCGGGCGGTCGCCTCGTCGACGCCCTTGCCGGCGTCGACCGGGATCTTCGCGACCTTCTCCGGGCTCTCCTCGGCGACCTGCTCGATCTCCATACCGCCGGCGGTGCTGGCGATGCACAGGAAGGTCCGGTTCGCGCGGTCGAGCAGGTACGAGAAGTAGTACTCCTCCTCGATCGACGCCGTCGTGGTGACCATGACCTTGTGGACCGTGTGGCCCTTGATGTCCATCCCGAGGATGCGCTCGGCGTGCCCGCGCAGCTCCTCGGCGTTCTCGGCGAGCTTGACGCCGCCGGCCTTACCTCGGCCCCCGACCTTGACCTGGGCCTTCACAACCGCGCGCACACCGAGTCGCTCGGCGATGGCTGCGGCCTCATCCGGAGTGGTAGCGACGTCGCCGTCCAGCACCGGCAGCCCGTGCCGGGCGAACAGCTCGCGCCCCTGGTACTCGTACAGGTCCACAACTACCTCTTCTGGTGATCTCTTGGACTGGTCTGGCTCGGCGCTCGACGGCTCCGGCTCGGCGCGTTTGACGACGCGCCGCGACCCAGACCAGTCGCCGGCCGGGTGAGGCCGCCTTCGGCGCAGCCTAGCGAGCGTGGTACGCCGGTGACGGCAGCGGGCGCGACGTGTGCTCGATTACACACAACGGTCAGCCCGCGTCGCCCGACGTCTGAGCCCGCCTCGCCCGAATGCAGGCGCCCCTCAGCCGAACATCCGTGGCACGAAAATATGACAAAGACCCACACGAAAAACGGAGCAACCATGGCGTAACCCCCGCGCGGGCACATCGTTGGATGTGATGTCGGCGCACTAAACGGGCGAAACGCCCAGCGACGACGAAGACGGCCGATGCCCTGTCGGTCGAGGGGTGGCGGCGGGGCATCGTGCATGAGGGGCCGGACGTGTGAGGGGTACGTCCGGCCCCTCCCCTATTGGGAACGTTACGCCACCGCGGCGGGCACGTTCGCCCGTACCCAGTCCACGATGGACCGGGTGGTGGCACCCGGAGTGAAGACCTTCGCGACGCCCAGCTTCTCCAGATCGGGGATGTCCGCGTCCGGGATGATGCCGCCGCCGAACACGACCATGTCGTCCGCACCGCGTTCCCGCAGCAGTTCGACCACCCGGCGGAACAGCGTCATGTGCGCGCCCGACAGCACCGACAGCCCGACCGCGTCGGCGTCCTCCTGGATCGCGGTCTCCACGATCTGCTCCGGCGTCTGGTGCAGGCCGGTGTAGATGACCTCCATACCGGCGTCACGCAGCGCGCGGGCCACCACCTTCGCTCCCCGGTCGTGACCGTCGAGGCCCGGTTTGGCGACAACAACCCGAATCCGTGAGCTCATGGTGACGCGTCCTTTCAGATCTCGCGCGCTGCGTGATCGCCACGGTCTGCGCGCCGGGTGCGCCGATGCCCCCGCGCGAAACGTACCCCGGCGGGGACGCCGACCGGAATCGGAGTGACTACTGCGTCACAGCTTCTCGATCGGCGCGTGCCGGAGGACGATCCACATCACCTGGTCACCGAAGTCCACCTGAGCCTGGGCCCGCGCCCCGTACCCCTCGACCGCGGTGACCCGGCCCAGCCCGTAGCGCTGGTGGTTGACCCGGTCGCCGACGGCGACCGCCGGCACGTCCGTCTTCAGTTCACTGGCCGTCGACAGCTTGGAGGCATCGAGGCCCAGCTTCTGGGCCAACTGCGTGGCCTTCGGGGTCCCACCCACGAAGCGGCTGTTGCTGTTGCGCTCCACTGCGGACGCCCGGCCACCGACACCGCCACCCCCACCGGACCAGCTCGTGTACGACGCGTCGGTGCGCTCCCAGCGCACCAGGTCCGTCGGCAGCTCCTCCAGGAACCGCGACGCCGGGTTGTACTGCGGCTGACCCCACGCCGTACGGGTGACCGCGCGCGACAGGTAGAGCCGCTTGCGGGCGCGGGTGATCCCGACGTACGCCAGCCGGCGCTCCTCCTCCAGCTCACGCTTGTCGCCGAGCGAGCGCAGGTGCGGGAAGACGCCGTCCTCCAGCCCGGTCAGGAACACCACCGGGAACTCCAGGCCCTTGGCGGTGTGCAGCGTCATCAGCGTCACGACGCCCTGGTGGTCGGGGTCGTCGGACGGGATCTCGTCGGCGTCCGCGACCAGGGCCACCTGCTCGAGGAAGCCGGCCAGCGATGGACGCGCCGCTTCCTCCTCCGATTCCGCTTCGGCAGCCGCGGTTTCGACGCGCTCGGTGTACTCCCGGGCTACGCTCACCAGTTCCTGGAGGTTCTCCACCCGGCCGGCGTCCTGCGGGTCGAGGCTCTCCTCGAGCTCGGCGAGGTAGCCGCTGCGCTGGAGCACCGCCTCCAGCACCTCCTCGGGTGGCGCGGTCGCGGCCAGCTCACGGGCCTCGTCGAGCAGCGTCACGAAGTCCTTGATGGACTTGGCCGCCCGGGCGGAGACCCCGATCGCCTCGTCGACGCGGGCCAGCGCCGCGCCGAACGAGATCCGCTCACGCGAGGCGAGCGCCTCGACGCACGCCTCGGCCCGCTCGCCGATACCGCGGCGGGGCGTGTTGAGGATCCGCCTGATGTTCACGGTGTCGTCCGGGTTGGCCACCGCCCGCAGGTACGCCAGCGCGTCACGGACCTCCTTGCGCTCGTAGAAGCGCACCCCGCCGACCACCTTGTAGGGCAGCCCGAACCGGATGAACACCTCTTCGAACACTCGCGACTGCGCGTTGGTGCGGTAGAAGACAGCGACGTCGGCGGGGCGGAACCCGTGGTCGTCGCAGAGCCGGTCGATCTCGCGGGCCACCCAGTCGGCCTCGGCGTGCTCGGTGTCGGCCACGTACCCGACGATCTGCTCGCCGACGCCCTCGTCGCTCCACAGCCGCTTCGGCTTGCGCTCGGTGTTGCGGTCGATGACGGCGTTGGCGGCCGACAGGATCGTCTGGGTGGAGCGGTAGTTCTGCTCCAGCAGGATCGTGCGCGCGTCGGGGTAATCGCGCTCGAACTCGAGGATGTTGCGGATCGTCGCGCCGCGGAACGCGTAGATCGACTGGTCGGCGTCACCGACGACGCACAGCTCCCCGGTCTCTACGGACATTCCGGCCCGCGCGTGCGACCGTTCTGGCCCGCGGGCTTCGCCATGCGGCCCAGAACGGTCGTCGCCCTGCGGCCCTGAATGTCCGCCTACCAGCTCTTTGATCAGCACGTACTGCGCGTGGTTGGTGTCCTGGTACTCGTCGACGAGGACGTGCCGGAAGCGCCGCCGGTAGGAGTCCGCCACGAGCGGGTGATTCTGGAGCAGCTCGACCGTACGCATGATCAGGTCGTCGAAGTCGAGCGCCTGCGCCTCGCCCAGCCGCTGCTGGTAGAGCGCGTACGCCTCGGCGACCGTGCGCTGCTGCGGACCGGCCGCGTTGGCCGCCGCCGCTTCCGGCCCGATCAGCTCGTTTTTGAGGTTGGACACCTGTGCGGCCAGCCCGCGGGCCGGGAACCGCTTGGGATCCAGGTCGAGCTCGCGGGCCACGAGCGTCATCAGCCGGCGGGAGTCGTCGGCGTCGTAGATCGAGAAGGTGCTCTTCAGCCCGGCGTGCTCGTGCTCGGCCCGCAGGATCCGCACGCACGCGGAATGGAACGTCGACACCCACATCATCCGGGCGCGGCCACCGACCAGCGCGGCGACGCGCTCCTTCATCTCACCCGCGGCCTTGTTGGTGAAGGTGATCGCGAGGATCTCGCCGGGGTGCACGTCACCGGCCGCCAGCAGGTAGGCGATCCGGTTGGTGAGCACCCGCGTCTTGCCCGACCCCGCGCCGGCGACGATGAGCAGCGGCGCGCCCCGGTGGGTCACCGCGGCGCGCTGCGGGTCGTTCAGCCCGTCCAGCAGGCGCTGCGGATCGCGGGTCGGACCCCCGTTCGGGCGCGCGGGTGCGTCGGGGCCAACCGGACGCGCGGGCGCGGCGGACGGGGTCGGATTCTGGGGGTACTCGAAGAGAGCATGCATCGCAGGGCGAGTCTATGCCGCCGGTACGACAAGCCCGGCGGCGACAGGCCCGGCGGATCCGGCAGATCCTCCCCCTCCCATGATCCTGAAGGATTTCCCGTGCTCGGACACGGAGAACCCTTCAGGATCATGGGGATCTCAGGAAGTGGGCGGGGTTGCCAAAGCCGGGCTTGGCCGTGGCATACTCGGTGACGTGGCTATGCAGGCGCGCTTCTACTACTTTTTTTACGGCTCCGGGAGTCCGGCAGCCGTAGGTCGCGCCTGAACAAAGACCTATCGACGCCCCGGGCTCCAGAGCCCGGGGCGTTTGCGTTCCGGGACGAGCACGAGGCCCATACCGCGAGAATGGGACTGAAGAGATGACTGCGACCACCGTGGACGCCATGAACGACAACTCAGCCGGGGCCGGCTCCCCGGACGCGCACATCGCGTCGCTACGTACCCGCATCGATGAGATCGACGAGACGATCATCCGCCTGTGGCAGGAGCGGGCCGCCCTGTCCCAGGAGGTCGGCAGGACCCGCGTCGCCTCCGGCGGCACCCGCCTCGTGCTCGCCCGCGAGCGCCAGATCCTCGAGAAGTTCCGCGCGGTTCTCGGCGACGACGGCGTACAGCTCGCGCTGCTCCTCCTCCGCGCCGGCCGCGGCCCGCTGTAGGCGCGGCCCCCGGCGCCCCCGCCGCATGCGGGCTGCACTCCGGTCGGGCGACGTAAGATCAGTTTTCGTGACCTTCCCGCCTTCAGCCGAGCCGCTGCCCGACGTCCAGCGGGTGCTGTGCGTCCTCGCCCACCCCGATGACGTCGACTTCGGTTCCGCCGGCACGGTGGCCCGCTGGGTCGACGAGGGCATCGAGGTGGCGTACCTGCTGGTCACCCGCGGTGACGCGGGCGGCTTCGACGACACTCCACGCGAGCAGATGCCGATCATCCGCGAGGCCGAGCAGCGCGCGGCGGCCGCCGCGGTCGGGGTCAAGCAGGTCGAGTTCCTCGACGGGTACGCCGACGGCACCCTCACCCCGTCCCTGGAGCTGCGCCGCGACATCACGGCGGCGATCCGGCGGTTCCGGCCCGACCGGGTCCTCACCAACTCGCCACTGCGTCGCTGGGAGCGCATCGCGGGCCCGAGCCACCCGGACCACCTGGCGGTGGGCGAGGCGACCACGTGCGCGGTCTACCCGGACTCGCGCAACCCGTTCGCGTTCCCGGAGCTGCTGCGCGACCACGGTCTGCAGGCCTGGACGGTGCGCGAGGTCTGGTACGCGGCAGGTCCGGCACCGGACCACGTCGTCGACATCACCGACACCTTCGACCGGAAGCTGGCGGCGCTGCGCGCGCACGCCTCGCAGGTGAGCCACATCGAGGGGTTCGAGGCGATGCTGCGCGAACGGCACGCCACCCAGGCGCGCGGGCACGGCCTGCCGGACGGCCGGCTGGCCGAGTCATTCACGATCATCCGCACCGAATAACCGGCGAATAACCGGCGATCTTGGACGCCTGGCGGGCCTATCACCCCGCCAACTGTCCAAGATCCGTACTTAGCCGAACAGCGACTGCGCGATCACCAGTACGGCGAGCACGTCCAGCCCGCGGGTGAGCTGACGCAGCAGGTCGACCGGGATCAGCCCGAACGGTGTTTCCACGACCACTCCGCCGTACGCCATGGGCGGGCGGGTGGCGGCCCGGTAGACAGCGGCGACGACTCCGGCGACCATCAGGATCCCCGACAGCCCGGGGTGCACCCCGGCGACCGGCATGGTGACGAGCCACCACAGGGCCACACCGAGCGTGGGTATGACGAGATGGACCAGGCGCAGCCCGGTGTCACCGCCACCGAGCGCGCGGCGCAGCCCGGGAGCGCGGCTGACCGCCCGCAGGCCCCCGGTCAACCGGCCGGCGGCCAGGTACGCGCCGACGACGTGGGCCGCCCCGGCCGCGGGCGGCAGCGCGACGGCCAGGGCGTACTGCGCCAGCGCCAGCGCGGCCCACAGCACGATCGCGCGCGGATGCCGGCGCAGCCGGCGCACCTCGGCCTGGAGCAGCACCAACCCTCGGCCCCGCGCCCGAAACCGCCGGCTGCGCACCCGACCTATCCCGCGCCACCTGCGGTTTTCGAGGATGCCGGCGAGCAGTGAGGGATCCAGCCAGATGACGGCCGTGGCGGCCGCGGTGGCGAACTGCGCACCAGCCGTGAGGGTCGCCCGCTCCACGCGGGGAAGGGCGCGCACCGCGAAGATCACGGCGGTCACGACCAGCGGCAGGCCAGCGAGTGCGAGCGGAGCGGTGAGCGGGACGGTCGGGCGGCCGGGACGGCCGCCGGTGAAGTGGAGCCCGATCACCGCGATCGCCGTGACCGCGCCGGCCACGGTGAGCGTCACCGCCACCAGGCGCGGCCAACGACCTCCCCGGCGAGCCCCCTGAGCGGCCACGCTCAGCGCGACGCCCGACGCTCCCCAGGTCGCCCCGGCGAGCGCCGCCCAGCCCAGGTCCGCTCCGGAATGGGGCGTACCCATCGCCCCGGACCCCACGCCGAGAGCCGCGAGTCCGACCGCCGCCACCGCGAGCAGCACCGCGAATCGCGGGAGCAGCCAGGCCCGCCGGTCGATCGGGGCGCTGACCACCCAGGTCTGGGCCGCCGGGGTCACCAGCAGCGGCCCCAACGCCCGCAGCCCCTGCCAGGCCAGGCCGGCGCCGGCCAGGACCGCGCCGACACAGATCCAGTACCGCTCGCCCGGATCGGCCCGCCCGGCGGCCGGGGCGTGCAGGTAGGCGCGGCCGGCGGTGACGAGCACCCAGCCGTACATGAGCACGAACCACACCAGGATGTACGCGTCGGTGAGGACGTCACCGTACGAGCGGCTGTGATGCCCACGCCGTGCCCGGCGCAACCGCAGCCGCAGCTGCCGGGCGCTGGGCAGGCCGGCCGGCAGTACGGCCGGCAGTACGGCGGCCGCGCCGCGATCAGTCGCGGCGGTCACCCGCCGATCAGGCTGGGCGGTCACCCGCCGATCCCGATCCGCACGTCGGCGACCGCGTCGATCAGTTCGGGGTCGTGCGAAGCCATCAGTACCGCGGTGCCGGCCGCCTTCTCCCTGCGCAGCCGGTCGGCCAGCCAGGCCCGCCCGCGCACGTCGAGCCGCTGCTCCGGCTCGTCGAGTACCAGCAGACGGCGCGGCCGCACGAAACACGACGCGAGCGCGAGCCGACGGCGCTGGCCGCTGGAGAGCGTGGGGGGCAGTTGGTCGCGCGCCGGGGCGAGCCCGAGCTCGGCCAGGACCTCCTCGACCGGCTCGCCCGTGCCACCGTGGGCGACGGCCAGCAGTTCCAGGTGTTCGACGACGGACAGGTCGGGGAAGAAGTCGATGTCGTCGAGCGCCGCCGCCAGGACCGACCGCGTCCAGGGGTCGGCCTCGTCCAGTCGACGCCCCTCCAGCAGCACCTCGCCACCGTCGGCCCGATCGGCGCCGACGACGCAGCGCAGCAGGGTCGTCTTGCCCGAGCCGTTGGGGCCGAGCACGACCGCGACCTGCCCCGGCGCGACGGAGAAGCTGATGCCGTCGAGCACGACCAGCTCCCCGAAGCTGCGCGTCATTCCCTCTACGGTGAGCACGCTCCGACGATGACACGTGGGCTCAAGCGGCCCTACACCAGCCGGCGGTCGGCCGCCCAGCGCGACAGCTCGTACCGGTTCGACATCTGGAGCTTTCGCAGCACGTTCGACACGTGCGTCTCGACCGTCTTGATCGAGATGTACAGCTCCTTGGCGATCTCCTTGTACGCGTACCCGCGCGCCAGCAGCCGCAGCACCTCCCGCTCGCGGTTGGTGAGCTGGTCCAGCTCGGGATCGGCCAGCTGGGCGTCGGGGCGGGCGGCGAACGCGTCGAGGACGAAACCCGCCAGGCGCGGGCTGAACACGGCATCGCCGTCGGCCACCCGGCGTACCGCCCCGGCGAGCTCCTCCGGGGAGATCGTCTTCGTCACGTACCCGCGGGCGCCCGCCCGGATGAGTCCGATGACGTCCTCGGCCGCATCGGAGACCGACAGCGCGAGGAAGCGCACCTGCGGATGGGTCTGCCGCATCGCCTCCAGGACCGCCCGGCCACCCCCGTCGGGCATGTGCACGTCGAGCAGGACCACGTCCGGCCCGGTACGCGCGATGCCGCTGACGGCCTCGTTGACCGACCCGGCCTCCCCCACCACGTCGACGTGGGCACCCAGCTCAGCGCGGACCCCGGCGCGGAACATGGCGTGGTCGTCGACCAGGAAGACCTTGAGCCGACCGGCTTCGATTTCACTCACTTACTTTTTCCTTCTCCTCCGCCGGGCTCCACCCCGGAGTGGGCATGAACAGGCGTACCTCGGTGCCGCTCCCCGGCTCGCTGCGGATCTCGGCCCGGCCACCGTGCCGCTTCATCCGGCCGAGGATCGACCCCCGTACGCCGTGCCGGTCGTCGTCGACGGCCTCAAGGTCGAAGCCCACCCCGCGGTCCCGCACGAACGCGCTGCACTGATCGGGCTCCACCTCGGCGTACAACGACACCGTCGACACCTTGGCGTGTTTGCCGGCGTTGACGAGCGCCTCGCGCGCCGCGGCCACCAGCGCGCGTACCCGGTCGTCGACGTCGCGGTCGCCGACGACCACCACCTCGACGGCGATGGCGTAGGTGTCCTCGACCTCGGCAGCGGCCTCCTCCAGCGCGGCGCTGAAGCGCTCGGCCGGCGACGCGGTCGACTTGTACAGCCAGCCGCGCAGGGTGCGCTCCTGAGCCCGGGCGAGCCGCAGCACGCTCTTGGGGTCCTCGGCCCGGCGCTGGATCAGGGCGAGCGTGTGCAGCACCTGATCGTGGATCATCGCCGCGACCTCGGCGCGCTCCTGCTCGCGGATGCGGGCCTCCCGTTCGGTCCGCAGCTGGCCGAAGACCCGCCACAGCAGCGGCGCCAGCGCGAGACCCACGCCCGCGAGGGCCAGCCCGGCGAACAGCAGGCCGTTCACCAGCGCGGCGAGGTCGGAGCCGGAGACCACGGCCACCGTACCGACGATGCCGACGACCACCAGCGCACCGCCGCCGACCAGGCGCAGGATGAACGCGCGCCGGTCGCCTTCTTCGAGGACGACCCCCAGCCAGGGCGCCTGCGGAACGGTGGCAGTCCACCGCTCCCGGCGCTTGGGGTCGGACTGGCGCCAGATGATGCCGACGCCGACGGCCACGACCGCGACCAGCCAGCCGATCACCGATTTCGCACCCGTGCCGGACAGCACCTGTACGAGCAGGATGCCGAGCCCGAGCGCGAGGAACGGCACCAGTTGGCGGCGGTTGCGCCCGGCCTTGCGCCGTTGACCGGGTGCGACCGGCAGCACCGCCCAGAACGCGGCGTACAGCACCGCGCCGAGGCCGTTGAAGCTGGCGAGGACGACGAACGCGATGCGGACCAGGGTCACGGACGCGTTGAGGTGCGCGGCGATCCCGGCGGCGACCCCGGCCGCGACCCGGGCGTCGGTCACCCGGTACAGACGGCGGGCCGGCGTTGGCGCGGTCATCGGGGCATCCTCACTCGAAGGAACAGCAGGTTGTGGCATCGATCGTCACATGCCGGAGCCGGCACCGACCACCGGATCCGCCCCGTAGCCAGGAACTCAGGGTTGCCTCAGGGTCGATTCCTGAGGTATCTCAGCGATCTGCGGCGGCACGATCGTGACATGACCGAGAAGCCTGCCGAGAACGGGCCCGTCGACCCCACCCGGGAGGAGACGCAACCGCGGGACGCCGAGACGCCGCCGCAGGACGCCGAGACGCAGCCGCAGGACGCTGAGACGCAGCCGCAGGACGCCGAGACGCAGCCGCAGGACGCTGAGACGCAGCCCCCACACGCGCAGCCGGAGGCGTCCCCGGAGCGGACGAGGCCGCTGCTCGACGACACCAAGCGGCTGGACCCGGACGCCGAAGACGCCGGGGCCGGGCACACGGCCGAAGACGCCGGGGCCGGGCACGGGGCCGGCCCGGGCACGCCACCGCCGCCCCCGCCGCCCGGCGGCTTCCCACCGCCGCCTCCGGGCGGTTTCCCACCGCCTCCTCCGGGCGGTTTCCCGCCGCCACCGCCCGGCGGCGCCTTCGGGCCGTCGCAGCCTACGGGTGGCGCGTTCGCCGCGCGGTACGGGCTGATCCGCCCGCAGCACGGCCGGTGGTTCGCCGGGGTGGCGGCCGCGATCGGCCGCGCGACGAACACCGACCCGGTGCTGTGGCGGGTCCTGTTCGGCGTACTGACTCTCTTCGGCGGCGTCGGTCTGCTGGTCTACCTCCTCGGCTGGCTGCTCATCCCGGCCGAGGGCGACACCGGCTCCCCGGCGGAGGCGCTGATCGGGCGCGGCCGGTCCAGCACCTCCACGCCGGTCGCTCTCCTCCTGGCGGCCCTGACCGTGGTCATGGCCGGCGTGGCGCTCTCGGGCAGCCTCCGCAGCGCCCTGCTCGGCGCGGCGGTCATCCTCGGCGCCGCGGCGCTCGTGTCGCGCGGCCGCCTTCCCGCCAGCCGGCCCTCGGACGCGCCCCCGCCGCCCGCGGCGGGTTGGTCACCCCCGTGGAGCACGCCGGCGGGATCAGACCGGCCGACGCAGCCGGACGCTCCGACGCCGCCTAACGCCCCGGCGCCGCCGCACCCGCCGACGACCGGCGAGCCGTTCGCGCCGCACGGCCCGTACGCGAGCTTCAGCCCGTACGCGCAGTCGTTGGGGTACGCGCCGCCGCCTCCTCCGATGTACCCGGGGCTGGCCCCGGCACGGCCACCGGTGCCGAAGCCCCCGCGCGAGCGGTCCCGGCTGGGCCGGCTGGTGCTGTCGCTGATGTGTCTCGTGCTCGGTGCGCTGGCGGTCTACGACGTGGCCGGTCACGTGGTCCCCGCTTCCGCGTACCTGGCCGCCACGCTCGGTGTCATCGGGTTCGGCCTCGTGGTGGGCGCCTGGGTGGGCCGCGCCCGCTGGCTGATCTTTCCGGGGCTGGTGCTGCTGGCCGCCCTCACGACCGTCTCGGCCGCCGCGCGGGTCGCGCCGTGGCACGGCGCGCCCTGGCACTTCACCCGCGCCGCGACGGACCACGACAGGATGTGGCAGCCCATGAACGTGAACGAGCTGGACAGCAACTACACGATCGGGGTGGGCAATGGCACGCTCGACCTCAGCCACGTCGACTTCCGCGACCACACGGTGTCGTTGGACGCCCACGTGGACGTCGGCAACCTGGTCGTCATCCTGCCGCCCGACGTCGACGTGGACGTGACGGCGACGGTCGACGGCGGCAGCGCCGACATCCTGGGCCAGCACTGGGGCGGCTTCGGCAAGGACACCCACCAGACGCACGACAACGGCCGGGACGGTCCGGGCGGCGGCACCCTGCAGCTCAACACCACGGTCAATCTCGGCAAGCTGGAGGTCCGGCGATGAAGGCGCACCGCACCGACCTGCTCTCGCTCATCTTCGGCCTGATCTTCCTGCTGGCGGTCGGCTGGTGGTTCTTCGGCCGTACCGTCGATCTGGCTCTGCCCCGGCTGGGCTGGTTCCTCGCCGGCGCGTTGATCGTGTTTGGGGTGATCGGACTGGTGAGCGCACTGCGCTCCGACACCGGCCGGCGCGCGGGGGTGAACGGCGACCACACTGGCGACGAGGACGCGTCCGACCTGTGAGCTGACCGTCCGCTACCCGGCGGTCCACCGTTCGGCCGAATATGCTGGCCGGCGAATCCACTCACCGATCCGCGTCCGCCAGCCGGACGCGGATCGGGCGGTAACACTTCAGGAGCCGATCTTGACGCAGTTCCCAGCACGTCCCGTGTCCGGCGGGTCGCGGCGCCCGATCCAGCTCGGGCCCCGCGCGGCCCGGGTGCTCGCCGCCGAACTGGCTCGCCACGGCGGTCCCAAGACGGGGCTGCTGGTCGGCGTCGACGCCGGCTCTGCGGTGCTCGCGGCCGCGATCGAGGCGCTGTTGCCGGACGACAAGCTCACCGTGGTGGCGACCGACGAGACCGCAGCCGCCGCGCTCGGCACCCACCTGGCCGGTCAGGGTCGGTGGGTCGCCGACCGGGTGCTGGTGGCCGGGTCCCTCGGCGATGTGGAACCGGCCGATGTGGTGATCCTGGCCGAGCCGCTGTCCGGTACGGCCGAGGAGACCCGCGCCCGCCTCGACGAGCTCGTCAAGCTGATGAACACGGGCGGGGTGCTGTCGCTGGTCGTGCCGGCGACGACGCTGCCGAGCGGTGCGGCCGACGAGATCGAACGGCAGGCTGCGCTGTACGGCGTCGGCAGCGACCTGGTACTGCGCAACGTGCCCCCGGTTCGCGTCCACCGGCTGCGCTACACGGCGGCCGACCAGGCGGTGGTCGAGCGGATGCTCCCGGCGCACCGGTCGTCCAGCGTGGCGGTCACGCGCGGCATGAACATCGACTCCAACGGCGTCGCGGCGGCCGGCATCGCGCTCGGCTTGGCGGCTCTGACCAAGGCCGCCCGGCCCAAGTCCAAGCTGTGGATCGTGCCCGCGCTGGCCGCGGCGCCGGTCGCCGCGTTCTTCCGGGACCCGCAGCGCGACAGCCCGGACGACCCGAAGGCGGTCGTGGCCGCCAGCGACGGCAAGGTCCTCGCGGTGGAGCGGCTACGCGACGAGCGCTTCGGCGACGGCGAGTTCCTGCGCATCGCGGTCTTCCTGTCCGTGCTCGACGTGCACGTCAACCGCTCCCCTGTGGCCGGGCGGGTGGTCGAGCACTTCGTCGAGGACGGCGGGTACGCGGCGGCGATGAAGGCCGCCGCCGAGCACAACGTCGCGGCGTACACGGTGCTCGACACCGCGTACGGCCGGGTCGTGGTGGCGCAGCGGACCGGCCTGATCGCCCGGCGCATCGTGCAACGGGCCCCGATCGGCTCGGTGCTGGCGCGCGGTGAGCGCTTCGGTCTGATCCGCTTCGGCTCCCGCACCGACGTCTACCTGCCGGCCGACCGGGCCACTCCGGAGGTCGCCCCGGGTGACCGGGTGGTGGGTGGCGTCACAGTGATCGCCCGCTGGAGCTGAGCCGCACAGATCTTGGACACCTGGCGGGCCTATCACCCCGCCAGGTGTCCAAGATCTTTAGGTGTTCCGCTGCCGCAGCCACACCAGCGGGCCGCTGACGAGGTAGGCCACCACGACCCCGGCGAACGTCAGCCGGTAGTCGAGTAGCGCGCCCACCACCGGCAGGACCAGCAGCCACGGAGGCAGCCGGAGCAGGCGGGGCAGTTTCGCGTACGGGAAGCTGGAGACCATCGCGAGCGCGAGAACCGCGACCGCACCGGCCCGCGCCGAGGCCGGTATCGCCGGCTGGATGAGCGTGCTCAGGCCGAGCACCGCGGCGACCATGGTCGTCGGTACCCCGCAGAAGAACCTGCCGTCCTTGGGCGAGACGTTGAACCGGGCCAGCCGGATCGCGGCGCAGACGGCGACCAGCGCGCAGGCGGGCATGGCCAGCCAGACCGGCGCCGAACCGGCGAGCCAGGCGTACACGACGACGGGCGCCGCCACACCGAACGAGCACATGTCGGCCAGGGAGTCCATCTGCGCCCCGAACGGGCTCGCGACGCCGAGCTTGCGCGCCAGCGCGCCGTCGAGGCCGTCGAACACGACACAGGCGATCAGGCACAGCGCGGCCCACCGGACGCTGACGCCGTTGAGCGCCAGGAAGATGGCCGACATACCGAGCAGCAGGCTGCCGACGGTGCAGGCGTTGGCTACGACGAAGCGGATCCGTCGGGCCGGCGTCCGGGGTCCGGGCAGAAGTGGAATCGACAGCCCGCCGGAGGCCGGCGCCGGGTCGGCGGCCGGCGCGGTCGGGGTGGTGGGCGCGATTGCGGCAGGGGCGGCCGTCACGGTTCGCGTGTGACCGCGCCGCCGGACCTGGCCGGATCGTCGGCTTTCGAGATCGCGCCGCTCAGGCAAGATGATCGTCGTCGTACCCGACGCAGATTCGATGCGCCGCCGGCCGGGCCGGCCGACGAGCAGCATCTGCCGGGCAAGCGAGCCACTGCGGCGCAGTCGGCCGGCCCAGCCACGACCCGCGGGACGCGGGCTGTCCGTCGTACGACGCCGACGCCAAGGGGCTCTCGGCACCTAAATCCTCCACTACAGGACGGGTTCCCACCCGCGCGGTTTGCGGCCTACACCATCGCACATGAAAGCGGGAAATGGCGACGCTCGGCGCTAGATCTTTTCTTCTTGAATCGCCACGAAGGGGGCAATAAGTACAAACTTCCGCCACGGAACGTAGCGACCCGTGGTACCCGTCGTCCATAGTAGCGACGGACATCGTTGTCATCGACAGATTGTGACCGGGCCGACCGTCACCGCGCGAGATGGCCATCGATCACCGTACGCGCAGCGCGCGTCAACCGGAGCTGGCCGAGGTCGGCAGGGTCGAACCAGGCAGCCGCGGCCGTGGAACCACCTGCACCCTCCGTGACGAGCGGCTCGACCGGCTCGTCCACGACGACCCGGTAGTGCACGCGGACCACGTGCCAGTCGATCGGATACCCCTCCGGCCCGACCGCCGCCGGACTGTGGCCGCTCGACAGCCCCAGCAGCTCGCTGACCCGGCCCTGCTGGCCAGCCTCCTCGGCCAGCTCGCGCAGCAGGCCCTCGGTCGGCGACTCGCCGAAGTCCGTACCCCCGCCCGGCAGGTGCCACTCCCCCGCCCCCGGGTACCCCGACGCGATCCGGGTCAGCAGCACCCGCCCCTGCGGATCGGTGACCAGCCCGTACGCGCCGAAGCGCTGCACCTCACGGTGCCGGCGCCGATCGTTTGCGATCTCCAGTAGAGGTACGCCGCCCGCGTCCACGGCAGGCACCCACGCGACGTGTCCGGGCAGCTCACCCCCGACGATCCGGACGTCGAAGAGCAGCCGGTCCTGATGGGTCTGCTCCGCGGGCGTGCACACGACCTCGGTGTCGGCGTCGCGCAGCCGGGTCACCTCGACGGTCAGGCCGGTTGCCTGAGCGAACGCGCGGACCACCGTGTCGACCGGATGCTCGCCCTGCCGCACCGCGTCGCCGGGCACCCGCAGCCGCCGGTCCTCCGTCAAGCAGGCCAGCATGCGGTCGTCGTCGTAGCAGAACCCGTACGCGCCGATCCGACGCCGCCGTGTCGTCGTCTCCACGCGCCCGACGGTACCCGCGGCGCGGACCGGGCCCGCGCTGGTCAGGCCGGCGTGGCCTGGCCCGCGGTCAGCCCGGCGCGGTGCAGCGCCTCGACCGTCACTTCGGTGAGGGGCAGCCCGGCCAGCTCCGCGGCGGTGAACCACCGCGCCGTGTCGGTCGAGCCGCCGACGTCGAGAACCTTCGGTGGCGTCGGCACCGGGACCTCCACCCGGTAGAAGGCGCGCACCCCGTGCCAGTCGATCGGGTACCCCTCGGGGCCCAGCGAGGCGGCGTCGCGGTGGCTCGCCACCCCCATCAGCTCGACCAGGCGGCCCCGCTGCCCGGTCTCCTCCGCCAACTCGCGCAGCAGCGCCACGCCCGGCGCCTCGCCGTAGTCGGTGCCGCCGCCGGGCAGATGCCAGTTGCCGGCCCCCGGATAGCCCGGGGCGACCCGCGTCAGCAGCACCCGGCCTTGCGGGTCGGTCGCGACCGCGTACGCGGCGAAGCGCTGCGCCCGGTGCAGGCCGTCCGGGCCGGGCACCGCGTAGAACGAGGGGACCTCGGGCGGCTCGTCGGGGCGCAGGTCGACCGGGGCCGGCGGGAGGTCCAGCGCCATCGCGGTGAACGGGCGCAGGGGCAGCGCCGCGGCCTCCTCGAGCGTGAACCAGCGGGCCAGGTCGGTGGGCTGGCCCACCCGGTCGCGCAGCGCGCCGCCCCGGATCGTCACCTCGTAGAGCAGCCGGTCGGTGTGCAGCACGACGCCCCGGCTGGGCAAGGCGCGCATGTCGGTGCGGACGTCATCGAGCCGGGTGACGGTCACCGACAGCCCCGTCTCGGCCGCCGTCTCCCGGACGACGGTGTCGAGCGGATGCTCCCCGTGGTCGACCGCGCCGCCGGGTAGCGACCACACGCCGGGGGTGCCGGACTGCGAAGACGCGCGCACGAGAAGAACCCGACCGGCGGCGTCGAAACAGAGCGCGTAGGCCGCGATCTTGCGGAGAGGCTCGAGAGCGGGCGTCACGGCGAAATTCTGTCCGGATTAGGTGAACAAGCAGAGCCACTGTCGGATTGCTGACACTTGTCGCGCACGGCGGCCTCGGGGTCGATCTCCGGGCCGGGCCAGGGTCGAAGATCAGGGCGTCACCCGAGGCGGATCAGGCACCTCAGGCCGCATCGTTGAGGACATGACTGAGACCTCGTACCGCAAGCTCTACCGCTCCCGTACCAACCGCATGGTCGCCGGCGTCTGCGGCGGCATCGCGGAGTACTCGAACATGGACCCGACGATCGTCCGGGTACTGTTCGTCGTCCTCGCGTTCTTCACCGGCGGCGGTGCGCTGCTGGCGTACCCGATCCTCTGGATGATCGTGCCGGAGGCGCCGCTTCAGCCCGCAGCCGCCTGGACCCCGCCGACGCCGGGAGCCCCGCGGTAGGGGCTCACTCCCACTCGATGGTTCCCGGAGGCTTGCTGGTGACGTCGAGGACGACCCGGTTGACCTCGGGCACCTCGTTGGTGATCCGGGTGGAAATGCGGGCGAGGAGGTCGAATGGCAGCCGGGACCAGTCGGCGGTCATCGCGTCGTCGCTCTCCACCGGCCGCAACACGACGGGGTGCCCGTACGTGCGCCCGTCACCCTGCACGCCCACGCTGCGCACGTCCGCCAGCAGGACGACCGGGAACTGCCAGATCCGCCGGTCGAGCCCCGACGCCGTGAGCTCCTCACGGGCGATCTTGTCGGCTACGCGCAGCACCTCCAGGCGGTCGCGGGTCACCTCGCCGATGATCCGGATCGACAGGCCGGGACCCGGGAACGGGTGCCGCCACACGATCTCGTCGGGCAGGCCGAGGGCGGCGCCGATCGCGCGTACCTCGTCCTTGAACAGCGTGCGCAGCGGCTCGACCAGCTTGAACGTGAGATCTTCCGGCAGGCCGCCGACGTTGTGGTGCGACTTGATGTTTGCGGTGCCGGATCCGCCGCCGGACTCCACGACGTCGGGGTACAGCGTGCCCTGCACCAGGAACTCGACGTCGTTTTCGGCCGCCACCTCCCGGGCCGCCTGCTCGAAGACCCGGATGAACTCGCGGCCCACGATCTTGCGCTTCTGCTCGGGGTCGGTGACGCCGGCGAGCGCGTCGAGGAACCGGTCGGCCGCGTCGACCACCTTCAGCTTGATGCCGGTGGCGGCCACGTAGTCCTTCTCGACCTGCTCGGCCTCGCCGGCCCGCAGCAGGCCGTGGTCGACGAAGACGCAGGTGAGCTGGTCGCCGACCGCCTTGTGGACCAGCGCGGCGGCCACCGCCGAGTCGACCCCGCCGGACAGACCGCAGATGACCTGCTTGTCGCCGACCTGCTCGCGGATCGCCCGGACCTGCTCTTCGATGATCTCTTCGTTGGTCCAGGTCGGCTCGACACCCGCGATGCCGGTCAGAAAGCGGCGCAGGATCTCCTGACCGTACGGGGTGTGCGCCACCTCGGGGTGGAACTGGACACCGGCGAGCCGCTTCTCGGTGTTCTCGAACGCCGCCACCCTGGCCCCGGGGGACGCGGCCGTGACGGTGAAGCCGGGCGGCGCGGTCGAGACGCTGTCGCCGTGGCTCATCCATACCGACTGGTCGGCCGGCAGGTCCCGCAGGAGGACGCCGGGCTCGTCGGCGATGTTCAGCGGGGTGCCGCCGAACTCGCGCAGACCGGTGTGGGCGACCTCGCCGCCGAGCGCCCGGGCCATCGCCTGGAAGCCGTAGCAGATACCGAAGACCGGCACCCCGGCGTCGAACAGCGCCGGGTCGACCTGCGGCGCGCCGTCGGCGTAGACGCTGGACGGGCCGCCGGAAAGGATGATCGCGGCCGGCTTGCGGGCGAGCATCTTCTCCACCGGGGTCGAGTGCGGCACCAGCTCGGAGTAGACGTTGGCCTCCCGCACGCGACGGGCGATCAACTGCGCGTACTGGGCTCCGAAATCGACGACGAGGACCGGCGGCGGCGTTGTCATGACACCGAGCCTATCCGCCGCCGGCGCGCTTTCCCCCAGGCGGGGCGGCGGGCGCGGAGCCGGGTGGGGCGGTGGACGCGGACCCGGGCGGGGCAGCAGGTGGGGCGGTGGACGCGGACCCGGGCGGGGCCGGCAGCGGCATCGTCTCCGGCGAGGAACGGGGCGACGGGATGACCTCGACCGGTTCGCCCGGGTAAGCCTCTTCGTCGTGCACGCCCAGATCCCCCGTCTCGAGGACCTGGTCGGGCAGCCTCAGCCGCACGAACAACCCGATCACCCGGAGGATCGCGAACGTCAGCGCCGCGTCCCACACGATGACCGTCACCGCGGCGCCCGCCTGCAGCGCGAGCTGCCGGGGATGGCCGTAGAACAGGCCGCTGGCGCTGTACGCGACGCCGCCACCCGGCTTCAGGTACACCGCCATCGCCGGATCGGCGAGCAGGCCCACGAGCAGGCCGCCGGTGAGGCCCGCGACGCCGTGGGTGTGGAACACCCCGAGGGTGTCGTCCACCCTGCGGAACAGCGCGAGCCTCGAGAGCTTGTTCCAGGACAGCCAGACCACGCTCGACGCGACGAGGCCGACCAGCAGCGCGCCCCAGCCGCTGACGAAGCCGGCGGCCGGCGTGATCGCGACGAGGCCGGTGATCATGCCGTTGACCGCGCCCAGGAAGGTGGGCTTGCGCTGCGGACCGGCCGACATGTCCAGCAGCAGCCAGGTCAGCAGCGCCACGGCGGTGGCGAGGTTGGTGTTGAGCACGGCGGCGGCGGCGTTCGCGCCGCCGAAGTACATGTCGCCGCCGTTGAACCCGTTCCACCCCAGCCAGAGGATCCCGGCGCCGGCGGCCACCATCGGCAGGTTGTTGGGCAGCGGCCGGGCCCGGTCGCGGGCCAGCCGCGGGCCGATGACGGCGGCCGCGGTGAAGCCGGTCGTACCGGCGGCCAGGTGGATCACGTACCCGCCGCTGTAGTCCAGCGCGCCCGCGTGCGCCCACCAGCCACCGCCCCACAGCAGGAACGCGTTCACCGAGTACACGAGGCCGGACCACAGCGGTACGAAGAGCAGCCACGCCTTGAAGCTCATCCGGCCGAGTACCGAGCCCAGGAACAGCAACGGGGTGATGGCCGCGAAGGCGAAGTGGAAGTAGGCGAGCGTGGACCGCGGGTACCGGAACGCGGGCATCGAGCCGTCGACCAGCGGGATCCGGGCCCTCCCTTGCAGCGAACCGGGGCCGAGGATCGGGTGTGGCGTGCCGATGAAGCTGCTCAGGATGCCGGGGCCGAGGTGCAGCGGCTTGCCGAACGCCAGGTTGAACTCGTAGAGCACCCACGCGACGAGGACGAGCGCGAAGCCGGCGAACGCCATCAGCATGGTGTTGACCACCCACTTGCGCTGCGCCAGTCCCCCGTACAGGAGCGCGAGGCCGGGGATGCTCATGAGGCCGACGAGCGTGGCGGCGACCAGTTGCCAGGCGTTGTCGCCGGGGTTCAGCCAACCGGGATAAGGATCCACCGCTCCCCCCAGGGTGGACTCCCTTGCAGCCTTACTTCTGGGGGTTTCGGGGGGATTTCGTCCCCGTTACAGATCTTGGACACGTAGCGGGCCCATGGCACCGCCAGGTGTCCAAGATCGCCTATGTACGGAGGCGCAGGGCGGCCGGTGCGGTCGCCGGTACGACCGGATTGCGCGGCGCGACCGGCTCGACCGGCTCGTACGCCGATCCCAGCGGCGGGCGCGGATCGGCCTCCCCCTTGTTGGGCCACATCGACATGGCCCGCTCAGCCTGCGCGGTGATCGTCAACGACGGGTTGACCCCGAGGTTGGCGCTGACCGCCGCGCCGTCGACCACGTGCAGCCCCGGATGGCCGTAGACGCGGTGGTACGCGTCGATGACCCCCCGCGAAGCGTCCGCGCCGATCGGCGCTCCGCCCAGGATGTGGGCGGTCATCGGGATGTTGAACACCTCGCCCCACGAGCCGCCGGGCACGCCGTCGATCTCCTCGGCGAGCAGGCGCACCGCCTCGTTGCCGGCCGGGATCCAGGTCGGGTTGGGCGCGCCGTGACCCTGGGTCGTCGTCAGTCGCCGGCGCCCCAGCCAGCCCCGCTTGTAGTGGGTCTGTAGCGAGTTGTCCAGCGACTGCATGATCAGGGCGATGACCGTACGCTCGGACCACTTGCGCACCGACAGCACCCGCAGGTGCTTCCACGGCTGCGCGAAGAACACGCCCCACCAGCGCAGCATCCGGTGCGGGCCGCCGTCGGTGAGCACGGTCTGCAGCAGGCCCATGGCGTTGGAGCTCTTGCCGTACCGGACGGGCTCGATGTGGGTGGCGGCGTCGGGGTGGAACGAGCTGGTGATCGCGACCCCGTCGGTGTAGTCGGCGTCCTTGTTGAACGTGCGCGCGCCGAGGATCGCCTCGGAGTTGGTACGCGTCAGCGCGCCCAGCCGCGGGGACAGGTTGGGCAGCGCGCCGGCCGTCTTCGACCGGTGCAGCACACGCTGGGTGCCCAGCGCGCCCGCGGCGAAGATCACCTGGTCGGCCTCGAAGGTGCGGCGCTTCCACGTCCGCCCGGTGCGGTGCGTCTCGACCACGTACCCGCCGCCGGCGGCCGGCCGCACCACGTCGACGGTGGTGAGCGGGTGCACCTCGGCACCGGCCCGCTCCGCCAGGTACAGGTAGTTCTTGACGAGGGTGTTCTTGGCGTTGGTCCGGCAGCCGGTCATGCACGCGCCGCAGTGCGTACAGGCGTCACGGGCCGGCCCGACACCCCCGAAGTACGGGTCCACACCCGACTGTCCGAGGTAGACCCCGACCGGGGTGGGGTGGAACGAGTCCGCCACGCCCATCCGCTCGGCGACCCGCTTCATCGCCTCGTCGGCCCGCGTCATGCGGTTGTACGTCACCACGCCGAGCATCCGCTCCGCCTGGTCGTAGTGGGGGGCGAGTTCGCGCTCCCAGTCGGTGATGCCCGCCCACTGCGGGTCGGCGTAGAACGGCGCGAGCGGCCGGTACAGCGTGTTGGCGTAGACCAGCGAGCCGCCGCCGACTCCGGCGCCGGACAGCACCAGCACGTCGCGCAGCAGGTTGATGCGCTGGATGCCGTAGCAGCCGAGCGCCGGAGCCCACAGGAACCTACGGGAGCGCCACGACGTCTTCGGGAAGTCCTCGTCGGCGAAGCGCCGTCCCGCCTCCAGAACCGCTACCGTGTAACCCTTTTCCACCAGGCGCAGCGCGGAGACGCTGCCCCCGAAGCCGGAGCCGATGATCACTACGTCGTAGCGCATGGCCCATAGTTACTCACGAGTTTAGTTTTGTAAACGCCGCGATCTTGGACAGTTGTGCCACCTATGGGTCGCACAACTGTCCAAGATCGACGAGGAGAGGCTCAGCGGTCGAGGACCAGGCCGACCCGCTGGAACTCCTTGAGGTCGCGGTAGCCGCACTTGGCCATCGCCCGGCGCAGCCCGCCGAACAGGTTGAGCGCGCCGTCCGGGTCGTCGGACGGCCCGAACAGCACCCGCTCGAGCGTCCCCACCGGCTCCTCGGCCGTGCCGAACGAGCCGCGCGGCAGCTTCGGGTGGCTGGCCGCGGACACCCACCACGCGCCGCCGGCCGGCGCGTCCTCGGAGCGGCTCAGCGGCTCGCCGAGCATCACGGCGTCCGCACCGCAGCCGAGAGCCTTCGCGATGTCGCCGGAGGTCTGGATGTCGCCGTCGGCGATGAGGTGCACGTACCGCCCGCCGGTCTCGTCGAGGTAGTCGCGGCGCGCGGCGGCCGCGTCCGCGATCGCGGTCGCCATCGGTACCCGGATGCCGAGCACCCGGTCGGTGGTCGCCCACCCGTCCGCGCCGATGCCGACGATGACGCCCGCGGCGCCCGTCCGCATCAGGTGCAGCGCGGTCTGGTAGTTGGTGCAGCCGCCGACGACGACCGGCAGGTCGAGGTCGGCGATGAACTCCTTGAGGTTGAGCGGCTCGTCGACGGTCGACACGTGCTCGGCCGACACCAGAGTGCCCTGGATGACCAGGATGTCGACACCGGCGTCGAGGATCACCGGAGCCAGCGCGAGCGTGTGCTGCGGCGATACCCGGACCGCCACGGTCACGCCGCCGTCGCGGATCTGCTTGACCCGCTCGACGATCAGTTCCGGCTTGATCGGCTCCGAGTACACCTCCTGGAGGCGCCGCGTCGACTCGATGCCCTCGTCGAGGCCGGCCAACTCCTCGAGGACGGGCGTGGGGTCCTCATAGCGGCACCACAGGCCCTCCACGTTGAGCACGCCCAAGCCACCCAGGCGGCCCAGCGCGACCGTCGTGGCGGGGCTCATCGTCGCGTCCGACGGATGCGCCACGCACGGGATCTTGAACTGGTACGCGTCGAGCTGCCACGTCGTGGAGACGTCGTCGACGTCGCGGGTACGCCGGGTGGGCACCAGGGCAATGTCGTCGAGGTGGTACCCCCGCTGTGCGGTCTTGCCCAGACCGATCTCGACCGAGTCACGCACTGTGAACTCCAATTAGACGCAAATGCTTCAGCGGGAATGGTAGTTGGGAGCCTCGACGGTCATCTGGATGTCGTGCGGGTGGCTCTCCTTCAAGCCCGCCGCGGTGATCCGGATGAGCTGGCCGCGCTCGTGCATCTGGTCGATGGTGGCGGCGCCCACGTACCCCATGGCGGCGCGCAGACCGCCGATGAGCTGCTGCGCGACGGCCGACAGCTGGCCGCGGTAGGGCACCTGGCCCTCGATGCCCTCGGGTACGAGCTTGTCGTCGGAGAGCACGTCGTCCTGGAAGTAGCGGTCCTTCGAGTAGGACCGGCCCTGCCCGCGTGACTGCATCGCGCCGAGCGAGCCCATCCCCCGGTAGGACTTGTACTGCTTGCCGTTGATGAAGATCAGGTCGCCGGGGCTCTCCTCGCACCCGGCCAGCAGGCTGCCCAGCATCACGGTGCTGGCACCCGCGACGACCGCCTTGGCGATGTCGCCGGAGTACTGCATCCCACCGTCACCGATGACCGGTACCCCGAGCGGCCGGCAGGCCCGCGTCGCCTCCATGATCGCGGTGATCTGGGGCACGCCCACACCGGCGATCACGCGGGTGGTGCAGATCGAGCCCGGCCCGACCCCGACCTTGACCCCGTCGGCGCCCGCCTCGGCGAGGGCCTTCGCCCCGGCGTACGTGGCGACGTTGCCGCCGACGACGTCGACACCGGGCACCTCGCGCTTGAGCCGGGCCACCATCTCCAGCACCTGGCGGTTGTGACCGTGCGCGGTGTCGACCATCAGCACGTCGACCCCGGCGTCGATCAGGGCGCGGGCGCGCTTGTACGAGTCCTCGCCGACGCCGACCGCGGCGGCGACCCGCAGCCGGCCCGCGTCGTCCTTGGTCGCGTTGGGGAACTGCTCGCTCTTGGCGAAGTCCTTGACCGTGATCAGGCCGCGCAGCTTGCCGGCGTCGTCGACGATCGGCAGCTTCTCGACCTTGTGCTGGCGCAGCAGCCCGAGCGCGGTCTCCTTGTCGACCCCGACCGGGGCGGTGACCAGCGGCATCTTCGTCATGACGTCGCGCACGCGGGCGGTCTTGTCGGTGACGAAGCGCATGTCGCGGTTGGTGACGATGCCGACCAGGGCGCCCTCGGCGTCGGTCACCGGCACGCCGGAGATCCGGTAGCGGCCGCACAGGGCGTCGACCTCGCCGATGGTGTCGTCCGGCGAGCAGGTGACCGGGTTGGTGACCATCCCGGCCTCGGAGCGCTTGACGAGATCGACCTGCTGCGCCTGGTCGTCGATGGAAAGGTTGCGGTGGAGGACGCCGATCCCGCCGTGACGCGCCATGGCGATCGCCATGCGGGCCTCGGTCACCGTGTCCATCGCGCTCGAGACGAGCGGCATGTGCAGCCGGACATTGCGCGTCAGCTGCGTCGAGGTGTCGACCGCACTGGGTACGACATCGGACTCGGCGGGGAGCAGGAGGACGTCATCGAAGGTCAACCCGAGCGGCAACGAACGGCTGTCTAGATCCATGAAGTGATTTCCCAGCTCTCGGTCGGCGGGCGGGTGCATTCATCGTACCCACGCGGCGGCGGGCGGCCGGCCGGCGCATGGCCCGTCCGGGTCGAGGCGGGCGACGGGCGTACCGCGAACAGGTGTCGGGCCGGCACAGCGGCCTGTTCGGGGCTACGGTGAAAGGGTGCAGGACGAGCCCATCGACCCGTTCGCCGGTGACCCAGGCGACCCGAGCGCCGATCTCGACGCGACCGACGACGCCGCCGGCGAGCCGTTGACCGACGCCGAGCGGCAGGACGTGTTGGAAGATCTCGCCGACCTCGAGATCTATCAGGCGTTGCTGACCCCCATCGGGATCCGGGGCCTCGTCATCGAGTGCGAGGACTGCCACGAGCCGCACTACTTCGACTGGGACCTGCTGCGCGCCAACCTGCGCCACCTGCTGACGTCAGGCCGGCCCCGCGTGCACGAGCCCGCGTACGACCCTGACCCCGACCACTACGTCACCTGGGAGTACGCGCGCGGATACGCCGACGGCGTACACGACGCGCTGGCCGACGCCACCGACGACGGCGACCGGTAGCTCCACCTCGGCCAGGGCGGTCCCGCCCCCGCCTCGCGCCGTTTAACGTCGTTGATCACGGGGTACCGACCCCCCATGTCAGGACCGGTCAGTTCACCAGGCCCGCGCGGAACGCGGAGGCGACCGCGTGTGCCCGATCACGGGCACCGAGCTTGCGGAACAGCCGCCGAGCATGGGTCTTGACCGTGTCCTCGGAAACGAACAGATCGCGGCCGATCTCCGCGTTGCTCTTACCGTCCGCCATTCCCCGCAGCACCTGCAGCTCACGCTCGGTCAGCTCGACCCGCCGCCGGGGCGGCTCGGTCAGGACGTCCGCGCGCGGGGACGGCAACGCCGTCGCGGTGGCCCGTAGCGGCACCGTCGGCCAGTTCGGCCCGGCGCCGGCCATGCTCCGGCCCGGTACGGGACTGCAGCCCGGCCCACCGTTCGGCCCGGCGGGCCGGCTTCCGACCACGGCACCGTTGACCGCGGCCGGCCGCTGGCTGACGGCCGGCTGCGTCAGCAGCAGCAGGACCGCCTTCGTGACCAGCGTCACCGCGTCGGTGTGGTCGGCCCGGATCACGCCGCGGGCGCCGGCCGCGATGGCCGCGGCCGCGTTGCGTGGCTCCTCGATGCCGAAGAACACGATCGTGGCCCCCGGCGACGCCGCCAGCGCCCGCCGCGTGAAGTCGGCACTGTCCGGGCGAGCCACCGCCGTATCGGCCAGCACCAGCTCAGCGGGCTCCGTGGCGAGCTGCGACACGGCGTCGGACGCGGTCAGCGCGGTACGCACTGCCGAGCCGACCCCGAGCCGAGACGCCGACGCCGCGATCGCCTGGGCGGCAAGCGGTGTCTTCACACAGACCAGGACCGTACGCAACGCATCTCCCCTCTCCTCTGAGGGGACTACAGAACCAGACAAAACACTTCAGCTGTTCTCGGAACGGCCCCTCGCCCGTACAACGCGATCAGAGAGCAGAACGCAACGGGTGGTTTGCAACCAGCGTTTTTGGCAAGTCATCTCAACCGCACGTACGGAAGGAGGGTGCGCATGACGAACGTCGCTCGGCTGCCCGGTCCCATCGCCGACATATGGGATTGGCAGCGGTTGGGACTGTGCCGGGGCCGGGACAGCGCCCAGTTCTTCCACCCCGACGGTGAGAGGGGTGCGTCCCGGGGGCGCCGGGAGGCCGCCGCGAAGCAGCTGTGCCGCAGCTGCCCGGTACGCGCCGAGTGTGCTGCGCACGCTCTGGCGACCCGCGAGCCGTACGGCGTTTGGGGTGGCTTCACCGAGGCGGAACGGCTCCGGCTGCTCGCCACGGGGTGGGAGGACGCGGCCGATCGGCAACAATCCCGGGTCGACGTCGGTCGGCTCGAGGCCCGCCTGGGGCTTCGGCCACCGCCGCCGCGCTCGGTCACGCCGGTCCCACCGCCGGCCCGGCGATCGACCAACAGCCGCGGTCACGGGTCGGCGCGTGAGCAGGTCCCGGGGCGGGGACAGCCGCCGGGACGTGGTCAGACGCCGGGACATGACCAGGTGCCGGGGCGTTCCCCGGTGCCGCGGCAAGGGCGCGTACCGGTCGCACGCCAGCCCGCACAGACACCACCCGCGCAGCGCCCGGCCGCTGCGTCCGCCCCGCCCGAGCGCGCCGGTCAGGTCCTCGCCCCGCGCGGGGTACTGCCCGGCGGGCCGCCGGGGCTCGCACCCCGATCCGCCGTAGCGCGGTGAACCCGTCAGCGCCCGACTCCCGGGGTCGCAACGCTGTTTCAGCGCCGCAACACCGAACGGCCGGCTCGCCCGTCAGAAGGCGAGCCGGCCGTTCGGCGTGGTGAAGCGTGAGCCGCGGACCGGTCAGAATCCGGGGCCGTGCTGGTGGCCGTGGCCGTGCCCGTGGCCGCCGGCGGCAGCCGGCTCGGGCGCCTGCGGCTTTTCCACGATGAGGCTCTCGGTCGTGAGCAGCAGGCCCGCGATCGAGGCGGCGTTGGCGACCGCGCTGCGGGTGACCTTGACCGGGTCGACGATGCCGGCCTTGACCAGGTCGACGTACTCACCGGTGGCGGCGTTGAAGCCGGTGCCCCAGGCCGCTTCCCGGACCCGCTCGACCACGACGTACCCGTCGTACCCGGCGTTCTGGGCGATCCACCGCAGGGGCTCGACCAGCGCGCGGCGCACGATCTGGACGCCGACCGCCTCGTCGCCGGTACGGCCCAGGTCGCCGTCGAGCGCGCTCAGGATCTGGACCAGCGCGGCGCCACCACCGGGGACGATGCCCTCCTCGACGGCCGCCCGGGTCGCCGAGATGGCGTCCTCGATGCGGTGCTTGCGCTCCTTCATCTCGACCTCGGTGGCCGCGCCGACCTTGATGACGGCGACGCCGCCGGCGAGCTTCGCGAGGCGCTCGTTGAGCTTCTCCTTGTCCCAGTCGGAGTCGCTCGCCTCGATCTCCTTGCGGAGCTGCTCGACCCGGGCGTTGATGTCGGCCTCGCTGCCGGCGCCGTCGACGATCGTCGTGTTGTTGTTGGTCACGACGACACGGCGGGCGCGGCCGAGCTGCTCGACCCCGACGGCGTCGAGCTTGGAGCCGAGCTCCGGCGCGACCAGCTCACCGCCGGTGAGGATCGCGATGTCCTGGAGGATGGCCTTGCGGCGGTCGCCGAACGCCGGCGCCTTGACCGCGACCACCTTCAGGGTCTTACGGATGGAGTTGACCACCAGCGTCGACAGGGCCTGGCCCTCGACGTCCTCAGCGATGATCAGCAGCGGCTTGCTGGTCTGGAGGACCTTCTCCAGCAGCGGCAGCAGCTCCTCGATCGCGCTGATCTTCTGGGTGGTGACGAGGATGTACGGGTCCTCGAGGACCGCCTCGCCGGCCTCCGGGTCGGTCTGGAAGTACGGCGAGATGTAGCCCTTGTCGAACTGCATACCCTCGGTGACCTCGAGCTCGGTTGCGAGCGTCGAGCCCTCTTCCACCGTGATGACCCCGGTGCGGCCGACCTTCTCCATGGCCTCGGCGATCAGGTCGCCGATCGCCGGGTCCTGCGCGGAGACCGTGGCGACCTGGGCGATCTCGTCACGGCTGGCGACCTCGGCGGCCTTGCCGCGCAGCGCCTCGGCGATGGCGGCGGTCGCCGCGTCGACGCCCCGCTTGAGACCGGTGGGGTTGGCACCGGAGGCGACCGTACGCAGACCCTCACGGACCATCGCCTGGGCGAGCACGGTCGCCGTGGTGGTGCCGTCACCGGCCACGTCGTTGGTCTTGGAGGCGACCTCCTTGACCAGCTGCGCGCCGAGGTTCTGGTACGGGTTGGCGAGCTCGATCTCCTTGGCGATCGTCACGCCGTCGTTGGTGATGGTGGGTGAGCCGAACTTCTGCTCGAGGACGACGTTGCGCCCCCGCGGGCCGAGCGTGACCTTGACGGTGTCGGCCAGCGCGTTGACGCCGTGCTCCAACAGGTGCCGGGCGTCGTCCGAGAAGCTCAGGATCTTGGCCATGTGGAGTTCCCTTCACGAAGAGCACCGCCCCGAAGCCGATGCGAAGTGCGTACCGGCTGCGGGGCGGCGTCCACGGGTGTCAGTTGGTCACTTCTCGATGACCGCGAGGACGTCCCGGGCGGACAGCACCAGGTACTCCTCGCCGCCGTACTTGACCTCGGTGCCTCCGTACTTGGAGTAGATCACCGTGTCGCCGACCTTCACGTCGATCGGAATCCGGTTGCCCTTGTCGTCGACGCGACCGGGACCCACAGCGAGGACGGTGCCCTCCTGCGGCTTCTCCTTCGCGGTGTCGGGGATGACGATGCCGGACGCCGTCGTGGTCTCGGCTTCGTTCGCCTGGACCAGGATGCGGTCCTCGAGCGGCTTGATCGCAACCTTTGTCGCGGTAGTCACGGGCATACCCTCCTGGGGTATTGAGTTCGTGTCTCTCATGCCGCCTGGCGCTTCCGTCGTCGCGGGTGCCGGAAACTCCGGGCTAGGCACCTGTGTCTGGCACCCTCACGCTGAGAGTGCTAACCGGAGGTTATTCCCCGGGCTAGCACTCCGTCAAGGAGAGTGCCAACGAGGCCGCGCGTTCCCCCAGAGTCCCCCGATTTCTGTTACTTAACCGTTACTGTGCGTACCGGCGGGCAATGTATTTCCCTGCGGTGCAAGAACCCCGGACCCGGGGTAGAGCAGAGCTTCCGCCGCGCCCACGGGCGCGCAATCGTCAAAAGAGGAGCCGTACACATCCTGCCAAGGAGGCGATCTGAATGCGGGCAACCGTTGGCGATCGGCTGCACGTCCACGGACGTACCGTCGGCGACAGCGACCGGTTCGGCGAGATCATCGAAGTGCGCGGCCAGAACGGCGCCCCGCCGTACCTGGTGCGCTTCCCGGACGGGCACGAGAGCCTCATCTACCCCGGTCCGGACTGCGTGGTCGAAACCCGCGTCAACGAGAACGCGTGAACCATGCTCCACTGTGACACCGGGCTACCCGATGACCTCGGGTAGCCCGGTGTCCGTACGCCCGCGGCGGGCGTACGCCCTCCGGCGAGAATGGCGGGGTGGACCTCGACCGGCTGGCCGCCCTGCTGACCCCGGAAGGCGCGGAAGCGCTCACCGCCGCCGCCGACGTCGCGACCGACGACCCGCTCAGCGCGGCGTCGGCGCTGCGCGCGCGATCGATCCCGCCTGAACTGGCCGCCTCCGCCCTGACCCAGGCCGTGCTACGGCGCAAGGCCGAGGCGAAGTTCGGCGCCGACGCCCGGGCCATGTTCTTCACCCGCGCCGGGCTGGAGCAGGCGACCCGCGCCGAGGTGGCCACCCGCCGCGCCGCCCGGCTGGCCGCGTCCGGTGCGCGCACCGTCGCCGACCTCGGCTGCGGCGTCGGCGCCGACGCGATCGCGTTCGCCCGGGCCGGCCTGCGCGTACGGGCCGTCGACGCGGATCCGGTCACCGCCGCCGTCGCCGCGGCGAACGTGACCGCGCTGGGCCTGGCCGATCGGGTCAGCGTGGCCGCGGCCGACGCCCGGGACGTGGCGCTCGACGACGTCGACGCGGTGTTCTGCGACCCGGCCCGGCGTACCGCCGCCGGCCGGCGGGTGTTCGACCCGAACGCGTACTCCCCGCCCTGGGACTTCGTCGTCGGGCTCGCCGGGCGGGTACCCCGTACCGTGCTCAAGCTCGCCCCCGGCATCGACCACGACCTCGTGCCGCCCGGCGCCGAAGCGGAGTGGGTCTCGGTACGTGGCGAGGTCGTGGAGGCCGCGTTCTGGTGTGGACCACTGGCCGCCGTGCCCCGCCGGGCGACCCTGCTGCGCGACGGGGAAGCGCACGAGCTGACCGGCAGCGGCCAGGAGAGCGCACCGGTCGGGCCGGTGCGGCGGTACGTGTACGACCCGGACGGCGCCGTCGTGCGGGCCCATCTGGTCGCCGAGTTCGCCGCCACGGTCGGCGGCACGCTCGCCGACCCGACGATCGCCTACGTGTACGCCGACGCCGCGACGGCCACGCCGTACGCGCGCTGTCTGGAGATCATCGACACCCTGCCGTTCTCGGTGAAACGGCTACGCTCGGCGTTGCACGCCCGTGGCGTGGGCCGGATCACCATCACCAAGCGCGGCTCCGCGGTGGATGTGGAGCGGCTGCGCCGCGACCTCCGGCTGACCGGGGACGCCGAGCTGACCGTGGTGCTCACGCGCGTCGCTGGAGCGCAGACCGCCCTGCTGTGCGTTCCGGCGTGATCGGCGAGGCCCCGGGGGCCGGCAGGTGGGCGCCGTGGTGCCGGTGCCGCATGCGACCGTGGACCTCACGCCAGGCGCTGCAGCCCGCCATCCGCAGGGCGTGCACCCGCCACGAGCCGGAGCCCGATCTCGGTGCGGCGTTCGGACCGGTCCGCCCGGCCACGCGTCCCTGGGGGGTCGGCCCCGCCGGCGCGGCCGGTCCCGCGCTCCCCGACGTGGCCGGTCCTGCGCTCCCCGGCGCGGCCGGTCCTGCGCCCGCCACCGGCCGGCCGCAGCGCGCCTCGGTGCGGTGCACCGTCGCCGTCGCCCACGCGCGCGCTCCCAGCGCGACCACCGCCCCCACGACGAGAAGGCAGGAGAGCGCGACCACGTAGAGTCGGCGGCTCCCCTTCATCGCGTCATACCTTTCGTCATCGGGCTACATCACCAGGAGATCACACGGCCGCAACCCCGGCCCGAAGGCCACGTCTGAAGCGGTAGCGTACGCGTCGTGGCAGGGCAGGGCACCCCGGCAACCGTGTTGCTCAACAGGCAGAAGGTCGTGCACCGCGTGCACGAATATCAACACGATCCGCGTACGGAGTCGTACGGTGCGGAGGCGGCGGCAGCGCTGGGGGTCGATCCGGCCCGCTGTTACAAGACGCTCGTGGCGACCGTCGACGGCGCGCTGACCGTGGCCGTCGTGCCGGTGTCGGGTTCGCTGGACCTCAAGGCGCTCGCCGGCGCGGCGGGCGGCAAGCGCGCCGCCATGGCCGATCCCGGCCAGGCCGAGCGCACGACGGGGTACGTGCGCGGCGGGATCAGCCCGCTCGGCCAGCGCAAGCGCCTACCCACCGTCGTGGACGCCTCCGCGCTGACGCACGACACGGTGTACGTGTCCGCCGGCCGGCGCGGGCTGGAGATCGAGCTGGACCCGGCCGACCTGGTACGGCTGACCGCCGCGGCGGTGGCTCCGATCGCTGCTTCCTAGCGATCTTGGACACTTGTGCGACCCATGGGTGGCACAAGTGTCCAAGATCTAGGAGGGGACGGCGGCGGAGCCGTGCCACGACCGCCACAGCGCCGCGTACGCGCCGTCCGCCTCGATCAGCTCGCGGTGGCTGCCCAGCTCGGTGATGCGCCCGTCCTCGACGACGGCCACCCGGTCGGCGTCGTGCGCCGAGAACAGCCGGTGTGCGATCGCGATGACGGTGCGGCCCTCCAGGACGGCGGCGAGCGACCGCTCCAGGTGCCGGGCCGCCCGCGGATCCAGCAGCGACGTCGCCTCGTCCAGGACGAGGGTGTGCGGGTCGGCGAGGACGAGCCGGGCCAGCGCGAGCTGCTGCGCCTGAGCCGGCGACAGCGTCGCCCCGCCCGCGCCGACCTCGGTGTCCAGGCCGATGGCGAGCGCCCAGTCGAGCGCGTCGACGGCGGCGAGCGCCCCGCGTACGTCTTCGTCGGCGGCCCCCGGCCTGGCCAGCGCCACGTTCTCGCGCAGCGTACCGATGAAGACGTGGTGCTCCTGGGTGACCAGCGCGACGTGCCCGCGCAGCTCGTCGAGCGGCAGCGCCGCCAGCGGCGCGCCACCGACGGTCACCTCGCCGGTCCGGGGCGCGTGCACGCCGGCCAGCAGCCGGCCCAGGGTGGACTTGCCGGCCCCCGACGGACCTACCATCGCCAGCCGCTCGCCCGGTTCGATCCGCAGGTCGATGCCGTGCAGCACGTCTCGCGAGTCCACATAGGAGAACCGCACGTCCCGCGCCTCGATCCGCTCACTATCCGGGATGGCCGGAAGCGCCAGCCGGTCTGCGACCTGTCCGGCCCACGCGGCTACGCTCTGCGGCCCGGACAGGTCGTCGCGAACGTTGGCGACCCCGAGCAGGCGGGCCAGGGACGCGCCGCCCTGCTGTAGCTGGTCGAGCCAGTTGAGCAGCCGGTCCAGCGGGTCGATGAGCTGCTGCACGTACAGGACCGCCGCGGTGACCGCGCCGAGCGTCACCCACCCGGACAGGTAGAACCAGCCGCCGATGAGCAGCGTCGCCACGACCGGCACGACGTACGAGATCTCGCAGAAGGGGAACCAGACGGTCCGCAGCCTCAGCGTGTACCGCTCGGCGGCGTACGAGACGCCGATCTCGTGGTCGATGCGCTCGTGCCGGCGCCGGGCCAGCCGCAGGGCCTCCACCGTACGGGCGCCCTCGACCGTCTCGGCCAGCGCGTCGGTCATGCCGGCGTACGCGGCGTTCTCCCGCAGGTACCCGGCCGGCGCGCGGCGCAGGTACCAGCGGGTGCTGAACACGAGCAGCGGGACGGCCAGCAGGGACGGCAGCGCGAGCAGCGGACCGACCAGGAGCAGCCCGCCGATGGTGAAGCAGGCCGTGACGGCCGCGATGATCGTCTCCGGTACCGCCTGCCGGACCGTGACGGACAGCCCGCTGACGTCGCGGGTGACCCGGTTGACGAGATCGCCGGCGCCGGCGCGCTCCACGGTGGACAGCGGGATCGCCAGCAGCCGCTCGACGAACTCCTCGCGCAGCTCGGCCAGGACCTGTTCACCCAGGCGCGCCGCCGCGTACGTCGCGAACCGGACCAGCACCGACTGTACGACCACGAAGGCGGCGATCGCGCCCGCCAGCCGGTCCACGGTCAGCCGCGTCGTGCCGTGCTGTACCGACTCCACCAGCTGGCCGAGCAGCCGGGGCGCCGCCAGCCCGCTCACGGCGGCCAGGGCGTGCAGCCCGAGCACGGCCGCGAGCCCGCGGGGGTGGCGCCGGATCAGCTGACGGGCGTACGCGCGTACCTGTGCGCCGTCGGCGACGGGCAGGATCACTCAGCTCTCCCCTCGGGTGACCGTCGCCGCGTAGCGCGGCTGCGTGCGCCGCAGTTCGGCGTGCGTCCCCTCGGCGACGACCCGGCCGTCGGCGACGAAGACGACCCGGTCGGCCCGGTCGAGTAGTAGCGGGCTCGTGGTGCACGCGAGGGTGGTACGGCCGGCCCGGGCGGTCACCAGCCGGTCGCCGATGCGGGCCTCGGTGTGGGCGTCGACCGCGCTGGTCGGCTCGACGAACACCAGGACCGGCGGGTCGGCCAGCAGCGCCCGGGCCAGGCGCAGCCGCTGCTGCTGGCCGCCGGAGAACTCCCGGCCGCCCTGGGTGAGCTCGGTGTCCAGGCCGTCGGGCAGCGCCTCGACGATGTCGTGCGCGGCCGCGGTGTGCAGCGCCGCCTCGAGGTCCGCGGGGTCCACGGCGGCGCCGGTGGCCAGCTCGTCGCACAGCCGGCCGCGGAAGAGCCGGGCGTCGTTGTCGGCGACCAGGATCCGCTCCCGCACGGCCGCGACGGCCAGGTCGCGCAGCGGCACGCCGTCGAGCCGGGCGGCGGACGCGGGATCGTAGCGGCCGAGCCGGTCGGCGATGGCCAGCGCGTCGGCCGGGTCGGCGGCGGCGAGGGCGGTGAACTCCCCCGACCGGACGACCAGTCCGGAGACCGGCTCGACGAGGTCGCCGGTCGCGGCGGGCGGCGTGGCCGGCGTGGGTGGGTCGGCGACCTCGGGCCGCAGCGCGAGCACCCGTACGACGCGCCGGGCGGCGACGTGCGCCCGGGTCAGCTTCTGGGCCGCCTCGACCAGGGTGCGGATCGGAAAGCTCAGGAACACCGCGTACCCGTAGAAGGTGACCAGGTCGCCGGGTGTGATCTCGCCGGCCAGCGCGAACCGGGCGCCGATCCAGGTGACCAGCGCCACGAAGACGCCGGGCAGCAGCACCTGCGCGGCTTCGAGGAACGATTCGACCCGCGCCACGCGTACCCCGGCGGCGCGAAGCTCCTGCGACTGTGCGCGGTAGCGCGCCGCGAAGGCGGCCTCCCCGCCGACGCCGCGCAGGACCCGCAGGCCCGCCACGATGTCGGCGGCCCGGCCGGTGAGCGCTCCGGTCAGCTCCCGGTACGCGTGCTGGCGCCGGTGGATCGGGCGTAGCAGCAGTCCCACGGTGGCCATGAGCAGCGGCACGCCGACGAGGACGACCAGACCCAGCCGCGGCGAGGCGGACAGCAGGATGACCGTGACGACGACGACCGCGACGACCGCGCCGGAGCCCCGGGCGAGGACGTCCAGGCCGTGGCCGAGGTGGCTGATGTCGGCGGTGCCGATGCTGACGACCTCGCCGGCCGCGACCCGCTTGGGTAGGGTCGCGCCGAGGCGGGTGGCCTGCCTGGTGGTCACCTGCACCGTCCGGTACGCGGCGCTGAGCCAGTTGGTGACGGCGAACCGGTGCCGCAGCATGCCGGCGACCGTCTGGACCACGCCGAGCCCGAGCAGGACGACCGACCAGCGGGCCAGCCCGTGCCGGTCGTGGGCGGCGAGAGCGTCGACGGCGCGACCGATGGTCGCGGGGGCCAGCGCCGGCGCGGCCATCCAGATGATCCCGAACGCGATGCCGCCGGCGAGCGTGGCCGCCTGGGTACGGGCGAGCCACAGCAGGTACCGGGTCGCCGAGCGGTGGTCCGGCGTGCCCGGGTCGCTGACAGGTAACGCCTTCATAGTGTGACCGACCTTACGGCCACCCCGCGCGGACGCGCCTGTCGTTTTCCAGCGTTCGATGCGGTTGCCACTAATCAGTGAGCGCTGCTCTCTCGCCATGGTGAGCACCGCTCGCACCCGTACGGACCGGAAAGAACCGTCACACTCCTTGTTTACGGAGCGTCACCACCATCTTCGGTGGCAGTCACCTGGCGTTAACCCGGGAGCCCTACGTTTCACCTGCCAACAGGGCTCACCAAGGAGAACCGGAATGTCCCAGGTAGTTTCCGCGATCGCGGTGGAGGTCCTCAGCGCCCTGCTGATCTCTCTCATCGCCGCCGCCGTCAAGCGGCTCACCGGGCAGACCCGGACCGCCTGACGAACCTGCCGCCGGCGCCCCCTCAGCGGTCGACCGGCGAGAAATCCCAGGAGTGGGGCGCTCGTGCGACGAGATGCTCGGGCGGCTCGGGCAGCGACTCGGGCTCGCCCCGCCACTTGGAGATCACCACGATCCGGTGATCGGTGGAGGAGAACACCTCGCTGCTGACGTGCATCGGGCTGACCTCCACGCGGGGCAGCGCGGTGTCGCACACCCACGCCAGCAGGTCGCCGAAGCGCTCCGGCTGAGCGCGTACCTCCCACATACGTGCGATCACGACAGACCCCTTAGACCGTCACCACCGTCAACGGCATCGCCGAATCGGCCGGCAGATCCAGCGCGCTCGGGCGGGCGTCCGCGGCGACCAGGTGTGACCCGAGCGCCGCGACCATCGCGCCGTTGTCGGTGCACAGCTTCGGCCTCGGCACCCGAACGGTGATCCCGTACTTCGCGGCGCGCTCCTCGGCCACGGCCCGCAGCCGCGAGTTGGCCGCGACCCCGCCACCGATCACGAGCGTCTCCACCCCGTGCGTACGGCAGGCGTCGACCGCCTTCGCCGCCAGCACGTCACAGACCGCCTCCTGGAAGCTCGCGGCCACGTCGGCCACGGGTACCGGCTCACCGGCGCGCTGCCGGGCCTCCACCCACCGGGCGACGGCGGTCTTCAACCCGGAGAACGAGAAGTCGAACCGGTGGCGCTCCAGATCCCGGGGGCCGGTGAGGCCACGAGGGAAGCTGATGGCGGCCGGGTCACCCGCCCGCGCCTCCCGGTCGATCGGCGGCCCGCCCGGAAACGGCAGGCCGAGCAGGCGGGCGACCTTGTCGAACGCCTCCCCGGCCGCGTCGTCGATGGTCGAGCCGAGCGGCTCGACCTCGCCGGCCAGATCGTCGACCCGCAGCAGGCTGGAGTGGCCACCGGAGACCAGCAGCGCGATCGCCGGCTCCGGAAGCGGGCCGTGTTCGAGCGTGTCGACGGCGACGTGCGCGGCGAGATGGTTGACGCCGTAGAGCGGCTTGTCCGCGGCGAGCGCGTACGCCTTGGCCGCCGCCACACCGACCAGCAGCGCGCCGGCCAGACCGGGCCCGGCGGTGACCGCGATCGCGTCGACGTCGGCCAGGGTCACCCCGGCCGTGTCGAGGGCCCGCTGCACGGTGGGCACCATCGCCTCGAGGTGGGCGCGGCTCGCGACCTCGGGTACGACCCCGCCGAAACGGGCGTGCTCGTCCACGCTCGACGCCACCGCGTCCGCGAGCAGGGTGTGGCCACGCACGATGCCCACGCCCGTCTCGTCACACGAGGTCTCGATGCCGAGTACCAGCGGTTCGGTTTTCACTGCGACTCCTCGCGCAACATCACCAGTGCGTCGGTGTTACTCGGTTGGTAGTAGCCACGGCGCAGGCCGACGGGCTCGAACCCGTAGCCGGCGTACAGCTTCTGCGCCGGGGCGTTGTCGACGGCGACCTCGAGCAGCGTCCGGCGTACCCCGCGCGTCTTCGCCTCGGCGAGCAGCGCCTCCAGCAGGGCGCGTCCGAGGCCATGACGCTGGGCGTCACGGCGGACCGCGATGTTCTGCACCCAGCCCTCGTCAGGCGGGTTGACCGCGAGCCCCGCGTATCCGACGACCGTGTCGTCCGACGTCGCGACGAGGTAGTGGTGTCCCGCGGCCAGCTCGTTCCAGAACATCGCCGCCGTCCACCGCTCCTCACCGAACAGGTCGGCCTCGATCGGCAGCAGCTCGTCGATGTGCCACCACCGCAGCCGCTCGATCTTCACTGCAGGACGGACTTCCGCTGCTGCCCGGGCAGCGTCGCGTCCGGCCGCCGCAGGTACAGCGGGGTGAGCGGCTCGCTCGGCGCCCGCCCGCGCACGCGCTCGGCGGCGAGCGCGGCCAATGCCGCCGGCTCCGGGTAGCGCGGGCCGGCGGCCGGCAGCCCCAGCGGGTACTTCTCCGCCCCCTCGCCCGCGGCCCGCTGCGCGCCCGCTGCGGTGGCCCGGGCGGCGACCTCGTCGGGGCGGTCCACCGACGGCCCGGCGATGCGCTCACCGTCGGCGTAGAGCGCCCAGTACAGCTCCTTGCGTCGGGCGTCGGTGGCGGCGAGGACCGTGCCCGGCTGTCCCCAGCCGAGCGCGTCGAGCGAGCACACACCGTAGGTCGGGATGTCCAGGCTCTGACCGAACGCCGCGGCCGTGACCAGACCGACCCGCAGGCCGGTGAACGGCCCCGGTCCGAGCCCGGCGACGATCGCGGCGAGCTCACCGGGTTTGACACCCGCAGCGGCCAGGACGCTCTGGATCCCCGGTGCGAGCAGCTCGCCGTGGGCGCGCGCGTCGACGCTCACCTGCTGCGCGACGATCTCGACCCCGTCGGGGCGCAGCGCGGCCACCGCCGCCGTCACCGCGGGGGTCGCGGAGTCAACCACCACTACCAGCACGCAGCCACCCTAGTCCGCACCGCCGAGTTACCGGGAAACCGCCTCGGGCAGCCCGGCCAGCCGGCTGTCCCAGTCCCCGCCGTGACCCACCAGGTCGACGGTGCGGGAATCGTCGTCCCGGCGGTCGATGCGAACCTCCAGGTACGCGTCGACCATCTGCTCGACCAGCCCCTCGCCCCACTCGACGACCGTGACCGACTCGTCGACCGTGGCGTCGAGGTCGAGGTCGTCGACCTCGGCGCGCGGATCGGGCACGGCGCCCAGCCGGTACGCGTCGACGTGCACGAGCGGCACCCGTCCGCCGCGGGCCGGGTCGGGCCGGTGGACCCGGGCGATGACGAAGGTCGGCGACGTCACCTCGCCCCGGACCCCGAGGCCGGCGCCGATCCCCTGCGCCAGCGCGGTCTTGCCGGCGCCCAGCGGGCCGATCAGCAGCACCAGATCACCGGCGCGCAGCACCCGCGCGAGCCGCTCGCCGAAGGCCCGCGTGTCGTCGACCGTGGCCAGCACCGCTGTCATCGCCGCTCTCCCGTCCCTCGACTCACGAAATCCTCTGCAGGAACGACCCGATCGCCGCGTTGACCTCGTCGGCGTGCTCGAGCAGCGCCACGTGCCCGCCGTTTTCGACGACGACCATCTCCGCGTCCGGCAGCGCCTCGCAGATCTCCTGTGAGTGCGCCAGTGGCGTGAGCACATCGACGTCGCCGCAGACGACGAGCACCGGCACCGTCCGCAGCGCCGCCAGCGCGAGCAGTCGGGCGTGCGTGTAGAGCGTACGCAGGTAGCGCGCGATCACCTCGGCCGAGGTCGCCGAGTTCATCTGCTCCACGTACGAGACCAGGGCCGGGCTGGGACGCTCGGTGCCGAACCCGTACCGCCGGGTCAACAGCCAGGCGAGGTCGGTCGCCGCCCGGCGGGCCCGGTCCACCATCGCCACAGTGATCTTGCCGGCGTTACGGACGAGCGGCATGAGCGGGTGCCGGAACCGGGCGACCACCTCCGGCAGGCCGAAGGTCACCTGGTCGAGGTTGCCGGCCGAGGTGGAGATCAGGACGACGCCCGCGACGCGGTCGACGAACAGCTGCGGGTTCTGCTCGGCGAGCGCCATGATCGTCATGCCGCCCATGGAGTGGCCCACGAGGACGATCCGGCCGGTCGGCGCTGTGGCGTCGATCACCGACGCGAGCCCCTTGCCGAGAGCGTCGAGCGTGTACTCCCCCGCGGGCAGCCGCCCGGACCGGCCGTGGCCCGGCTGGTCGTAGAAGACCATCCGGTACCTGCCCTGGAAGGCACGCCGCTGGAAGTGGAACGTCCCCATGTCCAGGCAGAAGCCGTGCACGAAGATGACCGTCAGGTCGTCCGGACCGGTCTCGGACTTCAGGACCTCGACGTGCAGGTCGACGCCGTCCGCTGTGGTGACGGTCAGCTCGTCGTCGTGAGGCAGCTGGCCGAAGGGCTCGTCCGCGAAGGGGTCGTCCTGGCGCTGGGAGCGCCGGACCAGCATCCGCTCGGCGGTGATGCCGGCCGCGACGCCCGCAGCTGCCACGCCCAGGATCGCTCCGAAAATCCCGGCGCGCCGGGCCCTTGTCGTGCTAACCAACCGTGCTCCGCTCTCCGTCGTACCGTCGCGGCACCCGCGCGCTGCCGAACCGCGTCACGATCTCGTAGTTGATGGTGCCGCACACGCGCGCCCAGTCGTCGGCGGTCGGTTCGCCGTCGTCGCCGGGCCCGAACAGTACCGCCAGGTCACCGGCGGCCACCGGGGTGTCGCCGCAGTCGAGAACGATCTGGTCCATGCAGACCCGGCCCGCGATCCGGTGCACCCGGCCACCGATGGCGACCGGCCCCGCGCCGCTGGCCGCGCGGGGCACGCCGTCGGCGTAACCGAGCGGGACGACCGCGAGCGTCGTCTCCTTCGGCGTGACGTAGGTGTGGCCGTAGGAAACGCCCTGGCCGGCGGGGACGCGCTTGGCGATCAGCACCCGGGCCCGGGCGGTCATGGCCGGGCGCAGGCCGAAGTCGCGCGACGGGATCGGGGACAGCCCGTACATCGCGATGCCGGTGCGGACCAGGTCGAAGTGCGCGTCCGGGCGGGTGAGGGCGGCCGCCGAGTTGGCGATGTGCCGCACCTTGGGGTTGATTCCAAAGCGCCCTGCGACGGCAAGGGCGACCGCGAACTGTTCGAGTTGGGCGTCGATCGAGGGATGGCCGGGCTCGTCGGCGCAGGCGAAGTGGCTCCACACCCCGACGGCCTCGATCAACCCGTCCGCCTGCGCCTTGGCCGCCGCCTCGACCAGCGGCGGCCAGTCGGCGGCCAGGGCCCCGCCGCGGTTGAGCCCGGTATCGATCTTGAGGTGCACCCGGGCCGGCCGGCCGACCCGGTGGGCGGCGGCGACCACCTCGGCCAGGCCGGCCAGTGACGCGACAGACAGGTCGACGTCGGCCTCGACGCCCTCGTGCAGCGGCAGGCCGGGGGTGAGCAGCCAGGCGAGGACCGGCGCGCTGATCCCGGCGGCCCGCAGTTCGAGGGCCTCGGCCAGGGTGCACGCGCCCAGCCAGGTCGCGCCGGCCTCCAGGGCGGCGCGGGCGACCGGCACCATGCCGTGCCCGTATCCGTCGCCCTTGACCACGGCCATCACACCGGCGGCTGTTCTGCCTCGGAGCAGCGTCACGTTCTGTCGTATCGCGTCGAGATCAACGCGTACCTCCGCCGGCCACATGCCGACCAGAGTAACGACCGCCCCGGACAAACCCCGCCGGACGGAGCACCGATCGGCGACCACCGCCGTCCGCACCGGCGGCATTTATCCCATTTCGCACCACCCGAGCAGATCTGTGCACCAAGCTCCGAGTGACGGCCACGGTGCCCGGCCCGACCTAGCATGGCACCTGTAACGCACGCGTCACCCTGGCTCGCACGTCAGGAGGGGACGATGCTCAGAGGCTTCAAGAACTTCATCATGCGTCGCGACGTCATCGTCGTCGCCGTCGGCCTGGTCGTTGCGCTGGCGTTCAGCACACTGATCAGCGCCTTCACCAACTTCATCATCAATCCGCTGATCGCCCGCGCGCAGGGCGGCACCGCGATCGGACTGGGTGTACAGCTGGGTCGGCCCGGGAACGCCAAGACGTTCCTCGACATCGGCTCGTTCATCTCGGCGGTCATCTACTTCTTGATCTTCATGGCGGTCGTGTACTTCCTGATCGTCGTGCCGTACAAGCACGTCCAGGCCCGCCGCGGGATCACGGTCTTCGGCGATCCGGCGCCGACCAAGACCTGCCCGGCGTGCCTGTCCGACGATCTCAAGCCGGCCGCCACCAAGTGCAAGTACTGCGGCAGCGACCAGCCGGTCACCTCCGTCAGGTAGCCGAACGGACGCCCCAGATGCCCGCCCGCGCGAGCACCGGCCGCAGCGCGGCGATGACGTCCGCCGCGGTCACCGGCCCCGACTCCGCGGCGTAGCGCCCCGCCAGGCCGTGCACGTACGCCGCGGCCACCGCCGCCCGCTCCGGGGGCAGCCCACCGGCGAGCAGCGCCCCGAGCAGGCCGGCCAGGACGTCGCCGGTACCGGCGGTGGCCAGCGCCGGCGTACCGGTCGGGTTGACGTAGGCGCGGCCGTCCGGCGTGCCGACGATCGTGCGGTCACCCTTGAGCAGGACAACGGCGCCCGTACGCGCGGCGAGCCCGAGCGTGGCGGCCACCCGGTCGTCACCCGGCTCACCACCGCCGGAAAGCCGCGCGAACTCCCGGTCGTGCGGCGTCAGAACGGTCGGTGCCGGCCGCCCGCGCAACGTGTCCACAACGGAGTCCTCGGCTAGCAGGGTGAGTCCGTCCGCGTCCAGGCACGCCGGCACCGGCGCGGCCAGGACGGCGCGTAGCTCGGCCTTGGCCCGCTCGTCGGTGCCCAGGCCGCAGCCGCACGTCCAGGCCTGCACCCGGCCGGCGTCGGCGACGCGTCCGGTGGGGATGACAGTCGGGTAGTGGTCGCGGACCGACTCCAACGCGGCGCCGGCGTAGCGGACCATGCCGGCCGGCCCTGCGAGGGCCCCGCCGGTCGACAGCAGGGCCGCACCGGGGTAGACCGCCGATCCGGTGGCGATGCCGACGACACCCCGCGTGTACTTGTCGTCACCCGGCCCGGGCCGCGGCCACCAGCCCGCCACGTCGTCGAGCTCGGGCACCTCGACGGCCGGATCGTCACGTAGCCACGGCCCGAGCCCGATGTCGACCAGCTCGACAAGTCCACTGTGTACGGCACCGGCCCCGATCAGCAGGCCGGCCTTGAGCGCGCCGAAGGTCACGGTCACGTCGGCGCGTACCGCCTCGCCCGATACCGCGCCGGTGTCGGGGTCGATGCCCGACGGCAGGTCGACGGCGACGACCGTCGGGCGCGCGCCGTCGGCTCCACGCGTACCGGTCGCCCGCGCCACCAGATCGACGGCGTCCGCGCGCAGGCCACCCCGGCCGCCGATGCCGAGGATCCCGTCGACGACGAGGTCGACCGGGTCCGGCGGGGCGGCGAGGGTCCGCCCGCCCGCCGCGGTGAGCGCCGACAGGCCCGCCGCGTGGGTGCGCTCCGGGTTCAGCAGCACGGCCGCCACCTGTACGCCACGCCGGGCCAGCGCCGCGCCGGCGAACAGCGCGTCGCCGCCGTTGTTGCCCGCCCCCACCAGCAGGAGCACCCGGCGGCCGTACGCACCGCCGTAGCGGTCGGCCAGCAGTTCCGCGCAGCGACGGGCGAGCGCCGTGGCGGCCCGTTGCATCAGCGTGCCGGCCGGCAGGGTCGCCATGTACGCCTCTTCGGCGGCCCGGATGCTCGCCACCCGCCAGGCCGGCCTCATTCCGCGCTTCCCGGCTCGGGTAGCTGCTCCGCCACGACCATGGCCGAGGCGATGCCCCCGTCGTGCGACAGCGACAGGTGCCAGCGGGACACGCCCCGGCTCTTGGCCTCGGCCGCCACCGTGCCCGAGACGGTCAGCCAGGGCCGGCCGTCCGGGTCGGTGACCACCTCGCAGTCGTGCCAGTGCAGCCCGGCCGGCGCGCCCAGCGCCTTGGCGACCGCCTCCTTGGCGGCGAACCGGGCCGCCAGGGACTCCGGTGAGCGGGGGTTGCCCGACGGCGTGGTCAGTTCCGCCTGGGTGAACAGGCGATCCGCGAGCAGCGGCGTACGTGCCAGCGCCTGTGCGAACCGCTCCACGAGTACGACGTCGATGCCGACAGCCACGATCACACGTACACCCTGACATGTACCCCAGATCTTGGACACTTGTGGGGCCTATAGGTCCCACAAGTGTCCAAGATCCGCGATAGGGGGTTATTCGACGGTGACGGACTTCGCGAGGTTGCGGGGCTGGTCCACGTCGTGGCCGCGCGCGGCGGCGATCTCGCACGCGAGGACCTGCAGCGGAACGGTCGTCACCAGCGGGGCGAGCAGCGTCGGGGTCGGCGGCACCAGGATCAGGTGGTCGGCGTACGCGGCCACCGCGTCGTCGCCCTCCTCCGCGATGACCACGGTACGGGCGCCGCGCGCGCGTACCTCCTGGATGTTGGAGACGACCTTGTCCCGCAGGACGCCGCGCCCGCGCGCCGACGGGACCACGCACACCACCGGGGTGCCCTGCTCGATCAGCGCGATCGGGCCGTGCTTGAGCTCGCCGGCCGCGAACCCTTCGGCGTGCATGTACGCCAGCTCCTTGAGCTTGAGCGCGCCCTCGAGAGCGACCGGGTATCCGACGTGCCGGCCGATGAACAGCACCGACCGCGAGCTGGCCAGGTCCCGGGAGAGCTCGCGGACCGGCTCCATCTGCTCCAGCACCTTGTTCACCTTGGACGGCGTGCCGCGCAGCTGCTCGACGACGGCGGCCACCTCGTCGGCGTACATGACGCCGCGCACCTGCGCCAGGTGCAGCCCGACCAGGTAGCAGGCGACGAGCTGGGTGAGGAACGCCTTGGTCGAGGCGACCGCGATCTCGGGACCGCCGTGGGTGTAGAGCACCGCGTCGGACTCACGCGGGATCGTGGAGCCGTTGGTGTTGCAGATGGCCAGTACCCGCGCCTTCTGCTCCTTGGCGTGGCGCAGGGCCATCAGGGTGTCCATCGTCTCGCCCGACTGCGAGATCGCCACGACGAGCGTCGACCGGTCGAGCACCGGGTCGCGGTAGCGGAACTCGCTGGCCAGCTCCACCTCACACGGGATCCGCGTCCAGTGCTCGATGGCGTACTTGGCGACCATGCCGGCGTGGTACGCCGTGCCACAGGCGACGATGAACACCTTGTCGACGTCGCGCAGGTCCTGGTCGGACAGGCGCACCTCGTCGAGGGTGATCTCGCCGGTCTCGGACAGCCGGCCGCGCAGGGTGTCCGCGATCGCCTGCGGCTGCTCGGCGATCTCCTTGAGCATGAAGTAGTCGTAGCCGCCCTTCTCAGCGGCCCGGGAGTCCCAGTCGATGTGGTAGTCGTGGCCCTGTGCGGGGTTGCCGTCGAAATCGGTGATCTCGATGGCATCGGCCGTGATCAGGACGACCTGGTCCTGGCCCAGCTCCACCGCCTCGCGGGTGTGCTCGATGAAGGCGCTGACGTCGCTCGCCAGGTAGTTTTCGCCGCGACCACGGCCCACGACCAGCGGGGAGTTGCGGCGGGCGCCCACGACCGCGCCGGGCGCCTGCACGTCGACGGCGAGCAGCGTGAAGGCGCCGTCGAGCCGCCGGCACACCCGCCGCATCGCCTCGGCCAGGCGCTCTTGCGGCGCCTGCGCGTCACCCAGGGCGGCCAGCTCCTCGGCCAGCAGGTGGGCCGCGCACTCGGAGTCGGTGTCGCTGGTGAACTCGACGCCCCGCGACTCGAGCTCGGCGCGCAGCCGGCCGAAGTTCTCGATGATTCCGTTGTGGATGACGGCGACCCGACCGTCCTGCGAGCGGTGGGGGTGCGCGTTGCGGTCGGTCGGGCCGCCGTGGGTGGCCCAGCGGGTGTGTCCGATGCCGGTGGTGCCGTCGCCGAGGCCGGCTCCGCCGCCGTCGGCCACCGCCTTCTCGAGGTTGGCGAGCTTGCCGGCCCGCTTCTCGGTCAACAGAGCACGGTCGACAATGGCCACTCCGGCCGAGTCGTAGCCGCGGTACTCCAGACGGCGCAGGCCGTCGAGCACGATTCCCAGCGCCGGTCGGTTGCCGACGTAACCCACGATGCCGCACATGGTCAAGAACCCTAGCAGGCTTTTGCGCAAAAGCCATGAGCGAAACACAGACTTTCAATCACACGGTTTGCGCGATAGTGGGTGGCCGGCGACGGCGCGAGGGTCACCCCACCGACGAGCGAACCATCGCACCACCATCGATGACCAGGGTCTGCCCGGTCATCCAGCGGGACTTGTCACCGACCAGGAAGGCGATCACGTCGGCGATGTCGTCGGGCTCGCCGATCCGCCCCAGCGGCAGGTGCTCCTTGAGCTGCTCCTCGTAGTTCTCCCACAGCGCGCGGGCCAGGTGCGTCCGCACGATGCCCGGCGCCACCGCGTTCACCCGCACCTTCGGGGCGAGCTCCTGGGCGAACTGCCGGGTGAGGTGGATGACGGCCGCCTTCGTCGCGTTGTAGTAACCGATCCCCGGCTCGGTCAGCAGGCCACCGACCGACGCCACGTTGACGATCGATCCGCCACGCTCGGCCATGGACGCCTTCCACACCAGCTGCGTCCACAGCACCACGCCGAACTGGTTGAGCCGGACGGTCTTCTCGGCCCGATCCGGGTCGAGGTCGACCAGCGGGCCGAAGTACGGGTTGGTGCCGGCGTTGTTGACCAACACGTCGATCTGCCCGAACCGGGCCATCGCGGCGTCGACACAGGCGGCGGCCTCGTCCGGCTCGGCCGCGTGCGCGGCGTGCGCCAGCACACCGACGTTCGGGTACGCCTCCGTCAGCTCCGCCGCCACCTCGTCGAGCGTCTCCTGCTTACGTGAGGTCAGCACGACGTTGCACCCCTCGGCGGCCAGCTTTTCAGCCGTGGCCTTGCCGATTCCCCGGGATGCTCCGGTCACGATCGCGGTACGGGCGGACTGTTCAGGCATGGCGCCTCCTTCTCCACGTGCGGGTCACGCGGAGACGTTACTACTCGCCAGTAACGTGCGTCTCCCGGCGGTGCTACAGCGCCGGGCTCGCCGCCCGTACGGCGTCCGCGATGCGTTCGGCCGACTCCTGGGCGATCGCTTCCGTCGACGCCTCGACCATCACCCGTACCAGCGGCTCGGTCCCCGACGGGCGAAGGAGCACGCGGCCCGTGCCGCCCAGCTCGGCCTCGACGGCCTTCGCCGCGTCCCGCACGGACGGGGCGTCGGCCGCGGCGGCCCGGTCGCCGACCCGCACGTTGATGAGCACCTGCGGCAGCCGCCGCACCACCGACGCCAGCTGTGACAGCGGCTTGCCCGTCTCCGCGATCCGGCTCATGAGCTGGAGGGCGGTGAGGATGCCGTCGCCCGTGGTCGCGTACGCCGGAAGCACGATGTGCCCGCTCTGCTCGCCGCCCAGGGCGAGTCCGCGGCCGCGCAGCTCCTCCAGCACGTACCGGTCGCCGACCTTCGTCTCGACGAAGTTGATCCCGGCGTCGGCCATCGCCAGCTTCAGCCCGAGATTGCTCATGACGGTCGCCACGAGCGTGTTGTCGGTCAGAGTGCCCGCGTCCCGCATCGCGATGGCGAGAATGCCCATGATCTGGTCACCGTCGACCACGTCGCCCTCGGCGGTGACGGCGAGGCACCGGTCGGCGTCGCCGTCGTGCGCGATGCCCAGGTGCGCGCCGTGCTCGACGACCGCGGCGCGCAGGGCGTCCATGTGGGTCGAGCCGCAGTTGTCGTTGATGTTGAGCCCGTCCGGCTCGGCCGAGATCGCCACGACCTCCGCGCCGGCCTGCTCGTACGCCTCCGGCGCGATCAGGGAGGCGGCGCCGTTGGCGCAGTCGACGACGACGCGCAGCCCGTCGAGGCGGTGCGGGGTTGCCGCGACCAGGTGGCTGACGTAGGCCTCCGGCCCGTCGATCAGGTCGTGCACCCGTCCGATCGCCGCCCCGGTCGGCCGCTGCCAGGACCCGCCGGCGCCGCTGACCAGCGCCTCGATCTGGTCCTCGACCTCGTCGGGGAGCTTGTGGCCCCCGGCGGCGAAGAGCTTGATGCCGTTGTCGGGCATCGGGTTGTGCGACGCGGAGAGCATCACACCGAGGTCGGCCCGGGTCTCCGCGACGAGGTACGCCACGCCGGGCGTAGGCAGCACGTCCACCCGCAGGACGTCAGCGCCCGCGCTGGCCAGCCCGGCCACCACAGCCGCCTCCAGCATCTCACCGCTGGCCCGCGGATCACGCCCGACGATCGCCCGTGGGGGGTGCGTCCGGTCCCGCTCGGCGAGCACGTGCGCGGCCGCCTCCGCGATCGACAGCGCGAGCTGGGGGCTCAGATCCGCGTTGGCGAGACCGCGCACCCCGTCGGTCCCGAAGAGACGACCCATGGAACACCTCCACAAAGAAGCAACGACCGGGCGCTCCCGAAGGGGTGCGCCCGGTCGCTGTCAAATATCCGACCGAAAGAAGGAAGGCGTCAGCGCTTCGAGTACTGCGGCGCCTTGCGGGCCTTCTTCAGACCGTACTTCTTGCGCTCGGTCGCCCGCGCGTCACGGGTGAGGAAGCCAGCCTTCTTCAGGGCGGGACGGTCGTCGCTCTCGAACTCGACCAGGGCGCGCGCGATCGCGAGGCGCAGCGCACCGGCCTGGCCGGTGATGCCGCCACCACGCAGGTTGGCGTGCACGTCGAGGCTCTCGGCCTTCTCCGTCATCACGAGCGGCTCGCGCACCAGCTGCTGGTGCACCTTGCTCGGGAAGTAGTTCTCCAGCGAGCGGCCGTTGAGGGTGAACTGGCCGGTGCCCGGCACCAGGCGCACCCGGACGATGGCCTCCTTGCGGCGGCCCACCGTCTGAATGGGGCGCTCGGCCCGACGGGGCCGGGTGGCGGTGGCGGTAGCGGTAGCGGTAGCGGCCGGCGTGGTGCTCGGCGTCTCGGTGGTCGCCGGCGCGGCGTCGGCCGGCGAGGGGATGGTGGTCTCGCTCACGTCAGTTCCTTCGCCCGCGCTCACTGCGCGATCTGCTTGATCTCGTACGGCACGGGCTGCTGCGCGCCGTGCGGGTGCTCGGGGCCGGCGTACACCTTGAGCTTCCTGATCAGGCGGTTGCCGAGCTTGTTGTGCGGCAGCATGCCCTTGACGGCCAGCTCGATCGCCCGCTCGGGCCGCTTGGTCAGCAGCTCCTCGTAGCCGACGCGCTTCAGACCGCCCGGGTAGCCGGAGTGGCGGTAAGCGACCTTAGTCTGGCGCTTGTTACCGGTCAGCGCGATCTTGCCCGCGTTGATGACGATCACAAAGTCGCCGGTGTCCACGTGCGGCGCGAACGTGGGCTTGTGCTTGCCACGCAGAAGTGTCGCGGCGTGGGTCGCGAGCCGGCCCAGCACGACGTCAGAAGCGTCGATGACGTGCCACTGACGCTCAATTTCACCCGGCTTCGGGCTGTACGTACGCACAGGTCTACCTTCGTCTCGTCGTTTGCGGGGTGTCGGCCCGGCCAACGCCGGGAGCGCCTCGCCGGTGCGGGCGCACACCTGGCAAGCGTACCCGATTGAAGGGACGCCTCAGCCATAGCACAACAGCCGACCACGATACCCGCAGTCACCGCTGTGGGTCAAAGTGGGGCCGGCCACCCCGCTCCCCCGCCGATCACTGCCGCTGGAGCACCCAGGTACCGCCGGACTGCCCCGGCGGCGGGCCCAGCTTGAGCGTGCTGCCGCTGCACTCGTACGTACCCTCGCGCAGGATCGGCTGCAGGTCGACGCTGCCACCGGTCTGGCCGTTGCCGGCGCTCGCGAAGTCACCGATCTTGACATGGTCGAACGGACGCGCCCGCACCGGGCTGGTCATGTCGACGGTCACGGTCAGCGTCCTCCAGTCGGCCGTGCCGACCGGCTTCCACACGCCGGTGGACGTCGCGCTCTCCGGCACCTGAACCGCCCCGTCGACCTTCCCCCCGTACACGAACTGGCCGCTGACCTTGGCGGTGCCCACCGTCGAGTCGAACGTGACCGGCTGCATCCCGTCGAAGCCGATGTCGGCCGAGCCGCTCGGAGCGATCGTCACGGTGACCCCGCTGCCCCCACTCACCGTTCCGTGCGCGCCACCCGCGTCGATCGTCGAGGTGAACTCGGTCGACTTCCAGGTACCGACCACGCACCGGTTGGCGACGCCGGCGGCCGAGGCCCCGGCCGACGGGCTCCCCTGCGGGCCCGTCGACGCGCCACCCGACGCGCCGGCGGAGCCGGAGACGCCCGGCTCGGCCGTGAGCGACCCGTTCGAGGCACAGCCGGCCAGCCCCAGGGCGAGCCCGGCCGCGACGAAGGCGGTTCTGGCGATCCGCATCATTACACCTCCGTGTGTGACATACACGAGGGTGATACCCACCGCCCCCGATCGCCGAACGGCAGCCGGCAACGGCAGCGGTTAGCAGGCGCGAAACACCCGGGACGCCGTACTGAAATGGCCGGCCGGCACGCTGGTGCGGCATGGAGGTACCCGTCGACCTGTGCGGCCCGGCGCGCACGTCCACGGCAACCACGGGCGGCATCCGGCCACTGGCCGGGTTCACCGTCTCCGTCACGGCGGACCCTCGCCGCGACGCGCTGACCGCGCTGCTGCGGCGGCGCGGCGCCCGCGTCGTGACCACCCAGGTCGTGCGCGTCGCGCCGCTGCCCGACGACGCGCCGCTGCGCCGCGCGACGCTGGACTGCGTGGCCGGCTCGCTGGACGCCGTCGTGGCGACGACCGACGGCGCGCTGCGAAGCTGGCTGTGCGCGGCCGACGGGTGGGGCCAGGCCGACGCCCTCCGCTCGCGGCTGGCCGCCGGCCACCTCGTCGCCCCGGCGCGGGCGGCGCGCTCCGTCGGGCTCGTCAGCGCCTGGTCACCGGCGTACGGCAGCGACGACGAGGTGCTCGACCACCTCCTCGACCTCGGCGTCGCGGGCCGGCGCGTCGCGCTGTACCGCGACGCCGACCCGGAGCACGCGTTCGGCGCCGCCCTGCGCGCGGCCGGCGCCGACGTCGTCGAGGTGCCGGCGTACCGGTGGGCCGCCCCGGCCGACCCCGCGCCGCTGCGCAGGCTGGTCGACCTGATCGCGGACCGGCTGGTCGACGCGGCCGTGTTCACCTCGGCGCCCGCGGTGGGCGCGCTGTTGCACGCCGCCGGCACCGACGCGGGCAGAGTGCTGGACGCCCTGCGCACCGACGTGCTCGCCGCCTGTCCGGGGCGGTGCGCGGCCGCGCCGCTGCGCGAACTGCCGGTACCCGTGCCCGTCGCCGTGCCGTCCCGGGCCCGGCTCGAGACGTTCGTGGACCTGCTCGCCACCGAACTCCCACGGCGCGCCCGCACGCTGTGCGTGGCCGGAACCCCGGTGACGTTGCGCGGGCACGCCGCCATCGTGGGCGGCGTGCTGCGCCCGCTCGCCCCCGGCCCGATGGCGGTGCTGCGGGCGCTGGCCGACCGCCCGGGAAAGGTACTGTCGCGGGCCGCCCTGCGACGCGTGCTCCCCCGCAGCGCGGACGAGCACGCCGTGGAGATGGCGGTGGCGCGGCTGCGCAACGGCCTCGGCGGCGCCGGGTACGTGCAGACCGTGGTCAAGCGCGGCTACCGGTTACCGGTCAGCTGACGCTTCTGGTCACCCGCAGGACCCGGTACCCCTTCTGGCTGGCGTGGCGCTCCGCTGACCAGCCGCGCTCGACCAGCCACCGCTGCAGCGAATCCGCGCCGAGGTTGCGCGCCACGACCAGCCACGCCACCCCGTCGTCGGCGAGCCTGGGAAGCCACCGGCTCAGCAGGTCGTGCAGCTCCGACTTGCCCACGCGGATCGGCGGGTTCGACCAGATCTCGGCGAACCTGACGTCATCGGGCACCTGGTCGGGTGTCCTCGCGTCGATGTCGAGGCCGAGCGTCGACGCGTTCTCGCGTACGAGGTCGAGGGCCCGGGTGTTGACGTCCACTGCGTACACCGGGGCCTCCGGTGCGCTCGTGGCCAGGACGACGGCGATGGGCCCGTACCCGCAGCCGAGGTCCAGCAGGGCCCCCTTGGCACCGGGATCGGGAAGGGGCGCCTTGTGCAGCAGGACCGCGGTGCCGGGGTCGAGGCGGTCGGCCGAGAAGACACCGGCCGACGAGGCCAGCCGGTAGGTCCGGTCGTTCACGTCGAACTCGATGTGCCGCTGCCGCTGCGGCGCGGTCGGCTCGGCCGTGAAGTAGTGCTCTCCGCTCACCACCGCATTCTCCCTCCCCGTGTTCTCCCCCGTGTTCTCCTCCCCCACGCGGCGCGGGCCCCGCTGTCCGCTTCCAGGTCGCCCGTCAGAAGCGGTGATCCCGGCGTCATCCGTTCGGATACTCTGTGCCACATGACGTTCGGGAGCGCGCCTCGGCGACGGTGGTCGACCGCCTCCTCCCGCCGCGCCGGCGCCGCTCGCCATGCGAACTCCGACGACGACGAGGACTGGCTCGCCGGTATCCGGCCCGACCGCGACGACGAAGACTGGCTCGCCGGCATTCGTCCCGACCGCGACGACGAGCCGGCCGACCGGCGTCCCGCTGCGCTGGCGGACCCGCCCGCTGCTACGCGCGACCTGCCCAGTGCGGCCGCGCGGTACCGCCCCGCGGACCGGGACACGTCCGGTCGCCACGCCGAGCCCGGGGAGCGGGAGCCGTCCCGCTTCGGCCGGGAAGCGGAAGCGTCCTTGCCGCCGAGCAGCGAGCAGTGGTCCCCGGCCGCCGACGAGCGCCCCGTCCGTGGTCGGCGGCGGGCCGTCGAGCCGGACCCGCCGGCCGGCAACAGCGTCCCGGTGTCGCGGCAGGGGAGATCCGCCAGGGCCGCCGCGTCCGCATCGGTTCCGGTCCGGGGCGCACCCCTTGTGGACGGGCCCGACCGGGTCGTCAGGCCCCGCGGCCGGGCGTCGGTGACCGGCCGGGTGAGCCCGCCGGGGTCGGCGAGAGTACCGTCCCCCGCCGCCGGCCTGCCCGTCGACGATTCCTGGACGGGCTCCGGTCGCCGCGCCGCCGGTGACAGCGCCCCCATCCGTCCCCGACAGCGGCCGGACGGGCCCGCCGGGCGCACGCGGGGCGGTTACCCGCCCAGGGCCGCGCAACGGCCCTCGACGCAGCCCACCGCCTGGTCGTCAAGACTGCTGGGTCTCGTGTCCGTCCTGGTGCTCGCCGCCGTCGCCTACGGCGGATACCTGCTGATCAACGATGGCCGGGCGAACTCCGCGGCGACGCGGTCGACCGCCGGGCCGGTGGTGAAAGCCCGGGACATCTCCAGCCGCGACGTCGACCAGGCTCCGCTCTCCGAGAAGGAACTGTTCCCCGGCCAGCAGGTCGCGATCGGCGGGGCGACCTACCAGGTGCTCAAGACACAGGCGACCGACTGCGCGACCGCCGCGACCGACGACCTCGCCACGCTCCTCGCCGGCCTGGGCTGCTCACAGGTCGTACGCGGCACGCTCAAGTCTCCCGACTCGCAGTTCCTGATCACCGCCGGAATCGTCAACCTCAAGGACGCGGCGAGCGCCAACCAGGCGTACGAGACGATCAAACCGACGCTGGACGCACAGAAGGGCCGGTTCACGGGGCTGGCGGCCGGCGACGGCACCGACGCGATCGTGCGCGCGCCCACGACGCTCGGCTGGCACCCGCGCGGACACTTTCTCGCGTACTGCGTGGTGGCGCGCGCCGACGGCAAGGCGATCACCGCGGACGACCCCGATTCGAAGCAGGTCATCTCCGATGTCGTCGAAGGCTACCTGCGCGACAGCGTGCTCGGTGCCCGCGCGACGACGCCGATCAGCACTCCGAAGTGACCGGGTGGCGTCAGCCGCCCGCCGTTCCCACCGGTTCCTGCGTACCGGCCGGCGCCGGCGGGTCGAACAGCGTCGTCGGGTCGGCCGGCACCGTCGGTTCAGCCGGCGCCGTCGGTTCGGCCGGCACCGGCGGGGCGTCACGGCGGCGTCGGGTCACCTGCGCGCGCTCGGCGTAGTCCGCCGGGTCCTGCGGGTACGCCACGGCCACCAGGGTCAGCCCGTGCGCCGGCGCCACCGTCACCTCGCTGGCGCGCTCCCGCCTGCTGAGCAGACCGGCCGGCCACGACGGCGGCCGCCGCCCCTCGCCGACCGCCAGCATCCCGCCGACCAGGCTGCGGACCATCGACTGGCAGAACGCGTCCGCCTCGACCGTGGCGGCCAGGACACCGTCCGGCTCCCTCCTCCACTCCAGGAGGCTGACCGCCCGTACGGTCGTGGCGTTCTCCTTGCGACGGCAGAAGGCCGCGAAGTCGTGCTCCCCGCGCAGCCCGGCCGCCGCCGCGTTCAGCGCGTCGAGGTCGAGGGGGCGCGGCCAGGCGAGCGTGTCGTGGCGGCGCAGCGGATCAGCGCCGTAGGGCGCGTCGGTCACGCGGTACACGTACCGGCGGGACAGCGCCGAGAAGCGCGCGTCGAACGTCGCCGGCACGGGGCGTACGGCCCGTACCCGCACATCGGGCGGCAGCAGCCCGGCGAGCCGCCGCGGCACCGTCGCGGACAGGTCCGCCCAGCGCCCCGCGGCCACGTCCACGTGGCACACCTGGCCGGTGGCGTGCACGCCGGCATCGGTACGCCCGGCGACGGTCAGGCCGGTGACGCCGCCGAACAGCCGATCGAGCGCCTCGGTCAGGACCCCCGCGACGGTGCGCCGCCCGGGCTGCACCGCCCAGCCGGAGAAGTCGGTGCCGTCGTAGGCCACGTCGAGGCGTAGCCGCAGGCTGGTGTCGTCAGTCACGTTCCGCTCCCACGCCGCCAGGCAGTTCAGGTCAACGCAGCAGGCCCGGCCCCCGTATCGGGGACCGGGCCTGCTACCAGCACGATGTCAGGACTTGTCGGCCTCGTCCGCCGGCTTCTCAGCCTCGGCCGTCTCCGACTCCGTCGCCTCGGCCACCGCCTCGGTCACCGCCGGAGTCGACTCCGGCAGCACCTCCTCGTCAGCGCCGGCGAGCGCCGCGACGGCCTCGGTCTTGGCGGCCTTGCGGGCGGCGGCCTTGGCCGGCTTGGCCGGCGCAGCCGGGACCAGCTCTTCGACCAGCTCGATGATCGCCATCGGCGCGGCGTCACCCTTACGCGGACCGGTCTTCACGATCCGGGTGTAACCGCCGTTGCGGTTGGCGAACCGGGGCGCGATCTCGTCGAACAGCGTGTACACCACGTCCTTGTCCTGCACCACGGTGAGGACCTGACGGCGCGAGTGCAGGTCACCCTTCTTCGCGCGGGTGATCAGCTGCTCGGCCAGCGGGCGCAGCCGCTTGGCCTTGGTCTCGGTGGTCTGGATACGGCCGTGCTTGAACAGCGACGTGGCGAGGTTCGCCAGCATCAGCCGCTCGTGCGCGGGGCTGCCGCCGAGGCGGGGACCCTTGGTGGGCGTGGGCATCTTTCGGGCTCCTCAGTAACAATCCGGCGCGGCCGCCCGGCCGCGATAGTTCCGCAGCAGTCGGCCGGCCACTGTCGAGCGGCCGACGAACCGGCCCCCGTCATACAGCGCGGCCGGCCGGCCGCGACGGTGCAGCGAGTTACAGCTGCTCGGTCTCGCGGTAGTCCTCGGCGTCGTAGTCCACCTCGGCGAAGGAGTCCACGACATGCGACGGGTCGAACGTCGGGGCCGAGTCCTTCAGACCCAGACCCATACCGGCGAGCTTCATCTTGACCTCGTCGATCGACTTCTGCCCGAAGTTGCGAATGTCGAGCAGGTCGGCCTCGGTGCGCCCGATCAGCTCACCGACCGTGTTGATGCCTTCCCGCTTGAGGCAGTTGTACGACCGGACCGTCAGGTCCAGCTCCTCAATCGGCAGCGCGAGGTCGGCGGCCAGCTGGGCGTCCTGCGGCGACGGGCCGATGTCGATACCCTCAGCGGTCTCGTCCAGCTCACGGCACAGGCCGAAGAGCTCGACCAGCGTCGAACCGGCCGAGGCCAGCGCCGTACGCGGGCTGATCGCCGGCTTCGTCTCGACGTCGATGATCAGACGGTCGAAGTCGGTGCGCTGCTCGACACGGGTGGCCTCGACGCGGTAGGTGACCTTCAGGACCGGCGAGTAGATCGAGTCGATCGGAATGCGCCCGATCTCCTGGCCGGCCTGCTTGTTCTGCGCCGCCGTGACGTAGCCGCGGCCCCGCTCGACGGTCAGCTCCATGTCCAGACGGCCCTTGGAGTTGAGCGTCGCCAGCTTCAGGTCCGGGTTGTGCACCGAGACGCCGGCCGGGGGCTGGATGTCGCCCGCCGTCACGTCGCCGGGGCCCTGCTTGCGCAGGTACATCGAGACCGGCTCGTCGTGCTCGGAGCTGACGACCAGCTCCTTGACGTTCATGACCAGCTCGACCACGTCCTCCTTGACCCCGGGGATCGTGGTGAACTCGTGCAGGACACCGTCGATCTTGATCGAGGTGACAGCCGCGCCCGGGATGGACGACAGCAGGGTACGCCGCAGCGAGTTGCCGAGGGTGTACCCGAAGCCGGGCTCGAGCGGCTCGATGGTGAACCGCGAACGGGTTTCGCTGAGCTGCTCTTCCGAGAGGCTCGGCCGCTGAGAGATGAGCACTTGCTTTTCCTCCAGTACGTCGGGCGCCCGCCATATGACGCCAACGTTTTTGTGGGGGGCGGATGCCCCCCACACGCACTACTTCGAGTAGAGCTCGACGATCAGCTGTTCCTGCACCTGCGTGTCGATGACCTGACGCGCCGGCAGCGAGTGGACCAGGATCTTCATGTCGGTCGGGATCGCCTCGAGCCAGGCCGGCACGGGCCGGGATCCGGCCTGCGCGGCCGCGACGACGAACGGCGTCAGCTCACGCGACTTCTCGCGGACCGAGACGATGTCGTGCTCGCGAACCCGGTACGACGGGATGTTGACCTTCTTGCCGTTGACCACGATGTGGCCGTGCGTGATGAGCTGACGGGCCATGTCCCGGGAGTGGGCGTACCCGGCCCGGTACACCACGTTGTCCAGCCGCGACTCGAGGATCTGCAGCAGCACCTCACCGGTCTTGCCCGGCTTGCGCACCGCCTCCTCGTAGTAGCTGCGGAACTGCTTCTCCAGCACGCCGTAGATGCGGCGGGCCTTCTGCTTCTCACGCAGCTGCAGCAGGTACTCGGTGTCCTTCGGCCGACCGCGGCCGTGCTGACCGGGCGGGAAGGGACGCGACTCGAACGGGCACTTCGGCCCCTCGCACTTGCTGCCCTTGAGGAACAGCTTCATCTTCTCGCGGCGGCACCGACGGCAGTCGGCTCCTGTGTAACGTGCCATCTATCTATCTCCTCAAGACCTCAGACCCGGCGACGCTTCGGCGGACGGCACCCGTTGTGCGGCTGCGGCGTCACGTCCGAGATCTGACCGACCTCGAGGCCGACGGCCTGCAGCGAACGGATGGCGGTCTCCCGGCCCGAGCCCGGGCCCTTCACGAAGACGTCGACCTTGCGCATGCCGTGCTCCATCGCGCGGCGAGCGGCCGCCTCGGCGGCCAGCTGCGCGGCGAACGGCGTCGACTTACGCGAGCCCTTGAAGCCCACCTGTCCGGCGGAGGCCCAGGAGATCACCGCACCGGTCGGGTCGGTGATGGAGACGATCGTGTTGTTGAACGTGCTCTTGATGTGCGCCTGGCCGTGCGCGACGTTCTTGCGTTCCTTGCGCCGGACCTTCTTGACGGCGGCCGAGCCGGCGCGTGCCTTGGGTGGCATCTGTGTATGCGCTCCTAAGTCTTCTTACTTCTTGCCCGGCTTCTTCTTACCGGCGACCGTGCGCTTGGGACCCTTGCGGGTACGCGCGTTCGTGCGGGTGCGCTGTCCGCGCACCGGCAGGCCCCGGCGGTGCCGGATACCGGCGTAGCAGCCGATCTCCACCTTGCGCCGGATGTCGGCGGCGACCTCGCGGCGCAGGTCGCCCTCGACGCGGAAGTTCGCGTCGATGTAGTCGCGCAGCAGGACGACCTCTTCGTCGGTCAGGTCCTTGGCGCGCTTGTCCGGGCTGATGCCCGTGGCGGTGAGCGCCTCGATGGCGCGGGTACGGCCAATGCCGAAGATGTAGGTGAGCGCGATCTCCATCCGCTTGTCGCGGGGAAGATCGACGCCGGCTAGACGTGCCATGTGCGGGCGTGCTCCTCGTGGTTCGTTCGGAGGTCTGTGCCCGTCCCGCCCCGACCCGATCGTTCCGGTTCGGTGCGATGCCGCACCACGACCTGGAACGGTCGTTGCCCGATCGGGCCCCGGCCTCCGACCGGGGGTGAGCCACGAAGTGCCGACCGCTGTCGGCGACACGATGCTCGCGGCTGGGACGAGCCTGTATTCAGCTGGCTGGTGCCAGAGACGGCGACGACGCCGGCCCGCCCGCTATGCGCGACGACCCGACGCTGCCCTTGACCACTCTGGCCCGCGCGCTACGCGTTGCGGCCCAGAGCTGGTCATTAGCCCTGGCGCTGCTTGTGGCGCGGGTCGGCGCAGATGACCATGACCCGGCCGTGCCGACGGATCACGCGGCACTTGTTGCAGATCTTCTTAACGCTCGGCTTGACCTTCACGGTGTGTGCCTTACTTCCCGTCCCCACCATGCCCGGGCACACCGAAACGTGCCCGGCCCTGAGCAGGGAACCGACCATTATTCGAGCTCTGTCTCCGCCACGTCGTCACCGGACCTCGAGGGCCCTGAACAACGGTCGGCCCGACCGTCAGCTCACTTGTAGCGATAGACGATGCGCCCGCGGGTCAGGTCGTACGGCGAAAGCTCGACGACGACCCGGTCCTCGGGCAGGATGCGAATATAGTGCTGACGCATCTTGCCGCTGATGTGGGCCAAGACCTTGTGGCCATTGGCGAGCTCCACCCGGAACATCGCATTCGGGAGTGGCTCGATCACTCGGCCCTCGATCTCGATGGCCCCGTCCTTCTTCGGCATGTCCTCCGCTACCTGACGTCGGGACTGGTTGGCTAGCTCACATCGTCCTTCGTGAGCGACGTATCGTCGCTCACGCCAGCCGCGGAATCTGACAACCGCCGAAGCGCAGGGCGGGCATGCCAGATGGGACGCTGTGCGCCGGTGGACCAGTCTACGCGCGGGATACGGCCAACGGCAAACCGGGTCCCCGCGCACCCGCGGTCGGGCGTGTCACAGGCTCTCAGATGGCGGTCGTCGCCGGCGGCGTCAGGCGACTCCCGGTACCCCTCGGCAACGTCAGGTAACCCGCGCTACTCCCGGCAGCGTCAGGTAATCCGCGCTGCTCCCGGCAGCGTCAGTAACCCCGGCGAGCCTGTCGCCGTTCCTGCCGCGCCCGGCGCCGCGCCGCCTTGCTGTCGTCTTTGTGCTGCCCACCCCAGACCAGGCCGTTGATCGTGCCGGCCAGCAGGACGGCCCCCCACGGCCCCATGACCCACTTGGGCCAGTAGTCGCCCTCGGCGCCGGTGAGCAGCCAGATCACGTTCACGATGATGGACACGGTCAGCCACCCGCTCCACGCCGCGAAGATCCACTTGGGGAAGCCGCGCCGTTCGGGGCGCTCCGGCTCCTGCGCGGCGGTCGGGTTCGCGGCGCCTTGCGCCGGTGACGCCGGCACGACCTGCGAGCGCTGCGCCGGCTGTACCGGCGGCAGGTCGACCAGGAGCCGGTCCAGGTCGCCGTACGTACGCGCGGCGTACGCCTCCCGCAGCCGGTCGTCGTACTCGTGCAGCGACAGCCGCCCCTCGTCCAGGGCAGCCTTCAGCCGCTCAGCCACGAACTGCCGATCGACATCGGCCGCCCGGAGATCCTCCCGCCGATCCACCACGCCCGTCTCCCCCGCAGCGAACTGTTGCTAGCGCAGCATGCCATGCCCAACCGGGCACAGTCATGCCTGCGTGGTGGATTCCGTCCGCGCCGTCTCGGAGGCCAGGTCGCCCAGACGCTCGCGGCCACCATCGGGAGCCGTGAGCACCCACACACCGTCCTCGCAGATGGCGACCGTGTGCTCCACGTGCACGGCGGGTGAGCCGTCGGCCGTCACGACCGTCCAGCCGTCCTCCAACTCGACGGTCCGCGGCCGGCCCAGGGTCAGCATCGGCTCTATCGCGACGCACAGCCCCGCCTGGAGCAGCGGCCCCTTGCCGGGCCTGCCGTAGTTGAGAACGAACGGGTCCTGGTGCATCTGGCTGCCGATGCCGTGCCCGCCGTAGCCCTCCACGATCCCGTACCGGCCGGCCTTGCGGACGCTGGACTGGACCGCGTGCGAGATGTCGGTCAGCCGTCCACGGCCCGATCGGACCCCGCGCGCCGCGGCGGCGATACCCGCCCACATGGCGTCTTCGGCGACCCGGGCCATCCGCAGCACGTCCCGGGGCGCCTCCCCGACGGGAACGGTGATCGCCGAGTCGCCGTGCCATCCGTCGACGATCGCGCCGCAGTCGATCGAGATGACGTCGCCCTCGCGCAGCACGGCCTTCGGGTCGGGGATGGCGTGCACGATCTGGTCGTTGACCGAGGTGCAGATGGAGGCCGGGTAGCCGTGGTAACCGAGGAACGACGGGATCCCACCACCGGAGCGGATCGACTCTTCGGCGATTGCGTCGAGGTCAGCGGTGGAGACTCCGGGCGCCACCGCTGCCCGCAGCCGGTCGAGGGTGGCGGCCACGAGCAGACCGGCCACGCGCATCTTGCGGATCTGCTCCGGCGTCTTGTACTCGATGTCCCAGTGTCGGTCGGCCATCACCAGTTACCCGCCGTAGGAGCGCAGGGCGTCGATCGCCCGGACGGTCACGTCTTCCACCGGGCCGGTGGCGTCGATGCCGACCAGCTTGCCCTGGGCACCGTAGTAGTCGACCAGCGGCGCGGTCTTGCTGGCGTACTCGACGAGCCGGTTGGCGATCGTCTCGGCCTTGTCGTCGTCACGCTGGAACAGTTCCGCGCCGCACCGGTCGCAGATGCCTTCCCGCGAGGTGGGGTCGAACTCGACGTGCCAGATCTTGCCGCAGCCCCGGCACGTGCGCCGGCCGGACAGGCGGCGGATCACCTCGTCGTCGTCGACGACGAGTTCGAGCACCAGGTCGAGCGCCGAACCCATGTCGGCCAGCAGCTTGTCGAGCGCGGCCGCCTGCGGGACGGTACGCGGGAACCCGTCGAGCAGGAAGCCGTCGGCGGCGTCCGGCTCGGCCAGGCGGTCCCGGACCATGTTGATGGTCACCTCGTCGGGGACGAGCTGGCCGGCGTCCATGTAGCGCTTCGCCTCCACCCCGAGCGGGGTGCCCTGCGACACGTTGGCCCGGAAGATGTCCCCGGTGGAGATCTTCGGCACGGCGAGATGCGCGGCGATGAACTCGGCCTGGGTCCCCTTGCCCGCCCCAGGAGGACCGACCAGCACCAACCTCACGCGCATGCCCCCGACTCGCTCGCGGTCCCCGGCCCGGTCACCTGAGGAACCCTTCGTAGTTGCGCTGCATCAGCTGGCTCTCGATCTGTTTGACCGTCTCCAGCCCGACGCCGACGATGATCAGTACGGCGGTGCCACCGAACGGGAAGTTCTGCTTGTTACCGCCGACGAAGTTCATGAACAGGTAAGGCAGCACCGCGATGACGGCGAGGTAGAGCGCGCCCGGGAGGGTGATGCGGCTCAGGATGAAGTCCAGGTACTCCGCCGTCGGCTTGCCGGGACGGATACCCGGCACGAACCCGCCGTACTTCTTCATGTTGTCGGCCACCTCGGTCGGGTTGAAGGTGATCGACACGTAGAAGTAGGTGAAGAAGATGATCAGCAGGAAGTAGGCCCCGATGTAGTACGGCCCGCTGAGCGCGCTCTGCTGGACGAAGTGCCGGTCGATCCAGAGCAGCACGCTGTTGTTCGTCGCCTTCTGCCCCATGAGCTGGATGACCAGCTGCGGCAGGTAGAGCAGCGACGAGGCGAAGATGACCGGGATGACGCCGGCCTGGTTGACCTTGAGCGGGATGTAGGTCGACGTCCCGCCGTACATCCGGCGGCCGATCATCCGCTTCGCGTACTGGACCGGAACCCGACGCTGCGCCTGCTCGAGGAAGACCACGAACCCGATGACGAGGACGCCGACGGCCAGCACCGCGACGAACCTGTACGGGCTCTTCTGCCAGATCGACTGTCCCTCGGCGGGCAGCCGGGCCGCGATCGACGTGAAGATCAGCACGGACATGCCGTTGCCGATGCCGCGGTCGGTGACCAGCTCGCCGAGCCACATGATGACCCCGGTGCCGGCCGTCATCGTGATGACGAGAACCCCGACCGTGAGCCACATCGGCAGCTTGGTGCTCGGCACGATCGGGTACTGGTCGCACATGTTCTGGAACAGCTGCCCGGAACGGGCCAGCGCCACGAACGCAGAGGACTGCAGGATCGCCAGACCGAGGGTCAGGTATCGGGTGTACTGTGTGATCTTGGCCTGGCCCGCCTGACCCTCCTTGCGGAGCTGCTCCAGCCGCGGAATGACCACGGTGAGCAGCTGGAGGATGATGCTGGCGGTGATGTAGGGCATGATGCCCAGCGCGAACACCGACAGCTGCAGCAGCGCGCCGCCGGAGAACAGGTTCAGCAGGCTGAACACGCCCGACTGTGCGCCGTTGTTGACGACGTTCAGGCACTTCTGGACGTTCGTGTACGACACGCCGGGGCTCGGCAGGGTGGCGCCCAGCCGATAGACAGCGATCATCGCGACCGTGAAGATCAGCTTTTTGCGCAGGTCAGGCGTCTTGAACGCACTGATGAAGGGGGATGACACGGCTTCCTCCTGCGCCTAGCTTCCGCCATCCGGGCGGTTCAGGGTTCTCCCACGGCCACGCCGCGAGAGTTCGGTCGGATGCGTACGAGTGATGGTTTGCAACGGACTCTAACAGCACGCGCGCGTAGCAACACGCCCGCGCCGAGTACACCCACCGCCATGCGACGATCTCCGACCGCGATGCGGTAGCACCGCGATCGGAGATCGCGCCGGACAGTCGATGAACGACATGGCCAAAGGACGGTCCGTCAGGACTCCTCGCCGACCACCCGCGTCGAGCCACCGGCGGCCGCGATCTTCTCGCGGGCCGAGGCACTGAACGCGTGCGCGGTGAGCTGCAGCTCAACGCCGCCCAGGTCACCGGTGCCGAGCACCTTCACCGGGTGGCCCTTACGGACCGCACCGGCCGCCGCGAGCTCGGCCGGGCCGACCTCGCCGCCCTGGGGGAACAGCTCGGCCAGCTTGTCCAGGTTGACGACCTGGAACGTGACCTTGAACGGGTTCTTGAAGCCCTTCAACTTCGGCAGGCGCATGTGGAGGGGCATCTGCCCACCCTCGAACGCCGCCGAGATGTTCTTGCGGGCCTTCGAACCCTTGGTGCCCCGACCGGCGGTCTTGCCCTTGGAGCCCTCACCGCGACCCACCCGGGTCTTCGCGGTCTTGGCGCCGGGGGCCGGCCGCAGGTCGTGAATCTTGATCGTCATCGGACTACTCGACCTCCTCGACCCGGACGAGGTGCGTCACCGTCTGGATCATGCCTCGGATCTCGGGACGGTCTTCCTTGACGACCACGTCACGGATCCGCTTCAGGCCGAGCGAACGCAGCGTGTCCCGCTGGTTCTGCTTCGACCCGATCTCCGAACGTACCTGGGTCACCTTGAGCCGTGCCATCACGCCCCCACCCCGGCCCGGGCCGCCAGCATGGCAGCCGGCGCCACGTCCTCGACCGGGAGGCCACGACGCGCCGCGACGGCCTCCGGCGACTCGAGCTTCCGCAGGGCGTTCACGGTCGCGTGCACGATGTTGATCGCGTTCGACGAGCCGAGGCTCTTCGACAGCACGTCGTGGATGCCGGCGCACTCCAGCACGGCGCGCACCGGGCCACCGGCGATGACGCCGGTACCGGCGCTGGCCGGCTTGAGGAGCACGACGCCGGCGGCGTCCTCGCCCTGCACCGGGTGCGGGATCGACGCGGCGATCCGCGGCACCTTGAAGAAGTGCTTCTTGGCCTCCTCGACGCCCTTGGCGATCGCCGCGGGCACCTCCTTGGCCTTGCCGTAGCCGACGCCGACGGTGCCGTCGCCGTCGCCCACCACGACGAGCGCGGTGAAGCTGAACCGACGACCACCCTTGACGACCTTGGCCACCCGGTTGATCGCGACTACCCGCTCAAGGTGGGGAGTCTTCTCGGCCGGCGCGCCGCCCCGGCCGCCGCCCTCACGGCGGTTATCGCGACGGCCGCCACCTTCGGTGCTACCGGACCCGCCGCCCCTGCGCTGTTGACCTGGCATTAGGGGTTCCTTCCTAGAACTCGAGTCCGGCTTCGCGCGCGGCGTCCGCCAGCGCGGCGATCCGCCCGGCGTACTGGTTGCCGCCGCGGTCGAAGACGACCTTGCTGATGCCCGCGGCCTTCGCCCGCTCGGCCAGCAGAGCGCCCACCTTGCGGGCGAGAGCGCTCTTGTCGCCCTCGGTACCGCGGATGGAGGCGTCCAGCGTCGAGGCCGAAACCAGCGTGTGGCCCTTGGTGTCGTCCACCACCTGCGCGGTGATGTGCCGCAGCGTGCGGGTGACCACCAGGCGCGGGCGCGCCGGCGTACCGCTGAGGTTCTTGCGGATGCGGAAGTGCCGGCGTGCGCGCCCGACGCGGCGCGCCGCGGCGGTGCCGCCGGAGTTGCGGCGCTGAAGCAGCGTGGCCGTCACTTCTTACCTGCCTTTCCAGCCTTGCGGCGGATGACCTCGCCCTGGTACTTGACGCCCTTGCCCTTGTAGGGCTCCGGCGGCCGGATCTTACGGATGTTCGCGGCTACCTCGCCCACCAGCTGCTTGTCGATGCCGGCGACGTGGAACAGCGTCGGCCGCTCGACGGTGAAGGTGATACCGGCGGGCGCCGTGACCGTCACCGGGTGCGAGAAGCCGAGGGCGAACTCCAGGTCCGAGCCCTTGGCCTGCACGCGGTAACCGGTGCCGGCGATTTCCAAGCTTTTACGGTAACCCTCGGTAACGCCGACGACCATGTTGGCGATCAGCGTGCGGGACAGGCCGTGCAGCTCCTTGGCCCGGCGCTCGTCATTGGGCCGGTTCACGTACAGCTGGCCGTCCTCGCCCCGCTCGGCCGTGATCGGCTCGGCGAGAGTGTGCGAGAGCTGCCCCTTCGGCCCCTTGACCGAGACGGTCTGGCCATCGATGGTGACATCGACGCCGGTGGGCACCGTAATTGGCTTACGTCCGATTCGCGACATTGCAGATCTTCCTCACCAGACGTAGGCGAGGACTTCCCCGCCCACCCCTCGCTTGCGGGCCTGCCGGTCGGTGAGCAGTCCCTGGGACGTCGAGATGACGGCCACGCCGAGACCGCCGAGCACGCGCGGCAGCTCCGGCGCCTTGGCGTACACCCGCAGGCCGGGCTTCGAGACGCGCCGGATACCGGCCAGGCTGCGCTCGCGGTTGGGGCCGTACTTGAGCTCCACGATCAGGGTCTTGCCAACGGCGTCGCCCTCCGGCTCCTGAACGGTCCAGGAGGCGACGTAGCCCTCTGCCTTGAGGACCTCGGCGATGTTTGCCTTGATCTTCGAGTAGGGCATGGTCACCCGGTCGTGGTACGCCTGGTTGGCGTTGCGCAGACGGGTCAACATGTCTGCGATCGGGTCGGTCATCGTCATGGGTATTCGTCAGCCTTTCTCACCGCGGTTCCCGCGCGAGTCATCCGCGGGCCTTCGGCGAAGCGGGAAGCCTTGGCGACCGGTCTGGTTCGGCGTGTCTGATGCCACGCCACCACCCAGGCCAGTCGTCGCTCTAGTTACCAGGAAGCCTTGGACACGCCGGGCAGTTCGCCGCGGTGCGCCATCTCGCGGATGCACACCCGGCACAGACCGAACTTGCGGTAGACCGCCTTCGGCCGCCCGCAGCGCTGGCAGCGGGTGTAGGCACGCACCGAGAACTTCGGCTTGCGCGCCGCCTTGAGGATCAGCGCCTTCTTGGCCATGGATCAGCTCTCCTTGAACGGGAAGCCCAGCAGCTTGAGCAGCGCCCGGCCCTCGTCGTCCGTCTTAGCGGTGGTCACGATGGTGATGTCCATGCCCCGCGGCCGATCGATCCGGTCCTGGTCGATCTCGTGGAACACCGACTGCTCGGTGAGCCCGAACGTGTAGTTGCCGTTGCCGTCGAGCTTGCGCCCGTCGAGACCGCGGAAGTCGCGGATACGCGGCAGCGCGATCGACAGCAGGCGGTCCAGGAACTCCCACATCCGGTCGCCGCGCAGCGTCACCTTGGCGCCGATCGGCATACCCTCGCGCAGCTTGAACTGCGCGATCGACTTCTTGGCCCGGCGGACCTGCGGCTTCTGACCGGTGATCGTGGCCAGGTCGCGGACAGCGCCGTCGATCAGCTTCGCGTCGCGGGCCGCCTCGCCGACACCCATGTTGACCACGATCTTCACCAGACCGGGCACCTGCATGGGGTTGCCGTAGCCGAACTGCTCGCGCAGCTTGCCCGCGATCTCCGCGCGGTACCGCTCCTTCAGGCGCGGCGTGACCTTCTCAGCAGTGGTCGTCGTCATCACAGGTCCTTACCGTTGCTGCGCGCGACGCGGATCTTCTGGCCGTTCTCGTCCAGCCGGTATCCGACGCGGGTGGGCTTGCCGTCCGAGTCGAGCACCATCACGTTCGACACGTGGATGGGCGCTTCCTGGGTGACGATGCCGCCGGTCTTCGCGCCACGCTGGGTGGTACTCACGCGCGTGTGCTTCTTGACCCGGTTCACGCCCTCGACCAGGACCTTGTCGAGCTTCGGGTAGGCCGCGATGACCCGCCCCTTGGCTCCCTTGTCCTTGCCGGCGATGACGAGAACCGTGTCGCCCTTCTTTACCTTCACGGTCTACAACACCTCCGGGGCGAGAGAGATGATCTTCATGAACCGCTTGTCACGCAGTTCACGCCCGACGGGGCCGAAGATACGGGTACCGCGCGGGTCACCGCCGTCCTTGATGATTACGGCGGCGTTCTCGTCAAAGCGGATGTACGAGCCGTCCGGCCGCCGCTTCTCCTTGGCGGTGCGGACGACGACGGCCTTGACCACGTCGCCCTTCTTCACGCCGGCGCCCGGGATCGCGTCCTTCACGGTGGCGACGATGACGTCGCCGATGCCTGCGTAGCGCCGACCCGAGCCGCCGAGCACACGGATGCACAGAATCTCCCGGGCACCCGTGTTGTCGGCGACGCGCAGTCGCGACTCCTGCTGGATCACGTCAACTCCTGTATGTCTGCCGGTTCTTCGGAGACCTGCCCCGAAGCCTGGCGGAACTCAACGCCGTTGGGCGCTTACTTGGCCTTTTCGAGGATCTCCACGACCCGCCAGCGCTTGGTGGCGGACTGCGGTCGGGTCTCCATCAGCAGCACCCGGTCGCCGATGCCGCACGAGTTCTGCTCGTCGTGCGCCTTCAGCTTGCTGGTACGCCGCATGACCTTGCCGTACAGCGGGTGCTTGACCCGGTCCTCCACGGCAACGACCACGGTCTTGTCCATCTTGTCGCTGACGACCAGGCCCTCACGGACCTTGCGCCGGCCGCGCTCTTCCACGCTCTCACTCATGACGCCACCTCAACCGGCGCGGCCGAGAGACCCAGCTCGCGCTCCCGCATGATCGTGTAAACCCGCGCGATCTCGCGCCGGATAACCTGCAGTCGGCCGTGGTTCTCAAGCTGGCCGGTAGCCGCCTGCACCCGCAGGTTGAACAGCTCGGCCTTGGCCTCCCGCAGCCGCGTGACCAGCTCCTCGTCGGAGAGTTCACGCAGCTCAGCAGCCTTGGTGCCCGCTGCCATCAGCCCTCAGCCCCTTCGCGTGTGACGATGCGGCACTTCATCGGAAGCTTGTGGATCGCGCGACGCATCGCCTCTCGCGCAACCGCCTCGTTCGGGAACGACATCTCGAAGAGAATTCTTCCCGGCTTCACGTTCGCGACCCACCACTCGGGTGAGCCCTTACCGGAGCCCATACGGGTTTCGGCCGGCTTCTTGGTGATCGCCTGGTCGGGGAAGACGGTGATCCAGACCTTGCCACCACGGCGGATGTGCCGCGTCATGGCGATACGAGCCGACTCGATCTGACGGTTGGTCACGTACGCCGGCTCAAGAGCCTGGATGCCGAACTCGCCGAAGCTCACCCGGGTGCCACCCTTGGCCGCACCACTCCGGTCCGGGTGGTGCGGCTTGCGGAAGCCCTTCGGGGGCTTACGCGGCATCAGCATTGATCAGCCCTCCTGCTGCGTTTCTGCCGGCGCGGGCGCAGATTCGACCGCGGTGGCGTTGCTCTGGGTGGCCTCCGGGCCGGCGAGCCCGGCCGCAGCCGCACGACCCGCCTCGGTGCCGCCCGCGGTCGTGCCCGAGGAGCCCGAGCGCGTCCGACGCGGGCGCTCCGGCCGCTCCCGGCGACCACGGGTCGGCGCCTGCTCGGCCGGGGCCTCGCGGCCCGGCACGGCGTCACCCTTGTAGATCCAGACCTTCACGCCGATCCGGCCGAAGGTCGTACGCGCCTCGAAGAAGCCGTACTCGATGTTGGCCCGCAGCGTGTGCAGCGGAACGCGACCCTCGCGGTAGAACTCGGTCCGGCTCATCTCGGCGCCGCCGAGGCGACCCGACACCTGTACCCGGATACCGCGCACCAGCGGGTTCTTCATGGCCGACTGCATGGCCTTGCGCATCGCCCGCCGGAAGCTCACCCGGCTGGACAGCTGCTCGGCGACACCCTGCGCCACCAGCTGAGCGTCCGACTCGGGGCTCTTCACCTCGATGATGTTCAGCTGCACCTGCTTGCCGGTGAGCTTCTCGAGCTCGCCGCGGATGCGGTCGGCCTCGGCGCCCTTGCGGCCGATCACGATGCCCGGACGGGCGGTGTGGATGTCCACACGGACCCGGTCCCGGGTGCGCTCGATGTCGACCTTCGCGATACCGGCGCGCTCCAGGCCCTTCGACATCATCCGGCGGATCTTGACGTCCTCCGCGATGTAGTCCTTGTAGAGCTTGTCCGCGTACCAGCGGGACTTCCAGTCGGTGCTGATGCCGAGCCGGAACCCGTGCGGGTGGACCTTCTGACCCATTACTCGGTCTCCTCCTCGGCCGCCGTCGTCGCCGGCTCAGCCTTCTTGGTCGCCTTGGCCGGCGCCGCCTTCTTCGCGGCCGCCTTGGTCGCCTTGGCCGGGCCGCGCCGCTGCGCCGGCGGCACGCTCTCGACCGCGATCGTGATGTGGCACGTCCGCTTGCGGATCCGGTACGCCCGGCCCTGCGCCCGCGGCCGGAACCGCTTGAGCGTCGGGCCCTCGTCGACGTACGCCTCGCTGACGAGCAGCGAATCGGGGTCGAGCCGCTCGTTGTTCTCGGCGTTGGCGATCGCGCTCGCCAGCACCTTGTACACCGGCTCGCTGGCCGCCTGCGGCGCAAACTGCAGCACCGTGAGCGCCTCCTTCGCGGGCAGGCCGCGAACGAGGTCGACCACACGGCGCGCCTTCATCGGCGATACGCGTACGTACCGCGCAACGGCTCGAGCGCCCGGAAGCGCCGGAGCTGCCTTCGTTGGCATCGCTGTTGTCTCCTGTCGTTCCTACGACCCGCCTAGCGGCGGCGGCTCTTCCGGTCTTCCTTTTCGTGGCCCTTGAACGTGCGCGTCAGGGCGAACTCGCCGAGCTTGTGCCCGACCATCGCTTCGGTGATGAACACCGGGACGTGCTTGCGCCCGTCGTGCACGGCGATCGTGTGCCCGAGCATGTCGGGAATGATCGTCGAGCGCCGCGACCACGTCTTGATCACGTTCTTGGAGTTCTTGGCGTTCTGCGCTTCCACCTTCTTGACCAGGTGGTCGTCGACGAACGGCCCTTTCTTGAGGCTGCGAGGCATCTTCTATTACTCCTTAGCCGCGCTTCCGGGTGGCGTAGCGCCGACGGACGATGAGGCGGTCGCTCGGCTGGCCCTTGCGACGGGTCCGGCCCTCGGGCTTACCCTGCGGGTTCACCGGGTGGCGACCACCGGAGGTCTTACCCTCACCACCGCCGTGCGGGTGGTCGACCGGGTTCATGGCCACACCACGGACGGTCGGGCGCTTGCCCTTCCACCGCATGCGGCCGGCCTTGCCCCAGTTGATGTTCGACTGGTCGGCGTTGCCGATCTCACCCACCGTCGCCCGGCAGAACACCGAGACGCGGCGGATCTCACCCGACGGCATACGCAGCGTCGCGTAGTCGGCCTCGCGGCCCAGCAGCTGGATGCCGACGCCGGCCGAGCGGGCCAGCTTGGCACCGCCGCCGGGGCGCAGCTCCACCGCGTGGATCGTGGTACCCACCGGGATGTTGCGCAGCGGCAGGTTGTTACCGGGGCGGATGTCGGCGCCTGGGCCGGACTCGATCCGGTCGCCCTGTCGCAGGCCCTGCGGCGCGATGATGTAGCGCTTCTCGCCGTCGACGTAGTGCAGCAGCGCGATCCGGGCGGTGCGGTTCGGGTCGTACTCGATGTGAGCGACCTTCGCCGGCACGCCGTCCTTGTCGTTGCGCCGGAAGTCGATCAGCCGGTACTGCCGCTTGTGGCCGCCACCCTGGTGCCGGGCGGTGACCTTGCCGTGGGCGTTGCGACCGCCCTTGTTCGGCAGCGGACGCAGCAGCGACTTCTCCGGCGTGTCCCGAGTGATCTCGGCGAAGTCGGAGACGCTGGAGCCGCGACGACCGGGGGTCGTGGGCTTGTACTTGCGGATAGCCATTGTCTTTAACCCCTCAGCTGACCGGGCCGCCGAAGGCCTCGATCCGGTCACCGTCGGCGAGCTTGACCATCGCCCGCTTCGTGTCCTTGCGCTTGCCCCAGCCGGTGCGGGTCCGCTTGCGCTTGCCCTCACGGTTGAGCGTGTTCACCGACAGCACGCGAACGTTGAAGATCTGCTGAATCGCGATCTTGATTTCGGTCTTGTTCGCGTCCGGGTGGACCAGGAACGTGTACCAGTTCCGGTTGAGCTCGCCGTAGCTCTTCTCCGAGACCACGGGCGCGATGATGACGTCCCGCGGGTCAGCGACAGTGCTCACTGCTCGGCCTCCTTCTTGCCTGCCACGGCGAGGAACTCGTCCAGCGCGGCCGTGGTGAAGACGACCCGATCGGCAACCAGCACGTCGTACGTGTTGAGCTGGTCGGCGGCGAGCAGGTGCACCCGCGGCTCGTTGCGCAGGCTCAGCCAGTTGGTCTCGTCGGCACGGCCGAGGACGACCAGCACCCGACCGCTCGCGGCGATCGAGTTGAGCACCTTCAGCGCGTCCCTGGTCTTCGGGGCGTCGCCCTCGACGAAGGTCGAGACGACCGACACCAGGCCTTCGCGCGCCCGGTCCGACAGCGCGCCGCGCAGCGCGGCCGCCTTCATCTTCTTCGGGGTCCGCTGGCTGTAGTCGCGCGGCACGGGACCGTGCACGACACCACCGCCGGTGAACTGCGGCGCCCGGATCGAGCCCTGACGGGCACGGCCGGTGCCCTTCTGCTTGTACGGCTTCTTGCCACCGCCGGAGACCTCGCCGCGGGTCTTCGTCTTGTGCGTGCCCTGACGGGCGGCCGCCAGCTGCGCGACCACGACCTGGTGCATCAGCGGAATGCTGGCCTGCGCGTCGAAGATCGACGCGGGCAGCTCGACCGAGCCGGTGGCGTTGCCGTCGACTCCGATCACGTCAACGGTCGTCACTTCGCACCGCCCTTCTTGACCGGGGCCTTCGCCGCGGTACGCAGCAGCACGAGGGCGCCCGCGGGGCCCGGCACCGCGCCGCGGATCAGGATCACGTTGTTCTCCGGGTCGACCGCCTGCACGGTCAGGTTCTGCACGGTGTAGCGCACGCCACCCATGCGACCGGCCATCCGCAGGCCCTTGAAGACGCGACCCGGCGTGGCGCAGGCGCCGATCGAGCCGGGCGAGCGGTGCTTGCGCTCGACACCGTGGCTCGCGCGCAGACCGCCGAAGCCGTGACGCTTCATGACACCCGCGAAGCCCTTGCCCCGCGTACGGCCGGTCACGTCAACCAGCTGGCCGGCCTCGAAGGTCTCGACGGTGATCTCCTGGCCGAGGCCGTACTCGCTCGCGTCCATGGTCCGCAGCTCGACGATGTGTCGGCGCGGCGCCACGCCGGACTTGGCGTAGTGACCGGCCTTCGGCTTGTTCACCTTCCGCGGGTCGATCGCGCCGTACGCGAGCTGAACGGCGGAGTAGCCGTCCTTGTCCGCGGTGCGCACCTGGGTCACGACGTTCGGGTCGGCCTGAACCACGGTCACCGGGACAACGCGGTTGTTGTCCCAGACCTGGGTCATGCCGAGCTTGGCGCCCAGAATCCCCTTGACTTGCCTGTCCATTAGTCCGGTCCCTACAGCTTGATCTCGATGTCGACGCCAGCCGGCAGGTCGAGGCGCATGAGCGAGTCGACCGTCTTGGGTGTCGGGTCGATGATGTCGATCAGACGCTTGTGCGTGCGCATTTCGAAGTGCTCGCGCGAGTCCTTGTACTTGTGGGGCGAGCGGATCACGCAGTAGCGGTTGATCTCGGTCGGCAGCGGCACGGGGCCCGCGACCTGCGCTCCGGTACGGGTCACCGTCTCGACGATCTTCCGAGCCGAGGAGTCAACGACCTCGTGGTCATAGGCCTTGAGCCGGATGCGGATCTTCTGTCCCGCCATAGTGGCTTCTGTTCCTTCTCTTCGCGATCCTCGCCGGCCTGGTCGCCAGCGCACCGACCTCTTGTGTGGCCGGTCCGTCCCGCACGGCTTCACCAGCGAGCCTGACCGGTCCTCGGCAGATCCGTCCCACGCGGACGTTCACACGCGCTCCGGACCTGCCCTTCCGACCCCCGCGGTCGGGCGTGTCGCGGCCTAGGGCCAGGCTCCGCCCCTACCAGATCTCCCGAGAGAGGCTTCGGATGGCCCTTGGGCGCCGCACGCCCGGCTGCGGAAGCGAGACGCCTTGCAGGAATTTCTCCCGCCGGGCGTCGCGCGAAGCGGCCGAGACACTCTATCAGAGTCGAAACTCAGGAATTGAGCCGGACCCCTGGCAGAGCAGTCTCGACCGCCCGCAACGCAACCTATTCAGTATGCCGCACAGTGCACGGCAATGTGAAATCGGGTGGTGGTGACCACTAAGTGGCCCCTACCGGTTATTACTTGATGATCTTGGTAACGCGACCGGCGCCGACGGTCCGACCACCCTCACGGATGGCGAACTTGAGGCCCTCCTCCATGGCGATCGGCTGGATCAGCTGAACCGTCATGGCGGTGTTGTCGCCGGGCATGACCATCTCGGTGCCCTCAGGCAGCGTGACCACGCCGGTGACGTCGGTGGTACGGAAGTAGAACTGCGGCCGGTAGTTCTGGAAGAACGGGGTGTGCCGGCCACCCTCTTCCTTCGAGAGGATGTAGACGGTCGCCTCGAACTCCGTGTGCGGGGTGGTCGAGCCGGGCTTGACCACGACCATGCCGCGCTCGACGTCCTCGCGCTTGATACCACGAAGAAGCAGACCGACGTTCTCGCCGGCACGCGCCTCGTCGAGGATCTTGCGGAACATCTCGATGCCGGTGACGACGGTCTTCATCGACTTCGGCTTGATGCCGACGATCTCGACTTCCTCGTTCGGCTTCAGCACGCCACGCTCGCAGCGGCCGGTGACGACCGTACCGCGACCGGTGATCGTGAAGACGTCCTCGATCGGCATGAGGAACGGCTTGTCGACCTCACGCTCGGGCTGCGGGATCGCGGTGTCGACCGCGTTCATCAGCTCCATGAGAGCGTCGGTCCACTTCGGGTCGCCCTCGAGCGCCTTGAGCGCCGAGACGCGGACGACCGGCAGGTCGTCACCCGGGTACTCCTGGCTCGACAGCAGCTCGCGCACCTCGAGCTCGACCAGCTCAAGCAGCTCCTCGTCATCGACCATGTCGCTCTTGTTGAGCGCCACGACGATGTAGGGGACGCCGACCTGGCGGGCCAGCAGAACGTGCTCGCGGGTCTGCGGCATCGGGCCGTCGGTCGCCGCGACCACCAGGATCGCGCCGTCCATCTGGGCGGCACCGGTGATCATGTTCTTGATGTAGTCGGCGTGACCGGGGCAGTCAACGTGGGCGTAGTGCCGGGCCTCGGTCTGGTACTCGACGTGAGCGATCGAGATCGTGATACCGCGGGCCTTCTCCTCCGGCGCCTTGTCGATCTCGTCGAACGGCGTGTAGGGGTTGACGTCCGGGTACCGGTCGTGCAGGACCTTCGTGATCGCCGCGGTCAGCGTCGTCTTCCCGTGGTCGATGTGACCAATGGTGCCGATGTTGACGTGCGGCTTAGTCCGCTCGAACTTCGCCTTCGCCACTGGTGTCCTCCTGTGGACTTCTTGGTTCGTTCCGCGCGGCACTTGTGGCCCCGACGGACTTGTCGACTTGGGTCTTGCGGCCGGAAGCCTCAGGCCCGGTGATGCAGGCCGCTCCGACCCCGACGAGCACTAGTCTCCCCCACCCCGCGTGACCGGGGTGGGACCGACTCACTCCCCGGTTGCCTTCGCGATGATCTCCTTGGCGACGCTCGCAGGAACCTCGTTGTAGGAGTCAAACTGCATCGAGTAGCTCGCCCGGCCCTGGGTCTTCGACCGCAGGTCGCCGACGTAGCCGAACATCTCCGAGAGCGGCACCAGCGCACGGACGACGCGGGCGCCGCCGCGCTCCTCCATGGCCTGGATGATGCCACGCCGGGAGTTGAGGTCGCCGATGACATCACCCATGTTCTCTTCAGGGGTGGTGACCTCGACGGACATCATCGGCTCGAGGATCGTGGGGTTGGCCTTGCGGGCCGCCTCCTTGAGCACCATCGAGCCGGCAATCTTGAACGCCATTTCCGACGAGTCGACCTCGTGGTACTGGCCGTCGAGCAGGGTCAGCTTGACACCGACCAGCGGGTAGCCGGCGAGCACGCCGTACTGCATCGCGTCCTGGGCACCGGCGTCGACCGAGGGGATGAACTCCTTCGGGATACGACCACCGGTGACCGCGTTGACGAACTCGTACGTCGGAGCGTCGGCCTCCATCGGGATGGGCTCGAGCTTGACAATGACCTTCGCGTACTGGCCGGAGCCGCCGGTCTGCTTCTTGTGGACGTACTCGGCCTTGTCGACCGTGCTGCGGATCGTCTCGCGGTAGGCCACCTGCGGCTTGCCGACGTTGGCCTCGACGTTGAACTCCCGCCGCATCCGGTCGACCAGGATGTCCAGGTGAAGCTCACCCATGCCGGAGATGACCGTCTGGCCGGTCTCCTCGTCGTTCTTGACCCGGAAGGTCGGGTCCTCCTCGGCGAGGCGCTGGATCGCGGTGCTCAGCTTCTCCTGGTCGGCCTTGCTCTTCGGCTCGATCGCCACGTCGATGACCGGCTCCGGGAAGGTCATCGACTCGAGGATGACCGGGTTGGCCGGGTCGCAGAGCGTGTCGCCGGTGGTGGTCTGCTTGAGACCCTGCACGGCGATGATGTCGCCCGCAAGAGCGGACGACCGCTCCTCACGCTTGTTGGCGTGCATCTGGTAGATCTTGCCGATCCGCTCCTTGCGGTCCTTCGTCGAGTTCACGATCTGCGAACCCGACTCCAGCTTGCCGGAGTAGATGCGGACGTAGGTGAGCTTGCCCAGGTGCTTGTCGGTCTGAATCTTGAACGCCAGCGCCGAGAACGGCTCCTCCACCGAGGCCTTACGCTGCATCGGCGTCTCGCCGTCGGTCGCGGTGCCCTCGATCGCCGGAATGTCCAGCGGCGACGGCAGGAAGTCGACCACAGCGTCGAGCATGGGCTGCACGCCCTTGTTCTTGAACGCCGAGCCGCACAGCACCGGGTTGGCCTTGCTGGCGATCGTGGCGCGACGGATGCCGGCCTTGATCTCCTCGACCGACAGCTCCTCGCCCTCGAGGTACTTGACCATGATGTCGTCGTCGACCTCGGCGAGCGTCTCCAGGAGCTTCTCCCGGTATTCGTTGGCCTGGTCAACGAGGTCGGCCGGGATCTCCTCGACCGCGTAGTCCTCGCCCTTCTGGGTCTCGCCACGCCAGGTCAGCGCGCGCATGCCGACCAGGTCGACGACGCCGATGTGGTCACCCTCGAGCCCGATCGGGATCTGGAGCACCAGCGGGGTGGCGTTGAGCCGGTCGACCATCATCTGCACGCAGCGGAAGAAGTCCGCGCCCGTACGGTCGAGCTTGTTGACGAAGCACATCCGCGGCACGTGGTACTTGTCGGCCTGGCGCCAGACGTTCTCGGTCTGCGGCTCGACACCGGCCACACCGTCGTAGACCGCGACCGCGCCGTCGAGCACCCGCAGCGAGCGCTCCACCTCGACCGTGAAGTCGACGTGGCCGGGCGTGTCGATGATCTGGATCGTGTGGCCCTTCCACTCGCACTTGGTGGCGGCGGAGGTGATGGTGATGCCGCGCTCCTGCTCCTGCTCCATCCAGTCCATGACGGCAGCGCCCTCGTGGACCTCACCGATCTTGTAGGTGATACCGGTGTAGAAGAGGATGCGCTCGGTGGTGGTGGTCTTACCGGCATCGATGTGAGCCATGATGCCGATATTGCGGAGCTTGGCGAGGGCGGCGTCTGCGGCAGCCACGATGATCCCTACTTCGTCTCGAAGGTCTGTGTTACCAGCGGTAGTGCGCGAAGGCCTTGTTGGACTCCGCCATCTTGTGCGTGTCCTCGCGCCGCTTCACGGCGGCACCGAGGCCGTTGCTGGCGTCGAGCAGCTCATTGGTAAGGCGCTCGACCATCGTCTTCTCGCGGCGGGCCCGCGAGTACGTGACCAGCCAGCGCAGCCCCAGGGTGGTGGCGCGCTGAGGACGCACCTCGACCGGCACCTGGTAGGTGGCGCCACCGACACGGCGGCTCTTCACCTCGATGGCCGGCTTCACGTTGTCCATCGCCCGCTTGAGCGTCACAACCGGGTCGGTGCCGGTCTTCTCGCGGCAGCCCTCGAGAGCCTCGTACACGATGCGCTCGGACAGCTGGCGCTTGCCATCCATCAGGATCTTGCTGATGAGCTGGGTGACCAACGGCGAGTTGTACACCGGATCAGCGACAAGCGGCTTGCGCGGCGCAGGGCCCTTACGCGGCATGTCAGCTCTTCTCCTTCTTCGCGCCGTAGCGGCTGCGGGCCTGCTTGCGGTTGCGGACGCCCTGGGTGTCCAACGAACCACGGATGATCTTGTAGCGGACGCCCGGAAGGTCCTTCACACGGCCGCCACGCACGAGCACGATCGAGTGCTCCTGCAGGTTGTGACCGACGCCGGGGATGTACGCGGTGACCTCGATCTGGCTGGTCAGCCGGACACGCGCCACCTTGCGCAGCGCGGAGTTCGGCTTCTTGGGCGTGGTCGTGTACACGCGCGTGCACACGCCGCGCCGCTGAGGGCTTCCCTTCAGCGCCGGCGTCTTCGTCTTAGTCGTCTTCGCCTGGCGGCCCTTACGGACCAGCTGCTGGATTGTGGGCACCGGGTTCCTGTCTCCCTTCGGCCTCCTGGCCGTGCCTTATTGGTGCTGTCGTCTTCGTCGCGGCCCTCGCCCGGTCGGTGCGCCGGCATCAGGCCCTTTCGGGCCCCTGCCGGCCCCCGCGGTCGGGCGTGTCGTCCGCACACGGGCTCCGGCTCAAGCTTCAAGCCGGATTTACCGGTGGCGCGCCACCACAGCGGTTGAAGCCGGCGTGGGCACGCACGAGTTGCCCGGCGGAGACCGGGCACGAGGGGAAAGAGTACCCACCCGGTGCACGCAGGTCAAAACGGGGTCCCGTATGCGGTGGCGAGTGACTCAGTCAGTTAAGGGTACCCGCTGATTCCCCCATCGTCCCGTCGGATTCAGATCAATAGTGCAAGCACCAGAGCGATGACGGTCAGAACGAGGCCGACACCACCGCAAGCGATGCCGGAGATCGCCATGCCGCGCCCGGCCAACCGGCCGACGGACCGCGTGATCTGCCGCACACTGAACCAGCCCAGGCCGATCGCACCCATGGCCAGCGCCGCGCTCAGCACGGCGAACGCCCCTCCGACGATCGGTCCCCAGCCCTGCTGCGCCCCGGCCAGGCCGAAACAGCCGACGACCAGGGACACCAGGATGGCGAGGATTCCGGCAACCATGCCGCCCACGGCCTGTCCCGACACGACCGGGGGAACGCTGAAGTAGGCCAGGCCGAAACCGGTACCCGGCACCGGCTCGATGTGGGGCGGTGTGCGGGTGGCTGGCGATGCGGGTGCAGGCATCGGCGGCGGGGCGGGTCGGTGCCACGGCTGCCCCGGCGGCGGGTACGGCGGTGACCCGGAGGCCGGACCGGCCGGCGGGTACGGCGGTGACCCGGGTACCGGACCGGCCGGCGGGCCGGAGAACGGCTGACCAGGGCGGCTCTGCGGCTGTGGCGCCGGCCGGTCCGGCGGGGCCCAGCCGTGTGCCGGCGCCTGCGCCCAAGGCTCAGTCGCCGACGGCGGCTGAGGCGGTGACGGCGGCTGAGGGGTCGACGGCGACTCCGGGCCCGACGGCGGCTCAGGGGTCGACGGCGGCTGAGGTGCCTGGGCCGGCTCCCGCGGACCCTCCGCTCCGGCCGACGGCTCCTCGCTCACCACGCTCCCCGCTCACCGGGGCAACCCGCCGCCTGGCCGGTCAGTCCGGTCGATGCTGCCCGCTTTCCCACCGCTGCTCCTTGCTCCGTCCCCTGCCGTCCCCGCGAATCTTGCCGCACCCGACCCGGCCGCACGTACCCGCCGGACAGTTGCTCAGTTCACCGTGGGTCCGTAGTCCCGGCCGGCCCCAGCCAGGTGCAGTAGGCCGGCGATGCTCGCCACGACGAGCGTCGCGGCCGCGAGGACGATTCCTACCCAGGCCAGCGCCACGCCCGTACGCACCCGCCGCTGGCCCACCAGGAACCCGGCCGCCCCTCGCATATCGACCCGCGCCTGCCTGGCCAGAACGAGAGCGATCGTTGCCGGTACGAGACCACCGATCAGTACACCGGTGAAAGCCGCCACGATGCCGAGCGCCAGAACGGCGCCCGCTTTGGTGGACGACACGGGTTCGGGGTCGAGCGGGTGCCGGCTGGGCTGCCCCGCCGTCGGCGCGACGCTGCTCATAGTCCAAGCAGACCACAGCCGCGGGCGGGGTCCCGCGCCGGCTCCGCGGCGACTCGCCGGACCGACCGGTCCGGTCGACGGTGCCTGACGGAGGGTGCGTGTTCCATGACGATTCGCATCGATCCGTCCCGTACCAGAGCCGAGAAAAACCTGTTGAAGCAACAGTCCGGTCCCCACGACGCGCTCCGAGGTTGTACCGTTGTCAGCACCAGGCCTGCTGCTTCCCCCGTGGTAGCAGGCCTGGCCTTTTTGTATCCGGCTTTGTATCCGGCCCGCTGGGTTCCGGCACCCCTGACATGACAGTGGGCCCCGAGGCGATGCCTCGGGGCCCACTGTCGTTGCGAGAGCTTTCGGACCTACCGGAACGAGCCCAGGTCGAAGTCGTCCAGCGGAACGGCCTGGCCGCTGGCCGGACCGAACCCGTAGTCGGACTCCGGGTACCCGGTCATCGAGTACACCTTGGCCTTCGCCTCGTCGGTCGGCTCCACCCGGATGTTGCGGTACTTGGCGATGCCCGTACCGGCCGGGATGAGCTTACCGATGATGACGTTCTCCTTGAGGCCGATCAGCGAGTCGCTGCGGGCGTGGATCGCGGCGTCGGTGAGCACCCGGGTCGTCTCCTGGAACGAAGCCGCGGACAGCCACGAGTCCGTTGCCAGCGACGCCTTGGTGATACCCATCAACACCGGTCGACCGGCGGCCGGCTCGCCACCCTCGGCGACGATCCGGCGGTTTTCCGCCTCGAACTGCGCCCGGTCCACGAGCACGCCCGGCAGGAACTCGGTCGAGCCGGAGTCGATGATCATGACCCGCTTGAGCATCTGGCGGATGATGATCTCGATGTGCTTGTCGTGGATGAGCACGCCCTGCGAACGGTAGACCTCCTGGACCTCCTGGGTGAGGTGCACCTGCACCGCCCGGGGGCCAAGGATGCGCAGCAGCTCGTGCGGGTCGATGGTGCCCTCGGTCAGCTTCTCGCCGACCTCGACGTGGCCACCGTCCTGCACGCGCAGGCGAACCCGCTTGGACAACTTGTCGTGGACGATCTCGTCGCTGCCGTCGTCCGGCACGATGACGATCTTCCGCATCCGCTCGCCGTCCTCGATCCGCACCCGGCCGGGGGTCTCGGCGATCGGCGCCTTGCCCTTCGGCACCCGGGCCTCGAAGATCTCCTGCACACGAGGCAGACCCTGCGTGATGTCCTCACCGGCGACACCACCGGTGTGGAACGTACGCATGGTCAGCTGGGTACCGGGCTCACCGATCGACTGGGCGGCGATGATGCCGACCGCCTCACCGACGTCCACCGTCTTGCCGGTCGGCAGCGAGCGGCCGTAGCACGCACCGCAGACGCCCAGCTTCGACTCGCAGGTGAGGACGCTGCGGACCCGCACCTGCTCGACCCCGGCGGCCACGAGCTTCTCGACCAGGACCGTGTTGATGTCCATGCCCCGCTCGGCGACCAGGTTGCCGTCGGCGTCACGGACGTCGTCGGCCAGGGTCCGGGCGTGCGCGCCGGTCTCGACGTGCTCGTGCGCGACGACCCGACCGTCGGCCCGCTGTCCGATCTGCATCGGGATCGCGCGGTCGGTGCCGCAGTCCTCCTCGCGGATGATGACGTCCTGCGACACGTCCACCAGACGACGGGTCAGGTAACCCGAGTCAGCGGTACGCAGCGCGGTGTCGGCCAGACCCTTACGGGCACCGTGCGTGGAGATGAAGTACTCCAGCACGGTCAGGCCCTCGCGGAACGAGGACTTGATCGGCCGCGGGATGATCTCACCCTTGGGGTTGGCCACCAGGCCACGGATCGCCGAGATCTGGCGGAGCTGGAGCAGGTTACCGCGGGCACCCGAGTGGATCATCTTCCACAGCGGGCTCTCCTGCGGCAGCGCGGTCTCCATCTCCTTGGCGACCTCGTTGGTCGCCTTGGTCCAGATCTCGATGAGCTCGCCGCGACGCTCCTCGGCGGTCATCAGACCACGCTGGTACTGCTTGTCGATCCGCTCGGCCTCCTTCTCGTAGCGCTCCAGGATCTCCCACTTGCGCGGAGGAGCGACCACGTCCTCGATGCCGATCGTCACGCCCGACCAGGTGGCCCAGTGGAAACCGGCCTCCTTGAGCGCGTCCAGCGTCGCGGCCAGCGTGACCTTCGGGAACCGCTCGGCGAGGTCGTTGACGATCGCCGAGAGCTGGCTCTTGCGGATCTCGTAGTTGACGAAGCGGTACCCGCGCGGCAGGGCCTCATTGAACAGCACCCGGCCGAGCGTGGTCTCGACGATCACCGGGTCGCCCGGCTGCCAGTCCTCGGGCGCCTCCCACGGCGCCGCGCCGGCACCGTTCTCGATCCCGATGATGTCCCGCAGCCGGATCTTCACCGGCGCCTGCAGGTGCAGTTCGCCGTTGTCGTACGCCATGCGGGCCTCGGCGTCGGACGCGAACGACCGACCCTCGCCCAGCATCCCCGCCCGCTTGTGGGTCAGGTGGTACAGGCCGATGACCATGTCCTGGGTCGGCATGGTGACCGGCTTGCCGTCGGCGGGCTTGAGGATGTTGTTGCTCGACAGCATGAGGATGCGGGCCTCGGCCTGCGCCTCCGCCGACAGCGGCACGTGGACCGCCATCTGGTCACCGTCGAAGTCGGCGTTGAACGCCGTGCAGACCAGCGGGTGGATCTGGATGGCCTTGCCCTCGACGAGCTGCGGCTCGAACGCCTGGATACCCAGCCGGTGCAGGGTGGGTGCCCGGTTGAGCAGCACGGGGTGCTCGGTGATGACCTCTTCCAGCACGTCCCACACGACCGGCCGCTGCCGCTCGACCATCCGCTTGGCGGACTTGATGTTCTGCGCGTGGTTGAGGTCCACCAGCCGCTTCATCACGAACGGCTTGAACAGCTCCAGCGCCATCTGCTTGGGCAGGCCGCACTGGTGCAGCTTGAGCCGCGGGCCGACCACGATGACCGAACGGCCGGAGTAGTCGACGCGCTTACCCAGCAGGTTCTGCCGGAACCGACCCTGCTTGCCCTTGAGCATGTCCGACAGCGACTTCAGCGGCCGGTTACCGGGACCGGTGACCGGGCGACCCCGGCGGCCGTTGTCGAACAGCGCGTCGACGGCCTCCTGGAGCATCCGCTTCTCGTTGTTGACGATGATCTCGGGAGCACCCAGGTCGATCAGGCGCTTGAGGCGGTTGTTGCGGTTGATGACCCGGCGGTACAGGTCGTTGAGGTCGCTGGTCGCGAACCGGCCACCGTCGAGCTGCACCATCGGGCGCAGGTCCGGCGGGATCACCGGGACGCAGTCGAGCACCATCCCCAGCGGCGAGTTGCTGGTGTTGAGGAAGGCGGCGACGACCTTCAGCCGCTTGAGCGCACGGATCTTGCGCTGGCCCTTGCCGCTGCGAATCGTCTCGCGCAGGTTCTCGGCCTCGGCGTCGAGGTCGAGGTTCTGCAGCAGGGACTTGATCGCCTCGGCACCCATGCCGCCGGCGAAGTACTCACCGAACCGGTCCCGCAGCTCGCGGTAGAGCAGCTCGTCGGTCACCAGCTGCTTCGGCTCCAGCTTGCGGAAGGTGTCGAGCACCTCGTCGAGGCGGTCGATCTCGCGCTGCGCCCGGTCGCGGATCTGGCGCATCTCGCGCTCGCCAGCCTCCTTGACCTTGCGCCGCACGTCGGCCTTGGCACCCTCGGCCTCCAGCTCGGCAAGGTCCTGCTCGAGCTTGGCGGCGCGCTTCTCGATCTCCGCGTCGCGGGCGTTCTCGGCCTGCCGCTTCTCGGCGCCGATCTCGCTCTCGATCGTCGACATGTCGCGGTGACGCGCCTCGGCGTCCACGCTGGTGACGACGTACGACGCGAAGTAGATGATCTTCTCGAGATCCTTCGGCGCCAGGTCCAGCAGGTAGCCCAGACGGCTGGGGACACCCTTGAAGTACCAGATGTGGGTGACGGAAGCGGCAAGCTCGATGTGGCCCATGCGCTCACGGCGGACCTTGGCCCGGGTCACCTCGACGCCGCAGCGCTCACAGATGATGCCCTTGAACCGGACCCGCTTGTACTTGCCGCAGTAGCACTCCCAGTCCCGGGTCGGACCGAAGATCTTCTCGCAGAAGAGTCCGTCCTTTTCGGGCTTGAGGGTGCGGTAGTTGATCGTCTCAGGCTTCTTGACCTCACCGTGCGACCACTGCCGGATGTCGTCGGCAGTAGCCAGCCCGATGCGAAGCTCGTCGAAGAAGTTGACGTCGAGCACTCTTCTATGTCCCTCGAATCAGTTGCTCGGGTGGTTGCCAGGGGTCGGGCGGGGGTCGCCGGGTGGCGACCCCCACACGGATAGATCAGACTTCCTCGACGCTGCTCGGCTCCCGCCGGGACAGGTCGATGCCCAGCTCCTCGGCGGCCCGGAACACCTCGTCGTCGGTCTCGCGCATCTCGAGGGCCACGCCGTCACTGGAGAGCACCTCGACGTTGAGGCACAGCGACTGCAGCTCCTTGAGCAGCACCTTGAACGACTCCGGGATGCCCGGCTCGGGGATGTTCTCGCCCTTGACAATGGCCTCGTAGACCTTGACCCGGCCGAGAACGTCGTCAGACTTGATCGTCAGCAGCTCCTGCAGCGCGTACGCCGCGCCGTAGGCCTGCATCGCCCAGCACTCCATCTCACCGAAGCGCTGTCCACCGAACTGCGCCTTACCACCCAGCGGCTGCTGCGTGATCATGGAGTACGGACCGGTGGACCGAGCGTGGATCTTGTCGTCAACCAGGTGGTTGAGCTTCAGGATGTAGATGTAGCCGACCGCGATCGGATCGGGCAGCGGTTCACCGGACCGGCCGTCGAACAGCTGCGTCTTACCGGAAGCACCCACCAACTGCTGACCGTCCCGGTTGGGCAGGGTCGCCGCGAGTAGGCCGGTGATCTCCTCCTCCCGGGCGCCGTCGAAGACCGGCGTCGCCACGTTGGTGTCCGGCTCGGACTCGTGGGCGTTGATCGCCCGGAGCGCCTTCTTCCACTCGGCGTCGTCGCCGTCGACCTTCCAACCGGTCTTGGCCACCCAGCCGAGGTGTGTCTCGAGCACCTGGCCGACGTTCATCCGGCTCGGCACACCGAGCGGGTTGAGAACGATGTCGACCGGGGTGCCGTCAGCCAGGAACGGCATGTCCTCGACCGGCAGGATCTTGGAGATGACGCCCTTGTTGCCGTGCCGGCCCGCGAGCTTGTCACCGTCCTGGATCTTGCGCTTCTGGGCGACGTACACCCGGACCAGCTCGTTCACACCCGGGGACAGCTCGTCGCCGTCCTCGCGGCTGAACGTACGCACGCCGATGACCGTGCCGTTCTCACCGTGCGGCACCTTGAGGCTGGTGTCGCGGACCTCACGGGCCTTCTCGCCGAAGATCGCCCGGAGCAGGCGCTCCTCCGGCGTCAGCTCGGTCTCGCCCTTCGGCGTGACCTTGCCGACCAGGATGTCACCCGGCACGACCTCGGCACCGATGCGGATGATGCCGCGCTCGTCCAGGTCGGCGAGCATCTCCTCGCTGACGTTGGGGATGTCGCGGGTGATCTCCTCCGGACCCAGCTTGGTGTCGCGGGCGTCCACCTCGTGCTCCTCGATGTGGATCGAGGTGAGCACGTCCTCCTGCACGAGGCGCTGCGACAGGATGATCGCGTCCTCGTAGTTGTGGCCCTCCCACGGCATGAACGCCACCAGCAGGTTGCGCCCGAGCGCCATCTCGCCCTCGTCGGTGCACGGACCGTCGGCGATGACCTGGCCGGCCTCGACGCGGTCGCCCTCGAAGACGGTCGGCTTCTGGTTGATGCAGGAGCCGGCGTTGGAGCGGCGGAACTTGTGCAGCAGGTACGTGCGGCGGTGGCCGTCGTCCTGGTGGATCGTGATGTAGTCGGCACACATGTCCTCGACCACACCCGGCTCCTCGGCCAGCACGACGTCACCGGCGTCCGTGGCCGCGCGGTACTCCATGCCGGTGCCGACCAGCGGCGACTCGGCCTTGACCAGCGGCACGGCCTGACGCTGCATGTTCGCACCCATCAGGGCCCGGTTGGCGTCGTCGTGCTCGAGGAACGGGATCATGGCCGTCGCGACCGACACCATCTGGCGCGGCGAGACGTCCATGTAGTCGACGGACTCGGGAGCGACGTTGTCGAGCTCGCCGCCCTTGCGTCGGACCAGGACCCGTTCCTCGGCGAACCTGCCGTCGGACTGCAGCGGCGCGTTCGCCTGCGCGATGACGTGCCGGTCCTCCTCGTCGGCGGTCAGGTAGTCGATCTGGTCGGTGACCCGACCGCCGACGACCTTCCGGTACGGCGTCTCGATGAAGCCGAACGGGTTGACCCGCGCGAACGTGGACAGGGCGCCGATCAGACCGATGTTCGGGCCTTCGGGCGTCTCGATCGGGCACATCCGGCCGTAGTGGGACGGGTGCACGTCACGGACCTCGAAGCCGGCCCGCTCCCGGGACAGACCACCCGGGCCGAGCGCGGAGAGGCGCCGGCGGTGGGTCAGACCCGCGAGCGGGTTGGTCTGGTCCATGAACTGGGACAGCTGCGACGTACCGAAGAACTCCTTGATCGCCGCCACGACGGGACGGATGTTGATCAGGGTCTGCGGCGTGATCGCCTCGACGTCCTGGGTGGTCATCCGCTCGCGGACGACCCGCTCCATGCGGGACAGGCCGACCCGGACCTGGTTCTGGATGAGCTCACCCACCGTCCGCAGCCGGCGGTTACCGAAGTGGTCGATGTCGTCGGCCTCGTAGCCCTCTTCGCCCGTGTGGAGCTTGCAGAGGTACTCGACCGTGGCCACGATGTCGTCTTCGGACAGGACACCCGTGGTGATCGGGATGTCCAGGTTGAGCTTCTTGTTGAACTTGTACCGGCCGACTTTGGCGACGTCGTACCGCTTGGGGTTGAAGAAGAGGTTGTCGAGCAGGGTCTGCGCGTTCTCCCGCGTCGGCGGCTCGCCCGGCCGCAGCTTGCGGTAGATGTCCAACAGCGCTTCGTCCTGGCCGGCGATGTGGTCCTTTTCCAGCGTGGTCATCATGAGCTCGGACCAGCCGAAGCGCTCACGGATGCGCTCGGCGGACCAGCCGATGGCCTTCAGGAGCACGGTCACCGCCTGGCGGCGCTTGCGGTCGATCCGCACGCCCACGGTGTCGCGCTTGTCGATGTCGAACTCCAGCCAGGCACCCCGGCTCGGGATGACCTTCACGCTGGAGAGATCACGGTCAGAGGTCTTGTCCGGCTGCTTGTCGAAGTACACGCCCGGAGACCGGACGAGCTGGCTCACCACGACGCGCTCGGTGCCGTTGATGATGAACGTGCCCTTGGGCGTCATCATCGGGAAGTCACCCATGAACACCGTCTGGCTCTTGATCTCGCCGGTGGTGTGGTTGGTGAACTCCGCGGTCACGAACAGCGGTGCGCAGTAGGTCAGGTCCTTCTCCTTGCACTCCTCGATCGAGGCCTTGACCTCGTCGAAGCGTGGCGCGGAGAACGACAGCGACATGGTGCCGGAGAAGTCCTCAATAGGGCTGATCTCGTCGAGAATCTCCGCGAGACCGGAGCGTGAGTGCTGATCACCAGCCGACCGAGCCTGCCAAGCCTCATTGCCAACCAGCCAGTCAAACGACTCGGTCTGGAGGGCGAGGAGGTTGGGAACCTCCAGGTGTTCGGTGATCCTGCCGAAGGAGATCCGGCGGGGAGCAAATGCGCTCGACGAGTTAATGGTCTTCGCAGGGCGGGAAGCTGCCAAGATGCGTCCTTCCGAGGACCGGTGGTGCGGCGGCCGTTTCGCGCGCAGCCTGAGGGCCCCCCGTCGAAAACGCCCACGGATGGGCCGTTGACAACTGAGGGGTAGTCGGCAGACAGCGCAAACTAGCAGTGTAGCCGAAAGGCTAACCGCTGTCGAGTCGCCATCGGTGAGTGCCGGAAAAATGCCCTCTGACCTCTGGAAATCCAGAGACCGGAGGCGTCTCGGCACCGACCTGGCCACTCCCCGGGCTTCGGCCGACAGGCCGCTTCCCAGGCGGACGCGCCGGTTGCCAGCTGCCCGCCGGAGGCGGACGAGTTGGCCGCGGCGTCCACGGAAGGTCGTGCTGCTTCAGCCTGCCTGGATCGTGGTCGTCGAGTCAAGGGCTGTCGCATCGGCGCGCCGCGTGTCGGATCGGACGGCCGCCGCGGCGACAGCGGGCCGGTGCCACCGTGCCCGACCCGCCCCCCGGCTTGGCCTGCTGAAACGCCAGCGAGAGGCCCCAAATACGAGGCGGCCGCCCGGGGTGTACCCGGACGGCCGCCGTCGCGACACGCGGCGCACGAGGCGCCGCAAGATCACTTAAGGGTGACCTTGGCGCCTTCGGCCTCGAGCTTGGCCTTGGCCTTGTCGGCGGCCTCCTTGTTGGCCTTCTCCAGGACCGGCTTCGGAGCGGCCTCGACCAGGTCCTTGGCCTCCTTGAGGCCCAGGCCGGTCAGCTCACGCACGACCTTGATGACCTGGATCTTCTTGCCGCCGTCAGCCTCGAGGATGACGTCGAACTCGTCCTTCTCCTCCTCAGCCGGGGCGGCAGCGCCGGCGGCGGCCGGGGCACCGGCAGCGGCGACGGCGACCGGCGCGGCGGCCTTGACGTCGAAGGTCTCCTCGAACTGCTTGACGAACTCGGACAGCTCGATCAGCGTCATCTCCTTGAACGCGTCGAGCAGCTCGTCGGTGCTGAGCTTAGCCATGAGGTGGCTTTCCTTTCCTAGCTACGAAAAATCAAGATCAGGCTTCGGTCGAGGCCTCGGCCTCGACCGAAGCGGCTTCAGCGCCACCTTCGGCGGAACGCTTGTCCTGCAGGGCCGCAGCCAGGCGCGCGGCCTGGGCAAGCGGAGCCTGGAAGGTCGCGGCGGCCTTGCTCATGCTTGCCTTCATGGCGCCGGCCAGCTTGGCCAGCAGCACCTCGCGGGTCTCAAGGTCGGCGAGCTTCTTGACGTCGTCCGCAGACATGGGACGACCCTCGAAGACACCGCCCTTGACGACGAGGAGCGGGTGGGCCTTCGCGAAATCACGCAGGCCCTTCGCCGCCTCGACGGGGTCACCGCCGACGAAGGCGAGCGCGGTAGGACCGGTGAACAAATCGTCGAGGCCGCTGATGCCCGCGTCGGTCGCCGCGCGCTTCGCCAGCGTGTTCTTCGCCACGGAGTACGTGGTTTCGCGACCGAGCGCGCGCCGAAGCTCCTTGAGCTGCGCGACCGTGAGGCCGCGGTACTCGGTGAGCAGCGTCGCCGACGAGCTACGGAACTGCTCGGTCAGCTCAGCGACCGCGGTGGCCTTGTCGGCCCGAACCGGCTTGTCCGCCATGTCCCTCCTCTCTCGTTACTTCAGGCTGGTCGGCCCGGAAAACGAGAGACGCCCCGGCGCAGGGCGCACGGGGCGGGAACCGGTCACACGGACCGTCACGCTTGCCGTCCATCGAATCTTCCGACCCGGCGGCGTCTGCAGCCGAGCGGAACATCCGCCCTGCGCGGGTCGCCCGCGGATGCGGGACCTTCTGCCGTGCGAGCACGGCGACCAGCGGTCTATGGGTGGAACTACGCAGGCTAGGGTACGCGAACGCCCGGCCGTCGCCAAATCGGGTCGGGTCAGATCCGCCACCGGCGGACCCGGGAGTAGCCGACGACCGCCGCGGCGGTCCACACCGCGGCGTGCGCGGTGAGCTTCGCCACCTCCGCGAGCACGAACCCGCGCACGGCCAGCCGCGTGACCGGGAGCGCGGGCGGCGCCAGCCACCAGACCGGTGACCCGCGCAGGCCGAGTACGAGGGTGACGACCACGCCGCACACCAGGACGACGGCGCCGGTGCCGAACGCCCGGGTGACGGCGCGACTCGCGAGCCCGCCCAGCGCGACGGCCGGCGCGACGACGACCAGATGGGCCCACAACCCCACCGCGATCCCGGACCCGAGCGTCGGGTCTCCCGGGTGCGGGTGCACCTGGATGCCGGCGAGCACCCAGGGCAGCACGAGGGCGAGCACCACGAGCGGCAGCGCCGCCACCACCGCGGCGAGCAGACCGGCCGCCCGCTCCCGGCGCGCCGAGCCGAGCGCCACGACAGCCAGCCGCCGCTGCACGTCGGGCTCGGCATCCAGCAGCAGCTTCGTCTGCCAGGCGAACACCGGGAACAGCAGCAGGGCCGACACCCCGTACGCCTCGCCGGCCGGGGCCTGGCCGCCCCCGTAGAACCCGCCGAGCACGAGCAGGCACGTGAGGAGCGGCGCGAGGAACCGGCCGGTCCGCACGTAGCCGGCCAGGCGCATCCGGATCAGCGCGGTCACCGGGCGCTCCACCGGGCGGCGGGCTCGTCGCGTACCCGCAGGACCTCGTGCCCGGCGGCGCGCAACTGCGCGACGGTGTCGGTGGCGCGGTCGGCGCTCACCGCCACCTCGATGACGCGGCGGCCACCGCCGGCGGCCGGCAGTACCTCGGTCACGTGCCCGCCGTCGACCTGCCACGTACGCGCCCCGGGCAGGTCGACCAGCGCCCCCGAATGGTCGCTGACGATCACGGAGCCACCGGTGGCGGTCACCTCGGCGATGACCCGGGGCAGTTCGGCGAGCACGGCGCCGTCCAGCCCCTCCGTCGGCTCGTCCAACACGAGCAGGCCGGGCGGGACAAGGAGAGCCTGGATCAGACCGACCTTCTGTACGGTGCCCTTGGACAGCGCCGGCAGCCGCACGTCGAGGTACGGCGTGAGCTGGAACCGCTCCGCCCAGTCCCGGGCGGCCGACCGCGCCGTCGCGGGCCGCCGGCCCCGGATCGCGCCCATGTGGGTGAGGTAGTCGGCGACGGTGAACGGCTGGTCCGGCGGGAATCGTTCGGGCACCCACGCGACCGGTTCCGGCCGGTCGGTGATGCGCCCCCGCGCCGGGGTGAGGGTCCCCACGATCGCGCGGAGAAGGGTCGACTTGCCCGCACCGTTGCGGCCCAGCAGGACCGCGGTGGCGCCGGCCGGCAGCGACAGCGACACCTCACGCAGCACCCATGGCGCCCGGGGCCCGTACCGCAGCCAAAGATCCTCGATGCGCACCGGGCGAGCCTAACCAACAAAAAGCCGCCGGGCGCCCCGCTACGCGGGTGCGCCCGGCGGCCCCGGGTCCAGCGACCTTACTCGGCCGACTCTTCCTCGGTCAGGTTGCGCGTGCGGTTGGGGTCGACCGGGATGCCCGGCCCCATGGTGGTGCTCATCGAGATCTTCTTGAGGTACTTGCCCTTGGCCGCGGACGGCTTCGCGCGCAGCACCTCGTCGAGAACGGCGGCGTAGTTCTCGATCAGCTTGGTCTCGTCGAAGCTCGCCTTCCCGATGATCAGGTGGAGGTTGGCGTGCTTGTCGACGCGGAAGGTGATCTTTCCGCCCTTGATGTCGGAGACCGCCTTGGTGACGTCCATCGTCACGGTGCCGGTCTTCGGGTTCGGCATGAGACCGCGCGGGCCCAGGATCCGCGCGATCCGACCGATCTTGGCCATCTGGTCCGGAGTGGCGATGGCCGCGTCGAAGTCGAGCCAGCCCTCCTGAATGCGGGCGACGAGGTCGTCCGAGCCGACCGCGTCCGCGCCGGCCGCCTCCGCCTCGGCGGCCTTCTCGCCGGCGGCGAAAACGATCACACGGGCGGTCTTGCCGGTGCCGTGCGGCAGGTTGACGACGCCGCGCACCATCTGGTCGGCCTTGCGCGGGTCGACGCCCAGCCGCATGGCCACCTCGACGGTGGCGTCGAACTTCGTCGGGCTGGTCTGCTTGGCCAGCTTGACGGCCTGCGCCGGGCTGTAGAGCGCGTCGCGGTCGATCTGCTCGGCCGCCTTGCGGTAGTTCTTGCCGTGCTGCATGAGTCTTAGCTCCTGTGGTCGTTGGCGGACCGCTCGCGGTCCTCCCACGTGGTTGTCTGAGGTCTACTCGGCGACCGTGATGCCCATCGACCGGGCGGTGCCGGCGATGATCTTCTCGGCCTGCTCGACGTCGTTGGCGTTGAGGTCGGCCATCTTCTTCTCGGCGATCTCACGCAGCTGGGCGCGGCTGATCGAGCCGACCTTCTCCTTGTGCGGGACGCCCGAGCCCTTCTGGATACCGGCGGCCTTGATCAGCAGGCGCGCGGCGGGCGGGGTCTTCAGCACGAACGTGAAGGAGCGGTCCTCGTAGACGCTGATCTGCGCCGGGACGATGTCACCACGCGAGCCTTCAGTGGCGGCGTTGTACGCCTTGACGAACTCCATGATGTTCACACCGTGCTGGCCGAGCGCGGGGCCGACCGGCGGCGCCGGGGTGGCCTGGCCAGCCGGCAGCTGAAGCGTGAACGTCTTGACGAGCTTCTTCTTCGGAGGCATGTCTGTCTTCCTGGGCGTGTTGCTCGCCCGGCGCACTGCCGGGCGAGACGGGTCTGCTTGACACTCGATGCCGGAACGCGCGCACGCTGACGCGCCGGCGATCGGGCCGGACGGTCTAGGTTACCCCAGCCGGGCTAGAGCTTCGCCACCTGGTTGAAGTTGAGCTCGACCGGCGTCTCCCGACCGAAGATCGAAACCAGCACCTTCAGCTTCTGCTGGTCGGCGTTGATCTCGCTGATCGTCGCGGGCAGCGAGGCGAAGGCACCGTCGGTGACGGTGACCGAGTCGCCGACCTCGAAGTCGAGGACCTTGATCTCGGGCTTGCCCGCCTTCTTCTCCTCCTGCTGGACGGCCGGGGCCAGCCACTTGACGACCTCGTCGAGCGACAGCGGCGCGGGCCGGTCGGCCCGGTCGGTGGCGCCGACGAAGCCGGTCACGCCCGGCGTGTTACGCACGCAGGAGTAGGACTCCGGGGTCAGCTCCATGCGGACCAGGATGTAGCCCGGGAAGACCTTGTTCTGCACCTGCAGCCGCTTGCCGTTCTTGACCTCGACCTCTTCCCGGGTCGGCACCTCGACCTGGTAGATGAAGTCCTCCATGTCGAGGCTCGTGATCCGGGTCTCGAGGTTGGTCTTGACCTTGTTCTCGTAGCCGGCGTACGAGTGCACCACGTACCAGTCACCGGGCGCGAACCGCAGCGCGGCGCGCAGCTCGGCGACCGGGTCGGTGACGTCAGCGTCCCCGCCGGGCATCCCCTCAGCGGGAGCCAGCTCGACGGACCCGGCGCCGGCAGGAGCGGTCTCGTCGGCCGTGGCCTCGGTCTCGGCGGGCGTGGCGTCGGTCTCCGCCGGAGCGGTCTCGGCGCCCGCGGCCCCGCCGACCTCGTGGGCCGCCGTCGCGACGGTGGCGTCGTCGCCGAACTCAGCGGCCTCGACCTCGTCGTACTCAGGCACGTTGCTCACTTCCATTGCTTTTCGCGGCTACCGCCGCACGGGTGTCGGCCTGTTGTCCGGCCCGACTCGTCACTTACCCTTGCCGGTGCCGAACACGTGGAGAACGGCCTGTGCGAAGCCGTAGTCCAGCAGTCCGACGATCGTCATGATGACCGCGACAAACACGACCACGACGGCGGTGTAGGTCAGCAGCTCCTTGCGGGTCGGCCAGATGACCTTGCTCAGCTCGCTGATGATCTCACGGATGAAGTTGCGGATCCGGGCGAACACACCGGGCCGCGCGGCGGCCTTGCGCTTGGCCGGGGCCCGGGTCGACTTGTCGACCGCGGTCGCCCGCTTGGACCGGGACGCCGGCTTGTCGAGGCGCTCATCGACATCGTCGTCGCGGAGGGCGTCTCCGTCGAGCCCCTCGTCGAGGCGCTCGTCCACGGCGTCCTCGCCGCGGCGCTTGCTCTCGGCCACTTCCGCCCTCTTCCGTGATGTCGCGATGGTCTTCCCAGGTCTACGGTCTTGGCCCGACTCAGGCCGGGGTCTGCTCCGACGACTGGCCGTCACGGTCGCGACATCGCCGCGTGGCAATGCCCACCACCGAGCACCTCGGTCGGTCTCAGCCGGCTGCCAGGCCCTTCGGCGCAGGGGCGACAGGACTCGAACCTGCAACCTGCGGTTTTGGAGACCGCTGCGCTGCCAATTGCGCCACACCCCTCTGCGGGACCGCTCCCCTGGCTCGGGCGCGCGCCGAGACAGGGGTACACACCCCACGGGCGACCAGTGTACGGGTAACTTCCCCGCTTTCCCAACCGCCCCGGTCAACCGACCCGGATAACCGCTCGCGCCTGGCCCAGCACCTTCTCACCGCCGCAGGTAGCGGTGATCTCCAACTGCGCGTGCCCCTGCTCCGTGAAGCCCTTGACCACGGCGCCGACGACCACCTCGGTGCCCTCGTCGTCGTCGGGGACGACGACGGGCTTGGTGAAGCGCACCCCGTACTCGACGACGGCCGCCGGATCCCCGGCCCAGGCGAGCACCGCCTGGCCGGCCAGCGCCATCGTGTACATCCCGTGCGCGATCACCCCGGGAAGGCCGACCTTCGTCGCGATCCGGTCACTCCAGTGGATCGGGTTGAAGTCGCCCGACGCACCGGCGTACCGGACGAGATCGGCCCGGGTCACCCGAAAGGTGTGCGGCGTGAGCTTGTCACCGATCTCCATGTCAGCCCTCCCCACGGACGACGAGCTTGGACCAGACCGTCACGACGGGCTCGCCGTCCTCGGTCGACACCTCGGTACGGGTGGTGACGAAGTCGTGCCCACCCCGGGAGGTGATGTCCTCGACGGCGCACACGCAGGTCAGCCGGTCCCCCGCGTACACCGGACGGGTGTAGCGGAAGCGCTGGTCGCCGTGCACCACCCGGCTGTAGTCGATACCCAGCGCCGGATCGGCGATGATCTGCTCGCTGGCCTTCATGGTCACCACGAACGGAAACGTCGGCGGCGCGACGAGGTCCGGATGGCCGAGCGCACGGGCGGCCGCCGGATCGGTGTGCGCGGCATGAACGGCGCCGACGGCCGCCGCGAACTCCCGGATCTTCTCGCGGCCGACCTCGTAGCTCGGCGTCGGCGGGTACGTACGGCCGACGAAGGAGGGGTCCAAAGACATGCGCTGAACCTACCGGTTCGCAGCGTCCGGCGGGCCGGGATACGCGCCGGACCGGCGATCAGGGCTGGACGAGGCCGGACAACAGAAGTGGCGACACCCGAAGCCGGGGGCCGCCACCAGAGCCTGTGTGCGTGAGGTCAGCGCGTCTCGCGGTGCGCCGTGTGCTTGCCGCAGCGCGGGCAGAACTTCTTCAGCTCGATGCGGTCGGGGTCGTTACGACGGTTCTTCCGCGTGATGTAGTTGCGCTCCTTGCACTCCACACACGCCATAGTGATCTTCGGACGTACGTCGGTCGCCTTGGCCACGGCGGAGTGCCTTCCTCGAAAATGGGTCAACTACCGGCGTACGACAGTAGCGCGCGCCTAGGGAGATCTGCAAAGCGGGTGCTCCGCAAACCTCGGGTTCACCGTAGCGGTGGCCGGACTTGAACCGGCGACACAGCGATTATGAGCCGCTTGCTCTGCCAACTGAGCTACACCGCCGCGTCGGGCTCTGCCTACGGCTGAACCCGTGGAGCCCCCTTACGGAATCGAACCGTAGACCTTCTCCTTACCATGGAGACGCTCTGCCGACTGAGCTAAGGGGGCGGGCTTTCACCCAGCGCGCACGCATACCGCGCTCGCGCACCGGCTAAGAGTACACGCCACCCGCGCAGCGACGAAATCGAGTACCGACATCGGCGCGCCGCGCGTCACGGAACCGCGCGCAACCAGCGCACTTCGCCCGCCGGAGTCGGCTCGGCCTGCATCTGCGCGGCGTACCAGGCGTCCAACCGCTCGTAGGGCAACGGCCGGCTGAACAGGAATCCCTGACCGACGTCGCAGCCGATCTCCTCCAGCAGCCCGAGCGTGAGTTCGCTCTCCACGCCTTCGGCGACGACGCTGAGCCCGAAGTGGCGCGACATGTCGACGATCGTCCGGACGATGGCGAGATCACCGGGGTCGGTGGCCATGCCCTCCACGAACGTACGGTCGATCTTGACTTCCTGTACCGGCAACCGACGCAGGTATCCGAGCGACGAGAACCCGGTGCCGAAGTCGTCTACGGACAGCCGCACCCCGAGATCACGCAGGGCGCGCAGGGTGGCCAGCGCCCGATCCGGGTCACCGACCACACCACCCTCGGTGATCTCGAGGGTCAGCAGGCCCGGGTCGACCGCGTACTCACCGAGCACGGCCGCCACCCGCGACGGGAACGCCGGGTCGACGAGCGTGCGCGGCGACAGGTTGACCGACACGGGGAACTCCCGGCCCGCGTCCTCCCACTCACGGGCCCGCCGCAACCCCTCGCGCAGCACCACCTCGGTCAGCCGGCCGAGCTGACCCGTGTGCTCGGCGACCGCGACGAAATCCTGGGGAGCGACCGGTCCGTGTACGGGGTGGTTCCAGCGGGAGAGGCACTCCACCCCGACCAGCCGGCGGTCGCGCAGATTGACCTTGGGCTGGAAGTACACCTGCAACTGGCCCTCGTCGAGAGCGCGCCGCAGGTCGCCGGCGAGCCCGACCCGGCGAGCGGAGCGGGACTCCAGCGTGGCGGAGAACAGTTGGACCGAGGAGTGCCGGATCTTCGCGGCGTACGTGGCGACGTCGGCGTGCTGCAGCAGGGTCGCCGAGTCGGCGCCATGGTCGGGGTGGACGGCCACCCCCACCACGCAGTCGACGTCGATACTCAGCGCGCCGAAGGCCTTCCGGCCCTGCACCGACTCGCGGATCTTCGCGGCCAGTCCGACCGCCTCCTCCGCGCCGGCGGTACGCACGGTGACCGCGAACTCGTTGCCGCCGATCCGGCCGACGAGCGCGGCGGGCGGGGCCAGTTCGCGCAGCCGGCGGGCGAACTCGGCGAGCAGTTTGTCACCGGCCCCGTGGCCGAGCGACTCGTTGACCTGACGCAGCCGGGCGACGTCGAACAGCAGTACCGCGACCACGTCCTCGGGGGTCTGGACCTTGATGGCCTCGTCGAGGGCGTTGAGGATGCGGCGCCGGTTGGGCAGGCCGGTGAGCGCGTCGTGCTGCGCGTCGAACCGCAGCCGGTCGACCAGACGGGAGTTCTCGACGGCGACACTGGCGTGGGCGGCCACCGTCTCCAGCAGCCGGACGTCGTCCGGGCCGAAGTGGGCGCGGTCCCCCAGGCGTCCGGCGACCTCGAGGGTTCCGATGATGACGTCGCCGGAGCGCAGCGGCACCACCACGGCGCCCTTCGTCCGCTTTTCGCGGAGCGTCGGGAGCAGGTGCTCGTCGGGCAGCTTCGGGCCCACCGCGACCGTCTGGCCGGTCTCCATCGCCTTGGCCCGCAGCAGGTCCGGGGTGCCGGGCGCGTCGAGCAGTCCCCGGTAATCGGTGCGAGCCGACAGCAGCACCTCCGGGTACCGGCCGGAGGCGGGCAGCCACAGGGTGGCGTACTCGGCCCGGAGCAGCTTGCGCGTGCGGGACAGCAGCACGTCCATGACGGTGCCGTCCCGACCGCCCTCGCTGACGGCCTGGGTGAGGTCGTACAGCTCGCTCAGGCTCTTGTGCTGGCGGAGGAACATCGCGTAGGCCCGGTAGGCCATGACGAAGACCACGCCCAGGCCGGCCAGCAGCGTGAGTCCCCATGGCGTCGCGTGCAGCACCAGGACGACGATCAGTCCGATCACGACGTTGATCTCGGCGACCAGGAGGCACGAGACGACGGTCCGGATGAGGTCACCCCGGGACATCCGCCCCTGCACCAGGTTGACGACCCCGATCACCGCCGCCAGCACGGTGAGCTCCTTCAGCGTGACCGCGGCGGCGAGCAGCAGCCACGACGCCGGCTCGACGGCGACCGGGTTCGGGTCCTGGGCGCGGACCACGAGGCCGGCCAGCGCGGTGCCGGCCGCGCACGCGGCGACGTTGAAACAGGCCTTGACCGGCGACACCCGCTGCCACGCCTGGCCCAGCGCGGCGGCCACGAGCCGGACGAGGACGACGGTGAGCGGCGGCAGGAAGAACAGGCCGAGCAGGAGCGGGACTTCCGCCAACGACACGGCAAAGACCTGCCGCCGCACCTCTATGCGGAGGACGGTGACGTCGGCGGCCCAGTACAGGACCAGGTAGAGCAGCGCGAGCGACCACTCACCGAAGGGTCGGGGGACGGCTGCGACGGTTACGACAGACAAGGACAGGGCCATCGCGGACAGTGCCACCGTGATGAGCCACGCGAGTTGTGGCGACCGTGGTACCGCCCGCGGACGGGCCATCGAGACTCCCCTAACGGGCGGCGTCCACGCTCGCCCACTGTGAAGGCACCATCTGCCATTGCACCTCAGCGGCCGAGCGCGTGTGACCCGCAGCGCCGAGCGCGGCACCGCCGGCGGCCACGCCGAGACCGACCGCGAGCGCCAAAGTAAGTCGAACCGCCCACCGACCAAGAGTCTTCTTACTCATTTGATCGTGCTCCTGTCCTCACATGCGAGTCCATCGGCGGTAGGGGTACGGCCGATGCTGCCACACCCGCCAACGCCGTGAAACCACGCCCGCAATAGACGAACCGAGAGGGCATGGGTTTCGTCCTTTCGGTCATTTCCGATCGTACGAACAGCGCCGGATGCGTGGTAAGTCAGCCGACCGGACGATTGTGAGGACAGTGTCAGGTGGACAGTTCAGACCGATACCTCGCGCCAGCCGTCACCCTGACTCCCCGTCAACACATCGACCATAAGCAGAGCTGCCCACTCATCGTCGAAGGAGAACTGTCGACACCGCCTCGTCAGGCTGCCGCGGCTCGCCTCCACCCGCCAGCGACCATCATCGCTCCACAGAAAGACGTCCCGACGGGCGGGGTTGGCGAACCGCCCGTTCCACCAGTGCTTGCGTCGCTCCATAGCGGAATTAGAACATACGTTCGAACGACTGGCCAGCTTCGTCGTCACCGGTTCACCCGGCCGGGACGCGAGCGGTTCGCACCGGTTCGCCGGGTCGCGGTCCACAGGTGACCGATGACGCCGCCGCGCTCCCGCCCGCCCGCCACCGGGCGCGGTGAGGAGCCGGCAGTGCGATCGGGGTGCGGGTCGGTTGTCGCACCGTCCTACTGCCACACCGCTGCCTACATTGGGCGCATGACGCGCGAACTCTCGGCGACGCTCCTGCTCGCGGCGGCCGCCGCCCCCGGTGCCGTACTAAATTCGATCCTGAATCAGGTCGGCGCCGAAGGGCTCGACGCCGCGCAGCGGATACCCGGCGTGATGGCCGCCGTCGACCAGCACGCCGCAGCGGTACGGGAGAGCCTCGCCGCCGAGGACCTCGCGCTGGCCGCCGTCCCGCTCGCCGGGTACGGATCCTCGGTCGTCGCCGCGGCCACCCGCATGGGCTGGCAGCCACCCGAACCGTCGCGCACCGACTGGTCGCGTGCCCACTGGTTCCAGCTCCGACTGACCGCCGTCTGCGCGCTCGCGGTCACGCACGGTTGCGTCTGACCGAGCCGGCCCGGTCGGGGTAGTCGGGCAGCCCAAGCCGCGCCCGGATCTCCTGCTGGACGGTGATCTCATCCGGCCGGGTGTCGATGGCGACGACGGGCGTCTTGCGACGGAAGATCTCCAGTACCGGGGCGGTCTTCTCGTGGTACTCGCGCAGCCGTGTCGTCAGCGCCGCTTCGGTGTCATCCGCCCGGGTGACCAGCTCGCCACCGCACGCGTCACAGCTGTTCTCCGTGGCCGGCGGCTCGGTGACGAGGTTGTAGTCGCGGCCGCAGCCGGTGCAGATCCGGCGTGCGAGCACCCGCCGGCGGACCTCCTCTTCGGGCAGTCGCAGGTCGATCACCGCGTCGATGTCGTAGCTCTCCAGGAAGAACTCCGCCTGGTCACGGCTACGCGGGAAGCCGTCGATGATGAATCCGTAGTTCCAGTCGTGCAGTTGCAGCCGCTCCCGCACGATCGACTCGACCAGGTCGTCGTCGACCAGCTTGCCGGCGGCCATCGTGCGCCGGACGTGCGCGCCGATCTTGGTGTGCTGCCGCACATGCCAGCGGAAGATGTCACCCACCGAGATCTGGACCAGATCGAGGTCGCGGGCCAGCATCGTGGCCTGCGTGCTCTTTCCGCTGCCCGGTACGCCGGTGATGACGTACTTACGCATGGTGCGACTCTTCCACCGGTCGTACAGGCCGGCAAATCGTCGCCCCGCGCCCGTCCCGGGTCCGTTTGCCCCACCTGTGACGGGTAGAGACCGAACGGCTCCCGTGACCGCCGGCGGGCGTGCCGACGGCCTGGACGCCCGGCGCCGCGAGTACCTGCCACTGCCCTGGCGAGGGGATGGTGCGACGTGGAGACGAGCGCCTTGGACCTGGTCATCGTGGGGGGCGTCGGCGTCGTGGCGGGTGGCCTGCTCACGTTCACCGGCGGAGCAGTGCAGGCGCACCGCGCAACGGTCGCCCGGCGGGCCCAGCAGGCGCACGAGCGGCGGCTGGCGTCGTACCGGGAACGCGTCAACGCGTACGACGAGATCCTGACCTTCTGCTCCGAGATCCGCGACGAGATCGACGACGTCATCCTGGAAGACCGGCCCTGGAACGAAAGCCTGGCCACCCCCGACCGGCTCGCCAGACTCGACGCGCTCATGCAGGTGCACGGCAGCGACGGCCTGCGCGAGTCAGCCAGGGAATGGTGGCAGGCGTTCGAGCAGACCCGGCGCACGCTCGAGCGGTGGCGGTGGCTCGACGACCCCGCCAACACCAGCGCCGACGAAACCGCGTCCGTACGCGCGCAACTGGAGAAGGACCGGGCCAGGCTGCAGGGCGTCATGGACCGGGTTCAGGAGCGGGCCCGTCAGGACGTGCACCGGGCGGGCTTCGAGTCGGCGTCGCGGACCGCTCCGGCGAGCAGACCGGCGAGGCTCGTCGGCACCGCGTTGATCGCTGCAGCCGTACTCCTGGTCACCGCCCCCATCTGGCGGGATCTCTGGCCGGTGGTGCAGCAGGCCGCCCGCGTTCACCGGGATCTCGTCGCCTTCGGTCTGCTGGTCACGGGATTCGTCGTCGTTCTCGGCGGCGGGCTGGTCGGCCGACGCCGGGTCCGCGAGAACGAATGACCGTGGACGGGCGTCCTAGGCGCCGGCGCCCGCCACGTAACCGCCCGCCGCGAGATCGCCCGCCGCGTAACCGCCCGCCGCGAGATCGCCCGCCGCGAGATCGCCCGCCGTGAGGACGCCCAGCACGCCGGCGGTCTTCAGGACCTTGAAGACCTGCCCGCGCGGATGGGTGACCGTGAACTCCGCGCCGTGTTCGAGCGCCGCCCGACGGGCGGCGACCAGGGTGCCGATGCTCATCGAGTCGATGAAGACCAGCCCCCGCAGATCCACGACGACACGGGCCGGGCGCGACTGCACCGCGTCGAAAAGAACGTCGCGGAGCTGGTCGATCGTGGCGAGATCCGCCTCGCCGGCGAGGACGATCGTCACCTCGCCGTCCGTCCGCTCCACGGAGCAGGCGAGCTGCACGATGGCCACCTCCCCGAACGGTCAAGATCGGTTCATCCTATGCAGGATGCCGACATGCCGGGAAGGACGGTACATCGCGCCGTCAGGACGAGGGATCCGGCAGACGTCACCGCACCCGGTACACGGTCGACTGCCTGGTGCGGCACACCACGGCCCCCGCCATCAGCGCCGGCGTCCCAGGGCCGTAACTCGCCTGATGGATGTAGTAGTCGATCCGGTCCACCCGCTCGGCACCCACCTGCCCCGCCGTCTGGCCGTCGGGGACGAGGACGACCCGGCCGGTCCAACCGGGGTCATGCGCGCGGACGATCGCGTCCAGCCGGGCCCACGCCTCGGCGCGGTTGAAACCGACCACCGACCGCGCCGGCAGTCCACGGACGCAGTCGCGCAATCCGGTCACGTTGGTCAGCGTGGACCAACCGTTGAGCGCCGTGTCACTGACGACCGCGCCGGACAGCAACAGCGGAACGACGAGACCGGCGAGCGCCCGCCGCGGCGCGAGCCCGTCGACGTCGCGCAGCGCCACGAGCGCCCCGACGGTCACCAGAAACAGGTACGGGGAGGCGTAGTGGGCGTCGGTACGCCACGGGAGCAGGTTGACCAGGTACCCGGCGCCGCCGGCGAGCAGCGACCAGGCGAGCGGGTCACGTCCGCGGTCCAACCGGGACCCGAACACGAGCGCCCCGGCGAGCACCACCAGCGCGGGCGCTCCGAGCAGGCCGAGCGCGGTGTCGGCGTGCGCGTGCATCACCTTCAGTGAGAGTTGAGTGCCCGCGGTGGTGTACTGGCCCGTGCGGGCCAGCACCGCCGCGCCGCCGAGCGTGGCGACGGCGGAGACCGTCATCACCACGCCGACCACCCGCTCGGAGCGGCGCCGGCACAGCAACAGCCCGTGGGCCAGCAGGAGCCACGCGAACGGACTCTTGAACCACGCCGCGACCAGCCAGCACGCGAACAGCAGCCAGGGCCGGCGCCGCGCGACAAGGCCCAGCCCCACGAAGCACAGGGCGCTCAGTTCCTGCAGCGACGGGTACCAGATGCCCATGAACAGCGCGCCGTTGGCAGCGACCGCGAGGAGGGTCCACGCCGTGAGTACCGCCCGACGCTGGCCGGACGCGCGGTCGACCACCGCCGACACCGCGCCCACGAACACCGTGACGAGCATCGCGACGCGGATCGCGTGTGCCACACCGACCGGCAGCTGGTAGAAGCCGGCGACGTAGAGCCAGTACGCCGGCCGGAACAGCCCCCAGGTGAGGTCGATGCGGTACATCTCGTAGGCGGCCGTCACGAACCCACCGACCGGCCCGTGCGCCCGCACCTGGGGGTTGACCACGTCCAGCAGGGCACTGTCGTCGATGAACGACCACTCCCACGGCAGCCGGGCGATCGCGGCGAGAACGCCGACGACGAGCAGGACGCCGAGAAGGACCCAACGGACCCGTACTCTCCGTGGCGTGGCGGCCGGAGCGGCCTGCGCGACGACGGCGGGAACCTCCGGCGCGCGGTGCCGGCCTACCAGGTTCAGCGGCTGCCCGTACTCGCCCGGGATCCGCTCGTGTCTGTCCGGGTCGACATGGTCGGTCTCGAGTACGCCGGCGGTGCCATCCCGATCGACGGTCGCGCCCTCGGATCGACCGGCGATCACCTCGCCCTCGGGTCGACCGGCCATCACCTCGCCCTCGGGTCGACCGGCCATCACCTCGCCCTCGGGTCGACCGGCCATCACCTCGCCCTCGGGTCGACCGGCCATCACCTCGAGCACCTCGAGCCAGCCGGGAACGAGGAACCAACGTTCCTACCGTCGGCGAGACCGTCCTGACGGTCGACCGATCCTGGCCACATCGCGTGTCCCCCTCATTCGACACGGCCTTCCGGCGGGCCCGCCCGCAGCCTGCTGCCGCAGGCGGGAAACGGCATGCCGCGTACACCCACCGCACAACCCATGGCACCGGCGGGTACGCCACACCGCGATGCTTAGAACACTCTATGTCGAGGGGTGCATATCGGACAAATACCACTTCGCGTCGGCTGCCCCCGTCGGATGACGCCCAAGGTTTCCAGCCAATCCCGCGCGCAACCGTTTCCAGCCAATCCCGCGCGCAACCGTTTCCAGTCCCGAACGCGACCGGGCGGCCAGCGCGTGAAGCAGGCGGTCGTGCACCGGCGAGGCCCGGACGCGCACCCGCACGGCAACCGCTGGGCAGGGACCGCCGCAACCCGGCCGCCGTAGCGTCACTCCCTGCTCAGCAGTGGTCGACGGATACGGGTGGGCATGGGGTCGGCAGTTCGCGCACAGACGGCAGGGGCCGAAGCCGGCTCGCTGGCGCCGGCCGGCGCCGTGCCCGGCGGAACGCTTGACGACCTCGCCGACGTTTCGTACCGGACACCGCACGCCGTGTACCGGCTGGTAGCGGCGCTGCGGGCGATGGAGCTGGCGCGGTCCGCCGACTACCGGGCGGTCGTGGCGCCGGCCGCGCGCGCCGAGCGGTTGGCGACCGAGTGGGATCTGCCGGACCTGCGGCTGCGCGCCCGGCTGATCCGCGCCGAGGCGTTGCTGCGCGACGGGGACGCGGTCGAGTCGGGTCGGATCGCCGAGGAGGCGCGGGCATGGGCCGCCGAGCACGGCGACACCTACCTGCTGGCGCGCAGCCACCGGCAGCTCTGCCTGTTCTTCTACTTCCTCGGCGAAATCTCCGACGCCCTGGCGCATGCGGTCCAGTGCGTGGCACACACCACCGACGACGTACCGGCGCGGCTGCGCGCGAAGTACCTGATGTCCCTCGCATGGGCGTCCCACGAGGCCGGCTCGGCCGACGACGGCCGCCGCCGCCACGAGGAGGCCCTCGAGCTCGCCATCGCGATCGACGACGACGAGCTGATCGTGCAGATCCTCAACAATCTGGCGTACTCGGCGTCCGAGGCCGGTGACCACGAGCGGGCCGAGCGCCTGATCGCGCAGCTCCACGCCGTCGCCGCCCGCCACGGCAGCACGGTGGACACGTACGTCCTCGACACGACCGCGCGCATCCACCTGGCCCGTGGCCGGTACGCCGAAGCCGAGGCGGTGCTGCTCCCGGTCCTGGAAGGTTCGGCGGGGCACCCCGTCAACGAGCGCGACACGCTGGCTGAGTGCCTGCTCACGGTGGCCGAGATCCGTCGACTACGCGGCGACCTCGCGGCGGCGCAGGCCGCGCTGGACCGGGCCGTGACGGTGTGCACGGAGCGCGGCCTGGGGTCCGTTCGGGCCAGGGTGCGCGAGCAGCAGGCAGAGCTGTACGCGACGGCGGGCCGGTACCGGGAGGCCTACGCGGAGTACCTGCGTTTCCACACCGAGTGGCAGGCGCTGCAGTCGGCCCAGCAGGACGCCCGGGCCCGCACGCTGCAGGCGGTGTTCGAGACCGAGGAGGCTCGCCGGCTGAGCGTACGGTTCCGCGAGATGGCCCAGCGCGACGCGCTGACCGGCCTGTACAACCGCCGCTACGTCGACGAGCACCTCGCCGCCCTGCTGGAGGCGCCCGCCGCGGGTGGCGCGCCGCTGTCGGTGGCGCTGGTCGACATCGACCACTTCAAGGCGATCAACGACACGCTCTCGCACGCCACCGGTGACACCGTGCTGCAACAGATCGCCGCACTGCTGGCCACGGCTGTCACCGACGGCGGGTTCGCCGCCCGGCTCGGTGGCGAGGAATTCCTGCTGGTCTTCCCCGGCACGGACGGCGGGGACGCGGTACGCCGCTGCGAACGGCTCCGACGCGCGATCGCGGGCCACCCGTGGCGGCCGGTGACCGGCGACCTGCCGGTGACCGCGAGTATCGGCGTCGCGGCGAACACCGCGGGCGATGTCACGCCGTCGGAGCTGCTCAGCCGGGCCGACCGCAACCTGTACGCGGCCAAGCGCAGCGGGCGCAACCGGGTCAACGCCGACCCGGCCTGACCGTACGGGTACGAGGTGGTGGCCGCGGCCTGCTGACCGCCCGACGAGCAGCCCGGGTCGTCGCCACAGCGCCTGCCTGCTGCCGGTGGGGTTTAACCGGTTGCCGGTCGCGCCCGCATAATCCAGGGACCGGGTGTGCCTGCCGACACCGCGAAGGATCTGCCTGAGGAGCGACCAATGGACTTGACAGTCTCGACGGAGCGTCGCGACGGAGGGATTCTTTACCTGATCGTGACCGGTGAAGTCGATCTTTCTACGGCGGGCGTCCTGCAACGAGAGATCGTCTCCGGCCTGGATGCACAGGACGTTCCAGGCATTGTCGTCGACCTGACCGAGGTGACCTTCCTCGACTCGTCCGGCATCAGGGTCCTGTTGAAGGGGCGCCGGTCAGCCGAGGAAAAGGCCAAGAGCTACCTGGTCGACGCGCCTCGCGGCGGGGCAGGCCGGATTCTGGACATCTCGGGTGTGCGGGAACACCTCGCCTACCAGGGCACCGGCGAGCGCTGACCCCGCGCGGCCCGTCCCGCGGCGACCTTTGCGCGACCCTCTCGGTGCGGCTGCCGCTGCGCCATCTCCGGCGGTCGGTCCTGCCCAAACCCTGCAACGCTACGATTCGGCGGTGAGCACTGGGCAGAACGCTTCAGACAGCAGTGAGAAGCTGCGCCGCTTACAAGCGGTGACTGACGCGGCCCTGTCACACCTGGACGTCGAGGATCTACTCGTCGAACTCCTGGACCGGGTGCGGGAAATTCTGGATGTCGACACCGCTACGGTTCTTCTCCTGGACCCTTCCGGTCAGCAACTCGTCGCCACGGCAGCCCGCGGCCTCGAAGAAGAGGTCCGACAGGGGGTCCGGATACCGGTCGGCAGCGGTTTCGCCGGCCGAGTAGCGGCCGGCGGGCAACCCGTGCGCATCGAGCACGTCGACCCCACCAATGTGATCAACCCGATCCTGCTCGACAAGGGCATCGCATCGATGCTCGGCGTACCGATGATCGTCGCCGGACGTGTCATCGGTGTTCTGCACGTCGGCACGCTGGCCCCTCGCCGGTTTTCCGATGACGACACGGACCTGCTGCAACGGGTTGCCGGCCGAATCAGCCTGGCCACCCAGGCCCGGTTGGCCAGCATCGACCGGGCCACCACCGTGGCCCTGCAACGTAGCCTGCTGCCCGGTCGATTGGGCGCGATCGAGGGCATCGACGCAGCCGCTCGGTATGTTCCCGGCGCCGAGGTCGGAGTCGGCGGTGACTGGTATGACCTGTTTGCTCTACCGTCCGGCCATATCGGAGCCGTTATCGGCGATGTGGCCGGCAACGGCCTGAACGCCGCAGTGATCATGGGACGTATGCGCAGCGCGCTGCGCGCGTACGCGCTGGAATCCAGCGACCCGGCCGATGTCCTGACCCGTCTCGACCGCAAGATCCAACTTTTCGAACCCGACGCCATGGCCACCGTCATCTATGCCGTGCTCGACCCGGCCCGCAAACAGGCCACCCTGTCCAGCGCCGGGCACCTCCCGCCCGCCCTCGCCGAACCCGGCCGACCCGCCCGGCTGCTCGACGTGCCAGCGGATCTACCTCTCGGCGCCTATCCCGACACCCGCCGCCACGCGGTAGAGGTGCCGCTGACCCGCGACAGCCTCATGTTCTTCTATACCGACGGGCTCATCGAACGGCGCACCCGGCCCATCGACCAGGGTTTCGAGCTTCTCGTTTCCGCACTGACCCCCGGACCGGCCGAGCGGGTGTGCGCCACCATCATGTCCGCTCTCATCGGCGACCAGACCACGAATGACGACGTCGCCATCCTCGCCCTCCAGACGACCACCGGTAGTTGATACCCACCGCCGATCGCCCCGTGATGAATCGCCCCGTGAGCGCGTCGCGACCGTGCCGGCGCGGCGCGCTCTGGACTTCCGTCCCGCCGCGCACGCGCCGGCCGACCAGCCAGAATGCGGACCGGGCACGGTGCATTGCCGCGGGCTTGCCGTCGACCGCGGTCAGCAGCAACCGGCACGGTCAGATAAGGCGGTAGCCGGCTCGGCCGCTTCGGTGGTCTCGCCGCAGCGGCATTCGCCGTCGGATTCCTTGGTGAGGGTCTCGGCGTCGCCCTTGACGACGTAGACCTCCCAGGGTTCGTTGCCAGGGCCGCGTACCCACACCTTGTCCTGGAGGGCGTAGCAGCAGGAGGTGTCGTTCTCGGTCAATGCGATCAGTCCGGCGTCGGTCAGGCGCGTGGTGGCGGCCTGGACCTCGTCGCCGCTGAATACCTCCACGCCGAGGTGGTCCATCACGGTGGGCTGGTCGGACTGCCCTTCGAGCAGGACGAGCTTGAGCGGCGGCTCTTCGATGGCGAAGTTTGCGTAGCCGGGGCGACGCTTGGCCGGCTCGACGCCGAACAGCTTGGAGTAGAACGCGATCGATCCTTCCAGGTCGGACACGCGTAGGGCGAGCTGGACGCGGGACATCCCGCACCTCCTTGTTTAGGTGGTTGTCTAATCAGACAGTTGCACGCTGTTTAGATAATTGTCAAACTAGACGGGTGCCTAACCAGCTTCCGGTGCTCGCGGCCGACGCGTGCTGTACCCCGCTCGTGACCGAGGCGTTGACCGAGGAGTCCGCCGCCGACCTGGCCCGTGGATTCAAGGCGCTGGGCGACCCGGTACGGCTGCGCCTGCTGTCCCTGATCGCCTCCCGCGCGGGTGACGAAGTATGCGTATGCGATCTGACCGACGCGTTCACCGTGTCCGGCCCGACCATCTCCCACCACCTGAAGGTGCTGCGTGAGGCCGGCCTGATCGGCTGCCAGCGGCGCGGCACCTGGGTCTACTACTGGATCGTGCCGGCCAAGCTCGCGGCGCTCTCCCAACTGCTCGACGTGTCGGCCGCCGCCACGCCCACCACCGGGATCAGCGCGTGAGCCTCGGCCTGGCACGGCGCGCATCCGCCGAGTTCACCGGCACCGCGCTGCTGGTGACCGCCGTGGTCGGGTCCGGAATCGCCGCCGCCCGACTGTCCCCGGACGACGTCGGGCTCCAACTGCTGGAGAACGCCATCGCCACCGCGCTGGCGCTGGGCGCACTGATCTTGACCTTCGGACCGGTGTCCGGCGCGCACTTCAACCCGGTCGTCTCTGCGGTGGACTGGTGGCTCGGTCGACGTTCCGGGGCTGGCCTGGCGGTGCGCGATCTCGGCGGCTACGTCGTCGCTCAGGTCAGCGGCGCGATCGCCGGAGCAGTTCTGGCCGATCTGATGTTCGGGCTGCGGGCCCTAGCCTGGTCACACACCAGCCGGACCGGTCCGAACCTGTGGCTGGCCGAGGGTGTGGCCACCGCCGGCTTGGTCGTCCTGGTCTTCGCCCTCGCCCGCAGCGGCCGAGCCAGCGTCGCCCCTGCGGCGGTCGGCGCCTACATCGGCGCCGCGTACTGGTTCACCTCGTCCACCTCGTTCGCAAACCCGGCGGTCACAATCGGCCGGGCGTTCACCGACACCTTCGCGGGCATCGCACCAGCTTCAGTGCCTGGCTTCGTTGTCGCGCAGCTCGTTGGCGGCCTGGTCGCCGTTGCCGCGCTCGCCGTCTGGTACCCCGATGCGGCCGGTGCCGCCGATACCGTCGTTGTTCCTCACGGAGAAGAGGTCACCCGATGACCCGCCCCAGTGTCCTGTTCGTGTGCGTCCACAACGCCGGCCGGTCCCAGATGGCCGCCGGCTGGCTGCGCCACCTCGCCGGGGACACGATCGAGGTCCGATCCGCCGGCTCTGAACCCGCCGACCAGATCAACCCCGTCGCTGTCCAGGCGATGCGAGAGGTCGGCATCGACATCACCGCCGAGCAGCCAAAGAAGCTTGACTACGCCAGCGCGCAGGCGAGCGACGTCATCATCACGATGGGCTGCGGCGACACCTGCCCCGTCTTTCCCGGAAAACGCTACGAAGACTGGCGGCTAACCGATCCCGCCGGCCAACCCATTGACGTAGTTCGTAGTGTGCGCGACGAGATCCGCGCCCGCGTGGAAAGACTGGTCGACGACCTCGCGCGCCCTCGGCTAAGGAACCCCACGAACCCGGTCAGGACCCAAACAGCCGGGCAGGAGCTAAACAGCTCGCCTAAGCGATAGCGACCAAGCTAGGCAATCATGGTGGAAACGTTGCCGTCCATTTGCCGTGACGAGCTGTCCCGAGCGGGCCGGTGAGACCGAGCGGGCCGGTGAGACCGAGCGGGACCGACGACGAAGGCCCCCGACCAATGTTTCCGCTGGTCGGGGACCTTCGCTCCCTGCTGTGGCGGGTCCAGGATTCGAACCTGGGTAGCTTTCGCGACGGATTTACAGTCCGCTCCCATTGGCCGCTCGGGCAACCCGCCTCAGGGTGCTACGTCCGCTGTGCGGAGCAGCGCTGGTAAGGATAGCGGTACCCCCCGGGGTCTCTGCAAACGGGTACCACCCGGCGGGCGGAAGTCGTCCCCGACGACTCCCCGACCCCCCGCCCGCCCGCCTGATCCGGCAGGCTGAGAGCAGGACCAGAATGGGTACGGCAACATCATCGAAGGCACCCGAACAGGAGCACCAATGGCTGCGGCACCCTCGTTCGACATTGTCAGCAAGGTCGACCACCAGGAGGTCGACAATGCGCTCAACCAGGCCGAGAAGGAGCTTGGCACCCGGTTCGACTTCCGGGGCACCGGCGCCGAGATCAAATGGGCCGGCGAGAACGCGGTCACGTTGCAGGCCGAAACCGAGGAGCGCGCCCGAGCGGCTCTGGAAGTTTTCAAAGAGAAGCTGGTCAAGCGCAACATCTCGCTGAAGTCGCTGGACGCTGGCGAGCCGAAGCAGTCCGGCAAGGCCTACCGGATCGAGTGCAAGATCATCCAAGGTATCGACTCGGAGAAGGCCAAGGCCATCAGCAAGAAGATCCGCGAGGAGGGACCCAAGGGCGTACAGGCCCAGATCCAGGGCGACCAGCTTCGGGTGACGGGCAAGAAGAAGGACGACCTGCAGGCCGTCATCGCCATGCTCAAGCAGGCGGACTTCGGGGTCGCCCTGCAGTTCACCAACTACCGATAACGCGGTCTGGCCGGCCCTGGTCCTGGGGCCGGCCGTTACCTCTGACCTGGGGAAACGGCGTGGACTCTGGTCGTCGATGGGTCGTGTCCATAGAAACGCCGGAGAAACGCCGGCACCGGATGTCGACCACGGTTGGATCGCCCATGAAGGCGCCGAGGCGGGACGACATTTCGCGATCGCTGCTGACGCGAGGTAGTCGCCGCGGTGACCGGTACGCCGGGTCACCAGGAGGCGCCAGCAGCGATGCAGCCGCAACTCGACGGTGTGCGACACCCCAGTTCACCTCCGCCGACGGCGCGGGCGGCGACGCGAGCTGGCGCCGTCAACAAGGCGGCGCTGGCGGGTGCGCCGTCGCCCAACCCGACCGGGCCGGACCGGACCGCCGAGTACCGAGCGCCGAGCGCCGAGCGCCGAGCGCCGAGCGCCGAGCGCCGAGCGCCGAGGAAGCCCTAGCCATCCTCAATGAGGCGTGGCGGGACCCGGAGAAGGCCCCACACACCAACGGGACGCTACCCGCCCGGACGCGGGGGTTCGGGACGCCTCAGGTCGGTCCCCCGGCTGCCGATGGGGGGTGGACTTCCGATGGTCCCGGCGCGAGGCTGTGCCGCGGCCCACCGGCGCACCCACGCGGGAAACGGAGCCGAAGAACAGGACCCACGCCATGACCGAGTTTCAGGAGATCGCGTCTTGCGGACGGCAGCACCGGGTGCGCGAGCCGGACCAGTCGGTACTGCTCGTCCGCGCGCGCGGCGCCGAGGACCTCGAGGCGGAGGCCCTCGCCCTGGTCCTGGCCCCGTACTCGGGTCTCGACGGACTGATGGCCCGCTCGGAACGCCTGGTCAGGGCCGCCGCCGGGCAAGGCCTGGCAGGGATCGCTGCCCTCGGCCGGCTGGCGCGCGCCGACGTGTTGAAACGGACCGGAAAGATTCCGCAGGCTCTTCGGCTCGCGCGACAGGTCCTCGAGTGGGCGACCGAGGCGGACGATCGGATCGTCGCGGCCCGGGCGCATGCGATCCTCGCGCGGGCCCTGGCCAGCATGGGCGAGCGGGTGGAGTCGCTGACACACGCGGGCCGCGCGGTGCAGCTGCTTGACGGGTCCGCACCGCTGCACCTGCGGGCCGACCACGCGGTGGTCTTCGCCGAGGTAACCAGCATCCTCCGCCCGGGAGGTTCGCTGACGGCCTTGTGGCAGGCCGACGAACTCGCCCGGGAGCTCGGCGATCCGGGCCTGGTCCTGGTGAACCTCAACAATATGGCCTGGGTCCAGTACGAGGCCGGCGACCTGTTCGGCGCCCGCCACACGGTGGACCGGCTCAGGCTCTTCGCCGAGGAGTCCGGAGCCGAGCTGAGCGCCACCGCGGTCGACACGGTCGGCCGGGTGCTGATGGAGGGTGGTGAGCTGGCCGAGGCTGAGGCGGCGCTCGCGCCGGTCTTCGCCGGCCGGGTACAGGACACGAACGGGCATGGGTTCGCGTTCTGCCTGCTCACCCTCGCCGAGATCAAGCGGCGCACCGGAGACGACGCCGAGGCGCTGCGGATCCTCACGCTCTGCCGCCAGCACGCCGAGGCCGCGGGCCCGGCAGACGCACGGGCAAGGGCGCTGCACGAGACGGCCAAGATCCACGCGGAGCGCGGTGAGTACCGGGCGGCCTACGAGGCCATGGCGGCATGCTACGAGGCCTGGCAGCAGCTTCGCTCCGAGCAGAGCGACGTCGCCGCCTGGACGCTGCACACGCTGTTCGACATCGAACGGGCGCAGCAGCAGAGCCGCCAGTACCAGGAACTGGCGGAACGTGACTCCCTGACCGGCCTGTGGAACCGCCGCCGCCTCGACCAGCACCTGCCCCAGCTCATCGACGAGGCGCACGCGTCCGGGCCCGCCGGGTCCCCCGCCGCGCTGAGCGTTGCGCTCATCGACGTCGATCACTTCAAGCGGATCAACGACCGGTACTCCCACGACGTAGGCGACGCCGTCCTGCACGCCATCGCCCGGCTGCTCGATCAGACGATGGACGGGGACGGCTTCGCGGCCCGGCTCGGCGGGGAGGAGTTCCTGCTCGTGCTGCCCGGGACGGCCGCCGCTGCCGCGGTGGCACTGAGCGAGCACACGCGCCTGGCTATCGAGAACCACCAGTGGTCCCCGATCAACGACGGCCTCGCGGTGACCGCCAGCATCGGCGTCGCCTCGCTGGTCCACGGCGACACGCAGGCGACCCTGCTCCGACGTGCCGACGAGCTGATGTACCGGGCGAAGCGCTCCGGCCGCAACCAGGTGGTCGGGCCCGAGGCGTGAGCACGGCGCAAGGCGGCACTGCGATTCCTCACCGCCACCCACCATGATCGTGGAGAGTTTTCCGTGTTGGAACACGGAAAACTCTCCACGATCATGAAAGGCGGACGGCCGTCGGTGTCCGCCCGAGCGTGGGCAGCGCCGGGTAACCGGCGATCAGGACCACCGAGAAGGCGGCGTAGAGCGTACCGAGCCGCACGTACGTCGGCGCCTGGCGCAGCCCGACGGACCGGCGGTGCCGGGCACGGGTCGAGCAGGTGGACTCCACGGCGCTCACGCCACTCACCGTGGAGCCCGAACCAGCAGATATAAATCGCTGATACCCGCAAGGGGTCAGCGCATGTACTGGATCGGCCCGGTCGAGCCGGCCATCGCCTCCAGCCGCGCCACCCGCTTCTCCATCGGCGGGTGGGTGGAGAACAGGTTCGCGATGCCCTGAGCCCGGAACGGGTTGTCGATCATCAGGTGGGCGGTGCTGGTCAGCTGACCCTCGGGCGGCAGCGGCAGCGCCTGCGTGCCGCGGTGAATCTTGCGGAGGGCGCTGGCCAGGGCGAGCGGATCGCCGGTGAGCCGGGCCCCCGACTCGTCGGCCTGGTACTCGCGGCTACGGCTGATCGCGAGCTGGATGATCGACGCCGCGAGCGGGCCGAGGATCAACATGGCGAGGTACCCGAGGATGCCCGGCCCCTCGTCGTCGTCGGACCGGCCGAGCGGGATGAACCAGGCCAGGTTGGCGAGCATGGTGATGATCCCGGCGAGCGCCCCGGCGACGCTGGAGATCAGAATGTCGCGGTTGTACACGTGCGACAACTCGTGCCCGATGACGCCGCGAAGCTCACGCGGAGTAAGCATGCCGAGGATGCCCTCGGTCACGGCGACGGCCGCGTGCTCCGGGCTGCGGCCCGTGGCGAAGGCGTTGGGCTGGGCGGTGGGGCTCATGTACAGCCGGGGCATCGGCTGCCCGGCGCTCGCGGCCAGGTCCCGGACGATTGCGTACAGCTCGGGCGCCTCCCGCTCGGATACCGGCCGGGCACGCATCGCCCGCAGCGCCAGCTTGTCCGAGTAGAAGTACGACACGGCGTTCATGACCAGCGAGAGGATGAGCGCGATCACGAACCCGCTCCGGCCGCCCAGCCAGGACCCGATGAGCAGGATCAGCGCGGTGAGCAACCCGAGCAGGGCCGCCGTCTTCAAGCCGTTGTAATGCCGGTGCACGGTGACTCCTTCGGTAAGGAATGCAACCGATTCAACGCCCGGATTACATCGTTCAATTCCCCGCGCCGGCTACAAATCACCTGCAAATCCGCTGGCAGCCGCCTCCGACGACAACCGCAACCGTCCGAAACCGTCCGAGGATGTCCGACGATGGCGGGGTCAGCGACCGGCGGCGAGGCCGGCGGCGTGCAGGACGAGCTGTGGCGCGAACCCGGCCACCAGACCGGCCACCGTGAGCGCGACGAGTCCGACCGCCACCGGCCACGGGACCGCTGGCAGCGGGGCGCGCGGCACCGCGCGGATGTCCGACCCTGGCGCGAAAATGTCCGACGACGGCCGGATGATGTCCGACGGCGTGATGGTGTCCAGCGGGGCGATGACGAACAGGGTCGTCACGACCCGCACGTAGTACGCCAGGCCGATCACCGCGTTGAGCGCGACGACCACGGCGAGCCAGGCGGCGCCCCCGGCCAGCAGCGCGCGCACGACGGCGACCTTCGCGAACAGCCCCGCGAGGCCGGGCGGCAGGCCGGCGAGGCCGGCGAACGCGAGCGTCAACGCACCCGCCACCCAGGGGGTACGCCGGCCGACGCCACGGTAGTCCGCGATCTCGCCGCCGTCCCGGTCACCGCGTAGCGCGATCACCGCACCGAACGCCGCCAGCTCCAGTAGGACGAAGAAGATCGCGTACGCGATGGACGCGGCGACCACGACGCGGAGGGCGGTGTCGGAGCGCCCGGACGCGAGCGCGAACGCCCCCAGCGGCGCGAGGATGTAGCCCGCCTGGGCCACCGAGGACCACGCCAACAGCCGGACCATCCGGCGCTGCCGCAGGGCGACAAGGTTACCCACAGTCATCGTCAGGGTCGCCAGGGCGGCGAGCGCCGGACCGGTGACATCCAGCCACGGACGCAGCGCCTGGGCGCTGACCAACAGGATCGCCACCACGCCGCCGAGCTTGGAGACCGTCGACAGGTAGGCGGCCACCGGCAGCGGCGCGCCGTCATACGTGGCCGGCGCCCACGCGTGCAGCGGCACGGCGGCGACCTTGAACCCGAGCCCGACGAGCACCAGGACGACCCCGACGGTCACCAGCGGCACCGAGACCAGCGCGTCCCGGTGCGCGAGCGCGGCGGCCAGCGCCGTGAAGTGGACCGCGCCGGTCGACGCGTACAACAGGGCCGCACCGAGCAGCGTCACCGCCGTCGACACGACGCTCACGACGAAGAACGTGACCGCGGCCTCGGCCGATGCGACGACCCGCCGGCGCAGCCCGACCAGCGCGAACAGCGGCAGGGTCAGCGTCTCGACCGCGATGATCAGCGTGATCAGGTCGCGGGCGGCGCCCAGCACCACACCGCCGGTCAGCGAACAGGCGAGGAGGAAGCAGTACTCCCCCGGCGGGGTGTCGCCGCGCAGCGCCGGGACCGAGAACGCGAGCACGCCGAGGGTGAGGAGCGCGAACACGACCGCGGCCAGGGCGGCCGTGTGGTCGAACACGTACGAGCAGCCGGCCGGCGCGCAGAAGGTCCGCCGCGCCGGCCCGGCCGCGCCGACGACCCACGCGGCGGCCGCGGTCGCGGCGGCGCCCAGCGCGGTGACGGCGAGCACCGGGCCGCGCCGGCCCGGTACGAGCAGGTCGGTCACCAGCGCCGCCACCGCCGTGAGCGCGACCGCGTACACGGGCAGCAACGCAATCTGATCGATGCTCATGTCGCCGCCTCGCTCCGCTCGCCGACGCCACTAGCCTCAATCGCACTGAGCCATCTCGTTCGCTCGCTCACCGGGTCACCACCTCCGCCAGCGCCCGCGCCGCGTCGGCCGACAGGCTCAACACGGCCGCCGGCACCAGGCCGAGCGCGAGGGCGAGCACGACGAGCGGCCCCCACGACAGCAGTTCGGCGCCGGCCAGGCGGGGCCGGGCCACCTCGCCGACGGCCGGGCCGTGCGTGACCTGGCGCAGCAGCCGCAGGAAGTACGCCGCGGCGAGCGCCGCGCCGAGCGCCGCGACCACGGCGAGCACCGGCCAGCCGCGGCGCAGTGTCGCGACGACGGCGAACGCCTCGCCCCAGAAGCCGGCCAGCCCGGGCAGTCCCAGCGACGCGATCGACGCGTACCCGAGCAGCCCGGCCAGCGTCGGCGCGGTCTCGCGCAGCCCGCCGAGCTCGTCGAGCCGGCCGGTGTGCGCCCGGTCCTTGATCGCACCGGCGAGGAAGAACAGCAGGCCGGTGATGATGCCGTGCGCGACGTTGCCGATGAGCGCGGCCTGGATGCCGGTCGCCGTCAGCGTCGCGATGCCCAGCAGCACGAAGCCCATGTGCCCGACCGATGAGTACGCGATGAGCCGCTTCAGCTCCGCCTGCGCCAGGCAGACCAGCGACCCGATGACGATCGCCGCCACGGCGAGCACCCCGAGGACCGGCGCGGCCCAGCGGGCGCCGGCCGGCGCGACCCCCACGCCGATGCGCAGCAGCCCGTACGTGCCCATCTTCAGCAGCACCCCGGCCAGGATCACCGACCCGACGGTCGGCGCCTCGGTGTGCGCGTCGGGCAGCCAGGTGTGCAGCGGCCACAGCGGGCTCTTCACCGCGAACGCGAGCGCGAGCAGGGTGAACGCGACCAGCTGGGTGCCCCGGGGGAGGCCGCCGCCACCGGTCAGGTGGATCAGATCGGCGGTGCCGGCCTTCGCCACCACCACGAAGACCCCGACCAGCAGCAGGACCGAGCCGAACAGCGTGTACAGCACGAACTTGCGCGCCGCGGGTCGCCGGCGTTCGCCGCCCCAGATCGCGATCACCGCGTACATGGGCAGCAGCACGACCTCGAAGAAGACGAAGAAGAGCACGAGGTCGAGCGACTCGAAGACGCCGAGGATGCCCACTTCGATCGCGAGCAGCAGCGCGACGAGCAGCCGGCCCCGGCCCGGTTCCGGCACCCGCCAGAGCGTGTACCCGCAGCACAGCAGCGTCAGCAGTGCGGTGAGCACCACCAGCGGGTACGACACGCCGTCGACGCCCAGGTGGAAGCGCAGGTCGAGATCCGGCACCCAGGGCAGGTCGACCGAGTGCCAGGGCCGGATCGGAGCGGTACGCGGGCCGTGCGGCTGCCGGCCGGCGAGCAGTACCAGGGTCGCGACGAACGTCAACGCGGCGGCGACGGTGCCCGCGAGGCGGCCCGCCCGGTCCAGCCGGGCCGGCGCGGCGACCGCGGCCACGACGCCGAAGGCGGGGAGGGCGAGGGTGGCGACGAGCGCCGCCTGTCCGAGGGTCACCGGGCACCTCCGGCCACGACGGCTGCGACGGTCACCGGGCACCTCCGAAGATCATCGCGGCGGCCAGTCCGAACAGGACGGCGGCGACGAGTACGGCGGTGGCCGCCCGGGGCAGCGCGGCGCGGTGCGCGCGGCCCAGCAGCGCGCCGAGGTCCTCGGCGCCCCGTCCGGTGGCCTCGACGGCGCCGTCCACGACGGTCTCGTCGGTGCGACGCACGGCCCGGCTCAACGCGATCGCCGGGCGTACGACCAGCGCGTCCTGCACGGCGTCGACGTAGAACGCCGCGGCGAGCACCGGCCGGACCGGGCCGAGGGCGGCGACCGGGTCGGCGCTCGGATCGCGCCGCCACAGCAGCCACGCGGTCACCACCCCGGCCGCGGCGAACAGCAGCGGAACGAGCATGGCGACGGTCAGCTGGACCGGACGGTCGAAGCCGAGCCGGTGCACGAAGCCCGGTACCAGCCCCACGAAACCGAGGAGCGCGCTCGGCACCGCCAGCACGAGCACCGGTAGGGACATCGCCGCCGGCGGCTCGTGCGGATGCTCGGCCGCCGGTCCGCGCGGCGCGCCGAAGAAGGTACGCAGCCACAGCCGCGTCGCGTACCAGCCGGTGACGCCGACGGTGAGCACGGCGGAGGCCCACACCAGCCAGGCGGCCCAGGCCGGGGCCGGGCCGCCGGAGTGCCCGGCCCAGGTGACCGCGATGATCTCGTCCTTGCTCCAGAAGCCGGCGAAGGGCGGCACGCCGACCAGGGCCGCGAGGCCGATCGTCATGCTCCAGAACGTGACCGGCAGGCGGCGGCGCAGGCCGCCCAGGGCGGCCATCGCGTTGGTGCCGACCGCGTGGATGACCGCACCGGCGGCGAGGAACAGCAGCGCCTTGAACGCGGCATGGGTGAGCAGGTGGAACAGCGCGGCGGGGGGCGCGCCGACCGAAAGCGCCGCGGTCATGTACCCGATCTGGCTGACCGTCGACCAGGCCAGTACCCGCTTGATGTCGTCCTGCGCGCAGGCGGCCAGGGCGCCGAGCAGCATCGTGATCGCCGCGACCACGGCGAGCGTCGCGAGGGTCGCCGGCGCGCGGCCGAACAGCGGGAACAGCCGGGCCACCACGTACACGCCGGCCGCGACCATGGTGGCCGCGTGGATCAGGGCGGAGATCGGCGTCGGGCCGGCCATCGCGTCGGGCAGCCACGTGTGCAGCGGGAACTGCGCGCTCTTGCCGGCCACCCCGGCGAGCAGCAGCAGCGTGATGACGGTCAGTTCGCCGACGGACAGCCGCGACGCGCCCGCCAGCACCTCGGTGATCCGGAAGCTGCCGAGCTTCACCCCCAGCAGGGCGATGCCGAGCAGGAAGCCGACGTCACCGAACCGGGTCACCAGGAACGCCTTGACCGCCGCCCGGGGCGCTTCCGGCAGCCACCGGTCGTGGCCGATGAGCAGGTACGAGCAGATGCCCATGACCTCCCACCCGACCAGCAGTTCGATCAGGTCCCCGGCGACGACGACCAGCAGCATCGCCGCGGTGAACAGGCTCACCTGCGCGGCGTAGGGCGGGTACCGGTCGTCGGCCGCCAGGTACGCGGTCGAGTAGATCTGTACGGCCAGCGCCACGGTCGCGACGGCCACCGCGACCAGCGCCGCGACCGGATCGAGTCGGACGCCGATCGTCACCTGCAGATCGCCGAAGTCGGCCCAGCGCCGGAACGTCTCCACGGGCGCGTGCACGGCGACGGCCAGGACGACCGCGACGACGAACGCGACCGCCGCGCCGACGATCCCGAGGGCCGCGGCCACCGCGCGCGACGCCCTCGGCACCAGCAGCCCGATCAGGGCGGCGAGAAACGGTACGGCCGGAAGCAGCGCTCCCGCTGCCGTCTGCGCGCCGGGGCTCATCGGGCGGCTCCACCGGGTCCGGGCGCGGTGTGCCGGGCGGGCCCGTTGCGGTCCGGGCCGTCGTTGCGCTCGCCCAGCGGCACCTCGTCGACCGCGACGCTCTGGCGCAGCCGGTACAGCTGGAGCACGATCGCGAGGCCGACGCCGATCTCGGCGGTCGCCAGCACGATGACGAACAGCGCGAAGACCTGCCCGCTGTGCGGTAGCGCCGCGCGGACGTTCGCGTCGGCGGTGACGAAGATCAGGTTGACCGCGTTGAGCATCAGCTCGACGGCCATGAGCAGCAGGACGGCGTTGCGGCGTACGACCACGCCGTAACAGCCCAGGCCGAACAGGCCGGCTGCGGCCACGTACGGGATGACCGGGTGCATTCAGCTCTCCCGCCGGCCGATGTCCGGGCGCGACACCACGATCGCGCCGATCAGCGCCGCGAGGAGCAGCACCGACAGCACCTCGAACGGCAGTACCCAGGTCCGGAACACCTCGGTGCCGATCGGGGCGGCCCCGGTCCCCTGCCCGGGCAGCGGTACCCGGCTCCACCGGTACGCGTCGATCAGTAGCGCCGCCAGCCCCAGCCCCGCCCCGCCGCCGACGAGCAGGCCGGCCCAGCGGGGCCGGTCGAGGTCCTCGCTGGCGCCGATCGGCGCGCGGGTCAGCATCACCGCGAACAACAGCAGCACGACGACCGCTCCGACGTAGAGCAGCACCTGCACCCAGGCGACCAGCTCGGCGGTGAGGACGAGGTAGAGCCCGGCGATCGCCCCCAGCGCCACGACCAGCCACAGGCCCGCGCGCACGATGTGGCGGGTCGAGACGACGAGAGCGCCGGCGCCGAGCGCGATCGCGCCAAGCGCGGCGAGCAGTACGTCCACGGGCTCGATACCCATGGCGACATCCTGCCATCAACCGGTAGTCGGCCGGTGCCTCGAGATCGTTACTTCGCGAAAGCAGTGATCATGATCATCACTCCGCCGGCGGAGCAGCGGGCGGAGCCGCCGGCCCCGGCCGACTCGCGGGCCCCGGTCCGCTTGTGGGTCCCGGCCGGGGCGCGGCGGTCCGCGCGGGTGCGGCGGCCTTCTTCGCCGCCGTCGTCTCCTCCTTGGCCGGCTCGCCGTTCGGGTCGTGCGCGGGCGGCGCGGGCACGGTGGGCATCCACTCGCCCAGCCGGTCCTTCTCGTGCAACAGGTCGCGCAGGTCGTACTCGGCGTACTCGAACTCCGGCGACCAGTACAGCGCGTCGAACGGGCAGACCTCGACGCAGATGCCGCAGTACATGCACAGCGAATAGTCGATCGCGAACCGGTCGAGCACGTTGCGCTGGCGCGGCCGGGCCGCGCCCGGAACGACGACCTCCTCCTTGTGGGAGTCGATGTAGATGCACCAGTCGGGGCACTCCCGGGCGCACAGCATGCAGACGGTGCAGTTCTCCTCCAGCAGCGCGATGACGCCACGGGAGCGCGGTGGCAGGTCGGGCTCTACATCCGGGTACTGGTGGGTATGTGCCCTCTTGGTCATCGTCTTCAACGTGACCGCCAGACCCTTGGCCAGCCCGCCTCCTGGTACACCGCTCATGCACCCATCCTGCCCGCACAACCACGCCGGATGCGAGCCGCACCCACCGTACGACCAGGGAGTAGCGTGCGAGTCCTATGACGTCACCGACCGACTGGGCCGATCCGCCGCCTGCCGGCTGGACCGCTGAGGACCTTCGCCGGTTGGCCCCGAGCGGGCACCGGCGGGAGTTGATCGATGGCGTGGTGCTCGTCGAACCGGCGCCCGGCCCGTTCCACGAGGCGGTCGGCGCGCTGCTGGGCACGCGGATGGGCGTCCTCTGCCCACCCGGTCACAGCGTCACCCAGGGCGTCACGGTCCGCTTCGGCGACCAGCGGTGCTTCATCCCCGACGTGGCGGTGGTCATCGGCGACCGGTGTGTCGACCCGTCCCGGTGGCTGGTACCCCGCGAGATCCTGATCGCCATCGAGGTCGTCGCGCCCACGTCGCTGCTGATGGACCGCATCACCAAGCCCGCGCTGTACGCCGCCGCCGGGATCCCGTACTACTGGCGCGTGGAGACCGACGGCGGCATCGAGGTCTCGACCTACCGGCTCGACCTCGTCGAGGAGGTCTACCGGCTGACCGGCGAGTTCCGGAACACGATCGACGTCCCGGTGCCGTGGCCGATCAAGATTCCGATCGACGAGATCACACCCTGACGTTCAGATCATCAGTTTCACGGCGGCGGTCAGCAGCAGCTGGCCGAGCGCCAACGGTACGAGCACCAGCCAGCAGAGCCGCTGCAGCTGGTCCTCGCGCAGCCGGGGGTACGACACCCGGACCCAGATGATCACGAACGAGACGACGAACACCTTCAGCAGCGTCCACAGCCAGCCGAGCTGGGCGTCGGCGAACGGGCCCCGCCAACCCCCGAGGAACAGCACCGTGGTGAGCGCGGCGACGACCACGATCCCGACGTACTCGGCGAGCAGAAAGAACGCGAACCGCAGCCCGGTGTACTCGGTCAGGTAACCGAAGACCAGCTCGGACTCGGCGATCGGCATGTCGAACGGGGGGCGGCGGATCTCGGCCAGGCCAGCGGTGAAGAAGATCAGCAGAGCCGGCAGCTGCCACACCAGCCACCACGGCTGCCAGGCGCGCACGATGCCGGACAGGCTCAGCGTGCCGGCCGCCATCGCCACGCTTGCCGCCGCCAGGACGAACGGCAGCTCGTACCCGAGCAGCTGAGCCGCCGCGCGTAGACCGCCGAGCAGCGCGTACTTGTTGGCCGACGACCAGGCGGCCATGAGCACCGCGACCACGCCGATCCCGACGACCGCCAGTACGAAGAACAGCCCGATGTCGAGCGGCTGGGCCACCAGGCCGTGCGGCCCGAGCGGGATGACGAGCAGCACCAGCAGGTACGGCAGCAGCGACACGATCGGGGCGAGCCGGAAGACCGCCCGGTCCGCCGCCCGGGGAGTGACGTCCTCCTTCTGCACGAACTTGATCCCGTCCGCCACGAGCTGGGCCCAGCCGTGGAAGGCCCCGGCGTACATCGGGCCGAGCCGGCCCTGCATGTGCGCCATGACCTTGTGTTCGGTCTGGCCGACGATCAGCGGCAGGGTGAGGAACGCGACGAACACCGCGACGACGCGGAACACCAGCTCGAGCCAGACAGGCATGTCAGGACTCCCCGTCCGGGCCGGCGCCGCCGTCCGCCTCCGGGCGCTCCGGCCGTTCGGCCCGGCCAGGTGCGGGCCGCGCCGGACGTTCGCGCGGCGCGCGTGCGGGCCGGGCGGGCTCCTCGCCGGCGTGCGGCCCCCACGTACCCGGCTCGGGCACGCCGGGTGGCCGCATCGGCTGGCGCTTCGCGGCCGTCGTGTCGTGGCTCTCTCCCGGCTCCTTGGCACCGGGCCAGGGCTTGGCGACCCGGGAGGCGAGCACGAACTCCTTGCGCAGCGGGTGGCCTTCGAACTCCGGGGGCAGCAGCAGGGGTGTCAACCCCGGGTGGCCGGGAAAGTCGATGCCGAACATCTCGTGGGTCTCGCGCTCGTGCCACGCCGCGCCCGGGTAGAGATCCACCACCGACGCGATCGCGGGCGCGTCCCCGCCGATCAGCGTCCGGACGAGGACGCCGTGCCGCCGCGTGGTCGACCACAGATGAGCCACCACCCGGAAGCCCGCGTCCAGCTCGTCGACGGCCGACAGCCAGTCGAAGAAGTCGCATCCGAGCTCGGCGTCGTCGCGGGCGGCCCGCAGGGCGTCGTGCCAGCGGGACGGCGGCACGTCGACGGTGCCCCGCGCCCAGCCGTTGCCACCGGAGACGGAGACGACGGGCGCGTCGTCGCCGTCTCCACCCAGCAGTCCCGACATCCGGGCGCCCACTTCTTCCGGTGTCATGCGCCGATCCTATGGGCCGCCGACGCCGCCGACGGCATCGCTATCCCGCGTTCCGATGTGCCGACCCGGCCCGTCGGCGGCCGAGCGGGGCCGGTGCGCAGCCGGATCCACCGCAACCGATCGGGTGCGGCGTGCGTGTCTGGCTCGACGAGCTTCCCGGGGAGGACCGAGGATGACCACTATGCAGTTCGCCGCCGAGGGTGGCGGACCGGACGCGGGGCCGGCCGCACGGCTGGGGCCGGTACGCCGTGCGACGACCGCCGAGCCGGCGGTCAGCTTCGACCAGTTCTACGCGGCCCACTTCGACCGGCTCATCGTGCAGCTGTACGCGTACACCGGCGACATGGCACAGGCGCAGGACGTGGTGCAGGAGGCGTTCGCCCGGGCGCTACCGCGCTGGGAGAAGCTGCGCACCTACGACGATCCGACCGCCTGGGTGCGCCGGGTGGCCTGGAACCTCGCCACCAGCCGGTGGCGGCAGCTACGCACCTTCCGCGCGTTCGCCCGCAGGCAGCGGGAGGAGCACGTGAACGGCCCCACCCCCGACCGCGTCGCCCTGGCCGCCGCCCTGGCGACGCTCCCCGCGACGCAGCGGCGCGCGGTGATCCTGCACTACCTCTCCGACATGTCCGTGGCCGACATCGCCGCCCAGGAAGGCGTCGCCGCCGGAACCGTGAAGTCCTGGCTGCACCGTGGCCGGGCGGCCCTGGCCGCCGCCCTGGCTGACCCCCGCGCGGAGGTACCCGATGTCTGAGTTCGACGATCTGACGCTCCGGGAGGCGTTCTCCCAGTTCCACACCGACGCGCTCACGGCGGTACCGCCACAGGACGTCGCCGGGGTACGGGCCATCGCCCGTCGCCGGCGCGCCACCCGAGCCGGCGTGATCGGAGCGATGGCCGCGCTGGTCCTCGCCGTACCCGTCGCCGCGTACGCGCTCGTCGGCCGGTCCGACAGCGGGCCGCCGGCGGTCCGGCCGAGCCTGTCGACCTCGCCCAGCGCGTCCGCCTCGCCGTCGGCGTCGCCGTCCGCGTCCGCGTCGACCGCCCCGCCCGCGCCGGACGGGAAGATCAGCCCCGACGAACTGGGCGACGCCACCCTCGACATACCGGCCTGGCCGGCGCAGGGCAACCAGTGCGCCACGAAGCGACAGAAGTTCACGGGCGGTCAGACCAGGCAGGTCAACGACCACACCGCGGTCACGATGATCTGGAAGGTGGTCTACGCGGACGTCGACCACGACGGCGCGCAGGAGACGGTCGCGCTGCTGGGCTGCGCCCTCGCCCGGGTCGACTACCAGGTGGCCGTGTTCGACCGGAACTCCGCAGGCGACATCGTCACGCTGGGCCAGGTGGTCAGGGAGGACGCGAGCATCCAGCACATGTTCGACGTGCGCGGAGAGGCCGACGGGTCGGTAAGCGTCCAGGTCGGCGACGTATCCGTGTGCTGCGGCGTCCACCAGGATCAGGTCATCCACCAGTGGCGCCGGTACGCCTGGGACGGCCAGCGCTTCCACCAGGTCGACGGCCCGACCGCGTTCCCCAGGCGACCCGATCTGTCGATCACCGCGACGGACGTCACGCTCGGCCCGCTGTCGAACGGCGTACGGCACGGCAGCACGACCGTCACTGTCCGCAACGTCGGACCGTTCACCGTACAAGGGATGGATCTGACCGTGTCCCCCTACGTCAACGGCAGTCAGCCCGCGGCCGTCGAGACGTTCACGAACCTCGGCAAGTGCGAGTACGGCGGTACGGGCTCCGCCAAGGCTCTCGGCTGCCGCGATCTCACGCCGCTCGCTCCCGGCGCATCGGTGACGTACACGTTCCAGTTCGACTCGCCTCAGGCCAACGACCAGGTGATCCCGACCGCACCGCGCTCCGACGCGACCTGGAGCGCCGAGGTGACGATGCTGGCGGCAAGCGGGACGTCACTAACGGAGTCGCCCGCCGACACCAACAACAGCGCGGCCCTCAAGGTCAGCCGCGTCGACTGATCACCACGCCACCTCGGCAGGATGGTGCGGGCGGTCCCGGCGGGGCCGCCCGCGCCCGACTATGGCTGCGGCGGGCGTACCGGCGGCGCGGACAGCGCCGCCACGTCCCGCTGGACCTTCCGTTCGGTGGCCACCCCCAGGTCGGGGCGGGCGACCCCGCCCACGCCGGCCTGCTCGCCGGCGATCTTCTCCTGGAGGCGCAGGATGCCGTGCAGCAGCGCCTCCGGGCGCGGCGGGCAGCCGGGCACGTAGACGTCGACCGGGATGATCTGATCGACGCCCTTGGTCACGGAGTACGAGTCCCAGTACGGTCCGCCGCAGTTGCTGCACGAACCGAAGCTGATCACGTACTTGGGCTCGGGCATCTGGTCGTAGAGCCGCTTGATCGCGGGTGCCATCTTGTCGGTGACCGTCCCGGAGACCACCATGAGGTCGGCCTGGCGCGGCCCGTGGGCGAACGGGATGACCCCGAGCCGGATGAAGTCGTGCCGCCCCATCGAGGTGGCGATGAACTCGATGGCGCAGCAGGCCAGCCCGAAGTTGAAGACCCACAGCGAGTACCGGCGGCCCCAGTTCAGCACGAAGCGGATGGGCTCACCGAGGACACCAGGCAATGCGGTCACAACGCCAGTTAACCACGGCCGGTACCGGCCGAAAGGCCACGATCTCCCCGCCTGACATCCTTGCTTGGCCGGCAGACCTCCCCGATGACGGTGGGATGGTTTTACGCTGCCCGCCGTGAGCACTAGTGCACTGGCGCCCCGTCCCGCCGGTCCGGTGTCCCCTGACGGCTCCGCGGTGGTCGGCGCAGTTTGCCGCCGCCGGCAGCGATTGGAGGCGAAGCCCGTGCCCGCCGGTGTCGCGGCCGGTCACCCGGCCACCGCCGAGGTCGGCCTGCGCGTACTGCACGCGGGCGGTTCGGCCGCCGACGCGGCCGTCGCGGCGGTGCTCGCGGGGTGCGTCGCCGAGAGCGTGCTCACCGGCATCACCGGCGGCGGTTTCGCGACCTACTACGACGCCGCTTCCGGGTCGGTGACCTGCCTGGACTTCTTCTGTGCGGTACCCGGCCTCGACGGTGACGTGACGCCGGGGCCGATGGCGCCGATCGAGGTGGTGTTCGGGGGCGTCCCGATGAGCTACGAGATCGGCGAGTCGAGCGTCGCGGTTCCGGGGCTGCCGGCCGGCGTCGGTGAGGTGCACCGGCGGTGGGGCCGGCTGCCGTGGCACCGCGTGGTGACCCCGGCGGTGAGCCTGGCCCGCAGCGGCGTGGTGCTGCCGGCGGCGCAGGCCCGTACGCTGATCTCCATCGCGCCCGCGATGGTCCCGGGCGTCGGGGCGACGATCTACTCCCCCGGCGGCAAGCTGCTCGAAGGCGGGGACCTGCTCTTCCATCCCGGTCTCGACGTCGCGCTCGACGCGCTCGCGACGGAGGGTCCGGCCGTGTTCTACACCGGCTGGATCGGCGACCAACTCGTCAAGACGGTCCGCGCCGGCGGTGGCACGATCGGCCCGGCCGACCTGGCCGGGTACCGGGTGCTGGAGCTTCCCGTGGAGCGCGCCCCGCTGGCCGGCGCCGGCGTGTACGCCCGCCGTGACCTCAACAACACCATCCCGACCATCGCGGCGCTGCCGGCCGACCTGCCCGGGCTCTCGGCCGGCGAGCGGGCCGTCGCGCTGGCCGGCGCGCTGCTCAACCACGGCGCGCAGCGGGTGGGCGACACGACCAACATCTCCGTCGTCGATTTCGAGGGCAACGCCTGTGTGATCACGATGACGCTCGGCCTCGGTTCCGGGGTGTGGCTGCCGGGGCTGGGCGTACACCTCAACTCGATGCTCGGCGAAGGCGAGCTGATCACCGGCGAGCCGGTGCCCGGCCAGCGCATGTCGTCGATGATGTGCCCGCTGGTAGTCATCGACGACGACGGCGAACTGCTGATCGCGGCCGGCTCCGCGGGCGCGTCCCGCATCCGTACGGCCCTGCTGCACACGCTTGTCAACGTCCTGGTCAAGGGCGCCGACATGACCGCCGCGATCAGCCAGCCACGGTTCCACGTGGTGGCCGATCTGGCCGGCGGCGCGCCCGTCGCCCACGTCGAGCCCGGTTACCCGGCCGACGAGGTGGCGGCGCTGGTCGCGGCCGGCTACGAGGTGCGCTGGTGGGACCGTGTCGACCACTACTTCGGCGGGGCGAGCGCGGTCGGCCACGCGGGCGCGGCCGGCGATCCCCGGCGCGGCGGGGTCGGCCGCCTCGCCTAACCCGCCGATCTTGGACACTTATGCGACCTATAGGTGTCGCAAGTGTCCAAGATCGGGCGGGTACCAGGCGGCGAGCCGCATGTCGACGCGTTCGCCGCGCATGGGCGTGCCTTCGGCGGCGTGCCGGCGCAGCGCCTCGGTCTCGTGGCCGGGCGGTAGCCGGCCGTTCGCGGCGACCACCCGATGCCACGGCACCGGGCCGCCGTAGCGGGCCATCACCGCTCCCACCTGCCGCGGACCACCCCGCCCCACCCAGTCGGCGATCGCCCCGTAGGACATCACCCGGCCGGGCGGGATGCGCTCGACCAGGGCGAGCACATCTTCGACGTAGTCGTCCACGACCAGCCACGATATGGGATCCCGACGCTGATCGAAACGCGCCAAGAGCAACAATGGGCTCCGTGCGCGTACAGGTCACCGCTGCTACCCGGATCGTGGTCAAGGTCGGTTCATCGTCGTTGACGACTGCCGCCGGTGGGCTGTGCCACCAGCGGGTCGACGCGCTGGTGGACGCGCTCGCCGCGCACCCCGCCGAGACCGTACTGGTGTCCAGCGGCGCGATCGCCGCCGGCCTCGCCCCGCTCGGACTGCCCCGGCGCCCGCGTGACCTGGCCACCCAGCAGGCCGCGGCCAGCGTCGGGCAGGGGCTGCTCATGCAGGCGTACACGGCGTCCTTCGCGCGGCACGAGCGGACCGTGGGTCAGGTTCTGCTGACCGTCGACGACGTCACCCGGCGGTCGCACTACCGCAACGCGTACCGGACCCTGCGCCGCCTGCTCGACTTCGGCTCGGTTCCGATCGTCAACGAGAACGACACGGTCGCCACCGAGGAGATCCGGTTCGGCGACAACGACCGACTGGCCGCGCTGGTGGCCGCGCTGGTACGCGCCGACCTGCTCGTCCTGCTGTCCGACGTGGACGCGCTCTACACCGGCGATCCGGCGAAGCCGGGCACGAAAAAGATCACGGAGGTCCGCGACGAGGAGGATCTCGTCGGCGTCTCCATCGGCAAGGCCGGCCGAGCCGGGGTCGGCACCGGCGGGATGGTGACGAAGGTCGAGGCCGCTCGTATCGCCACCAACTCTGGCATTCCGGTCATCCTGACCTCGGCCGACCAGGCGGCGGCGGCCCTGGCCGGCGAAGAGGTCGGCACCCTCTTCCACCGGCTCCGCGAACGGCCCGCCGCCCGCCTCTTCTGGCTGGCCCACGCCACCTCGCCGCGGGGCCGCCTGCACCTGGACCCGGGTGCGGTACGGGCGGTGGTCGATCGCCGGGCCTCCCTGCTGGCGGCCGGCATCACCGCGGTCGACGGCCGGTTCGAGGCCGGCGACCCGGTCGACCTGGTGGACGGCGACGGCCGGCCGGTGGCCCGCGGCCTGGTCAACTTCGACGCCACCGAACTTCCCGGGCTGCTCGGTCGCTCCACGCGGGAGTTGGCGGCGGAACTGGGTCCGGGGTACGAACGAGAGGTTGTCCACCGGGACGACCTGGTACTTCTCTAGAACACTGGTACTTCTCTAGAACACTGGTACTTCTCTAGAACACTGGTACTTCTCGAAGGCTCGAGTGCGCTCAACGGATTGAGGGAGCGAAGACGATGTCGGTGCAGGAACAGGGGCGGCGGGCGAAGGCGGCGGCCGCGACGATCGCGACAGCCACCCGCGCCACCAAGGACGCCGCGCTGCGGGCGATGGCGGACGCGCTGGTCCGGCGGGCGCCCGAGGTCCTGGCGGCGAACGAGGCGGACGTCACGGCGGGCCGCGACGCCGGCATGAGCGCGGCGCTGCTCGACCGCCTCGCCCTCAACACGTACCGCATCGAGGGCATGGCGGGTGGCCTGCGCCAGGTGGCCGGCCTGCCGGACCCGGTCGGCGAGGTGGTACGCGGCTCGACGCTGCCCAACGGCCTGGTGCTGCGGCAGGTACGGGTGCCGCTCGGCGTCGTCGGCATCGTCTACGAGGCCCGGCCGAATGTCACGGCCGACGCGGCCGGCCTGTGTCTGAAGGCCGGCAACGCGGTGCTGCTGCGCGGCTCGTCGTCGGCGGAGCGCTCCAACGCCGCGATCGTGGGGGTGCTGCGCGACGCGCTGAGCGAGACGGGCCTGCCCGCGGACGCGGTCCAGCTGGTCGAGGCGTCGAGCCGGGAGACGGTCAAGCAGCTCATGCGCGCCCGTGGCCTGGTCGACGTCCTCATCCCGCGCGGCGGCGCGCAGCTCATCCGGTCGGTGGTCGAGGAGTCGACCGTACCGGTCATCGAGACCGGGGTCGGCAACTGCCACATCTACGTCGACGCCGCCGCCGACCTCGACATGGCGCTGGAGATCCTGCTCAACGCGAAGACCTCCCGCCCGTCGGTGTGCAACGCCGCCGAGTCGCTGCTGGTGCACCGGGCGGTGGCCGAGCCGTTCCTGGCCCGTGCGCTGCCGGCCCTGCGCGACGCGGGGGTGACCGTGCACGGCGACGCCGACGTGGTCGAGGCCGGCGGCCGCCGCGGCGTGCCGGTGCTGGAGGCGACCGAGGAGGACTTCGGCGCCGAGTACCTCTCGCTGGACCTGTCGGTGGCGGTGGTCGGGTCGCTGGACGCCGCGATCGGGCACATCGCGCGGTTCGGTACCGGGCACAGCGAGGCGATCGTGACCGGCTCGGTCGAGGCCGCGCAGGAGTTCACCACCCGGGTCGACGCGGCCGCGGTGCTGGTCAACGCCTCCACCCGCTTCACCGACGGCGAGGAGTTCGGGTTCGGCGCCGAGATCGGCATCTCCACGCAGAAGCTGCACGCGCGGGGGCCGATGGGGCTGTCGGAGCTGACCTCGACGAAGTACGTGGTACTGGGCACCGGGCACGTCCGCTGACCGGGAGCCTCACATCGCTTTGGCGGCTTCGCGGATCAGCTCGAGCGACTCGGCGGCGGGCAGGGCCGCCGCCTGCAACGCCCGGAACGTCCGCGCGTACACCTCGGTGTCGTCGCCCTCGACGTGCAGGCTGCCGGTGAGGCTCTCCACATAGACGACCGGCGGGTCGACCGGCTCGGGAAAGGCGAGGATCGAGAACGAGCCGATCATCGACGGGTGCGCGCCGGCCCCGAACGGCACGACCTGCACCGTGAGCTCGGGCGCCTCGGCCCCGGCGACCAGGCGTTCGAGCTGGGCGCGCATGACGGCCGGCCCGCCGACGACCCGGCGGACGGCCGCCTCGTCGAGCACCACGCGCAGCGCGGACCGGCCCTCCTCGTGCTGGCGCTTCATCCGCACCTCCGTCCGGCGCTCGATCTCGGTCGCCGGCGCGCCGGGCAGTTCGGCCCGCAGGACGGCGCGGGCGTAGTCGGCCGTCTGCAACAGGTTGGGCACGAGCGCCACCTCGAAGACGCAGATCTCCGACGCCTCCTGCTCCAGGCCCACGTACACCTCGTGCCAGCTCGGCAGCACGTCCGAGTAGGCGTGCCACCAGCCCCGCAGGCGGGCGTCGCGGGCGGCCTGGACCAGGGACGCCGCCTCGTCGGAGTGGACGCCGTACAGCTCCAGCAGCGTCCGCAGATCGCTCAGGCGTACCGAGACCTGCGCGTTCTCGATCCGGGACATCGTGGACCGGGCCACCCCCAGCTCGCGCGCCGCGTGGTCGAGGGTCAGGCCGCGCTCTTCACGAAGTCTCCGGAGCTCGGCGGCGATGCGTCGACGCCGCAGGGTCGGGCTGGGCGGAGGCATGGACACAGTGTGCCGCAGCCACATCGACGCAGATCACACTTTCGCCGATCAGAAGTCGTGCGTTGCCGAAATGGCACGACCGGTGCGTGCACATCGGACGGACGGATACGAAAGCGGCGGCCCCTCCTTCGAAGGAGGGGCCGCCGCTGTCACGACGGGAGGGGCCGCCCGATCAGTACGACGGCAGCGACGGATCGACCGACTTCACCCAGGACGAGACCCCGCCCTGTACGTGCACCGCGTCCTTGAACCCGGCCGCCTTCAGCGCGGCGAGCGCCTCGGCCGACCGGGTGCCGGCCTTGCAGTACAGGACGATCTGCTTGTCCTGGGGCAGGTCGGCGAGCGCGCTGCCGGCGAGGATCTCACCCTTGGGGATGAGCGTCGCACCCGGAATGCGGACGATCTCCCACTCGGCGGGCTCACGGACGTCGACCAGGTGGATCGACTTACCAGCGTCGATCCACTCCTTCAGCTCGGGCGCCGTGATCGTCGAGCCGACGACCGCCTCGCTCGCCTCGTCGGACAGCGAGCCGCAGAAGTCCTCGTAGTCGATCAGCTCGGTCACGGTCGGGTTCTCACCGCAGACCGCGCAGTTGGGGTCCTTGCGGATACGCACCGAACGGTAGGTCATCTCGAGGGCGTCGTAGACCATCAGCCGGCCGAGCAGCGGTTCGCCGATACCGGCGAGCAGCTTGATCGCCTCGTTGACCTGGATCGAGCCGATCGACGCGCACAGCACGCCGAGCACGCCACCCTCGGCGCAGGACGGGACCATGCCGGGCGGCGGGGGCTCCGGGTACAGGCAGCGGTAGCACGGGCCGTGCTCGGCCCAGAAGACGCTGGCCTGCCCGTCGAAGCGGTAGATCGAGCCCCAGACGTACGGCTTCTTCAGGAACACGGCCGCGTCGTTGACCATGTACCGGGTCGCGAAGTTGTCGGTCCCGTCGATGATCAGGTCGTACTGGGCGAAGATCTCCAGCACGTTGTCGTTGCTGAGCGCCTCGTTGTGAACGATCACGTTCACGTACGGGTTGATCTCGCGGATCGAGTCGCGCGCCGACTCGGCCTTCGGCCGGCCGATGTCGGACTGACCGTGGATGATCTGGCGCTGCAGGTTGGACTCGTCGACGGTGTCGAACTCGACGATGCCGAGCGTGCCGACCCCGGCCGCGGCGAGGTACATCAAGGCCGGCGAGCCCAGGCCGCCGGCGCCGACGACCAGCACCTTCGCGTTCTTGAGCCGCTTCTGGCCCGCCATCCCGACATCGGGAATGATCAGGTGACGCGAGTAGCGCCGAACCTCGTCGATCGTCAGTTCGGCGGCCGGCTCGACGAGCGGTGGTAATGACACGGGCGTGCCTTTCCCTCGATGAGAGCTGTCCGTCCACCCATTCTGCCGCGCCTGGACGCGGTGCTGACGTGACCTCGGTTACCAGTCCGCTACGCGGGACACCGGCGCCGGGGGCGCCTGCCCCGGGGCCGCCGGCGCGCTAGGGGATCGGCGCGCCCGCGTACCGCTTCCCGTTGACGAACGGCCAGGGGTTGGCGACGCAGCCCTTCAGCCCGTACGTCTGCTGCTGCATGACCGGCGCCAACTGCCCTGGACCCGGGCACGCCTCGTGACCGTGCCCCAGTTGGTGCCCGACCTCGTGGTTGATCGCGTACGTCCGGTAGACCTCCAGCGACGCCCCGTAGTCGGGAATCGCCGTCAGCCACCGCGCGTCGTTGATGATCACCTGTCCCGGGAGCCGGCAGGAGGTGAACTTCTCGGTACTCAGGCCGCCCTTGGCGCACATGGCCTCCGACGTCGTCGGGCTGGCCAGGTAGATGGTGAACTCGGCGGGGGTCGCCGCCGTCACCCGCTGCAGTCGGAACTGGCCACTCGCGATCCAACTGCGCGGATCGCCGAGCGCCTGGTCCACAAAGTCCGCGAAGGCCGTCGGGTCCTCGTTGATGCCGTTCTCGATGGCTATCCGGAAGCGCCGCAGCGGCCCGGCCGTGCCCAGGACCTTGCCCTCGGTCGTGACGCCGGTGAACGTCCCGGCGCCCTTGTCCACAACGACCGGTGCGGCGCTGGGCGTCGCCGACGGGGCCGCCTGCGGGGCGGCCGACGGGGCCGCCGACGTGGACGGCACCGGAGCGGCGCCCACCGGATGGGCCTGGGCCGGCTGGCCGGACGCCCGGGTCAGCCATCCGCTTCGCCAGATCACGCCGCTGAGCCCCGCTGCGGCGACCAGGATGAGCACCAGGCTCACGAAGACGTACCGGCGCCCGGACCGGCGACGCCGCCCCGGTGGCGGCGAGGACCGCCGGCCCGTGCCGGCCGGCACGGGCCACTGGCCGACTCCGGGCGGCGCCTGGGCGGTCACCTGCGCGCGGGCCCGAGCCTGGGACTGCTGCCGGGCTCCCGTGGGTATGCGCACACCCGGCTCGTATCCGACCGACGGCGGATCAGACCAGCCCCGGGCGTCACCGCCTGCGGGAGCACGCCCGATCGGCGCCCCGGGCACGTTCCCGGGGCGCGCTCTGGATCCCGGATCGGCTCCGGCGGGCTGCGCACCGGGCGGGCGTCGTCTCCTGGGTTCGCTCGTCGCGCCGTACGTCATCGGTTAGTCAGCTTGCCATGTCGGCGCAAAACCCGCCGCCGACACCCCGGGATCACCCGGCCGCTTCACCAGCCGCTGTCACGCCACCACCATAGGTGATGTCCCCCTGCCGCGAACTCTTGCGCCGGGTCCGCCCGGGTCGCCCGTTGCGCCCGGCACGCAGCAGCTTGACCGCGCCGGAGTCCTCCAGCATGGCGAGGAAGGCGCGGGCGACCGTCCGTGGCTCCTCCATCTGGGCCACATGGCCGACATCCTGCAAGGTGAGCAGCCGGCTGTTCGGGATCGTACGGGCGACCTGCGCGGCCACCCGCACGTCGACGAGCAGGTCCCGCTGCCCTCCGATGACGAGGGTCGGTGTGCTGATCCGCCGCGCCACCTGCCACAGCGACGCCGAACCGGGCAGGTACGCCCGCACGAAACTGAGGATCAGACTGCGCAGCGTGCGCACGTACGCGCTGGTGTACTCGGGGACCGTGTACCGCAGCCGGGCCTCCTCGACGGCTTCCGCGAAGCGCTGCTCCGGAATGCGGGTCGGGTCGGCGAAGCAGCTTTCGATCACCATCCGGGCCAGGTCGGCGGGGTCGATCGCGGCCAGCCGCCGCGCCGCGAGCCAGTCCGCGCGCGGAATGAGCAGCAGCGGCAGCAGCCGGCCGTGAAACGACCGCCGCGGGTCCAGGAACGGCATCGCCGGAGATACCAGGGTGAGGGAGCGCAGCAGCTCGGGACGGGTACCCGCGACGCACACCGCGACCGCGCCGCCCAGCGAGTTGCCGAACAGGTGGACCGGTCCCCGGCCGGAGCACTCGATCCAGCGGATGACCCGGTCGGCGAATGCGGTCACGGTGTAGCTGCGGGCCGGGTCGCTACGCCCGAAGCCGGGCAGGTCGATCGCCTGACCTTCGAGGTAATCGGCCAGCAGGCCGGCCAGATCCGTCCAGTTCAGCGAGGAGCCGCCGAGGCCGTGCACGTAGACGGCAGGCTCGGCGCCGGCCGACCGGGCCGGGGTGTCCCGCACGTGGATGCTGGCTCCGTCCACCACGACGGAACGTCCAGGCCAAGCCGGCGTGATCCCGTCGGACGCTGGTAGCACGTCGTCCGGTACGAGACGGGCGGCCTCCATGAGACCCATACTGCCTCGCCCGAAACTGACTTGCCGTTAACTTTCACTTCTGAAAACGCCCACGCTGTCCGGATTGTCGGTTCGTAACGTCGCGGCCGCACCAACCTCCATTGCGAAGGCCGCCCGGGCCCGGACGCCGCGACCTGCCCGTACCCGGGGTCCGAAACACGCCCGGGCCCGGGGTACGGGGCGCGACAGCCGCGCCACCTCAGGGCAGCAGGGCCTCCAACCGCCGGTTCACCGCCGCGAGGGTCGCGCGTACGACCGCGTGGCGCTGGTCGCCGTCGACCACCGCGGCACCGGACAACTGCTCCGCCCAGCCGTTGTGCGCCAGGAGCAGCACGACCACGGCGACCTCACAGCCGCCCATGGGCACGACCGTGGCGTTCTCGATGAGACAGCGCGCGGCCGGGACGCCGTCCGAACCGGTCAGCAGGTCGTCGATCGCGTTGGCCGCGGCGACCGCGGCCACCCGCAGCACGTACCCGTCGAACGCCGGCCCCTGGGCCACCCCGACGGCCGCCGCGGCGGCGGCGGACAGCCGCACCTCGACGACGGCGTCGGTGCCCTGCGTGCTGACCTCGACCCGGTCGAGGATGACGCGGGCGACGCCGGAAGCGCCGCGCAGGGGACGGTGCGCCGGCGCCGCGACCTCTCTGCCCGGCTCAGCCCTGCCAGGCTCAGCCCTGCCCGGGTCGGTGCGGCCCACGTCGGTACCCGGCTGGTAGGCCGCGCCGCTCACCGACTCGGCCACCCGGCTGCGGGTACCCCGACTTCCGAGCGCCCGGTACTCGGTGACCCCGCGCTCGATCCCCTGGGTCTCGGCCAGCCGGGCCCGGCGGCGGCCGGCGGCCGGCTCGTCCACCTGGAGGGAGTCCGTTGCCGACGCGCTGTCAGTGCTCAGGGGGTCCACCTTCGATCGGTCCTCGTCGGTCATCGACGGTTCGCCGGGGCGCCGCTCGTCCGCTCCGTCATGCCTGCCGGCATCGTCCGAACGCGTCGACGGTCGACCCGGCCGATCGAGGAGGTCGTCGTCCTCGACGGCGCGCCGGCGGCCGGGGACCGTCGGCGCGGACGCCAGGTCGGAGTACGCGGACAGCGGGTCGGAGTACGCGGACGTCGGGTCGGAGGGCGCGGACAGCGGGTCGGAGTACGCGGGCACCGGGGCCTCGAGCCCGTCGTTGGGCTCGGCCGCGAGCCCCATGCGCTCGTTGAGCAGCCGGGTGACCGCGCGGCTGACCTCGCCGGGATCGGCGTCGTCGGCCAGTTCCAGCCGGAGCGTCTGCGCCCCGCTCGCATTGGTGCGCACATGGGCGTCGCGCACCCCGGGCACGATCCGCACCGCCGCCAGCACCGCGGGGATGTCGAAGCCGTCAGGCTGGGCAACCTGCCCGTCGTCGTCCTCGTCCCGCAGGTAGCTCGCGATGCGCGCCAGTTCGGGCGCGGCGGCCGGGAGGCCTCCCTCCGGCTCGATGCCCGGCGCACCGGATACGCCGGGCACGTCCGGCGCGGCCGGCACGCGCTGGGGCAACAGCGCCCGGTGCGGTGCCGCCTCGGCCGTGCGCTCGGTCCAGCCGGGCGTGTCGCCCGCGCGTGAAGGTTCCGACCAGCGCGGCTCCGACCAGTGCGGCTCCGGCCACGGCGAGTCCGTCGCGCGCCACGGCGGGTCCAGCCGCGCGCTCTGCTCACCGGCCGCAGCCGGCTCGGCGGCTGATCCGTACCCGCCGCCGGGCTCCCGGTAGGCGGACACCTCCTCGTACTCGGTGGGCGGCGCGACCCGGGCGGTCGGGATCCGCTCGTACCCGGGGGGTAGCGAAGCCGGGGCCCACGGTGACCGCTGCGCCGGCCGCTCGCCGTAGTGCCGGCCGGACGCGGCCGTCCCTCGCCACTCCCGCTGGTCGGCTGGCCGATCGGAGGGTTCCCCACCGGACGGTTCGAAAGTGTTCCCGCCGGACGGTTCATAGGTGTTCCCGCCGGACGGTTCGTAATGACGGCCGGCGTCGGCCCGGGCCGCGTCCGGCACCGGTCCGCCGCCGACAGGATCGGCCGTCGGGTCGGGTTCGGACGGAACCGGGAGGGCGGCCGGCAGCGGCGGCGCGGCAGGCTCCGGCAGCGGCGGCGCGGCAGGCTCCGGCAGCGGCGACTGGAACAGTACGGACTCCGATCGGCCGGGGCCGTCCCCGAGTGGACCATCCACGGTGGTCCGACCGGACGGTGACGGCGGCGTCATCGGCTGCGGCGACGGGTCCGCCGGCGGCGTCGGTGACGCCGATTGCAGCGGTGACGCGGATTGCAGCGGTGACGCCGACTGCGGACCCGGCAGCGTCGGCGGCGCGGACACCGAGCGCACCGGTCGGGCCGGTTCCGACGGAGTGACCGGTCGTGCCGGTTCGAGCGGGCTGAACGGCGACGCTCCCGACGCCGGGCCGGCCGTGGGACCGGCCGGTTGCCGGCCGGCGACGGGTGTCTGGCCGGTCGGTCCGTCCATCATGGTGTCGCCCGCCGGTCGCTCCGTGGGAGCGGCGTACGACGGCACGTCCCCGTACGACGGCGCTTCGGCGCGCGAGCCCGTCTCGGCGCGGGTCGGCGCATCGGCAAGCGGCGGGACGAGCGACAACGGCGGTCGCGCAGCGGGACCGGGCCGGCCGGGTGGCACGGTCACCGGTGCCGTGGAACCGGCCGCCAGCGGCTCCGACGCCGAGCCGACCGGCGCGCGTGGCGGGATCTCGGGTCCGGACTCGGCCGGCGACCGATGAGGGGCGCGATAACCGGCGGTGGCGTCCCCGTAGCGGGGGCCGTCGACCCACCCGCCGGGCTCGGAACCGGCAAACGGCCGTACCGGCTGGCCCGGTCGCCCGTCCGGGTCGGCGCCGTTGAGGCCTCTGCCCATGGACGGCACGGGGTCCCCGTACGACCCTTGCCGGTCGGTCCGGGCCCGAACCGAGGTATCGTCTCCCCGCACACGTGCGGTGCCGACGGGCGGCCAGCCCGTGCCCGAGCCATACTGACGCCATCCGGGAAGGGCCTCCCCGGAGGAGCCGTTGGCCGGCCAGGGTGTGCTGTCGCGCGTCGGCGTACTGTCGTGCGGGCCGTCGCGTTCGGCCGCACCGTTCGTCGCAGCGGTAGCATCCGCGCCTGGTTGTCCCGTTTCGTCCACCGTGCGCTCCTCCGTCGCCTGACGTGAGGCTACCGTGAACGGATAAGGGCGGTAAGTTGCATCCGGCGGCGTGATTGGAGAGGGTTGAAGATGACCTCGGCGACGGGCGGTGTGCAGGCAACCGGACGACCGGTGCGACTACCGCGTTCCGCACGACGCAAGCAGCTTCTCGCCGCCGCGCAGCAGGTGTTCGTCGCGCAGGGCTACCACGCCGCGGCGATGGACGACATCGCCGAGCGCGCCGGCGTTTCCAAGCCGGTTCTCTACCAACACTTCCCCGGCAAGCTGGAGCTCTACCTCGCGCTGCTCGACACCCACTGCGACGCGCTCGTCGAGCGCGTGCGCCAGGCCATGGAGGCCACGGCCGACAACCGGGAGCGGGTGAACGGGGCGACGCAGGCGTACTTCGACTTCGTCGACCACGAGAGCGAGGCGTTCCGGCTCGTGTTCGAGTCGGACCTGCGCAACGATCCCGCCGTCCGGGAGCGGGTCGAACGGCTCGAGCAGAGCTGCATCGCCGCGATCACCGACACGATCATGTCCGACACCGGTGTGAGCCGGGCCCGGGCCGAGCTGCTGGCGGCGGGCCTGGTGGGTGCGGCGGAGACCGCTGCCCGGTTCTGGTTGGCAGGTGGGCGGCAGGTGCGAAAGGCTGAAGCAGTGGAACTAGTCGCCACGCTGGGGTGGCGCGGGATCGCGAGCTTCCCGCTTCACGGCGAGCAGTCCTGACCGCGTTACCCTTCGGAGGCGGCGAACGGGCCGCCTGATCAAGGAGGAAGACGTGGAGGTCAAGATCGGCGTACAGTTCGCGCCGCGCGAGCTCGCACTCGAGAGCGCCCAGTCGCCGGCTGAGGTCGAGCGGACGGTGGCCGAGGCCCTCTCCGGCCGAGACGGTGTTCTCACGCTCTTCGACGAAAAGGGTCGCCGGGTCATCGTGCCGATCGACAAGCTGGCGTACGTCGAGATCGCGGAATCGTCCCCGCGCCCGGTCGGATTCACCGCGAGCTGAGCGCGGCGGCGCCGCGCCCCGGGTACGCCCGGGCCGTGATCCTGGGCGCTCAGGCCGGCGCTTGAGCGCCCAGGATCACGGGCGGATCAGGTCAAGGTACGGCGACGGGTCAGTTGTTGAGGCCCACGGCCGCCATCCGAGCGGTGTGGGCACTGGTCAGCTTTCTGAACAGCGCCTGCACGTCCGACAGGTCCCCGCCGCCGGCGGCGATGAGGCCGGCGAGCGCCGTCCGCTCCGCGGCCACCCGCTGGGCCTGGGAGAGAGCCTCACCCACGAGCCGGCGCGCCCACATGGAAAGCCGGTTGGCGACCTTCGGATCGGCGGCGATCGCCGCCCGCAGCTCCTCGGCCGCGAAGTCGGCGTGCCGCGAGTCGTGGAGCACGTCGAGAACGAGGTCCCGGTCCTTCGGTTCGAGGTAGGCCGCGATCTCGCGGTAGAAGTCGTCCGCGACGCCGTCGCCCACGTACGCCTTGGCCAGCGCCTCGAGCCAGTCCTTCGGCTCGGTCTGCTGGTGGTAGTCGCCGAGCGCCGCCACGTACGGGCGCATGGCGTCCTCGACCTCGACGCCGAGCTCACCCAGCCGGGTGGCGAGCCGGCAGTAGTTGTCGATCTCCCGAGCGGCCATCTCGCTCAGCAGCGCTCGTCGGCCCAGATCAGGAGCGAGTCGCGCATCGGCCGCCATCTGGTCGAACGCGACCAGTTCGGCATATGCCAACAGGCCCAACAGGTCGGCGACGGGCGGTAGCGGCGCGGAATACTCAGACACGACGGAAGGTTACTCCTTATACCGACCGCAATAGGTGCCGATCAGTAAGTAGTTGCGGTGGCTGTTAGATCAAGCGTCTCGGAGCCGGTGGCCCTTGACGCGAGGTCGAAAGCGGCACAACTTAGCAGGCCAAAGCTAGTGATAACATTGTTCTCACTTCCGCCGACGCCTGCTGCGTCCGGCGAGCGCGCGGCCAGCGATTTCCTTCGCTCCTGTTCTATTCGCCCGTGGCGCGCCATACATCCGAGCGCACCCGTCAAGTCGGGGCGCTCCCGCGAGAGAGACACCCCAAAAACTTGATGAACAACGAGGAAGCGAAAGCGGCCCAAGAAACGGCCGCAGCCGAACTCACCACGACCGAATCGACCGGGGCCGAAGTCGAGTCCGAACCCACCGACAGCGCCCCGGTCCGTCCCGACAGCCCCACCTTCGCCGACCTGGGCGTCCACCCGGAGATCGTGGCCGCCCTGGCGGCCGCCGGCATCACCCACGCGTTCAAGATCCAGGAGCACGCGCTCCCCATCGCCCTGCGCGGCGCCGACGTGATCGGCCAGGCGCCGACCGGCACCGGCAAGACGCTGGGCTTCGGCCTGCCGCTGCTGCAGCGGGCCCTGTCCCCCAGCGAGGGCGCCGACGGCCTTCCGCAGGCGCTCGTCGTCGTACCCACTCGTGAGCTGGGCATCCAGGTCGCCCGCGACCTCGAAATCGCCGGCCGTACCCTCGGCCTGCGCGTCCTCGCCGTCTACGGCGGCGTGGCGTACGAGCCGCAGACCGAGGCGCTCAAGCGTGGCGTGGAGGTCGTCGTCGGCACCCCCGGCCGCCTGCTCGACCTCGCGAAGAGCAAGCAGCTACGGCTGGACCGGGTGCGCGGGCTCGTCCTCGACGAGGCCGACCGCATGCTCGACCTGGGCTTCCTCGACGACGTCGAGAAGATCCTCGCGATGCTGCCCGACGACCGGCAGACGATGCTGTTCTCCGCGACGATGCCCGACCCGATCGTGGCGCTGGCCCGGCGGTTCATGCGCCAGCCGGTGACCATCCACGCCAACCACGACGACCGGACCGGCCCGTCTCCGCTGACCCGGCAGGTCGTCTACCGCGCCCACCCGCTGAACAAGGTCGAGGTGGTGGCCCGGATCCTGCAGGCCGAGAGCCGCGGCCTCTCGATGATCTTCACGCGTACCAAGCGCGCCGCCGACAAGGTGGCCGAGGAGCTGGACTTCCGTGGCTTCGCGGTCGCGGCCGTCCACGGTGACCTGGGCCAGGGCGCGCGGGAGCGGGCGCTCCGGGCGTTCCGCGCCGGCAAGATCGATGTACTGGTCGCCACCGATGTCGCAGCCCGCGGGCTGGACGTCTCCGGCGTCACGCACGTCATCAACTACGACTGCCCCGAGGACGCGGACACCTACACCCACCGGATCGGCCGCACGGGCCGTGCCGGCCACACCGGCGTCGCGGTGACCTTCGTGGACTGGGAGGACATGCCGCGCTGGCGACTGATCGACAAGTCGCTCGGCCTGGACCTGCCGGAGCCGCCCGAGACGTACCACACCTCGGCGCACCTCTTCACTGACCTCGATATCTCCCCAGAGGTCACCGGCACGCTGCCGACCGCCAACCGCACGCGCGCCGGCCTGTCGGCCGAGCAGTTGGAGGACGTCGAGGGCAAGCCGAGCCGCCGCCGGAACCGCCGGGGTGGATCCGGCGCGGCCAGCAGGCCAGTGTCGGCGGGTGACGAGGGCGAGAGCGGTTCGGCCGCCTCGCGCCGGCGCCGACGCCGCCGACGCACCGAAGCGGACACCGCTACGGCCGAGGTGGCCACCGTGGAGGCCGCGCCGTCGGCGAGCGAGGGCGAGGGACCTCGGCGTCCGCGCCGGCGCCGCCGTCGCGGCGGTGGCTTGGGCGCTGCGGGAGCGGCGTCCGCCGACAGCGAGTGACCTGAATCGAATGAACGGGGCGGCCCAGGTGGCCGCCCCGTTCGTCGTTTGCGGACAGTGCCCGGAACCGTTGCCGCCAGGACCGCGTCCAACGGCGATGATGACGAGAAAGACCTGGTCAGGAGCGTACTGCTGGGTTGTGGTGGCGGCGCTGCTCGGGCTCGCCGGCTGCACCGGCTCGCCCGGCACCGGCACCCTGACGGGGCGCTTCGCCGCGAGCGGAGGCCCGCTGGGCCTTGCCGGTACCGCTGGCCCGCGGCCGCTTCACGGTTCCGTGACGGTCGAAGGACCGGGCGGCCGCCACGTCGTCGCTACCGGCTCCGACGGCAGCTACCGGCTCACCCTGCCGCCCGGGACGTACTCCGTGACCGCGGAAGTTCCCGGCGGCACGGGCCCCTGCCAGGCCGACCGACCAGTCACCGTCACGTCGGGCCGCACGAGCCGGGCCGACGTCGTCTGCCACGTCAGGTGACGGGCACCGGCCCCAACAGCCGGGCCAGGGCGGGCGTGATGCCCCACTGCGCGACCAGTTCGTCGTACTCGGCCCGCAACTGCGGGGTGACGGGGGCGCCGGTACGCCGGGCCCGCAGCAGCAGGTTGCGTGGCGTGTGTACCGATCCCACGAACTCCACGACCTCGACGCGGTACCCGTGCAGCCTAAGCAGCGACGCGCGTACCGCGTCGGTGAGCACGTCGGCGAAGCGCTCCCGCAGGATCCCGTGGCGGGTCAGCGGCTGGTACGGCTCGGGCGCGGAGCCGCCCCGCAGCTGGGCGGCGATGTCGTGGTGGCAGCACGGCGCGGCGAGCACCCAGGGCGCGCCCCAGCCGACGGCGCGGGCCAGCGCCTCGTCGGTCGCGGTGTCGCAGGCGTGCAGCGCGAGCACCACGTCGGCGCCGTCGACGTCGGCCTCGAGGATGGTCCCCGCCACGAACTCCACGCGGTCCGACCAGCCGAGCCGTTCGGCCAGCTCGGCGTTGCGTGCCCGCTGGTCGGGCCGGACGTCCACGCCCGTCAGCCGTACGTCGATGCCCTGCGACGACAGGTAGCGGTACGCGGCGAAGGTGAGGTAGGCGTTGCCGCAGCCGAGGTCGACCACGCGCAGCGGCTGCGGCAGCTCGTCATGGGCGAGCGTCGCGGCGAGGGCCCGCAGGAACGCGTCGACCTGCCGGCGTTTGGCGGCGCTGCCGCCGATCACCTCGAACAGCGGGTCACCGGGATCGATCAGGTGGGCGGCGGCCCGGTCGTGCGCGGGCGCGGCGCCGGCGGCGGGCCGCGCCGTCGACGGGCCGGCGACCGGAGCGGCGCGGTGCACCTGCGCGTCCCCGCGTTTGGTGACACGTAGCTGGAGCACGCGCTCGGTGCTCTCGACGTACCAGTTGCCGAACGGCTCGGCCAGCAGCGCATCGACCGCCTCGTCGGCCGAACGCCCCCACGGCACGTTACGGGTGTACGGGCGGCTGCCGTCGTCGGTGACCACCTGGAGCTGGTGGCCGGCCTTCACCGAGACCGGGCGCAGCTCGGCGCGCTGCCAGCGTGGCTGGGTGCCGCGCCGCCGGCCGGCGGCTACGGCGCGGACGAGGTGGTCCGGATCGAGCAGAAGGCTGCGTATCTCGGTCAGGGCGGCATCGAGGGCTTCCGGCACCCCTTCAGCCTGCCATTTCGGCAACGGCGCCAGCCGAGCGGCCAACCCCGGCGGGCACCGCGCGGTCGCGCCCGATTTATACGTACAGTGGCTTTTGTTACTTTTGCTCGTTGTAAGGGTGTGGGCACTCATCGCACCCGGGGCGCCGCCGTACGCGCTGCCGCAGCCTTCGCGGCCGTAGCCACGCTGCTCACGGTCCCCGGCCCGGTCCGGGCGTACGCCGACCCGACCCCCGCCGAGCTGGACGCGCAGGTCGCGACGGCCTGGGACGAGCTGGAGAGCGTCGTCGAGCACTACGACACCACCCGGGAGAACCTGGCCGCCACCCGCGCCCGGGTGGCCGCGACCGACGCCCAGCTCGCACCGCTCAACCAGCAGATCGACGACCTGCAGCGCAAGGTCGGCACGATCGCGGCCGGGATCTACAAGAGCAGCGGCGAAGGCCCGGCCACCGCGCTGCTCAGCGGGGAGTCAGCGGGCTCGCTGCTGAATCAGCTCGCCCTGCTCGATCACGTCGCGCGCGACCAGGACCAGGCCATCCAGGCCCTGCGCGTCGTCACCGACCGGTACGAGACCCAGCGGCGGGCCCTGAAGAACCTGGAGCGGCAACAGTCCACCCAGGACCGCGAACTGACCGTGACGAAGGCGGTCATCGAAAGCAACCTCGCCGAACTGCAGGCCCTGCGCACCAAGGTGTACGCGGCCCGCGCCAGCCGCAGCGGTCTGCGCGACCCGTACGTGCCGGTCTTCCCCAACGACGCCGGCGGCACCGCCCTGCGCTACGCGTACCAGCAACTCGGCAAGTGGTACGAGTGGGCCGCGGCCGGCCCGAACACCTTCGACTGCTCGGGACTGGTGCTCGCCGCCTTTCGGCAGGCCGGCCGGACGCTGCCCCACAGCGCGGCGCTGCAGTGGAAGCAGGTCCGGCACATCACGCGCGACGACCTCCGCCCCGGCGATCTGGTGTTCTACTACAGCGACATCCACCACGTCGCGATGTACGCCGGCGACGGGCGGATCATCGAGGCGCCCCAGACCGGCCAGCAGATCTCGATCCATCAGATGGACCACGCGCCGATCGTCGGGTACGGGCGGGTGGTCTGACGACCTCACACCCGGACGGTCAGCCGGCGAGCCCCAGCGCGAACGGGAGCACGGCCGGCGCCCCGGCGCGCCGCAGCAGCCGCGCGACCAGCGCCATCGTCCACCCGGTGTCGATCAGATCGTCGACCAGCAGCACCGGGCCGTCGAGGCGGGCCACCTGGGCGGCCAGCTCGTCGGAGAGGCGGAAGGCGTCGTGCAGGAGGCGTACCCGCTGGGCGCTGTTGCCCGGCGCTCCGGTGGCGTACGGGTCCCCCGCCCACGACACCCCGCCGAGCAGCGGGAGCCGGCCGGTCGCGGCGATCCGGGCGCCCAGATCCTGGACGAGCTGCGGACGGCGCCGGGACGCGATGGTCACGACCCCGGCGGGGCGGGCCGGCCACGGGTCCTCCCCGCGGGCCCAGTCGGCCAGCGCCCGCACCACCCCCGCGTAGACGTCGTCGGGCACCGCCGAATCCGGGGCGCCGTCGGCCAGTAGCCGACGCAGCCGATCACCCCAGCCCAGGTCGGACAGGCGCGCCAGCGCGCGGCCCGGCCCGGCCTGCTCGTCGGCCGGGATGCGCCCGGACAGCGCAACGCCGACGGCCGGCAGCCCGGTCGGCCACAGCTGCCGGGGCGCCACCGTGACACCGACCCTGCCAAGATGCGCCTGCGCGGCGGCCAGCGCCTCGGACGACACGGCGGTCGGGTACCACGGGCCGGCGCAGTTGTCGCAGCGGCCGCAGGGCGAGGCTTCGGGATCGTCGAGACACCGGCGCAGGTACTCCATCCGGCAGGCGCCGGTCGTCGCGTACTCCCGCATGGCGGCCTGCTCTTCGAGGCGCGCGGCGGCGACCCGCTCGTAGCGGGCGGTGTCGTGTCGCCACGGCGCCCCGGTGGCGACCCAGCCGCCGCGCACCCGGCGCACCGCCCCGTCGACGTCGAGCACCTTGAGCATCAGCTCCAGCCGGTTGCGCCGCAGGTCGACCCGGGCCTCCAGCGCCTGGGTCGACAGTGGGCGATCGACCTCGGCGAGCGCGTCGAGCGTGGCACGCACCTGGTCCTCGGGTGGGAACCCGAGCGCGGCGAAGTACCGCCAGATGGCTTCGTCTTCACGGCCGGGCAGCAGCAGCACGTCGGCACTGCGGACGGCGCGGCCGGCCCGGCCCACCTGCTGGTAGTAGGCGATCGGCGACGAGGGCGCGCCGAGGTGCACCACGAACCCGAGATCGGGCTTGTCGAAACCCATACCGAGCGCGGACGTGGCGACGAGCGCCTTGATCCGGTTATCGAGCAGGTCGGCCTCGGCGGCCCGCCGGTCGGCGTCCTCGGCCTGCCCGGTGTAGGACGCGACCGGGTAGCCGCGCGCCCGCAGGAACGCGGTGGTCTCCTGCGCCGCGGCGACGGTGAGCGTGTACACGATGCCGGACCCGGGCAGCTCGGCCAGGTGCTCGGCCAGCCAGGCCAGCCGGTGGGCGGCGTCCGGAAGGCCGAGCACGCCCAGCCGGAGCGACTCGCGGTCGAGCGTGCCACGCAGGACCAGGGCGTCGCCCAGCTGCTCGGCGACGTCCGTGGTGACGCGGGCGTTGGCGGTGGCCGTCGTGGCGAGCACCGGCGTACCGGGAGCGAGCTCGTCCAGGAGCGTCCGCAGCCGCCGGTAGTCGGGGCGGAAGTCGTGGCCCCAGTCGGAGACGCAGTGCGCCTCGTCGACGACGAGCAGACCGGTCGTGCCGGCGAGCTTGGGCAGCACGCCGTCGCGGAAATCGGGGTTGTTGAGCCGCTCGGGGCTGATCAGCAGCACGTCCACCTCACCGGCGTGCACCTCGGCGGTGATCTGATCCCACTCCTCGAGGTTGGCCGAGTTGATGGTGCGGGCCGCGATCCCCGCCCGGGCGGCCGCGTCGACCTGGTTTCGCATCAGCGCCAGCAGCGGCGAGACGATGACGGTCGGCCCCGCACCGGCCCGGCGCAGGAGCGCCGTCGCCACGAAGTAGACCGCTGACTTCCCCCACCCGGTGCGCTGCACGCACAGGACCCGGCGCCGGTCGATCACCAGCGCCTCGATCGCGCGCCACTGATCGGGTCGCAGCGTCGCCCGCGGCCCGGCCAGCGCCCGCAGCACCTCCTCCGCCCGCGCTCTGGTCGCCTCCCGCTCGTCCACCCAGCCTTTCTACCAGCAGCCGGTGACAATCCGGCGCGGCGATCAGCCCCGCCGGTACCGCGGCCAGCGGCCGCCCCGCTCGGCGCGGCGCGCCAACTGCTGCAGGCGGCGGGCGATCACGCGGTCGACCTGCAGCGCTATCCACAGGCAGAGCGCGGCCAGCGGCAACTCCCCGACCAGCGCCGTCACGATCGCGACCATCAGTTCCCGCCCGGGCGGCGAGGTGAGCACGTCGAACCACGCATCGATCACCAGCGCGGTCGCGGTGGCGGTAGCCGTCATCGCCGTGTGCCGCTGACCGCGGTAGGCCAGAACCGAGGTGAGGAGGAGAAGAAGGACCAGACCGATGTCGAACCCGACCCACGCGATGCGGTAGTGACGTGTGCGGATCACATGGGGAAGGGTCGCGGCGAGATAGATCGTCCAGGGCACGGTCGCCACGGCCAGGCAGGCGAACAGCGGAGCTATCCAGCGCGGTACGGGACGGATCCGGGGCAGGACGGGCGGTTCCCGCTCGAGGCCACCCTCGGCCCGCTCCCACGCATTCGTTTCCACCACTTTCGTATTTCCATCACGCGCGCGCCGTGAACATGCCCTACCTTTTGGTCGGCAACTGCCTCATCGCGAAGGTGGGCGCGTCGGTGAGGACCGAGGGCGGTTCGTCGCGCGAACCGTCGACGCCCCAGGGCCGGCGGTCCGCGCGGCACAGCTCGACGCCGGTGTACAGCTCGACGGTGTCCCACTCGCCCAGCGGGTACGACCGGCCGCGGGTCAAGCGGTAGGCGTCCGGCCGGTCGCTCGGCCCGGAGCGCACCCACACCAGCGTGCCGTTCTTGCTGACGTCCGTGGCGACGATCCGGTCGTCGCTGATCTGCAACTTCACATGGGTCCGGCTGATCCAGCGCCCAGCGGCGTCGTGCAGCCACTCCCCGACCTCGATCCCGTCCGCCTCCTCGGGGCCCCGCCCGACGAACACCGGGTGGTCGGCCGTCACCACGAAGTGCCGGCGCCGCATGCCGGCGACGATCAGGGTCATGGGTACCGCCACCGGCCGCGGCCCGATGTCGCGCAACAGTTCGTCGTGGCGGGGGCAGACCGGTTTGCTGCCGCGCAGCATCGGTACGGGCTGGCCGAGGCGGCGGCTCTCGCCGAAGCTCGGGCAGTCGAACGCGTCGCAGCGCCAGGCGCGACCGATCAGGGCGGCGCCGGTCGGGCTCGGCGCGGGCAGGTAGTCGGGCGGCTCCGGCAGCGGCTCCGGCAGCGAGTCCACCGGGTCGGGCCAGACCCGCGCCCCGCCCGCACCGTCCCGACGCGCGGGCACCGGAGCTGAACTGACCACGCGGCCGGCGCCCGAGCTCCCGGCCTTGCCGGCGCTGTCCCCCTTGCCCGCGCTGTTCTCCTTGCCCGCGCTGTCCCCCTTGCCCGCGGTGTCCCCCTTGCCCGCGGTGTCCCCCTTGCCGGCGCTGTTCTCCTTGCCGGCGCTGTCCACCGCACCGGCGCTGTCCCCCTTGCCGGCACCTCCGGCCGGCGCCGGCTGGGGACCGACGGACGGAGCGGCGACCACGCCGCCCGGCCGGGGCAGCTTCACCCCGCCGGTGCCGCCCTTGCCGTCGGTCAGCAGTGCGCCTCCGCCACGCGGGCTCACCGTCAGCACCCGCAACGGAGCGTCGCGCAGCCACTCGTACCGCTTCGCCAGCTCGGCGTGGCCACGCAGACCGATGAGGGGCAGCCCGGTCAGCTCGGCGATCTCGACAATCCGCGCGGCGGCGTCCTGCGTCGCCTCGATCAGCCCGTCCCCGACCCACCGGCCCAGAACCATCCGTTCCTTCGCGGTGAGCGCCGCTTCGGACAGCAACTGGCGGGGAGCGACGGGGTAGATCATCGCTCCGCCGTCGCGCAGGTAGCGGCCGAAAGCGTCGACGACCATGCCGAGGCGGATCAGATTGACCGGCCGGCCCTCGTCGAGATCCACGTACCGGGCGATCTCGCCGATGTCGACCACGGCCTGAGCCATCACGATGTCGGTGGTGAGGCGCCGCTCGATGGTGTCCATCACATTGCTGACTTCGAAGCGCACGGTCACTCCCGCTTACGTGGATGTCGCACCCACACCCTAGTTGACAAGCCACCGCCGGCGGACGTGAACGCGAGAGACACCGCCGCCTCGGCCTAGTGGGAGGGGGTACTCCCGGCTGAGGGTGACTGGCTGGTCGGAGCGGGCGACCCGGTCGGCCCGGCGGCGGTCGGCTCGGGGCTGTGCGTCGGGGTCGGATCGGGGGTCGCGCCAGCGGAGTGGGAGGCGGTGGGCCATCCGGCGACAGCGGAACAGGAGGGTTCGACGCCCGGGCGACCGCTGGCCGGGCCGGGCGCCGGCGTGCCGCGGACAGCGGGGCCCTGGACACCGCCCACGGTGCCGTCGACCACGGCTGCGCCACCGGCCGGGACCGCTCCATCGGCGGGTAGCCGGCCGGAGCGCCCGCCCGGGGCCGCGCCACCGCCGTCAGCCTCCACATCGGACCCGCTGCCCGTTCCGGGCCCTCCGGTCCGGGTCTCGCCCGACGCGCCGACCAGCACGTACGCGCACGCCGCCCCGTTGAGAGCGAACGCGGTCGGCATCGGATTCGAGTCGTGGTACGCGGCGGAGAAGCGCAGGGACCTGGACGCACCGGCGGCAAGCGACGCGCCGGTCGCCGGCGAGCGTACGGTGACCGCGCCCGCCGGCGACTCGCTCCACTGGCCCGCCGATCCCTCGACGAGCGTCTGGCCGCCGGTGAACGTGAACTCCAGGGCCCACCCGTCGAGCGGCTTGGGCGCGGCGTTGGTGACGGTGAGATCGACCGTGAACCGGCCGCCGGAGTCGGACCGGGTCACATAGCGGACGGCGCAGGGCGCAGGGCTGGTGCCGGCCCGGTCGGCGATCGCGAGGGGGCTGCTCTGCCCGCGCGGCAACTCCGCGCAGGTGGCCAGGACGAGGCCGGCGGTCGCCACGCCCGCCGTGGCCCCGACCACCTGGAGCGCGCGCCGACGCCGTAGCCGACGCCGGCCGCGGCGGGCCAGGGCGTCGAGGACCGGGTCGGGCGCTTCCGGATCGAGTACGAGATCGTCGGGATCGTCCGCGCCCGCGGGCAGCGGCACCTTGACACCGGCGGCCGCGGCGAGCGTACGCGCGACGTCGAGGCTCGACGGCCGGTCGGCCGGATCCTTCGCCAGGCACCGCCGGCACAGCTCGGCGATCCCCGCGGGCAGCCCGGTGATCGGCGGCAACGGCTCGGGCGCCGCGTACATGTGCGCGTTGATCATCTGCGTCGTGGTCTCGGCATCCCACGGCGGTGCGCCGGTCAGCGCGCGGTACAGCAGCACGCCCAGGCCGTAGACGTCGGAGGCGGGCTGGACCGGGCCGCCTCCGAGCCGCTCGGGCGCGAGGTAGGCGGGGGTGCCGAGCACCGTCCCGTCCGGCTCGGACTGGCCCGCCTCGCCGACGACGGCGGCGATCCCGAAATCGACGACCTTCGCACCGGTCGCCGTGAGCATGACGTTGGCGGGCTTGACGTCGCGATGGACGAGCCCCTGCGCGTGCGCGGCAGCGAGCGCCGCCGCGACCTCCGCACCCACCCGCAGCGCCGCCCGCCAGGGCAGCGGTCCGCCGCCCAGGCGCTCGGCGAGGGTACGTCCGGAGATCAGCTCCATGACCACGTACGGAACGGTGGTGCCGTCTTCAGTGGTGGACTCGCCGTAGTCGTAGACACCCGTCACGTGCGGGTGGGAGAGGCGGGCGGCGGCCTTGGCCTCGGTCCGGATCATCTCCCGCGAGTCCCGGTCGGCCGCCAGCTTGGCGGCGAGGACCTTGATGGCGACGGGCCTGCCGAGCACTTCGTCGTAGGCCCGCCACACGACGGACATGCCACCCGTGCCGAGGCGCTCCACCAGTCGATACCGACCCCCGAGTACCTGGACCGCCTCCACCTGACTGACCCCTGCCCCCCAGCGAGGATGACCGGAGCCGATCCGGTCGAGAACTTCAGTTTGCGCGACTACAACGGCGGCTCCCCCGCATACGCCGTCGACGCTCGTGACAGTGACTCGCTGCCACCGGCTGGCCGGAGCCCCCCGGCCCCGGTCGATGTCGGCCGCCGGCAGGAGCACCGGACGGCCGTAGTGCGGCTGATGTTATGGGACAGTTTTCTCGATCGCAGCAGGTCCGAGGCGCTCCAGCTCTCGACGTGCGAAATTCACATGTTCCGGCGTCGGGTCCTTCCCCTCGGCCGCCGCGAGATCCTCGGGGTCCCAGGGCTGTTCAGCCCCTGTTCGCGGCTGGAGTTCGGCCCGCTCGTCGCCTGATCGTGGTGTGCTCATAACGGGCTTTTACCCACAGTCAGGACCGCCACACGCAACGAAGAGCATTCGGCCCGTTATCCCGCAAACGGGACACGCCCCTGGTGACGCGACGCGACTCTGCCACTACGCGCAGCAGGAACCGCGCCGAGGAATTCGACAGCTTCCCACCCGACCGGAGCTACCCCATCATGTCCGGGTGACTCGGGGCGAATACGGCCAGTCCCTCGATCTTGTCGTATGTGGACTGTCCACCGCCGGGGCGACCCACGGGGACCGGCTCGAGAGCGACGACCTGATCGCAGCCGCGCAGCGCGGTGACGAGGAGGCCTTCCGGCTGCTGTACCGGGAGGTGCAGCCACGCCTGCTGCGCTACCTGCGCACGCTCGTGCCGTGCGACGCCGAGGACGTCGCCGCCGACGTCTGGCTGGAGATCGCCCGGGGAATACAAGGGTTCCGCGGTGATGTCGACGACTTCCGGGGCTGGGCCGCGACCATCGCCCGCCATCGCGCCCTCGACCTGTTGCGGCGGGTACGTCGGCGGCCGGGAGTGGACATACCCGTCGAGGAGCTCACGCAGTTGGCGGCCGCCGACGACACGGCCGGCGGAGCGCTGGACGCGCTGTCGACCGACACCGCGGTCGCGCTGATCGCCACCCTGCCGCGCGACCAGGCCGAGGCGGTGATGCTGCGGGTGGTCGTCGGGCTCTCCGCGGAAGCCGCCGGCGAGGTCCTGGGCAAGCGGCCCGGCGCGATCCGGACCGCCGCGCACCGCGGGCTGCGCCGCCTCGCCGAACGCCTCGGTCACCCCGACCGGCCGGCCGGCCGGCGCCGGGAGACCACCGTCAGGCTGCGGAAACGATGAATTCTCCGAAGGGAGTAACACCGGACGGAGCTGGAACGCTGAAAGGACGTGGGATGGGAAGAGGCGCAGTTCCCGGACTGGACGCCAGCGCCGCCGAGTCGCTACTACGAGGCGACCTCGGTCACGCGGGCGCTCCGGACGTACTCGTTCACCTGCTCACCGCTGCGACCGCTCCGGCACGTCCGCACGAACTGGACGGGGAAGAGGCGGCCCTCGCAGCCTTCCGCGCGCCCGCTCTCGCCCCGGGGCACCCGTCCAGGCGCCGAACGCTCGTCACGAGGCTCCTCACAGTGAAGGTCACCGCCGCGTTCGCGTTGACCGCCGCCGGCGGGGTGGCCCTGGCCGCCGTCGACGCCCTGCCGCGCATTCCGGGCGTCTCCAGCCTCGGCTCCCGGTTCGGCGGCAGGGCGACCTCCGGAGCGGGGCTCGCGCCGGGCGCGACCACATCGGGCGCCGGTCGTCAGTCGGCATCGCCGCGAAGCACGCCGACACCCCTGCCGTCGACACATCCGTCGCCGGAGAACCTCTGCCTGCTCCTGCTCGCCGACCGGCCGACCGGGCCGGCGGGGATCGGCAGCAGCGGCCTCGACAGCCAGGCCCTGGCCACCCTGATCGCCCTGGCCGGTGGCGATCCCGCGGCGGTGGGGCCCTACTGCTCACGTCTGCTGGGCGTACCGGTCCGGCCGGCGTCGCAGTTGCCGAGCCCGGCGAGCGCGGCCACGCCGGCAAACCCGGCCAGCCCGACCGCGCCGCTGTCGCCCCAGCCCCGCTCCGCCAGCCTGTCCGCAAGGCCCAGCCCGTCCGCCTCGAAGTCGCACTCGCCGCGGCCCTCTCCGGTGCCGACGTCGAGTCAGCCCGACCCCAACGCCGCCGACCGTAGCCCCTCCTCCACCCCCGCTACACGGTCGGCGACGGTGTCCTCCTCCCGGGGAGGACACCGGTAAGCGACCGCCACGCCCACCGTTCCCCCCCCAACGGTGGGCGTGGCGGTCACCGGAATCAACCCGGATTCGGGAGGTACTGGCCGAATAGCGGGTACACGGGCACGCGCGGTTTGCCAGACTCGTCCGGTGACTTCGCAGTGGCACCGCCCCTACTCCCCCGGCCCGGGTCGCTGGGTCGTGGTGGCATGGGAGCTCTTCGGTCTGGCGTTCTTCGGCTGGACGACCGAGCGCATACTCCAGCCGGCCGTCGGCTGGACCCCTTCCGGCATCTGGGTACTCGTACTCGCCCTGTTCGCGCTCTGGGTCGTCGCCTCTTACCGGATCCTGCGCATGGGCGTGTACGTCAGCGGCCACGGCGTACGCGTCCTGGGCCTGCTGGGTCGCCGGACGGTGCCCTGGTCGGAGGTGGACCGGATCACCGTTCGCGACACCCGGTACTCGATCGGCGGTCTGCGGGTCGCCGGCGGCATGAGCGTCCAGATCGACCCGCACGACGGTGGCCCGATCGAGACCACGCTTTGGGCGCAGGGCATCGACTTCGCGTTTCGCCGGCACGCCTTCCACGCCGCGTATCAGGAGCTGCGCCGGCACCTGACCATGTACCGGCAACATTCCCGCAACATCGTGACCGGTTGACGAAACATCTGATGCCTACCGTCCCTTCCTGACGGGGTCGAGCCGGCCTCGTCGGAGAGGGGCCGACATGATGACGGTGGCGAACGAGGCGGTCATCCGGATCAAGCACATGATCGCTTCGGGCGAGCTGTCCCCGGGCAGCCGCCTGCCCAGTCAGGACGACCTGGCGTACCGGATGGGCCTGTCGCGCAGCGCGCTGCGGGAGGCGGTGCGTTCACTGACCGCCATGAACGTCCTCGTCAGCCGGCAGGGCGACGGAACGTACGTGTCGAGCCTGCGCACCCCGCTGCTGCTGCGGCCGCTGGGCTTCGCCGCCGACATCCTCCCGGACGACGAGCTCGTCCAGCTTCTCGACCTGCGGGCGGCGCTCGAACCGTACGCGGCCGCGCTCGCCGCGGCACGGATCACGACCGGCGACGCCGAAGCGCTCTCGACGCTTGTCCGCCGGGGCGCGCCGGACGCGCCCGTGTCCGATTTCCTCGACGCGGACCTCGCCCTTCACCGGCGGATCGTGGAGCTTTCCGGCAACGAGGCGGTCGCGACCCTGGTCGAGGCGATCTCCCCGCCCGCGCTGCAGCCCCGCATCCTGGGTACCGCGCCGCCGGCCGACCTTCGTGCGGCGACGTACGACGACCACCTCGGAATCGTGGCGGCCCTCACCACGGGCGACGCCGAGGCGGCCCGCGTCACCGCCGCGGCGCACGTCGCCAACGTGCGCCGCCACCTGCTGCGGACGCTCGCCTGCGACGGCTCCTTGACCTCAACCTGACTTCAGGTTGAAGGCTTGAGGGCATGGTTTTCACCGAAGCCGAACACCGCTACCTGTCGAGCCAACGCCTCGGGCGCCTCGCCACGGTCGGCCCCGACGGGGCACCGCAGAACAACCCGGTCGGATTCCGCTACAACGCCGAGACCGGCACCATCGACATCACCGGCTACAACCTCGGCGCGAGCCGCAAGTTCCGGAACGTGGAAGCCAACAGCCAGGTCTCCTTCGTGGTGGACGACATCGCCTCCCTCGACCCGTGGCGGGTACGCGGCATCGAGGTCCGCGGGTGGGCGGAGGCGCTGCGTGACGTGCCGGCCGCCGCGTCGTACGCCAGCGCCGAGATGATCCGAATCCATCCGCGCCGGATCTTCTCGTGGGGCATCGACCCGGACCGGCCGGGCATGCAGCGGCGCGACACCGGCCAACCGGCGCGGACCGGCTGAGGTACGCCGGATCACCACTCCAGGTAGGTCCGCGCCAGCTTGGCGACCGCCTCCACCATGGTGATGCCGGCCTGCTGGCTGGCGTGGCCGCGCGACAGGATGGCCATCGTGACGTCGGTGTCGGCGCCGGTGATCCGCCCGATGCTGTTGATCTCCCATCGGCCGTCGTCATCGTCCCTCGTCATCCAGCCGTTCTTCACGGCGACGGTCTCGCTCGGGCGGGCGGCGGCGCTGATGCCCCACGACTGGTCGTCGGCGACGTTTCTCATGAGGCCGAACAGGTAGTCGGCGTTCGCGACCGGGCCTGCCGGATCGGCGAGGGTGTCGATCAGCCTGGCCCGGTCCTCCGTCGTCGTGGTGGTGACTCCCCACTTGCCGCGCGCGCCGGGCGTGGTGGCGATCAGACCGAATACACCGGCGCTGCCGGAGATGCCCCCCGTCTTCTTCCACAGCGCGGTCGCCGCGTCGTTGTCGCTCTCCTCGATCATGGACCTGGCGAGGCTCTTCTCCGACGACGTGAGCGTCCGCCCGGCGCGCTGTGCCTGCAACAGCAGCGTCGCGAGGATGTCCACCTTGACGGTGCTGGCGGTCTCGAACGGCCGCTGCCCGTTGAAGCTGAAGGTACGGCCGGTCCTGCGATCCACCACCGTCACCGCGAGATCGGCATAGGTGTCTTCGTCGTACTTCTGCAGCGCCGCGGTCAACGCGGCCTCGTTCTGCTGCCGCTGTTCCTGCGGGGATCGGACCGCCGACAGGGCCGCCGTGGGGCTGGCCGACGGGGTCTGCACGGGTACGACGAGCGCGTTCAGAGGGGACGGTCGCGGCGCCGCTTCGCGCCCGGGCGCGCGCTGGAGCGTGAACGGGTCGACGACGACGACCGCGGCGCTCACTCCCGCGGTCAACGCCACACCTGTCAACAAGAGACGCCATCTGATCACGGCCGCCGGGCCTACCCGGGCTGTGTCGAAGTATGCACTTCTTTTCCGGACACTTCCCGGCTGCTGTGCGCACACGACGAATCGGCAAAATGCTCGGAATCAAACTCTTACCCACCTTCTGCCCTGCTAGCCTCAAGCAGTTTCATGCATGCGTGGGTAAGGAGGCGCCGTGCCACCGGAGGCCACCGCCGCGCGGGCAAGGGTCGGGGCCGAGCTTCGCCGGCTGCGCGTCGCCGCCGGCATGTCCGGCGACCAGGTCGCTCGGACGCTCGGCTGGTCCCAGTCGAAGGTCTCGCGAGCCGAGGGCGGCCTGCACAGCATCACCGTCAGCGACGTCGCGGACCTGCTCGCGGTGTACGGCGCGGACGGCGAACTGCGGGCCGAACTGCTCGGCGCGACAGCGGCCGACAACGGCGAGGGCGCCTGGATCGTGCGAACCGGCCGCGACGACGGGCACCCCGACCCGGGCGCCGCACCGGGGTTCGGGACGGCCCGGATCCGCCATCACCAGCCGGTCCAGTTGCCCGGTCTGTTGCGGACCCGCGAGTACGCCCGGGCGGTCGCCCAGGCGACCGGCGACAGCGATCCCGACGCCCGGGCCGACGCGTGGATGCGCCGCCAGGAGGTACTGACCACCGTGGACGGTGTCCGGTACGAGGTCGTCCTCGACGCCCGGGCGCTCCTGCTTGCCGTGGCGCCGGTGGAGGCGGTCCGCCACCAGATCCTGTCGCTGGCGGTCCGGGCGCGGCGCCTGCCCCGGCTCGACCTGCGCGTGATCCCCATCGGCCGGCCGTTGCCCGTCTTCGCCAGCACCGGCTTCATGATGTACGACTTCCGGGCCGCCGGGAGCCGGCCCCTCGTACGTGTCGAGTGCCCGGCCGGGGACGCCTTCTTCGCCGCACCGGACGACATCACGCGGTATGCCGCGCTGTTCGCGGCGCTGCAGAGCGCGGCGCTCGACCCGACCGAGTCGGCCGGGTACCTCCGATCGCTCGCCGCCGACCTCGAGCGGTACTGGCCGGAGCCGGCGGCGGCAGCCTCCTGAGTCAGGCGCTCACCGGCGCCCGTCCCTGCGCACAGGCGGTCGCGTACGCCACCGGGGTCATCCCGACGGCGCGGGTGAAGTCGCGGATGAAGTGCGACTGGTCGAAGTAGCCCAGGTCGGCGGCGACCTCGGCCCACGTGCCGGCCGTGCCCTCGGCGAGGCGGGCGGCGGCCTCGTGCAACCGGTACCGCTGCAGCACCCACTTGGGGCTGACCCCGACGTACCGCTGGAACAGCCGTTGCAGCGAGCGTGGCGAGACGCCGAACCGGGCGCTCACGTCGTCGACCCGGCGGACCGACCGGTCGTGCAGCAGCGCGTGGACGATCCGGCCGACCACGGCGACCTCGGGATCGGGCTGCGGCCAGTGGGCCCGCAGGTGCCGCTCGGCGACCGCGACGAGGTCGTCGAGGTCGTCGCTCGCCGCCAGGTCGTCGGCGAAGCGCCGCGAGTCGGCCGCGCCCCACAGGGTCGCCAGCGGGAACGACCGGCCGGTCAGGCGCGACACCGGACCGGCCAGGAACGGCAGGAAACCGCCCGGCCGGAACTTGACGCCGAAGACCCGCCCCGCACCTTCGTACTCGTAGGTGAAGCGCTCGCCGCCCGCCCCGGCGACCGCGACCACACCCCGGTCGAAGACCAGGTTGACGCACGGGTGCGGCAACAGCGTGACCGAGCCGCGCCGGCCCGCGGGCAGTCGCCAACTGACCAGCCAGTGCCGCTCGACCAGGTCGGCGAGGTCGGCGGCGGCGGGCACCCGGTCGAGCCGGAAGTCCGCGCCCCGGCCGCCGAGAATCCCGTACTCACTGGTCGTCGCCGCGTGTCGCGTTTGTCCAAGCCCGGTCGTCCCCATGCCCGTCAGCATGGCGCACATGACTGACAATTCTGCGACCGTCGCCCCGCCCGGCAGCCAGCGACTCGTGACCTACTTCGCGGTGAACGACTGCGCGAAGGCGATCGAGTTCTACCGGGAGACGCTGGGCGCCGAGCTTCTGACCAGGGCGACCATGCCCGACGGCACCGTCATGCACGCCGCGATCCGGCTGGGCGGGTGCGTCTTCGAACTGGGCGAGGCGTCACCCGGCTACGGTCTCCTCGCGCCGCCGCCGGAGGGCAACAACTTCACGATCACGTACTGGACAGCCGATGTCGACGCGGTGTTCGAAAGGCTCGTCGCCGGCGGCGCGACGGTCGTGACGCCGCTGCAGGACGCCTTCTCCGGTGACCGGATGGGCGTCGTGCGCTGCCCGTTCGGTATCCGCTGGTGCGTGGCGCGGCACGACCGGGACGTGTCGGCCGAGGAGATCGAGGCCGCGGCCCGCGCGTGGGTGGCCGAGCAGGGCTGAGCTCAGACCGCGCAACTGTCGTCGTCGCACGCCCGGCCGTCGGCGTCGGTGGCGTCCACGGTGGACGCCTCCGCCGCCGCGGCCTCGAGCGCCCGCGTGAACACCTCGACCGGCTGCGCGCCGGAGACCGCGAACCGCCGGTCGAAGACGAAGAACGGCACACTGGTGATGCCGAACTCCCGCGCGGTGCGGAAGTCCTCGTGTACCCCGTCGGCGTACGCCCCGCTCTCGAGCGCCGTGCGCGCCTGCGCCGCGTCGAGGCCGACCTCGCCGGCGAGCCGCGCGAGCACCTCGAGATCGCCCACCTGCTCACCCTCGGTGAAGTACGCCCGCAGCAGCCGCTCCTTGAGCTCACCCTGCGCGCCGAACGCCCGCGCGAAGTGGAGCAGGCGGTGCGCGTCGAGCGTGTTGGCGGCGCGGACCCGGTCGAAGTCGTACGCCAGCCCCTCGCCGGCGGCAACCTCGGTCACCTGCGCGAACATGGCGCGGACCTGGCTCTCCGACAGCCCCTTGCGAGCCGCGAACGACTCGACGAGCGGACGGTCCTCGTGGGCCGGCGCCTCCGGATCGAGCTGGAAGCTACGCCATACGGTCGTGACCTCCCCCGGAAAGCTCTCGAGCGCGCGCTCGAACCGACGCTTGCCGATGTAGCACCACGGGCAGACGACATCGGACCAGATTTCGACAGTGATCACGTCAGGCACTCCAAGTTATTGAATGCTCAACAATAGCGCGCGCCGGTCGCGGCACCGGAGGCCGGTTCGGGCGCAGGCGTAACGTGACAACTGCCATGAGTTCTGGCCCCGTCATCGTCGGTTACGACGGCACGCCGGCCGCCGAACACGCGCTCCGCGAGACAGCGGCCCTGCTCTTCCGGCACCACGTCCTCGTCGTCGTGGTGTGGGAGGCGGGCCGGGCCTTCGAACGGGCGACGCAGCCCATCGCCGCACTCGAGGAGCCACCCACCGTCCTGGACGTCCGCGCCGGGTTCGAACTCGACCAGGCGGCGTACGAAGCCGCGGAGCGCACCGCACAGCACGGTGCGACCCTGGCCAGAGCGGCCGGCCTCGACGCGGAGAGCCTGGTCGTCGCCGACGACGCCACCGTCTCCGACACGCTCATCCGCCTGGCGAGGGAGCGCGACAGCCCGGCCGTCGTCGTGGGCACACACGGCCACCGGGCCCTCAGCGAACTGCTGCTGGGCAGTACGTCCCGGGACCTGATCCAACGGGCGCCCTGCCCGGTGGTGGTGGTCCGGGACCACCGGTCGGCGCGCGGGTGAGGTACGGGTCCGCCATCCACTGCGCGAAGATCGTCAGATGAACGAACCGACGTCCGGCGCTCCGCTGTCCGACTCCGAGCGGGCGCTGCTGCGGGACCGGCTCACCGAGGAGCGGGCGAGCACCGTCGCCCAGGTCGCCGCGCTCACCCGCGACCTCGGCGGAATCATCGAGGCCTCGACCTCGGTGGCCACCGACGACGAGCACGACCCTGAGGGCGCGACCATCGCCTTCGAACGCGCCCAGGTGGCGGCCCTGCTCACCCGGGCCCGCGAGCGCCTGGCCGACCTGGACCGGGCGTTCGAGCAGCTCGACGCGGGTACGTACGGCCGGTGCGAGCGCTGCGGGCAGCCGATCGCGGCCGAGCGGCTGGCCGCGCGACCGGCGGCGCGGACCTGCATCCGCTGCGCGTCCTGACGTGTCCGGGCCCGCCACCCGGCGGGGTGGCGGGCCCGTTGTGCGGTCAGCGTGTCAGACCGTGCCGGCGCGGTAGCGCCCCACGAGGCGCGCGCCGATGAGGGCCAGCGGCGAGAAGCCCACGAGTACGGCCGCCGCGGTGACCTGCGGCAGGCTCGGCGGGATCACCATCAGACCGATCACGCCGGCGACCAGCAGCGGCACCGTCCACCACCGCACGACGCCCGCCCGGGCGAGCCCGACGAGGACGAGCACGGGGCCGATCAGGTTGAACGGGGTGGTGGCGTTCCACGGGCCCAGCAGCGACGCCTGCTTGAAGCCGTGGAACACGGCCACCGCCTGGTCCGACGAGAGGTGGGTGCCGGCCGAGAGGTTCCACCAGTCGCTCAGCAGCGTGCCGGAGAGGTTCGCGAACCCGATGGCGGCGAGTACCGCCCCGATGAGCGCCGGCCAGAAGCCGCGCCGGCCGCGTACGAGGGCCGGCGCCGCCAGGATGCCGAGGCCGATCAGCAGATTGGCGTAGTGCAGGAACAGGGCGGACACCTGGGTCTGTGTCGCGTCCCGGGCCAGGGAGGCGATGTAGTCGGCGTCGGAGGCGCTCGCCGCCTCGGGTGAGGTCGCCATGCCGGCGGCGAACAGGACCGGCCCGGCCACGAGCGCGACCCCGGCGAGCAGGCGCAGCGCGCCACGCGTGCGGGTGCCGGCGGGCGTCGTGACGTCCGCGGTGTCGGTGTCGGTGTCGGTGTCGGCGGTGGCGGTGACGGCGAACTGGCTGGTGGCCATGGTGTGAGGTCCTTTCGGGGATAGGGCCGGACCGTGACGGTCGGCGCCGCCGGTCGGCGACACAGACGATCGTGCCGAGCGGCCCACTCAGCGCACCTCCGTCGCGGCGCAGCCGGTTCGCCTCCCCCGTACGACGGAGAACGGCTGCCCGGATCTCCGTCGTCCGACGGATCACGCTCGGCAACCCGGCGCCCCTAGGGTGTACGGCGTGCGTACACCTCGACGTCGTGACCTCCGCCGCCTGGCCTGGCTGTTGCCGCCGGCTTTTGCGGTGCTCGCCGTCGTCGAGGCCCTTTCGGACGCACGCTTCGACCCGACCCCGGTGCACCTGGTCGCGGTCGCCGCGTGGGTTCCGGCGGGGCTGATCCTCGCCCGCTGGTGGCCGGCGGCCGGCGCGGTCATGGTCGCCGGCTTCTACCCCGTCGGCATCCTGCTCGACATCCCCGGCCCCGGCGGGACCGGGTTGATCTCGACCCTCGTCGCGGTCGGCTGGGCCGGGTACGCCGAGCCCGCGCGCCGGTCACGCTGGGGGCTCGCCGCCGCCATGGTCATCTTCGCCGCCTCGGACACCGTCCGCGACGGCTTCTCCTGGATGAACATGTTCTTCCCACTGATCTTCGTGGCCGCCTGGTGGAGCGGTGCTCTGGTACGGCGGGAGCAGGAGCGCAGCCGGACGCTGATCGAGATGACCGCGGCGCTGGACGCCCAGCGGGAGACGGTGGCGCAGGCCGCCGTGATCGAGGAGCGCACCCGCATCGCCCGCGAGATCCACGACGCGGTCGCCCACTCGGTCAGCGTCATGACGTTGCAGATCGGCGGACTGCGCCGGCAACTGAACGACGTCCTGGAGACCCGGCCCGCCGAGCGCGAGGTGATGCTCGGGCTGGAACGGCTCGGGCGTCAGTCGGTCGAGGAGCTGCGCTCGCTCGTCGGGATCATGCGCGAATCGGGTACGGCCGCGCCCGCGGCGCCGGCGCCGTCCCTGGCCCGGGCCGAGGATCTGATCGCCGACGTACGCGCGGCCGGCCTGTCCGTCACGCTGCGGGTGGACGGACAGCCCGCCGAACTGCACCGCGCGCTCGACGTCTCGGCGTACCGCGTCCTGCAGGAAGCTCTCAGCAACGTGCTGCGGCACGCCCCGGGCAGCCACGCCGACGTGTCCATCCGCTACGCCGCGGACGCCGTGACCGTCGAGGTGACCGACGACGGGCCGGGCCGCGAAGCAGCCACCGTCGCGCTGCCCGCCGGTCGGACCGGCGCCACGTCCCACGCCGGGGCCGTCGGTGGCCACGGCCTCATCGGCATGCGCGAACGCACCGCGATGTTCGACGGGACCCTGCGGGTCGGACCGCGCGACGAGGGCGGATTCGCGGTGACGGCGCGCTTTCCGATCCCACGGAGGTGGCAGTGAACATCCGGGTCGTCCTCGTCGACGACGAGGCGATGGTCCGGGTCGGCCTGCGGATGGTCCTCACCGCCGAACCCGACATCGAGGTGGTCGGGGAGGCCCCGGACGGCGCGTCCGCGGTTGACGTCGTGGCGTCGACACGCCCCGACGTCGTCCTCATGGACATCCGGATGCCGCACGTCGACGGCATCGAAGGCGCCCGCCGGGTACTCGCCGGCCACCCGGACGTCCGGGTCGTGGTGCTCACCACGTTCGACGAAGACGACTACGTCGAGGCGGCGCTTCGGGCCGGCGTGAGCGGGTTCCTGCTCAAGGTCTCACCGCCGGAACAGCTGATCGAGGCCGTGCGTACGGTCGCCACCGGCGGCGGCCTGCTCGACCCGTCCGTGACGCTCCGGGTGATCGAGTCGTTCGCCGCCGCGCCGTCCGTGCGCACGCCTCGCGCCGCCGTGCTGGATACGCTCACCGAGCGCGAGCGCGACGTGCTGCGCCTCGTGGCCCGGGGCCTGTCCAACGCGGAGATCGCCGGTCAGCTCTACCTCGGCGAGGCGACCGTGAAGACCCACGTCTCCAGCGTCCTCGCCAAGCTCGGCGTCCGGGACCGGGTGCAGGCGGTCGTCGCGGCGTACGAAACCGGCCTCGTCCGGCCCGGCGAAAGCTGATGGGCTAGACGCGGTGCTAGCCGGAGCCGGAGCCGGCCAGCACCGCGAAGACGATGATGTTGTCGAGGTAGCTACCCGCCTGCCGGTCGAACGCTCCACCGCACGTGACGAGGTGAAGCTCCGGACGGCTGGTGCCGCCGTACACCTCCGCGGTCGGGAAGGCGTCCTTGGGCACCTGCTCGGTCCGGTACACCACGAACCGGGCCGTGGCGCCGTCGGCGCGGGCGACGAGTACCTGGTCGCCGGAGCGCAGGTCCCGCAGGCGGAAGAAGATCCCCGGCTGGGTGTACCCGTCCACGTGCCCGAGGATGACGCTCGCTCCCGCCTCACCGGGCGTCGGACCGAGCGCGTACCAACCGGCCTGCATCGGGTCCTCCACCGGAGGTACCTCGACGGTCCGGTCTGGGTTCAACCGCAGCGGGACCAGTGCGGACTCGGCGTCGATGGCGGGGATCGACACCCGCAGTGGAGCGGAGCGGGGCAACGCCTCCGGCTGCGGTCCGCCCGACGCCGGCGGCGCGGGCCGCCCCGCCGACCCGCGTGGGGCGGTCGACGGAGCAGCCCAGGTCAGCCGGGACGTGTCCGGCGTGGTTTGCCCGCGCGCCCCCACCATCAGCACGGCGACGAGCACGGCGAGCAGGCCGGCGCCACGGACCAGCGGCTGGCGATCATTCATCTGTCGTCCGACGCCGCCGGGTCAGGCCCATGCCGAGCGGGACGAGGATCGCCGCGGCGGCCACCGTCACCAGGAACATGGCCTGGGACGCGGTACCGCCACCGCCGGTGCTGGGTGCGCCGCTCGGCGTCACGGCCTGCGGAGAAGGCGTTGGCGTCGGGCATCCACCGGCCGCGGGTGACGGCGAGGCGGCGCCGCACCCGGTCGGCCCCATGGAGGGTGAGGCCGACGTGGACGTGCCGGCATCCGGCGAGGGCTGGTCGCTGGACTGGCTCGCCTCGGGTGACGCCGACTCCGACGTGGACTGACTCGCCTCCGGCGACGGCGACTCCGACGGTTCCTGGACGGGCCACAGCGACAGCGACTCCGGATGCTCACTCGCCGCGGCTACGCCGCTGCCAGCCCCTACCGCCATGACGGCGAACGACACCACTGCCAACAGACGCAGCCGTACCCGACCGCGCCGACGATCGTGATCTCCCGCTCGCGGCGAGGATCCGTGCTGGATCGGCTTGTGCACCACTGCCCCCTTACAAAGTCGGATCACTGACCTTGAACTGCTGGGGTTCCGCGATGTGCGACCACGCGTGGTGCGGACTGCGCCGGCCGTATGAGAAGCCGGGTAGGTGAGCTACACCATCAGTGTTAGACCGGCAGGGTGTGAGCTACCCCCGGTGTGGCGGGCTATCCGTCCGGGAGCGGACTAAATGGGAGCCGGGCCGGCCGCCGGAGGACCCGCAGTGGCGCGCGGAGTCAGGGTGGCGGCTCGCCCGAGGTTGGGTCGGATGTTATTCCGGCGTCCGACGCGCCGGGCGAAAAAGACCACCACAAACGCGCCTGTACCGGATGCGCCGCGGATCGGTGAGTCGCCCGTACAGGTCACGGCGTGCGCCTGGCCCGGATGAGCAACGACCTGCAGCAGGTCGTCGGGCGTTTGGCGGATCTGAGGGTGGCACCCGGCCGTACCCGTGGGTGAAACGCCGATGGGAGGCCGCGACATCCGTCGCGGCCTCCCACATCGCTTTCGACGAACCCGGCCCGGCTTTGGCGAACCCGGCCCGGCTTTTGGCGAACCCGGCCCGGACACCCGGCTGAGCCACCTCATACCGGCGGCCATCGGTCAAAATGACAGAGTCAGGCGGGGACCGGGGCGTAGTCGGAGGAAACCCCGAGCACGGCGAGCTTGTCGGCGATCGCGTCCGGGATGAACGGCTTGGTCACGAATTCCTGGGCACCGGCCGCGAGGGCCGACAGGACGTTGGCCCGTTCGGTCTCGGTGGTCACCATGATCAGCTTGATGTGGCGCAGGCGCTCGTCGGCGCGCACCGCCGTGACGAGGTCCAGGCCGTTCATGACCGGCATGTTCGAGTCGACCAGCACGAGAGTGGTGTCGTCGCCGTCGACTGCGAGCAGGTCGAGGGCTTCGCGTCCATCTCGCGCCTCATACACCTCGAAACCTAGTCGGGTGAGCGTGCGGACCAGGATCAGACGCACGGCCCGTGAGTCGTCAACCACAAGCGCGCGCACGAGTTCGGTGCTCCCTTCTGCCGATCTGGGACATGGATCTACCGTGTGGACGGCGAGGCAGCTCCGAGCCACCGGACGCCGGCAGTGCTGCCATCCATCTCGGCGCTAAAAGCCATAACTTTAGAAAAAGGTGCACTTAGTGCAGTCTGGGCATTACGGTAACGGCGCTGCCGGCTCTTCGTCTGGCGCAAGAGCGGATCGCCGCACTGCGTTGACCCGCCGAGCGAGGCGTCGGCTGCGTGCAGGATCCGAGCGGCACGATCGACCGCTTGGGCGCACGGGGACCGGCATCGTCTCCGACGACACCGCGTCGGAAATCCGGAGCGAGTACCGCGAACCGCTCGAGGACCGGGTTCCGGATGACGCGGCCGCTCGGCGCGTCATCGAGGCGTACCGTCATCTCGACGCCGCGAACCCCTGCCGCACAGCGCCAGCGGCTCGACGGGTGCCGCAATTACGCCGGCGGTGACACCAGCTCGAACCACACCGTCTTCCGGGTCGAGCCGCGCTGCACGCCCCATGCGTTCGCCAGCTTGTCGACCAACAGCAGCCCGCGGCCGTGCTCGGCGGTGACCGACGGGGCCTGGACGGTCGGCTGCCCATCGCCGGAGTCGGTTACCTCGATCCGCACGAGGCCCTTGTCGGGGACGTACTCCACGGACACGTCGAAGGCGCCGCCACCGTGAAGCACCGCGTTGGAGGCGAGCTCGGACACCAGCAATCCGGCGGTACTGACCAGGTCGAAAGGCATCGCGGAGAGCGCCTCGACGATGTAGCGGCGGGCGGCCGGCACGGCCGATCGTGACTGGTCGAAACGACGCCCCGGCATCTCAGTCAGACTCCAGTCCGAGCCATGACGCGAGGCCGAGCACCTCGATGACCCGCCGAACCGCGGGGTTGGCGTGTCTGATCCGCATCGACCCCGAGCCGTTGGCGATTCGAATGAGCACGGTGACTCCGGAGGAGTCGAAGAACGACAGCTCGCCGAGGTCCACCGTCACGTGCCGCCCGTTGTGACGCGCGATCAGCCCGTCGACGGCAGGGTCGACCCCCGGGACGCTGTCCAGGTCGAGCTCGCCGCCGATCCGGACCACGAGCTCGCCTTCCTCGGTTTCGGCCCATTCGAGCCAGGCCCGCGGCCGGTGCGCTACCGTGCCCATCGCAGCCCCAGAATCACCGTGTCGTCCTCCGTGCCGTCGGGGATGAGGGCGGCGGTCAAGCCGTCCAGTAGATCATTCAGCGGGCGGTCGCCCGTCTTGAGGGAAACCGCGCGCAATCGCTCCAGGCCCCGGTCGATAAGTTCGGACGGGCGCTCGACCAGGCCGTCGGTGAAGGCCAGCAGAGTGGCTGGCCCGTCGACGGTGACCGATGCCGGAACGGGTCGTACGTCGGGTGAGACGCCGATCGGTGGCTCCACGCGACAGGCGAGGAACTCCGCGCGGTCCCCGGTGATCAGCAGCGGGGCGAAATGACCGGCGGAGACCACCGTGATGCGCCCTGTTCGCGTGTCGACCTCACCGAGCAGCACGGTGGCGAACTGACGGTGGGTGTCGAACTGCAGCAGACCGCCGAGTTTGGCCAGTACGGTCTCGATGTTGTCGCCCTGCGCGACGTAGGCGCGGATGGCGAAGCGGAGCAGGGCCATCGTCGTTGCGGCGCGCAGACCGCGCCCGGAGACGTCCCCTACCGCCAGCACACACCGCCCGGGTTCCGTGTGGATGACGTCGTACCAGTCCCCGCCGACGTCGGTGCCCGCCACCCCCGGCACGTACCGGGCAGCGACCTGCACACCGTCGAGCTGCGGAACCTCCGGTAGCAGGGCGTGCTGCAGCGTACTGGCGATGGTGCGCTGCTCCTGGTAGAGCCGCGCGTTCTCGCGCGCCAGCCGCTCGGCGAGGGCTCGGCGTCGGCTCACGTACTCGATCGCCCCTCCGGAGACGACGGCGACGACGCACCCGACGACGAGCACGATCCACGGGAGTGTGGCCGAGAGCGGGCCGGCCAACGGCTCGGACGAGGAACCGACGAGGGTGAGCACGGTGTCACCGAACGGCACGACCTCGGTGTGGGTGTTTCCCGGGATCGGTACCGGAGCGGTGGCCTCCAGAAGCTGCGAGCCCGTCGGGTTCCGCCCGAGGTAGACCGCCAGGCGCAGACTGCCGAAGGGCGAGTTCTTCGGTACGGCGACGTGACGATTCGGGGGCAGGCGCTGCTCGGCGTAGACGACCAATCCGGAGGTGTCACCACCCGTCCGCACCGCGTAGCCGAAGTGGGCCGGGCTACCTGGCAGCACGCCGGTGATGAACATCTGGCGCCCGGGCTTCAGCTTGGCGAAGAAGCTGTCGGCTGAACGGTCGGAGGGCAGCAGCGGCTCGACCCCCGCCTTGGCCACCAGGCTTCGCTGGTTGCCGTCGATCCGCCACAGCGACACCGACGCCAGGGATGTGCTGCTTGCCAGCTGCGGGGCCACGAATCGCTGGAAGACCGCCGGGTCGGCCTGCGTCGCATCGGCCACGTGCGCGGCGTCCAGCAACATCGACGAGACGACCGGCACCTCATTGGCGATCAACGTCGCAACCTGGCGCATCTGAAGCGACAGCAGCCGCTGGTTACTGTGCTTGTTCACCGTCCACGACGCCCACGACACCACGACCGTGACCACCAGGCACACGGTGGCGACCAGGATGCCCGTGCGGCGCAGCGGTTTCACGGACATCAGCCGGAGTGCCGCCTGTCCATCCGCATCGAATATCCCCTCCGTCCGGCCACGTTGCCGGGCGGAGCCACCCGCAGCCCTCGGGACATCCACTTCTCCTGATCCGGCCTTGCGATGCGAGCCACGCACACCGACAGCCCGTAGCTGCGGCCGGTTCGCGTCGCGAGATCGTATATCAGGACGGGAAACCGCTGGCGGAAGCACCGATGACGCGCCGAGACCCGGGATGTGCCACACGCCGTCGCGGCTCGACCGCGCTATCGCCCTGCCGGCGCGGGGCCAACCGCTGGCGGCTGCTGGTGGAGCTGGCCGCCGAGAGCGGCCTGCGGGCCGGTGAGCTGGCGGGGCTGCGGGTGGGCAATCTCGACACGGTCGGTCGACGCGTCACGGTGGAGACCACCGCGCGCGAGATACGCGGCGAGATCGTCCTCGGCACTCCGAAGACGAATTCCATAACATGCACGATCTTGGCCTGGAGGACGATGGCTCGTGTCGTCGGCAGCGTTCGCAGGAACTCAAACGCCGACAGCAACCGTGTCCCGCAGCCCGGCGACGAGCAGGCGACGCCCGTCGGCGGTGCAAGATCCTGACGAGGACGCTGTGCGCCTTGGGGGCGTTGCAGTTCTATGGTGCCACCGCGCAGCGTGTTGTGGTGGCCCTCAAACCTCCGACTGCCTTGATTATAAGTCAAGGCTAGGTGGCCTTGATGCGCTAAAATAGCAGATCAGATCCGACATTTTGACACATCAACCTGACCATAGATCACTCTTTTGGAGATGAGTAGTGCCATCGAGGCAGATTCCGAGCACATCTACATTGCTCGCATTCGAGGCGGCAGCGCGGCATGGAAGTTTCTCTCTCGCCGCGCGAGAACTCGTCGTCACGGAGGGGGCGGTAAGCAGGCAGGTCGCGCGGCTGGAGGCCTTCTTGCGCGTGCCTTTGTTCGCCCGCGGTGGCAACAGGGTTGAGCTGACCGCCCATGGGGCTCACTACGCGGAGGAGGTGGGGCGGTTGCTTGCCTCGTTGGAGCAGTCGACTCTCCAAGTCATGACGACCCCGTCTCGGAAACAGATGCTGGAGCTCGCCGTGATCGGCACGTTCGCGACCAAGTGGCTGATTCCTAGGCTCCCGTCGTTCACGCGCGCACATGCTGACATCGTGATCAATCTCAGCACTCGAAACGACCCGTTTGTGTTGGATGGAACCGCATTCGATGCCGCTATCGCATTCGCCCATCCGGCATGGGCTGGCAATGAGTCACGACACCTGTTCCGTAGCGCATTGATCCCGGTGTGTCGGCCGGACTTGGTCCTGCCGTCCCGCCGGCGCGACGGCACCGTGTTGTCCACGCTGCCGCTGCTGCATAAGACGGCAACGCCGGAGAGTTGGCCCGACTATGCGCGCGAGTTCGGGATCGACCTTCAGAACGCAACAGCAGGAGGCCGGTTCGAGCAATTCTCGATGCTGATTGAGGCGGCTCTCGCCGGGCTTGGCGTCGCGCTAGTGCCGTATCTCTACGTTGCCGATGGGATCAGATCCGGAGAACTCATTCCTCTTGGGCCGCCGGGACGTGACACAGGGAAAGACTTCATCTTTGTGACCGGAGCAACGACTCGCCAGCCGGACTTGCTCGGCGAGTTCTCCAACTGGCTGGTGAGAGAGGCGACCTCGGATGCGCCGCCGCTTGCCGCGGAGGACTCGATCAGTCCTCGTACGTGATCACGTATCCGTTCTTTGACCGGGCCACGCGGGCGAAGCCGCGCTCGTTCAGGTGCGCGCCGGCGACGAGCAGGTGTTCTGCACTCGCCATCTCGAGGGTCTTCAGCCGAGATGCTGCAGCGCCGACCGGGTCGTTGTCCAGGATCACCGAGGCCTCTGGCCGTGCCGCCTGGATCAGTGGGAAGTGGACTGTATCGCCCCAGAACAACATGCTTCGTGCCGGACCTCCGACGAGGTAGCCGGTGTGACCTGTCGTGTGCCCGTGCAGCGGGACCGCCTCGATGCCAGGCAACGCCTCGTTAGCGGTGAATGAGCGGAGTCGGTCCGCGTAGGCATCGAGCGCCCTGCGGGCGATTTGGAAGTTCCCGCGGGCGCGTTCGCTCGCGTGCGCGAGGTTCGCGTCGTCACGCCAGAAGGCGACCTCCCGATCGTCGATGACCAACTCGGCGTTCGGGAAGGTTGCGCGACCCGCGATGTCAGTGAGCCCGCCGATGTGATCAGGGTGCGCGTGGGTGAGCAGGATCGTGTCCACGTCCGAACGCTGCACCCCCGCTAGGGGCAGGCGCTCCTCCAGTTCGCCTCCCCACTGCTTGACGCCTCCGGCTCCGGCGTCCACGAGCGCGACATGACCGTTTCCGTGCAACAGGTAGCTGTTGATGTGCATCGGCGAGTGGTCATGCGATCCGCTTCGTCGGTGTAGCTCAGAGGCCTCGTCTTGATCGATGTTCACCAGCAGATCCAGGCTTGCGGTGAGATATCCGTCGCTGAGGGCGGTGATCGCGTAGTTGCCGATCGTGACGTGGGGGAAGGGATGCTCCGTCATCGTCGCTCACTTTCTGAACGTGCTAGTTGCGTGCGTGGATGTGCTGCTTGCCGAAGCTGAAGCAGCGGATGCGTGCGATGCGCCCGGTGTGCGTCGTAATCGCGTCATCGAGCTGCTGCATGAAGCGGTCCATAACCTCGGGGGTGCGGAACGGTTCCTCGCGGAACAGCACCTCAGCGAAGACGGGGTGCCCTCGGCCGCGGCGGACCGGGACGTAGATGATGTGGACGTTGTCGAGTGCTGCCCGCAGCGTGCCGGTGCAGAGGTCGGTGCACTGTGTCGTGAGGCTGTCCATCGAGTTTCCTGGGGGCATCGCCTCGATGTCGACGTACATCGTGATGTTCGGCATGGGCGGCTATGCCTCCGTCGTGCTCGCCGGGGCGGATTCCGAGGTGAGCCGCGGGGTCATGGGGAGATAGACGTGAACCGCGTCCGGGAGTTGTGAAAGGAAGGGGATGTCCGCGGCAGGGGCGCTCGCCAGCCAGCGGTGCTCCGGGTTCCTCTCCATCGCGACCGCGTGCATCGCCTGGGGCGTGAGCCCAAGCCGGGTCAGGACATCGGGGCCGGCCGAGGTGAGGAGGAGGATTTCGCCGGTCGTGACGTCCGGCGCCAGGTCGACTCCGTCATAGAGATTGCGATGCCAGTCGGTGATGTCGGGCTGCCAGCGCGCGAAGTTGCCGCCGCCCTTTTCGTGATACTCCTCGCCGTCGAGCACATCGAGACCGTCGATGGTGTGGATGGCGAGGTAGACGGGGCATCCCGCGCTAATCGCCTTGAACCGCTGCGACGTGTGGAAGCCCGAGACGGAGATGAGCGCGGGGAGCTTGCGGTAGGAGTAGAACTCGTTCCACTCGCCCTCGCGCGAGGGCTCCGCGAAACTGCACTCAACACTGTAGATCATCCGGTACTCCTGTCACTATGACCTTTAGTCAAAACTATAGGTCGGATATTGCCCATCTACACGTCTCCAGCATCGAGGCTATTGCACTTCAGTATTACCTATAGTCACTAGTGCAACGTCTGGTAGGCGACAGCCTAAGGTTCGCGCCGCGCTCCAAGTTCAAAGAGCCAGTCAGATGCGCAGGCATCTGAGCACAGCGATCGCTTGACGGGGCAGCACGCCGTTGCCGAGCGCGGTTAGCTGCTGCGAATGCGTGAGTTCGAGCTCAGGTCCGGTAACCCATCCGGATTCCAGGCCCATCAGCCACTCCACGAAGGCCGATGCGGGCCGCAGCCCTGCGCTCCCGTTCAGGATCGCTGGGCTGGGGCGGGTCGTCCGGTGATGCGTTCGCATCGGGCGATGGCTGGGGCGTAGCGTCCCCAGCGCCGAAGAACTCCTCGATCAGCGCGAACGTCGCTTCCGCGGAAGGCCGGCCGTTCCGGGTCACGAGGTCGATCACCTGATGACTCAGCGCGATCGTGCCGCGCCGGGCCTTGACCTGTGCCAGCGTCTCGCCTCCCCGTGCGGAATCCGAAGCTAGTGGTGTTCGGAACAGTGCGCCGGGCGAGAATGAAGTGGGGTTGACCCGCTTTGACGGACAGGGTCGGTGTGATGGTCAGGCGACGTGAGCCGTGAACTGGTGGACGGTCTCGTAGCTGGCGGGACTGAGGTAGCCGAGGGCGCTGTGGCGCCGGCGCAGGTTGTACCAGCTTTCGATGTATTCGAAGATCGCGCGGTGGGCGCCGGTCCGAGTCGGCCAGGCCCGGGTGTTGATCAGCTCGCGTTTGATGGTGGCGAAGAACGACTCGGCCAGGGCATTGTCCCAGCACTGGCCGGTGCGCCCGACCGACAGCGTCACCCCCAGCCGACTGGCCAGGCGGGCGTACTGAGCGCTGGCGTATTGACAGCCGCGGTCGGAGTGGAACACCACCCCGGCCGCGGGTCGGCGGCGGGTGACGGCGTTGGTCAGGGCCTTGGCGACCTGGCCGATCGAGCGGTCACCGCTGCGGCAGCATTCGACGATCTCGGCCTTGAACTCCGGGGTGAACGAGCGGCGCGGCCGGGGCGGCTTCTTTGCCATGCTCTCCATCATGGTGGACATCCTTTCGGGGTCATGCCCCTGATCTCGGATGTCCGTCAAAGCGGGTCAGGCCCAGATTTCCCTCAGCGTCACCTCGCTCGCCGCAATATCGGACAGCATCCAACACGCCTCGGTGACTGCCCGAGCCGGCTCCAGCACCAGACCGCACGCGGCGACCACCGGCTCGTCTGCCGGATCCGCGCCGCCGTACTGGCGCTCATGCTGCTCAAGTAGGGAGCGGGCCGTGCGGACGAAGGTCGCCGCCCGCGTCGCGGTCTTCGTCAACAGAAGCAACGGCGGACACTGGGCGAAGACGCCGCCCCAGGCCCGAGCCGCAGCGTAAGCCAGGTACCGCTCCACCTTCTGCCGCAACAGCGTCTGCGTCATCGAGGCCAGGTCCACCTCAATGAGCACCGCCGGACTTTCACCGCCGGCGAGCGCCAGCCGAACGACGGCGTCCGGGGTCAACCGATGCCGCCGGGACCAGGGACGGGTGCCGTCCCACCCCTGCCAGCCGGCCCGATCGGTCAACCGACTCTCCACGGTCACGCCGACGGACCCGCCGTACTCGACGAGCGAAAGCCAGACCTCGGTGATGGCGGCCGCGTGCGCCACGAACATCCCGGCCGGCTTGCCCTCAGCCGCCGCCGTGCCAGCGACCATCCGCGCGCCGGCCGGTCGCAGCCACCAGTGCCGGGGCGCCGACCCGCTCTCACGACCAGGCCGCACACAGTCCACCAGGCGCGCCTCACGCAGCCGCTCCAGCCGATACCGCACCGTCCGCTCAGGAGCGTCGGTCACGCGGGCCAGCTGGCCGGTGGTCATCACCCGATGCTGGTCCAGCAAGACCAGCAGCCGGTGGGACGGGCCATCGCCGGCCCGGAGCCGGGTCAGGAAGGCACGATCGGCCATCGTCACCACCGCCGCCCCGACGTCGACGCCCATGGGCTGCTTCCGGTGACACCATAGGTGTCAGTCGCCGGTCGGCCCGATCGTCGGAAACCGCCCACGAGCGGCACTGACAGCCCAGCCGGAGTTGCCGTTCGCGCCAGGATCAAACGGCAAACCACCCCGAGCCTGGTGACCCGAACCGCCGGGGCCGCTCCGACTCCGCAGGCTGTCTCGCCGGACACCTCTCTCACCGGCGACCGGCTGGTGACAGACACCGCGCCGCCGGAGAGATCCACGACGGTGGCCGACGGCGCCGACAGGACCGCCCGAGGCGGGGCGGCGAACCGCTGAAAGTCACACATCGGCGGCACTGCCCGCTGGCGTCGACACCGGCTTCCCATTGACAGGTGCAGACCGCGCATCCGCCTCGCCGGCGACGACGTGGAGGAGATGACCGAGCCGATCATTGCGGACTCGATGACCACCGGCTCGCAGCCCCGCCGCCAGGTTCCGTCGGTTCACCGGCGATCCCTGAGCGATCAAGCGGTCCCGGACCAGCCGCGCGGCAGCCTCCAAACCCGCCAGATCAGTCCCGGTCCGGGACCGGTCCACAGGCTGCGCGGTCCCGGCGGTCCCGTCGTGCCGATCGCCGTCCCGGTTCACCGGCTTCTGCCGGTCCGGTCCCGAACCGGTCCCAGCACCGGGGACCGGGTTGGCGGGACCAGATGGTCCCGGACCAGCGGTCCCATCCGGGGGAGTGCCGTTCATGGCGGTCCCCGCTGGAGCGGCATCCAGCAGTCCGGACAACAGCTTGATCGACACCAGCAGCGCCACCGCCGGCCGCCCGGCCACCAGTCGCCCGACCGGATCCGACCCGCCTACCGCCACGTTCGCCGCGACGCTCGCCGCCGTGCCGGCCGCCAGCGCCGCCCACGGCAGCCACCCCGGCCACGTCCCGGCCCGGCGATGCGCCAGCAACACCAGGGATGCCACGATCTCGATCCCGTCGACCGATACCGGGAATGCGTGCGCCCGCCACCCGACCTCGCCGTGCAGCCGCGCCAACTCCGCCATGTGTGAATAAGAGATAGCCCCGGCGACCCCGGCCAGCCCGATCACGGTCGCTCCGGCCGCGCGGACGATCGCCCGATTCGTCGCGCTCATCGGGCACCACCCGACCGGCGCCGACCAGCGACTTCACGAGTTACAGCAAGCGAAACGGCCGCCTCGATCACCAATGTTCGTGATCTCGACGACCGTGCCCATTTGTCTGGTGCCCCCGGCAGGATTCGAACCTGCGACACACGGTTTAGGAAACCGTTGCTCTATCCCCTGAGCTACGAGGGCGACGGGCACTAGGGTACCTGCCAGCGGCTGTCAGCGTGCGTCAGGGACGCTCACCGCCGATCAGCAGCGACGGCGCCGACCAGCGATCGCACACCGATCACATGGACCGTTGCGATCTTGGTCGGCGATCATGCGCGTGCATCGTCGCGCACTGGCGCGCACGGTAAAGCCGTCGGCCACACCGGCCACGAATGACCGGCGCCCTGACGTGAAAGCTCCCGGTGGCCCGGGGCTGATACGGCCACTGCGACGGACAACGAGACCGGAAGGATCGCGATGATCAGGAACGGCGTTCCTCGCATCCTCGTCATCGGCGGCGGCCATCTCGGCCTGTACGCGGCCGACCGTCTGCAGACCATAGCGCGGGGACAACATCCCCAGTGATCAAGTGGCACGCCAAGCCAGCGCGTCGTGGTAGCGCTCGACGTCACCGCACGCGGCGAGCAGCCTGTTGGTGTAAACATGGTGCCGCCAGATTCACCCCATCCGGGTGGCGCACGCTCACCGCTTCCGCAGTAAGCGTTGGTCGGGTGGCCACAGTCCCACGTTCGGGCGGCTGGCGTGTGCCCAGGCCAAGGGTGGGCGCGAAACGGCTGTGGGCAGCGGATCGGTTGAAGGGGTAGCCGGTGGGCGACTCGACCGCGGACTTCTTCGCCGAACTGGGCCGCCGCGGCCATGATCGCGTTTTGATCGGCCTCGACGGAACCCTGCGGTTCGACCTTGTCGGGTCGGACGGGACGGACCACTGGTTCCTCGTGATCTCCAACGGCGACGTGCGGGTGTCGCGCGAGTGCCGCGACGCCGACTGCGTCGTCCGCGTCGACCGGATGCTGTTCGACCAGATCATGACCGGCGAGGCGAATGCGCTGGCATCCTTCCTTGGGCACCGGCTCACGGTCGAGGGCCAGCTGCTCTTTTTTACTGCCGTCAAACAGACGTTTCCCGGGCCCCGCGCGGCCCGCCACCCACGATCACTCGCACCGGAGGGGCGGCGGCGGACATGAGCAACGGGCTGGTCAGAATCCTGGACGGCAACACGTTCGCGATCGGCGACCAATCCGGCGACATGGAGCCGTCGATGACGTTCCCGACCGGGCTGTTCTCGTTCGACACCCGGTATCTGTCGACCTGGCAGTTGACCATCAACGGCGAACCGCTGCGCCCACTGTCGGTCGACGACCTGAAGTACTACGAGGTGCGCTTCTTTCTCGTGCCGGGCGCGCCGTCACACTACATCGACGCCAAGATCTCGGTGATCCGCGAATGGCGCATCGCGCGCAGCCTGGAGGAGCAGCTGACCGTGCTCAACCACGACGTCGAGCCGATCGACGTGACGATCCGGATCGAGGCGGCCAGCGACTTCGCCGATCTGTTCGAGATCAAGGACGTCCAGCACAAGAAGGGGCGCCGCTACGCCCTCGTCGAAGACGACTGTCTGCGGCTGGGCTACCAGCGCGAGGCCTTCCGGCGCGAGACTCGAATCACCAGCACCAAGCCCGCGCGCGTCGACGAGCACAGGCTGACGTTCGAGGTCCGGATCAAACCGCACGGCACCTGGACCACGACCATGTGCGCGGCGATGCAGGGCCCCGACGGCCGCAGCATCCGCCACAGCCTGCAAGGTCAGGCACGTTCCCGGCTCGATGTCCGGCAGGCGATCGACGGGTGGCTCGAGCGGGTGCCCCGGCTGGAGTGCAGCGACGAGGCACTGGCGACGGCCTACCGGCAGAGCATAATGGACCGCTGCGCGCTGCGGTTCGAGCCGTTGAGCCTTAAAGGTCGCAGCATGCCGGCGGCAGGGCTGCCCTGGTTCATGACCATCTTCGGCCGGGACAGCATCTTGACCAGCCTCCAGGCCCTGCCGTTCTCCCCGGACCTCGCCGACACCACGCTGCGCATACTGGGCCTCGACCAGGGCCGACACCTCGACGACTTCCGCGACGAGGAGCCCGGCAAGATCCTGCACGAGCACCGGTACGGGGAGTCCGCCGCGTTCGAGGAGCAGCCACATTCGCCGTACTACGGCAGCGCCGACGCCACCCCGCTGTACATCGTGCTCGTTGACGAGTACGAGCGTTGGACCGGCGACGCCGCCCTGGTCCGCCTCCTCGAACCCTTCGCCCGCTCCGCGCTGGACTGGATCGACGAGTACGGCGACATCATGGGCGACGGCTACATCTGGTACCAGCGCCGAAACGAAAAGACCGGCCTGGAGAACCAGTGCTGGAAAGACTCCTGGGACTCCATCTCCTACCACGACGGCCGCCTCCCCAGCTTCCCCCGGGCCACCTGTGAGCTGCAGGGCTACGCCTACGACGCCAAGCGCCGCGGCGCCCGCCTGGCCCGCGAGTTCTGGAACGACCCCGCCTACGCCGACAAGCTCGAACAGCAGGCGGCCGACCTCAAGGAACGCTTCAACCGCGACTTCTGGATCGAAGACGGCGAGTACTACGCCCTCGCCCTCGATGCCGACGGCCAGCCGGTGGACGCCCTGTCGTCCAACATCGGACACCTGCTGTGGAGCGGCATCGTCCAGGCCGACCGGGCCGACAAGATCGCCGCCCACCTCACCGGATCCCGGCTGTTCTCCGGCTGGGGCGTACGCACCCTCGCCGAGGGTGAAGGGCGCTACAACCCCGTCGGCTACCACCTGGGCACGGTCTGGCCGTTCGACAACTCCTTCATCGCCTGGGGGCTGCGCCGTTACGGCTTCCGCAAGGAAGCCGCGCGCATCGCCAGGGCCATCCTCGACGCCGCGTACTACTTCCGAGGCCGCCTACCGGAGGCGTTCGCCGGCTACGACCGGCAACTGACCAAGTACCCCGTCGAGTACCCCACCGCCTGCAGCCCGCAGGCCTGGTCCACCGGCACCCCCATGCTGCTGCTGCGCACCATGCTCGGCATGGAACCGCACGGCGACCACCTCGTGGTCGACCCCGCCCTCCCCGAAGACATGGGCCGCATCGAACTCCTCGACATCCCCGGCCGATGGGGTGTCGCCGACGCGTTCGGCCGCTCCCGCTGATCCCCCGACGACGCGGTGGCGGTGGCCGCGGCGGTCGTGCACCCCGAACCCGACGTATGGGTCGTGAGCTGGGCTTCTTGTCTACTGGTTCTACGCGACACAAAGACAGCCAACTGATCTTCAACTACCGAGCACACGGGCGGCCGTCTGCGACCCCAAAATCGAGATCCTGAAACGAGAAACCGCAGGCCACAGGCCTGCGGTCACGATTGTCGCTGCTCATTAGGAAACCGTTGCTCTATCCCCTGAGCTACGAGGGCGACGGGCACTAGGGTACCTGCCAGCGGCGATCAGCGTGCGTCAGGGACGCGCACCGCCGATCAGCTGGCCATGAACTGCGGCATCACACACCCAGACCGAACCCGACCCTCCGGGTCTACCCGGCTCAACGATATCGACCAAGGTGAGCCGTGGCGTGGCGGACGTATTGAGGGAACGTCCGGCTTTCGGCGTACCGGCGGTTCAGTACAGGAAGACGTCACCACGGAACGCGGCGAGTCCGGCCGGCACGGCCCCGGGGTATCACCCACCGGGCCGGGTGAGGCGCGAGCCGACCGCGATCATGGCCCGGCACTTGGTTGCGCAACTGAAGCTCGGTCCACGAAGGTCGATAACTGTGATGATGTGAACCGGAACGCGGGGCACGCACCCTGTATCGGGAGTCACCCGGTGAAGGTCCACTGGGCCGCGGGCGATTGCATGCGCGGCGAATAACGCCCGGGATTGCCGGGTAGGCGTCCATCCGGCGGCCGGGCATAATATCGCCGATCCGCGACCGGCCGGTGAATCCACAGAGGGCAACCTGATCGCCGGTATGCGCTTGGGGGACGTAGATGACCACGCGGACAGTCCAGCCCCGGGTCGGGATCACCCCGAACATGTTCGGGATCTCCTTCGCGCTGGCCGGCCTGGCCGTCTGCTGGAGGTACGCGGCCATGCTGGGGCTGGCGCCCGCGTTGATGGCCGACGTCCTGTTCATCATCACCGCCGCCGTATGGCTGGTGCTCGTCGTTGGTTACCTCTCGCAGGTACCGCGCCGGCCTGGCGGCTGGCGGCGGGAGCTGGCCGATCCGGTGCTGGCACCGTTCGTGTCGCTGATCCCGATCGTCGGCATGCTCCTGGCGATCGGCCTGATGCCGCACGCCCCCGCCGCCGGCAGGTGGCTGTTCGCGGTCTTCGCCGTCGCCAGCACCGTCCTGGCCGGGTGGATCACCGGCCAGTGGATCGTCGAAGACCTCGACCTGGACCGGCTGCACTCCGGTTACGTCCTGCCCGCCGTCGCCGGCGGACTCATCGCCTCCATCGGCGCCGCCCTCGCCGGCTGGACCGCCGTCGCTCACGCGTTCATGGGCCTCGGCGTCCTGTCCTGGCTGCTCATCGGCTCCGTCATCATGGCCCGGCTGCTGTTCCGTCCCCGGCTGCCCGCGCCGCTGACGCCCACGTTGGCCATCGAGGTCGCACCGCCGGCCCTCGTCGGTCTCGCCTACCTGGCCATCTTCCATGGGAAGATCGACGCCATCGCCCTGGCTCTCGGCGGCTTCACCGCGCTCGCCGTCATCGTCCAGCTCCGGCTCATCCCCGTGTACCGCCGGCTGTCCTTCACCCCGGCGTTCTGGTCGTTCGGGTTCCCGTACGCCGCCGTCGCCACCTTCGCCCTGCACTGGATCAACTACGGCAGACCCGCCGGGTACAAGGTCTGGGCCTGGGTCGTGCTGCTCGCGATCACCGCCTTCATCGCCGCCCTCGCCGCCGAGACAACGGCCGCCCTCGCCCGCCGCAGATTCCTGCCACAACTCCAGTAGCCGCAAGCACCGCCATCACGGCATACGCGTCGCGAGTCATTCGCGTACCGGCGCCTCGACGTCCCGCGACACCCCGCTGGTGTTCTTTCCGCATGTGATGAGCAACCTCGACGACCGAGGCCTGGCGCTGATCGACGAGTTCGCCCGCGACGGCGAGGTCGTGCTATTCAACAACCCCGGCCTCGCCTCCTCTACCGGTTGCACCCCGATACCACCGAGGCGGCCGGCCACGACGCCGCGTCCTTCCTCGACGCGCCGGCTCGGCCAGCGACCGCGTTACGGCGCCAGGCAACCGTGCTCCGGTCAGGGGATTTGCGCGGGTTCGCCCTGGCCCCTGGGGTAGGTGTCGGATGCGGTTAGTCAACCTGGGCTTGCTGATCGTTCATCGTCGGGTTGCTGGCGTTGTGAACCGCACCGTGTGCAGCTCGGCCTGACACGAGATCCAGCGGTGGAAGGTCAATGAGATGACGAAAGCTGAGCAGGGCAAGGGCGCGGTGATCGTCACCGGCGCCAGCCGGGGTATTGGCGCCGCGATCGCCGAGAAGCTGGCCGAGGACGGGTACGGCGTGGTCGTCAACTACGCCGCGGACGCCGACGGAGCCGAGTCCGTCGTCTCCGCCATCCGCGGCCACGGTGGCCGGGCCGTCGCCATGCGCGCGGACGTGACGGCACCCGACGACGTCGCGGACCTGTTCGACCGGGCGCAACAGGAGATGGGGCCGCTGGCCGCGCTGGTCAACAATGCCGGGACGACCGGCGAGCAGGCCCGCATCGACGAACAGGACGCGGACAAGCTGGCCCGCCTGATGCAGATCAACGTCGTGGGCCCCATGGTCTGCGCCAAGCACGCCGTGCAGGCGATGTCCACCGCGCGCGGCGGCCACGGCGGCTCGATCGTCAACATCGCCTCGATCGGCGCCCAGGCGCCCCCCGGCATCTCGGGATTCGTGCCGTACGAGGCCGCCAAGGGCGCCGTGGTGTCGTTCAGCCGTGGCCTGTCCAACGAGGTCGCCCCTGAAGGGATCCGCGTCAACAGCGTCTCGCCGGGCGTCATCGACACGGACATGGCGGCGGCGACCCCAGGAGCGAACGAGGCCGCCACGAGCAGCCCACTCGGTCGCGCGGGCCGGCCCAACGAGATCGCCGAGGCGGTGTCGTGGCTGATCTCCCCGGCTGCGTCGTACGTCACCGGCACCGACATCACCGTCTCCGGCGGCCTTTGACCGACACGCACCGACCGCATCGAACGATGCCCGCGTTACCCTTTCGCGTCCCCAGCCGGAGACCGCTCGGTCACCTGGCCCGGCATACCCCGCGGTCGACACCGGATCGGTGCCCAGCAGCTGCTGCACGCGACGTCGGCGCCCCGCCGGGCCACCGGTGACCGGCGCCGGCGATCGTCACCAGCTCCACCACACCGCCGCAGAAAGGGGGCCGCGCTCGTCGACCAGGTCGGCCACGATGGTGAGCATGGTCGTGGGCCGCGCGGGCATCCGTCACGGGTGATACTGCGCAGCACTCTCTCGGCGTACCGCGCGGCACAGGTCGTCGTGGTCATCGGCGTGCTGATGGCGTCGCTGTTCGTCGCCTCGTACAGCATCGCGCTCGGCCGCCCGATGCCCAATCACATTCCGACCGCGGTCGTCGGCGACCGCAAACCGTACGCCGCCTTGATCAATACGCTCCAGCAGCAGGTGGACGGCGCACTCGAGTTCCACCCATACCCGTCCCGGGCTGCCCCCGAAGCCGCGATGAAACGGCAGACCATGAAGGCCGCGCTCATCCTGGGCCCGCAGCCTCCGCTTCTGCTCGTCTCCAGCGCCGCCAGCGCCCCGGTCGCCGGGGTGCTCACGGCCGCGGTGGAGCGGGTGGGGGAAGCGCTGGCGCCGCACGCGGCTGCTCCGCTGCACGCCGTCGACATCCGCCCGCTTCCCGACACCGACCCGCAGGGCCTGATCGGGTTCTACGTGACCTTCGCGGCGACGTTTCTCGGGTTCTCCATCATGTTCAATCTGCGGGCCCACGAGCCACGGATGTCGCCACGTTCCTGGCTGGCCTTCATCGCCGTACTAGGGATCGTCGGCGGGCTGGCGCTGACCGTGATCGCCGACCTGATGATCGGTGCGCTGCGCGGGCCGTTCCTTGAGATCTGGGCGGCGGCAGCGGCTCAGATCGTGGTGACCGCACTGTTCACCTCGACCATGATCGTCCTGCTCGGCCGCTGGGCGATCGTGCCCGCCTGGCTTTTGTTCACCGCGGTCGGCAACCCGTCGGCCGGCGGCGCCGTCTCGGCGCCCATCCTGCCGGCGGTGTACGCCTTTTTCGGCCACTACCTGCCGACCGGTGCGACCGTCGCGGTCATTCACAACGCCACGTACTTCCATGACGCACGGCACCCGGAGCCCATCGTGGTCCAGCTCCTCTGGCTTGTCGGCTCCCTCGCCGCTCTGCTGATCTCCATACGGGCCCTGCACTGGACGCCGGTGAGCGACTCAGACGACGTCGCCGACATCGCCGTACGGTGAGCCGCCCACCGGTCCGGTCGGTCGGTTCCGTCGCGATCGACGCTGTGGCAGCCGAGGTGGAGCAGCGCCGACGCTGTACGGATCTGGCTCATGATCCCGCGTCACCTGCTCGACCTCGGCCGCCACCAGCGACGTCACCGCGACCGACTTGCGGCCAGGGGCAGCCGAGGATCACGGTTACCGTGGGGCGTCGGCCGGCCAGGGGCCGACGAGTACCACATCGCCGTCCGTGTCCACCAGTCGGGCGGCTACGCCGAGATCACGGAGCCAGTCCGGTGCGGTGCGTCCGCGCGCCAGCGCTGCCATGCTGAGCGTCCTGGCGTAGGCGCATGTGAACGCGGCAACCGACACGGAGCGCCACATCGGTGTGGCCGACCGGCTGGTCCCCGGGCAGAGGGCGTAGGGCAACGGTCCTCCGCCGCCACGCCACCGCTGGCTTTCCGTACCGGAGGTGGCCAGCGCGGCGGAGGGCAGCCGGACCGGAAGGCTCCGACCACCGGGAACGGCCTTCATCAGGGTTCGCCAGCCGCCGTCCGGCGCTCGCCCGGCGGTGGCGATGTCACCACCGATGCCGACCAGTACTCCGATCTTGAAGCGCTTGGCGATCGACCACGCGCAGCGATCGGCGGTATGGGCCCTGGCCACGGCGCGCAGGTCCGGCAGCGCCTCGGCAGATGCAGTGATCTCTTGCCCGTTGCGTCGGATGCTTCGCCTGTCAGGCGCCAGCGGCTGCCACTCGTCGGTCCCGCCGCCGCGCGGCCACGCTCGGCGTGGTTCCCGCTCGTGCCCGTGCAGCACATCGCCGTCGCTACGCTGCGCCTCCCGCAGCGAAACCGCCACCAGTTCGGCGAGCAGGGCGCTCTCCCGCACCGGTCGGCCGCCGGCGTGTTCGAGTGTGCGCACTTCTGAACCTCGGCGGAACGGACTGCACGCCTCTTCGATCGCGGCGAGTTGCTCGACGACCAGTGCCTGGGCGTCGACGACTCGTTCCGGTGCGGTGACGATCACGTGCGCGGTCGCGTCCCACACCGGCCACTCGGCCGTGCCTGACCGGTCGGGAAGGAACTCCCGAGGAGGCACCTCGCTTACTCCTCTCCAGACGGGGTACGGAACCGTCCCGCGGGTCCGGTCCGAGGCGAATCCGGCTCGGGGCGCGGTCTTCTCCGCAAACATCAGCTTGTCCTTCAACGTCTCCAGTGGTTGTCACATCCGGCGGTTGCCGGTGTTACGTGTCCCATGGTGGGTAGCGGACCTGTCCGTAGCCTGTACTTCGCCTGACGAGGGCCTGTCGGCAGGAATTGCGGTAGGTCGATACCGCGGTCGCGGGTACACCGTGCCAAAGCCGTGGCACCCACCGCCGCTGATCCCGAGCCGCCCTGCCCGCCGGCACAGGCCGTGCGCCCATGGGGCAGCGGGCGGGCTGAGGAGTGGCACTTGATCACCGTGAACACAGCATTCCGGCCTGGTACCGATCGGATGTCGTCCGCCGTCGCGTCAAGTGGAACCGAACTGCGCCGCACTGACGGCCTACCGGTGCGGGTACTGCTCGTCGACGACGAGACAGCCATGACGGACCTGTTGTCGACGGCGCTGCGCAGCGAGGGCTGGGACGTGTGCGGCGCTGGCGACGGCGCGACCGCGGTCCGGTTGGCGCACACCGTTCAGCCCGACGCGGTGGTGCTCGACATCATGCTGCCCGACATGGACGGTCTGGAGGTGCTTCGTCGGCTACGCGCCGAGACCCCGGACGTGCCGGTGCTGTTCCTGACCGCCAGAGACGCCGTCGCCGACCGGGTCACCGGGTTGACGGCCGGCGGTGACGACTACGTGACCAAGCCGTTCAGCCTCGAGGAGCTCGTGGCGCGGCTGCGCGGACTGTTGCGGCGCACCAGGACCGTCGCCAGGGCCGGGTCAGCCACGCTGGTCGTCGGTGATCTGACCCTCGACGAGGACACCCACGAGGTGCGGCGCGCCGACGCGCCGATCGAGCTGACCGCCACCGAGTTCGAGCTACTGCGCTTCTTCATGCGCAATCCCCGCCGGGTACTGAGCAAGGCCCAGATCCTCGACCGGGTCTGGAACTACGACTTCGGCGGCAACGCCAACATCGTCGAGCTGTACATCTCACATCTGCGCAAGAAGATCGACGCCGGGCGCCCGCCGATGATCCACACCATCCGGGGTGCCGGCTATGCCCTCAGACCCGCCGAGTGAGTACGGTCGCCCCGTCCGCCGCCCGGGATCTCGGGCACGACGCTGGTGGGCCGCCCGATCACTGCACTTCCGCCTGATCGCCCAGCTGCTGTGCCTGCTCGCCGCGACGTGCGTCATCCTCACCGCCGCGGCCGGTGCACTCATGCGCCACACGCTGATCACCCAGTTCGACCAGCAACTAGTGGTGACGTCCCAACACGTGATGGACTTCGCCGGGCACAACGGACCATCCGGTTCACCGCCGACGTCGAACTCGGTGGTCAACGCACCGTGCGTGCCCGAGCTGACCGTGCTCAGCCGCGTGACCGATTCACACGTCGTGGACGGCGGGCTGCGCAGCGGCACCGACAACGGGCACCGCGACCTCGCCCCGCCGCAGACCGCGGTGCTCGAAACGCTGCCCCTCGGCTACCCGGTCACCCGTCGCCTACCCGGCCTCGGCGACTACCGACTCATCGCCACGGCCGCCCCGAACGGCGACGTCATCATCACCGGACTCCCCCTGGCCCCGCTCGCCGCCGCGCAGTTCCGCCTCGTCGTCGTCCACGCCGTCGTCGGCGTGGTCTCACTCGTCATCACGGTCCTGCTCGGCACCCTACTCATCCGCAAGACGCTGTACCCGCTCCGGCGCGTCGCCGCCACCGCCCAACGCGTCGCCGAGCTTCCGCTCGACCGCTACCACCCACCCCTACCGATGTGGGACCCCGAAGCCGCGGTCGATCCGCGCACCGAGGTCGGCCAGGTCGGCACGGCGCTCAACCGGATGCTCGACCACGTCGCCGACGCGCTCGCCACCCAGCAGGCCAGCCAGACACGGCTATCCCAGTTCAGCGCCGACGCCAGCCACGAACTGCGTACTCCACTGGCCGCCATCCGCGGATACGCGGAGCTGATCCGCCGCCGGTCCGATCTTCCGCCCGACGTGGCCGAGTCCGTACGGCGCATCGGGGAGGATGCCGAGCGGATGACCACACTGGTGGAGGACCTGTTCCGGCTCGCCCAGCTGGACGCAAACCGGCCGCAGCACCGCGAACCGGTCGACCTGTCCTGGCTGGTCGCCGACACCGTCAACGAGGCCCGGATCACCGGCCCCGACCACCACTGGCGGCTCGACCTGCCGGACGATCCGGTCACGGTACTCGGCGACGAAGCCAATCTGCGCCGAGCGGTGGCGAACCTGCTGACCAACGGCCGTACCCACACCCCGCCCGGCACCACCGTGACCACCAGCCTGGCCGTATCGGGAAGCCAGGCCACGCTCAGCGTGGTCGACGACGGCCCGGGCATCCCGGCCCACCTGCTGCCCCACGTGTTCGACCGATTCACCCGGGCCGACCGATCCCGACACCACACCGGAGGCAGCGGCGGGCTCGGCCTGGCCATCGTCAAGGCGATCATCGAAGCGCACGGCGGCGATATCTCGGTGAGCAGCCGCGTAGGACGAACGGCGTTCACCCTACGCCTGCCGGCACAGCCCGACGTTCATCCCGCTGCCCCTGAGGAAAGCCGCTGACCACCGACCACGATCGAATAAGACCACCATTCCCTCGCCCGACGTGCGGGGAGGGATGATTGACTGACACCATCAGGCGTAGGCGGCATTTCGCAGTCGGAACTGCCTTACCGTGCAGAGGTCTACCGTGACCACCGTCGTTCGCCGGCCCACCCCGGCCGACCCAATGCCCGTCCCGAGTCCGGACGGCCAGCCTCCGGCCGCCACCACGCGCAATCTGCCACCGGAGCTGGGCGCCGACGCGGTCGCCGTGCTCGACGGCCCTACGTTCATGTACTCCAACGCGGTCGGCGACGTGCCCGACGGTTCGATCGGCGGTCTCGTCCACGAGGACACCCGGTTCCTGGGCCGGTGGGAACTCACGGTCAATAACTCTCCGCTGCTCGTGCTCGGCTCAGACACCGTCGACTACTACTCCGCGGCGTTCTTCCTGACCAACCCGGAGCTGCCCGATCTGCGGGCGAACACCATCGGGGTGCGCCGGGAGCGTTTCGTCGGCGACGGCATGCACGAGCGCATCGGGCTGGAATCCTTCACCGCCGAACCGGTGTCGATCCAGCTGCGCCTCGCGGTCGGCACCGACTTCGCCGACCTTTTCGAGATCAAGGACGTCGTCGCCCGGGACCGGTCGGCGAAGATCACCCGTTCGCACGCCGTCGACGGCTCGCGCCTGTGCTTCGACTACCGCAACCGGTCCTTCGAGGCCAGAACCGAGGTCAAGGTCCATCCGCCGGCCAGTCGCGTCGAGGGCGACGACCTGGTGTGGGACCTCCAGCTCGCGCGCCACCACGGATGGTGGTGCGAGCTGATCGTTCCGCTGCACTTCTTGAGGGCGAACGTCAGACCGGCACGCCGGATTTTCGGTGGGTTCTGCCGGCGGTTCAGCGACGACCCGGTTGCCGACTGGAGGGCCAATCTGCCGACCCTTCACAGCGACTCCGAACTGCTACGCGATCTCATCGAGAAGTCGATGCTGGACCTGCATTCCCTGCGGATGGAGAAGCGTCTGAGCGAACAAGAGCGGGTCGTGCTCCCGGCGGCCGGGCTGCCGTGGTTTCTGACCCTCTTCGGCCGCGACACGCTGATCACCGCCTACCAGACCTTGGCCTTCGGGCCCAACCTGGCGCACGGCACGCTGCGCAAGCTCGCCGTTCGCCAAGGCCGGGTGGTCGACGACTTCACCGACCAGGAACCGGGCAAGATCCTGCACGAGGTCCGTCACGGCGAACTGACCCAGCTCGGGCTGCGTCCCCACAACCCGTACTACGGCACGATCGACGCGACCGCGCTGTGGCTGATCCTGCTGTCGGAGTACTGGCGCTGGACCGGTGACGACGACTTCGTGGTCGGCCTGCGCGACAACGCGTACGCGGCGCTGCGGTGGATCGACGAGTACGGCGACCGCGACGGCGACGGGTACGTCGAGTACGCCACCCGCTCACCGCAGGGGCTGGGCAACCAGTGCTGGCGCGACTCCTGGGACGGCGTGCAGTTCGCCAACGGCACCATCCCGGTGCTGCCCATCGCGACCTGCGAGACCCAGGGCTACACCTACGACGCGAAGCTGCGCCTGGCGCAGCTCGCCGACGGCCCACTCAACGAGCCGGAACTGGCGCGCACACTGCGCGCGCAGGCCGCCGACCTGTACGAGCGGTTCAACCGCGACTTCTGGATCGACGAGCGGGGCGGCTACTACGCGATCGGCCTCGACGGCGACAAGCGACAGATCGATTCAATGACCTCCAACATGGGCCAGCTGCTGTGGAGCGGGATCGTGCCGCCCGAGCGAGCCGCGACCGTGGCCCGGCAGCTGATGTCGGATGAGATGTTCTCCGGCTGGGGCGTACGCACCACCTCGACCGCCGACCACTGCTACAACCCGATCGGCTACCACATGGGAACGGTCTGGCCCCACGACAACTCCCTGATCGCGCACGGGCTGGCCCGGTACGGGTTCCGGGACGAGGCCAACCGGATCATCACGGCGATGCTGCAGGCGGCGGAGTTCTCCCACTACCGCCTGCCGGAAGCGCTGTCCGGCTACGACCGGTGCTTCGGCCGCGTACCGGTTCCCTATCCGACCGCCTGCAGCCCCCAGGCGTGGGCGACCGCCGCGCCCTTCCTGTTCGTACGCACCATGCTCGGACTCGACGCACGCGACGGCGAACTCGTTGTCGACCCCGCCGTGCCCGAGGCGATCAGGCGAATCAAGTTGGCCCGCGCGAATGCGTTCGGCAAGCGGTGGGACGTGGAGGTCGCAGGCAGCCAGGCGTACGTCCGCCTCGCCGGGTGACCGGCGTCGTCTACGCGAAGAGTGTGGGTGCCAGAAGTTCGATCACCCCTAAGCGGCCTGCGAGTGCGTTCGCCGACCAACCGCGGAGACGGGAACAAGGCGTCAGCCGGACGGGCGACCGGTGCCGGTCTCGGCAAAGTCGCGCAGGCCGACGTTGCGACGGCCCGCGGACGGGCGCGGCTGGTGTCAGGAAAGGAACTCGGCGAGCGGGAAGGAGCGATGGCGACGAGGTGGAACCAGATAGTTCTGCCGGTGGGTCGTGAACAGAACCGAGTTGATGCCCGCGCCGTGGGAGCGCGGCGCGACAGGGAGGGTCGTATCGGAATAGTGGCCGTCCATCGCGAGCCGAACGCGATTGAAGATCCCGATCGTCGGCTGGAACATGATGAAGTGCAACCCTGCCGCCTTTTTTTCGTTGTAATGGTTTCCCGTCGGATCGGAGGTGTAGTAGAACGGATTGTCCAGCGTGTCGAAATCACCGCGCACGGGGATGGTCGTCCCGGCGGGATAGGCTGCGCCGTAGTTGCTGGTCGTCGGCGATGTCGTGCTGTCCACCTGCGCCATGCTCCCGCTGTGACCGTAGGCGCGGTACCGTTCGACCCCGTGCGCCACATCGGCCTCACTTTGACCTGGCGGATCGAGGGTGAGAGTGCCCGGCGCGGGCGCAGGCGAGAGGCCGGGCTGGAACATCGCCTGGACGCGACGCGCATACTGGGGGAAGCGCTGTTCGTACCAGGTCGCCAGATCTTGAAACAGGTGTGAGAGTTGCATGGTGGTCCCCTGCCTGAAGTAGCCGTGGGGCCACTGATCGGTGACGCCAGGTAGGGTCTCCAGATTGGCGATGATGCCGGGTCCCATATTCGACTGCAGGGTCGTGGTGAAGCCGAGAAAGCCCTGCGCATTGGCAGGGATGGACTGCGCGCCGGGAAGATGAGCCGCCAGCGCGAGCTTGCTCGGCAGGCCCTGTAGCCCGTAGAAACCGCCCCCGGAGAAGCCCCGGCGGATACTCGTCACTTTGAACAGGCCGCCCGCCTGGTTGCTTCCCGTCCCGAACAGCGCCTTGGTGGCTGCCATGATGTTCGCGAGCGAGTCGCTGCGCAGTAACACGGCCATATCATTCTGTTCCATGCGGACCGGCCCGAAGCCAGGAGGGGACTGGTCGCTGGGGAACGTCCTGGACTCTTGCAGCGCGTACACGGTATGGCCCTCCATCTTGGAGGTCACCAGGTCGACCGGCAGATACGTCGGGTAGAGCGTCCCCGCCTTGAAGAAGCTGGACGTCTTGCCCAGGCTTGGAATGTAGTGGTGGAAGTAGGGAAGTCCCCACGCTACGGTGATGCCCACTCCCGCAGGAGTGGGCGGAAATTGCTGCTCCAGGCCCATGAGAGCGGATTCCAGGTGACGCTGCGCCTCCTGCAAGGCTTTCGCATTTGCCGGCACATTCAGGGTTGCAGTTATGACATGATCGTGCAGGGCCGGCACCCGGACCGCAGTCGTGCCATTACTCGTCTCCACGCCCGAGCCATCGACCGTGACCACCTGCTCGTTCTGGAGGATGTATTGTTCCTGCGTGGGTGGGCTGGAGGCGAAAGCAGGCCGCTCCGGTGGCTGCGCAATGGTCTCGATCTTCTCGTAGATGCCGGCGGATGCCAGGGCCGCGCCGAGGGTGCATGCCGTCCCTTGCAGAAAGCGTCGCCTGCTCAGCTCCCCGCGGAGTTTTCCCGCAAACACATTTTCGTCGCTGTTTGCCATGAGACACATTCCCCTAGCGTGCGACCGACGCTTTTGCGTTACCTTTGCAAAGGCCCGGTTGCCGCTTGTTTTTCTCTGACCGCCCGGTTAGCGGCGACCCCGCGACGAGCCCGGCCAGTGGCGCGTCGGGAACTGCCCGACCAGCCACTCGGCGACGAGGGCCGCGTCCGGCTCCCGCTCGGCGTGCCTACTCCGCGACGTGCTCCACCGCGGAGTTGAGACCACCGGCCGGGGCAAGCCGCACCAGGGGCGCCACTCGTCCGGAGGCCACCGTAAGGGTGGCCCCAAGCCCGTTGGGTGACAGCCGCACGCGGCCTCCACCCGTCGCCCCATGCTTCTCCCGTCACCGACGGTGCAACCGGACTGGCTACCCAACAGCCGGAACGGCTAAACCCCGCCGTAGCGGGTCGGCGGGTGGGCCCGCAGGCGCGCGCTACGGCGGAGTCTCCACGCATTGCTGCTCGCGGTCCTTCGACGCGAGCCCCGCGGTTACGCGATCATCGAGGCCCTGCAGGAGCGTAGCGGGGACTTGTTTGCGGGTGAGCCACGGAAAACACGGAAAAACTGTCAGCCCCGGTACGCTTCAAGATCTCCTACCGTTGGGTGGGCTGTGCGGCCACCCTGGCTCGCCGCAGCCGTTCGACGCCGGCATCGGGGCACCGCTTGCTTGGTAGTCCTTGCCGGCGTTGCCGTCCACGATCGTGTCCGGCGGCGCGTCACCGGTCCTGATCGAGCCGGGGGTGCCTCACCCACGTCGGGTGACGACCGCTGTCCCGGGGCGGACTACCGTGGTACGCCCACGATCTGACCGGGTGGAGCGTGCTAGCGACAGCACACCAGTGGAGGGAACCGCACCAGCGGAAGGAACGGCGATGGCCGAGCCGGGGCGGGAGGCGATCCCGCAGGCGGTGCTCAGCCCGCTGACGAGGGCGGCACTGTTCCTCGTGGTGACGATCGATCCAGCAAGCAAGTCCCGGGTGCGGGCCTTGCTGTCCGACCTGTCGGGGTTGCAGCGGGCTGTCGGCTTCCGCGCCCAGGAAGGCAGGTTGAGCTGCGTCACCGGGATCGGATCGGACGCCTGGGACCGGCTGTTCGCCGGGCCGCGCCCGGCCGAGCTGCACCCGTTCCGGGAACTGGCCGGGCCGGTCCACCACGCCGTGGCCACACCAGGCGACCTGCTGTTCCACATCCGGGCACAGCGGCCAGACCTGTGCTTCGCGTTGGCAACGGAGATCATGGACCGGATACGCGACGCAGTGACCGTCCACGACGAGGTACACGGATTCAAGTACTTCGACGTACGGGACCTGCTCGGCTTCGTCGACGGAACCGAGAACCCGGTCGGCCCGGTGGCCAGCGCCAACGTTCTGATCGGCGACGAGGACCCGCGATTCGCCGGCGGCAGTTACGTAATCGTGCAGAAGTACCTGCACGATCTGCGGGCGTGGAACGCCCTGCCGGTCGAGGCGCAGGAAAAGGTGATCGGCCGCACCAAGCTGTCCGACATCGAACTCGACGACGCCGTCAAGCCCCCCGACTCCCACGTCGCGCTGACCACGATCAGCGATCCTGACGGCACCGAACACAAGATCCTGCGGGACAACATGCCCTTCGGCGAAGCAGGGCGTGGCGAGTTCGGCACCTACTTCATCGGTTACGCCCGCACCCCGACGGTCACCGAACGGATGCTGGAACGGATGTTCCTCGGCGACCCACCGGCCCGCCACGACCGGATCCTGGATTTCTCGACCCCGGTGACCGGCTCCCTGTTCTTCGTCCCGAGCAACAATTTCCTCGACAACCTGCCCGATCCGCCCGCTGTTGCGGCGGCGACCCGAAGCCGGGACGAGGCACGCGTGTCCGCCACGACCGGCGCGCCGCCAGACCCTGAACAGCCGTTCGCGCAATCCCTGGGGATCGGCGATCTCAAAGGAAGCCACGTTCGATGACCAACTCGATGACCAACCTGCATCGGGAACTGGCGCCGATCTCTGCGGCCGCATGGGCCGACCTGGAGGAGGAGGCGCGGCGTACATTCCGCCGTCACGTGGCCGGCCGTCGCATCGTCGATGTCACCGGCCCGGAAGGGGTTCAGCTGTCGGGGGTCGGCACCGGGCACCTGCAGGCCATCGATCCTCCCGCGGACGGCGTCATCGCCCATGCACGCCGCGGCCAGCCGATCGTCGAACTGCGCGTGCCCTTCACCGTCGACCGGCAGCAGGTCGACGACGTCGAACGCGGAGCCAAAGACGCCGACTGGCAGCCGGTCAAAGACGCCGCCCGCCAGCTCGCCTTCGCCGAAGACCGGACGATCTTCGACGGATATGCCGCGGCCGGCATCGTCGGCGTTCGCGCCAGCTCGTCCAACCCGGCCATCACGCTGCCGGTGCCGGTCCGCGACTATCCTCACGCCGTCAGCCAGGCCGTGACCGCGTTGCGATTGGCCGGCGTCGACGGTCCGTACTCACTGGCCCTCGACGCCGGCGCCTACACCACCGTCATCGAGACCTCCGACCAGGGCTACCCGGTCCAAGAGCACATCGCCCGCATCGTGGACGCTGAGATCATCTGGGCACCAGCCATCGACGGTGCCTTCCTGCTCTCCACCCGCGGAGGCGACTTCGAACTGCACATCGGCCAGGACGCTTCCATCGGCTACCTCGCACACGACACCACGAACATCCAGCTGTACATCCAGGAGACGCTCACCTTCCTGGTCTACGCCGGAGAAGCTGCCGTCGCGCTGCCGACGCCGCCGAGCCCACCGGTCGAGGCCGGTGCGGTCTGACAATCCGCCGGGCATGCTGATGGTCCAACCCGGTTTGGTGGGCCCTGTTCGTGCGGCCACATGATCCCTGACCACGCCTGACGTGGAAATCCCTCGCGGGTAGCACCCAGACCACTCGACCGAGCCAGGAAGGGCCGTCCCGACGTCAGCCATGCCACCGATATGAAGTTTCTACGGGCATCAGGCCGCCGCACAGCGCACCGGCCTAGGTTGTTTGGGCTGTTAGGGGCTGTTGTCGCGGATGCAGGCCCAGAGGGCGTCGACGCGGCGGCGGGACAGGGCCGCGGCGGCCTGGCGGTGAGTTTTGCCTTCGGCTCGATTCTTGTCGTAGTAGGCACGTGAGGCGGGACACGCATTGAGAGCGCTGAGGGTGGACTGGCTGAACACGCGGCGCAGGCCGCGGTGGTATCGGTGGGGTCGGCGTTGTCGGTCTTTGATCCGGCCGGATTGGCGGGGTACGGGGATGAGGCCGGCGTGGGCGGCGAGTGCTCCGGGGTTGGGGTAGCGGTCGAGGCCGCCGGTGTGGGCGATGAACTCGGCGGCGAGGATCGGGCCCATGCCGGGCAGGCTGGTGGTGATCGGGGTGAGGTGGTGGCGGGCCAGTGCGGTGGTGATGAGTTTCTCGACGGCGGTGATGCGGTCGTTGACGGTCTGCAGGTCGCCGGCGAGCTAGGCGATGATCTCGGCGGCGGTGGCCTCGCCGGCGACGGTGACGGTCTGGGCGCGGGCGGCGGCGCCGGCCGATGCGGGTGATCAGGGCGGTGATGTCGCGTTGGGCGTTGGCGATCTCTTCGGAGTGCACGACGGTGCCGGTGTCGTCGACGGCGACGACGTGGTGGTGGTGGGTCTTGCCGATGTCGACGCCGATCCAGAGTGCTCCCATGAGCGGTCTCCCGTCTCGATGGCGCGGTACTGGTGGTGGCCCGCCGTGCTCCAGGTGCCGCAACTTCGGATGAGGCGATGGGTCGTCAACGTAGCGGCATTGACACGTCCGTGTGGTCCGTGCGTGGCGGGTCGCCGCTCGCTGCGAAAAGCAGTTCTGCGGATCGTGGGTCGACCGAGCGCAGGCGCACGGATGGGGAGTCGGTCCCACTCCCAACCGGCCATGGACTTCGACAGCACAAACTCAGACCAGACCCGACCGGCCGATTCTCGCGACGCGACAAGGCGGATCTGCTCGGAGTCAGAGTGGTTGAGCTCCTCTTGGGGCTTGCGTCGGTAATCGGTCTCATGGCGGGCGTGCCTTGCCGGTGGATGGTAGGAGCGTTGGCCGTCGTGAGGAAGGCGTTGTGGTGGGCAAGGTGGTCTTCGGCGCAATCGGCGGTCCGCCGATCCACCGTAGGCCGTGGCTCCTCAAACCATTCCGCGGCTCGGGCAGCGCGGGGCTGACCAGCCCCCGGGGCGGCACGGACAGCAGCGTCATCAACGGTCGCCACGCCGGCGAGAATGTCGTGACGTAGGAGTACATGAGGGGTGACCGTCGCGGGCTGGGCCTGGCCGGACTCGAAACGGTGTGAGTCCCAGGCGGCGATGTCAGCGGCGAGTCGGGTGGGCCGAGGGTCGTCGGGCTCCCAGTCCAGTGCCCGGTCGCACGTCATCCGCTGGTCGCCCCGCCCGACCATGATTGGTGAGCCGCGGAGGCTGGCATCGCGTCACGGCCGACGGTGTCCGCTGCGGGTCCGGAGACCGCGCCACTTCCGTCACGGTTGGAAGCGGTAGCCCATGCCGGATTCGGTGAGCAGGTGGCGGGGTCGGCTGGGGTCGGGTTCGAGCTTGCGGCGTAGGTGCTTCATGTACTGGCGCAGGTAGCCGGTCTCGGTCTGGTAGGCCGGTCCCCAGACCTGCTGCAGGAGCTGGCGTTGGCTGACCAGCTTGCCGGGGTTGCGGGCGAGGACCTCGAGGAGCTGCCACTCCACGGGTGTCAGGTGCACCGCGGTGCCGTCGTCGGAGCGCACGATCCGGTCGGCGAGCGAGACGGTGTGGCGGCCGATGCGTACCGGGGGTGGCGGGTCGGTGCTGATGGTGCGGCGGGTGACGGCGCGGATGCGGGCGAGCAGCTCGTCGACGCCGAAGGGTTTGGTGACGTAGTCGTCGGCGCCGGCATCGAGGGCGGCGACCTTGGCGGCGCTTTCACTGCGTCCGGACAGGATGACGATCGGGATCGGGGTCCAGGTGCGCAGTTTGCGGATGACCTCGATGCCGTCGATGTCGGGCAGGCCGAGGTCGAGGATGACAAGGTCGGGGTGGTGGGTTGCGGCGGCGTGCAGGGCTTCGGCCCCCTGGGCGGCGGTCACGACCTCGTACTGGCGGGCGTACAGGTTGATGCGCAGGGCGCGCAGGATCTGTGGTTCGTCGTCGACGATGAGGATGCGGGTCATACTCGTGCCCCCTGTTCGCCGTCGCGCCGACCGTCGATTCGGTCGATGTGGTCGAGGATTGTCGGCTCGGTGGCCTGGTCGGGGCCGTCGTCGGTGGGCGGGGCGGCGGGCAGGCTGATGACCATGGTCAGGCCGCCGCCGGGGGTGGTCTCGGGGGTGAGGGTGCCGCCCATGGCCTCGATCAGGCCGCGGGACAGGGCCAGGCCGAGGCCGACACCGGTGGCGTTGTCCCGGTCGCCGAGCCGCTGGAAGGGCAGGAAGATGCGGTCCCAGTCGGCGGCGGGGACGCCGGGGCCGTGGTCGATGATGCGGACCTCGAGCTGGCCGGCGTACTCGCTGGCGGTCACCAGCGGCGGCTGGTCGGGTGGGCTGTAGCGCAGGGCGTTGGCCAGCACGTTGGCCAGGGCGCGTTCCAGCAGGGCCGGGTCGGCGTGGACCTCGGGCAGGTCGTCGGGTACCCGGATGCGCACACCGTGTCCGCCGTCGGCGAGGTCGTCCACGGCGAGGGGGATCGCCTCGGCCAGGCTGGTCAACTGTGGTGCCATGGCCAGTACGCCGGCCTGCAGGCGGCTCATGTCGAGCAGGTTCTCCACCAGGCGGCTGAGGCGTTCAAGGGACTCCCCGGCGGTGGCGAGCAGTTCGTCGCGGTCGGCGTCGCTGAACTCGACGTCGGGGATGCGCAGGCCGTCGACGGCGGCCTTCGCGCTGGCCAGGGGGGTGCGCAGGTCGTGGCTGACGGCCGACAGCAGGGCGGTGCGCAGCCGGTCGACCTCGGCGAGCGGGCCGACGGCGGCGGCCTGTTCGGCGAGGCGTTCCTGGCGTAGGGCGACGGCGGCCTGGGCGGCGAACGCTTCGACGACGCGCCGGTCGGCGGCCGCGAGCGGGTGGCCGCGCAGGACGAGGCAGACGTCGCCGACGGACACGTCGGCGTCGCCCTGCGCCGGGGTCAGGCAGGGCTGGTCGCCGACGGCGGCCGCCAGCCGCCAGGCGGCGGGGTCGTGCTGCAGGTCCGGACCGCTGGCGATATCCTCGCGGCGCTCGAGCAGGGTGACGCCGGTCAGCTGGAAGGTCTCGCGGAGCCGGTCGAGCAGCGCCGGCAGCGGGCGGGTGCCGCGCAGCACGCTGCCGGCGAGGGTGGACAGGGTCTCGGCCTCGGCGCGGGCGCGGGCGGCGTCGCGGGTGCGCCGGGCGGCGAGGTCGACGACGGTGCTGACCCCACCTGCGACCAGCAGGAAGACCGCGAGGGCGAGGATGTTCTCCCGTTCGGCGATGGTCCACTGGTGGATGGGGGGCGTGAAGTACCAGTTGAGCAGCAGGAACCCGGCGACCGCTGCGATCAGCGCCGGGTACAGGCCCCCGACCAGCGCGACCGCCACCACCGCGGCAAGGTAGAGCAGGATGTCGCTGGGCAGCGACAGGTGGCCGCGGACCTGGGTGAGCCCGACGGTCAGCGCCGGCAGCCCCAGGGCGGCGAGGGCGAACCCAGCCCACCGGCGGATCGGGGCCAGCCCGCCGGCGGCGGTGATCCTGGCCCGGCCGCGCTTGACCTCCTCGTGGGTGACCAGGTGCACGTCGATCGGGCCGGACTCTGCGGTGGTGGTCACCGCCACGCCGGGCGAGAAGAGCTGTGCGAGGCGGCCGCGGCGGCTGGCCCCCAGGACGAGCTGGGTGGCGTTGACGCCGCGGGCGAACTCCAGCAGCGCAGCCGGGATGTCGGTGCCGACGACCTGGTGATAGGTGCCACCCAGGCTCTCCACGAGGGCGCGCTGGCGGGCCAGGTGGGCCGGGTCGGCGCCGGCGAGCCCGTCGCTGCGGGCGACGTGTACCGCCAGCAGGTCGGCGCCCTTGCTGCGGTCGGCGATGCGGGCGGCGCGGCGGATCAGGGTGTCGCCTTCGGGGCCGCCGGTGAGCGCGACGACCACCCGTTCGCGGGTCTCCCAGGTGGTGTCGATGTGGTGCTCGGCGCGGTAGCGGTCGAGCTGGTCGTCGACCTTGTCGGCTAGCCACAGCAGGGCCAGTTCGCGCAGTGCGGTGAGGTTGCCGACACGGAAGTAGTTGCCCAGCGCGGCGTCGATCTTGTCCGGCGCGTAGACGTTGCCGTGGGCCAGCCGCCGCCGGAGCGCCTCGGGGGTCATGTCGACCAGCTCGATCTGCTCGGCGCGGCGCACCACCTCGTCGGGGACGGTCTCGCGCTGCGGCACCCGGGTGATCTGGGCGACGACGTCGTTGAGCGACTCCAGGTGCTGGATGTTGAGCGTGGTGATCACGTCGATGCCGGCGTCGAGCAGCTGCTGGACGTCCTGCCACCGCTTGGCGTTGCCGCTACCGGGCACGTTGGTGTGGGCCAGCTCATCGACCAGGGCCACCCGCGGGCGGCGGGCCAGCACCGCGTCGAGATCCATCTCGGTGAAGGTCGCGCCCCGGTAGGTCACCGTCTTGCGGGGCGCCACCTCCAGGCCGGCGACGAGCGCCTCGGTGTGCTTGCGGCCGTGGCACTCGACGTACCCGACGACCACGTCGGTGCCGCGGTCACGACGACGGTGCCCCTCGTCGAGCATCTTGTAGGTCTTGCCCACGCCCGGGGCGGCCCCGAGGTAGACACGCAGCTGTCCCCGCGCTGTCACCGGCTGCTCCTCTCCTCGGGGCCGCCCCTGGCTCATCGAACCGTCACCCGTGGATCGGGTACGTGCGGTCGAGGTCGACGTTGAGCTCGACCACGTTGACCGCCGGCTCACCCATGAAGCCGAGAGCGCGGCCGGTGGTGTGGGCGTCGACGAGCTTCAGCACAGCCGAGACGTCGACGCCACGGGCCTTGGCCACCCGGGCCGCCTGCAGCCGCGCGTAGGCCGGGCTGATCTGCGGGTCAAGGCCCGAGCCGCTGGCGGTGACCGCGTCAGCGGGCACCGCCGGGGCGGCCGGGGCGTCGCCGCGGATCGGGGTGACCACGCCCCGGGAGTAGTCCTCGCCGAACTTCGCGCACTCCACCGGCACGCCCTGGTAGGTCGACACGAACGGCCTGGCCGGGCACGCCTGGTTGAGGCTGACCACGCGGGTGACCGGACCAGTGAGCCCGTCACGATGGAACACCGCAAGCACCGCGCCCATTCCGTCGGGGGTGCAGTACGGCCGACGGCCGTCGACGCCCTCCAGCTTGCCGACCGCGATGCTGCGGGCGCACACCTGGGTGAGCAGGCTGGGCTTTCCGGCGTCGCCCGGCTTGGACGGATCGGGCAGGGTGTCGACGACGCTCTCGGGGCCGAGGTTGGACGCGGCGGTGGCCGTCGGGTCGTAGCCGGCGCCAGCCGCCGACGGCCGGGTCTGGAAGTACTGGACGAGCGGGTTGCCGTCGGAGTCGGTGAACAGGTGCCCGACCAGAGCGCTGGCGACGGTCTTGTCGCCGACCTTGATCAGTGACCCGTCGGCGTGGTGCTTGAGGCCGGGTAGCTGCGCCACACCGGTGATCACCAGCGGGTAGACGATGCCGGTCAACACGGTGAGCACGAGCAGCGCGCGCAGCGCGGCCAGGTGCTGGGAAACCCACATAGGTAGTCGCATCAGGAGATCCCGGGGATGAACTGGATGAGCAGGTCGATGAGTTTGATGCCGACGAACGGGGCGACGATTCCGCCGAGGCCGTAGACGAACAGGTTGCGGCGCAGCATCGTGGCGGCGCTGCTGGGCCGGTAGCGCACCCCGCGCAGGGCGAGGGGGATCAACGCGACGATGACGACGGCGTTGAAGATGACCGCGGACAGGATCGCCGAGGTGGGGCTGTGCAGCCGCATGATGTTGAGCCGGTCCAGGCCCGGGTACACGGCGGCGAACATCGCCGGGATGATCGCGAAGTACTTGGCGATGTCGTTGGCGATGGAGAACGTGGTCAGCGCGCCGCGGGTGATGAGCAGTTGCTTGCCGATCTCCACGATCTCGATCAGCTTCGTCGGGTCGGAGTCCAGGTCGACCATGTTGCCGGCCTCTTTCGCCGCCGACGTGCCGGTGTTCATCGCCACCCCGACGTCGGCCTGCGCCAGCGCCGGGGCGTCGTTGGTGCCGTCGCCGGTCATCGCGACCAGCTTGCCTCCGGCCTGCTCCAGGCGGATCAGCGCCATCTTGTCTTCCGGCTTGGCCTCGGCGAGAAAGTCGTCCACGCCGGCCTCGGCCGCGATCGCCTGGGCGGTGAGCGGGTTGTCACCGGTGATCATGATGGTCTTGATGCCCATCCGGCGCATCTCGTCGAATCGTTCCCGCATACCGGCCTTGACCACGTCCTTCAGGTGGATCACGCCCAGCGCCCGCGCCGGCTGGCCGTCCACGTGCTCGGCGACGACGAGCGGGGTGCCGCCGGAGGCGGAGATGCCGTCGACGAGCGGCCCGATCTGGTCGGTGGGGTGCCCGCCGTGGTCGCGGACCCACTGCATCACCGCCGTCGCCGCGCCCTTGCGGATGCTGCGCACGCCACCGTCGTCGGCGATGTCCACCCCGGACATCCGGGTCTGGGCGGTGAACGGCACCCAGACGGCGAACGTCAGCTCACCGGGGTGGCGCTCGCGCAGCCCGTAGGCGGTCTTGGCGTGCACGACCACCGACCGGCCCTCGGGGGTCTCGTCGGCGAGGCTGGACAGTTGCGCCGCATCGGCCAACAGCTGCGGATCAATGCCGTCGACCGCGAGGAACTCGCTGGCCTGCCGGTTGCCCAGGGTGATGGTGCCGGTCTTGTCCAGCAGCAGGGTGTTGACGTCGCCGGCGGCCTCGACCGCGCGGCCGGACATGGCCAGCACGTTGCGCTGCACCAGGCGGTCCATGCCGGCGATGCCGATCGCCGACAGCAGCGCCCCGATGGTGGTGGGGATCAGGCACACCAGCAACGAGACCAGCACGATGCCGCTGACGCCGTGGGACGTCAGCGCTTCGGTGTTCGGCGCGGCCGGGTTCTGCGCCTTGGAGAAGACGGCCAGCGGCTGCAACGTGGCGACGGCGAGCAGGAAGATGATGGTCAGCGCGGCGAGCAGGATGTTCAGCGCGATCTCGTTGGGGGTCTTCTGCCGGTTGGCGCCCTCTACCAGGGCGATCATCCGGTCGACGAAGCTCTCCCCCGGCCGCTGCGTGATGCGCACGACGATCCGGTCACTCAGCACCTTGGTGCCGCCGGTGACCGCCGACCGGTCGCCGCCGGACTCGCGGATCACCGGCGCGGACTCGCCGGTGATCGCCGACTCGTCGACGCTGGCGATGCCCTCAACCACGTCCCCGTCGCCGGGGATGACCTGGCCCGCCTCCACGATCACGATGTCGCCGAGTTGGAGCGCGGTGGCGGGCACCTGCTCCTCGGCGACCGCCGAGCCGCCAGGGGTCCAGCCGCGCAGCCGGCGGGCCACGGTGTCCTGCTTGGCCCGGCGCAGCGCGTCGGCCTGTGCCTTGCCCCGGCCCTCGGCGACGGCCTCGGCGAGGTTGGCGAACACCACGGTCAGCCACAACCAGACCGTGATCACCCACGCGAACACCGTCGGGTGGACGATCGCCAAGATGGTCGTGAACACCGACCCGATCTCGACGATGAACATGACCGGGTTGCGCCACAGCGTGGCCGGGTTGAGCTTGCGCAGCGCGTCCGGGGTGGACTTCCACAACTGCTTGGGGTCGAGCAGCCCGCCGGACACCCGGTGCGGCGCGGGGGCGGCCGGTTGCTGCGTGTGAGACCTGTCGACGTCGGTAACGGTCATCGATTGTCCTTGTTGCGAGGTCACTGGATCCCCTCAGCGAGCGGGCCGAGGGCGAGAGCGGGCAGGAACGTCAGCGCCACCAAGATGACCGTGACGCCGACCAACATGCCCACGAACAGCGGCTGGTAGGTCTTGAGCGTGCCGGTGGAGGCGGGTACCGGGGTCTGGCGAGCCAGGGAGCCGGCCAGGCCGAGCACGAACACGATCGGCAGGAACCGGCCGAGCAGCATCACCAGGCCGAGGGCGGTGTTGTACCAGGTCGAGCTGACGGTCAGGCCGGCGAACGCCGAGCCGTTGTTGTTGGCCGCCGAGGTGAACGCGTACAGCACCTCCGACAGCCCGTGCGCGCCGGAGTTGGCCATGCCGGCCTTGCCCCAGGCGGTCGCCATCGCCATGGCGGTGCCGGCCAGCACCAGCGTCGGGGTGGTCAAAAAGTACAGCGAAGCGAACTTGACCTCACGCGCGCCGATCTTCTTGCCCAGGTACTCCGGAGTCCGGCCCACCATCAACCCGGCGATGAACACCGTCAGCACGGCGAGGACGAGCATGCCGTACAGGCCCGACCCGGTGCCGCCGGGCGCGACCTCGCCGAGCATCATGTTCAGCATCGTCACGCCCCCGCCAAGGGCGGTGTAGGAGTCGTGGAACGAGTCCACCGCCCCGGTCGACGTCAGCGTCGTCGCTGATGCGAAGGTGGCCGAATCGAGCACTCCGAACCGGGTCTCGACACCCTCGCTGGCCGCCCCGACCGCCTGCGGCACCGTGCCGTGGTGCAGGCCCTGCAGGACGTTGATGGTGATGACGCTGCCCAGGGCCAGGATCGCCATCGCCGCGGCGATCGCATGCCCCTGCCGGTTGCTGCCCACCATCCGGCCGAACGTGCGGGGCAGGCTGAACGAGATCACCAGCAGCAGGAAGATCTCCAGCCAGTTGGTCCAGGTGGTCGGGTTCTCGAACGGGTGGGCGCTGTTGGCGTTGTAGAAGCCGCCGCCGTTGGTGCCCAGCTCCTTGATCGCTTCCTGGCTGGCCACCGGCCCGCCGGTGAGGTGCTGCACGCCGCCGGCGAGGGTGTGCACGTCGTGACCGTTCGCCAGGTTCTGCGCCGCGCCGCCGGCGATCAGCACGATCGCCGCGACCGCCGAGATGGGCAGCAGCACCCGGTAGGTGATGCGGACCAGGTCGACCCAGAAGTTGCCCAGCCGGTCGGTCTGCTTGCGGGCGAAGCCGCGCACCAGCGCCACCGCCACCGAGATACCCACCGCTGCCGAGACGAAGTTCTGCACCGCCAGGCCGGCCATCTGCACCAGGTGGCCCATCGTGGACTCGCCGGAGTACCACTGCCAGTTGGTGTTGGTGGTGAAGCTGACCGCGGTGTTCCACGCTCCAGACGGGACGACGTTCGGAAAGCCCAGCGACAGCCACAGGTAGTGCTGCAGCCGCAGGAAGGCGTACAGGAACAGGATCGACACCGTCGAGAAGGCGAGCACGCTGCGGGCGTATACACCCCACGGCTGCTCACCGCCCGGGTCGACCCCGACCAGCCGGTACATGACCCGTTCGACCCGCAGGTGCCGGGTCGAGGTCACCACTCGGTACATGTAGTCACCCAGCGGCCGGTAGGCCAGCGCCAATCCGATCACCAGCGAGGCGACAAAGAGCGCGCCCGCCATCGTGCTACTCATCTAGAACCGCTCCGGAAACAAGAGGGCCACCACGAGAAACGCCGTCAGCGCCACCGCGAGGACCAGACCAACCAGGTTCTCCGCCGTCACAGCTTTTCCACCGCCCGGACGGCCAGCGACAACAGCGCGAACAGCGCCACCGTCAACATCACATAGGTCACGTCAGCCACGGTGTATCTCCTTGTCGTTCCACACGAATGCCTTCGGATGCGAAGGACGCCCGTCGCCCGGCCCGGTGACGTCCCGCGCCTGCGCGGCGACCCATTCCTCGCGGCGCCGCCACAGCCGTGCGTGACGCACTGCCCGGTAGGCCGATCCGGCGAGCAGCCCCACGGCCGCCGCCGCCAGCGTCGCGATCCGCCACGCGTCGTCGGCGCCGTGCCAGGACAGCTCGCCGAGCTGGTTGACCAGGAACCCGTCGAAGACCCCGAACGCCAGCACGCCGACGGCGGCGACCGCGACCACGTTGCCGGTCAGCGCCGCGAACACCGCCAACGCCACCGCGACGACTCCGATGCGCCAGACCCCCGCTGACGGCGGCACCGCCACGGTCACGAACGCCGCCACGACGACGACCGCCGACCCCGCCGCCACGGCGACGCCGGTCGGCGTGGTCTCCTTTGTCGACGGGCGTGACCGCCTGCCACGCACACCCCGCTGGCGCGCCATCGCTCTCCCTGACTCCCCTGCCGCGGCCGGGCGCCGGGCGGGAGCCAGTCAAGCCCAAGCGGCACGGCCCGATCAGGTGCCTTCACGCGTCTTTCACGGCCAGGCCGGCGATTTTCACGTGCCTTTCACGTCCCGCCGCCCGCGCCGTGACCGTGGCCACACCGGTACGGAACCCGCTGAGCGGGCACCTGCCGCAATCCCGACAGCGGGCCGGGACGACGTCGACGACCTACGGTCGGTGGTCTCCGGCGGCGACGGACCGACGGTGTGTGGCGCCATCTCGGCCCGTCGGCCGACGGCACCGCCGCTGGCCGCGCCGTTGCTGACCCCGGCCCCACGTCGGCGTTCGCGGCGACGCCTGCTTCGACCGGCCGCTCCAGGAACCCGCCGCACCACCCTGTCGCACCGGCCGCTGACAACAGATCCGGCGCGACACGCAGGCCAACCGCGGCAAGCACCCGAGCGTTTCCTTGACCGACGGTTAGGGACGACCTGCGACCTGGCCGGGCAATCGAGTCACCGCCCGCCTACGGAGCCGGCGCCGCCGCCGGCCCCGGGACAGCTCACTGCGCACGGAGCCAACGCGCTTGTCCCGCGCGATAGCGCCGACCCGGCCGTGGAGGAGTGGCGCAACCGTCGGCCGACGGGCCCCGCGGGTTCAGACCGGAACTTCGGCGCTGAGGATGATCGTGTCCTCCTCGGGCAGGTGCAGGAACTCGGCCTGGCTGGCGGCGTTGTGGGCGAGGGCGATGAACAGGCGCTTGCGCCAGCCGGTCATACCGGGACGGTCGGCGCGGCGCAGCGTGATCTTGGAGACGAGGTAGGACACCTGATCGAGGGCGAGCCCTTCGGCGAGCGGGTGGCCGGCGACGCGGCGCAGGACCTCCGGGAAGTCGGTGGGGTCCTGGAAGCCGAACACGGCGTCGATGTGGATGATGCCGTCATTCGGGTCGCCGAGGTCGTCGACGGTCAGCCGGTGCTCCCAGGGGATGTGCGGGACGTTCGCGGTCCGACCCGTGATGATCACGATCTTTTCGTGGCGGACGTGGTTGTGCGCGACGTTCGCGCGCAGCGCCAGTGGCGTCGTCTCCTTGTTCGGGTGCGGGAACACCGCGGTGCCCGGTACCCACGGGATGTCCATCGCGTGCAGCGAGTCGATGAAGTCCCGCAACGACCCTTCCTTTTCGGCCCGGCGGGCGGTGACCAGTTCGCGTCCGCGCTCCCAGGTAACCATGATCGTGAACACGACGGCGGCGATGAGCAGGGTCAGCCAGCCGCCGTGGGTGACCTTGGTCAGGTTCGCGGTGAAGAAGGTCAGCTCCAGGGCGCCGAAGACGATCGCGACCAGCACGATCCGCCAGGTGCGCCAGTGCCACAGCCCGCGGGCGACGATCAGGAACAGGGTGGTGGTGATCAGGAAGGTGCCGGTGACCGCCACCCCGTAGGCGGTCGCCAGCCGGGCCGAGGAGCGGAAGGTGAACACCACCAGCAGGACCGCGGCGAACAGGCCCCAGTTGACCGCGGGGGCGTAGATCTGTCCGTACTCGCGGCGGGAGGTCTGCCGGATGCGCAGGTGCGGCAGGAAGCCCAGCCGCATGGCCTCCCGCGACATCGAGAACGCCCCGGAGATCACCGCCTGGGAGGCGATCACGGTGGCGGCGGTGGCCAGCACGACCATCGGCAGCCGTGCCCAGCCTGGCAGCAGCAGGAAGAACGGGTTGGCCCGGCTGGTCGGGTCTTTGAGGATCAGCGCGCCCTGGCCGAGGTAGTTCAGCGTCAATGCGGGGAACACGATCGCGAACCAGGCCCGCCGGATCGGGGCGCGGCCGAAGTGGCCCATGTCGGCGTAGAGCGCTTCGGCGCCGGTGATCGCCAATACCACGGCGCCCATGGCGACGAACGCGATACCCGGGTGGGCCACCACGAAGCCGACCGCGTAGGTCGGTGACAGCCCGGCCACGATGCCGGGGTGGCGTAGCACCTCCACCAGGCCGGCCGCCCCCAGGCAGCCGAACCACAGCAGCATGACCGGCCCGAACACGCCCCCGACCCGACCGGTGCCCCACCGCTGGCCGGCGAACAACAGCGTCAGGATCACCGCCGCCACCGGCAGCACGATCTCCGCCAACTGCGGTGAACTGACCTCGAGCCCTTCGATCGCGGACAGCACCGAGATCGCCGGGGTGATCACGCTGTCGCCGTAGAACAGGGAGGCACCGAGCACCCCGAGCGTCATCATCACCACCGCGGCACGCCCGGCGTTGCCGCTGCACAGGACCTTTCGGGCCAGGGCAGCCAGCGCCATCACCCCGCCCTCGCCGTCGTTGTCGGCGCGCAGGATGAAGATCACGTACTTGACCGACACGATCAGGGTGATCGACCAGAACACCAGCGAGATCACGCCGAACACGTCGGACGCGGTCGGGCGTACCACGCCACCGTCGAGGGAGAAGACCGTCTGCAACGCGTACAGCGGGCTGGTGCCGATGTCGCCGTACACCACGCCCAACGCGCCCAGCAGCAGCGGCAGCCCCGCCGCGCCCCGCGCGATCGTGTGACCCGGCGGCGACGTCTGGACCGCGTCCCGGCCACCCGTCGCGCTGCCGCTTACCGCACCCTGCTCAGTTCTCATCGGTTCCGACACCACACAGACATGTCAATCGGCGCGCCGCTGCGTGCGCGATACTCCCTCGCCCGCACCCGGGAACGCCCACGCGTCGGACGATGTCGGGTGCGGGCACGCGTCTTCCGGCCCATTGATGAGCCAACAACTGATACATCAACTGTTGAAGATGGCCAACGACGAGCTCCGGCTCTGGGATGGCCGCCTGATCCGGGGCGACGGGCGGGTGGTGGGGCGGGTACCCGGACCGGGCGCCGACCGCGCCGGGCAGCCGTACGGGCCTCACGATCATCAGCGTCCCCGGTCGATGCTCGGTATCGACGGCGAATGCGACTCGTCGGCGGGCAGCCGGGTAGCGCCGGGGACGAGGGTGCGGGCGGCCCGCGCGCGACCGGCACGACCGAGCCGTTCCCGACGGGCGTCGGCGGAGGCGAGCTGCCAGGGGACGCTGGTGACCATGACTCCGGGCTCGAACAGCAGCCGGAGCTTGAGCCGTAGCGCGCTCTGGTTGTGCAGCAGCTGCTCCCACCAGCGCCCCACCACGTACTCGGGGATGTAGACGGCGACGATGTCATGAGGGGCGTCGGCGCGCAGCTTGCGGATGTGGCGCAGCACCGGGCGGGTGATCTCCCGGTACGGGGAGTCGACGATGGTGAGTGGGACGTTGATGTCCCACTGCTGCCAGTCCTCCTGCAGCTGACGGCTGTCTGCGTCGTCGATGTTGACGGTGAGGGCGGTGATGCTGTCGGGGCGGGTGGCCCGGGCGTAGGTCAGCGCGCGCACCGTGGGCAGGTGCAGCGTGCTGACCAGCACGACGGCGTGCACCCGGGCGGGCAGGACCATGTCGGCGCGCTGCGGTTTGAGCTCCTGACCGACACGGTCGTAGTGGCGGCGGATGCCGGACATGCCCAGGACGAAGATCGGCACCGCGATCACGACGAGGTAGGCGCCCTCGGTGAACTTGGTGATCAGCACGATGACCAGGACGACGCCGGTGAGCGCGCCGCCGACGGTGTTGATGACCTGCGAGCGGCGGGCCCGGCGCCGAACCGCCGGGTCGCGTTCGGTGGCGAGGCTGCGCTGCCAGTGTCGGACCATGCCGAACTGGGACAGCGTGAAGGCGGTGAACACGCCCAGAACGTACAGGTGGATCAGCGAGTCGACGGAGGCGTCGTAGACGAACAGCAGGGCGGCCGCCGCCAGCGCGAGGGCGAGGATGCCGTTGCTGAACGCGAGCCGGTCCCCGCGGGTGTGCAGCTGGCGGGGCAGGTAGCGGCGTCGGGCCAGCAGCGCGCCGAGTACCGGGAAGCCGTTGAAGGCGGTGTTGGCCGCAAGCACCAGGATCAGCGCGGTGGCGGCCTGGATGACGTAGAAGGCGACCGAGCCGTCCCCGAAGACCGCGGCGGCGAGCTGGGCGATAACGGTGCGCTGCGGGGTGGTGGCACAGTTGCCGACGAAGCCGGTCAGGTCGCAGGTGTTGTCGGTGTAGTGCACGTGGGCACCGATAGCCAGCAGGGTGATGCCGCCGAACATGACGATGGCGATTCCGCCGATCAGCCCGAGGGTGATGGAGGCGTTGCGGCTGGCCGGGCGACGGAACGCCGGTACCCCGTTGGAGACCGCTTCGATGCCGGTCAGCGCGGTGCAGCCGGACGAGAAGGCCCGCAGCGTGACGAACAGCAGCGCCAGGCCGGCCAGGCCGGTCGAGTGCGGGGCGATGCCGTAGCGGGCGCTCTCGGCCACCGGCGGATGACCGGCGACATAGCGCAGCCCACCGACGACGATCGTGGCGACGATGCCGACGATGAACGCGTAGGTGGGGATCGCGAACGCCTTGCCGGACTCCTTGACGCCGCGCAGGTTGACCGCGGCGAGGACGAACACGGTGCCCAGCGCGATCGGAACCCGGTACGGGTTGAGCGACGGCGCGGCGGAGATGACATTGTCGATGCCGGAGGCGACCGACACCGCGACGGTGAGGGTGTAGTCGACCATGAGGGCGCCGGCGACAACGAGGCCGGCGAGCGGGCCGAGGTTGCGGGAGGCGACCTCGTAGGAGCCGCCCCCGTCGGGGTAGGCGTGCACGACCTGCTGATAGGAGACCGCGACCACCGCCAGCAGCACGACGACGCCGAGCGCCACCCACGGGGTGAGGTACAGCAGCGCGAGGCCACCGATCGCCAGGACCCGCAGGATCTCCTGGGTGGCGTAGGCGACGCTGGACAGCGCGTCGGAGGCGAAGATCGGCAGCGCCAGCCACTTGGGCAACAGGGTGTGGGAGAGCCGGTCGCTGCGCACGGGGCGGCCGACGAGCAGGCGTTTCGTCAGCCCGGTCACGGTGGTCACGGCTAGACGGTAGGTTCACCGCCAGCCGCTACCGCCTGATCTTGGTGGTTCCTTAATGGGTGACGGTGGCCACCCGGCGTTGGCGTCCCCCGGCCGTGGGGTGTCCTGAACGCTGGCGGCGCGCGGCAGGGCGACGAACGGCCGCATCCGTTGCCGGCGTCGCCGGGCCAGGCGGATCTGGCCGGCGGACAGGCCCAGGGCGGTGGCACCGAGCAGCCCGAGGGCGAACGGGTAGTCGATCGGCGCCTGCCAGCCCAGCGACCCGGCGTGATACTGCAGGAAGCCGTCGCCGAGCGCGAAGGCCAGCACGGCGCAGCCGAGGGCGCTGCGGGGATCGGCTGCGCGCTCGGCGACGACGGCGACGGCGACGGCGAGCACCGCCAGCCGGGGACCGATCGAGTGCACGACCGCCGCGTCGAGGCAGGTGATCATCGAAAGGACGACGGCGCCGGCGAACAGCATGATGGCCCAGCCGCCGTCATCGGCGTCAGCCACGGCGTCGGGACTGCTAGGCCTGGTCGTGGGGTGGTGGTCCCTGGTGGTCACGGCCCCCAGCGAAGTCGATGTCGGGGGCGCACCGACGATTCCTAACGGATCCTTGACTGCCGCTGCCGGCGATTTTCACGGGTCTTTAACGCCGCCCGATACAGACAGGCCGCCCGGTCAGGGCTCGAAGCGGTACCCCATGCCCGGCTCGGTGACCAGGTGTCGAGGGTGGGCCGGGTCGGTTTCGAGCTTGCCGCGTAGCTGGGCCAGATACACCCGCAGATAGTTGACCTCTGTTTCGCACGCGGGGCCCCACACCTCGCGCAGCAGCTGCCGGTGGGTGACCAGCTTGCCGGCGTGGCGCACCAGCACCTCCAGCAGGTGCCACTCGGTCGGGGTCAGCCGGACTGTCGCGCCGTCGCGTTCGACCCGCTTGGCGGCCAGGTCGATGGTCAACGTCTCGGTGCGGACGACCGGTTCATTGCCTCCGGCGACGGCGCGGCGCAGCGCGGCGCGGATGCGGGCGAGCAGCTCCTCGATGCCGAACGGCTTGGTGACGTAGTCGTCGGCGCCGGCATCCAGAGCGTTGACCTTTGCCTGTTCGGTGTGCCGGGCCGACAGCACGATGACCGGTACGCTCGACCAGCCCCGAATGCCGGCCACCACCTCGACGCCGTCCATGTCGGGCAGGCCGAGGTCGACGATGACCAGGTCGGGCCGGTGCCGGCCGGCCAGCGCCAGGCCGGTGGCGCCGTCCGGGGCGAGCAGGACCTGGTAATCGCGGGCGGTGAGGTTGACCCGCAGGGCGCGTAGCAGCTGTCGGTCGTCGTCGACGATGAGGACGCTGGTCATGCGATTGGCAGCTCGATGGTCATGGTGAGGCCCCCACCGGGGGTCTGTGCAGGGCACAGCCGGCCGCCCATCGCGTCGGTGAAGCCCCGGGCGATCGCGAGTCCTAGGCCGAGGCGCCCCTCAGTGGAATGGTCGTCGAGGCGCTGGAACGGCGCGAAGACCCGGTCGCGGTCGGCGGCGGGAATACCCGGGCCGTGATCGATGACGGCCAGGCTGGCCGTACCGTCGTGGGCGGTGGCGCGCAGCAGCACGACGCCGTCCGGCGTGGCGCGGACGGCGTTGTCGACGAGGTTGGCGATGACGCGTTCCAGAAGACCGGGGTCGGCGTTGACCCGGGGCAGGTCGTCGGGCACCTCAATTTCCAGGCGGCTGGTGTCGAAGCCGAGAGCGGCGCGGGCGACGACCTCGTCGAGGGCGACCGGGCGCGGCTGGGCCGACAGCACCCCGGCCTGCAGCCGGCTGAGCGCGAGCAGGTTCTCGATCAGGTCGTCGAGCTGGTCGGCCGACTCCACGATCGTGGCGACCAGCTCGTCGCGGTCGGCGTCGGTGAACCGAACATCCGGGCTGTACAGGCTGGACGCGGCTGCCTTGATCGACGCGAGCGGGGTACGCAGGTCGTGACCGACCGCGCGCAGGATCGCGGTCCGCAGCCGGTCGACCTCGGCCAACTGCCGGGCCTGCGCCGCCTGGGTCGCCAGCCGCTGCGCCTCGAGGGTACGGGCGGCACCGGCCGCCAGCCGAGCCAGCAACGCGCGGTCCTCGCCGATCGTTTCCGGCGATTCGGCAACCAACTGCAGGTTGTCACCGGCGTCGACGCGTAACGTCGGCGGCCCGGTGAACGGCGGACCGGCGTGCGCGACCGGCTCGTCGCCTTCCCACAGCGCCAGAGCGGTGAACCCGAACGTGGCCCGCAGCCGCTCCAGCAACCGCTGCAGCGAGTGCTCGGCGACGGGCTCGGCGGTGATGCGGGCCAGCAGCCGGGCCTCCAGGCCACTGCGCACCGCCGCCGCGCGCTGGGCGGCGGCGACGTTGACCAGCACGCTGACGGTCACCGCGACGAGCACGTACACGACCAGTGCGGTGAGGTTTGCGCGATGCTCCACCGCCAGCGTGTGGTAGGGCGGGATGAAAAACCAGTTGAGCAGGGCGTCGCTGGCCACCGCGGCGACGATGCCGGGCCAGGTACCGCCGAGCACGGCGACGATGACCACCGCGACCAGGTAGACCAGCACGATGCTGGGCAGGGTCACGCCAGCGCTGTCCCACAGCCGCAACCCGCCGACGGTGATACCGGTCAGCAGCACCACCGCAGCCAGCAGGCCCCAACCGGGCCACGGACGCCAGGTGGCGCCATCGGGCAGTTGGTCGTCCCGGCGCGCTGTGCTATCGGCCAACCAGGTCATGCTCACCTCACGTACGCCAGAGGCCGGCCGCGGTCGGGTTCGTCCTGGCACAGCACCTCGCGAGTCAGGAGTGCGATCTCACCGTCACTGGAGATCAGGTAAAGCACCGGATTGTCCTCGACCCAGCTGAAGTAGATGCCCGGTAGCCCGCCGGTGGTGTCGCGAGCGGTAACAGCAGCGCGGCGGTGGAGAAGTAGTCCAAGCCGGTCGGGCACCATCATCTGCCGCCAAGATCGCTGATGTTCTCCGGACGTCGCGTGCGGGCCGGCCGCCTGCCCCTTCGCATCCGCGAAACCCGTCAACAGCCAGTGACGCAGCCCGACGCTCCACTCGTCCAGCGCCTGGCTCATCACGTCCCCCTCCCGCGCACGGCCGCCTCGTCACCGGGCGATGCTACGGAGCGCGACAGGCCGCGAGGCGGTTCTTGACGTGTTCTTGATGCCACCCACTGATCGTCCCACTGACGGCCACGTGCGAATTCCCAGCTCAAGCGTGACAGAAGACATTTGATAGCAGACCCCCGGCCGCGTTCGACCGATCTTCAACTGCCGAGCACACGACCCGCCATTTGCGACCGCGAAATCGGGGCTCAGAAACGAAAAAACTGCAGGCCACCGGCCTGCGGTCACGTTTGGCGCTGCTCATTAGGAAACCGTTGCTCTATCCCCTGACTACGAGGGCGACGGGCACTAGGGTACCCGCCAGCGACGATCGGCGTGCGTCAGGGACGCTCACCGCCGATCAGGAGCTGCGACGCCGACCGGCGATCGCACGCCGATTACACGGATCGTCGTGATCTTGCTCGACGATCACTGGCGCGCACTGGCGCGCACGGTAGCTCACCGACTATTGCTGACACATCGCTCGCGCGCGCGAAGATCATCAATATCTTCAAGGCGACATGGATAGTCGACGGGCGTTGGTCCAGTGGCGCCAGGGTTCAGCACAGCCCGGTCACGGCCCTATGGTCGGCGACGAGGCGGGCCCGAGTTCGGCCGCGACCTCGGCGGAGCGGGTGGCGACGGCGCTGTACTCGATGGCCTCGTCGGGAGCGACGTGGACGTGGTCCAGTTGGCGGTGGCCGAAGGAGGCGGTATTGCCAGAGGCGGCAACGCTGCCGTAGGAAATCTTGGTGGCCGGGTCGAGCCCGATCGCCGGTACCCCTAGCGGGTCGTGTGGCAGGTCGAGCGCCGTCAACGCGTCGAGTGTGCCGGTGACCTGCCCGACCAGGTGGCCGACGTCCAGCAGTGCACCGATGGGACCGCGAGGAAGCGGCGCCCACGCCGATCGCTGGCCGGAGCGGGTTACGGCGAGCCCCTTCTCGTTGTTCCAGCCGCCGCTGGATTTGCGGGCGACGGTGGAGTCGGCGTACGAGTCCAGCGCCTCGAGCCAGGTGAAGATGCCAGTCCCACGGCCATGGTCGGGCAACTGCTCCTTGAGATCGCTCAACTCGTTGACCTGCAGGCGGGCGCCATTCCCTGGGAACGCGAGGTGCACCTCGACCACCTCGGCACCCCGCTGGCCGAACATCGTCCCGTCAAGGTCGCGGCGCCACGATAGGGCGATCGGCGGTGCCGGGCTCTGCCATCGCAGTCTCCCGGGGGCGCCTTGCCGGACGGACTGGCGGGCGCGGGAAACGGGATGGCGGGCGCCGGCCCGGTGGCCGAGATCGTCGACGCCGGGGAACGGCGGCGGCGTGGTGGGTTTGTTGCGCTCACGGCGGACCAGTGCGACGCTGCCTGTGGGGTGTAGGGATCGCCCAAACAGGACAGGCGCGGCTGCGGGTGTACCGCTAGCCGCGCCTGGACTGCTCGGCTCCGAGCTGGACCTTCTTGACCAGGTCCAGCTCGGAGCCGCATGGTGCCTGTTGGATTCGCTACAGCTCAGCGTCGCTGACTCGTCTGCGCCGAACGATGACGAGCAGCGCACCGCCGAACAGCAGCAGTGCCACTCCGATCGTCATGATCATTGAGGAGGCGGTGCCGGTGAGCGCCAGCTTGGATGACCCGGCTGCGGGAATCGTAGCGACCGTCGCCAGTGATGGCTGGCTGTCACCCACGGCGTTGGTCGCGGCAACCGTGAAGCCGTAGGCGGTACCGCTGTCCAGGCCCGTGATCGTGCAGCTCGTCGCGGACCCGCTCGCCGTGCAGGTCTTTCCGCCCGGCTGCGCGGTCACCGTGTAACCGATGATCGGAGACCCGTTGTCTGACGGCGCCGTCCAGCTCACTACCGCCTGACCGGCGGTCGCCTTCACGGTCGGTTTACCGACCTGCCCGGGCAGGCCTACCGCTGCGGACGGCTTACTGCTGCCCTTCGCGTTGGTCGCGCTGACCGTGAAGGTGTACGCGGTACCGTTGTCCAAGCCGGTGATCGTGCACGTCATCGTCGGCGCGTTGACCGTACAGGTCTTCCCACCCGGCTGCGCGGTCACCGTGTAACCGATGATCGGAGACCCGCCGTCGGACGGTGCCGTCCAACTCACCACCGCCTGACCATCACCCATCTGCACGGTCGGCGTGCCCACCTGTCCCGGCACGCCAAGCGGGACGACGGAGCTCGACGCCGGGGACGGGCCGCTGGTGCCCTTCGCGTTGGTCGCGACGACCGTGAAGGTGTACGCGGTCCCGTTGTCTAGCCCCGTGACCGTGCAGGTCGTCGCCGGCGCGTTGACCGTACACGTCTTTCCGCCCGGCTGTGCGGTGACCGTGTACTTCGTGATCGGAGATCCGTTGTCGGAGGGCGGCGTCCAGCTGACGACCGCCTGACCATCACCACCCTGGACCGTCGGCTTCCCCGGAGCGTACGGAGCGCCCGTGCAGACCGGGTCGGATGGTGATTCCCAGGCAAACGACAACTTGATGCCGGCCGGGTTGAGCGTCGGGCTGGTCATCGACAGAGCGAACAGGGGCCGCATTCCGGTCGATGACAGGTCGAGCCCGGACAGGTTAAGCGTGCCTTGCGCGTTTACTGCCAGGCTACTGCCGCCCGGGACGGCGACCCCGTTCGCCCGGGTGATGTCGAACTTAGCTGCCTGGTAGCCACCAGGGGCGGGGTCGACGACCGTCACACTCTTCCAGGCGGTCGGCGTGCACTGGCCCTGAGGGATGATCATGTCCGTGGACACGCGGATCGTGTTACCGCAGGAGCCGCCGGTATAGGCGTCGAAGTTCTGGATCTGAGAAGCCCCGTTGTCAGCGTTCGTCCACAGGCAACCGATCCGCACCGGATCGGGTTGGACGGTGTAGACCAGGTTGGCGTTCTGGATGTTCTTGGGGAAGTTCTGGCACCCCGCGCCGGTGGCGAAGTCGTAGCACGAAATCGAGTTGGTGCCGCCGTTGGCCACGTAGATCCGGGTGCCGAAGGTGGTGCTGTTCTCCCAGGAACCTCCGCTACCCAGTGCCGAATTCAGCGCCGCCGGCGTCGCAACCGACCCACCGGTCAGGCTCCAGCACGGCGCGGCACCTTGAACCGGAAGGCAGATTCCGGTCGGGTCGCCGTTAGCGTCGAGCATCGGGAAGGGTTGCGCGGTGTTCGCCGCTGCGGTGGTCTGCGGCCAGGTCCCGGCACAGATGGCCTTGGTGGCCGGGTCGAAGCAGTTGACCGCGTACGCGGACGTGGTCTGGTAGTAGGCGAAGACCTTGCCGGCGATCCCCACCGTCCAGTCGAACGACGATGCCGACGTGGAATCCCGACCAATCGCGTACGGCTGGCCGGCGCACGCCGCCTTGGTGACCTGGTCGAAGCAGAGCAACTTGTTGCCCGCACCGGTCGTGGTCCCCGAGGCGTTCAGCGCGTACATCTTCTGCCCGACGATGGCCTGACCATCGACGCTCGAACCGAAGCCCAAGACTGCTTCGCCGGCACCGGTGAGCGCGGTGAACCCACAGTACGGGTTCGACGCCGAGGTGGTGATGTCCACACAGAGCACACCCCCGGTGTTATCGGTCATGCGCTGTGCCCAGCCGTAGAACCGGCCGGCCGCTGTGTCCACCCAACCGGTGGAATGGCCCGGCGTGGCAAAACCCTCGCTGGACGGCCCGGTCACGGTCTTCGGCCACGGGGAGGTACCGCCTACCGTATCGCAGTGGGTGCCATCGCTCTGGCTGTGGCAGTCAATCTTGAAGCTGGCCGCGTTGTGATGGAAGACGTTGAATACCCGGTCCTGGTAGAACTGGACGTCCCAGCCGTCACCGGTCGCGGCACCGGCGAACGTCGTACTCGGCGGCGCCGGGACCGTCACCTCCTTCGTGACCAACGTCGACGCGGCAGATGCTGGACCACTCGGCAGGACAACGAGCCCTGCGCCGGCCACCGAAATGACCAGCGCGGACAACATCACCCTTAATGCGACGCCCCTTCTGACAAGGGCTCGCCGGTAATGGCGCGTCCCCCGCAATTCACTTCTCAACAGATACTCCGGTTCTACAGAACGCACTACCTACAGAACGTGCGACGAGCAGCAAGACAACAGCCGCAAAGCGGCTTGTCATCCACATTTATCAGTTTCAATTCTTTAAAGGCAGCCCTACGCATGCGGTCGACGCATTACCCTGTTGTGGCCGCGCCACAATTCGCCCACCAGCCGGGCGCACCACCGCCTTTGCCCCCGGGGCCGGTTCCTTACCGAAAGCCAGCCCCTCAAGATCCCGCCAGACGACCAGGCGCTCGGGGAAGAAACGCCGGTACCACGGAGTCGGCACACGCCCAGTTCCCGCAGCCTGGTGGGCGAACGCCGGTCGCCGGGACGGAAACGGCGCGTCACATCCCGAGTTCAAATGATCGGCGGGGGGCGAAATAGCGGAGCGCCAATACCGCCAATTCGATCAACGTAGGGATGTCGGCCGTGCCGACCGGCTTGACAGTTGGCCACCGGGAGCCGCGCTTCGCGACGTGGGTACCGGATCGGGACTGCGGGCCAGCGGTAGGCGTGGACCGAGCGCCAAGCGGCGCCGACGCCGGCCAGTGAGGCATTCGCGTCTGCGGCGAGGCGGACACCAGTGTCCGTCGTGGCCAGGCGCTGGGCGGCGCGCCCGTCAACGGCAGACAGTGGCAGTGGCCCGCCCAGCGCTCGACTACTACCGGGAATCACGGCAAAACGGTACCGTCCGGGCATAACGGTGATCCATCAGCAAGGTGTCGGGTGTTTCGGACCCGTTGGCCGACATTTGTCGGACGCGGATGTCAGGTGACGCTCAGCCGGCGGAGCCCTCCCGCAGCAGCCGGGCGAGTTGGAGGGAGATCAGCGCCCGCAGCCGCCCCGCCTGCGTCGCCAGCGGAAAGCCCAGCATCCGCTCGATGCGCTTGAGTCGGTAGTCCACTGACGAGTGATGCAGGTACAGGCGGGTCGCGGTCTTACGCAGCGATCCAGTCTCACAGTAGACATCGAGCACGGCCAGGTTAATGTAACCGTCACGCTCGGCCACCACACGGCCGAGCGCCTGGACGTCAGGATGGTCCTCCAGCATCGTGGTGGGGATCGCCGCGAGAAGTCGCAGCGCTCCGAGCTCCTCGGCGACGCCAACCCGGCCGGTGCCCTCGACACGGGCCAGTGCCAGCGACTGGCGTGCCACAAGGCAGCCGGCGGCGAGGTCGGCAACGGTCAACGGGTGGGCCACTCCAGCGTCCATCCACCATCCGCTCCACGAGCCCAGGGGGGCAGCGCGCAATGCGTCGACCACCGCCGCCGAATCGTCGACCACCACCACCGGTGTCTGCCCGAGCAGGCAGCCATGAGCCGGTACGCCGGCCGCGGCGTACGCCCCGAGCGCCCGCCCGAGCACGACCTCGGGGCTCGCGGCGGCGACCGGGCGTTCTCGGAATACCGTCACGCGGTACCGGCGATCCGGGTCGAGCCCTGCCTGGCGAGCGGCGATGGCCGCCTCTGCCGCAGTGAGTGTGGTCGTCAGCAGGCGCTCGAGCGCCTGTACCCGATCCGGTGGAACGAGCCGGGACCGCTCGTGCTCGCGCAACAGTCGGTTTGCAGCCGCCTTCGCCAGGCATTCCAGGGCCAGCGCATCCGGCACTCGCCACGGCCTCTCCCCGCGCACCGCCCAAGCCAGACCGAGCTGAGCGCCTGCATGCTCGACGCTCACAGCCAGGACGGCATCCGGCCCCACGTCGCCGTCGCCGTCGCCGTCAAGCGTCAACTCCGCAGCCCGGCGTCCCCGCAGTCCGGCATCTACCGCTGCCTTGGTGACTCGACCGACCTCGCCCGCGCCGACCGCTACGCGATCTCCTCCGCCGTCCACCAGGATCCGATTGGTCAAGTCATCGCGGAGGACGACGCGCGCGCCGGTAAGCGAGGTCACGAGGGTCACGAGATCCTCTAGCGCGGTGCCGCTGGCGACCTGCTCATCGAAGGCTTTGATGACGCGGAGAGATGCCCGCAGCTCATCGTCTTCAGGGCCAATCATGGCAAGCAGCCGTTCCACGGCCGGAATGTACCGAATATCGCAGCCCGTAACCCGATGTCCAAATCAACCATCCGGCCAAAGGTAAATGCCCGTTCTGCCTCCAAGGACCGCCGAGCACGAGGCCGGCTAGGCCCACCTGGTACCAACGCCATCGAGTCGCTCAACGCCCGCTACCGGCGCGCGGTGCGCGCCCGCGGGCACTTCCCGACCGAGCAGGCCGCGCTGAAGTGCCTGTATCTAGCCACCCGCGCCCTCGACCCGACCGGACGCGGCCGGGCCAAGTGGGCGGTCCGCTGGAAGCCCGCCCTCAACGCCTTCGCGATCACCTTCGAAGGCCGTATCGTTCCGAGTACCACCAATTGAGAGCGCTGGATTAGTTACACCGAAGATCGGACAGTCCCCAACAGGGTGTTGCACCTGTACCGCGTCCCGGCGGGTCCGTGCTGCAGGTCGCCGCAGCCCGGCCCTCGTTCAGGAGCACGCGGCCGGCTCGCGCGTGTCACCGCACGCCCGGCTCGGCGTGGTCGCCGCCCGAGGGTTGCGCAGCCGCCTCGGCGGCGGCGTCCTCGAGTTGGGTGATGCGCCTGCGGGCCATATCGAGCTGATCTTCGGCGCGTACCACCCGGCAGGCCGCAGCGAGGGTCATACCTTCGTCAACCAGCTCGCGGGCCCGGCCCGCCAGCTCCAGCTGGTGACGGGAGTAGCGCCGGTGCCCGCCGCCGGAGCGGTGCGGCGTGAGCAGTCCCGCCTCGCCGAGACCGCGCAGAAAGCTGGGCGTGACACCGAGTATCTCGGCGGCGGCGCCCATGCTGTAGGCGGGGTGGTGCACGTCATCGAACTTGCCGGCCGACGCCGGCTTGGTGTCAGCCAAGTATCACCTTCCGCAACGCGATCAGGGGCCCCGGCGCGATATGGACAGCGCCGGGGCCCAACGGAGGTAAAACACCATCTATTGACTTCACAATGCGCTCATGACACGCCTCACCACGGAAGTGGCGGTGAAGCGGAGCGCTTGCGGGCGCCTTCCGCACGGTCAAGGACGCGGATACCGAATACTCAGTCGCGCCGACCGCAATGGTCGAGGCCGCACCGCTGCAATATCGATGTCTGACCTCCTTCCTCAAACCGATCTGATGCCCAAACTCGGCAGTGCTCATCTCCGGCGGTCCAGCCCCGACGATCAGGCCTTTCCGCCACCGGGCCAGCGACTCCGTCACATCGATGCGACAAAGCCAACGCTGCCGACCCGACGGGCCAACCGGCGCGCCTCTCGCGCGACCGGCTCCCGTGCGGCGTTCACCGTCGAACCCCTTCATCAACTCCAGATAAGCTAGCCGACTTGAGACATGATTTCTAGTCCAGTCAGGGCACATTTTCTGGGACGGCGGATGGAGCAGGACCCCGCCGCCTCGCCGGTACCCGAATGGGTGACGACCGGCCCGTACTCGGCACCGGCACCGGAGCCACCCGGCCGGCGCGTTCCCGCCGGCGTTCGGCGACCTGGCCCTGATGTCCGGCACGCGTCCACGCGGCGCTCGACGCACGCATGGGTGACTCGACCCGGCCGACTGGATCGCCTACGCGACCGCGACCCGGGTGCGGCCGGCCAGAGGTGCCCGTTGACACCAACCGGGTACCCACACCGGCGCAGTCCGCTGCCCGGTAGGGCCCCAACGTCGGCGCACGCGACAAGACGCGGCGGCGACTGCCGTACGGGAACCGTCACCTGACCCGAGGAACCTCGCCCTCGGCGTGCTCGACCGCGACCTGATCGGGCCCGTATCGATCGAGCCCGCCGACAATGCTGATCGCGACCAGCATGTCGGTCGGGCAGGTGCGCGCTACGCCGGGATGAGCAGACATCACATGCTTCGGCCGGTGGTACAGCGGCACCGGGGACACGCGCCGTGCGGCACATCGCCCAGACAGGCATCCGCGCGGCGTCGCGGGCAGGGCGCGGTCTGCCCGAATGCGTTCAACGCCGACCCGGTCGGGCGTCTGCCTCTCGTTCATGATCCATGGTTGCCCGATCACTCCCCACCGCGTTTCCAAGATCCTTGTGGTTAGCCTGTTCACACGCCGTGCTATACGGTCAGCCAGTGAGAATCGAGCGCCACTGGTGGAACGGAAACCGGAGTTCGCGGGGGCGTCGTGACGTCTACATCCGCACTGACGGCCAACGATGGGAAGTCGAGGCGCAGACCGGCGGCACCGCGGGCCGGTCGAAGGTACACCACTGTCCGAGTCGGTCGTCGGCGGAGATCCTCGCCGACGCATGGCTGGGTGGTCGTCCGGAGTGGCGGGAGCTGGTGCCCTGACGGCGACCGTCAGGAGCATTCCCGGCACACCTCCTGACCGTCTGCCTGCGCGACGAGCTGACTGCGGTGGTGGACCAGGAAGCAGCGGGTGCACCGGAATTCGTCTGGCTGCATCGGCACGACCGTCACGGTCAGTTCCTCGCCGGACAGGTCGGCGCCGGGCAACTCGAAGGTCTCGGCCGCCTCGGCCTCGTCGAGGTCGACTCTCGGTGACCCTTCCGCAGTGCTGCGCGCCTTGAGTTCCTCGAGTCCGTCGTCGTCAACCTCAACCGCGGGTCGGCGCGGTGAGTCGTAGTCGATGGGTTTGCTCATCTGTGGTGGCCTCTCCGCCTTGGTCCGTCGTGTACCGCGGCCGATTGGTCACCGCGCTGGAAGGGTAGCGGCCGCCGTCGGAGGGGAGTACGCCGCTCGCAGTGATCGCCGTCCCGACGGTGAAGGAATCGACACTCCCCCGGGCCGTGGCCGGTTCCGAAGGCACCAGGAGACGGCCACCCGGATCGGCCGTTGCCGTCTGGCGCCCTCCGGTAAAGGGGCGAACCGTCAGCGGTCAGAGTTGAGGCTCAGCGGGTGGCGGGTATTCGCCGCACACCCGCACGACCCCCAGGCCCGCTCCAGCCGGTAGATCGTCGACCTGGCCCGAGACCGCGGACTGATCGTGTACCCCACGGATTCGTGTTTCACCTTGGGATACCGAATGGCGGGCGGTCCGGCCGCCGGCGCCAGCCTGGCCGAGCGCTTCGAGCACCGGTGGCGACCGCCGTCGACCGGCGTGGCGGCACCGCTGGTGGATGACGACGCGGTGGTTAGGCCATCCTGGCGACGTAGACCGTGTTGGTTGCCCGGCGCTGCTGCAGCGGGTTGTGGAAGCTGACGACGTGTGCCTGTGGGGCGGCGAATACCTCCGCGAGCCCGGCGGTGAAGTCCTCGTCGGGCGGATCGTTCGACCAGAGAGCGAAGACTCCACCGGGATGCAGGTGGTCGGTGAGACCACGCAGGCCCTGCGGTGTGTAGAACGCGGCGTGGCTAGGGTGCAGGAGGTGACGCGGGGTGTGGTCGATGTCCACCAGGACGACGTGGAATCGCCGCCCCGGCTCGTCGCGGTCGAATCCCTCAGCGCTGTTGGACATGGCGAAGAAGTCGCCCTGGATGAGGCGGGTTCGCGGGTCCGACGTCAGATCGGCGGCGAACGGCAGCAGCCCCTGTCGGTGCCACTTGATCACCTCGTCGAGGGCTTCCACCACGGCCAGCGAGCGCACGCGCGGGTCCGCCAGCACCGTCCGGGCTGTGTAGCCGAGGCCAAGGCCACCGACCACGACGTCGAGGTCAGTTCCTACCGCGTCGGCCAGGCCAAGTCGGGCGAGCTCGACCTCGGCCACGGTGAACAGACTGGACATGAGGAACTCGTCGTCGAGCTTGACCTCGTACACCTCGACCTTGAGCGACGGATCGAGTCGTCGCCGCAGACTGATGGCGCCCATCGGTGTCTCGCGCCAGGCAAGTTCCGCGAATCGCGGGGCCATTCGGTACATCCTTTCCACACCGTGAGGCGGGCGACGTTGCAGAACGCGGGCCCGCCACGGACGCGGCAGAGCGCAGTACGCGGACGCCGCTTCGGCTCCGCGAACCCGCAGACGTCAAAGCCCTGAAGTGGGCGCCGCCGACACAGGACCGGTCCATCGGACACCGGTGCGGTGACGGACGGACCGAGGCCCGGTCGGTCAGCGGCCCACCTCGGCCTGGTACCGGTCGACGACCTTCTGCTTGATGCGTCCCCGGTCGGACACCACGATTCCCTTACCCTGTGCCCATTCACGGATGGCCCGACTCTGGTAACGATCCACAATGGCCGGTCCACGTCCTCGAGACGCAGCGGCGCGGACCGCCCCGCCACCCGCGCGGCCGACCTTCGACCCGGCCTCGACGTAACGGGCCAGTGCTTCCCGCATTTTCACGGCATTCTTCTTCGACAGATCAATCTCGTACTGAATGCCGTCAACGGCAAATGCAACGGTCTCGTCCGCTTCTCCGCCGTCGATGTCATCGACCAGCATATGGATCGTCCGCTTAGCCATCAGGGTCGTTCCTTCCCGCAATCGGGGAACATCAGCCGGCAGTCGTAAGCCACGCAAAAATATGGCGAACACGGTCTGCGATGCAAGCAGCTCCGGATTGCTCTTTCCAATGGCCCGTCAGTATTCTCTGGCGCCTTCGTAACCGGCAAAGTCGCGTCAACCGCATCGCAGCCGAACTATCAGCAACTCAAAAGCTCCGAATAGCATCGATCCCCACACCCAAAAGAGTGCGGGGATCGAGCACCGCCCGATACTGCCAGGTCGACCGCCCCGGCACCCGGGTCGCTCACCGGTGCCGCTCGACCATCCCGGCGAACACGCCGAGACCCTGCGGCAGCCCGATCTTAAGTCAGATGACGCGGACGTTCTCCGCCTGCGGACCCTTCTGGCCCTGCGTGACGTCGAACTCGACCCGCTGGTTCTCCTCCAGCGAACGGAAACCGCCGGACTGAATAGCGGAGAAGTGAACGAACACGTCGTCACCGCCCCCATCCTGGGCGATGAAACCGAAACCCTTGTCGCCGTTGAACCACTTGACAGTGCCCTGAGCCACTACAACTCCTTGATACGGCGCGAAAACCTGCGAACGCAGATCCGCGGCCATCTTGGTCACGCGAGTCCCATCACCCAACCCCACTGACGGCATCAATAAACCATGCGACCCGTCAAGCGGCTCAGATACGGTGACCCACCGACCCCCAAAAACAAACTTCACTCACGCTAGCAGAAACCCGACGACTTTCACAGCCAAGCCGCACCGCCACCGCCGGCCAACAACGACTCACCGCCCGCCACGCTCGACCTTCCAGCCGGCGCGCCAGATAGCCGGTAGGGCTCCAGAACCCTCTGTGCGCGGCGGCCGAGCAGACACTGAGACGCACCGTCCGTAGTGAGGTCGCCGACCGCTTCTCGCTCGTGGAGGTCCCCGAGTCCGCGGTCACCGACGTGATCGCCGCCCTGCGCGCAAGCACGATCAAGGGCAAGAAGGCGACGGTACGTCGGGAGCGCGGCGGGGCCCGCTAGCGGCATCTCCCGCCACTGTGGTCGACCACCCAGCCACTCACCGGCGCGTCACCGACCGGACTCGCCGGGTCGTAGCTGCCGTCCGGCCCGGCGTGCGCACGGGCCGGCGCGCTGCGGACACCATCGGGCCTTGTACCGTAGGTGGGTGGACCTTGAGGACGTACGTTCCCTGAAGGAAGGCGACCTTGAGAGCCGGGAGGAGAACGTCAACCTCCTCCTGCAACGCGCCGAGCACGACGACGCGTCGGCGATCGCGACGTTGCGTACGGTCGTACGGGACTACCGCGACTTCCACCGGTCCATCTACTGCCGGGCGCTCAACAGGATCGAGGTCTTCGGCGACAGTGACCTGGAAGAGCCGCTGCTCGCCGCGCTCGCCGACACCCGGTACAACTGCCAGGCGTGGGCGGCCACCGGCTGCACAGTGCTTGGCATCCGCGCAGCGGTGCCCGCCCTGCTTGACCTCGTCGATCACTCCCAGTGGATCGTGCGGGAGCGGGCCATTGTCGGGCTGGGTGTGCTCGGCGACGAGACGGTGGTCGGAGTGCTGGCGCCGTTGCTGCACGACCCGACCGACTGGGTGCGACACCGAGCCGCTGACGCGCTCGCCACGATCGGTGGCGACGAGGCCCTCGCCGCGCTGTGGGCCGAGTTCACCCATCGCCGCTACGAGCGGATCGGCTACATCGCCAGCGCGTTGGCGCAGTTCGCGCCCGGCGTCATCCCCCGGCTGATCGACGCGGCCACGTCGACCGACGCCGACCAGCGCTACTGGGCCGCGACCGCGCTGGGCTCCACCGGTGACGAGCGAGCCGTCCCGACCTTGACCCGCCTGGCCGCGGAGGACCAGGGGACCACGGTGTTCGACGGCTGGGTCAGTGTCTCGGCCAAGAAGGGCCTGCGGACCCTGCGCCGCATTCGGGCCGCCGTCGCCGCGCGCGGTGAGCCGACCGGTCAAACCCCGCCCCGCACCTCCAGGTGACGATCCGCGCCACGGCGATCACCAGGCGCAGCGCAGCACATCTCCGGGACGAGCCCGATGTCGGTACACGCCTTGCGCTGCGCCTGCCCCAAAGAACCCGAACCGGGGTACATGCGCGTCGTCGGCGGGTGTCGCCGGCTGGGCCCATGACCGGCAACAACAAGAGGAACCGCAGGTCACGGTACGACGGTGCGAGCAACGCAGCGGGGTTCAACGCGATTCAACGCGATTCAACGCGCCCCGCTGCGCTCACGCCGCTCCCCCGCCGCCGTCACCGCGGACACCGGGCGCCGTGTGCCGGCGAAGGGACCACCAACGGATCAGCCGCTTCGGCGGTTACCCCACTGGCGCTGGCTCTGGACCGAGCCTCGGCCGCCGGGGCGCTGACTCTTTCCGTACGGTTGAGGCGAGGCAACCTTGCCCTTCGCGCGTCGGGCAGCCCGATTTGCGTAGATGGCAGGCTCGTCGGTCTCGGTCTCGGTCTCGGTGGTGGTCGGCGTGTTGACATCCTCGGCGTGGGCGTCTTGAGCGGGCTCAGGCTCCGGCATCGGTATCTCCCTGATTCGTCGGGTGCCCTGCGGACCATCGCCAGCCGGCGGGCGCAGACTGCTCGACGCCGGTGCGGGCGCTTTGACGGTACCGCAGAGCCGAGCCCTTCCGATCAACGGTCCGTGGGCCCAGCTCGGGTGGCGACCGCCAGTAGACCGGTGGCAGCCGATACGCGACCGAGAACTACGCCTGTGACTACCCGACTGATCTTCAACTGACGAAGGGACGGACGTCAACGCACATCCCGGGGCGTCGGCGGACTGCTTTCGCACGTCAGCACCCACACAGCTGCAGCCCACATCAATAGAGCTCTCAGTCCAGTGCCGGCCTGACGGCGCGTCCGACTGATCTTCAACTGCCGAGCGCACGGCCCGCCGTTTGCGACCCCGAAATCGAGGGGGTGTGGCAGACCGAGCCGCAGCCAGGCCAGGGTGCACAGCAGGCGGTCGCGCAGGGTCAGGGTTTCGGGATGCCCGGCGCCCGGCCAGCGCTGGCGGTCTCGCCCGCCCCTTCGGGGGTGCAGCCGTCCCTCTCGGGCGGTGTGAAACGGTTCGGCCAGTTCGGCGACGAGCCGGTCGAGGTGGTTGCGCGAGATCCCGGTAAAGACAGAATGAGACAGGGCCGCACGGGCCTTCTTGATCGACACAATCAGTAGACCGTGCGGCCCGCCACAACCTCGATCAAGCCGACACGTTGGGTGGTATCAACCCACGCTTATTGATCCCCAGGTCGTAATCCGCGGCTGCCGGGGTACAACCGGGACGTGCTGGTGGTCGTGGACGCCGCGAACGTGGTCGGATCGGTGCCGGACGGCTGGTGGCGCGACCCTGCCGGCGCCACCGAGCGGCTGCGCGACGCTCTCGCCGCCGCCGGGCCCCGCGCCGTACCGGGCGCCAGCGACGACGCCGAACTCGTTCTCGTCGTCGAGGGTCCCGCCCGCGGCGTGAAACCCGTTCCCGGGGTACGGGTCGTCGCCGCCAAGGGCGAAGGCGACGACGCCGTCGTCGAACTCCTCGAGCGGGAGGGCACCGGAAACGACATCGTCGTCACCGCTGATCGCGGTCTGCGGGCACGGGTGGAAGCGCTCGGCGCGCGCGTGGTCGGTCCCCGCTCGCTGCGCCTTCCCCGGTACTGGCGAAGCCGCCGCGTGCCTCGCGCCCGCTACTGGCGGCACGCCCGCCCGCCACGTGCCCGGTACCGGCGACCCCGCCGCTTGCCGCGGGTTCGTCGCCAGCGCCCGCGGACATGATCCGCACCCTCCGGGCCCGAGCCCGTCGCCCGGGTTCGGCACCCGGGATCGCCGGACCGTCGGCCGCGGCCGACGACGCGAGGCGGGAGTCACCGCATGAATCCGACCGAGGCAGGTAGCGATCTCGATGGGTGGGTGACCTCCGATCTGCCTGTGACAGGACGGTGATGACACATGGCGGTCACGTTGAACGAGCGCGGATACCGGCACGCCCGCGAGCTGATCGAGGACGGGCGGTACGTGCTCGACGACCGGGACGCGTGGAGCGAGCATCAGCCTTCCACGAAGCAGGAGAACGACTTCATCGCCGCGCACGGAATCGGCGAGTACGCGAAATGGCACCTGGGCATCGACGACGAGGAGCCCCCGGACCGCAAGGCGCGGTACAAGTTCCCGTACGGCGACTTCGACAAGGTCCACCGGTGCGGTGTGCTGTCGGCCGAGGTGCGCGCCGGCCAGCGCAAGTACAACGACATCGAGACGGCAGCGGCTCACCTGCACGGGATGCTGGACGCCCTGCGGCAGGTGCAGAACCCCTGACCGGCGGTCACGGGTTACCGGTCCGCGGCGGGGCGCGGCAGGCCGGGCCTGCGCCACTTCGGCGTAGGCCCGCGGTGATTTGCCTCCGCTTTCGTGGGTAGTCGGGCCGGTGGCTGAAGCCGACCGAGCCCACCAGCATCCAGCGGAGGAGTTGCCAGATGTGGAGGCCGGAGCCGAGCGACGCCGACCTGCCGGTGCGGATCGCGGAGGCCGGGCTTGATCGGGACGTGCTGCTGGCCGCGTACCGGCGGATGTGCCTGATCCGGGTCTTCGAGGAGGCGGTCCGCTCCCGGTACTGGATCGGCAAGACGTCCACCTTCAACATGGCGGCCGAGCCGATCCGCGGTGAGCTGCACCTCGCCATAGGTCACGAGGCGGTCGCCGTCGGGGTATGCGCGCTGCTCGGCGACGCGGACGCGGTGGTCAGCACCCATCGGGCGCACCACCACGCGCTCGCCAAGGGCGTCGACCCCGGGCGCCTGGCCGCCGAGATGTTCGGCAAGGCCACCGGCCTGTGCCGGGGCAAGGGCGGCGAGATGCACCTGTTCGCCAGGAACAAGCGCTTCCTCAACAGCGGGATCGTCGGCGCTTCCTACCCGCAGGCCGCCGGTGCCGCGTTCAGCTTCCAGCGGCAGGGAAACCGGAACCTGGCGGTCGCGTTCTCCGGTGAGGGGGCCGCGAACCACGGCACCTTCTCCGAGACGCTCAACGCGGCCGCCCTGTGGCAACTGCCGCTGGTGATCGTGATCGAGGACAACCTGTACGCGGACGCGACACCGAAGTGGGCCGCGCAGGCCGTGAACCAGCAGTTCCAGCGCGCCCAGAGCCACAACGTCCCGGCGTACCTGGTCGACGGCATGGACGTCATCGATGTCCACGCCGCGGCCAGACGGGCCGTCGACCGGGCTCGTGACGGCTACGGCCCGACCGTGATCGAGGCTGTCTGCTACCGCTACCGCGGACACTTCGAGGGCGATCCCGAAAACTACCGGACCCGCGAAGAGGTGGAGCTCTGGCAGCGGCTCGACCCGATCCCGCGGCTGGCCGACCGGCTGCGGCGGCTCGGCTGGGCCGACGACGCGACCCTGACCGGGCTGCGCGAGGCCGCCGCGCACGACGCCGTACAGGCGGTCAGGTTCGCCGAGGACAGCCCGCCGCCGGAGCCGGTGGAGGCACTCGCGGGGGTGTTCGCGTGAGAATGCTCAGCGGGATCGCGCCCGCCATCTCGGAAGCCATCGACCAGGAGATGGCCGGCAACCCGAACGTCGTGGTGCTGGGCGAGGACGTCACCTACTGGGGCGCCGTCTTCGGGTTCACCGCCGGGCTGTTCCAGAAGTACGGCCGGGAACGGGTGATCGACACCCCGATCACCGAGCAGACCTTCATGGGCATGGCGGTCGGTGCCGCCGCGACCGGCCTGCGCCCGGTGGTGTCGCTGATGTTCGTCGACTTCCTCGGCACCTGCTTCGACCAGATCTACAACCACATGGCCAAGAACCACTACATGTCAGGCGGCCAGTTCCCGATGCCGGTGACGATCGTGACCGCCGTCGGCGGCGGCTACGGCGACGCCGGCCAGCACTCGGAACTGCTCTACGGGCTCTTCGGGAACGTTCCCGGCATCAAGGTGGTCGTGCCCGCCACCGCCCATGACGCCAAAGGGCTGACCGCGACGGCGCTGGCCGACCCCAACCCGGTCGTCATCTTCGGGCACAAGCTGTTGACCGGCCACCCGGGCGTCCCCTTCGAGGGCGAGGAGGAGGACGTCCCGAAAGACCCGTACACCATCCCGTTCGGCCAGGCGGCGGTGCGCCGCGAAGGCACCGACCTGACCATCATCGCCACGGCGCTGATGGTCCGGCGTAGCCTCCAGGCGGCCGCACGCCTCGCGGAGCACGGGATCTCAGCCGAGGTCATCGACGTGCGCACCCTGGTGCCACTCGACATCGACACGCTTGTCGCCTCGGCCCGCAGGACCGGCCGGGTGCTGCTGGTGGACGAGGACTACCGGAGCTTCGGCACGACCGGCGAACTCGCCTTCCGGATCCAGGCCGGCGCCTTCGACAGGCTCCGGGCCCCGATCCACCGGGTGGCCGTACCCGACGTGCCGATCCCCTTCGCCGAGCCGCTGGAGCAGGCGGTGATCCCGAGCGTCACCCGGATCGTCGACGCGGCCCGGGCCCTGACGGGCGTGCCGGCCACGGCCCGCTGACGGCTTCGCGCCGGCTCCGTCCGCGACTCCCGCGGCCGGGTCGTCACCCGTCGCCGCGGCGGGCGCGAGCGCGTCGCTTGCCCTCGTGCATCGCCTGCACCCGGGCGTGTGGGTGCCATAAAGTCGGTCACCTCACGCAGCCTGCGAGTATTCGCCGATCAAGCCACCGAGACGGTGGCGCCTCACTACCCGCCTACCGGCCGGGGCGACCGGCGTTCGGGCCGGCCCGAACGCCGGTGCCTGTCCAAGTGAGCGGTGTGGACGGTGCGCGTTGTAATGATCGACGTACTCGGTCATCACCGACTGTAGGTGGCGATGCCCGAAGATCAGCATCCGGTCAAGCAGCTCCCGGCGTACCGTGCCGACCCAGCGCTCCGCGTACGCATTGGCCCGCGGTGCCCGCACCGGTGTCTTGAGGACCTGAATGCCCGCATCGGACCTCGGTGTGACCAACGCCCTCGCGATGCTCCGACTGCTGCCCATGAGCGACCGTGCCAAGGACGCGGAGATCCTGGCCCTCCGACACCAGATCACAATCCTTGAACGGCAACTGCACGGCGAAAAGGTACGGATCACCCCCACCGACCGGGCCCTTCTCGCCGCACTACTGCACCGGCTGCCCCGCCACGTTCTGCGCCAGATCAGGTTGCTCGTGCGCCCCGAGACGGTGCTTCGCAGGCATCGCAATCTGGTCGCCCACCGTCACAGGTGATCTCGCGCCCCAAACGTGCCGGACGGCCACCCGCGGTCCGCTCGATCCGGACGCTGGTGCTACGTCTCGCCCGCGAGAAAAGCTCGTGGGGCTACCGGAGAGTCCACGGTGAACTGCTCGTCCTGGACATCAAGGTCGCCGCCTCGACCGTCTGGGAAATCCTCCACAAGGCCGGGATCGACCCGGCGCCGCAGCGGACCTCCGAGAGCTGGTCGGCGTTTCTACACTCACAAGCCCAGGCCACCATCGCCGCTGACTTCTTCGAAACCGTCACCTTGACCGGGACCAAGCTGTACGTCCTCGCCGTCATCGAGCACGCCACGCGCCGCATCCGCATCCTCGGCGCCACCGCCCACCCGAGCGGCCCCCCGGGGTATCAACCAGACCGGAAAAGCTCTTTAAGAGGTCAGGCCGCGATCGACGAAGCCGATCAGCCACTCGAAGCTCTCGTCGACGTCGGTGTCCATCTCGAAGCCGCCGGCAGCCTCGAGCACCGCGAAGCCGTGGAACAGGCTCCGCAGCAGTCGCAGTGCGTGCACCGTGTCGGCCGGATCGAGCTTGTATCCGGCCAGCACCGCCGACAGGGAGTCGAGCACCCGCGCTCCCGCCGCCACGACCGGATCGTCCGGCGAGTCAGCATTGAGGCGGATCGTGGCGGCGTACCGTCCCGGATGCTCGACCACGTAGGCCCGCATCGTGCGCGCCGCGGCCGCCAGCGCGTCCCGCCCGGAACGCCCCTGGAGCGCGTCCCGCAGCACGTCGCCCAGCTCGGTGAGGGCCAGCACGGCGATCCGCCGGTTGAGGTCGGCCTGGCTGCTGACGTGCTTGTAGAGCGACGGCGCGCGCACCCCGAGCCGCTCGGCCAGCAGGCCCATCGTCACGTTGGCGAGCCCGACCTCGTCGGCGAGCCCGGCGGCGGCAGCGACCACGGCCGCCGGGTCGAGTCCGGCCCTAGGCACGGGCGTACGCCTTGAGGAACGGCAGCACCAGCGCCACGGTCTCGTCGGGGAACTGGGTGTGCGGGTAGTGGCCCGCGCCCTCGATCACCTCGACCTTGCCGATCCTGGCCGGCATCGCCGCCACGATCGCCTCGCCCTCGGCGCGCGGGTCGGCCCAGTCGGGGTCAAGAGAGCCCTCGACGATCAGCGCGGGGCAGCGGACGTTGCCGAGCTGCGCCCCGGCGTCGGCCGGCGCGGACTGGCCCATGCGCTGCATCGCCTTCATCCGGCCGGGCTCGCCGAGCATGGCCGCCATGCGCCGCAGCTGCTCGGCCCAGTCGTCCGGCTTGCGTCCCGGGAAGGCGACGTCGAGGTATCTGTGCCACCACTTCACACTGCCCAGGATGCCGGTCAGCAGCAGCCGGGTCATGCCGGTGCGATAGCGCTTCACCCGCAGGTCGCCCAGCCGGATCGACTGCTTGCGGGTGAACGGCCCGAGCTCGATGATGCCCTCGATCAGCTCGGGCGCCTGAGCCGCGGCGATGGTGACCGCGCCGCCCGAGATCGAGTGCCCCACCAGCACGGCCGGGCCGCCGAGGTGCCGCACCAGCGCGATCAGGTCACCCGCGATGTCGGTGCGGGTGTAGGACGGCCACTGGGCGCTCGATTCGCCGCAGCCGCGCAGGTCGACGGCGGCCACGCGATAGCCGGCCGCGACCAGCTGGGGCACGACGAAGCGGTAGGACGCGCGACTGTCGCCCATGCCGTGCGCCAGGACGGCCAGCGGACCGGCGCCGGTGACCTCGTAGGCGATCGTGCCGCCGTCGACGGTGAGGAACTCGGACATGACAACCTCCAGGTTTAGCTAATGTCGTTAGCTAAAAGCTAACAGCATTAGCCATACCCGTCAAGGTGTGGGTGCCAGATAGTCGGTCGCCCTACGCGGCGCACTCCCACAGGATGCGCACCGAGGGTAACTCTCGGTTACCCGGGTAGCGCGGCCCGCATGACCGAGGGGAAGTCCATACCGGGTAACCAGACCCCAGCACTCCCGACCTGAGCGAGACCGAGCTGCGTCGCATGCATATGGAGCAGCTGCGCGAGAAGGCCCGGCAGGAGGGTGTGCGGGGCGCCAACCAGTTGCGCAAGGACGACCCGGTCAGAGCGATCAGCGCCCGGCCGCGGCTTGGCATCACATCGAGCAGTACGCGAACAACCCGATCGAGGCTGATCACAGCAGGCTCAAACACCGGCTACGCCCGATGCGCGGCCTACGAACTGACCACACCATGCAGACGGTCATCGCCGGACACGCCTTCATGCAGAACCTTCGCCGCGGCCACTACGAACTCGGACTCGACGCTCCACCCGCCTTGCGGGTCGCCGCCGCATTCACCGAACTCGCCCACGCAATCTGACCTTGGGCCAAACCGAGGTTCAACACGTCCGCTGATCAGACAATGCAACGGCGCCGTTCACCTTCGTCCAGAATCTGCGCCGCGGACACTACGAACTCGGCCTCGATGCCCAGCCCGGCATGTGCTTGGCTGCGGCGTTCGACGAACTCGCCCAAGCGTTCTGACCGCAGACGCCCGAACGGGTTCAACACGTCTGTCGATCTAACAACGCAACAGCGCCGGTCTACGAGCCTGTGGCGTCCGACGT
>NZ_JAATVY010000049.1 GCF_011947195.1 Planosporangium thailandense | reverse complement strand
GCCGACCCCGGCGCTGCCGCCGCAGGCGCCGCCCGGCGTCGACACCGGCTGGGTGGTTCCGGTGCCGGGCACACCCGTCCAACTGTTCCGTCCGCCGTCCAACCCCACCCACGACGGCGTCGACATCATGCGCCCCCGCAACTCCCCGATCGTCGCGGCCAGCGCCGGCGAGGTCGTCACTGTCGAGTGCAACACTTCCGGCCCGAGCTGTGACGTCGACGGCAGCCCGAGTGTGCGCGGCTGCGGCTGGTACGTCGAGATCCGGCACGCCGGGCAGGTCACCACCCGGTACTGCCACATGGTGAGCCGGCCGGTCGTCACGCTGGGCCAGCAGGTCAAGGCCGGCCAGGTCATCGGGTACGTGGGAACGTCCGGCAACTCCGGCGCCCCGCACCTGCACTTCGAGGTGCACCTCGGCCCCGGGTACGCCACCAGCGCCAACGCGGTCGACCCGGTCGCGTTCATGCAGCGGATGAACGCGCCGCTGGGCGCAAGTGGGCGATGACGCATCGAATGCGACGTTCGCCAGCGGCGACGAGAGTGCGTTTTCGGAGCCGCCTTGCCTCGCCTTGCCGGAGAGTTCGTGTCGGTGGGTTCGGGAGCCACCTGCCGAGGGCCGGTAACTGATCGCTGACGTTGTGGATTTCCCGCGGCGGCGGTGGAGCCTCGGTGTGGGCCTTGTTCAGGCCGGAGCCAGAATGCAGAACTCGTTGCCCTCCGGGTCGGCGAGGACGATCCACGGGACGTCGCCCTGGCCGACATCGGCGAGGGTCGCGCCAAGGTCCGTCAGCCAGGCCACCTCCGCCGCTTGATCGTCACCGCGATACGGCACCACGTCGAGATGGACGCGGCTCGACACGGTTTTCATGTCGGGGGTGCGAAGGAACTCCAGATACGGGCCGACGCCCTTGGCCGAACGTAGCCGGGCATGATCGTGGGTCACCTCGTGCACAGCCCAGTCCATGGCCTCGCCCCAGAACCGGGCCATGCCTCGCGGATCAGCGCAGTCGACCACCACCGCGGCGATCGGCCCGGTATCCCGGTAAATCTCCCGAGGCTCCAGCACGCAGAACACGTTGCCCTCCGGGTCGGCCAGGACCGTCCACGGGACATCGCCCTGGCCCACATCGGCGGGCGTCGCACCGAGATCCCGCAGGCGCGCGACCAACTCCGCCTGATGAGCCGCAGAGGTGGTGGCGAGATCGAGGTGCACGCGGTACTTCACCGTTTCGGGGTCCGGGACGGCGATGACATCGACGCAGACAGGGGCGCCAGGGTCCGTCCAGGTGAAGCCCGCGGGTGCGACGCTGGTCGCACCGGTTCCCGAGGTGGAAACACGCCAACCGAGCGCCGCCGCCCAGAACCGGCCGAGCGCCGAGTCGTCCCGAGCCTTGAAATTCGCCTGAACAAGTCGCAGCGCCATGCCGCCGACCCTATGCCTGGCAGATAGACCAGGATGAGCAACACGCCTTGGGCTCAACTGGCGGCAACCGGCAGGCCGGTGGCGCGGCCTACCGGGAGGCCCGCCGCGCCGCCGCCCAACCGACGACGGCCCACCCGGCCAGCAGCGCCGCGAACGCCAGGGCGATCCCGACCACCCCGACCCGCTCCAGGCCAGCCGCAATCTCGTGCTGCAGGGCGGTACCGGCCCGCACGATCCCGTCGGGGGCGCCGCCAGGGCCGGTGGCGCGCAGTTCGTACCGGCCGTAGTACGCGACGTACCCGCCGGTGACGAGCAGCAGGACTCCCCCGGCACGGGACAGGACGGCGGCGACCGCACGCAGCCGGCGCACCAGCGACGCCCGGGCCAGCGCGACCGCCAGCGCGAGGACGCCCACGACCAGGCCCATACCGACCGCGTACGCCACGAACAGCCCGATCCCGGCGAGGATCGAGCCGGCCCGCACGCTGGACCCGACGATCGCCAGGAACGGGCCGATCGTGCAGCTCAGCGACGCGAGCGCGTACGCCGCGCCGAACAGCGTCATCGACAGCGCCGACCGGGTCAGCACCGGCGCGCGGGACACCTTCCACGGCAGCGCCGGTAGCTGGCGACCGGCGACCAGCCAGCCGCCGAGCGCGGCCAGGAGCAGCCCGAAACCGATCGTGAACCACGGCAGGTGCTGCTGGACCAGCCCCGCGACCGGCGCCAGGACGAGCCCGAAGGCGCCGAAGACCGCGACGAAGCCGGCGGTCATCGCGGCCGTGAACGCGAGCGCGCGGCCGACGGCGACGCCACACGCGGCCGGTGCGTCGCCGACGACCAGCAGGGACAGGTACGCGGGCAGCAGCGCGAAGCCGCACGGGTTGACGGCGGCGAGGACGCCTGCGGCCAGGGCCAGCAGCAGCGGTACGTCGGACGACACGTCAGGCGGCGGCCAGCTTGGCCATCTGGTCGCCGATCTGCTGGTTGTCCAGCCACCCCTTGGCCACGACCTTGCCGCGCCGGTCGAGAAGCACGTACACGCTCTGCTCGGTCACGCCGAACTTCTTCCACACCACGCCGGCGTCGTCGGACAGGTGGGTCATGCGGCCGAGGTCGAAGTCGGAGACGAACTGGTGCATCTCCTTGACCTGACCCATGCCGGCGACCCCGACGATCTCGACCTTCCCCTTGTACTCGGTCGCCAGGTCCGGCAGGGTCTGCGCCTCGCTGGCGCAGGTGGCGCACCACGGCGCCCAGAACCACAGCACCACCGGGTGCCCGGCGAGGCTCGTCCCGTCGAACCGCTTGCCGTCGAGGGTGGTGGCGGTGAACGTCAGGCTGGCCGGTACGGCCGCCGGCGCCCCGGCCCCGTTCCCGGCGGCGCTGGCGGACCCGGCGCCACCCGACCCGGAACCACTCGAATCGGAGCCGCTAGAAACGGAGCCACCGGGCGCGGCGCCGCGGTGTGGGGCGGCTGCGCACCCGGCGAGCCCGAGCAGGACCGTGAAAGCCAGGGCGGGCAGGAGCGACCGGACGCGCATGTGAGCCTCCGCGAGAAGTAGGTCCCTGCCGTTATGCACGTCCCGCGGCCGCCGCGGGTTCACCGGGAGGCTGCTCCGCCGGCCCCTGGGGTGTAGCTCGGTTGCGACCTCGGTAGCGAACGGTCACTTCCTGCGGTTATGGACAAACCGCGCCGACCTGACGTGGGCCCCCGCCTGTCGTGGGCAGCGAGAGGACCGCTCCAGGAGGACCGATGAGTATCCGGCTGGTTGCCGTAGACGAGCATGTGCTGCTGCGCCTCGGCCTGGCCAGCGTGGTGGCCACGACGCCCGACATCGTGCTCGTCGGCGAAGCGGCGAACCTCGCGCAGGCTGAACGCGTGGTCGAGGAGACCAACCCCAGTGTCGTCACCATCGAGCTGACGCTGCCCGACGGCGACGGCATCACGGCCGCCGGCAGGCTGCGCACGGTACGGCCGGGGCTGGGCATCGTCCTGCTCACCGCCTCGAGCGACGACTCCCTGCTCTACCGGGCGCTCGACGCCGGCCTGTCCGCGTACGTCACGAAGTCCGCGCCCGCCGCGAGCGTGCTGGCCGCGGTACGCCACGCGGCGACGGCCCCGACCTCGTTCATGGCGCCCGGACTCCAGACGGCGCTGGCCCGCCGGCACACGCACGGTGGCCTGCTCAGCCCACGGGAACGGCAGGTGCTCCTGCTCATGCGGGACGGCACCAGCCTGCCGGCGATCGCCACTCAGCTGGAGGTCTCGGAGGCGACGGTCAAGACGTACGTCTCGCGGCTGTACAGCAAGCTCCGGGTGAACAACCGGGCCCAGGCCCTCATGGTGGCCGTGAACCAGGGCCTGCTGCCGACCTCCGACGCGGCGGCGTGACGCCGGTCGATGGTGTGGCCGCACGCCCCATTCACCATCTAGGAATAGCCGCATAGCTATCCAGAAGACCATTATTGCTCCCATTTGCGGGCAGCCGATATCCGTGCAACGCTGGCGGTTATCGACCGGGTAGTAGCGCTCCGGTCGCGCTCCACCGCCTCCCCCGGTCGGTTATGGACGGGTGCGGCGGTCGGCAACCCACCGAGGCCCGGCTGCCGTGCCCCCGTCCCGGCCCGCGCGACGCCATAAAACCGCTCAGGTAGGTCGGCACGCGTCCGACTGAGGGGGCGTGTACGAGACATTCCGCCCACTGCTGGACGCGCTCGAACGGCTGGGCGTGGATCCGAGGGCGCTCGAGCGAGCGGCCGACGAGGCGGAGCGCACCGGCCGGTCGATCCGGTCCGTGCTCATCAACGACCACGTCGTCACCGAGACGCAGCTGACCGAGGCCTCCGCCGACGCGTACGGGATCACGTTCGTCGACCTGGTCGGGTACCAGCTCGACCCGGCCGCGGTGGCCGCGATCCCGCTCTCTCTCGTACTCCGTCACCGGGTCCTGGGCCTGGCGGTCGACGAGCACGAGATCGTCGTCGGGATCACCGACCCCGGCGACGTGGTCGCGCTCGACGACGTACGCGCCGCCACCGGTCTCGTCGTCAAACCCGTCGTCGTCGCCCGCACCGAGCTACGCAAGATCATTGAGCGGCTGCGGCGCGAGGAGAACGACCTCGCCGACGTGGCGGAGACCCTGCGCGCCGAGCAGGCCGCCAACACCCCCAGCCTCACCTCGGTCGGCGACGACGCGCCGATCGTGCGCTACGCGAACTCCCTGCTCGAACAGGCCATCCAGAACCGCGCCTCGGACCTGCACCTGGAACCGACCGAGCACGACATGCGGGTGCGCTACCGCATCGACGGCGTGATGCACGAGATCGACACCGTGCCCCGACACGTGCAGGCGGCGCTGATCTCACGCTTGAAGATCATGGCGAACGTCGACATCACCGAGCGACGGGTACCGCAGAACGGCCGGCTCACCGTGGAGGTCAACCAGCGCTCGATCGACCTCCGGCTGGCGACGCTGCCGACCGTCTGGGGCGAAAAGATCGTCCTGCGCGTACTGGACACCGGCGGCATCAACCTCAAGCTGGAGGCGCTCGGCTTCACCCCGGCCAACTACCGGCGCTTCGCGGCGTCCTTCACCAAACCGCACGGCATGGTCCTGGTGACCGGCCCCACCGGCTCGGGAAAGTCGACCACGCTGTACGCGATCCTCTCCGCGATCAGCAAGCCCACGATCAACATCATCACGGTCGAGGACCCGGTCGAGTACCGGCTGCCGGGCGTGAACCAGGTCCAGGTCGACCACAAGGCCGGGCTCACGTTCGCCGAGGTGCTGCCCGCGATCCTGCGGTCGGACCCGGACGTGGTGCTCATCGGTGAGATCCGCGACCGGGTGACCGCGCAGCTCGCGGTCGAGGCCGCGCTCACCGGGCACCTCGTGCTGTCGACGCTGCACACCAACGACGCGCCGAGCGCGGTTACCCGCCTGACCGACATGGGCATCGAGCCGTTCCTGGTGGGTTCGTCGATCGACAGCGTGCTGGCACAGCGGCTGGCGCGGCGCCTGTGCGACTGGTGCAAGCAGGCGTACGCCCCGACCGAAGCCGAACTGGCCGGCTCGCGCTGGCCGGCCGACCTGGCGGTGCCCGACGTGCTGTGGAAGGCGGGCGGGTGCCGGTCGTGCTCGGGTACGGGCTACCGCGACCGCATCGCGCTGCACGAGGTCATGCCGATGTCGCCGGAGATCGAGAAGTTGACGATCGCGCGCGCGTCGACGACGGACCTACGGCGGGTAGCGATGGCCGAGGGCATGCGCGAGCTGCGCATCGACGGGCTGGGCAAGGCCGCCGAAGGCCTCACCTCGATCCAGGAAGTGCTCCGGGTGGCGGTCTGAGAAATCGATCTTCGTTGCACCGATTGCAGGTATTTGTTGCTAAAGCAGGCCCGCCGGGTGCCGACATGTGGGACGCGTGACACGTACAGCGACCCTTGCGAGGAGATTCCGGTGGAGGCGACACCGACGCTCGTTCCCCCGGCCGTACCGGCCGACGTGGACGGCGCGCGCGCGTCCCTGGACGCCATGCTCGTGGCCACCGTGCACGCGTACGGCTCCGACCTGCACCTGACGGCGGGCGCGCCACCCACCATCCGGGTCAACGGCCGGCTGAAGCCGCTTCCCGGTTACGACCGCCTCACGCCGGCGGCCACGACGGCGCTCGCCCGGGCCGCGGTGACCCCCGAGAAGTGGAGCAGGTTCGAACGCGACAACGAGCTCGACGTCTCGTACAGCATCGAGGGCGTGTCCCGGTTCCGGGTGAACCTGTTCGCGCAGCGCGGCTCGTACGGGGCGGTCTTCCGAACGATCCCGTACCAGATCAAACCGCTCAACGAGCTGGGCGTGCCGGAGTCGGTGGCGCGCTTGGCCCACCTGCCCCGCGGTCTGGTCCTGGTGACCGGCCCGACCGGCTCGGGCAAGACGACGACCCTGGCGTCGCTGCTGGACCTGGCCAACCGCACCCGGTCGGCCCACATCGTCACCATCGAGGACCCGATCGAGTTCCTGCACCAGCACAAGGGCTGCATCGTCAACCAGCGTGAGGTCGGCGCCGACACGGTGTCGTTCGCGTCGGCCCTCAAGCACGCGCTGCGCCAGGACCCCGACATCATCCTGGTCGGTGAGCTGCGGGACCTGGAGACCACGGCCACCGCCATCGCGGCGGCGGAGACCGGCCACCTCGTACTCGCGACCCTGCACACGCAGAGCGCCGCGCAGACCGTCGACCGCGTCATCGACATGTTCCCGCCGCACCAGCAGCCGCAGATCCGCGCGCAGCTGTCGACGGCGCTCCAGGGCGTGGTTACACAGGCACTGTGCCCTCGCGCGGACGGATCCGGTCTCGCCGTCGTCACGGAGATCATGTTCGTCACCGCGGCGATCCGGAACCTGATCCGTGAGGGCAAGACCCACCAGATCCCGTCGTTCATGCAGTCCGGCGGCGGCGAGGGGATGCTGTCGTTCGACCAGCACCTGGCCGAGCTCGTCCGCGCCGGAACCGTCGACGCCGCCCAGGCGTTCGACATCTGCCATTCGGTCGAGGAATTCAAGCGCCTCACTGGACGGTGGTGACGACGATGGCCACCAAGACGTTCGACTACAAGATTGTCGATCTCCACGGCAAACGGTCGAAGGGCACCATCGACGCCTCGAACGAGGCCGCCGCCATCCAGCTGCTGCGCCAGCAGGGTCTGGTACCCGTCGCCCTCACCGAGGCGGGATCCGGCCTGCGGCGCGACCTGTCGCTGCCCGGGCTGGGCGGGCGTACCACGCTCAAGGACCTGTCGGTCTTCGCCCGGCAGTTCGCGACGATGACCGCGTCCGGGATGTCGCTGCTGCGCGCGCTCGCCGTCCTGGAGGACCAGGCCGCCAAGGCGCCGCTGAAGAAGGCGCTCGCCGAGGCCCGCATCGACGTCGAGGCCGGCATGTCGCTGTCGGCGGCGCTCGCCAAGCACCGCAAGGTCTTCCCGGCGCTGATGGTGGCCATGATCCGGGCCGGCGAGACCGGCGGTTTCCTCGACGGCGCCCTGGAGCGGATCGCGACGAACCTCGAGAAGGAGGCCGTCCTCCGCGGGAAGATCAAGAGCGCCCTCACGTACCCGGTGATCGTCCTGCTCTTCACCGCGTTGCTCGTCGCCGGTGTGCTGACGTTCGTCGTACCGATCTTCGAGAAGATGTTCGCCTCGCTCGGCGGCACGCTTCCGCTCCCCACCCAGATCATCGTCGCCGCCAGCCACAGCCTCGTCTGGTCGGCTCCGCTGCTCGTGGCGGTAGCCGCCACCGGCACCACACTGGTACGCCGCGAGCTGCGGCGCCGGCCGGCGTTCCGGTTGGCGTTCGACCGGCTGAAGCTGCGGCTGCCGGTGTTCGGGCCGCTGCTGGCGAAGATCGCCATCAGCCGGTTCGCCCGCAACCTCGGCACGCTGCTCAACGTCGGCGTCCCCGTCATACAGGCCCTCGACGTCGTCGGCGCCACCACCGGAAACGCGGTCATCACCGAGGCCACCCGGGATCTCCAGGCCGCCGTCCGGGACGGGCACCCCATGTCGGCTGCCCTCGGCAGGCACCCGGTCTTCCCGGGCATGGTCACCCAGATGATCGAGGTCGGCGAGGAGAGCGGCCGGCTCACGCAGATGCTCGACAAGGTCGCCGACTTCTACGACCGCGAGGTCGACGCGGCGGCCGAGGCGCTGACCGCCTCGATCGAACCGATCATGGTCATCGTCATGGGCGCCGTCGTCGGCGGCATCGTCATCTGCCTGTACCTGCCGATGTTCACGATCTACCAGCACATCCAGGGCGCCCAATGAGCGCGCCAGCAGAGTTCCGTGCGCCGCACGGCAACCGTGACGGGCTGGGCCCGCTCACGCATCGGACAACCGGCACGCGCCGTGTCCCACATATGAGTCGCAGGAGGCTCACCATGCAAGAAACGCTCCGCCGGATCCATGCGAAGCGCACGACCGGCGACCACGGCTTCACCCTGATCGAACTGCTGGTGGTCGTGGTCATCATCGGCGTGCTGGCCGGCATCTCCGTTCCGCTGTACATGAACTACACCAAGGGCGCGAAGAACAAGACCGCGCAGTCGGACGTCCGCAACGCGATCACCGCCGTCGAGGAGTACTACTCCGAGAACAACGCGTACCCGGACAGCTTCAACGCCTCGTCCGGCAACACGGTGAAGACCTCGGTGTCGACGGGCAACACGCTCGGCATCAAGAACAACGGCACCAGCTACGTCATCTGCGGCAAGAACGCCGACGGCGACAAGGTCTACAAGTACGACAGCTCGGCCGGTGGGTCCGTCAAGGAGGACACGTCGTCGAGCGTCTCCGCCTGCCTCGGCTGACGCCCGGCCGGTGGTGTGGCGGCGCGGCCGACCCCCGCCGCCACACCACCACTCAACCCATCCCACCGCACGAGAGGAAGAAAGGACGGCCAGGATGACAGCTCTGCTCGTGATCGTCGCCGCGCTCGGCCTCGCGGTGGGCTCGTTCCTCAACGTGGTGGTCCACCGCGTGCCGCGCGCGGAGTCGCTGCTGCGACCCGGTTCGCACTGCACCCGGTGCCGCTCCCCCATCAAGCCGTGGCACAACGTGCCGCTGGTCGGCTGGCTCGTCCTGCGCGGCCGGTGCGCACACTGCGCGCAGCGCATCAGCGTCCGGTACCCGCTGGTCGAGATCGCGACCGCGCTGCTGTTCGTCGGCGTGGCCGCGCGCTTCGGCCTGTCCGCCGCGCTCCCGGCGTACCTGTACCTGACCGCGGTCGCGGTCGCCCTGGCGATGATCGACCTTGACGTGCACCGGCTCCCCGACGTGATCGTGCTGCCGTCCTACGCGGTCGGCGCGGTACTGCTCGTCCTCGCCACCGCCGCCGACGGCGACTGGTGGGCCGCCGCCCGGGCCGCGGCCGCGATGGCCGCCCTCTGGACGTTCTACTTCGTCCTCGCGTTCCTGTACCCGGCCGGCATGGGCTTCGGCGACGTGAAGCTCGCCGGGCTGCTCGGCCTCTACCTCGGCTGGCTCGGCTGGAGCTCGGTGCTCATCGGCGCGTTCGCCGGCTTCCTGCTCGGCGGCCTGGCCGGAGTCGCGCTCCTGGTGACCCGGCGCGCCAACCTCAAGACCGCGCTCCCGTTCGGCCCCGCGATGCTCGCCGGCGCGCTGCTCGCCGTGTTCGCCGCCGGTCCGCTCGCGAGCTGGTACGCGTCCCTGCTCGTGCCCACCGCCTGACACCCATGCGCAAGGAGCACTGATGGCCACCGGAAACCCGATCGGACTGGATGTCGGATCGACCTCCGTCCGCGCAGTGGAGACCAGCCGCGGCAAGGACGGCGCCGTCATCACCGCGTTCGGCCGCGTGCCGCTACCCGACGGCGCGGTGCAGGGCGGCGTGATCCACGACGAGAAAGCGGTGACGCTCGCGCTGAAGGAGCTGTGGTCGACCACGAAGTTCCGCGGCCGGACCGTCACCCTCGGGGTCACCAACCCGCAGATCGTCGTCCGCGAGATGTCGGTGGCGAACGTCGGCGAACGCGACCTGCGCCAGTCCCTGCCGTTCCAGGTACGCGACTCGTTGCCGCTGCCCGTCGAGCGGTCGCTGCTGGACTTCTGCCCGCTCGAGGACGCGAGCGGCCGGGACACCGTACGCGGCCTGCTGATCGCCGCGCCGAAGGAAGCGGTCGTGACCGCCGTGAGCGCGGTCGAGCGGGCGGCGCTGCACGTCGGGCGCGTGGACCTCGCCTCCTTCGCGCTGCTGCGCGCCGCGTCCCGTCTGGACTCGCAGGTAGAGGCGATCGTCGACATCGGCGCCCAGGCCACCAGCGTCGTGGTGCACGACGACGGGCAGCCGCTGATCGTCCGGACCATCCCCCGCGGCGGCGCGGAGATCACCGCGATCCTCGCGGACCGGCTCGACCTCACCCCGGCCGACGCCGAGGAGCGCAAGTGCCGGGTGGGCCTGCGCGACGACGAGGACCCGGTGGCCGCAGAGGTGATCCGGTCCGCCCTCGGCCCGATCATCAGCGAGATCCGCAGCTCTTTCGCGTACCTCAACGCCGGCGGCCGCCAGGCGCGCGTGACGCGGCTCTCGCTGTCCGGCGGCGGGTCGCTCCTGCCCGGCCTGGGCGACGCCCTGCGTGACCACCTCGGCGTCGACGTGGTCGCGGCGGACCCGGCCAGCCGGCTGCGCCGGTCCCACCGGGCCACCTCCGACCCCCTCGGGCCGTTCAGCTCGTCGGCGGCGGTCTCGATCGGCCTCGCGTTGGGAGCACCATCATGACGACCACCCTCATGCCGCCGGGCTCCGTGCCGCCCGGCTCCCCGGTGCCCGCCGAGAGCCCGGCACGGATGCTGTCGATCGCGGCCAACCTCCTGCCACCGGAGATCGTCCATGTGCGCCGCGTCCGCACCGTGCGGCGGACCGTCGTGTCCGCGCTCGCCGTGTTCGTGGTGCTCCTCGGTGGGTGGTACGGGCTGGCGCGCTACCAGGCGGCCACGGAGCGCGCCGGTTTGAGCGGCGCCGAGCTCGACGTGCGGCGCCTGGAGAGACTGCAGAAGGACTACGCCACGCTCATCGGCGTGCAGCGGGAGTCGCAGACCATCCGGAGCGAACTTTCCACTCTGCTCGCTTCCGATCTGCGGTGGTCGGGCGTTATCTCGGCGATCGAGAGCGCCGCGCCGACCGGGGTGAGCATCACCAACGTGGCCGGCTCCCTCAACACAGCCGGCAACGGCACGGGCGGTAACGGCACAGGCGGTAGCGCCACCGGCCCGCGGCTTCCGGACACCACCGGCCACCGGCTCGTCGGCACCGTGACGATCACCGGCACCGCGTCCAGCAAGGCCGCGGTCGCGCAGTACCTGGACCGGCTGGCGGCCGTACCGGGGCTCGGGAACCCGTTCCTCGACGCGTCGGTACCCGACGACACGGCGGAGCGGTTCACCGTACGGCTCGACATCACCGACGCCGCGCTCGGCGGCCGCTACACCGAGGGAGGGAAGTGATGGCCGCCCGTCACGGGGACCGGCTGTGGATCGCCGGCGGCGTCCTCGCCGCCGCCGCTCTGTTCGCCGCCGCCTGGCTCTTCCTCATCCGCCCGCAGTACAGCGAAGCGGGCGCGCTACGCGAACAGACCGCCACCGCGTCGCTGCGGCTGTCGACACTGCAGAAGCGGCTCACGCAGCTGCGGCAGCAGAACGGCGACCTGGCGACGTACCAGGCGCAGCTGGAGCGCGACCGCAGGTCGCTGCCGACCTCCGCGGACCTGTCGGCGTTCCTCGCCGACCTGCAGGGGGCCGGCGCCGCGGCGGGTGTGTCCGTGGGCGGCGTCTCGGTCGGCTCGCCGACGCAGGTGACGGCCCGCGGTACCCGAATCCAGGCGCTGCCGGTGACGCTCAGCGCCAGCGGCAGCGCGGCCGGCCTCAACCAGTTCCTCGACCAGCTGCAGCAGGTCCAGCCGCGCGCGGTGCTCATCACCAGCGCGGGTCTGAGCGCGGACGCGGAGCCGGCGACCAGCTACACGCTGAGCCTGAAGACCCAGGTGTTCGTCGCACCCGCGGCCAGCACCGCCGCGAAGACGCCGACGAACTGACGTCGGCGAACTGACGCCGGCGAGCTGACGTCGGCGGACGAGAGCAGTACCGAGCTTCGGGAGGGGTGAATGCACGCCGGTCTTCGTCGCCGCGTGGCGGCGCTGTCGTCGCGCGCGGGCAACCGCGCGCCGGACGCCGGCTTCACCCTGACCGAGGTCCTCGTTTCCATGATGCTGATCGGCATCGTCATGGGGGCGCTGACGACGTTCTACGCCAACAGCATGTCGATGATGGGCTTTCAGCGCGGTAAGCAGACCGCGATCCGCCTCGCGGCGGACGGCATCGAGCAGGTCCGCTCACTCAGTCCGGCGCAGCTGCTAGACGGGCGCGCGCCGTGCGGTACCGCCACCCCGTGCGGCCCACCGGTGGCCGGGGTCGACCTCAGCGACATGGCGGAGTGGGACCACCCGACCAGGCCCGCCCCCGCGCTGCGGACGAGTGACTCCCCGACCCCGTACAACCGCTACTGGTACGTCGGAAAGTGCTGGCAGGCGGCGGGTGGAGGCCCCTGTACCCGGACGACCGACGCGGTCGAACTGCTGCACGTGGTCGTCGCGGTGACGTGGCGCGACAAGAGCTGTCAGAGCTCGACCTGCACGTACGCCACCTCGACCCTGATCAGTGGCGCGAGTGACCCGCTGTTCGACCGGTCCGCCAAGGCTGCGCCGCCGACCGTGCGACAGCAGGCGGACCTCCCCGGTGAGGTCGACGTCCAGATATCGACCGTGACGATCACGGCGTCCGGCGGCGCACCGCCGCTGACCTTTTCCGCCACGGGACTGCCGGACGGGCTGGCGATGGCCTCGAACGGCCAGATCACCGGTACCCCGACCAGGGGTGGCGCGTTCGACGTCACCGCGATCGCCACCGACGGCTTCGGCAACACCGGCAGCACGTCCTTCACCTGGACGATCGTCGCCCTGCCGAAGCTCGACAGCCCCGGCCCGCAGACCGCGACCAGCGGCCTCGCGGTCTCCTTCGACCTCAAGCCCCTCCTCAGCGGCGGCACCGCGCCGTACACCTGGGCGGTCACCACGCCCGGCCCCTGGGGCGCCACCGGCCTGCCGCCGGGGCTGTCCCTCGACCCGTCGACCGGCGTCATCACCGGGACCCCGACCCAGACCGGCCCGGCCAGCGACGTCACCGTCACGGTCACCGACAACAACGGCAAGGCGGCGTCGACGACGTTCGGGTGGGCCGTCGTCTCCCGGACGACCTCGCCGCAGCTTGCCAGCCCCGGCCCGCAGACGGCGACCAAGGGCGTCCAGGCCTCCTTCGACCTCAACACCCTGCTCAGCGGCGGCACCGCGCCGTATACGTGGGCGGTCACCAAGTCCGGCCCCTGGGGCGCCACCGGCCTGCCGCCGGGACTGTCCCTCGGCCGGAAGACCGGCGTCATCACCGGCATCCCGACGCAGACCGGCCCGGTCCGGAACGTCACGGTGACGGTCACCGACAAGAACGGCAAGACGGCGTCGACGACGTTCGGATGGACGGTCGTCCCGCGGCTCACCGCGCCCACCGGAGCCCGCACCGACCGGCGGTTCACCCCGGTCTGGGAGTCGGCGGCCGCGGACGGCACCGGTCCGTACACCTGGACGTACACGAACCTGCCCGAGGGCGTCTCCATGACGTCCCACGGTCTGATCTGGGGCGATCTGCTCTTCGGGAGCCGCTACCTCACCACCGTCACGGTCACCGACGCCACGGGCGCCACCAACTCGGTCACGTTCCCCTGGAGCGTGGACGGCTCCCTCCCGGACCCGCTCGTGCCAGGGCTGAAGATCACCGCACCGGCCGGCGACCGCACCGACAGCGTCGGCCAGACCGTGAGCGTCCCGGTCTCGGCGGTGGGATGGAGCGGTGGTCAGACCTGGACCGCCACCGGACTGCCACCGGACGTGACGCTGAAGAACGGCGTACTCACCGGAACCCTCAAGCAGGCCGGCACCTACCGGGTCACGGTGAAGGTCCGCGTGCCCGTCACCTTCACCTCCAACGGCCACTCCTTCCTGGACGACCACGCGACGGTCATGTTCACCTGGACGGTCCGATGAACAGGCGCGGTACCGGACGGCGGCGGATCCAGCGGGTACGCGCGGGCGGCGAGGCCGGCGTCACCCTGCTCGAGATCGTGGTCGCCATGTCGATCATGAGTCTCGTGATGGCGGCGTTCACCACGGGCGTCGTGGCGATGTACCGCGCCGCGAACCGGACCGAGGCGATCGCGACCGCGGAATCACAGATCACCATCGCGTTCGAGCGGCTGGACAAGGAAATCCGCTACGCCAGCGCGATCAGCAAGCCGGACCGGGTGGGTTCCTCCTACGTCGTCGAGTACCTGACGACGACCGGGGTCGGGCGCTGCGGCGAGCTGCGGCTGGACCCGAGCGGCAACCTCCGGCTCCGGGCGTGGGATCAGGGTGCCACCCCACCCGCGTGGACCACCGCGCCGGTCCTGGCGTCGAACCTCCGCACCGACAAGCAGCCGTTCCAACCCGCGGACAACGCCAACTTCCAGCGCCTGGAGGTGACGCTCGACGCCGCCGGCGGATCGGGCGCCGCGCGCTCGACGGCCCACACGGACGTGACCTTCACGGCGCTGAACAGCCAGCCCGCCGCCCGGCCCGAGGACAAGCTGGTCTGCCAGGAAGGGCGGACGTCGCCGTGACCGCTGCCGCCGACCGCCGTCGCGGGTACCCGCGCCCGTGCCGCCCCACCGGTGACGCCGGCTCCGTGGCGATGGCGCTGATGCTGACCATCGTCGGCATCACCCTGAGCGCCCTGCTGGTGCCCATGGTGGTCACCCAGGTGCACTCCACACAGGTCAGCGCTCAGCGCGCGGACGCGCTGAACGCCGCACAGGCCGGGGTCGACGCCGCGCTGGGACAGATCCGGGCGGCCACCGACAGCGATGGCCAGGGCGCGGTCGGGAAGCTGCCGTGCGGACTGGCGGTCACCCCCGTCGGTGCCGCAAACGCCGCCAGCTACGAGGTGACGATCACCTATGTGAACACCGACCCTCGGGGCAGACCGGACAGCTGGCTCGACGATTCCGCGAACCAGGTCAGGTGTATCGGGGGCAGCGGCACCGCGAGCGCGCCCAGCTACGCGGTCGTGCGCTCGACCGGTACCGCGGGGAAGACGCACCGGGTGCTGCGGTCCACGTACCGGTTCACGATCGGCAACCAGCCGATCGGAGGTGGGTTGGTCCATGTCGCCGGCACCGGCATCAACCTGTGCCTGGACGCCGGAACGGCGACGCCGGCCAGCGGCACCAACCTGTTGGTGCAGCCGTGCAGCCCGGACAGCCCGCGGCAGCAGTTCGCCTACGACAAGAACCTCAACATCTACCTGACGTCGACGAGGGTGTCAGGTGCCCTCGGCATGTGTCTGGAGGCGAAGCAGTCGGCCAACAATCCGGTCCAGCTCCAGCCGTGCGCGACCACGACGCAGCCACAGCAGCAGTGGCTCTTCAACGACAACGGGAACTTCCAGGGGACCAAGGACGGGTCGAAGCCCGACAACTTCTGCTTCGCCGTCGACGGCACGCAGCCCGGCAGCCAGGTAATCACGAGGCCCTGTAACCAGGGCACCGGTCTGACGCCCGACGCCCTCGTCGGCGCGGGCGCGGCCGGCGCGTCGTCGCAGCAACTGGTGAACCTGAACCAGTTCGGCCGCTGCCTGGACGTGCCCGAGTTCGACGTCACCAAGCGCTTCCTGATCGCGTGGCCGTGCAAGCAGGCACCGGACCCGGCCGACATCGGCTGGAACCAGAAGTGGAAGCTGCCGACGATCGCGTCGAACGCGAAGAGCGCGGTCGGCCCGATCCTCACCACCGACGACCAGGGACGTCGGTGGTGCCTCCGCAGTCCCGCGACGACGGCCGCGTCCCAGTACGTCACGGTCCAGCAGTGTCCGACCAACCTGGCGCAGGCCCCGACCTGGACCGTCTACGGCGACACCGGTGACGACCTCACCAGGTACCACATCAAGGACAGCGCGGGGCTCTGCCTGTCCCCGACCGACCCGAACGCGACGCCGCCCGACTTCTACACCGACACGAACGGCTACCAGATCAGCAAGATCGTGGTAGCCGACTGCGGCCGGTCCACCCTGCAGATGTGGAACGCGCCGGCCCTGGGCGCGGCGGTGGAGGACATCAGCGAAAGGTAACGGCCGAAGCCCGGTATCATCGACCTATATCGACGTATATCGACGCGACCGGTGTGAGACCGGCCACCCGCCACCACCGACCTGCACTCCATATCCGCTGGTGACGGGGCCTGGTGCGGCAAACCGACCGAGACTACCGGCACGTTCGACCGAGCCGGCTGTGGCCCGATCGGAGGAGCAGTGGGCCTACGTCACCTTGCGCATCCGCCGTACTCTTTGCCCCGGATGTGAGCCAGCTGTGAGAGGGGAGCGCACAGGTGTCGCTGACCGGGCTGCCGCTGCTGATCACCGGCGTCGTCGTGACGCTCGTGCTCGCGGCCGGCACCGGGCTGCTGTGGTGGCGCACCGCACGGGTGACGCGCCGCCCGTGGCTCGTCCGCGGCCTGGTACGCACGCTCGCGCTCCTGCTCACCGAGGTCGTCGCCGTCCTCACGGTGGCGATCGGCGTCAACCGGGCCCTCGAGATCTACCCCTCCTGGTCGGTGTTCTTCGGTGGCGTACGCGACGTCGAGAAGGTCACGACCGCCCCGAGCGCCGACCTGGAGACCTGGCTGCACGGCCACGCGCCCGAGGGGCGCAACCTCGGCTTCTCGTTCACCTGGAAGCCGGCCGAGGAATCGGCCTGGAAGCTCGCCGCCCCGCCGGTCGTCGCCGTGCCGGCCGCCTACTTCCGGGACCAGACGGCCCGTTTCCCGGTGATCGTCGTGGCCGCCCCGCCGCGCACCGATCCCCCGGCCGGCGGTTGGGACGACCGGCACGCCCTCCAGGCCGCCCGGGGCGCCGACGCCGCGGTCGTCGTGTTCGTCCGGCTGGCCGACCCGGCCGCCGCCCTGCCCGTACTCACCGAGCAGTTGCCCGATCGGCTCGGCCGTGACCTGCGCGTACAGCCCGACAACTGGGCCGTGGCCGGCGTCGGCCCGGCGCAGGCGCTCGCCCTCGACATGGTGGCCGGAAGCCGCGACCGCTACCTCACCGCCGCGCTGGTGTCCGACGGCAGCCACGCTCCGGCGGCCGATCTTCTCGACCGGGCCCGGCGGCTGCCGGCCGGCCTCAACCTGGTCGTCGTCGCGGGCGAACCGGCGGGCAAGGGCCTCACCTCCGACACCGTCGCCCACCCCACCGCCCGACTCACCGCCGCGCTGCGCTGGGTACAGCAGCGCCTGCCCGCGCCGCTGGCCGAGCCGCTGATCAACCCGACCGCGCCGGTCGCCGGAGGCCCTCATGGATGAGCGGGAGATGCCGTGAGCCCGACCAGCCCGCTCCTGCAGGTGCTCACCGCGGTCTACGCCGTGGCGGCGGCCGTCGGCACCGCCCTGCTCTGGGAGCGGATGCGCGGCTGGTGGCGCTGGCCGACCCGGGTCCTCGCGCTCGCCTGCTGCCTGGTGCTGGCGTTCGCCGTGGCCGGTGTGGCGGTCAACCGCAAGCTGCACATGTACACCGCGTGGGGGCAGTTCTTCGGTGACAACCGCGCCGCCGCGCCGCTCGACCCGGTGGCGCAGCCGCACAGCCCCGGTGCGACCGCCGGCCGGCTGGTGGAGATCACGATCACCGGCCGGCGTAGCGGCATCCGGCTGCCCGCGTACGTGTACCTGCCGCCCTCCTACGACTCGTCGACGGCGCGGCTGCCGGTCATCGAGGCGCTCGCCGGCTTCCCGGGCACCCCGCAGACCTGGTTCGACGTGGCGGACCCGCGCAAGGTCGCCGAAAAGGAGATCAAGGCCGGCCGGATGCCACCCACCATCATGGTCTTCCCGGTCCAGCACCCGAGCCCGACCCAGGACAGCGAGTGCGTCGACGCGGCCGGCGGCGCACAGTTCGACACCTACCTCAGCCTGGATCTGCAGGACTACGTCAACGCGCACTTCCGGACCCGTACCGACCGCGCCGGCTGGGGAATCTTCGGCTTCTCGACCGGTGGATTCTGCGCGGCCAATCTGGCCCTGCGCCACCCCGACCGGTACGCGGCCGCGGTCAGCTTCTCCGGCTACTACACGGCCATCACCGACCGGACGACCGGCGACCTGTACCACGGGGACGGCCACCTGCGGGACGAGAACAGTCCCCTGTGGCGGGTGAACAACCTGCCGGTGCCGTCGCTGGCGCTGTACCTCGCCTGCGCACGCGACGATGTGAAGGGCTTCGCTCAGCTTCAGAGCATGGCCGCCGCGGCGCGGTCACCGCTGCGGGTGACCACCGCCTACGCGCCCACCGGCGGCCACACCGGCGGGGTGTGGCGCGTGCTGGCGCCGGCGGCGTTCGACTGGATGGCGGCGCAACTGGCCGGCCCGGCCAGTGATGGCCCGGCCGACCGGGACAGCGCGCCCGACGCGGCGGCCGAGGGGATCAGCGGACTCGCACCGGCCCCCGGCTTCGGCCGTAGTCCTAAGCCTCGTCGGCCGGCGCCTGCGCCTTCTCACCACCGGGCCGCAGCCGTCGGGTGAGAGCCTCGACGGCGCCGTCGCTGGGCGACGCCGCCTCCTGGTTCACCTTCCGCAGTTCGAGGTACACCTCTTCGCGGTGCACCTGGACGCTGCGGGGCGCCTTGATGCCGAGGCGCACGACGTCGCCCCGCACGTCGAGGACGGTGATGACGACGTCGTCGCCAACCACGACACTTTCACCGGGACGGCGGGTCAGAACGAGCACGCGCTCCTCCTTCGGATGACCGGTTATCCCGGCGAGTGCACGATACCCGATTTATCCGATAAAGAGTGGCGCGCGCACGGGGAGTCCCGAACGACCGAGAATCACCTGCACGGCGCGCAGGCTGTGCCGGGCGAGGACGATCGGGGCCATGAGGTTGGCGCTGGCGTCCGCGGGACCGTCACCGGCGTTGATGACGAGCAGGACCAGGACGTCGCTCGGGTCGACCACCCCGAGATCCTCGATCGTCGCGTCGTCGACCTCGACGGAGTAGTCCGGAAAGAACGGGGCCGGCGGCGCCACGAGGAACCGCAGTTGCGGCCGGTCCACCGACTGCAGCGAGTACAGCATCCCGGTGTCGTCCAGAGCGACCAGGACGAAGCGGCGGTCGTGCGGGAAGCCCGGCATCGGCGCGACGAACTCGAGAACGGGCGGTTGGGTGGTGTCGACGGTCTCGACGGGTTCGAGTAGTTGCACGGTCATGGTTATCCTCCGGTCGCCTTAGCGCAGGAAGTCGACGAGGGACGGCTGCACTACCTTGGCCGCCGCGCCGAGAGCCGCCTGATAGGCGTTCTGCTGCAGCATCATGTCGGTGATCGTCTTGGGTAGGTCGATGTCCTCGACGTCGGACAGCTGCGCCGTCAGCGCGTCGGTACGGTCGTTGGCGGCCTGCTGCATCTGCGTCACCTGGTTGTATCGGGCACCGACCGTCGACTGAGCCGTCTGGAGCGTCTGCAGTGCCGCGTCGAGGTTGTCGAGGTCGGCCGCGAGCTGGGTGGGGTCGGTAGTGAGGTGGTTGGAAATGTCGGAGAGCACGGAGAACAGCTGGGTGGAGCCGCTACCGAAGTAGGTCGGGCCGGACTCCCCCACGGTCACCTTGACGTTGTCGCCGACCGTACGCGCCACCAGGCCCGAGTCGCCGACGTAGGCACCGGTCGAGGTGAACGCGGCCGAGCCGGCCGTGGTGCCGCCGAAGACGGGACGGTCGAGGTACTTCGTGTTCGCCACGCCGATCACCGACTGCCGGATCTGGTCCACCTGCGCGGCCAGGGCGGCGCGGGCGTCGGTCGAGCCGCCGGCGCCGTTGGACATGCCCGTCAGCGTCAGCTGGCGTGCCTGCTGGACCTGGCTGATGATGCTGCTCACCGAGGTGTCGATCGTGCCGAGCCAGCCCAGGGCGTCGTCGGCGTTGCGGGAGTACTGGTCGTTCGTGGCCAGCTGGCCGCGGTACTGCATGATCTCGACGGCGGCGGTCGGTGAGTCCGACGGCTGCGAGACCTGCTTGCCGCTGGAGAGCCGCTGTTGGATGTCCCCCAGCCGCTTCAGGTTGCCCTGCAGGCCGACAAGCACGTTGGTCGAGATGGATCGCTCGGTGACTCGGTATGCGCTGGTCATGGCTTAACCTCAGGCCCCGGTGTGGTTGATGAGTGTGTCGAGGGTGGAGTCGATCGTGGTGATGACGCGCGACGCGGCCTGGTAGGCGCGCTGGAACGCGATCAGGTTCGTCATCTCCTCGTCGAGGTTGACGCCGGACTGCGCCGTCCGTGCCGAGTCCACGTTCTTGGTCAGCGTGTCCTGGACGCTCGCCCGCCGGTCTGCCTGTTGCGCGGCGATGCCGAGGTTGGCCACCAGCGACCGGAAGGCCGTGTCCGGACCGGGGGCCGAGGTACCGATGCCGGCGATGAGGTCCGCGTTGCCGCCGTCGCGGGTCCCGCCCGGGGTCGACGACGCCGCGACGTCGTTGGTGTTGGTGATCAGGACGGAGATGCTCCCGGCCGTGACCGCGACCGTCGACGGCGGCACCGGCCCGAAGAAGGCCGTCCCGGGGTTGCCGTTCACGTCGTACCCCAGCATGTGCTGGGCGTTGACCGTGTCGTGGAGCGCGACAGCGACCTGGTCGAGCTGGCCCGAGTAGTTGGGGATGACGGTGTTCAGCGCGTCCAGCGACGACGCGACCTGTCCGCCCACTCCCGCGACGCCGGCGCTGTTGTCGGTCCAGCTCAGCGTCACCGGCTGCGTCGCCACGTCATCGAGGCGCCCCGCTCCGGAGACCTGGATCTGGCGGGCGACGTCGCCGCTGACCAGGCTCGAGCCGCCGAGGAGCAGGTCCATCGAGCCGTTGGCGCGGGGCACCGCGGTGGCGCCGGTCAGCTCCGCGAGGTGCATGACCAGCTGGTCACGCTGGTCGGCGAGCTCGTTGACCGGCAGGCCCGCCTGGGTACCCCGGATGACGGCCTGGTTGAGCTGGGCGACCTGGGTCGCGGTCGTGTTCACCTCGGTGACGTACGAGTCGAGCTGCTCCCGCGTGGTCGAGTACAGCGACGCGAGCGCGTCGTGGGTCGCGTGCAGGGTGTCGACGACGGTCTGCGACCGGGCGATCACCTGGCCTCGGGTGGCCCCGTCGATCGCGCTCCCGGGCTGGTTGGCCAGGTCGTGCCACGCCCCCCAGAGATCGGTCAGCTGCTTCTGCAGGCCGGTGGTGTTCAGCGCCCCGATCGCCTGCTGGACATTCGTGTAGACCCGGTTCTGGTCGGCCAGATAGGTGTTCTGGGCGTGCTCGATGCGGCCGCGCGCCTCCAGGAACGCGTCCTGGATGCGGGCCACGTCGGACACGGTCACGCCGCCGGCGGTGCCGTCGGAGACCGAGAACATGGCGGGTACCGCCGAGCCGCCCACCGACTGCAGGTCGACCCGCTGGCGCGAGTACCCGTCGGTGTTGGCGTTGGCGATGTTCTGCCCGGTGACGTCCAAGCCGCGCCGCTGGGCGTACAGCGAGCTCAGCGCTCCCGACAGACCGGAAAAGGTGCTCATTACATAGCCTCGTCAATCAATCGGGCCCGCGGCGCGGCCGCGATGGTCTCGCCGCGCCGGCTGTAGGTCTCGAACGAACCGGAAACGGCCAGCATCGCCTCGCGGACCGCGCGCTGGCCGGCGCTGAGCAGGTCGCGATTGGACTCGGCCAGCGCACTGATCTCAGCGGTGAGCGCGAGGAACGTCCTACGGTGTTCGCGGAACAGGTCCGACCACGGCGCGTCGAGCGCGTCGGCCAGCTGGGTGAGGCTCGGGTTGGCCCCGATGCCCAGCTCGGTGCCGACGGCCGCGACCTCCGCGGCGCGCAGGACCTCGGTGTGCCGGATCTGGTCGAGGACCATCTCGACCTCCCGCGTCGCGTGGGCGAGCCAGCGGGTACGGCCGGCGGCGAGCACCAACTGCTCCTCTTCGAGCTTGAAGAGAAGCAGTTCGAGCATCTCGCGCTCCCGCCACAGGATGCTCGACAGGTCCGCCAGGCCCATCCTCGTCGCCCTTCCGCCGTAGGCCCGCTCTCGGTAGCGCGCCAGGTACCTGACACGTCGGCAGCGACATCGCGGGCCTGAGGACTTCCACCGATCGGAGGACAGGCGAAATCGCGCCCCCTCCACTTGAGAACAACCGTCGGTGGTCCTTGTCACGGCAACCTCAATGCAACTCTTCGTGACCTCGTCATGCACCGGGCGCACCCGAACGTTGTCTGTGCCCGGCCGAGATCGCCTGGCCCGGGAGTCACCGGATCGATAGCCGTACGAAGAGGTCACCTTGTCTGCAAGCACCGCGTCTGCAAGCACTGCGCCTGCCAACGCCATCGCTCAGTCGGCGAACCGCGTCGAGGATCTGGTGCGCACCCACCTGCCGCTGGTCGGCCACCTCGTGCGTGAACTGCTGGGCCGGCTTCCCGCCCACGTCAGCCGCGAGGACCTCGTCTCCGCCGGCATGGCCGCCCTGGCCACCGCG
>NZ_JAATVY010000048.1 GCF_011947195.1 Planosporangium thailandense | reverse complement strand
TTGTCCGGATAGACGGGCACGACCGGCTCATCAGCAGGCTCGTCGCTCAGACACCCGCAGGCGTCCACCACCACGACATCGCCGTCATGAACCGCGCCGGCCGTCGACTCCCACGCCCGATCGGTCAACACGACCGCGGCCCGCGCCTCACCCAGTACCAACCGCATCCGGTCCGCCGGCGCCCGCACATCCAACGGCACGTACGCCCCGCCCGCCTTGAGAACCGCCAGCTCCGCCACGACCAGATCCACCGAACGATCCATCAGGACCCCAACCCGATCCTCCGGACCTATCCCGAGCCGGATCAGCCGGTGCGCCAGCCGATTGGCCCGCCCCGCCAGCTCCGCATAGCTCAGCTCCACCCCACCACAGACCACCGCCACCGCATCCGGCGTCCGGCGCACCTGCGCGTCGAACAGACCCGGCACCGTACCGACCGGCCTCCGGCGCGCCGTGTCGTTCCACTCCACGAGGACCCGGTCGCGCTCCGCCGACGTCAGCATCGGCAGCTCACCGACCCGCCGCTGCGGTCCGGCGGCGATCCCGGTCAGCAGGACCCGCAGGTGCCCGGCGACCTGCTCGATGGTCGCCGCGTCGAACAGGTCGGTGTTGTATTCGATCGCGACGCTGAGCGAATCGTTGCGGGGCAGGAACTCCACGACGAGGTCGAACCTGGCGCACGGGCGCGGCAGGTCCTGCTCGACGATCCGCAGTCCACCGGCTCTCCTCGGCCGGACCATCTCGTTCTGCAGCAGGACCATGGCCTGCACGAGCGGGTTCCGACCGGGGTCACGGTCGGGCTGGAGCTCCTCGACCAGCCGGTCGAACGGGACCTCGTCGTGGGCGAAGGCTTCCAGCACCGTCTCGCGGACATCGGCCATGAGGTCGCCGAACCGTCGGGCGCGATCGACGGTGGTCCGCAGCACCACGGTGTTGACGAAGAACCCGACGAGGTTTTCCAGCTCGGCGCGGTTACGGCCGGCGGTCGCGGTACCGACGACGACGTCCTCGGCGTTGCAGTACCGCGACAGCAGCACCTGCACCGCCGCGACGAGGGTCATGAACAGCGTGGCGTCGTGCGCCTGCCCCACCGCGGTCAGCCGGTGCACCAGGTCGGGCGGGAGATCGTAGCGGTATACCGCGCCGGAGGTGGTGCGTACCTGCGGTCGTGGCCGGTCGGTCGGCAGCTCCAGTACGGGAACGTCGGCCAGCTTGCGCCGCCAGTACGCGAGATGCTCGTCGAGCGCCGGTCCGGCCAGGCGCTCCCGCTGCCACACCGCGAAGTCCGGGTACTGGATGGCGAGCTCGGGCAGCTGCGCGGGGCGGCGGCTGGCGGCGGCCGCGTACAGTTCGGCGAACTCGTCGACGAGTACCCGCACCGACCAGCCGTCGGTGATGATGTGGTATTGGCTGAGTAGCAGGACGTGGTCGTCGGCGGCGAGGTGGACCAGCAGCGCGCGGGTCAGCGGCGCACGGCGCAGGTCGAAGGGGCGGTTGAGCTCGTCGGTCAGCTCGCGCGCCAGCGCGGACTCCCGCTCGCCGCGGTCCAGCGTGGACAGATCGACCGCGCGTACGGGGATCTCACCGGCGTCGGCGACGACCTGGACGCCCTGCCCGTCCACGTCGTCGAACGTGGTGCGCAGCGACTCGTGCCGGGTGACGAGCCCGTCGAGGGCGACCCGCAACGCGACCGGGTCGAGCCGGCCGGACAGCCGCAGGCCGATGCCGGTGTTGTACTCGGTGGCGCCGCCGGCGAGGTCGTCGAGGAACCACAGTCGCCGCTGCGCGGCCGACAGGGGCAGCGTGCGGTCGCGTGGGACCGGGGCGATCCGCTCCTGCCGGCTTCGGCGCGGTTCGCCGTCGACGAGGGCGGCGAGGCCCGCGACGGTCGGGGCGTCGAACATGGCCCGCGGCGAGAGGTCCGCGCCGAGGGTGGCGCGGATTCGGCTGAGGACCCGGGCGCTGAGGATCGAGTCGCCGCCGAGGTCGAAGAAGTTGTCGTGGACGCCGATGCGGTCGACGCCCAGCACCTCGGCCCAGATGCCGGCGATGGCCCGCTCGGTGTCGCTGCCCGGCGCCACGAACTCGGCGTCGCCGACGATGGTGGCCGGGTCCGGCGCGGGCAGCGCCCGGCGGTCGAGCTTGCCGTTGGGCCCGATCGGCAGCGCCTCGAGGGTCACGAACGCGGCCGGCACCATGTACGCCGGCAGCCGCCCGGCGAGGTAACCGCGTAGCGCGGCGACGTCCAGACCCTGCCCCACCACGTACCCCACCAGGCGTTTCACTCCGGGCTGGTCCTCCCGGGCGACCACCACGGCCCCATTGACGTCCGGATGCCCGCGCAGCAGCGCCTCGATCTCACCCGGCTCGATCCGGAAGCCCCGGATCTTGACCTGGTCGTCGGCCCGGCCGGCGAACGCCAACTGCCCGTCGGCCGTCCACCGCACGACGTCGCCGGTGCGGTACATCCGCTCTCCCGGCGCACCGTACGGATTCGCCACGAACCGTTCGGCGGTCAGGCCCGGCCGGTTGAGGTATCCACGTGCCAGGCCGACCCCGGCGACGTACAGCTCACCGGTCACCCCGACCGGCACCGGCCGCAGCCGCGCGTCCAGCACGTAGGCGTGGGTGTTGGGGATCGGCGCCCCGATCGGCGGGGTTCCGCGCCCGGCCTGCAGCGGCTGGCTCCAGGTGGCGACCACGGTGGCCTCCGTCGGCCCGTACGCGTTGACCATCCGTCGGCCGGAGGCCCACCGGTCGACGAGGTCCGCGCCGCACGCGTCGCCACCGACCACCAGCGTCCGGAAGCCGGCCAGCCGGCCCGCCGCGGCGGGCTCGACCGTGGCCAGCGCGGCCGGCGGGACCAACGCGTGGGTGATCGCGTGCTGCTGGAGCACCGTCTCCAGGTGCTCGCCGAGCAGCGGGCCCGCCGGTGGTACCACCAACGCCGCCCCCGCCGGCAGCCCCGCGCACAGTTCCAGCACGGAGGCGTCGAAGCTCGGCGACGAGAACAGCAGCACCCGGTCACCGGGCGCCACCCGCAGGTGCGCCGCCTCGGCCGCGGCGAAGCTCGCCAGTCCCCGGTGCGTGACCGCGACCCCCTTCGGCCGGCCGGTGGACCCCGACGTGTAGATCACGTACGCCGTCTGATCCACGTCCACCGGTCCCAGCCGGTCGGCGTCCGACAGCGCGCCGTCCGGCAGGCGGTCGATCTCGGCCACCACCGAGGGGTCGTCGACGGCCACCGCCGGCGCATCCGCCGACGCCGGCACCCGGTCGGCCAGCTCCGCGCGGGTCAGCACCACCGCCGGCGCCGCGTCGGCGAGCATGAAGGCGATCCGCTCGCCCGGGTAGTCCGGGTCCACCGGCAGGAAGGCGCCACCGGCCTTGGCCACCGCCAGCTGCGCCACCACCATCTCCACCGATCGCGGCAGCACCAGGGCGACGAGACGCTCCGGCCCCACCCCCAGCCCGACCAGGTACCGGGCCAGCCGGTTCGCCCGCGCCTCCAGGTGCGCGAAGCTCAACGCGGCGTCCCCGCACACCAGCGCGGGCACCTCCGGCCACCGCGCCGCCGCCGCCTCGAACAGCTCCGCCAGCGACGCCGGCGCCACCTCGACCTCCGTGTCGTTGAGCGTCACCAGCACCAGGTGCCGCTCCGCGGGTGACAGGAGGTCGAGATCACCGACCGGTACCGACGGGTCGCCGGCGGCCGCCTCCAGCACCCGGGTGACGTGGCCGACGAACCGCCGCACGGTCTCCTCGTCGTACCGGGAGGTCCGGTACTCGACGACGCCGGACAGGTCGGTGGCCGGCTCGGCCAGCCGTACCGCGAGCCGGACGTCGACCGGCACGTCGTCCGTCCCCGGCGCGACCGCCACGCTGCCGAGGTCCCCGTCCAGCCCCAGCTCCTCGACGAGGCGCGCGAACGGCACGCCCGCGTTGACGATGGCGGTGTGCCGGGTGGCGCGTACCTGCAGCAGCAGGTCGAGGAAGGTCACCGAGGCCTGGACACGGCATCGCAGGAGCACCGGGTTGGGCGGCTGCTCGGGCCGGTCGACCAGCGTGGCGACGGTGATGTCGTCGGTGCCCCCGTAGTACCCGAGCACCGCCTGGACGGCGGCCACGACGAGGTCGAGCGGGTCGACGCCGTACCGGCCGGCGAGCGTGGCCAGCCGCGTCGCCGCGTCGGGCGGCGCGGCGAAGGAGCACGTCGCCGTCGATTCGGTACCGGCAGGGGCCGGCGCCCGGGCGGGCAGGCCGGCCGGGGTCGCGCCGTCGAGCTGTTTCCTCCAGTGCTCCACCTGCTCCTGCCAGGTCGGGACGTGCGTCGACGTCTGGCGTGAGTGGTCACGGGCAGCGTGGGTCACATCCTGGGCCACCATGACGGTTCTCGACCTCCGGGCGCGGTTGATGAGGCGCGGTTGATGAATGGGCGTGACGGGGGTGGAACGAGCGGGCCGGGCCGCGGATCAGGCGATCCCTTCCCGGCTGTCGGTGCGCGCGGCGCCCGCGTGCCGGCGGGCGAGGCGGCCGCCCATCTGCAGCGCGTCGATCTGTGCTGTCCCGGGGTTGCGCAGGAAGCGCCCGCCGAGCACCTCACGTCCCGTCGCCGGATCGTGGACGGTGAACGTGAGGTGGTCGTAGAACGTCAACGGCTCGAGGTGGTCGCCGTTCGCCAGGTACACGTTCCCGTCGCGCTTCTCGACCACGACGTGCTCGACATCGCCGTTGACGTACCTGCCGGCGCAGCCGGTCGGCGGGGCGGTCGGGATCCGCAGGGGCGTCCGGCGCCGGGCGGCCGCGATGGGAACACCGGCGGCGTCCAGCGTGGACATCACTTCCCGCCAGAGGCCGGCGCCCGAGTTGGCGTTGGTGGTGAGGGCGACGACCCAGCCGGCCACCGGATCGACGCGCAGGTAGCAGGAGGCCCCGTCGATGTTGCCGTCGTGGCCCACCCAGGTGGCGTCGTCCTCCCGGTACACCGCGAGGCCGAGCCCCCATCCGTCGGCGAGTCCGAACGGGTGGGCGCCCGAGACCGGCGTGCGCATCCGTTCGGCGTGGGCCGGCGGCAGCGGTCCCGGCATCCCGAGGTCTCCGAGTACCTGCCCCAGGACGGCGAGATCGGCGGCGCTGACCGCCAGCGCGCCGGCCGCGGCGTACGTGGGTGGCAGCGATGGACGGGCCGGGCGGGTCCTGCCAAGGCGGACGTTGACGGAGTGGCCGGCGGCGAGCGGGCGCGTCGAGGTACGCGGCTCGGGACCGACGATGAAGGCCGGCCGGATCCCCAGCGGCCGGAGCACGATCGACTCCACCGCCTCCCGCCAGCTCATTCCGGTGACCGCTTCGATGATCCGGCCGACCAGGACGTAACCGAGGTTGGAGTACGAGAATCCCGCGCCCGGCCGGAGCACGAGGCTGTGGCGGCGGCAGTACTCCTTGATGTGTCGTTGGGGGAAGCCGTCCGGCGCCTCGTCCGGGTCCGGGTCCGCCAGCCCGCTGGTGTGGCTCAGCAGGTGCCGCAGGGTGGCCTCGCCACCGAGGTCCTCCAGACCGGGAAGGTACTCGCCGACCGGGTCGTCCAGGTCGATATCGCCGTCGGCGACCAGGACCATCGCGGTGGTCGCGGTAAACGTCTTGGTGATGGAGCCGATGGCGAACGCGGTGTCGGCGGTTACCGGCTGTCCGGTCCCGTATGCCAGTTCACCCATGTCCGTGGTAACCGTCCGGCCGTCGTGGTGAATGGCGAGTTGCGCCCCCGGTACGCCGTATTTGCGGGCCAGCACGGCGAGTTCGTAGCCGAGCGAGGGCAGCAGACTCGATGTCATCACACGTGCAGCCAACGCGATACCTCCGTTACGGTCCGTCGATATCCGCCGGATTTCCGCCGGCGCATACGGATCTGTCGGGTGAGTAGCTGTGCCACCGGCTGCGCAGTCGGCGGGCCGGCCGGGGTGTGGCGCACCGCGGCCGGCGCCGCGTCGCCGGGTGCCCGCTGAGCGACGCGAACGGCGCGCGGCGAGCCGCCGGACTCCGGCACGGGACGGCGGCTCGGCGCGGCGTTGTCCATGAGCGCGGTTACGTCCGCGTACCGCCCTGGAACCGGCACCAGGGAAGCACCGGTCATCGTGGGTGCCGCCGGGCCGAACGCCCGGCACGGCGGTCGCGCCGCACCTATCGACATCCACTCGCGTAAATCACCAGGCACACAAACGAGAATGACGTTTGTCATTGCGCGAGCACAGTGCGTGATGTCACCAAGGCGCGATGAAATGAGTGGCCCTAAGTGATGACGTGAGTAACGTTTAGGAGGCACGCTTCTGGGACAGCCCCTCAGCCTCCACACGATATGGCGACCCTAAATTCCTTTATACCGGGCGAGCCATGATCCAGTCACCGTATTCCCCGACATTCGTTAATGACTCGGCTCGATGCGTGGCCATCAGTGCATGTCCGGTCGAATCGCGCGGATCGGCGCTACCGACGGCCGACGGGGTCGACGACGCCGCCGGCACCCACGAGGCGCGCCGCGGCCTCCGGCCGCCGGCCCCTTGGCGGAACTTGTCGGTGTCGCCAGGCAGGATGAGGGCGTGACGACCACCGCCCGCCCCTACACGACCACGCTGGACGCGGTCCTGGAACGGTTGACCTACGTCAACGAGGAGACGGGCTACACCGTCGCGCGGGTGGCCACCGACCGCAGCAGTGACCTGCTCACGGTCGTCGGCGCGCTGCTGGGGGCGCAGCCGGGTGAGAGTCTGCGGCTGGTGGGCCGCTGGTCGAGCCACCCGAAGTTCGGCCGGCAGTTCGAGGTCGAGTCCTACACGACCGTGCTGCCCGCCACGATCCAGGGCATCCAGCGCTATCTCGGCTCCGGTCTGGTGAAGGGCATCGGCCCGGTGTTCGCCGAACGCATCGTCGGCCACTTCGGCCTGGACACGCTGCGCGTCATCGAAGAGGAGCCGGCCCGGCTGATCGAGGTGCCCGGTCTGGGGCCCAAACGCACCGCGAAGATCACCGCGGCCTGGGCCGAGCAGAAGTCCATCAAGGAGGTGATGGTCTTCCTCCAGGGGGTCGGGGTGTCCACCTCGTTGGCGGTGCGCATCTTCAAGCAGTACGGCGACGCCTCCATCTCGGTGGTGCGCAACGAGCCGTACCGGCTGGCGGCCGACGTCTGGGGCATCGGGTTCAAGACCGCCGACACGATCGCCCAGGCCGTCGGCATCCCCCATGACAGCCCGGACCGGGTGAAGGCCGGCCTGCAGTACACCTTGTCGGAGGCGACCGACTCGGGCCACTGCTACCTGCCGCAGCCGCAACTGGTCGCCGACGCCATGAAGATCCTCGCCGTGCCGGCCGACCTGATCACGACCTGCCTCGACGAGCTGGCCGCCGCCGAGGGCGTCGTCCGGGAAACGCTGCCGGGGCCGGACGGTCCGGTGCCGGCGGTCTACCTCGTTCCCTTCCACCGCGCCGAGACGTCGCTCGCCGGCTCCCTGCTGCGGCTGCTGCACCACCGGGCCGACCGGATGCCCCACTTCGGCGACGTCGACTGGGGCAAGGCGCTCGGCTGGCTGCACCGCCAGACCGGAGCCGACCTCGCGCCCGAGCAGGAGGAGGCCGTACGGCTGGCGCTCACCAGCAAGGTGGCCGTGCTCACCGGCGGGCCCGGCTGCGGCAAGAGCTTCACCGTCCGCTCCATCGTGACCCTCGCCGCCGCCAAGAGAGCGAAGATCACCCTGGTGGCCCCGACCGGGCGGGCCGCCAAGCGGCTGGCCGAGCTGACCGGCCATCCGGCCGCCACCGTGCACCGGCTCCTCCAGCTGCGGCCCGGCGGCGACCCGTCGTTCGACCGCGACAATCCCCTCGACGTCGACCTGCTCGTCGTCGACGAAGCCTCCATGCTCGACCTGATCCTGGCCAACAAGCTGGTCAAGGCCGTGCCGCCGGGCGCGCACGTGCTGCTGGTGGGCGACGTCGACCAGCTGCCCTCGGTCGGCGCCGGGGAGGTCCTGCGCGACCTGCTCACCGCCGACGCCATCCCCCGGGTGCGGCTGACCCGGATCTTCCGGCAGGCCGCGCAGTCCGGCGTCGTGACGAACGCGCACCGCATCAACGCCGGCAAGCCGCCGATCACCACCGGCCTGGCCGACTTCTTCCTGTTCCCCTGCGACGACAGCGAGGCGACCGCGCCGCTGACCGTGGAGGTCGCCTACCGGCGCGTCCCCGCGAAGTTCGGCCTCGATCCGCGCCGCGACATCCAGGTGCTGACGCCCATGCACCGCGGCCCGGCCGGCGCCGGCGCGCTGAACACCCTGCTCCAGCAGCAGCTCACGCCGGGCCGCGAGGGCCTGCCGGAGCGCCGGGTCGGCGGCCGGGTGTTCCGGATCGGCGACAAGGTGACCCAGATCAGAAACAACTACGACAAGGGCACGGCCGGGGTGTTCAACGGCACGCTGGGCGTGGTCACCGCGCTGTCCACCGAGGACCAGACCCTGACCGTACGCACCGACGAGGACGAGAGCATCGACTACGACTTCGACGAGCTCGACGAGCTCGCGCACGCGTACGCCATGACGATCCACCGGTCGCAGGGCTCCGAGTACCCGGCCGTCGTGATCCCGTTGACCACGAGCGCCTGGATGATGCTGCAACGCAACCTGCTGTACACGGCGGTCACCCGCGCCAAGAAACTGGTCGTGCTGGTCGGCTCCCGCCGGGCGCTCGCGGCCGCGGTGCGCACCGTCGGCGCCGGCCGCCGGCACACCGCCCTCACCCACCGGCTGGCCGAACGGTGAGCCGTCGGGACATTGTGTCCCGGCAACCTGGTGACTGCGGACAGCTGCCGGCGGGTCGGCCCGATCCATAGCGTCCCTGCCATGCCGGCGGCACCGGGCCGCCGGCCGGTACGGGAGGTTACTGATCATGGTTGCTGTCGCCGCAGCGCCCCGCACGCTCGCCCACGCGAAGGCCGCCCTGCTCACGATGGCGGTAGTGGCCGCCGGTACGGCCATCTTCGACGTCGTGGCCCACCCGCACGGGGGCACCGAACACCTGGGCTCGACCGCCGACTACGTGTTCACCGCGCTGCTCCTGCCGTTCGTCCTCGCCGCGCTGGCGGTGCTCGCCGCGCTGCACGCGGCCCAGGCGGGCCGGGACGGGCGGCTGGGCCGGGCGGGCTTCATCGTGGCGGCCGTCGGGCTCGTCGCCTTCGTACCCGTGGGCGTGCTGACGCTGGTGACCGCGGACGCCACCTCGGGCGGTCCGGTGTACCCGCTCGCGATGCTCGCTTCCCTGGTCGGCCTGGTGATGATGGCCATCGCCTGGGTGCGGGCGAAGAGCCTGCCCCGGTGGATACTGCCGGCCGTCACGTTCGGGTGGATCTTCGGTGGGCCGGTCGCCGAGGGCGGCACGCCCGGCTTCCGGGGTGCGGCGCTGATCCTCGCGGCGGTGTGCGCGGCGGTCGCCGTCACCTTGCCGGCCAGCGCTGAGACCACCGTCTGACCGAGACCGGCCGGCGGGGCCGTCTCCGATAATGACGACGTCACTCGCCGGGGAGGCAGCATGGCCGTACAAGCAGTGCCCGCGACGGCACCGCGCGCCGCGTCCGGCGACGGACCGGCGACCCGCGGGGCGCGTGCCGCGCTCTGCTGCATGGTCGTCGCCGTGGCAGCTCTCACCGGCGGCGGCGTGGCGCTGGCGGTGCTCAACGAGGTCGGCCTGCGTGCCGCGCTGGGCGAGTTCTTCGTGGCGACCACCGCCGGCGCCGTGTCGTTCGGGGTGGTCGGCGTCCTGGTGGCGGCCCGCCGGCCCGGCGTGCGCGTCGGCTGGCTGTTCTGCGCGGTGGCGGTGACGACCGCCGTGCCCGGCTTCGCCGCCCAGTACGCCCGGTACGCGCTCGTCACCCACCCGGGCGGGCTTCCGGCCGGCCGGCCCCTGGCGTGGCTGGCCGACTGGACCTGGGTGGTCGGGTACGGCCTGCTGCTGGTCGGGGTACCGCTGCTGTTCCCCGACGGGCACCTGCCGTCGCGGCGCTGGCGGCCCGTGGTGTGGCTGGGCGCGGCGGCGGCTGGCCTGACGATGGCGGGCAACGCGCTGTCGCCGGCGGCCAACCCCGATCTGCCGGAGGTCGCGAACCCCTATGCCGTCTCCGCGCTGGCCGGCCCCGCCGATGCGTTGAGCGGCGTCGGCACCCTGATGCTGATGGCCGCGACGGTCGGCGCGGTCGCGTCGCTCGTGAGCCGGTACCGGCGCGCGCCCGGGCCGCGGCGCGACCAGATCCGCTGGCTGATGTTCGGCGCCGGGGTGGTGGCGGCCGGCGCGATCGGTGTCCAGGTCGGCGGTGTCGCCGTCGGCGGCTACCGGGACCCGGTGCTGCTGGCGTACCTCGAGACCGCGATCGGACCGGCGCTGGCCGCCGCGATCGGGGTCGCGGTGCTGCGCCACCGGCTCTACGACCTCGACCTGTGGCTGAACCGGACGCTGGTGTGGTCAGCCATGACCGCTCTGGTCATCGCCGGCTACGTCGTCGTGGTCGGGTACCTCGGTGCGCAGCTCGACGTACACGGCAGCGGCGTGGGACTGATCGCGGCGGGCCTGGTCGCGGTGGCCTTCCACCCCGTACGGGAGCAGGTGCAGCGACTCGTCAACCGGATGCTTTACGGGCGCCGCGACGAGCCCTACGCGGTGCTGACCGAGCTCGGCCGCCGGCTCGAGGCCACGGTCTCCCCGCAGGAGCTGCTCGACACGATCGTCGGCACCGTACGGGAGGCGCTGCGGGTGCCGTACGCGGGGGTCGAGGTCACGGGCACGACGGGAACCACCATCCGGGCCGAGTCGGGCCAGCCGCACGCCATCGCGGCCCGGCTGCCCCTGATGTTCGGCACCGAGCACATCGGACAGCTGTCCGTCGCCGCACGGCAGCCCGGGGAGTCGCTCGGTCGGGCGGACCACCGGCTGCTGGCCGACTTCGCGCGCCAGGCGGGCGTGGCCGCCCACGCGGTACGGCTCACCACCGACCTGCGGGCCGCCCGGGAGCGGCTGGTGACCGCCCGGGAGGAGGAGCGCCGGCGGTTGCGGCGCGATCTGCACGACGGGCTGGGACCGCTGCTGGCTGTGCAGACGTTGACCGCCGACACCGTGCGGGCGTTGCTGACCACGGACGTGGCCCGGGCCGACGCGCTCCTGGTCGAGCTGCGCACCCAGGCCCAGCAGGCGGTCACCGATGTCCGCCGCATCGTGCACGACCTCCGCCCGCCGGTGCTGGACGACCGCGGCCTGGTGGCCGCGCTGCGCGAGCACGCGGCCCGCTACGGGGACGCCGCGACGCGGGTCACCGTCGCCGCCGAGCCGCTCCCCGAACTGCCGGCGGCGGTCGAGATCGCGGCGTACCGCATCGCCACCGAAGCCGTCACCAACGCCGCCCGGCACGCCGCCGCTGGTCACTGCATGGTGACCGTGGGCGTGGCCGACGGCGCCCTGCGCGTCGAGGTGAGCGACGACGGCTGCGGCATCCCGCCGGACCACCGGTCCGGAGTCGGGTTGACCTCGATGCGTGAGCGTGCCGAGGAGCTGGGCGGCGCATTCGACCTCGAAAGCCGACCGGGCACCGGCACCCGCCTGCTCGCCACCCTTCCGCTACCGGAGAGCTCATGAAACCGCTGCGCGTGCTCATCGCCGACGACCATCCGATCTACCGCGCCGGGCTGGGCACCCTCGTCGCGAGCCAGCCGGACCTTGAGCTGGTCGGCGAAGCCGTCACCGGTACGCAGGCGGTCGAGCTCGCGGTGACCGCGCGACCCGATGTCGTCCTCATGGACCTCACCATGCCGGGCCTGGACGGGATCAGCGCGACGAGCAGGATCTCGGCCGCCGCTCCGGGCGTCGCCGTGCTCGTGCTGACCATGTTCGACGACCGTGACTCGGTCCTGGCCGCGATGCGGGCGGGCGCGCGCGGCTATCTCGTCAAGGGTGCGGGCGGCGAGGACGCGGTACGCGCGATCCGGGCGGTCGCCAACGGCGAGATCATCATCGGCCCCGAGGTCGCCGGTGTCGTCCTTCAGCGGCTCACCACCGATGCGACCGGCGCCCGCCCCAGCCCGTTCCCCGATCTCACCGAACGGGAAACCGAGATCCTGCGGTTGCTCGCCGCCGGCCACACGAACGCGTCGATCGCCGAACGCGTCCATCTGTCCCACAAGACCGTACGCAACTACATTTCCAGCATCTTCCGGAAGCTGGGGGTCACCGGGCGGGTCGACGCTGTCATCAAGGCGCGCGAGGCCGGGCTCTGACCGATCGTGCCCGCCGCCGGACGACGTGTCGAACGCCACTAAGATCAACTAGCCGGTACGGCTACATGATCAGGTAATCTCACCTGCGTGAACATGGCGCTTTCGTTGGACCGGACCCCGCTCGCGGTTCGTGTCGTCGACGCGCGCCGTATCTGCTGTTGTTGACCGCCGGTCACGACAGGCCCGCGATTTCGTAGCGTTCCGCGCCGCGCCGGCCTACCCGCCGTCAGCAACCCCTGATCCACCTTCACGTCGAACCTTCACCACCGCGTCGCCGCGACCGTGCGGGACGTGGATTCACCTGCCTGGAGCCCACAGAACATGACCATTCACCACCGGTCGTCGACCGGTCGATCCCTCGCGCGCCGCCTCCGCCCGTTAGGCGTGCTGACGACCACCGCCGCCGTCGCCACGCTGCTGGCCGCCTGCGGTGGTTCGTCGAAGGCCACCACGTCGGCCAGCGGACCGGACCCCAACGCGACGATCACGGTCGGCTCGCTGAACGAGCCGACGACGCTCGACATCGTCAAGGGTGGCAACACCGGCCACGCGCAGGTGCTGCTGCGCAACGTCGTCGAGGGGCTGACCGTCCTGACCGACGACGGCAAGGTCGAGCCGCTGCTGGCCAAGTCGTGGGACGTGTCGCAGGACGGCACCGGCTACACGTTCCACCTGCAGTCCGGTGTGACCTTCTCCGACGGCACCCCGCTCAAGGCCAGCGACGTGGTGGCGGCCCTCAAGCGCGAGATCTCCGACGAGTCGACCAGCGCCCGCAAGAAGAACCTCTCGATCATGAAGACGATCGAGGCGCCGGACGACAGCACGGTCAAGGTCACCCTGTCGACGCCGTCGCAGTCGTTCCTGTTCTACCTGACGAGCGTCGGAGCGGCCGTCGAGAAGCCCAACGCCGGCGGCTCCGGGACGACGGTGGTCGGCACCGGCCCGTACACCCTGACCTCCTGGAAGCAGGGCGACTCGATCACGCTGACCCGCAACGACAAGTACTGGGGCACCAAGGCCAAGAACAAGCAGGTCGTGTACCGCTTCTTCAAGGACGCCACCGCCGAGAACAACGCCCTGCTCGCCGGCCAGCTCGACCTGGTGACCCAGGTGACCTCGCCCGACGCGCTCACCCAGTTCGAGAACCGGTCGGACTTCTCCATCGTCGAGGGCACGTCGACGACGAAGGAGCTGTTCAACTTCAACGACGCCGTCGCCCCGTTCAACAACCCCGACGTCCGGCACGCCATCCGGCAGGCCACCGACCGCAAGGCGCTGCTGAAGGCGGTGTGGGCCAACCGGGGCCGGATCCTCGGCTCGATGGTGCCGCCCACCGACCCCTGGTACGAGGATCTCACCAGCATCGACGACCACAACGTGGCGAGCGCCAAGCAGCTGCTGGCCAAGGCCGGACACCCGAACGGGCTGTCCTTCACCGTCGACTACGTGCCCTCTGACGAGATCAACATCATCGCGCAGGGGCTGAAGAGCCAGCTGGCCCAGGCCGGCATCACCATCACGCTCAACCCGGTCGACGACGCGACGTGGACCGACAAGGTCTACAAGAACCACAACTTCCAGGCCACGATCATGAACCACGTCAACCAGCGGGACCTGGTCTGGTACGGCGACCCGACGTTCTACTGGCAGTACGACAACCCGCAGGTGCAGCAGTGGGTCAAGGACTCCGAGACCGCGCCGACGCCCGACCAGCAGACCGCGCTGCTGAAGAAGGTCGCCCGGCAGATCTCCGAGGACGCGGCGAGTGACTGGCTGTTCCTCGACCCGGCGATCAAGGTCGCGAGCACCTCGGTCAGCGGGTACCAGAAGAACCTCACCACGGACAGCTTCTATGTCGCGCCGATCACCAAGCGCTAGGCGGTAACCGGTGCTCGGCTACCTCGTCCGTCGGGTCGCCTGGCTGCTCGGTTCGCTGTTCGTCGCGGGATCCGCGGTGTTCTTCCTGCTCCGCGTCCTGCCCGGGGACCCGGCCGTCACCCTGCTGGCGGTCGGGTCCTCCCCGGACCAGCTGGCTGCGGTCCGCCACCGGCTCGGCACCGACCGGCCCCTGCTCGTGCAGTACGGCCACTGGTTCGGCGACCTGCTGGCGGGCAACCTCGGCGCCAGCCTGTTCACCAGGACCCCGGTACTCGACCAGATCGCCGGCCGGCTGCCGGTTACCGTGCCGCTGGCGCTGAGCGCGTTCGTACTCTCGCTTCTGGTGGCCGTGCCGATCGGCGTGTTCGCCGCGGTACGGCGCCACGGCGCGCTCGGGCTCGCGGTGTCGACCCTGGCGCAGCTCGGCATCGCCCTGCCCGTCTTCTGGGTCGGCATCGTGGTCGTCTGGCTGGTCGCGGTGCGGTGGCGGGTACTGCCGCCGGGCGGGTTCCCGCGCACCGGGTGGCAGGATCCGGCGGCCGCCGTGCAGTCGCTGGTGCTGCCGGTGGCGACGTTGACCATCGCGCAGGGCTCCGTCCTGGTGCGCTACGTACGCTCGGCGACGCTCGACGTGCTCAGCCAGGAGTACGTGCGCACCGCCCGCTCCCTCGGGTACAGCCTGCCGCGGGCGCTCCTGCGCCACGGGCCACGCAACGGCGCCGCGACCGTGGTCCAGATCCTGGGCATCCTGCTGGCCAGCTCGCTGCTGGGCACCGTCGTCATCGAGAGCGTCTTCGCCCTGCCCGGCCTGGGCTCGCTGCTGCTGACCAGCGTGAAGGCGCGCGACCTTCCGGTGGTGCAGGGCACGGTCTTCGCCATGACTGCCACCGTGCTGGTGGTCGGGCTCGTCGTCGACGTCGTGCAGCGGCTGGTCGACCCCAGGTTGCGAGGTCAGGCATGAGTACGCCACTGATCGACACGGTCGACGCGGTCGAGACGGTCGACGCCCCGGCCCGGCGGCGCGGCGCACGCTCGCCGTCGCTCATCGTCGGGTCGGTGCTGCTGCTCGTCATCGTCGCCCTCGCCGTGGTGTCGCTGGTATGGACGCCGTACCCGCTGGACCACACCGATCCGGCGGCCCGGCTGGCCGGCCCGTCCGCGCCGCACTGGGCGGGTACCGACCGCCTCGGCCGCGACCAGTTCACCCAGCTGATGCTCGGCGCCCGCACCGCGGTGTGGATCGGGCTGTCCTCGGTCGCCGTGGCGTTCGTCATCGGCGTACCGCTGGGCCTGCTCGCGGCGGCCGCCGGCCGGTTCGTCGAGAACGCCGTCATCGGCGTGATCGACATCGTGATCGCCTTCCCGACCCTGCTGCTGGCGATGCTGCTGGTCACCGTGTACGGCGCGTCGACCGCGGTGGCGATCAGCGCGATCGGGATCGGCGTCTCCGCCGAGGTCGCCCGGTTGACCCGGATCTCGGCGAGCCGGGTGTTCACCCAGGACTACGTGCTCGCCGCGCGTACCTGCGGCACCGGACCGCTGATGATCCTGGTCCGGCACGTCCTGCCCAACATCTGGCACACCCTGCTGGTGCAGGCCACCCTCGCGTTCGGCGTCGCGGTCATCGCCGAGGCGTCACTGTCGTACCTCGGCCTCGGCACCCCGCCGCCCGCGCCGTCGTGGGGCCGCATGCTCCAGGAGGCGCAGTCGACCGTCGCCGTCGCCCCGTGGAACGTCCTGCTGCCCGGACTCGCCGTCGCCGTCGCGGTCATCGGGGTCAACCTGCTCGGCGACGGCCTGCGGGAGGTCCTCGACCCGCAGCTACGCACACGAAGGCGGGCGACGGGCCGATGACCGTGCTGGAGACCACCGGACTGAGCATCGCGCTCGATCGCGAGCCGCTGGTCCGCGACGTCAGCTTCGCCCTGGACACCCGCGACCGGGTCGGGCTCATCGGCGAGTCCGGCTCGGGCAAGTCACTGACCGCCCTGGCCCTGCTGGGCCTGCTGCCAGCGGGCATGCGCGCGAGCGGCCGCATCGTCATCGACGGCCGGGACTACCTCGGCGCGCCCGACCGGCAGTGGCGGCGGGTACGCGGACGTACGGTCAGCATCGTCTTCCAGGAGCCGCTGACCGCCCTCGACCCGCTGATGCCGGTCGGCCGCCAGATCGCCGGCCCGCTGCGCCTGCACCAGGGGCTCAACCGCAGCGACGCCGAGCGCCGCGCGATCGAGTGGTGCGAGCGGGTCCACCTGCCCGACCCGGCGCGGCTGGTACGGGCGCTGCCGCACGAGATCTCCGGTGGCCAGCGGCAGCGCGTAGCCCTCGCGATGGCACTCGCCTGCCGGCCCCGGGTGCTCATCGCCGACGAGCCGACGACCGCGCTGGACGTGACCGTACAGGCGCAGATCCTCGCGCTGCTCGACGAGCTGATCGAGGAGACCGGCGTGGCGCTGCTGTTCATCAGCCACGACCTGCCGGTCGTCGCCGGCCTGGCCCGCCACCTCCTGGTCATGCGCGACGGCCGGCTGGTCGAGTCGGGCCCGGTCGACGACGTGCTGCGCCGGCCCCGCTCGGACTACGCCCGGCAGCTCGTGACGAGCGCCGCCCGGGTGACCCGGCTGGCCCGTCCGGCCGGCGGTGGGGAGGACCGATGAGCGAGCCCATGCCGGCCGAAGGCCGCGAGCCGATCCTGAGCGGACACCAGCTCACCCGGCAGTTTGCCGGCCGCAGCCACCGCGCGCTGGACGGGGTGGACGTCGCCGTGCGGCCCGGGGTGAGCCTCGGCATCGTCGGTGAGTCGGGTGCCGGGAAGTCCACCCTGCTCCGGCTGCTGCTCGGCGTGGACCGCCCGACCTCGGGCGAGGTCCGTTTCGCCGGTCAGCCCCTCGACCGGGCCCGGTCGCGGGAGTTCCGCCGGCAGGTCCAGGTCGTGTTCCAGGACCCCCGGTCGTCGCTCAACCCCCGCATGTCGGTCGCGTCGATCGTCGCCGAGCCGCTGCGCTCCCTGCGCATCGGCGGCGACCGCGCGGCCCGCTCCGCGCGGGTCGCCGAGGTGCTGACCGCGGTGGGGCTGCGCCCGGAGGACGGGCGGCGCTACCCGCACGAGTTCTCCGGCGGTCAGCGCCAGCGGATCGCCATCGCGCGGGCGCTCGCCCCGGCCCCACGTGTCCTGCTCGCCGACGAACCCGTCAGCGCGCTCGACGTCTCGGTCCGACTGCAGATCATCGACCTGCTCCGCGACCTCGTCGACCGGCTCGGGCTCACGCTGGTCCTGGTCTCGCACGACCTCGCCATCGTCAGCCAGCTCTGCCCGGAGGTGCTGGTGATGCGCCACGGTCGGGTCGTCGAGCGCGGCGCGACCGCGGATGTGCTGACCCGGCCCGTCGACGGGTACACCCGGGCCCTGCTGGCGGCCATCCCGCAGCTGCCCACCGACCTCGTGGAGGAACAGTGACCTTTGTAGATGAATGGCAGGACTGGCACGCCGGCCGGGAGGCGGCCGTGTCCGCGCCCGGCGGCGATCTCACGCTGACCGGCACGCACTGGCTGGTCGGTCGTACCGGGATCGAGGGGCTCCCCGGCACCTGGTGGGCCGACGGGACAGGGGTGCGGGTCTCCGGCGCGGACGGACTGCTCGTCGACGGAGCGCCGACCGCCGAGGGCCTCCTGCGGGCCGACCAGCGGCTCATGGTGGGCGATGTCGAGCTGAAGATCATCCGACGCGGCGACGACCTGGCCGTGCGCACGTACGATCCGCACGCGCCGGCGGTGGCCCGGTTCGCCGGCATCGACGCGTTCGCGCCCGACCCCGCGTGGGTGGTGAGCGCCGAGTTCACCCCGGCCGAGGGCGGGCGTACGCTGCGCACCGCGCACAGCCACTCCGACCGGCTGGTGGACTATCCGGTGGTCGGCACGTTCACGTTCACCGTGGACGGCCGGCAGGCCGACCTCGTGGCGCTCTACACCGGCCACGAGGGCGAAGCGCACATCACCTTCCGCGACGCCACCAGTGGGCGGGAAAGCTACGGCGCGGCCCGCTTCCTGTTCGTGCCGCTGCCGCCGACGGCGGGGCCGGTGACGCTGGACTTCAACCGGACCACCCTGCCGCCCTGCGCGTTCTCGGACGCCTTCATCTGCCCGCTTCCGCCGCCGGGGAACGTGCTGCCGTTCGCGGTACGCGCCGGCGAGAAGGTGGTCTGCTAGATCTTGGACACTCAGCGGGGCTATGACCCCGCTAGCTGTCCAAGATCTCGGAAAGTCGGGTAGTCGATCCGCGATCCACCGGCACTACGACGTGATCGGGAGGAACGCATGGCACTCGACAGCCCGACTGAACTGTTCCGTTACGAGCTGTCCGGCGCGCTGGACGCGGAGAAGAAGGCCACGGCGTGGCGGGATGAGATCGCCGGCCAGCTCCGCGACAGCGGGCTGCAGCAGATCGCCCGTACCGAGCAGCAGGAAGGCCACCGGCGGATCGAGAACCTGGAGGCGTGCTTCGCGGCTCTGGGCGCCCGGGCGGGTGAGGTCTCCGGCCTGACCGTCGACGGCGCCCGCGCGGAGTTCAAGCAGTTCATGAGCCAGCAGCCCGCCCCCGATACGCGCGAGATCTACGCGGTGGGCAGCCTGCTGAAGATGTCGCACGTCGGGGTGGCAGCCTACCGGGGGCTCGTCGACAAGGCGTTGGCCATGGGACAGGCCCGATGCGCCCAACTCCTGCGGCGCAACCTGGTCATGAAAGCGGACAGCATCGGCCGGCTGGAGCGGATCAGCTACGAGCTCAGCGAGCGGGTCATGGCGACCGCCTAGGGCCGCCCGGGCGGCGACACCGTGACGACCGCCGCAGACCGAAGCCGCGAGGACGACGAACCTCTGTAGGGCCGCGCTACATACCCCGGCCCAACGCGCTCGCGACCGGGTCGGCGTCGGCCACCGGCTGCGCGAACTGCGCGTGGTAGAGGCGGTGATAGGCGCCGCCGGCCGCGAGCAGTTCGTCGTGCGTGCCCTGCTCGACGATCCGGCCGCTCTCCATGACCAGGATCAGGTCGGCGTCGCGGATCGTCGACAGCCGGTGGGCGATCACGAAGCTGGTCCGGTCGGAGCGCAGCGCGGCCATGGCCCGCTGCACCAGCACCTCGGTACGGGTGTCCACCGAACTGGTGGCCTCGTCCAGGATCAGCAGCGACGGGTTGGACAGGAACGCCCGCGCGATGGTGATGAGCTGCTTCTCGCCGGCGCTGACGTTGCCACCTTCGGCGTCGATGACGGTGTCGTACCCGTCGGGCAGGCTGCGCACGAACCGGTCGACGAAGGCCGCCTTCGCCGCGGCGAGGATCTCGTCGGAGCTCGCGGTCGGATCGCCGTACGCGATGTTGTCCCTGATCGTCCCGCCGAACAGCCAGGTGTCCTGCAGGACCATGCCGATCCGGCCGCGCAGGTCGTCGCGGCGCAGGTCGGTGATGTCGACGCCGTCGAGGGTGATCCGCCCGGCGTCCAGCTCGTAGAACCGCATGATCAGGTTGACCAGGGTGGTCTTGCCGGCGCCGGTCGGCCCGACGATCGCGACGGTGTGGCCCGGCTCGGCCACCAGCGACAGGTCCTCGATCAGCGGCTTGTCGGGCGAGTACCGGAACGAGACGTGCTCGAACTCGACCCGGCCGTGCGCGTCGGCGATCCGGGCCGGCGTCGCCGGGTCGGGCGTCTGCTCCGGCGCGTCGAGCAGGTCGAACACCCGCTCCGCGGAGGCGACCCCGGACTGCAGCAGGTTCGCCATCGACGCGACCTGGGTCAGCGGCTGGGTGAACTGGCGCGAGTACTGGATGAACGCCTGCACGTCGCCCAGGCTCATCGCCCCCGACGCCACGCGCAGGCCGCCGACCACGGCGATCGCCACGTAGCTGAGGTTCCCGATGAACATCATCGCCGGCATGATGATGCCCGAGACGAACTGGGCGCCGAAGCTGGCCTCGAACAGCTCGTCGTTCTTGGCGGCGAAAGCCTCCTCGACGTCGCGGCGGCGACCGAACACCTTGACCAGCTCGTGGCCGGTGAACGCCTCCTCGATCTGGCCGTTCAGCGCGCCGGTGTGCGTCCACTGCGCGATGAACTGCTTCTGCGAACGCTTCGCGATCCGCTTGGTGACCACCATGGACAGTGGTATCGCCAGCAGCGCGATCACGGCCAGCAGGGGCGAGATCACCATCATCATGACGAGCACGCCGACGACGGTCAGCAGCGATGTCAGCAGTTGGCTGAGCGTCTGCTGCAGGCTCTGGGCGATGTTGTCGATGTCGTTGGTGACCCGGCTGAGCAGCTCACCGCGCGGCTGCCGGTCGAAGTAGGGCAACGGCAGCCGGTTGAGCTTGTCCTCGACGTCGGCGCGCAGCTTCAGGATGGTGCGCTGGACGACGCCGTTGAGCAGGTACCCCTGCAGCCAGCCGAGCAGGCTGGCGGCCAGGTACAGGCCCATGGCGAGCAGCAGCACCTGCCCGAGGTGGGTGAAGTCGATGCCCACGCCCGGCACCACCTTCAGGTGCGCGAGCAGGTCGGCCAGGTGCGGGTTCCCGTGCGCCCGGGCGGCGTCGACGGCCTGCTGCAGGGTCGAGCCGGCAGGCATGCGCTTGCCGATGACCCCGGCGAAGATGATGTCCGTGGCGCGGCCGAGGATCTTCGGCCCGACGACGCTGAAGGTGACGCTGACGACGGCGAGCGCGATGACCGCGAGCAGTTGCCGGCGCTGCGGCCGGAGCCGCCCGATCAACCGCCGGGCCGAGGGGCCGAAGTTCATCGCCTTCTCGGTCGGCATCCCCGCGCCCATCCACGGCGGTCCACCGCCGCGCGCCCGCTGGCCGGCGGCCGGGAGGCGGGCGGGTCCACCGCCGGGCCCGGCGGGTCCACCACCGGCCCCAGCGGGTCCGCCGCCGGGCCCCGCGGGCCGACCGCCGCCCGGCAGCGGCCGAGGTGCCGTGCCCGCGCCTGTGCCACTCATGCCGGTACCTCCGCGGTCAGCTGGGATTCGACGATCTCCGCGTACGTCGGACAGGTGTCGAGCAGATCCGCGTGCCGGCCGGTGCCCACGACGCCGCCGGCGTCGAGCACGATGATCTGGTCGGCGTCGAGGATGGTGGAGACGCGCTGGGCGACGATCACGACGGCGGCGTCGGCGGTGACCGGCCGCAGCGCCGCCCGCAGCCGGGCGTCGGTGGCCAGGTCCAGCGCCGAGAACGAGTCGTCGAACAGGTAGATCTCCGGCTGTCGCACCAGGGCGCGGGCGATGGCCAGCCGCTGGCGCTGGCCACCGGAGACGTTGGTCCCGCCCTGCGCGATCGGCGCGTCGAGCCCGCCCGGCATGGCCTCGACGAACTCCCGGGCCTGCGCGATCTCGAGGCAGTCCCACAGCTCCTCGTCGGTGGCGTCGGGGTTGCCGTAACGCAGGTTGCTGGCCACCGTCCCGGAGAACAGGTACGGCTTCTGCGGCACGATCCCGATCCGGCTCCACAGCAGGTCCGGGTCCAGCTCCCGCACATCGACACCGTCGACGAGCACGCTGCCTCCGGTCACGTCGAACAGCCGCGGCACCAGCGACAGCAGGGTCGTCTTGCCGGCGCCGGTGCTGCCGATGATCGCCGTGGTGCGCCCGGCCCCGGCGCGGAACGAGATGTCCCGCAGCACCGGCGCGGCGGCGCCCGGGTACTGGAACTGCACGCCGCGCAGCTCCAGGACACCTCTGTCCGGTAGCTCGGTCACCGGGTGGCGGGGCGGGGCGACCGACGGCTCGGTGTCGAGCACCTCGACGATCCGCTCGGCGCACACCGCCGCACGCGGGACCATCATGAGCATGAAGGTCGCCATCATGACCGACATCAGGATCTGCATCAGGTAGTTGAGGAAGGCGGTCAACGCGCCGATCTGGATCTGCCCGGCGTCGACCCGGGAGGCGCCGAACCACAGCACAGCCACGCTGGAGGAGTTGAGGACCAGCATCACGACCGGGAAGATGAGGGCCATCAGCCGGCCGGCCCGCAGTGCGGTCGCGGTCAGGTCGGCGTTGGCGGCGCCGAAGCGCTCCACCTCGTACGGTTCGCGGACGAAGGCCCGCACGACGCGGATGCCGGCGATCTGCTCGCGCAGCACCCGGTTGACGGCGTCGATGCGGGTCTGCATCAACCGGAACTGCGGCACCATCCGCCGGATGATCAGACCGATGGCCACGACCAGCACCGGCACGCTGACCAGCATCAGCCAGGACAGGCCGAGATCCTCGCGCAGCGCCATGATCACGCCGCCGACGCACATGATCGGCGCCGCGACCAGCATGGTGCAGGTCAGCACCACCAACATCTGCACCTGCTGCACGTCGTTGGTGTTGCGCGTGATCAGCGAGGGCGCGCCGAACTGCGCGACCTCACGGGTCGAGAACTCGCCGATGCGCCGGAAGACGGCCGCGCGGACGTCACGGCCGAACCCCATCGCGGTGCGGGCGCCGAAGTAGACCGCCGTGATCGAACAGGCGATCTGCACGGCGCTGACGAGCAGCATCCAGCCGCCGGTCCGCAGGATGTAACCGGTGTCGCCCTGCGCGATGCCCTTGTCGATGATGTCGGCGTTGAGGCTGGGCAGGTAGAGCGAGGCCATGGTGCCGACGAGCTGCAGCAGCACGACGGCCGCGAGTGGTCGCCGGTACGGCCGCAGGTAGGTGCGCAGCAGACGAGCCAACACGATGAATGACCCCCGGGGAGGAAGCACGGCGGCCGAGCCAGACCCGCGGTACCGTGACGGTTCACGCGGTAGGGAGCGGCTCAGCCGTGAGCGGGTTGCCGTCAGATCCTAGAACGTCGGCGCAACGGACTCACCGCGGTTTTCCCGCCGTCCACCGGACGTGGTCCGACTCACGCTGCCGGCGCGCGTTCCGCCGCTTCCCCGGCGACGACCCAGCCACCCCGACCGCGGCGCTTCGCGTCGTACATGGCATGGTCGGCGGCGCTCAGCAGGCGCTGGGCCGGTGGGATGTCGTCGCGGGCGGTCAGGCTGGCGGCCGAGCCCGCGGCGATGCCGATGCTGGCGCCCACGTGGTACTCGCGCGACCGGTCGGGCACCGGAGCCGCCAGCGTCCGCAGGATCCGGTCGGCGAGGTCGACGGCGGCCGCCTCGGCGACCGGCCCCGGGCAGAGGACCGCGAACTCGTCGCCGCCCAGCCGGGCCACGACGTCGGTGTCGCGCACCGTGGCGGTCAGCCGCCGCGCGACCTCGAGGAGGACGAGGTCGCCCGCCTCGTGGCCCGCCTCGTCGTTGACCTCCTTGAAGCCGTCGAGATCGACGTACAGCAGCACCGCCTCGCCGCCGGGCTCGGCCAGTAGCTGGGCGAGCCGGTCGGTGAGGGTGCGCCGGTTGACCAGGCCGGTGAGCGGGTCGTGCGCGGCGTGGTAGGCGAGCTGCTCGTGGGTGCGCTCCTGCTCCCGGACCGCGTTGGTGAACCGGGCGAGCGTGAAACCGCTGATCATCACCGTCGCGACGAGCAGCAGTACCCGCTCCCCCGCCGGTACACCGGCGGGCAGCAGCGCCATCGCCGGCGCGGTCAGCAGGCCGACGCCGAGGAACAGCACCCGGGCCGGGTGCAGCCGACTCTGGCGCCGGGCGGGTGTGGTCAGCTCGTCGCGGCCCGGGTGCAGCGCGACGGTGACCATCATCGCGTTGCCGAACATCATCAGCCCGGTGACCCGGTAGCCGATCGAGTCCGGGATCAGGTACGGGTTCAGGCTGTACCCGAGATCGGAGACGAGGATGAGCACGACGGACGTGATCAGCAGGTGGGTCGGCGCCCGGCGCGGACCCGGCGAGAACACCAGCAGCAGGACGCCGGCGAGCAGGAAGACGTCGAGCAGCGGGTAGATCGCGTTCACCACGACGGCGACGGTGTGCGCCTTGCCGTGCAGTTGCGGCACGATCAGCAGCTGCCAGCAGGCGAGCGCCGCGGCCGTGGTGAGGGTGAGCCCGTCGAGGACGGCGGCGCGCAGCTGCCCCGGCGCGCGCCATCGCGCCATCAGGACCAGTCCGGCCAGCAGCGCCGGGTAGGCCGACATCCAGAACACGTCGAACACGCCGGTGTCCGGGTCGCTGTGGAAGAGGTAGTACCCGACGTCGCCGGACAGGTCGCCGAGCAGCCAGCAGGTCTGCGCGACCGCGAGCAGGACCCACGGTCGCCGGCTGCCGGTACGCGGTCCGCGCACGGCGGCGTACCACGCCACGGCGGTCAACGGCAGGTACCCGGCGTCGTAGACCAGGGAGCCCCAGTCGTACATCGCCGTCAGCGCGACCGCCACCCCCGCCACGGCGCCGGCGGCGAGGAAGAGATATGCACGTCGTGCAGTCACAGCGGGCAGATCGGCACGTCGGGCCGCCGGTTGAGGAGGATCACCATCGATCCTGTGGCGCGGTCGCGCCGCGAGTCCTGCCGGGCCGGGCGGCGGCCGGATCCCTACGATCGGGAGGGTGCACGCGCCGCGCCGGCTGACCGGGGCGAAGGAGGTTCCAGGTGCGGATCGCCCTCTTCATCACCTGCGTCAACGACCTGCTCTACCCGGAGACGGGCAAGGCGGTCGTGCGGATCCTCGAACGGCTCGGCCACAAGGTCGAATTCCCCGACAGCCAGACCTGCTGCGGGCAGATGCACGCCAACTCGGGTTACCGCGCGGAGGCGCTGCCGCTCGTGCGCGGCTTCGTCGAGACGTTCGACCGCTACGACGCCGTCGTCGCCCCGAGCGGCTCCTGCGTGGCGATGGTGCGCGAGTCCTACCCCCGGTTCGTGCCGGCCGCCGCCGGGGTCGCGTCGCGCACGTACGAGCTGTCCGAACTCCTCGTCGACGTGCTCGGGGTCACCGACGTCGGCGCGGCCTTTCCGCACGTCGTCACGTACCACCCGACCTGTCACGGCCTGCGCGTGCTACGCCTGGGCGACAAGCCGCTGCGGTTGCTGCGCGCCGTCGCCGACCTGGAGCTGGTCGGACTGGCAGGCGCCGAGGAGTGCTGCGGCTTCGGCGGCACGTTCGCGATGAAGAACGCCGGTGTGTCCGGCGCGATGCTGGACGACAAATGTACGGCGATCGAGCAGACCGACGCCGACGTCATCGCGGCGGCGGACAACTCGTGCCTGGCCCACATCGGCGGCGGGCTGTCGCGCCGCGGCTCGCCGATCCGCGTCATGCACTACGCCGAGATCCTCGGGGGTGCGTCGTGAGTACATCGTCCGTCCCCACCGGCAGGGGACGGCTCGCCGGCCCGCTCCCCTTCCCCGACGCCGCCCGCCGCCAGCTCGCCGACGCGCAACTGCGCGTGAACCTGCGCCGGGCCACCCACACGATCCGCGACAAGCGCGCCCGCGTCGTCGCGGAGCTGCCCGACTGGGAACAGCTGCGCCTGGCCGGCAGCGCGATCAAGGCGGATGTGCTGGCGCGCCTGCCCGAGCTGCTCGTCCAGTTCGAGGACGCCGCCACCAGAGCCGGCGCGACCGTGCACTGGGCCCGCGACGCCACGGAGGCCTGCGACGTCGTCACCCGGCTGGTACGCCAGACCGGCGCCGACGAGGTCGTCAAGGTGAAGTCGATGGCCACCCAGGAGATCGAGCTGAACGAGGCGCTGGAGCGCGCCGGCATCCACGCCACCGAGACCGACCTCGCCGAGCTGATCGTGCAGCTCGCCGACGACGAGCCGTCGCACATCCTGGTGCCGGCGATCCACTACAACCGCCACCAGATCCGGGAGATCTTCGCCGGGCGGATGGGCGACGCGCCGGCCGGGCTGACCGACGACCCGCGGGCCCTGGCCGAAGCGGCCCGCCTCCACCTGCGCCGGAAGTTCCTGTCGTCGACGGTGGCGATCTCGGGGGCCAACTTCGCCGTCGCCGACACCGGCACGCTCGTCGTGGTCGAGTCCGAGGGCAACGGGCGGATGTGCCTGACCCTGCCGCAGACGCTGATCTCGGTGGTGGGCGTGGAGAAGCTGGTACCCACCTTCGGCGATCTCGAGGTCTTCCTGCAGCTGCTGCCGCGCTCGTCGACCGGTGAGCGGATGAACCCGTACACGTCGATGTGGACGGGTGTCACGCCCGGTGACGGCCCGCAGAACGTCCACATCGTGCTGGTCGACAACGGCCGCTCGGCCGTGCTGGCCGACGAGGTGGGCCGGCAGGCGCTGCACTGCATCCGGTGCTCGGCCTGCCTCAACGTCTGCCCGGTGTACGAGCGGGTCGGCGGGCACGCGTACGAGTCGGTCTATCCGGGTCCGATCGGGGCGATCCTGTCGCCGCAGCTGACCGGGGTGACCGCGAGCCCGTCGGCGAGCACCCTGCCGTGGGCCTCGTCGCTCTGCGGCGCCTGCTACGACGTCTGCCCGGTACGCATCAACATCCCCGAGGTACTGGTACACCTGCGGCAGTCCGTCGTGGACGCCCACCGCGACCGGCCGTCGCCGGAGCGTACAGCGATGCAGGCGCTGAGCTGGGTGATGGGCGACCGGCGGCGCTACGCCCGCGCGCTGCGGGCCGCCCGTCGGGGCAGCGCCCCGCTGGCCGCTGCGCTCCGCCGGCGGACGGTACGCCGGCTGCCCCCTCCCCTGTCGGGCTGGACGGCGTACCGCGACGCGCCGCTGCCGGTCGGCGAGTCGTTCCGCGACTGGTGGCGGAGGACCCGGTGACCGCCAGAGACGAGATTCTGACCCGGCTGCGCACAGCGCTCGGCCCGGCGCCGCAGGCGCCGCCGGTGCCACGCGACTACCGGGTCGACAACGACGACGCCGGCACCGCGACACTGCTGGAGACGCTGGTCGACCGGCTCGCGGACTACCGGACCGAGGTGACCCGCTGCCGGCCGCCGGAGCTCGCCGCGTCGATCGGCCTGGCCCTCGTCGAGGTCAGGCGCCTGGCCGTGCCGACCGACGTACCGGCCGACTGGCTGTCGGCGTACCCGGGGACGGTGGTGAAGGACGGCCCGCAGCCGCTCACGGTGGTCGACCTCGACGGTGTCGACGCGGTGCTGACCGGGTGCGCGGTCGCGATCGCGGAGACCGGAACGCTCGTGCTCGACGGGGGCGCGGCGCAGGGCCGGCGCGCCCTCACGCTGGTGCCCGACCGCCACGTCTGCGTCGTGGCCGCCGACCAGGTGGTCGGTGGCGTGCCGGCGGGATTGCGACGGCTGACGCCGACCCGGCCGCTGACGTTCATCTCCGGCCCCTCGGCGACCAGTGACATCGAGCTCAGGCGGGTCGAGGGTGTGCACGGTCCGCGCCGGCTACACGTGATCGTCGTCGAGCCGGCGTGACGGTCACCGTCGCGGCGGCGCTACGACGGCTGCACGGCAGGCCCCGGGGGCGATGTGCCGCACGATGACGGCCGTGCGGTGACCGCGTGGCACGTCGATATGGACATTACGAACATTTACCGTGTACCGGTGCAACGAGTTGAACGTTCTGGATACCGGCCG
>NZ_JAATVY010000047.1 GCF_011947195.1 Planosporangium thailandense | reverse complement strand
ATCCTGCGGCTGCTACGGGCCGTCAGCCCGTTCGGCCTCGGTCCACTCGCGGAACCGCTCGGCCACCGCAAGCAACGCGTCGCGGAAGCTCCCGGCGCCGGTGTCGGCGACGTCGCGCAGCCAGAACCCGCCCCGCCCGCCCCAGCGGATCTCCGCGATCTGCCGCAGCGCCGCTGGGCTGTACACCAGCCGCACCCGCCAATTCGTGAGGTGCTTGGCCGGAACGTGCACTGTGGAGAAACGCGAGGACTTGCGCACCTGCCCGACCACGGTGACGGTCTCATAGCCCATCCCATCAAAGCCGTCGACCACGTAGACCTTCGCACCGGGCCGGAACAGCTTGAGCCCGCGCCGCCGCTCGGCGCCGCCGGGACCGTACGGGCGCTCGTCCACCACGTTGGCCACGATGGACCAGACCGGCCGCACCTCCACCGCCGTGTCCAGATCAGTCACGGCGACGAATGCTAGGGCGTTCGGATCGAATGTGGTAGCGCGTTTACGGCGGCGCCGCCGATGGCTGTACGAGCCGTCGACAGCGCCGCGTACGCGATCCGGGTCCGGTCAGTTGCCGGTCGTCAGGCTGGAGAGGTTTTTCATGAGATCGTCGAAGTCGACGGTGTCCGACGGCGGCGGCGCGACCACCGATACGGGTTTGCCGTAGTCGGTGTAGTCGGCGGTGACGTCGGTGGTACCCATCACGCTGTGGACCCGGCGGGGCTGGTACTTGTCGTCCACCCACAGGTCGATCTTGACCTGGGTGACGCCCTGCGCCGACAGCTGCTGCTCCACGGTCGAGCGGGTCGTGGTGTCCAGCTGGCCGAGGTACTTGGCGATCGGAGCGGTCCCAGCATAGTGGACCGTCTGCACCCCGCCGACCTTCTCCCGGCCGACCGCCGTGACGGCGCCGCTGTCCAGCAGCGTGCGCACCTGCTTGCTCGGGTCCATGTCTTCGAACTGCTTGGCCATGGCGCCACCGTTCGCGCCGACCTTGGACAGGTCCATCTTCATCCAGCTCTTGCCGTTCAGCCCGTCGCGGTCGCCCGCCGGGATCTGCACGTAGAAGACCGAGCCGAGCATCCGTACCGTGGTCTCACCCATCGTGTCGACGGTGGTGGTGATCTCCGCCTGCGGCTGCGAACCGAACGCGACCACACCGTGCCCGTCGATCTTCTTACCGGCAGCGGTACCGGTCATGCTCACCGCCACCGAGGTCGCCTTGCTGGTCTTGTCCACCACCTTGCGTACCGTGCCGGTGACGTCCTTGACCATGAGCGCAAGAACGTCCGACTGCTGGTTCTGTGCAGACGAGGAGGCCGTCTGCTTGGGCCCGCATCCCGCGGTCAGCGCGAGGGCACCCACCGCAACGGCGGCCGTCGTGAACGTCGTGAATCTCCGCACGTGTCAATCCTTCGATCTGTTTCCGGGACACCGCACGGTAGCGCAGTCGATCAACCCCCGCTGTCGCATACACGGCTGTTGTGATCGGACGCGCGGCTGCCCGTCACCTCGCCGGTGCGTGGGCGGGCCGCGTGGACGGGTCGGTCGACGTGGTCGGGAGGGTTCGGCTATGCCGGCACGCGCAGCTGCGTGGACAGCCGGGTTTCGTAGAAGTCGAGGAACCCGTCGGGATCCGGGCCGGCGTTCTGCAGCACCAGCCGGTCGAAGCCCGCGTCGGCGTACCGCTGCACCGCGCGCACGAACGCCTCCGGGTCGGGACCGACGGCGAACTGCTTGCGGATGTCGTCGGCGGTGACGGTGGCCGAGGCGGCCTCGAAGTTGACCGGGTTGGGCAGCTCGCTCATCACTTTCCAACCGGTGACCGCCCACCGGCTGGTCTTCAGCACCGCCTGAACCGCCTGCTCCTCGTCGGGGGCCCAGGCCACCGGGACCTCCGCGTACCGGGGTCCGGATCCGCCCGCACGCCGGTACGCCTCGACGATCTCGGACTTCGGCTCGGTGGCGAACAGCCCGTCGCCGAATTCGGCGGCGAGCTTCGCCGCGACCGGCCCACCGGCGGCGACCGCGATCAGCGGTGGGGTGTCGGGCAGATCCCACACCCGGGCGTCCTCCAGCCGCAGGTGCTTACCCTCGTAGGAGTGGTACCCGCCGGACCACAGCAGCCTGATGATCTCCAGCGCCTCGCGCAGCCGCTCGTGCCGTCCCCGCACGTTGTTGGGGAAATCCTCGCCGATGATGTGCTCGTTGAGCCGCTCTCCGGCGCCGACGCCGAGGGTGAACCGGCCGTCGGAGACGATCGCCAGGGTCGCGGCGGCCTGCGCGATGATCGCCGGGTGGTAGCGCACGGTCGGGCAGGTCACCCCGGTCGCCAGCCCGATCCGCTCGGTACGCGCCGCGATCGAGCCCAGCACGGTCCACGCGAACGGCGAGTGGCCCTGCACGTCCAGCCACGGGTGGAAGTGATCGCTGATCTCCACGAAGTCGAATCCGACCTGCTCGGCGCGTACCGCTTGGTGGATGAGCTCCTTCGGCCCGAACGCCTCGGCGGCGAGCTTGTACCCGATCTGCATGGCGGTCCCTCCCTGTCCGACCAGCCTCACGGATCGGTGCCCGGAACGGGGACGGGCAAACGTGGCGGGACGCGATGCGTCGATCCGACGGCGGCGGTACACCGCGCCGGGCCGCCCGCGCAGGCCGACCGGGACTACCGCCCGTGGGGGTCGGACGCGTTGAGTACCTCGACCACGTGGTCGTAGTCGCCGCGCGCCTCGCCGTAGCGCAGGAACTTGACCCGCTCGACCTGGATCTCCTTGGCGGCAGGCTGTGACTCCAGGAGCGCGACGACCTCCGCCACGAACTCATCGAGGGGCATCGCGAACTCGCTGTTCTCCTGGCCGGGCAGCAGCGAGGTGCGCACGGCCGGCGGCTCGAGCTCCACGATCTTCACGGTGGTGTCAGCCAACTGCAGCCGGATCGACTCGCTGAGCATGTGGATCGCGGCCTTCGACGCGTTGTAGCTCGGCGTGACCTTGAGCGGCGCGAACGCGAGCCCCGAGGAGACGGTGACGACGGTGGCGTCCGGCTGCGCCTGCAGATGCTCGATGAACGCGGCGATGAGACGGATCGGACCGAGCACGTTGGTTGTGATCACCTCCTCCGCGGAGGCGAGGAAGGACGCGGGCCGGTGCCAGTCCTCGATACGCATGATGCCGGCCATCGCGACGACGACGTTGAGGTCCGGGTGCTTTGCCAGCACCTCCTTCGCGGCGGAGGTGATGCTGGCGCCGTCCGTCGTGTCGATCTGCACGGTGTCGATGGCAGGGTGCTCTGCGGCGATCTGCTCGAGCAGCCCGACCCGCCGGCCACCGACGATCACGGTGTTGCCCCTGGCCTGCAGCTCGACGGCGAGGGCGAGGCCGATGCCGCTGGTGGCACCGGGGATGAAGACGGTGTTTCCGGAAATGTTCATGTCTCGAGTCTGGTCGGCCGGCCCGGGTTGGTGCAGAGATCGCTCATCGGGGGATCCGCGGTCCCTGGTTCGTGCCCGGGGCGAACGGATAATGGGATCATGGACCGTGCGGCACTGGCGGCTTTCCTGCGCGTTCGCCGGGAGGCGTTGCAGCCTGCTGATGTCGGGCTTCCCGCCGGCGGCGCCCGCCGCCGGGCCCCGGGGCTCAGGCGGGAGGAGGTCGCTGCCCTGGCAGCGATGTCGACCGACTACTACACACGGCTTGAGCAGCAGCGCGGGCCGCAGCCGAGCGAGCAGATGCTCGCGTCGCTCGCCCGGGCCCTGCGGCTGACGAGCGGTGAACGCGACTACCTGTTCCGGGTGGCGGGACGCAACGCTCCCTCGTTCGTGTCGGCCACGAGGCATGTCGCCCCGGCGTTGCTGCGGGTACTGGACCGCCTCGACGACACCCCGGCGCTCATCCTGTCCAACCTGGGCGAGACGCTCGTGCAGAACCGGATGGCCGAGGCCCTGTTCGGCGACAGGTCCCGCTACACGGGGCTCGCCCGCAGCGAGATCTACCGTTGGTTCACCGATCCCTCCGAGCGGCTGCGCTACCCGGAGAGTGACCGTGACCGGCAAAGCCGGGCCCAGGTCGCGAACCTGCGCGCCGCCTACGGGTCGATGGGCCCGCGGTCGCGCGCCGGCGAGCTCGTGCGGGCGCTGCAGAAGGCGAGCGCGGAGTTCGCCGAACTGTGGGAACGGCACGAGGTCGCCAAGCGCTTCTCCGACCACAAGACGCTCATCCACCCCGAACTCGGCGCGATCGAGCTCGACTGCCAGGTGTTGTTCACTGAGGACCAGTCCCAGGCGCTGCTCGTGCTCACCGCTCCCCCGGGCACCGAAAGCTACGACAAGCTGCGGCTGCTCGGCGTACCGGGACATGCGCGCTTCCCCGCCGACGCACAGCCGCGCTGACCGCCGCGTCACGGCACCTTTGCGCGTTATCGCAAGGAGAGCCGAGTCGATGTCCGGACACTTGTCGGGACACCTCGGTTTTCACGGCAGCTGCCATAATGACCGGGCATCACGGGTTCTGTGAGAGGAACCGTCCCGGTGGAAGACGACCGCTCGCCCGGCATCGAGGGCCGGGAGGACAGAGCCGAGGAAGCGAGCGTCTTCGTCCTCGTCGCCGTGCTGGCGGGAGGGCTGTTTCTGGAACAGTCCGATCTCGACCCCTGGATGAAGTTGGTCGGTGCGCTCGTCGATGCGGCGTTCACCGTCATCGGCGTGCGCCGGCTGCGCTTGCGGGCGGAGCGGGTTCTGCGCCTTGCGGGCCGGAAGATCAATCCGTGGGTGCGGCGACACTGGCGCCGCTGGCTGACCCTCCCGTTTCCCGGCGGGGTCCCCTTCTGGCAGCGGGCCCTCGGCGCCACCCTCACCGTGGCCCTCGTCGCCGTCGTGGCGGTCAGATCACAACGGACCGATCTCGCCGCCTTCACCGGCTGCCCAGAGCCGTCCGAGGTACGCATCCTCACCTCGACCGACAGCCAGCAGTGGGCCCAGGGTGTGTTCAGCGCCTATGCGCGCTCGACGGCCACGGGCACCCGCCCCGGGGGCGGCGGGGCCGATGACCGGTGCCCGACGGTGCACCCGCTCGTCTACTCGGCCCCGACAAAGCTGGTGGCAAGCGCGCTGGCCGCCGGCTGGACCACCAGCGCCGACCAGAATCCGGTGCGCGACATCGGCCCGCGGCCCGATCTCTGGCTTCCGGACGCCTCCGTGGACGTCGGCGCCGTACTGGCGCTGGCGCGCAAGTCCGGCTACGACCTTCCCGTACCCACCGTTGTCGCCGGCCAGGATGGTCGAGTCGACGTCGCGCCCGGCTCGATCGCCTCGATCGGATCCTCCCCGATCGTCATCGCGGGCCGCACTCCCCCATCCGGCCCCGCCCAGAGCACGCTGTCCTGGTCTCAGGCGTTGGCGACGGCGTTCGACGCCGGCACCGGCATCGTGGCTCCCGACCCCGACAACTCCACGACCGGCCTGTTCGCGACAGTCAGCTACCTGCTCGGCGAGCACGAGCTGGTGGGGCCGGCGCAGGCGCGGCGGCGGGTCCAGATCGTCACGGACTCCACGGCCATCCCCGGGGCGGACAGCGTGGCGACGCTCTGCCAGGCCGGTCACGACGCGGAGGCTACGGTCGTCATCACCAGCGACCAGCTGTGGCGCCTGTACAGCGCCGCGGGCGCCCTCGGCAGCTCCTGCGCCGGTGGCCGCCCGGACTTCGCGGCCTGGTCGGCGGCCCGACCCGGTGACGGGCCGGTGCTGGACCACCCGCTCGTAGAACCGACCTGGACCTGGAACGACCCGACACAGCGGGCCGCCGCGCAGAGCATCCGCAACTGGCTGAGCGACCCCCAGGGTCGGGACGCGCTGGCGAAGGTCGACCTCGGCCCGCCCGTGGACTGCCTCGCGACGGCCCCGACGTTCGTGTCCACCCGCTGCCTGCGGGTCGACCCGCAGGCAGCGGTGCGGTTGTACGAGGCGGCCAAGGCCCCGGGGCGGGTCCTGATGGCGATGGACGCGTCGGGCTCGATGGACGATCCGGTCGGGACGGCCGGTGGCTCCCGGTTCACCGTGGCGGGCGCCGGCTTCGCCCAGGCCCTCGGGCAGATCGGGGCGCAGGACGAACTGGGTCTGTGGACCTTCCCGGGTGGAGCCGGGCCGTACCGGCAACTGCTGGGCATCGGCGCCGGCACCCCCGCGCACCGGGGCGCCGCCGTGGACGCCTTGCGCAGCGTCAAGCCCGCCGGTGACACCCCGCTCTACCGGACCATCGTCGACGGCCTGCGCGCCGTCGCGGGTTCCGACACCGGCAGCCGGACCACGGCGCTGGTGGTGCTGACCGACGGGCAGGACACCAGCAGTGGCATGACCCTCCAGCAGACCCGGGACACGGTCGAGGCGCTCAACAAGGCGACGGGCGTGCGGCTGTTCGTCGTCGCGATCGGAGAAGCCGCCTGCGAGGGGGCCCAGGGACTGAGCGCACTCACCGACGGCCACGGCGGTTGCCTCGACGCCGACCTGGATCACATCTCCGGCACCATGGCACAGCTTTTCGAAAGTCTGTGGAAGGGGCAATGACACCATGTCGCAGGAGACGCCACCGCCGCGCCGGCACTGGTTGCGGCGCCTCTACCCGTACGCCGTCGGATTCCTCGGCGGCATCCTCGTGCTGGTACTCATCGACAGCGTACGCGGAATCCTCGACCACTCGCGGGCCCTGGAACCCGGCGATCTCGTCGTCCTCAGCGGCACGGACACGAGTACGGGGGCGCAGCGGCAGCACCTGCTGGACCGGTGGAACGCCGACCACCCCCGCAACCAGGCCCGCCTGGAGGAACTGCCGAACTCGGCGGACCTCCAGCACAGCGGGCTGGTCAGCCAGGCGCAGCGCAACGACGGCCGGGTCGACGTGTACAACCTCGACGTCACCTGGATCCCGGAGTTCGCCGCAGCCGGATACATCCGCCCTTTCGGCTCGACCGATACGAACGGTTTCCTGCCTCAACCGTTGGCGTCCTGCGAATTCGACCACAAGCTGTGGGCACTGCCCTTCAACACCGACGCGGGCCTGCTCTACTACCGCACCGACGTGCTCGGCAAGGGCGGTGAGCGGATTCCCGCCCAGCTACCGCCGTCACCCGAGGACATGCGACAGATCGCCAGCCAGCCGCCCGCGACCGGCGCACCGGGGATCCAGGCCGGGTACGTGACCCAACTCCGGAGCTACGAAGGGCTCACCGTCAACGCGCTGGAGGCCATCTGGGCGGCCGGGGGCGAGGTGGTCTCGCCCGACGGCCGGATCGTGCTGGACCCGGATCAGGCTGCGCGGGCGCTCGAGCCGCTGGCCCAGGGCTCGACGGCAGGACCGGGACAGAAGCCGGGGCTGCTGGCCGAGTCGGAACAGGACGACGAGAAGCAGACAGCGATCGCCTTCGCATCCGGCACGGTCACGATGATGCGCAACTGGCCGGTCTGGTACGGCAACCTCAAACACCGGCCCGATCAGGCATCGACCAGCGGGTTCGACATCACGGCACACTTCAACGTGAAACCGCTCCGCCACAGTGTCCTGGGCGGTCAGGACCTCGCCATCGCCACCGGCACCACGAAACCCAAGGCCGCCAAGGCCCTGATCGAGTTTCTCACCAATCCGGCGAACGAGCGGACCCTGTTCGGCGACGGCGGTCTGCCCGCGACCCGCGCCGACGCGTACCGCGACTCCGGTGTCGTGGCCAAGCAGCCGTACGCCCCGGTCCTGCTCGAAGCCCTGAAAGACGCCCGACCCCGCCCGGTCACGACCCACTATCCGCTGTTCAGCGACACGTTCCAGGACATCATCAACCAGGCGCTGCACAACAACGGCAAGCTACCGGCCGACGCCGCGCGCCGGCTGGCCAACGCCCTCGCCGGCCGGATCCAGTGATCCTTCGCGGGAAGCGAGGAGCTGACCGCACAGGTTCAGGACGGTGTACCGGGAAGCCACGCGAGAATCTTCTGGATCTCGGCGTCCCAGAAACCCCACTCGTGTTCGCCGGGTCGGAAGTCGACCGTCACACGCGCGCCCGCCTTCTGGGCGGCCTCGACGAAGGCCCGGTTGCTGTCGAGGAGCACGTCCTCGGTACCGCAGCTGATGTACATGGGCGGCAGCGTGTCCGCGTCGGCCGAGCCCAGCAGCGCGAAAAGGTCGTTGTCCGGCCCCGGGACACCTCCGAAGACCCGGTCGCACAGCTCACCGCGCTCGGGGCGGCGGGCCATGGCTACGACGTCGAGCGCGCCCGACATGCTCGCCACCGCAGCGAACCGGGACGGTTCCCGGAGCGCCCATTTCAGTGCGCCGTAGCCGCCCATCGACAGTCCCGCCACGAACGTGTCTTCCCGCCGGTCGGAGACCCGAAAGAACGAGGAGACCAGGTGCGGCAACTCCTGGGCGAGAAACGTCCAGTACCGGTGGCCATGTACCTCGTCGGCGTAGAAGCTGCGATGCACCGCAGGCATGACCACAGCCAGCCCCCGCGCGGCGGCGTACCGCTCGATGGAGGTCCAACGCTGCCATGCGGTGTGGTCGTCGGACAGCCCGTGGAGAAGGTACAGAACGGGTACCTGGCCCACCTCGCCGGCGACCCCGGTCACGCCGATCTGACTGCGGGCCCGCTGCGGCAGCAACACGGTCATCGAGGTGCTCACCTCGAGAACTTCCGAGAAGAAGTCGCATTCGATCAGAGCCACGCCAGCATCATGCCAGCGAGCGCGCGGCCCGGTCGATCCCTACGCCAGGTGCGGGCCGAGCAACGTCAGATCCGCCGGGGAGAGCCGGTCGCGGGCCGTCTTGGCCTGATGCCAGTACGGGTACAGCAGCGGTGGCGCGCTCACCTCGTCGAGCCGGCGCCGCTCGTCGTCGTCGAGCCGCAGGTCGGCGGCGGCCAGGTTGTCGGCGAGCTGCGCGCTGGTCCGCGCGCCCACGATCACCGACGTCACGGCCGGTCGGCCCAGCAGCCACGCGAGCGCCACCTGCGCCGCCGAGCCGCCCCGCGACTCACCGATCGAGACCAGCACCTCGACGGTGTCGTAGAGCTTGTCCCGGTCGTAGACGGGAGGCTCGTCCCAGTCGGTGAGCTGGCGGGAGCCCTCCGGCGCCTGGCGGTCCCGGCGGTACTTGCCCGACAGCAGCCCACCGGCGAGCGGGCTCCACACGAGCACGCCGAGCCCCTGGTCGACGGCGGCCGGCACCAGCTCGTACTCGGCGTCTCGGGCCTGCAGCGAGTAGTAGATCTGCTCGCTGACGAACTGCGGCAGGCCGGTACGCTCGGCGGTGCCGAGCGCCTTCATGAGTTGCCAGCCGGCGAAGTTGGACACGCCGACGTAGCGCACCTTGCCGGCGCGTACCAGCAGGTCCAACGCTTCGAGGGTCTCTTCGAGCGGGGTCAGCCCGTCCCACTCGTGCAGCTGGTACAGGTCGATGTGGTCGGTCCGCAACCGGCGCAGGCTGGCCTCACAGCCCCGGACGACATGGTGCCGGGAAAGGCCGGCGTCGTTGGGTCCGGGCCCCACCGGGAAACGGACCTTGGTCGCGAGCAGTACGTCGTCGCGACGGCCGCTGAGCACTTCGCCGAGGATCTCCTCCGAGGCGCCCTCGGAATAGACGTCGGCGGTGTCGACGAGGTTGATCCCGGCGTCCAGGCACATGCCGATCTGCCGGCGCGCCTCGTCGACATCGGTCGAGCCGACCTTGGCGAAGTCGCCCTTGCCACCGAAGGTCATCGTGCCCATCGTGAGGACGGATACCTGAAGGCCGCATCGGCCGAGCGAGCGATACTCCACGGCCCTCACCTACCCGGTCCCCTGAGGGTCAACCCGTCGACCGACGGCTACCGGTTCGCGGACGTCTCGGCCTCGGCTCAACATCGCAGGTTTCGGGTCTGCATTCGGGGTAACCGATGCCTGGCGACGAGGAGGTGCCCGGTGGCTGGTACGACGACGGTGAACCGTCCCGCGACGACGGCGGCGCGGGGCTCGATCGGTCTGGTGTCCTGCGTGGCGTTCGCGGTGGGCACCATGGTGGGCGCCGGGGTGTTCGTGCTGTCCGGGCTGGCGGTGGGCCGGGCGGGACCGGCCGCGATGATCTCGTTCGTGCTGGCCGGGGTGCTGGTGCTGCTGTCGGCGCTGTCGTTCGCGGTGGTGGCGAGCCTGGCCCCGCCGGGCGGCTCCGGCTACGCGTACGTGTCGACCGCACTGGGCCGCCGGTTCGGGTTCCTCACCTCGTGGGCGTTCTACCTCGGCGGCGTCATCGGGGTGGCGTTCGTGCTCAACGCGTTCGGCAGCTACCTGCACGACTTCTTCTGGTCGGCCGCGCCGCCGCTGCTGCTGGCCATCGCGGCGGTCGTCGTGGTGGCGCTGCTCAACCTCGGTCCCGCCAGCGCCATCGGGCGGGCCGAGACCGCCCTGGTCGCGGTCAAGGTGGCGATCCTGCTGCTGCTGATCGTGTTCGCGTTCGTCCACATCGGGCGCGCGCACATCACCCCGTTCGCCCCGCACGGCGCCATGTCGGTGGTGGCCACCAGCGGCCTGCTCTTCATCGCCTACCTCGGCTTCAACGTGGTGACCAACATGGCCGGCGACGTCGACCGGCCGCAACGCACCGTGCCGCTGGCGATCCTGATCAGCATGGGCATCGTGGCCGTCATCTACGTCGGCGTCGTGCTCGCCCTGCTCACCGGCCAGATCACCAGCTACGACGAGGCGAGCGTGGGCATCGCCGCCCGGCACCTCATCGGCGCCTGGGGCGGTGTGCTCATCCCGATCGGGGCGCTGGTGTCGACGCTGTCGGCGGCCAACGCCAACGTCCTCGGGTCATCAGAGATCATGGTCCGGCTGGCCGCGCAACGACAGGTACCCACCGTGGCGGGCCGGCTGTGGCACGGCCACCCCGTCGTCAGCGTCCTCGTCGGCGCGGTCGTGTCGATCGTGCTGCTACTCACCGGCGGGATCCAGGTCATCGTGGCGCTGGGCAACGTCGCCGCGATCGTGGCGATGGTCCTGGTCAACGCCGCCGCGTTCCGCGCCCAGCGGGACCGCGACGCTGGCGGGATCCGGCTCCCGCTCGGCCCGGTGCTGCCCGCGCTCGGTCTGCTCGCCGCGCTGGTCCAGCTCGTGTTCATCGGCTGGTGGCAGACGCTGATCGGGCTCGCCCTCGTCGTCGCCGGGCTCGGCCTGCACGCCCTGCGCGGACACCACCACCCCGAGCAGCACCGGCGCATCAGCGACCAGCTCGCCCGCAACGCCGGTCCGGCCGGCCGGGCGCTGCGTCGCCACGTGCCGACCACCGGCTCGTAGCTCTTACCGGACGGGCAGCAGGACCTCCCGCTCGGAGTCGGGCCGTGGACCGAAGATGCGACGATCACTCTCGGCAATCGCCACGTCGTTGATGCTGGCTTCGCGTCGGGACATCAGTCCGTTCTCGGCGAACTCCCACAGCTCGTTGCCGTAACTGCGCCACCACTGGCCCGACCGGTCGCGACACTCGTACTGGAAACGCACCGCGATCCGGTTGCCGCGGAAGGCCCACAGCTCCTTGCGTAACGCGTAGTCCAACTCGCGCTCCCACTTCTCGGTCAGGAACGCCACGATCGCCTCCCGGCCGGTGATGAACCGGTCGCGGTTACGCCACACCGAGTCCTCGGTGTAGGCCAACGACACCCGCCTGGGATCACGGGTGTTCCACGCGTCCTCCGCCGCCTGCACCTTCTGCAGGGCGGTCTGCTCATCAAACGGCGGAAAGGGTGGTCTCCCGGTCATCGCGTTCTCCTCGTCGTCACCGCGCAATGCAGAACGGTCGTTCTGCGCCTCTTCCGGTATCCTAGAACGGTCGTTCTGGTCAGGGAAATCGGAGATGACGTGGATCACGAGGAAGCGTCGCGACGGCTGCTGGACGCCGCCGAGCAGCTGTACTACGCCCGCGGCATCCAGTCCGTCGGGATGGACGAGGTGCGCGACACCGCCGGTGTCTCACTCGCCCGGCTCTACCGGCTCTTCCCCTCCAAGCAGCACCTCGTGGCCGCCTATCTGCGCCGCCGCGACGAACGCTGGCGCGCAAGCCTGGCTCGCTACGTCAGCGAGCGGGCCGTCGAGCACGGCGCCGACCGGCGTGGGCGGCTCCTTTCCGTGTTCGACTGGCTGGCGGAGTGGTTTCGCGAACCGGACTTCCGGGGGTGCGCTTTCGCCAACGCCTTCGGCGAGCTCGGCGCCGGCTCCGGCCCGGTCGCCGACGCTGTCCGTGAGCACAAAGCCCTGGTCCGCCGGTACCTCGTCGAGCTCGCCGACGACCCGCCCCGGGCCGACTCCACCGAGATCGCCGACCAACTGCTGCTCCTGCTCGAAGGCGCCACCACCACCGCGGCGATCACCGGATCTCCGGATCCGGCTCGCACCGCGCGCGCGGCCGCGGCGGCGCTCCTGGCCGCCAAGCCGGCGTGACGACGCGGCAGGACGCCCCGCACGGGTGAGACGGCACGTGGGTCACCCGTCCGGGGCGTCCTGACCGCCACGCAGATAGGTGAGCACGGCCAGGACCCGGCGGTTGACGTCGTCGGTCGGGGGCAGGTCGAGCTTGGCGAGGATGTTTCCCACATGCTTGCCGACGGCGGCGTCCGACACGTTGAGCCGCCGGGCAATCGCCATGTTGGAGTGCCCTTCCGCGATGAGGGCGAGCACATCGCGTTCCCGGGGCGACAGCCGGGCGAGCGGGTCGACGCGGCGGCGCACCAGCTGCCGCACCACCTGCGGGTCGACGACGGTCCCGCCGGCAACGACCTGCCGCAGCGCCTCGGCGAACGCGGCGACGTCGACCACCCGGTCTTTGAGCAGGTAGCCGACGTGCCGCCCGTTGCCGGAGTCGAGCAGTTCGGCGGCGTACCGCTGCTGTACATACTGGCTGAGCGCCACCACCGGCAGCTCCGGCCGCTCGGCACGCAGCCGCACGGCGGCGCGCAGCCCTTCGTCACTGAATCGGGGCGGCATACGGATATCGGTTATCACCAGGTCGGGGTCGTGTTCGGCGACGGCCGCCACGAGCGCGTCGCCGTCCCCGACCGCTGCCACGACCTCGAAGCCGAACCGGGCCAGCAGCCCGATCAGGCCCTCCCGTAACAGGACCCCGTCCTCGGCGAGAACTACCCGCATGGCAGCTCCAGCCGCAGCACGGTCGGCCCGGCCGCCGGGCTGGACAGCAGCATCCGACCGCCGCCGGCCGCAACCCGATCGGCGAGTCCGGTGAGGCCGGTGCCGCGCGACGGATCCGCACCGCCACGTCCGTTGTCGCTGACCTCCACCGTCAGCGTGTCACGCTGCTGCCGGACGACGACCGCGACCTGGGTGGCGCCACTGTGCTTGGCGGCGTTGGTGAGGGCTTCGGCGACCATGAAGTACGCGGCGACCTCGGCGGGCGCCGCTGGACGTGCCGGTAGGTCAGCGTCGACGGTGACCGGTACGGGTGAGCGATCGGCCAGCTCCTGCAGCGCCGTCGGCAGCCCGACATCACCGAGGACCTGCGGGTAGATGCCGTGAATCAGCTCGCGAAGCTCGTCCATGAGCTGCTTGGCCTGTTCGTGCGCGGTGGCGATGGTGACCGCGGCCGCCGAGTCGGGCGGCACGTCGAGCCGGGCCAGTCCGAGCTGCAGGCTGAGGCTGACCAGCCGCTGCTGTGCGCCGTCATGCAGGTCGCGTTCGATCCGACGGCGCTCGGCCGCGAAGGTGTCGACCAGCCGCGCCCGGGACCGGGTCACCTCAACCAGTTCGGCCCGGAGCCGGCCGTCGGTGTGCCCGTCCAGCAACGCCCTGGCCAGGGCGGCGTGGGCGCCGGCAACGAAGGTCACCAGGTACGGCACGGCCGGCACCAACACCACGCCCACCACGGCCCACCAGCGGGCAGCCACCGGATCGCCGACGCTCACCAGGCCGAGTTGCACCGGTTCGCCGCCACCGCCCACCAGCCACGGACCGGCGATCAGCACCGCGATCATCAGCAGGGTCGCCGCGAGCAGCCCGAGCATGGCCGGGACCAGGGTGACGAGCAGCAACGCGTACGCCAGCGCGCGCCAGGTCGCCTCTTCCGGGTAGCGCACGCGCAGCCACGACAGTGGACCGGGCCGCCGGTGCCCGGACCCGGCGGCCCGGTCGTCGACCATCCTGAGCCGGGCGCGCTCCAGCACGCCGAGCGGTACGGCAACGACCGGACCGAGCCCGCCGACGAACACCGCGCCGAGAACGACCAGCAGGGCGACGGTACCGATCGACGGTCGGTCCTGGTCGTGCCGTGCCATGAGGTACAACCAGGGCAGCCCGAGCACGGCGAACAACGGGCCGGCCACGGCGATGACCGGCAGAGTGGTCAGCAGGTAGGCGGCCGATCGCCACGGCCAGCGGCTGCGCAGCAACCCGCGCCGCCGCAGCGCCTGCAAGGGTGTCTGGACATTCACGGTCATGACGCTATCCGCGGCGGCCTTCGCCCGACATCCGGCTGCGACTACCGCTGAGGTAGGGCCAGACATACCCCGGGAACGCATCCAGCCGTAGTGACCGACGGACGGTGCGCCCGGTCTGCTGTCGGCATGTCACACCGACGCGGAGTCATCGCCTTCCTCCTGATCACCTTCTTGAGCAGTTGGCCGTGGTGGTTCATCGAACACCTCGGGTTCGGCTGGTCGCTGGTCAATCCGCTGGCGCAGCTGCCGACCGCCTTCTCCCCCGCGGTCGCCGCAATCGTGGTACGCCGATGGATAACCCGCGAGGGGTTCAAGGACGCCGGGCTGGCGCTCCGGTTGCGGGCGACCTGGCGCTGGTACCTGGCGGCCTGGCTCGGTCCGATCGCCATCACCGTGGCCACGTTGGCCGTCGCCGCGGCACTGGGCCTGTGGCAGGTCGACCTGGCACCGCTGGGCAGCCTTCCCGTCGCGCTGCCGATTGTCACGCTGATCCTCACGCCCGCCTACTGGGGCGAGGAGTTCGGCTGGACCGGATACCTGCGCTCACACCTCTACCGGGACCGGCCCCTCACCGCCGCCGTGGTGGTCGGTCTCCTGTGGGCCGTGTGGCACTATCCGCTGGCGTTCCTGGGGTACATCGAGTTCCGACACCCGCTGCCCGGGCTCGTGGTGTGGACCGGTTCGTTCGTACTGCAACAGGTGGCCCTCACCTGGCTGTACCTGCGCAGCGGCACCGTGTGGGTCGCCGCGCTGGCGCACTCCGGCAACAACATGGTCATCGGGTTCGTCACCGGCCTGCTGCTCATCGACCACGGCCGGCTCGACGATGTGACGACCATGCTGCTCACCGCCGTACCACTCGGCGGAGCGTGCATTGCCATCGTCCGTAGGGGCAGACGTTCCCGCCGCCCCGCCGATGTGGCCTGGCAGGCGACCACATGCGGGTCCGGTTGCCGCGCGCGGTGAGCGCAGCCGGCACCGGGCGGTACGCGCGCTACGGCAGCCGCAGCCAGACGGTGGTGTCGCTCGGCAACCGGTCACCGTCGAGCTCCCCGCTCGCCAGCAGGACCGCCCGGTGCCGTGGAAGCCGCAGTACCTCGTCGGACAGGTTCACCACACAGGCGAAGGCGTCGCCGCAGGCGAACGCCAGTGCCTCCGGCGAGGAGTCGAGCCAGCGCAGCTCGCCGTCGCCGGGGCCGGGAAGCTGCCGGCGCAGCCGCAGCGCGGCCCGGTACAGCTCCAGCATCGAGCCGGACGCGCCGTCCTGGCGCTGCGCGGTGAGATCGCGCCAGGCGTCCGGCTGCGGCAGCCAGGGCCGGCCGGTGGCGCCGTCCGGGCTGAACCCGAACGGCGGGTTGCTCCCCGACCACGGCAGCGGTACCCGGCACCCGTCGCGCCCGCGGTCGGCGCCTCCGGTACGCCGGAAGATGGGGTCCTGGCGCAGCTCGTCGGGGACGTCTTCGACCTCCCACAGGCCCAGCTCCTCGCCCTGGTAGAGGTAGACCGACCCGGGCAGGGCGAGGCTGAGCAGCGCGGCGGCGCGGGCGCGGCGGGTACCGAGCGTCAGGTCGCTTGGGCTGCCGTGGCGCAACCGCCGGGTGACGTGGTCGAACGTCGTGTCCGCCCGGCCGTACCGGGTGACCGTGCGGGTCACGTCGTGGTTGGCCAGTACCCAGGTCGCGGGCGCGTCGACGGGCGCGTGCGTGGCCAGCGTCGCGTCGATGCACCGCCGGAGCGCCTCGCCGTCCCAGGCGCAGCCGAGGAAGTCGAAGTTGAACGCGGTGTGCAGCTCGCCCGGGCTCAGGTACCGGGCGAACCGCGCCGGATCGGGCAGCCAGACCTCTCCGATCAGGGCGCGCTGCCGCGGGTAGCTGTCGGCGACCGCCCGCCACGACCGGTAGATGTCGTGCACCTCGTCCCGGTCGGAGTAGGGGTGCGGCGACGGGGGCGCCGCGGGGTCGAAGTCGGCCAACTGAGGATCTTTGGCCAGGACGGACGCCGAGTCGATGCGCACCCCGTCCACCCCGCGGTCGAACCAGAACCGCAGGATGTCCTCGAACTCCTCGCGTACCTTCGGGTTGGCCCAGTTGACGTCCGGCTGTTCGGGCGCGAACAGGTGCAGGTACCACTGGCCTACGCCGCGTCTGGGCCGCGCGGCTTCGCGTTGCGGCCCGGACGGGGCGTCCGCTACCCGGGTCCACGCCGGGCCGCCGAAGATGGACTGCCAGTTGTTCGGTGGCAGCTCCCCGTCCGGGCCGCGTCCGTCGCGGAACCAGAACAGCTCCCGGGCCGCCGACCCGGGGCCGGCCGCGACCGCCTCCCGGAACCAGGGATGCTGGTCGGAGCAGTGGTTGGGCACCATGTCCACGATGACGCGCAGGTCGAGCGCGTGCGCCCGGGCGATCAGCTCCTCGGCCCCGGCGAGGGTGCCGAAAGCGGGGTCGATGTCGCGGTAGTCGGTGACGTCGTAGCCGGCGTCGGCCATCGGCGATGGGTACCACGGGCTGAACCAGACCGCGTCCACCCCCAACGCGCTCAGGTACGGCAGTCGGGCGGCGATCCCGGCCAGGTCGCCCACGCCGTCGCCGTCACCGTCGGCGAAGCTGCGCGGGTACACCTGGTAGATCGCGGCGGTGCGCCACCACTCGTCGGTCACGTCTCTCCTATCGTCTCCCGGGAGATCTTGGACAGTTGGGAGGGCCATAGGCCCCGCAAGTGTCCAAGATCGGGAGGATGTCAACCCTTGAGGCCACCAGCGGTGAGGCCCGCCATGATGTTCCGCTGGAAGATCAGGAACAGGATGATCGTCGGGACCGAGGCGATCGTGAGCCCAGCGATGATCTCGTTCTGGGACACGTTCAGTGCCAGCGAGTTGATGCCGATGTTGACCGGCTGCCTGGTCGGGTCCGGCTCGACCAGGAACGGCCAGAGAAAGTCCTTCCAGACGTTCACGACCGCGAAGATGGACACGACACCGAGGATCGGCCGGGACATCGGCAGGACGACCAGCCGCAACGCCTGCGCGGGCGTGGCGCCGTCGACAGCCGCGGCGGCGAGCAGGTCCGCCGGGATCGAGTCGAAGAACCGTTTGAGCAGAAAGATGTTGAACGCATTGGCGACGGTCGGCAGCCAGATCGCCCACGGCGTGTTTATCAGGCCGATGTGGACGATGGGCAGGTCGACGACGGTCAGGTACTGCGGCACGATCAGAACGGCCGCGGGAATCATCAGGGTCGCCAGCATCAGGCCGAGGATCGCCCTGCCGAACACCGGGCGCAGGTGGGACAGCGCGTACGCCGCGGCCACGTCGAACACCAGCTGGAACAGCAGCGCGCCGAACGCGTAGTACACGCTGTTGAGCAGCAGCCGGGTCATGTCGAGGTGTCGCCAGGCGGCGACGTACGTCCCGGGCTCGGGGTGTCGCGGGAACAGCGTCGGCGGGTTCTGGATGATCTCCTGCGTCGATTTGAGGCCGCCGGTGACCATCCAGTAGAGCGGACCGAGGAACACCAGGGTGAACACGCACACCACGACGGTGAAGACCGTCCAGTACACCGCACGCCCTCGCGGACGGTTGAGCTGGGCCGGGGAGATGAGGGTACGGGTCGCCGGTTCGGACGCGGGCATCGCTGGCCTCCTTCTAACCGCCCTCGCGGGACAACCGCACGTAGAGCGCGGAGAACCCGGTGAGCACGAGCAGCATGACGACGCTGAGGGCGGCGGCGCCGCCGTAGTTGTTGAAGTTGAACGCGTAGTTGTAGATGAGGTACACGACGGTGGTCGTCGAGCCCTTCGGCCCGTCGCCGCCGGTGAGCAGGAACGTCTCGGTGAACACCTGCATGGTGGCGACGATCTGCAGCAGCAGCATGAGCGACAGGATCAGCCGGGTCTGCGGGATGGTCACGTGCCAGACGCGTCGCAGCAGTCGCGCGCCGTCCAGTTCGGCCGCCTCGTACAGCTCACCCGGGATGTTCTGCAGCGAGGCGAGGTAGATGAGCACGGCGCTGCCCATGTTCATCCAGGTCGCCGCGATCACCACCGAGGGCATCGCGGTGGCCGCCGAGTTGAGCCACTGCGACGTCGGCAGGTGCAGGACGCGGAGAACGGCGTTGAACAGCCCGGAGTCCGGGTTGAAGAAGTACTTGAACAGCAGCACCGACGCGACCGGCGGGAGCATCACCGGCAGGTAGACCAGGATGCGCAGGTATGCCCGGGCGTGGCGGATCTCGTTGAGTACGATCGCGACCCCGAACGGCAGCGCGAACCCGAACACCAGCGCCAGCAGGGTGAACTCGACCGTGTTGCGCCACGCCTGCCAGAACGCCGGGTCGTGGGACACCTGGATGAAGTTGTGCCAGCCGACCCAGGTAGTGCGCCCGCGGCGGGTGCGCTGGAAGGTCATGACGAACTCGCGCACCATCGGGTACCACGAGAACAGTGCAAAGCAGACGACCGCGCCGAGGAGGAATCCGTGCGCGGTCAGGTTGTCCCGGATTCGCCGCCCGCCCCGGCCGCGCGTGCGGGGCCCGGTCGACGGGGTGCGCGGCTCCGCGGTACGGGGCGAAACGGTGAGGGCCGCCATCGGGTTCTCCTGTCACGAGTTGGCGAGCACCTGGTTGACCTGTGACTCCGCTGTCTTCAGCAGGTGATCGATATTGGAGTTCCGGTCGGTGAGCACCGCGGACACGGCAGTGTCGAGCACCTTGTAGATCTCCTGCGCGTGCGGCGGCTCCACCCGGCCGGGTACCTGGGTGCCCACGTACTCCTTGTAGTTGGCCAGCGGGATGGTGGCGCTCGCCGCCTTGTTCCGGCTGTCCTGCTCCGCACTGGCGCCGGTGAAGAGGAACGGCTCGGGCAGCCCGACCGGCAGCCCGTCCGCCTTCTTCCGGGCCCAGTCGAACTGGCCCTTTCCCGGCGTCAGGAGCTCGAAGTTGAGCCAGGCGATGCCGGCCTTGATCTGGTCCGGGGTGAGGCCCTTCTTGAAGAGGTAGCCGTCGCCGCCGAGCAGCGTGCCCTTGCCACCGGGCATGGGACCCATGCCGTAGTCGGCGTAGTTGCCCTTCAACGTCTCGACCATGTAGGTGATGTCGTCGGGCGCTCCGACGTACATGCCTTCCTTGCCGGTCACCATGTTGGTCATCAGATCCGGCCATTTGAAGCCCTGGGTCGCGCCCGTCGTCTGGTCGACCCATCGCATGGTGTAGAGGTTCTGCAGGACCTGCTTGCCGGTCGCGTCGTTGAACGCGGCCCTCGTGCCGCCGGCGGACACCATCGTGCCGCCGAGCCCGTACAGCTCCGCGGTGAAGTGCCATCCGCCGGTGTTCGCGGCGCTGTACTCGCCGTAGCCGTTGATCCCGTTGCCGAGCGCCGAGATCTTCCGGGCGTCCGCCGCGACCTCGTCCCACGTGGTCGGCGGTTTGTCGGGGTCGAGGCCGGCCTGCTGGAAGAGCTTGCGGTTGTAGATCAGGCCCATCTTGTAGTTGTTGCGCGGCAGGCCGCGCAGCGCGCCGCCGTCGGAGAACGTGTGCAGCACCGACGGGTCGATGTCGTGCCACGCCGGTACCGTCTCCGGGGTCACGTACTTGGTGATGTCGGTGACCTGGCCGGCGTCGAGGGCGGTGCCCAGATCGGTGAAGTACGAGTAGAAGAGGTCCGGCTCGGTGCCCGCCTTGAGCTGCGCGGCATATGCGGCCGGCTGCTCGCAGGGGGACGCGTCCCTGCTCTTGATCGTGACATTCGGGTAGATCTTGTTGAACGCCGCGATGTCGTCTGTCCACTCCTTGCGCTGCACCGGCTTCGTCGTCGGCGGCTCACAGTCGATGGTGATGGTGACCTTGGCGTTCCTGTCGAGCGGCGCGGACCCGTCCGCGCCGCTGCCGCCGTCACTGCCGCTCTTGTCGCCGGAGCAGGCGGCTGCGCCCGACAGTCCGATGACCGCTACCGTTGCCGCCGCGGCCAACCTGCGGAGATCAGTTCTTTGCATCGACGAACCCTCCCCTGAGCGGATGCTCAGCAACGATCAACGAATGCTGGTGCATTGCCACGGGCGGTCGCGGTAGGACCTGACGTCGCCCGACGGGATCTCATTCGGTGCGTGGTGCCGGCGAACCAGGTCGCCGCGTCGAAGGTGGGTTTCACGGTACCGATGCTTGATAGAAGAACGCAAGATCTAACCAAGGCGTCGCAAAGATGCGACAACAAGCCGTCATCCGTGGACGTTGACCGTGCTGCTACCGCGAGCTGAAGAGCCAGCAGGCGTTCACGAAGCGGCTGGCGCCGAGCTGAACCTGTTCGAGCGCTCCGGGTGCGACCAGTGGCCGATCGGCAGGTCGGACACCGACGTTCAGGCCGTCTCCCCGACCTCCGCCACAGCGGCGCGACGGCGGGCCGGGCGGCGCACCGGCTGCGCCCGGCCGGCCCCGGCGCGGACCGGCGCCGTGGAGGCCCGTACCACCAGCTCGGGCTCGAACAGCATCTCCTCGCCCGCCACCGGGTTGCCGGCGATCTGACTGGTCAGCAACGTGACCGCGGCGTGGCCCATCGCCTCGATCGGCTGCCGGACCGTCGACAGCGGCGGATCGGTGCAGGCCATGAACACCGAGTCGTCGTAACCGATGACGGAGACGTCGCCGGGCACCTCGAGGCCCAGCCGGCGCACCGCGCGCAGCGCGCCCAGCGCGAGGATGTCGCTGGCGCAGATGATGGCCGTGATGCCCCGTTTGACCAGCTGGGTGGCGGCGGCCCGGCCGCCCTCCATCGAGAACATCGCGTGCTGCACCAGATCCACGCCGTCCCCCACCGCCTCGGTGAAGGCGGCCAGCTTGCGCCGGGACGGCACGTGGTCCTCGGGGCCCAGCACCAGGCCGATCCGCTCGTGGCCCAGCGAGGTCAGGTAGCTGTACGCCTGCTCGACCGCGTGCCTGTCGTCGGTCGCCACGCAGGCGAAGCCGAGATCGTCGATGGCGGCGTTGACCAGGACCACCGGCAGGCCACGCTCGCGCAACCGCAGGTAGTGGTCGTGCGGCGCGCGGGCCTGGGCGAACAGCCCGCCGCAGAAGATGAGGCCGGACACGTGCCGGTCCAGCAGCATGTCCACATAGTCGGCTTCGGACACCCCGTCGATGGTCCGGGTGCACAGCACCGGTGTGAACCCCCGCTTGGCCAGCGCACCGGCGACCACCTCGGCGAAGGCCGGGAAGATGGGGTTCTGCAGCTCCGGCAGCACCAGCCCGACCAGGCGCGCGTGCTCGCCGCGCAGCTTGGAGGGGCGCTCGTAGCCGAGCACGTCGAGCGCGGTGAGCACGGCGGTCCGCGTCGCGTCCGAGATGCCGGGCTTGCCGTTGAGCACCCGGCTCACGGTGGCCTCGCTCACCCCGACGTACTTCGCAACCTCAGTGAGTCGGCGCGTCACGCGTGCAAGCGTAGTACACGTCAATGCAAATTTTGCAGGCTCTTGACGGCGGCGATCGGTTCCCGACCCGGGAGGGCGGCCACGCGGCGCGCCGTCGCCCTCCCGGTGGGTACCTCTCCCCCGCTACCGGTCAGCCGCTCCAGACCTCGAAGCTGGCGCACTGACCGGCGGGCCAACCGGTGTTGCCGGTGAAGGCAGCCCGGAAGTACCGCTGGGTCGTCGCAGGGAACGTGATGGTCACTGTGTTGTGCGTGGCGGGGCCGAACGTGTACGTGGCCGAGGCCTTGACGGTCGTCCAGGCGCTGCCATCGGTGCTGGCCAGCAATGCCAGGGTCTGGTCGCGGGCCTCCCAGGAGGCCGGCAACTGAAGCACCACTTTGCCGGCGCTCCGGGCCGAGCCGAGGTCGACCTGCACCCACTGCGGGAACGCGTTGTTCGTACTCTCCCAGTACGTGTTCTGGTCGCCGTCGGTGACGTTGCCGGACACGTAGTCCTGGGTGTGCCCGGACTCGCCGGTGGGCCTGCCCGCCGCAAGGTTGACGCTGGTCCCGCCACCGCCGCCACCGCTCGGGTACACCTCGAACTCCGCCACCTGGCCGGCCGGCCAGCCGGTGTTCGCCGTGAAGGTGAGCCGCACGTACCGGGCGTTCGTCGCAGGCACCGTGATCGACGCGGTGTTGCCGGTCGACGGGTCGAACGGATAACCGGCCGATGGCACGGCCGCGCCGAAGGTCGACCCGTCGGTGCTGGTCGACACGGACAGGGTCTGGGTCCGGGCGCCCCACGCGGTGGACGGCGGGAGCTTGAGCGTGATCCGGCCGATCTGGTAGGAGGCCCCCAGATCCACCTGGAGCCACTGCGGGAAGGCGTTGTTGGCGCTCTCCCAGTACGTGTTGGCGTCACCGTCGGTGGCCAGCGCCGGGGACTGCGCCCCGTTCACCTGGCTGCTTGCGGTGACCGCGCGACCGGACGCGAGGTCGGTGTCGGCGCCGATGCCGGCGCCGGACAGGCTGATCGTCGACGGGTTGTTGGTGGCGTTGCTGGCGATGGTCACCGCACCGGTACGGGTACCCGACGCCTTGGGGGTGAACGTGACCGTCACGGTGCAGGATCCGCCGACGGCGACGGTGGCGCAGTTGTTGGTCTGGCTGAAGTCGCCGCTCGTCGTCACGCCGGAGACGGTCGCCGCCGTGGTCCCGGTGTTGGACACGGTCACCCTCTGGGCAGCCGCGGACTGGTCCACGACGGTACCCGGGAACGTGAGGCTCGACGGGTTCGTGTCGAGGATCGGTCCTGGCTCGACACCGCTACCGGAGAGCGCGACCGCGTTCGTGGCGCCCGCGGCGATGACGGTGAGGTTGCCGGTCCGCGAACCGGTGGCGGTCGGCCTGAACGTGGCGCTGACGGTGCACGACGCCCCGGCGGCGATACTGCTTCCACAGTCGTTGGTCTGGCCGAAGTCACCGGTCGCGGCGATCGAGCCGACGGAAGCCGCGGCGCTGCCGGTGTTGGCGACGGTGACGGCCTGCGCGGCGCTGGTCGCGCCGGTGGCGACGGCGCCGAAGTCGAGCGCGGTCGGACTGACCGAGATGCCGGAAGTGGGGTCGGGCAGGTACGGCGGGAACGCCGGGTTGGCGATGTTCTGGCAGGCACTTGGCCCGGTGACGCCGGAGTTGCCGCCGCCGTCGGTCAGCGTGAAGCCGACGCCGCAGTTGTAGACCGGTGCGGGGGCCTGGGTGCCGGTGGCGGTGCTGTTGGAGATGGTCGCCGAGCCACCGACCTGCTCCTGGACGACGTACGTGCCGGTGTTCCGGATCGCGGCATTGTTGATCTTCACGTTGGTGATGCTGGAGCCCGAGACGAACTGGATCGCCTCGAACGGGCTCTGCTGGATGACGATGTTGTCGACGTTCGTCAGGCCGCCCATCGCGGCGTCCCGGGCGTCGAACCACAGCGCGCCGACGCCGAAGTTCCAGTTGGGGTCGAGGCTGCCGTCCCGGATGAGGGTGTTGCGCAGCACGTCGGTACGGCCCAGCGGGGTCGAGTTGAAGCGTTGGGCGACGTGGATCCCGCCGCCCTGCGTCAGCCCCGCGTCGATCACCCGGTTGTCCGCGACGGTGTTGTCGTGGCCGCCGTAGACGGCAATGCCGTTGGCGAGGATCGGGTACTGCACGGTGTTGTGGTTGAACGAGTCGTTCCCGTCGGCCACCTGTTCGGACCAGGTCGCCAGGCCGTCGTCTCCGAGGTTGCGCAGGTCGCTGTTGGTGACCTTGGAGTTCGTCACGCCCTTGTGGAAGTTGATGCCGTCGGCGGTGACGTCGCGGATGCGCATGCCGTCGAACACGAGCCGGTCCATCGGCCCGTCCATCCAGGCGCCGACCTTGTCGTGCTCGATCCACAGCCGGCTGACCGTGGAGTTGCTCATCGCACCGCCGACGCCGTTGACCTGCGCGCCGTCGTTGCGCTCCTGCACGTCACCGAAGATCGCGAAGTCGGCGAGGCGCACGTTGGTACTCGGGTTGGGCGCGTCGTTGCCGTAGAAGCCGGGCGCGGCGCCGGTGACCGTCGAGCGCCACATGCCGGCACCCCGGATCGTCACGTTGTTCACCGCGATGTGACCCGGAATCCGGAACGTACCCTCGGGGATCCAGACCGTGCCACCGGCGCCGGCGGCCTGGATCGCGGCGTTGAACGCCGCGGTCGAGTCGGCGGCTCCGGTCGGGTCGGCGCCCTTGCTGACCACCGAGATCGATCCCACCGGCTGCGGCAGCGCCGCGGACACGTTCTCGAAGTCGGCGAAGTCGATGGTGTACGACCCCGCGGTGTCCTCGGCGTCGACCTGCAACCGGAACGTGGTCCCCGCCGGGTACGTCGTGGCGAACAGCCGGTGCGCCTCGTCGTAGAAGTGGTGCGGGTTGCTGCCGGGCGAGTTGGTGAACGGGTAGCTGCCGTAGTACCAGCTGTACGCGTTGGTCAGCGTGACGTCGGGCTGCTTGGCCCCGCCGATGTACAGCGACAGCGGTGCCGTGTAGACCGAGCCGTTGGACGTGTCGGGGATGCTGTAGCGGAAGACGATGGAGTTCGTCGCGACCGGCGTGGTGAACTCGACGTACTTGCCGGTGCCCTGCAGTGTCACGGCCTTGCGGTAGGACGCCTCGGCCGGCAGGGTGCCATAGGCGGCGCTCGGGCCGATGACCGTGCCGTTCGTGGCCGAGTCCTCGGCCTGCACCTCGACGTAGGGCAGCGACGCGCCGGCACCGCCGGTCGCGGCCGCCGCCGGATTGGCGGCCGCGACGGTGACGCCGGCGGCGATCAGGACGCCGCAGCCGGCCATGACGCTGATGCGGGTGCCTCGTCTGGCAGATCTGATGAACCGGAACATCGCGTGCTCACTTCCGTAGAGCCGACGGGGTATCGGCCGCGTGCCCCGCGTGCGGACGCTCACGCCGTGGGTCCGGGGCGCGGGCGGCGAAGGTGCGGTGGTACGGCGTGACGGAGACCCGGTGGGCCGCCGAGTTCCCCGGGGTGCGGAGAGGACCCGACAGCCGGGACCGGTGGGGCGTGCGGGTACCAGGACCGTAACTCTCTTGACACTTCCTTGCAATATTTAAATCTATCGTTGTCCACTTCCTTATCGCCTGCTGTAAGTACAGGACGATGAGCAGCGGCGCCGTCCCGGCTCGACGCGGAGCCGTCCCGGCTTCCCGCGTGGCGGCGGATCTGCGGGGCGGCAGGCCGGGCTCGCCAACGGCATAGCCATCTACGGCGGCACACGGCAACACCGTGTCGGGCCGCCTCGTCGCGTCAACCGACCCGGGAGGGCAGCGGACTACGCGCCGGGTCCCGTTTCGGCTTCGAGGACATCCACATGGGGGCGTCACCGGTCTCCGGCTCGCCGCGTGGAAGATGAAGAACACGATCACCTGCGACGACCGGCCGCCGGTCGTGGCGCCGCCGCCGTCCCCTGGTGACGACCGGCCGACCGCGACCTCGCCATCCGTGGCGCGCCGGCAGTCGACGCGCCACGGATGCCGGGTCGATCATCCGGTGTCCCGCCGCCTCACGCCGCTGGTGGTCGAGGGGCGTCCTCCGACAGGAGCCAACGAAACAGGATGGCGGCCACCCCACCCATGGCGGTGGTCGCCAACAACGCCGGCAACAGTCCTAAGTGGTCAAATACGGTCTGGAACACTCCGAGCATGAAGACGGAAAGGAACGCGTGAGCGACTGATGCGCGGGACTGCGGCCCCATCGGGGTCAGGTGCATGAGCGGGTTCATGGCGTTCTCCCGGTTGGAGTGGCGGCGCCACGTTCCACCGCCGACATCGGCCTGTGATGAATGGAAGCTGCGGGAGAGGCTGAGGTGGCTCAGGGACTGCCGGTACAGGCCTCAGCCTGGCACTCGACAGGGGTCCACGGGGGGTCAGCCAGGTTCGACCGTGAATCTCTGTCCATTTTGTTTGGACTCTTGCGCTCTATCGGCCATGGCGCACGGTCAGGGTAGTGCAGCCTGACGAGGGTGCGCAATGAACCTCGAGCGTCGCCCGGCATGAAGTTTCTGCAGTTCAAGACGCTGCGAGTCCCAGAATGCCGCTGAAAGACGACTTTAACGGGCTGCTGCGTCTGCAGTTAGCGCCAATTTGACGCCGCTATGAGTGACTTTTGCGGCCCGAGGATTAGATTCACGCCATGGCCAACGTGGATGAAGGTCCTGACGAGTTGACAGAGGCCGGCCAGTCGGCGGGCCCCGCGCGTGCTGCCGCCGTGGCGCTCCTGGGATCCCGGATCGTGTCCGGACAGCGGGGATACCGGCCCGGTGACGTCCTGCGCCTGGACGCGGTGATGCAGGAGATCAATGGCAGCCGAGCCCTGGCCCGGGAAGTGCTGCAGGTGCTCGGCCACAAGGGACTGGTCACCCTCAAGGCCCGGGTGGGGGCGACGGTCCAGTCGGTGGAGCGGTGGGACGTCTTCGATTCGGACGTGATCCTGTGGCGGCTGGAGATCGCACCGCGGTTCCAGATGCGTTCACTGACCGAACTGCGGGAAGCCGTCGAACCGCGGGCCGCGTTCCTCGCCGCCCAGCGCGCCTCGGCAGAGGTGTGTCGCGACCTGGTCAGCCTCGCGTTGGAGCTCAAGGCCCTCGGTATGAACGAAGAGTTCGAAGACACCGCGGAGAGGGGCGAACGATGCCGCGCGAAGTACCGCAGGGTCGACGCCGAGTTCCATCAGGCCCTCCTGAAAGGATCTCAGAACGAGATGTTCAGCGCGCTCACCGACCAGGTGACGAAAGCGCTGGAGTTCAGGATCGTGAAGGAGTGGGAGGGCGCGCCGAGGCTCTACCCCGACCAGCCCGAGCACGACGGCGACAATGTACGGCGGGCGTTCGATGCCGTACCGGGCGCGAGACGGCCGTTTCCCAACCGGCCGGAAGAGGCGGCGCTGTGGTTTCACTACGGGCTCGCGTACGCCGTCGAACAGGGGCTACCGCACGCGGCGGAGGCGTTCTCGCGCGCGATCCTCGCGGAGTTCCAGGACGGGCACCTGTCCAATCCTGACCTCCTGCACGCGCTGGAGCGCGCCATCCGCGCACTCGACCTGAACGGACTGCGGGCGACGGACGCGGAACCCTTCGTGGAAGCGATCACGGCCATCACCCGGCGAGGCAGGACGTAGATGGCACACCCCACGGTTCCGATCGTCGTCATGGGCGTCGCGGGCTGCGGTAAGACCACCGTCGGCAAGCTGCTGGCCGAACGGCTCGGCGTCCCCTACGCCGAAGCCGACGCGTTCCACCCGCCCGCGAATCGGGAGAAGATGGCCCGCGGGACACCGCTCACCGACGACGACCGGCGACCCTGGCTGGCCGCCATCGGCGCCCGGATCGCCACCGGCACGGAGCACGGACTCGTGGTGTCCTGCTCGGCGCTCAAGCGTCGTTACCGCGACGTCCTACGCCAGGCCGACTCCCGGACCTGGTTCCTGCACCTGGTGATCGACCAGGCGTCAGCCGCCCGACGGGTGGCCGGACGCGTCGACCACTTCATGCCCGCGTCACTGGTCACGTCCCAGTTCGAAGCCCTCGAACCACTTGAGGCCGAAGCGGGCCTCACGGTGGACGCGACCCGGCCGCCAGCGGAGATCGTCACGGCGGTCCTCGACAACCTGCCCGCACCGGCACCGGCGTCCCCGAACGCCCGCACCGCCCGGTCGCCCAGGGCCGTCGACGTATCCGTCCGGGGCGAGCAGTACGGCCGCCGCACCGCGACGAACCGCCCCTCGTCGACGGCCGTGCGGCGGAACGCACCATCCACGCAATCATCCGGCGTACCACAACAGGAGGGCACACCGTGAAGATCGACAGCGCGGAGGTCATCGTCTGCAGCCCCGACCGCAACTTCGTCACGCTCAAAATCACCACCGAT
>NZ_JAATVY010000046.1 GCF_011947195.1 Planosporangium thailandense | reverse complement strand
GGAGAATCAGTCCTGTTTTTTTTTTCCAAAAGGGAGCCGGCATCCAGAGTCCGAATTGGTCATAGGAGTTCAGAGGTGTGCTTTCCCGACCTCCCCCGGCCCCCCGCCCCGCCACGCCGCACCGGCGGCCCGCCAGCTAGGCCGCACCGACCGGATCGCGAGCCTCGCGCTTTTTATCCGCTTTTTCGGTACCGTTCTCCGCCGCCTCGCCGGCGGTGTCGGGTTCACGCTGCGTCACGATGTGCGTGACCTTGGCGACCAGCCCGGTGGGGACCGCACTGATGGAGTCGACCCGGGCCGCGCCGACCCGACCACCGGGGACGGGCGCGACACCGGGCTCCGACTCGCGCGTGCCGCCCGCGGCCTCCTGCTCGCGCGAATCCCCCGCGGCCTCCGGAGCGCCGGGCTCACCGGCGGCCTCCGAAGCGCCGAGCTCAACGGCGGCCTCCGGAGCACGTTGGACATCCACGGGCGCGAGCGTCGACGTGACCTTCTGCTCCAGTTGGCCGGCCACGCTGACCAGGCCGCCGCCGGCGACGACGACCTGGCGGGCGTTCTCGACCGTCGGGCACGGGAAGTGCCGCCCGCACTGCCCGCACCGGGGCGAGGCCCCGGCCGCGGCCTCCGCCACGTGCGTGGCCAACAGGTCGAGCGCGGCTCGCACCACCGCGCTGTCCGGCTTGAAGAGGTGACGCCCGTCCACCCGGTTCACCTGCCGCGCGCCCGCTGCCCCCGACACCTGCATCACATCCACGTGTTTCCCCCCTTGTCCGACGGTCGCGCGTTCCTCGAGACACGACCCGGAGGCGACGGTCCCCCGATCTATCGCGATCAAACCGGCTGGTAGATCACGAATGGATGACAGTTGACCTTCCGGCGGGCGCGCCGCCATGCCGACGGCGACCCGTGCGAATGGGCAGGGCGGTTGTACGAGAAAGTCCCCGTTGTCCAAGCAATCGGTAAGAGTTTTGCGCTGACGGTTGCGGAGCGACCCGGACTGCGGCATGGTGACTGATGCCGCTGAATGACGTGACTACGAGTCATGTCGAACGAAGAAGCATGTCGAGCCATGAGTCATGTCGATCGGTCCAGGGGAGCGCGGCGACACAAGCCAAGGGCGCGACGGGCGGATGAGCACGGCCCGTTCGCACCCCGTGCCGGGCAGGGACGACCGGAAGGAGCGACGGCGGTGAGGTACACGCTACATTGGGGCCCCGACAACGCCCGAAGGATCACAACCGTCGCCGAGCTCGAGGGTCTACTGTCATTCCTCGCGACCGTCCGTGGCCGCGACGGCGCGCCGTACGGTGTCGACCTGCTGCCGGCCGGCGCGACCGGCGGCGGCCTCCAGCTCGGGATCGGCCACCCGCACCGCGCCTTCGTCGTGTGGCTGGACGCCGTCGGCGGCGTCGGCCCGGGCGCCGGCGGCAGCTACGGCATCGACGACGACCTCGAGGCCTGGCCCGAACCGATCGGCTTCGACTGCGGCGCGGAAGTCGTCGACTTCAAACCCGCGTGGACCCGGGTCACTCCCCGGCAGGCGCTGGAGGCCGCCCGGGAGTACATGATGACCGGAGCGCGGCCGACGATCCTGCGGTTCGACCCGAACGCCTGATCCGCACCACGTATAGCGAACGTGGCCGGCGCGGCCGCCCGCCCTCGCGGGTCGCCACGCCGGCGACGTCTTCGACGTTGTCAGTACCGGAACGAACCGACCAGCTGCTGCAGCTCCGTGGCCATCCCGGCGAGGTCCGCGGCGGCCCGCTGGGTGGCGTTCGCGTCGCCGCTCGTCGACGAGGCCGTACCCGCCACTCCGGCGATGTTGTCGGCGATGTGCTGCGAACCGCTTGCCAGCTCACTGACGCTACGGTTGATCTCGCTGGTCGTCGCGGACTGCTCCTCGACCGCGGTGGCGATGGTCTGCTGGATCTCCGAGATCCGGTTGACCACCTCGATGATCTGGTTGATCGTCACGCCGGCGCGCTCGGTGGTCACCTGGATGGCGTCGATCTTGCCGATGATGTCCTCGGACGCGCGCGCGGTCTCCTGCGCCAGATCCTTGACCTCGTTGGCCACCACGGCGAACCCCTTGCCGGCGTCGCCGGCGCGGGCGGCCTCGATCGTCGCGTTGAGGGCCAGCAGGTTGGTCTGTTCGGCGATCGAGGTGATGGTCTTGACGATCTGCCCGATCTCGGCGCTCGCGGCGCTCAGTTCGCCGACGGCGGCCTTGGTCGCCTCGGTGCTCGTCACCGCGTCGGCGGCGACGGCCACGGCCGACGCCGTGCTGCGGGCGATCTCCTCGATCGACACCGTCATCTCTTCGGCCGCCGACGCCACCGTGGCGACCTTGCCCGACACCTGCTCCGCAGCGCCCGCGGCGGCCCCGGCCTGGTCGCTGGTCGTAGTGGCCTGCGCGTCCATCCGCTCGGAGACCGTGGTCAGCTGCTGGGACGCGGTCGTCAGCCCGGTCGCCCGCTCGGCGACGCCGGTCAGCGCCTCCCGGATCGACCCGCTGGCCTCGTTGAACGCCCGCGCCATCTCGGCCATCTCGTCGGCACCCGCGTCGTCCAGGGACGTGGACAGGTCACGGCTGGCTAGCGCCCGCAGGCCCTCGACGACCGTGCGGGCCGGGCCGACGACGCTGCCGGTGATGGCGAGGGCGCCGGCCAGCGCGACGCCGAGCGCGACCAGGAAGACGACGATCATGAGGACGCGCGACTCCGTCTGCAGGGCATTCGCCCGCGCCTGCGCCGCGTCGCTGCGCTTGGCCACCGAGTCGCTCAGCTTGATGGTGGCGTCCAGCGCCTTGAAGTACATGTTGTAGGCGTCGCCGACGATGAAGTCGTTCGCCTGCTTGATGCTGGCCGGCGTGTTCTGCCGGAACAGCTGGACGACCTCCTTGTCGGCGTCCAGGTAGCCCAGGAGGTTCTCCTTGATCGTCGCGTATAGCGCGGCTTCCGACTTGGTCAGGTCGGCCACCGGTACGGCGGCCACCTCCTTGTTGAGGTTGCTGGCCGAGTCGAGGAAGCCCTTGCGGTTGGGCGACTGGTCGTCGGTGGCCGCGATCCCGCCGAGCGAAGTCACGTCCCAGGCGTACGCCGTCTGCCAGCCGCTCACGTCGGCGTCGCGGAACTTCAGCTCCATCACGGCGCGGTTGAGGACCGCGAGCCGGGCGACGGTCTTCGTCGCCTGATCCTGCTGCTGACTCTGGTAGATGCTGAGCCCGGTGAGACCGGCCATCAGGACGACCAGCGCTCCGAAGGAACCCAGAAGCCGGGCGCGCAGACGGAACCGGCGCAGGATGCGGACCATGAACGGACTCCCTCCGAGACTTGCACGTTGCGTATGCATGAATCGGCCGGGACACGACGGAAATAACAGCTTTTTGAAATGATCCAGGGTCGGTTGCCGGCGGAAAGTCGCCGGCAACCGACCCTGGCGATGGCGCAATTACCTGAGCCTCGTACCTGAGCCTCGCGCCGATCGGGAGCCTCAGTGGGACAACCCCGTATTCAGTACCGTTCGGTCAGTACCGTTCGGTCAGTACCGTTTGTTCAGCGCTGCTCGATCGGGACGAATTCGCGCTCACGCTCGCCGGTGTACACCTGGCGGGGGCGGCCGATCTTCGTCTCCGGGTCCTCGATCATCTCGCGCCACTGCGCGATCCAGCCGGGCAGCCGGCCGAGCGCGAACAGCACGGTGAACATCTTCGTCGGGAAGCCCATGGCCTTGTAGATCAGGCCGGTGTAGAAATCGACGTTCGGGTAGAGCTTGCGCGAGACGAAGTAGTCGTCGGCCAGCGCGATCTCCTCCAGGCGCATCGCGATGTCGAGCAGCGGGTCGGGCTTGTCCATCCGCCCGAGCACGTCCTGCGCCGCCTTCTTCACGATCGCCGCCCGCGGGTCGTAGTTCTTGTAGACCCGGTGGCCGAAGCCCATCAGCTTGATGCCGCCCTCACGGTTCTTCACCTTGCGCACGAACGTTTCCACGTCGTCGCCGCTGGCGTGGATAGCCTCCAGCATCTCCAGCACCGACTGGTTGGCGCCGCCGTGCAGCGGCCCGAAGAGCGCGTTGACGCCGGCCGAGATGGAGGCGAAGAGGTTGGCCTGGCTGGAGCCGACGAGCCGGACGGTCGAGGTGGAGCAGTTCTGCTCGTGGTCGGCGTGCAGCACGAACAGCATGTCGAGCACGCGGGCGTGGACCGGGTCCACCTCGTAGGGGGTCGCCGGTACGCCGAACGTCATCCGCAGGAAGTTCTCGACGTAGCCCAGGGAGTTGTCCGGGTACAGGAACGGCTGCCCGATCGACTTCTTGTACGCGTAGGAGGCGATCGTCGGTACCTTGGCCAGGAGCCGGACGGTGGACAGATCGACCTGTTCGCGGTCGAACGGGTTGAGGTTGTCCTGGTAGAACGTCGACAGCGCGCTGACGGCCGACGAGAGCACCGGCATCGGGTGCGCGTCGCGCGGGAACCCGTCGAAGAAGCGCCGCATCTCCTCGTGCAGGAGCGTGTGGTTACGGACGCGGTCGGCGAACTCGTCGAGCTGCGCACTCGTGGGCAGCTCGCCGTAGATCAACAGGTACGAGACCTCGAGGAAGGAGACCTTGCCGGCCAGCTGGTCGATCGGGTAGCCCCGGTAGCGCAGAATACCGGCGTCGCCATCGATGAACGTAATCGCGGACTTACACGATGCGGTGTTGACGAAGCCGACGTCGAGCGTCACATGGTCGGTCTCTTTGAGGAGCTTGCTGATGTCGAGCCCCGAGGGCCCTTCGGTGGCCTCATGCGCGGGCAGCGGTAGCTGGCCGTTCGCGTATTCGAGCTTAAATTCCGACATACCTGCTCCTCAACCGCGTCGCATTTTCGCACCCGTTGTGTGGGTGCCGATAAATCCTGCACCTTCCCCAGTCTGCCGCAGCGATCAGCTTCGCGAACTGTTAGGGGGAACACTCAGTTACTCATCGCTACCAGTCAAATGCACCACGTGGCGACATCGGGTGCGTTGCCGTACCCCGCGGGTCACGCGGCGTCGTCACGAGGAGGCGTCGTCACGAGAAGACGTCGTCACGAGGATCAGCGTCCATCCTTTCGGACGGCCATTCGGACCGGATCACCGTAGCGCACGCGGCGGCCGGCACCGCGCCACGGTTTGCCCGCAGTGGGGACGGGGCACGAGGGAGGTGCCCCACGATGTGTGAAGGACGGACATGACCTCACAGCACACCCGCACGGGCGCCGCCGCGCCGACCGCGACAGCCGCGCTCCCCCGTTCGCGTGGCGGCGCCGCAGCGGCCGTCCGGGCCCCGCTCACCGTCGGCGTGGAGGAGGAGTTCCTCATCGTCGACGCCGGCACCGGCGTCCCGACGGCGCGCGCCGACGAGGTCGAGGCAGCGGTCGACGCCGAGCTGCGCGACCAGGTGGGCCGCGAGTTCCACGCCACCCAGTTGGAGGTGGGCACGACCGTCTGCGCCGACCTCGACGAGCTGCGGGCGCAGCTGGGCCGCCTGCGCCGCGCCGGGGTGACGGCGGCAGCCACCGTCGGCTGCCAGCTCCTCGCCGTCGGCACCGCGGTCGTCGAAGGTCCACCCGCCCCGGTGACCGACGATTCCCGGTACGCCCGGATGGCGCGGCGGTTCGGCGCGATCGCCGAGACCTCCGGGCAGTGCGGCTGCCACGTGCACGTCGGCGTCCCGGACAAGGCCCTGGCCCTGGAGGTCTGCAACCATCTGCGGCCCTGGCTGCCGATTCTGCAGGCGATGACCGCGAACTCGCCGTTCTCGGCCGGCCGCGACACCGAACACGCGAGCTGGCGCTCGGTGCTGTGGGCGCGCTGGCCGAGCACCGGGCCCACCCCGTACTTCCGCGACCTCGACGACTACCGGACCACCGTCGAGCGCCTGATCGCCACGGGCGTCATGCTCGACGAGGGGATGATCTACTGGTACGCCCGCCCGTCGGCCCGGTACCCGACCGTCGAGGTTCGCGTCGGCGACGTCTGCGCCACGCCCGCGGACGCCACCCTTGTCGCCGGGCTCGTCCGCGCCCTGGTCGCCACGGTCATCGACGACATCCACGCCGGGCGGCCGGCTTCCCGTGTACCCGACGTCCTGCTGCGGGCCGCGCACTGGCGCGCGGCGGCCGACGGGCTGGAGGGCGAGGCCGTCGACGTGGTCTCCGGGGCCGTGCTCCCCGCCTGGGAGTTGGTCGACCGGCTGGTCGCACGGGTCGAGGCCGCGCTCGACCGCCACGGTGACCTCGACACCGTCACCACCCTGATCGAGACGCTGCGCCGTGCCGGAAGCGGTGCGGCGCGGCAGCGCCGGGCCCGCAGCGAGGGTGGCCTGCGGGAGGTCCTCTCCCTCCTCGCCCGGCAGACCGAGAGCCGGTGACCGGCCGCCGCGGCGTGGTCACCGCGGGGCGGTTAGGCTCTTGCCGAAGTCGATGGCGGAAGGTCGGTGTGATGACGAGCCAGCGGGTGTACTCGGACGAGGAGTGGGGGCTGCTTGTCGGCCTGCCCCAGTCGGTCATGATGGCGGCGATCCTCGCGGAGATCGACAGCGCCAACCGGACCGTCACCGAGAGCAGCGCTGGGCTGGACGCCATCGCCGCCGGCCGTGACTCGGGCAGCACGCTGGTTCGTGACGTCGCCCTGGAGCTGTTCACCAGGCTCGGCGACCCGGAGACCGGCGAGCTGCCCCCGACGCTGGAGCTGGGCTCCCGTGCCATCGACCCGCGCGACGTCCTGGACCGGGCGCGGGCCGCCACCGACCTGCTGGCCGCCAAGGCGGGGCCGGGCGAAGCCGCGGCCTACCGCCACTGGCTGGTCGGCATCGCCGATCAGGTCGTCAACGCGGCCAAGTCGGGCGGCTTCCTCGGTATCGGCGGCTCCTGGGTCAGCGAGTCCGAACGCCGCTTCGTCGACGAGCTCTCCGCCGTCCTCAACGACTGACTTCCCCGGGGCGTCAGCGCTGCCCGACGGGAGTCTTCTGCCTGGCTTCCTGGGTGAGCTTCATGATCAGCTCGTGCGAGCGGATCGCGCGCTGGTTGTCCTCCTGCTTGACCTGCTCGATGAACTGGCGCACGTCCTCGTGCTCGGCCGCGTCCCTGATGTACTGCTCGTACACCTGAGAGCCCTTGAGCGCGTGGTACTCGATCGCCACGAGGTCGTAGAAGATGTTGTCTGCGGGCGTGTGCGCGGTACCCATGACGACTCCTCCAGGGGATGCGAGCCATTGCGTGTGTCACCGCGTACCTAACCGCGCAGGTGCCCGGTAAACCCGCCCGGCGGGCGCATCTACCGGCGGTTGGCGATGCTCTCGCGCAGCACCCCGACCAGCTGGGCGGCCACGAACGGCTTGGACAGGATCGCGTCGCAGCCGGCGGCGAAGGCCGCCGCCTGCTGCTCGGGGAGCACGCCTCCGGTGACCGCGATGATGGCGGGACGCCGGACGCCGGTCCGGCCGGCGAAGTCGTCGAGCAGCGCGAGCCCGCTGCCGTCGGGAAGCTGGACGTCGAGCAGGACCGCGTCGACCTCCTCGTGGGCCAGCACCGCCCGCGCCTGCGTGAGGTTGTGCGCCTCGACGAGATGGGCGCCGCGTACCGCCGGGTCCGAGGCGCGGGTGAGGATCGCGCGTACGAGGGCGCGGTTGAGTTCGTTGTCCTCGACGAGGAGGATGCGCGGCGGTGAGCCGGTCACCGGGTGACCTCCGATCCGGTATTGCCCTTCGATCCGGTATTGCCCTTCGACTGCACGCTCGGGCGAGGCAGCCTGGTCATCCACTGGTGGAGCGCTTTGATCAAAGCCTCACTCTTCGGAAGAATGCCCAGCGCTTTCGTGGCCTGCAACCGACTGCGGTCGGCATCACTCAGATCTGGGCCGGTGACTACCAGTAATGGGATCCTGCTAGTCACGGGATCCTCGTCGAGCGCGCTCATGAGGCTGACACCGTCGAGGTCCGGCATCCTGAGGTCGCTGATGATCAGATCGAACCGACGGCTGCGCGCCAGCCGCACCGCCTCCGTACCGGTGCTGGCCGTGGCGACCTCGAACCGCTGCTCGCGCAGCGCCGCGGCGAGCATCTCCAGGGTCGCCGGATCGTCATCGACGGCGAGGACGTGCATCGGACCGGGAGCGCTGTCCGCCCGGCGCAGGAACTCCGCGACGCTGGCCAGCAGCCGGCCCCGGTCGATCGGCTTGACGAAGAAGTCGGCCGCACCGAGCGAGAGTCCGACGTCCCGCTCGTCGACGACGCTGGCGACGAAGACGGGAACGTCGGACAGCCGCGGGTCCTGTTTGAACTCACGGAGCACGTCCCAGCCGTCGATGCCGGGCAGCAGCACGTCGAGGATCACGACGTCGGGCGCTTCCCGGCGCGCCTCGGCCAGGCCGTCCTCGCCGGTGTTGGCTATCCGGACCCGGTAGCCGGCATTCTCCAGGTACGTGCGCAGCAGGCGGGCCGAGCCGGGGTCGTCCTCGATGAGCAGGACGCCGGGCCCGCCGCTCGCCGGCGACTGACCCGTCGGCGCCGCCGCACCGCTCGCCGCCGCACCGCTCGCCGCCTCGGCCGGGCGCGGTTCGGCCGGGCGCGGGTCGGCCGTACGCGGTTCGGCACCGCCCGCGAGGGTGTCCGGCAGGCACACCGTGAACCGCGAGCCGGCCCCGGGCGTGGAGTCCACCTCGATCCGGCCACCGTGCGCCTCGACGAGCCGCTTGGTGAGCGCGAGCCCCAGGCCGGTACCCGCGTGGTGCATGAACGCGTCGCCGACCTGCTGGAACTCCTCGAAGATCCGTCCGAGGTCCGCGGCATCGATGCCGACGCCCGTGTCCGTCACGGCCAGGGTCACCTCGCCACCGTCGCGGGAGACCTCGACGCTGATCCGCCCGCCCTCCGGCGTGAACTTGATCGCGTTGGACAGCAGGTTGTCCAGCACCTGCCGCAGCCGGATCGGGTCGCCCCAGACGGCAACGGCGGGCACGTCGGTACGCAGCTCGAGACTCTTGCGCTCCATCAGCGGCCGCAGGGCGCTGACCGCCCCCTCGACCAGATCCGAGACCTCCACCCGGTCGGGATGCAGCTCCAGCCGCCCCGCCTCGATCTTGGTCAGGTCCAGGATGTCGTTGATGAGGTCGAGCAGGTGCCGGCCGCTCGCGTAGATGTGCTCGATCCACTCCGCCGGCACCACCCGGTTGTCGCCGATGCTCTCCTCACCCCGCATCAGCTCGCTGAAGCCGATGATGGCGTTGAGCGGAGTCCGCAGCTCGTGGCTCATGTTCGCCAGGAAGTCGCTCTTGGCCTGACTGGCGGCGCTGAGCGCGCGCACCGACTGCGAGAGTTCGAGCGCGAGCCGTTCCTGCTCGGCCCGGACCGCACCGCGCTCGGCGATCAACGCGGCCTGCCCGCCCAGCTCGGCCAGCAGCTGGACGTCGTCCTCGGTGAACAGGCCGCGACGCCGGTTGAGCAGCACCAGGGCGCCGGCGCCGGCCAGTGGCGAGCGCAGCGGCGCCGAGGTCACGTACCGCGCGCCCACCTCGTCGGCGCACTCGACGGCGAACGCCGGAAGCCGGCCGGCGTACCGGGCCACGCTGGCCGTCTCGGGCAGGCCCAGCAGGAGGCTGACATCGCCCTCCCCGGCGGTCGTGCGCCGCGCGACCAGGCCCGCCGTGGCCACTGGCCGCTCCCCGCCACTGCCGGGCGGCACGACAAGGACCGCGTCCGCGCCGCTGACCTCGCGTACCGTGCGCGCGTACCGGCTCCAGGTCTTCTGCGGCGCGTCCGCGGCGGGAGCTTCCAGCAGCTGCCGGCTCACCCGGTACGACGCGGTGCCCGACCACATGCGACGGATCCAGTCGGGCGGGCGGAACGCGACGACGTAGCCGAGCGCCGAGATCAGGCACAGCAGGTACCCGGTGGTCTGTGCGGCGTCACGGAGCTCGGCCCGTACCGCGCCGACGCTGGCGAAGAGGATGCCCAGACCGAACAGTGCGGTCGACACCGCCGCCGTGCCGAACCGGGCCCGCGGCGAGCCGGTACGGGCGCCCGCCTCCCGCGCCAGCAGAATGGCGGCGGAGGTCTGGCCCAGCACGAAAATCGCGAGAACCGCCAGCACCTGAGGCAGCGACATTTGGCGGCTGGCCAGCACCGGCACGGCGCTGACGAGGAAACCCACGAACGCCACGGACTGCAGCGCACGCGACCCCGGGCGGACCCGGTGCACCAGCCGGAGGGTGAGGTAGGGCTGCGCGATCAGCAGAATCAGCGCCGTCGTGCGCAGCAGCCGCGGCGGCTCCCCGAGGAACTCGCGGGCCAGGTCCAGGACGAACAGCATGGCGGCGGCCGAGAAGACCGCCATCACGTCGCGCTGCACGGGGTCGCGCCGGCGCAGATACGCCGCCAAGGCCTGCGCGAACACGAGCGCGAACAGCGCCTCGACAAGCATTCTGACCATGTTTACGCCGCCGATCCCCCTCGGTACACCTCGCTAACGAGGGTCGGAGCCGTCGGTGACGACGGCGCGGGAGCCCGTACCGGGTGGCGAGTGGCGGTCCGTACGCTCGACACATGCCTATTCAGGACGTTTACACGGCTGCGGCGGACCGGTACGCGACGATGACGTACCGGCGGACCGGACGCAGCGGACTCGACCTTCCCCTGATCTCCCTCGGTCTGTGGCACAACTTCGGCCACGACCGGCCGTTCGCCACCCAGCAGGCGATCTGCCGGCGCGCCTTCGACCTCGGGATCACGCACTTCGATCTCGCGAACAACTACGGACCGCCGTACGGCGCGGCCGAGGAGAACCTCGGCCGGCTGCTCGCCACCGACTTCCGGCCGTACCGGGACGAGCTGGTCATCTCCACCAAGGCCGGGTGGGACATGTGGCCGGGCCCGTACGGCGACCGCGGCTCACGCAAGTACCTGCTGGCGTCCCTGGACCAGTCGCTGCGGCGGATGGGGCTGGACTACGTGGACATCTTCTACCACCACCGCTTCGACCCGGACACGCCGCTGGAGGAGAGCCTCGGCGCCCTGGACTCGGCCGTACGTGCGGGCAAGGCGCTGTACGTCGGAATCTCGTCCTACTCCCCCGGCAAGACCGAGGAGGCCGTGCGGATCCTGCGCGAGCTGGGCACGCCGCTGCTGATCCACCAGCCGTCCTACTCGATGTTCAACCGGTGGATCGAGGACGGCCTGCTCGACGTGCTCGGCGAGCAGGGCGTCGGTTGCATCGCGTTCTCTCCGCTGGCGCAGGGCCTGCTCACCGACCGGTACCTGAACGGCATCCCCGAGGACTCCCGGGTGCGCACCGGCGGCGCCATGTCGACGGAGATGCTCACCGAGGAGAACCTGAAGAAGGTGCGGGCGCTCAACGAGATCGCCCAGCGACGGGGCCAGTCCCTCGCGCAGCTGGCGATCGCCTGGGCGCTGCGGGACCCGCGCGTGACCTCGGTGCTCCTCGGCGCGAGCAGCGTCGCGCAGCTGGAGGACAACGTCGCCGCGCTCGACAACCTGGAGTTCACAGCCGACGAGCTGGCCGAGATCGACCGGTACGCCACCGAGTCCGGCGTCAACCTCTGGACGGGTCCCATCGCGTACTGACCCCGCTTTTCGTGGATCTTGGACACCTGGCGGTGCCATAGGCCCGCTAGGTGTCCAAGATCGGCGCGGCGGGGCCGGCGGGAGCGGCTAGGGCGGCGCGGATGGGGTCGGCCTTCGCCGCCGCCTCGGCCACCTCCGCGTCCGGGTCACTGCCCCAGGTGATGCCGCCACCGGCCCAGACGTGCACGCGTTCGGCGTCGACGGCGACCGTACGGATGGTCAGCCCGAGATCGATCCCGTCGCGGGTGACCCAGCCGTACGCGCCCATGCTGGGGCCGCGCCCGACCGGTTCGAGCCGGGAGATCACGTCGAGCGCCGCGAGCTTCGGCGCGCCCGTGACCGACCCGCCGGGACACAGCGCGCGCAGGACGTCGGACAGGCGTACCCGGTCGGCGAGCCGGGCGGACACGACCGACTCCGCCTGCCACAGCCCGCACCAGCGACGGATCGCGTACAGCTCGTCCACCAGGACCGAGCCGGTCACCGCGACGTGGGCCAGGTCGTTGCGCTCAAGATCGACTATCATCACGTGCTCGGCGCGCTCTTTGGTCGACGCGAGCAGCTCGCGCCGGCCGGTCTCGGTGGCCGGGCGGGTGCCCTTGATCGGACGGGTGACGATCCTGCCGTTCGCCACCTCGAACAGGGTCTCCGGCGAGGCGCACGCGAGCGCCCAACCCTCGCCGGTCAGCACCCCGCCGTACCGGGCGCCCGGCAGCGCGGCGACGCGCCGCAGCGCCGGCAGCGGGTCACCGGCGTAGTCGGCGCTCTGGTGGCCGACGAGGTTGACCTGGTACACCTCGCCGCGCGAGATCTCCTCGCGGACGCTGCGGACGGCGTCGGCATGGGCCCGCGGGGTCCAGCTCGCCCGCCACGGCCCGAGCCGCCAGGGCGCCCGTGGCACGCCCGAGCCGGGCGCCGCGTCCCCACCCGGCGCGCGCACCACGACCACCACGTCGGGCACGGCAGGCGCCGGGCTGGGCACGCTGGACTTGCCGATCATGTATGCGCCGGCGGCGGCGGACACGAACAGCTCGGCCCGGCACTCCGCGCCGGCGTCGGGGGACGCGAGGTCGGAACCCCTACCGAAGTGGGGCGCGAGCAGTCCGTACCGGTCGAGGAAGTCCTCGATGAGCGCGGCCGGATCCCCGCCGTCGCCCAACCGCCACTCCAGCCGCGCGATCTCCCGCGCGGCCGCTTCGTCCGCCGTCAACATCTCCTGCAAACTGTCACCCTCAGTAACGGTAGTTGATAGGCCAACCAGACAGCCGAGGGTCATCCGAAGGGTCAATATTCGCCACGGGTGCCCGATCTGTGCTCGAAAGTGCGCCCTTTGGGTTGGTAATGTGCGGCACTGTTCATGTGAGGTACCGCACAACCCACTACCCACAGCACTCAGAGTCGGAGACCCCGATGCACTGCCCGCACCAGCCTCATTGCCCCGACGCCGAGGCGGTCGACCACGACGCGGCCCGAATCGTCTCCTCTCACCCCGAGCAGGGCTGGTACCTGCTCTGCAACGGCGTCATCGTGTTCGAGGACACCGGCGAGCTGCTGCCCGACGGCAGCCCGGTCGAGCCGCACCGTGGCCCGGCCCCGCACAACGCCATGGCCGACGCCGCCTGAGCACCGGCCACACTGACGCGAGGATCCGCCGAACAGCACGAGCCCCCCGGCCCGCGACGTTCGGCGGATCCATTGCTTTTCGGGCCGCGACCTCCCCCGGTCGCTGCCCTTCGGCAGCCGCTACCCTTCGGCAGCCGCTGCCCTTCCTCGACCGCTGCCCTTCCTCGACCGCTGCCCTACTCCTCGAACGCCTCCGGCGACGGGCACGCGCACACCAGGTTCCGGTCGCCGTACGCTCCGTCGATCCGGCGCACCGGCGGCCAGTACTTCTCCGACCGGTCGCCCTGGCCCGGGTACGCCGCGAGCGTGCGCGGGTACGGGTGCGCCCACTCGTCGGCGGTCACCATCGACGCGGTGTGCGGGGCGTTGACCAGCGGGTTGTCGTCGGCGGGCCACTCACCGGCGGCGACCTGGTCGATCTCCGCCCGGATCGCGATCATCGCGTCGCAGAAGCGGTCCAGCTCGGCGAGGTCCTCGCTCTCGGTCGGCTCGACCATCAGCGTGCCGGCCACCGGGAAGGACATCGTCGGCGCGTGGAAGCCGTAGTCGATCAGCCGCTTCGCGACGTCGTCGACGGTCACGCCGCTGGTCTTGGTGATCGGCCGCAGGTCCAGGATGCACTCGTGCGCCACGAGCCCGGAGTTGCCGCTGTAGAGCACCGGGTAGTGGTCGCGCAACCGCGCCGCCACGTAGTTGGCCGCCAGCACCGCGGCGCCGGTGGCCCGAGAGAGCCCGTCGGGGCCCATCATCCGCAGGTACGCCCACGAGATGGGCAGGATGCCGGCCGAGCCGTGCGGCGCCGCCGACACCGGCCCGGCCCCCTTGTCCGTGCTGAACGGGTGCCCCGGCAGGAACCGCGAAAGGTGCGACCGGACGGCCACCGGGCCGACGCCCGGTCCGCCGCCACCGTGCGGGATGCAGAACGTCTTGTGCAGGTTGAGGTGGGACACGTCCGCGCCGAACCGGCCGGGCTTGGCGTAGCCGAGCAGCGCGTTGAGGTTGGCGCCGTCGACGTACACCTGGCCGCCGGCGTCGTGTACCTTCGCGCACAGCTGGGCGATGCCCGTCTCGTACACGCCGTGGGTCGACGGGTACGTCACCATGATCGCGGCGAGCCGGTCCCGGTGCTGCTCTATCTTTCGGTCGAGGTCGGCGAGGTCGACGTTGCCGTTCTCGTCGCAGGCCACCACGACGACCCGCATGCCGGCCATCACCGCGCTGGCCGCGTTGGTGCCGTGGGCGCTGGACGGGATCAGGCAGACGTCGCGGTGGTCGTCACCGCGGTCCCGGTGGTACCCGCGGATCGCCAGCAGCCCGGCCAGCTCACCCTGTGATCCCGCGTTGGGCTGCACGCTGACCGCGTCGTACCCGGTGACCTCGGCCAGCCACCGCTCCAGGTCGGCGATGAGCCACCGGTACCCCTCGGCCTGCTCGGCGGGCGCGAACGGGTGCAGGTCGGCGAACTCCGGCCAGGTGATCGGCTCCATCTCGGTGGTCGCGTTGAGCTTCATCGTGCAGGAGCCGAGCGGGATCATGCCCCGGTCGAGGGCGTAGTCCTTGTCCGACAGCCGCCGCAGGTAGCGCAGCATGGCGGTCTCCGAGCGGTGCTCGGAGAACACCGGGTTGGTCAGGTAGTCGCTCGCGCGCGCCGGCCCCTCCGGGCGGGGGTGCGGAAGCTCCCCGACCGGCTCCGACACGCCGAACGCCGCCCACACCGCGCGCAGGTGCTCGTCGGTGGTGGTCTCGTCACAGGAGATCCCGACGTGGTCGGCGTCGACGAGCCGCAGGTTGATCCCGCGCTCCGCGGCGGCCGCGACCACCTGCGCCGCGCGCCCGGACACCTCGGCGAGCACGGTGTCGAAGAACGGCCGCTCATCGGTCGGTACGCCACCCAGCCGCAGGCCGGCTTCGAGCCGGGTCGCCATCGCGTGCGCCCGCTCCGCGATCGCCCGCAGCCCGTCGGGGCCGTGGTAGACGGCGTACATGCTCGCGATCACGGCGAGCAGCACCTGCGCGGTGCAGATGTTGCTCGTCGCCTTCTCCCGTCGGATGTGCTGCTCACGGGTCTGCAGCGCAAGCCGGTACGCGGGGGCGCCGTCGGCGTCGCGGGACACGCCCACCAGCCGCCCCGGCAGCATCCGCTCCAGGCCGGCCCGCACCGACATGTAGCCGGCGTGCGGCCCGCCGAAGCCCATCGGTACGCCGAACCGCTGTGCGCTGCCCACGGCGATGTCGGCGCCGATCGCGCCCGGCTCCCGCAGCACGCACAGGGCGAGCAGGTCGGCCGCGACCGCGACCAGCGCGCCGCGCTCGTGGGCCGCCGCGACGAGCGCGGTGTGGTCGCGCACGACGCCGGAGGCGCCCGGGTACTGCAGGTGCAGGCCGAAGAACTCGTCCGGAAGCTCCTCGCGGTCGAGGTCGACGACGCGCACCTCGATGCCGAGCGGCTCGGCGCGGGTGGCGATGACGGCGATCGTCTGCGGCAGCGCGTCGGCGTCGACGACGTACACATTGCTCTTGGCCTTGCCCGCGCGGCGGGCGAGCGTCATCGCCTCGGCCGCCGCCGTCGCCTCGTCGAGCAGGGACGCGCCGGCGATCGGCAGCCCGGTGAGGTCCGCGACCACGGTCTGGAAGTTGAGCAGCGCCTCCAGCCGGCCCTGGCTGATCTCCGGCTGGTACGGGGTGTAGGCGGTGTACCAGGCGGGGCTCTCCAGCACGTTACGGCGGATCACGGCCGGGGTGTGGGTTCCGTGGTACCCGAGCCCGAGCATGGACACCATCGGCCGGTTGTGCTCGGCAAGGGCACGCAACTGCGCGATCGCCTCCGCCTCGGTGGCGGCGGCGGGGAGGTCGAGAGTCCCGTGCCAGCGGATCGCCGCCGGGATGGCGGCGGTCATGAGCTCGTCGATCGAGGAGTACCCGACCGTGGTGAGCATGCGGCGGTGCTCGTCAGCTGAGGCGCCGATGTGCCGGCGAGCGAACGCTCCGGTGGGCTCGGCCGGAGCCGAGGACTCGCACGACAGTTCCGACTGGGTCATAGCACGCTCCGGGAGGTGGAGGATGGAAATTCTCACGCCTCCCCCTCTGTCATGACCGAAGATCGCTCGGTCCCTCCAGAGGTGCCTGCCTACGCGGTCCTTTTGCCTGAGAGGTTCCGGGGAGGATTTGCCCCTTCGGCGCCATCCGAACATGCGGACGGTCTCTCGCGCGTAAACGTGCCAGCGGCTACAACGCTACCAGCGTCGGGCCCTCGGCCGGAGTACATGCGAGTGCCGCGTCGATCACCATTCCCCGCCGCGGAATTCCCCACCGCGCACGGACGGCGGGTGGTCAGCGGACCGACGGCGGGTGGTCAGCGGACCGACGGCGGGTGGTCAGCCGGCGCGGCGGCGGGCGCGGCGTGCGGCCAGCTCGTCGCCCGCGGCCAGCTCGTCGTCCGCTGCGCCGAGCACCGGCTCGTCATCGGCCGCGGAGACGGCCGGCTCGGCCGGCAGGTGGGACAGGGTGCCCTGGATCTCGTTGAATGCGCCGGCGATGGCGATGCCGAAGACGCCCTGCCCGCCCTGGAGCAGGTCGACGATCTCCTCGGGCGAGCGGCACTCGTAGACCGACGTGCCGTCCGAGATCAGTGTGATGCCGGCCAGGTCGGCGACGCCGCGCGAGCGCAGCGTGTCGATCGCCTTGCGGATGTTCTGGAGCGAGACGCCGGCATCGAGGAGGCGCTTGACGACCTTGAGCACCACGATGTCACGGAACGAGTAGAGCCGCTGCGTGCCCGAGCCGGACGCGTCCCTTACGCTGGGCACCACCAGACCGGTGCGGGCCCAGTAGTCGAGCTGGCGATAGCTGATGCCGGCCGCGTGGCACGCGGTTACTCCGCGGTAGCCCACGGTATCCTCGGCATCCTCATGGCTAGGGTCGGGTGGCTGACTCATACGACACCTCCCGCGTCGATGTCATCACCCTATAGCGCAAATCAGCGCTCCACGGGGATGTTTTTCGCGACACGCCGTAACCAACTGCGGACAGCACCGGCGCGGCGAGCTGTGTCGACGTCGCGTCAGCCGGCGAAATCCTCCGGGCTGACCTGCTCCAGGAACTCCCGGAACTTCTCGACCTCGTCCTCCTGCTCGTCCGGGATGACGATCGCAGCCTCGGTGAGGACCTGGTCGGCGCAGCGGATCGGAGCGCCCACGCGCAGCGCCAGGGCGATCGAGTCGCTCGGGCGCGCCGACACCCGCACCCCGTCACCGATCACCAACTCGGCGTAGAAGATGTTGTCGCGCATCTCGACGATCTCCACGGCGTGCAGCGGCGCCTTCAGCGCCGTGAGCACATCCCGCAGGAGGTCATGGGTAAGCGGTCGGGCAGGTTTGACGCCCTGCTGCTCGTAGGCGATAGCGGTCGCCTCTACCGCACCGATCCAGATCGGCAGGTAACGGTCGCCTTCCACCTCTTTGAGCAGCACGATCGGTTGGTTGGTGGGAAGTTCCACCCGAACACCGACCACGCTCAGCTCACGCACCGCCGCCTCCGTGTCGCTTCGTCCCTCTACCTGCACGGTACACGGCGTATCGGACCAACGGGACGGGCGTACCGACCGATACCATGCTCCGCCTTACACACTGTCCAGTCTCGCCTAGCGGCCGAGGGTCTGCCGGAGTCCGCCCCGCACGAGGGCGGCCCGAAGCCGCTCGGTGCACGCGGTCAGCTCCCGGACGGTTTCGGCGGCACGGGCCCGCGCCGCCGGGTTGCTCTGCCGCGCCAGCGGCGCCACAAGCTGCGTGAACAGCCCGATCTCCCGGTCGGCCGCCGCCCGGTAGGCGCGCAGGTGACGCGCCTCCAGCCCGTACTCGGCCAACTGCGCCGCCACGGTGGCCACCTCCAGCGCGTCCGCGTCGTAGCCGCCGCCGGGCCGCTCGCCGACCAGCCCGTACTGCTCGAGCGCGGCGAGAGTCTCCTCGGTCAGGCCGGCGCGGGTGAGCAGTTCGTCCCGGCGCAGCACCACGTCCGCCAGGTCGGTCGGCGGCTCGGGCAACTGGGTCGGCCCGACCGCGACCAGCGCCGGGCGCAGGCGGCTGCCGTCGCCGCCGCGCCCCTCGGAGCGCTCGACGGTCCCGGGCGACGCCGCGTCGGCTGCGGGCGCGCCCGTGTCGAGCGCGGCCAGCTGGTCGCGGATCACCCGCAGCGGCAGGTAATGGTCGCGCTGCGCGGTGAGGATGTACCGCAGCCGGGCCACGTCCTCCCAGCTGTACTTGCGGTAGCCGGCGGGGGTGCGCTGTGGCTGGACCAGGCCTTCGCTCTCGAGGAACCGGAGCTTGGAGATGGTGGTGTCGGGGAAGTCGACGCGTAGGTGGGCGAGGACCTCACCGATACTCATCAGCCTGCCGTGGCGCGCGGTCTCCGACGCGGCCGCCGACGCCCCGCTCACTCAACCTCCCCACCGTCGCCTGTCCTGCGACACCCGGCGAGGTCTGGGACGCCGCTGGGTGTCCTGACGAACACGAGCTCCGCCTGGCCCGCTACTCCTCCGCGCGGGGACCAGCGATGAACACCAAGCGGAACTTGCCGATCTGGACCTCGTCGCCGTTGCTGAGGGTAGCGGACTCCACCCTCTCCCGGTTGACATACGTGCCGTTGAGGCTGCCCACGTCGCGCACCGTGAACGTGCCGCCCTCGCGGTGGAACTCCGCGTGACGGCGCGACACGGTGACGTCGTCGAGGAAGATGTCACTGTCGGGGTGGCGTCCGCTGGTCGTCACGTCATGGTCGAGCAGGAAGCGGGCACCGGCGTTGGGACCGCGGCGTACCGCGAGCAGCGCCATCCCCGGCGGGAGCGAACCCGACATCCGACCCGGCGCGACATCCGCGTCGGGGCCGTCGATCGTCTCGTCAAGGCTGCCGAGGTTGAGCGTGGACGTGACGTCGAGCGGGGGGAACTCGTCGTCTGGGCGCGTCATCAGACCACCTCACGGGTTATTCAGTCGGGAGTCGGATGCGACGGGACGCGGCTGGAACGCTGCCCCGAAGCGGAGTTGCTGCGCTGTTCCCCCGGCCACTGACGTAGCCTCACCCGCGACCGTGGATTCACGGTCGACTGATCGAGCCTAGTCATGGCCGAAATGTGGGGTCAACTGGACGGGAGAATCCACGTCGAAATAAAGATCACTGTTCGGTGAGCCGGCGGTACGCCTCCGCGTCGAGCAAGCCGTCCAGGCTACCGGAGTCGGCCGGCTGGATGTCGACCAGCCAGCCCGCCCCGTACGGATCCGTGTTGATCACGTCGGGCGCGTCGGCGAGCTGGTCGTTACGGGCCGCCACGGTGCCCGCGACCGGCGCGTAGATCTCCGACACGCTCTTGGTCGACTCGATCTCGCCGAGCGAGTCGCCCGCGGCCACCTCCGTGCCCACCTCCGGCAGCTGCACGTAGACGATGTCGCCCAGCGCGTCCTGCGCGTAGTGGGTGATGCCGACGCGGACCACGTTCGATTGCGGCTGCACCCACTCGTGCTCGGTGGTGTATCGCAGGTCCTCAGGAATCACGTCGCGTCCCTCTGCCCAGCCGGCGGCTGCCGGTGCGTACGAATGGCTTTCAGGAGACCGGGCGCGCGTACCTGGGAGCGCTGACCTGATGCAGCGCAGTCACTCCGACCGTGCCCGATTCCTGAACGATCACGTTACCGCCGTGCTGGTGCACGGTGTCGACCACCCCACCGGGAATGTTGAGCGCGGTGTGCATAGTCTGCGGATCTCCGATGACGAGCAGGGTGTACGGGCCGGTCAACCGGGTGCCGTCGACGACCAGCGCGCCTCCGGAGTCGGCGAAGTAGGTCGAGGCCACGATTCGTACCGGCGTACCGGCGGCACCGCCGATCTGCATCGCCTCGGCGCCCGCGCCGCGCAGCTCCTCCACCGCGTCCAGCACCGTGCTGGCCGCGATCGGCTCGCTGCCGGCGACGAACTTCACCTCCAGGCCCGGACCGCGCGCGGGCAGCGTACCGGCGAGAATGCCCAGCTCGTCGGCGCGGCGGCGGGCCTCGGCCAGAGCCGTGGCCCGGTTCTGCGCGCCGGAGGTGAGCTGGCGCTGGCTCGCCTCGAGCGAGGCGATCTCCTGGCGGAGACGTTCGGACCGGGAGTCGAGGTCGGACAGCATGCGCACCAGATCCTCCGGCCGCGCCGTGGCCAGTTCGGGATCGGTGCCGTGGCTGCGTAACTGCACGACCAGCGCGAAGCCGAGCAGCCCGAGCAGCAGGCCGATGACCGCACCGGCCGACGAGAACCGCCGGCCAGGGCGGCGCGGCCCGCCGGTCGCAGCCGGCTCGTACTCGCCGCCGGGATCCTCGCCGCCTGCCTGCTCGCCCTCACCGGCGCCGGGAGCGCTCACCGCGATCGGTACGGTGACGGACTCCTCCACCCTCGGCTGCGCGGTGGCGGCGTCGGCGACGGCCGCGTCACCCGCCCGCAGGGGTACCGTCGGGGACTCGTCGATCCGGGGCGTGCCCTCCCCGGTCCCCGGTCCACGGTCGTCCGCGCTGCTCATCGTCACGCCCGGAACAGGTGCCGGCGGATGGCGGCGACGTTGCCGAAGATCCGCACACCCAGCACGACGACCACGCCCGTGGACAGCTGACCACCGACGCCCAGCTTGTCGCCCAGGTACACGATCAGGCCCGCCACCAGGACGTTCGACACGAAGGAGACGACGAACTGCTTGTCGTCGAAGATGCCGTCCAGCTTGGCCCTGACCCCGCCGAACACGGCGTCGAGCGCGGCGACGACGGCGATCGGCAGGTACGGCTGGAGCCCGATCGGCACCGTTGGCTCCAGCACGAGCCCGAGCACCACGCCGACGGCCAATGCGAGGACCGCGATCATCTTCTACCTCCCGACGCCGAGGGTACGGCTGGACTGGACGGCGGCGGCGACGACTGCGGCGGCTGGGCGTACCGCAGCTGGGGCTGGACGGCCGCCGGGAGCGTCAGGCCGGTGCGGCGCTCGACCGAGAACTGCATCTTGTAGGCGTCGACGTAGGCGTGGAACCGCTTGCCGGTCGACGAGCCGGAGAAGCGGTCCGCGAGGTCGCCCGGCCCGACGGCCTGCACCTCGTACGGCGCCATGATCGGACGGAAGTCGACCAGGATCGCGCTGCCGGCCGTCCTGATCGTCGAGGTCGCCGTGAGGCGCTCGCCGTTGATCGCGATGGCCTCCGCGTCGAGCTGCCACAGCTGGTTGGCGATGTCCTGGAGGTCGCGGTCGAAGACCCGCCCGGGGTTGGTGCCGGACGCCTTGCCGGTGACCGGGTCGATCGGCGCCGGCGCGTCCGACACCCGCACCACGACGCCGTCGCCCTGCACCCGGGCCAGCCCGGTCGCGGCCTCCAGGTTGCGCAGCCGCGCGCTCTCGGCGCCGTCGGCCAGGGCCGCGTCGCGTGCCCGTACCACCGCCTCGTGGAGCTGGTCGGCCTGCTTCTGCAGCGCGTCGGCGGCGGCGCGGCGGGCGCGGACATCGGTGATCAGACCGGCCTTCGCCTTCGTCGTCTGGGGCTGCGCCGCCGTGGCGTACCGGTAGGCGACGGCGAGCAGGAATCCGATCACCACGAGCGCGACCAGCCGGACGAGCCGCGCCGTCCGGCGCCGCCAGGCGGCCCGCTCCGGGGTGCCGGCGACGCGCCGGCGGGCGGCCTGCGCGTAGCCGGGATCGAGCGGCGCGCGGAACAGTTCGGTCAGGAAGTCGGCGGAGCGCGCCCGCGGTGGCGTACCGCCCGTCGGCGGCCCGGTCACGCGGGCACCGGTCCGTCGCCCCTGACCTCGTCACCCTCGGCGCTGTCGCGGGGGACGCCGGCGCCGCCCCCGGGTCGCCGCCGCGCGGCGCGGACGACGGCGATGAACTGGATGAGGTAGAGCACGCCCGCGGCCCAGTACAGCACGAGGCCCCACCAGGCCAGGCCCCAACCGGCCGGCCCGGCGACCGGCCGGGCGCCGGCGCTGGCGTGGGCCAGCAACAGCACCGGGAACGCGAAAAGCAGGATGAACGTCGCCGTCTTGCCGACGTAGTGGACCGGCAGCGGACCGTACCCGTACCGGCGCAGCACCGGGATCGTCGCGCCGACCACCACCTCGCGCAGCAGCAGCGCGGCGGTGAACGGCCACGGGATCACGCCGGTCGCGGTCAGCGCGATCAGGGTGGCGAAGATGTACAGCCGGTCGGCGAGCGGGTCGAGCAGCTCACCGAGGCGGCTGACCTGCTTCAGCCGCCGGGCCAGGTAGCCGTCGACCCAGTCGGTGGTACCCCCGAGCGCGAGCACGACGACGGCGGCGACCTGCTGGTGCGCCACGAGGATCAGGTACAGGAACAGCGGCACGCCGACCAGGCGGGCGAAGCTGATGATGTTGGGGACGGTCAGAATCCTTCCCGCGCCGGCCGGCGCGTCGACGCGTGTCGGATCCACGTGTGCCGCTCCCCTGGCCGGTCGGCTCGATGATCCCCTGGTCGGACCCTCGAGAACGGTTAGCAGGCTAGCAGGGTCGGGTCGCCTTCGATTGGATGGGCGCGCCCCTCCTCCCACAGGTTCCGGCATGTCACACCGGTGGCTTCAGGAGCGCTAGCTTCAGGACCGCTCACGCCAGCCCGCCAGCGCCTTGCCGGCCTGCTCCCGCCCGTACGCTATGCCGCGCCGGGCCCGGGTCGCGGCGAACTCGAGCAGTGAGCCCCGGGCGAAGTCGGGTTCGGCCGGCTCGATGACCAGCAGGGGCACGTACCGCTTCACCGTGGCGGCGGGCGCGGCCCGCACGAGCCGGTTGACGGTGCTGGCGTGGTGGAGGTCGGCGGCCAGCGCCGCGTGGGCGGCGTTGTCGACCAGCAGCGCGATCGCGGCGCCGAGGGAGTCCGGAGCGCCGACCGGGCGACCGGCCCGCGCGCCGCAGACGACGATGACGCGGTCCGGCTCGTACCGCATGACCGGCGCCAGCGGCGTGGCCGCCACGAGCCCGGCATCGAGGCGATCCACCCCGGGCTGCCCGCCCGGCCGGAACAGCAGCGGCACGGCGGCGCTGGCCAGCACGTGGTCGACGGTCAGCGCCACCCGCCGGAACCGGGGGTCACGGCGGCGGGCCGGCGGGAGCCGGGAGCAGAACCGCACGGCCGCGCCGGTGGTCTCGTCGACGGCGGACAGCACGACCGTCACGTCGCCGTCCGCGTCGATCGGGGCCGGGCCGAGATGCGTGGCCAGCGTCCTCCGGAGCGGCGCCGGGTCGAGCAGCCAGGTCCAGCCGACGGCGCCGAGCGCGTACTCGGCGACGTTGGTCGTCGGCCGCAGCAGTCGGCCGAGGTTGATCGCGCGCCACAGGTCCGTGCGGGGGTGGTACACATCGGTCCAGCCGATGCTGCACCACATCTTGGCCAGCGCCAGCCCGTCGAGCCCGGCGCCCACCGCGAACGCGTTGATGGCACCGGTCGACACGCCGGAGACGACGCGGGGCCGCTCGCCCGCCTCCTCCAGCGCCCAGAACACGCCCGCGCCGAAGTACGCCGCCGGCGCCCCGCTGCCGGACAGCACCAGCGCCGTGCCACCGGTCATGCCGGTCGTCCCGGTCGTCCCGGTCGTCCCGGTCGCCCCGCTCGTCCCGGTCGTTCCCGTGCCCGGACCCGGTGCCCCATCCGCCCCTCCGGGAGTGGTCAGCGCGCAGACCGGTGCGGCGAGCCCGCCGCGGCCTGGCGGCCCGACGGTGCCGGGGCCGCACGCGACGCCGGCCACCGGGTCGGGACGATGGGCGCCTTACCCCGGGTTCGCCGTCGGTTTCGTCAACCGCGCAATGGTGCACATACTGCCGCTTCAGCGCGCCGAGGCAGCAATATGTCACACATTGCGTGGACCTGGAAATTGATGGTGCCCGCTACCGTGGCGCCATGGCGGGTCGGGCACTGGTTCTGGGCGGAGGCGGGGTCACCGGGGTCGCATGGGAGCTGGGCGTGCTCGCCGGGCTCGCCTACGCCGGCATCGATCTCGCCGCCGCCGACGTCATCATCGGTACGTCCGCCGGCTCGGTCGTGGCGGCCCAGCTCACCTCCGGCACCGACCTGGAGAAGCTGTACGCCGCGCAGCTGCTCGGAGCCGGCGACGAGATCCCGGCACGCATCAGCGCGGCCACCATGCTGAAGTGGGTGCTTGCGTTCGCCGGGGGCCGGGACGCGCGGCAGGGCCGGGCCCGTGTCGGGCGGATGGCGCTCGCCGCGCGTACCGTGCCGGAGTCCGAGCGCCGCCGGGTCATCGCGGCGCGGCTGCCGGTCCACCAGTGGCCGGCGCGACGGCTGCTCATCACGGCGGTGGACGCCGCGACCGGCGAGTTCGCCGTCTTCGCCGCCGACAGCGGGGTGAGCCTGGTCGACGCGGTCGGCGCCAGCTGCGCGGTCCCCGGAGTGTGGCCTCCGGTGACCATCGACGGCCGGCGCTACATCGACGGCGGCGTACGGTCGGCGGCGAACGTCGACCTCGCCGACGGGTACGAACGGGTGGTCGTGCTGGCGCCGACGACCGGCGGCGCGGGCCCCGTCCCGCGCGTCGCCACCCAGGTCGCCCGGCTGACGGCGACGACCGCCGTGCGGAACGCCGCCGTGAAGACCGTGGTGGTCTCCCCCGACAAGCGGGCCAAACAGGCCATCGGCCGCAACGTCCTCGACCCGGCGCGGCGGGCGCCGGCCGCCCGGGCCGGACGCGAGCAGGCGGCGGCCGTCGCGACCGCGGTCGCCGACGTGTGGCACCTGTAGCGCCGTCACCGGGCCCGCGACAGGTCGGTACGGCCGGTTTTCTGCAGGTGCTCCCAGACCATCCGGACCGCCATCGATCCCTCGCCCACGGCCGACGCGACCCGCTTGATGGAGCCGTGGCGTACGTCGCCCGCGGCGAACACGCCGGGCTCGTTGGTCTCCAGCAGCAACGGCCGCTCGTCACCGGACCGGCTGGTGTCGCGCCCGGTCAGGATGAAGCCGTGGTTGTCCAGGGCGATCCGGTCGGCCAGCCACCCCGTGCACGGGGTGGCGCCGATGAAGACGAACAGGGCGCGGGCCGGCACGATGTGGTGGTCGCCCGTCCGCCTGTCCTCGACCAGGAGCGCTTCGAGCGCGTCGCGGCCCAGCAGTTCGTGTACCTCGGTGTGGAGGAAGACCTCCACGTTGGGTAGCCGCACGATCCGGTCGACGAGGTAGCGCGACATGTCCCGCCCGAGGTCGTCGTGGCGGACGATGAGCCGGATGGTCTCCGCGTACCGGGACAGGAACAGCACCGCCTGCCCGGCCGAGTTGCCCCCGCCGACGATCGCCACCGGGTCGCGGCGGCACATCAGCGCCTCGGCGGTCGTCGCCGCGTAGTACACGCTGGTCTTCTCGAACTCTTCCAGACGCGGCACGGACAGCTTGCGGTAGCGGGCGCCGGTGGCGATCAGGACGGTACGCGAGCACAGCTCCGAGCCGTCGGCGAACCGGATGAGGTGGCCCTCCTCGCGCGTCTCCAGTGATCGCGCCTCGGCCGGTACGCGGAAGGCCGCCCCGAACTTCTCCGCCTGCAGGACCGCCCGTTCGGCCAGCTCGCCGCCGGAGATGCCGGTGGGAAAGCCGAGGTAGTTCTCGATCTTCGATGATGTGCCCGCCTGTCCGCCGGTGGCGATCGCTTCGAACGCGATCGTCACCAGGCCCTCGGACGCGCCGTACACCGCGGCGGCCAGGCCGGCCGGGCCGGCGCCGACGACGGCGAGGTCGCAGGTCGCCTCGGTGAGCGAGGGCGTCGGCAGGCCCACCGCCCGCGCCAGTTCGGCGTTGGTGGGGTTGCGCATGACGGTCCCGCCGGGGCAGATGACCACCGGCGTCTGGTCGGGCGTCACGACCAACTGGCGCAGCAACTGCTCGGCCTGCGGATCGTTCTCCAGGTCGATCCAGCGGTACGGCAGCCGGTTGCGGGCGGCGAACTCCCGCAACCGGCGGGTGTCCGGCGAGAAGTGGGAGCCGATGATCCTTATCCCGGCGCCCAGCCCGATCAGGATGGAGCGCCGGATGAGATAGGCGCGCAGGATCAGGTCGCCGAGTGCCGGGTCGCTCGCGGCGGCCTCCCGCAGTCGGCGTACGGGCACCCGCAGCACCTCGCCCGCCTCGCGGACGACCGCGGTGAAGAACGCGGCCTGGCCGGTGAACAGGCTCAACTCGCCCAGGAAGCGCCGCGGGCCGTGCACGCTGATCAGCCGCTCCTCCGGTGTGCCGTGCCCCTCGACGTTCGCCACTTTGCCGTCGAGGACCACGAAGAAGTCGTACCCGTCCTCGCCCTCCCGGATGAGCACGTCGCCGCCCTGGGTGCGCTGGCGCCGGCCCCGGGGTTCGAGCGACCCGATCTGCGCCTCGCTCAGGCGGGGGTACGCTCCGTACCGGTCCGGGGTCTCGATCAGGCTGGACATCTCTCCCCCACGGTGGGTACGGGCAGCACTACCTACCCGGCAGACCGGTCGGTAACCGCGCCCCGCCGCGTCCCACCGCACCCACCGCGCCCCACCGCACCCACCGCACCCCGCCGCCGGTGGCGGCGGCTCACAGACGCCGGTACATGACGTGCAGCCCGACCGACCCGTGGACCGGATGATCGAACGCCTCCGGGATGGTGCCGACGACCTCGAAGCCGAGCGACCGCCACAGGGCGAGCGCCGGGTTCGTCTCGACGACGGCGTTGAACACCATCGCGCGGAAGCCGGCGCGCTTCGCCTCGTCGATGACGTACTCGGCGAGCCGCCGGCCGATGCCCCGACCGGCGCGGCCGGGGTCGACCATGAAACCGGCGTTGGCGACCCGGCTGGCCGGGCCGCCGTAGTTCGGCTTGAGGTACGCCGACGCGACCACCCGCCCACCGTCTTCGACCACGAACACGCGCGACGACGGCCCCATCCACAGCGCCCGGGCGGCGTCCGGGCCGGTCTCCGGGTCCCAGGTGTACGTCTGTCCAGCCGCGACGATCTCGTGCCAGAACGGCCAGATGAGCGGCCAGTCCGCAGCCGTGGCCTCCCTGATGACCATGGGCCGAGTCTGCCACGACCGGCAGGTCGCCCCTCGGCTCGGCCGGCGCCCGGCTGAAGCGGTTCGCGCCCGGCTGGAGCAGCATCGCGCCCGGCTGAAGTGGTTCGCGCCCGGCTGAAACGACTCGCGCCCGGCTACGGCAGCTTGGGCAGCAGGCCGGTCGGCAGCGGCAGCGGCCCCACACTCGGCGGAATGGTGGGAAGCGGCAGGCCCGGCGAGTTGCCCGTGCCGATGGGCGGGAGGATCTGGTTTCCCCCTGCGGTGGGCTTCGGCTGCGGCACTGCCGTGGTGGGCAGCGGGCCGGGGGTCGGCGCGCCCGTACCCGGGACCGGACCGCCGGTCGCTGCCGGCCCGGGCGCGGACGGTGCCGGGGCCGGGGCCGACGGGCTCGACGTGCCGGCCGGGAGCAGGTCCCGTACGGCCTTCGACGTGGCCCGCAGTCGGCTCGCCCGGTCGGGGTCCGACACCCGGGCGATCAGCGTGTCGGCCTGGGTGAGGAGCAGGCGCGCGTCGGCGACCCGCCCCTCGGTCGCGGCCTTGCGCGCCAGTGCGAGCGTGTGCTCGGCCTGGGCGCTGTCCGCCTGTTCCCGGTAGACGACCCTGGTGATCGGCCACAGCGGACTGCCGGGGGTGGCGTGGCCGGCGCCGACGACGAGGCCGCCACCGGCGGCGGCGAGGACGGCCGCGGCGACGCCGAGCACCCGCTGGGCGACGCGGCGCGAGCGGCCCGCGCCCCGTCGAGCGTGGGTCCCGGCAGTGGTGACGCCCGTGCCGGCGGAAGGGTCGGCCGCCGCGGCCGCGAGCAGGCGGGCCACCTCGGGGTCGGCCGCCGGGTCTCGCTCCACGGCGGAGTCATCGACGTCCGTGGTCAAGAGCTCTGCGTCGAGGTCGGCGCGCCAGGCCGCGAGCAGCGACGCGACCCGGTCGCCCGGGGGCGCCGGTGCACCGCTGCCCAGCGCGTCGAGCAGCAGCGTGTCGGCGGCGAACGCGGCCAGGTCGGCCGGCTGCTCGTCCGCGGTCGGCTGCTTATCTGTCATGCCGGCACCTCGTCAAGTGTGTCGCCGGCAAGCGTACGCAGCTGAGCCAAGGCCCGTGACTGGGCCATTCGTACCGCTGCGGCCGACATCCCGAGCACGCCGCCGACCTCCTCGGCCGGTAGACCGACGGCGACCCGCAGCACGACGATCTCCCGGTGGGTCGGGGAAAGCTGGCCCAGCAGCAGCGACAGCCGGCGGGCGTCGTCGGTCGTGACAGCCTGCTGCTCAGGTCCGGGCGCCGCGTCGGCCCGGTCGGGAACGGTCTCCACGGGAGCGAGCACGAGGTGCCGCATCGCCGCCCGTTGCGCATCGGCCACCTTGTTGGCCGCGATGCGGTAGACGAACGCGGAGAACGGGCGTCCCTCGTCCCGGAAGCGCGGTAACGCGCGCAGCATCGCCAGGCAGACCTCCTGTGCGACGTCGTCGGCGGTGGTGTACGCGCCGCCGACCCGGCCGAGATGGGCCCGGCAGTACCGCACGATGCCCGGGCGCAGGCGCGCGAGCAGCGCCGCCGTCGCGACCGGGTCGCTGCGGGCAGCCCGGCTGACAAGCTCGGCCTCTGACGCAGTCATATCGATCTGGTGGCGCCTCTCCCGTTACCGACGCGTACCTCGCACGTTAACCGGGTGATCGCCGATCACCTAATGGAGGATGGCCGATCGTCCGAAGGGACACATCTGTCCCATATTGAGCGGCAGTTCTGTCCCCTCGACCCTCGCCGGAGGTTTGGCTTGTTACGCCCCGGGGCCCCATTGCGATGTATTTACACACGAGTAACCCCGGGAGGAGCAGGTGGGCGTTGAGGTACGCGTCGAAGGCCTCACCAAGTCCTTCGGCGGTCGCCCGGTGTGGGCCGATGTCAGTTTTACCCTTCCGGCCGGCGAAATATCGGTGCTACTCGGCCCTTCGGGGACCGGTAAATCTGTCTTCTTGAAGACACTGGTCGGCCTGCTGAAGCCGGACCGCGGCTCGATCTGGATCGGCGACCGCGACCTGCCCCGCCTGTCCGAGCGCGCGCTCTACGAGGTACGCCGGCTGTTCGGCGTGCTGTTCCAGGACGGCGCGCTGTTCGGCTCGATGAACATCTACGACAACGTCGCGTTCCCCTTGCGTGAGCACACCCGCAAGTCGGAGTCGGAGATCCGCAGGATCGTGCACGAGAAGCTGGAGATGGCCGGTCTGATCGGCGCCGAGGACAAGCTGCCCGGCCAGATCTCGGGCGGCATGCGCAAGCGCGCCGGCCTCGCCCGGGCGCTCGTGCTCGACCCCGAGATCGTCCTCTTCGACGAGCCGGACTCCGGGCTCGACCCGGTCCGCACCGCCTACCTCAACCAGCTCATCATCGACCTCAACCAGCAGACCGACGCCACGTTCCTCATCGTCACGCACGACATCAACACCGCGCGTACGGTGCCCGACAACATCGGCCTGCTCTACCACGCCCACCTCGCCATGTTCGGACCGCGCGAGATGCTGCTGTCCAGTGAGGAGCCGGTGGTCCGCCAGTTCCTCAACGCGCAGCGGATCGGCCCGATCGGGATGGCCGAGGAGAAGGACGCCGACGAGCTGGAGGCCGAGGCCGCGTCCGGCGTACAGCTGCCGCCGCTGCCGCCGATCCCACCCCAGCTGCCGCCCTCCAACGGCCTGCCCCGCCGGGCCCAGCGTCCGGCCGGCCAGTGGTGTCGCGACAACGGCGTGATCCCCCCGCCCCTCCCGTCTCGCCCGACCCCCCCCCCCCCCCCCCCCCCCCCCCCCCCTCCCCCCCGCCCCCCCCCCCCCCGCCCCCCACGTCGCGTCCCTGCGCAGCGGCGCGGTGGTCGGCGTCGTCCCCGCCGCGCTCACGGCCGTCTCCCTGGCGCTGCGCCCCCCCGCCGCCGACGCCCTG
>NZ_JAATVY010000045.1 GCF_011947195.1 Planosporangium thailandense | reverse complement strand
GGAAGCCGCGGTGATCGCCGCGGTGGGGAGGCGCATTCCACGACCGTACAAAGCCGAGGATCGCCATCTCGTACACGTCCCCGCACGATTGACTGGGCAGCCTGAGCTCTTCCCCGTTGCCCGGCGAGCTAATCATGATCGTGCCGCTGCCGCCCATGCCCCCGCCACAGCCTGACTCGCTCCCACCGCCGGTAATCATTCCGCCCGGCAACCTCCCTCGTACGCCTCGGCCGCTGACCCCCGGGAAGCTCGGCCCCCGGCTGCGTGGCCCGCACGGCTTCACCCGCGCGAGCCACGCACCCGTATGGGCTACCGGCCGTCGCCGGTCAGGGCCGGCGCGGGAGCGGCGGTGTTGCGGTTTGCCGGGCGGGGCAGGCCGTAGTTGTCGCGCAGGGTCTGGCCGTCGTAGTCGGTGCGGAACAGGCCGCGTTGCTGCAGGATCGGCACGACGTGGTCGACGAAGGCGGACAGCCCGGACGGCAGTACCGGCGGCATGATGTTGAACCCGTCCGCCGCGCCGTTTTCGTACCACTCCACGATCGTGTCGGCGATCTGCACTGGGGTGCCGGCGACGGTGAAGTGCCCGCGGCCGCCGCCGAGCCGGCCGATCAGCTCACGGACGGTGAGCCGTTCGCGGCGGGCCAGGTTGACCACCAGGGTGCGGCGGCTCTTGGCCCCTTCGATGGCGTCCTCGTCGGGCAGTTCGACCGGCAGTTCCCGGTCGAGAACCAGTTCGTCCGGCGACACCTTGAGCAGTTCGGCCAGCTGCGGCAGGGCGTACTCCGGCCGGATGAGCCGGCCCAGTTCGGCCTCCAGGGCGCGGGCCTCGGCTTCGGTGGCGCCGAGGATCGGCACGATGCCCGGCAGGATCTTGACCGTGTCCGGGTCCCGGCCGTGGCTGAGGGCACGCCGTTTGAGGTCGGCGTAGAACGTCTGCGCGTCGGCGAGGGTCTGGTGGGCGGTGAAGACGGCGTCTGCGTAGCGGGCGGCGAAGTCCTTGCCGTCTTCGGAGGAGCCGGCCTGCACCAGCAGCGGGTGGCCCTGTGGCGGGCGGGGTACGTTGAGCGCTCCGGCGACCTGGAAGTGCTTGCCCACGTACTCGGGCGGGTAGATCTTCGCGCTGTCGCCCCACACTCCGGCGGCCTTGTCGCCGAGTGCGGCGTCGTCGTCCCAGCTGTCCCACAGCTTCAGGGACACGTCGACGAACTCGGCGGCGCGTTCGTAGCGTTCCCGGTGTGCGGGCAGGGAGTCGAGGTTGAAGTTGCGGGCGGCCTGCAGGTCGGCGGTGGTGACGATGTTCCAGCCGGCCCGCCCGCCGCTGATGTGGTCCAGCGATGCGAACCGGCGGGCCAGGTTGTAGGGCTCGTTGTAGGTCGTGGACGCGGTGGCGATCAGTCCGATGTGCTTGGTGACCGCCGCGAGGGCGGTCAGCAGTACGGTGGGTTCCAGTGTGCCGGCCGGCCGGCGGCCCAGGTCGTTCCACAGTACGGGCCCGTCGGCCAGGAACAGCGAGTCGAGCATGCCGCGTTCGGCGATGCGGGCGAGGTGCTGGTAGTGGGCGACGTCGACGTGGGCGAACGGGTCGGCCTCGGGAAGCCGCCAGGCGGCCTCGTGGTGTCCGACGCCCATCAGGAACGCGTTGAGGTGCAGTGTGCCGTGTCGGGTACTCATCAGGCTGCCTTCGGGGTGAAGTGGTCGGCTTCGTCGCCTTCGATGACGTGGCTGCGTCGGCCGTCGACGCCGACCGGCACATCCCCGGCGACAGTGACGCGGTGCAGTCGGCGGGGCAGGTCGCCGTAATCGTCTGCGGCGTAGTGCTGGGTGATCCGGTTGTCGAACAGCACCAGGTCGCCAGATGACCACCGGATGCGGACCGTGTTCTCCGGCCGGGTGACGTACGACTGCAGCAGCCGCAGGATGTCGCGGGACTCGGTGTGGGACAGGCCGACGAGGCGCTGGGCGAAGCCGCCGATGAACAGTCCCCGTTCCCCGGACTCCGGGTGCACCCGCACCACCGGATGGGCCGTGGAGTACCGGCGGGAGACGAACACCTTGTGCCGCTCGACCGCCTCGTCGGTGCGGAACTGCGGGTGGGTGGCGTAGTCGTGGTCGTTGGTGTGTACCGCCCACAGCCGGTCGGCCAGTAGCCGCAGCTCCTCGGGTAGGTCGGCGTAGGCTGCCGCGGTGTTGGCGATGAGGGTGTCGCCGCCGTACGGCGGCACGATCAGGGCACGCAGCGTGCTGGCCTTGGGCGGGGTGTGTACGAACGTGACGTCGGTGTGCCAGTTGTTGGCCCGTGCCCCTTCGCCGCCCTCGACCGGCAGGATGTGCTCGTTGCCGTCCAGCGCCGGCACTGTGGGGTGCGCGGTGGTCAGTGGCCCGAACGCGGCCGCGAAACGCACCTGGCCGGCGTCGTCGAGGTGCTGGCCGCGGAACACGAGGACCTTGTGGGCCAGCAGCGCGGCGGTGAGCTCCGATACCGTCCCCGCGTCGAGCGGGGTGGACAGGTCGAGGCCGACGACTTCGGCGCCGATGCGGCCGCCGATCTTCCTGACATCGAGGCCGGTGTGGGTGGTGGTCATGGCTGTCCTCCTTGAACGGTCTGCATGACGAAGTCGTGCCGCCTCAGGCGGTGCGCACGATGTCGTCGTGCGTCAGACGGGGTAGTCGCCCGTCCCAGGCGTGCGGGCCGGGGCGGCCGATGTTGACCACGAGCAGCGCGCGTAACCGCCCGTCGGGGAAGAACTCTCGGTCGACGCCGGCCGGGTCGAAGCCGGCCATCGGGCCGGCGGCCAGGCCGGCGGCGCGGATGCCGACGATGAGGTAGCCGATCTGCAGCGCGGCGTTGAAGCGGGCCTGCGCGTGCCGGCCGGCCGGGTCGGTGCCCAGCCGGTCGGCGAGGCCGGGTCGGTGTGGAAATACCTGCGGTAGGTGCTCGTGGAACGCGGTGTCGGCGGCGAGGATCGCCGTCAGCGGTGCGGCGGCGGTCTTGGCACGGTTGGCCTCGGCCAGGTGGGGCAGCAGCCGCTGCCGTGCCGCCGGCGAGCGCAGCAGGAGAATGCGCAGCGGCTGTGCGTTGAACGCGGTCGGGCCGTACCGGATGAGGTCGTGGATCGCGTGGATGTGCTCGTCGGTGACCGGCTCGTCGGTGAACGTGTTCGCGGTGTGGGCCGCGCGGAAGAGCAGGTCCTGCGCGGCGGCGTCCAGCGCCAGCAGGTCTCCGGCGGCGGGGGCGGTCACGTCGCGGCTCCGGCTCGTGGTGCGGCGGGTACGAGGGCCGTGTAGCCACCCTGGTGGTACAGCAGCGGGGCGTCGGCTTCACCGTGCTGGGCGAGTAGCGGCTCGGCGAGCACGAGGGCGTGGTCGCCGGCGGCGACCCGATCGACCACCCGGCAGAGCAGCCAGGCGAGCGTGTCGTCGAGGATGGGCACGCCGTGCGGGCCGGGCCGCCACGCCGTGGGTTCGGCGAACCGGTCGATGCCGCTCGTGGCGAATGTCCGGGCGAGGGCCTGCTGCCGTTGCGAGAGCAGGTGCACCGCGACGTGCTCGGCCCCGGCCACCGTCGGCCAGCTCGAGGAGGTCCGCGCGAGGCAGAACGACACCAACGGCGGCGACAGCGACACCGACGTGAACGAGGTGGCGGTGAAGCCGACCGGAGGCGTTCCGGGTGCGGTCACCACGGTCACCGTACTGGCCTGGTGGCGCAGCAGACCGCGGAGCACATCGGGGTTCAGGGTGGACGGCGCGGTGTTCACCGCTGGCGGCGCGGCGCTCACTGCCGGGGGCGCGGCGGTCATGAGGTCCGCCAGGAGGAGAACCGGTGCTCCAGGAGGACCAGGAGCTGGTTGATGACCAGGCCGATGGCCGAGATGGTGATGATGCCGGCGTACATGTCCGGCACGTCGAAGTTGAACTGGGCGTAGGTGATGAGGTATCCGAGGCCGGCCTTCGCGCCGACCAGCTCCGCCGCGATGAGGATGAGGATCGAGTACGCGCCGGCCAGCCGGATGCCGGTGAAGATGGTGGGGACCGCGGCCGGCAGGACCACCTTGCCGAACAGCCGCAGCGGCGACAGGCCGAGCGAGCGGGCCGACTTGACCAGGAGCGGGTCGACGGTGCGCACCCCGCTGATGGTGTTGAGCAGGATCGGCCAGGCGCAGCCGTACAGGATGATCGCGATCTTGGAGGTTTCGCCCAGCCCGAGGATGAGCACGAACACCGGCAGCAGGGCAAGGGCGGCGGTGTTGCGGAACACCTCCAGCAGCGGGTTCAGCAGCGTCGCGACCGGCCGGTACCAACCGATGAGCAGTCCCAGCGGCACGGCGACGAGGATGGCGAGCCCGAACCCGGACAGCGACCGGGCCAGGCTGGCCTCGACGTGCTGGGCGAGCTGACCGGTGGTCGCGAGGGTCCACCATGCCTCGATTACCTGTGACAGCGGTGGCAGGAAGGTCGGGTCGACCAGGTTCAGGCGCGGGAACGTCTCCCAGACGGCGAGCAGCGCGGCGATGGCAGCGGTGCGCTGCGCGACGGCGCCGACCAGGGCGACCGGGCGTCGCCGGCGGAACGGACCGGCGTCGCCAGCGAACGGCGCCGATTCGTCCGGTGATGAATCGACGGTCGCCGTGGTGGTGTCGGCGCGGGTGGAGTAAGCGGTGCTAGTCAACGCCGGCCTCCTGATGGTCGCTGGTGGGGGCTGGTCCGGGTCTTCTGCCGCGCCGTGGTGGCCGGCTGCGTGCCAGACCGTGCCACCGGGGCCGCCGTTCGCCGGCCGTGCCCCAGTGGTCGGCGGCGTGCTCCTGCGCTTGCGCCTTGACGACCTCGTCGCGCAGCAGCGTCCAGATCTCGTGGCGGTACCGGGCGAACGTGGGGTCGGAGCGCAGGTCCTCGGTCTCGGTGCGCGACCCGAGCGGAATGTCGATGATCTTCTTGATTCGCCCTGGTCGTGACGTCATCACGGCGACCCGCTGGCCGAGGTAGACGGCTTCGTCGATGCCGTGGGTGATGAACAGGATCGTCTTGTTGGTGCGTTCCCAGATGCGCAGCAGTTCGTCCTGGAGGCTGTCGCGGGTCTGTGCGTCGAGCGCCGCGAATGGCTCGTCCATCAGCAGCACGTCCGGGTCGAAGGCCAGGCTGCGGGCGATCGCGACGCGCTGCTTCATGCCGCCGGACAGTTCGTGCGGGTACCGGTCGCCGAAGCCGGAGAGGCCGACCAGGTCGAGGAAGTGCCGGGCGCGGTCGGCACGTTCGCGTCGGGCGACGCCTTTGGCTTCCAGGCCGAACTCCACGTTGGCCTGTGCGGTGCGCCAGGGCAGCAGGGCGTACTGCTGGAACACCACGCCCCGGTCCAGCCCCGGGCCGGTCACCGGCGCGCCGTCGACGAGAATCTCACCCGTCGTGGGCGCCGACAGCCCAGCCAGCAGGTCCAGCAGGGTGGACTTGCCGCAGCCGCTGGGGCCGACCAGGGCCAGGAACTCACCGCGGCGTACCTCGAAGGTGATGTCCTCCAGCGCGCTGAGCTGTCGCCCGCGGGAGGAGAACGTCTTGCCGACGCCCTGGAAACTGATCTTCGCGGTCATCGTCGGTCACCGCCCGGCCGGTACGGGTTGAACTCGTTGGTGTACAGGTCGGTGAGCTTGACCGCCTTGCCCTTGAGCTCGCCGTCCTTGGTGAGCCAGTCGATCCAGGTGGAGAACTCCCGGTCGGTGATGAGCCCGCCGGCACCGGCGACGCCGGTGCTCTTCCAGTACTGGAGCTGGCTGTCGTCCTCGTTGCGGCCCCGGGCCTTGAGGATCTTTTCGTACTCGGCGATGACGGTGTCCCGCGGCTGGGTGCGGGCCCATTCGATCGCCTTGGCGACGCCGGTGACGAACGTGCGTACGGTGTCGGGGTTCTTCTTGATGAAGTCGGTGCGGAATACATAGCTGCCGGCGGTGAACTTGCCCAGCAGGTCGTAGTCGGTGAACAGGGGGTGGATTCCGCCGCGGGCGAGGGCCTTGTCCCGCAGCGCGCCGCCGAGTACGGCGACGTCGAGCTGGCCCGCGCGCAGCGCCTGTTCGGTGTTGACCGGCGGCACGACGACCTCGGTGACCTTGCTGATCTCCGCCTCGGACAGGCCGTTGCGGGTCAGGTACGTCTTGAGCACGGCCTCGTGGTGCGCGCCGAGGGTGTTCATGCCGACCTTCTTGCCGATCAGGTCGCGGGCGGACTTGATCGGGCTGCCGTCGAGCACGTAGAAGCCGTTGTACGACTGCTCGTCGACGCCGTAGTAGCCGATCACCGCCTTGATCGGCGCCTTGGCCGCTTTCAGCTTGACGATCGCTCCGTTGAACGCTCCGCCGAAGTCGGTGTCGCCGGTCGTGGCGGCCTGGATGTCCTGCGGGCCGCTGATCGTGTTGCCGATCCACTTGAGCTTCACGTTGCCCAGGTAGCCGAGGTCGGCGGCCAGTTCGGGCAGCGTGACCGCGCCGACCGAGCCCTGGTAGCGCAGCTCGGTGACCTGCTTTCCGGGCGAGGCGCCGGCCGTGCCGCAGGCGGCCAGCCCCACCACGGCGACCGCCATCGCAGCGACGGTCTTCGTGAGTCTTCTTCTCCTACGCACCAGTGGCTCCTTCCGGGATGAGCGGGTCGGCGGATCGGCCGACCGCGGTGGTGATGTGGGCCGGCGGCAGTGGCGGCCCGACTGCGGTACGCGCGCCGGGGGTGCGTCCCCGGCCCCAGCCGATCTCGTTGCGGTAGCTGCCCAGCAGCCCGGAGGCCGCCAGGTACTCCTCGTCGAGCAGGGGTGAGGATGTCGGCAGTGGACAGGCGTGCGGCGCGACGAACAGCGCGTCGACGGGGCAGTAGGCCTCGCACATGAAGCAGGTCTGACAGTCGGTCTGCCGCGCGATCACCGGTGGTCCGCCGCCGGGGGCAGGGTCGAACACGTTGGTCGGGCACACGGCGACGCAGACGTCGCAGCCGATGCAGCGACCTGCGGAGACGATCTCGATCATGACGCTGTCGCCAGGGCCGGCCGTACCGGATCGGTGTCGACGTGCACCTCGTCGAGGCCACCGACGACCAGCCGGTGCCACTGGCCGGGGTCGGTGTCCGGATGGTCTTCCCGCTTGTGCATCCCGCGGCTCTCGCTACGGGCGAGTGCGCTGGTGTACATCCAGCGGGCGTGCGCGACCATCGCGGCCGCCTGCCGGGCCGGGACCGGGTCGGGGTCGTCGCCACTCCCTCCCCCGAGTCCAGCGCGCAGCGCCGTCCAGGCTTCGTCGAGCGCGGCCAGCGCCGGGGCCAGCCGGTCGCCGTGGCGCAGGTAGTTGCGGTCGTACGGGTGGACGTACGCGGCGAGAACCTCACGTACCATCCGGTCGTCCACTCCTGCCGTCGCCGGTCCGGTCGGGCGCAGCCCGGCCTCGCCGGCCGGGCGCAACCGCGGGTGGCCGGCGGTGCCCCGCATCCCGAGCGCATGGCGGGCGGCGGCCCGTCCGGCCCAGGTGCCCGACGACATCGCCCACGCCGAGTTGTGGCTGCCACCGCCGGTGAACCCGCCGCAGATCAGTTCCCGGGTGGCGGCGTCGCCGGCCGCGTACAGGCCGGGCACGCCGGTGGCGCAGTCGCCGTCGACGACCCGGATCCCACCGGTGCCCCGTACCGTGCCCTCCAGCAGCAGCGTGACCGGGAACCGGTCGGTGAACGGGTTGATGCCCAGCCGGTGGAAGGTGAGGAAGAAGTTGGGCTGGCCCCGGCGCATCGCCGCCTGCGTCGCGGCGTCGGCTTGGTCGAGCTGGCAGTACACCGCGCCACGCAGCAGCGCGCGGGCGATCACCGACCGGCCGCGCTGGCTGCCGGCGCCCTCGAGCGGAGTGCCGTCCGGGTGGAAGAACGAGGCGAAGTTGTAGTACGCGCTCTTGGTCACCGAGGTGAACGCCGGGGCGATCCCGTACGCGTTGGAGAACTCCATCCCCGACAGGGCCGCGCCCACCTCCGCGGCCATGAGCGCACCGTCGCCGGTGTCGACGTTCGTGCCCAGCGCACCGCTTCCGAACGCGCACCCCCCGGTGGCGACCACGGCCGCGCCGGCGTGCACCCGGTACGGCCGGCGCTGCTGGCGCCGGTACCCAGCCACGCCGCCGACCGCGCCCGTGGCGTCGACCAGCAGTTCCAGGACCGGGCTGTGGTCGAGCACCCGTACCCCGCGCCGCTTGATCCAGGCCCGCATCCGGCGCATGTACTCCGGCCCCTGCACCCCGGTGCGGACCTGGGCACCGTCGACCACCGGGAACGGGTAGCGGCCCTCGGTGCCGAGTCGGTGCATGTTCTCGTACGTCTGGTCCAGGACCCGGACCATCCAGCGCCGGTCGGCCAGGTACCCGCCGAGCCCCTCCCGGCTGGCCATGGCCGCCTCCCGGGCGGCCGGCCGCGGCTCGACGTACCAGACGCCGGTGCCGCCGGAGGCGGTCGGCCCACTCGTGCCGCAGTACCCCTTGTCTGCCAGGACGACGTCGGCTCCCGATTCGGCGGCGCTCAACGCAGCCCAGGTCGCTGCCGGACCGCCGCCCACCACGACGACGTCGGCGGACAACGCGGCAGCGGCGGCCTGCCGGGACCGGGTGGGATGTCGAAGGGGGGTGTGTGTCATCGGTGCGTCTCCTCGCGGTCAGGCGGCGGACAGGTGCGGGCGACCGGCATCGACGGCGGAGCCCGGGTGAGCGGAAACGACACGGTGACGGCGACGCCGACGAGGCGTCGTCGCATGCGGGAAGGCGCGGCGGGAGAGTGGACCCGGGCCGCCCGACCGTCAGGCTCGGGACGGTCAGCCGCGGCGGGCGGGAGCCCGGAGGGGGAGGGGCCGGTCCGGGATCCCGGTAGGGGAGAGGGGTGGGCCGGCCTCGGCTCGGCGGGATGGCGTCAGCCGGACGGGCTGCGCCACCCGGCGGGCGTCGCGACGGGGTGTGATGGGGACGGTCAGTGCTCGCGCTGCGCCGTCAGACTCAACAGGTGCTGCTGCACACCCGGAGGAAGTCGACGAAGCGGCGCCGGACGAGACGCTTGCTTCGATCCATGTAAGTACGCTAACCGGGGCGGTGACGGACCGTCAGCATACTGTGACACACATCACCTAGTAACCCTATCTATTTAGTAGGAAATTCGAGAGACTCCCTGGTTGACCCCGGTTTCTGCCCTCCGGCGGGCCGGGTGCACCCCTGGGGTTGGTGGTGTTGGGGTCGGCCGAGGGCTCCCCGAGGGGTAACGGTGTGGGCCCCGAAGTCTTCACGGTCCACAGTGGGCCGGCACCGTTGTCCGTGCCCTCGATCACCTGGCGCGCCGTCAGCGCGCCCCGCCGACGCACAAGCGGCCTTCGTGGCGGCCCGGCGGCCGGTGGCCCGGTGACCGGTCACGCCACGGTGACCGGGTGCGCGACGATCGCGCCGAACAGGTACCCGAGGGTGTTGTACGGGGCCTGTACGGGCTGGGTGGCGCCGGTGACGTCGGTGGCCCGGGCGCGCAGGGTGTAGGCGCCCGGCCCGGGGGGCCGCCACCGGTACTCCCAGCGTTGCCAGCCGTGCGCGGCACCGACGCCGACGGGGCGAGCCGGCCGCCAGGTGGCGCCGTCGTCGGTGCTCACCTCGACGTGTCGCACCGGTCCGTTGCCCGACCAGGACCGGCCGCGCAGCAGGTGGTGCCGGTGCGCCGGCAGGGTCGCGTTCCAGGCCAGTTCGAAGGCGCTCTTGACGACCTGGCGGGTGACCAGCGTGCCATCGGTCGGGTAGTCGGGGCCGAAGAGGCGGTAGAACTGGGTGTTCCACGGGGAGAACAGCGGGGTGGTGGAGACCTCGACGCGGCCCACCCACTTGATGGACGAGATGCCGATCCAGGACGGCACGACCAGGCGGACCGGGAATCCGTGGTCGGGCGGCAGCGGCTGGCCGTTCATCTCGTAGGCGAGCAGGACGTCGTGCAGGGCCTTCGCTACGGGGAGCGGTCGACGCACCGGGCCGAGGTTGACGCCGCCGGTGACGAAGTCGGGGTCCAGGCCCTGTGGCATGACGTCGACCGCCGCCCGGGTCAGCCCGGCCCGGCGCAGGACGGTGGCCAGCCGTACGCCTCGCCAGTGGGCGACGCCGACGGCGCCCAGCCCCCAGGCCGTACCCGATACGGTCTGCTGTTGTTGGCTGGTGAAGAAGTTGCGGCCGTTGCCGGCGCACTCGATGAAGGCTGTCAGTGACTCGGCCGGCAGGTTGAGCAGGTCGCGGTAGCTGAACTCGACCGGCCAGTCCGCGGTCGGCGATCCCCGCAGGCCGGTGCCGAACAGTTGAAGTCGCCAGGTGTCGGCGGCGATCCGGGGTGTGACGGTGTGGTCGCGGACGAAGAAGCGGTCGACCGGCACGAGATAGCCCTGGTCGGCCATCGCCTCCCAGTGCATCTCGGCGTTGGAGCCGTACACCTCGAACAGTTCGGGTGGCAGCGGCTTGACGATCGGTCCGGGTGCGGGGTCGGCCTGTGCCGGGGTGGCGGTCAGGGCCGCTCCGCCGGCGGCCAGTGACAGGCCGGTGACCAGCCGGGCGAGGTCGCGTCGGGTGAAGCGGCCGTCGGTGGCCCGGCCGGCGTGCCACTGCGCCAGTCTTGCGGAGTCGTACCGGTACTCGTCGATCAGGTCGTGGTCGTCCATCGTGGGCTCCGTTCGCCGATTGGACCGTCGTGGTGTCGGGAGAGGAAGGGTCACCCGCCGGCGCCGGCCGGCACCGGTGCCACCGGGGCGAACGGGATGCCGGCCTGCCGGGTGTCGGTGACGGCGGCCGGGTGCTCCCACAGTCCGCGGGCGCGCAGGATCGGCAGGACGCCCTCGCCGAACCAGTACGCCTCCTCGACGTGCGGGTGCCCGGACAGGACGAACTCGGTGATGCCGAGCCGGTGGTACTCCTCGATGCGGTCGGCGACCTCGGTGTGGCTGCCGACGAGGGCGGTGCCGGCGCCGCCGCGCACCAGCCCCATGCCGGCCCACAGGTTGGGGGCGATCTCGAGGTTGTCGCGGCGGCCGCCGTGCAGGGCGAGCATGCGCTTCTGGCCTTCGGACTCGCTGCGGGCGAGCCCGGCCTGCACTTGAGCGACGGTATGCGGGTCGATGCCGTCGAGCAGTCGCTGCGCCTGCGCCCACGCCTGCTCGGACGTGTCCCGGCTGATGACGTGCAGCCGGATGCCGTGGCGCAGCGAGCGTCCCTCGGCCGCGGCGAGCGCATCGACCCACGCGATCTTCGCGGCCACGGCGTCCGGCGGCTCACCCCAGGTGAGATACGCGTCGACGTGCCGGGCGGCGACCCGGCCGGCGGCCGGTGACGAGCCGCCGAAGTAGATGTCGGGGGTCGGGTCGGGCACCCGGGTGAGCAGGGCGCCCGCCACGCGCAGGTGCTCGCCGGTGAAGTCGACGGTCTCGCCGCGCCAGAGCGACCGCACGATGTGCAGGAACTCGTCGGTCCGGGCGTACCGGGCGTCCTTGTCGAGGAAGTCGCCGTAGGCGCGCTGCTCGTGGCTCTCCCCGCCGGTCACCACGTTGAGCAGCAGGCGACCGCGCGACTGCCGCTGGAACGTGGCGGCCATCTGGGCGGCGAGGGTGGGGGAAACCACGCCGGGGCGGAAGGCGACCAGGAACTTCAGCCGCTCGGTGACCTCGACCAGCATCGCGGTGGTCAGCCACGCGTCCTCGCACCAGGCGCCGGTGGGGGTCAGCGCCCCGACGAAGCCGAGCTGCTCGGCGGTGCGGGCGATCTGCCCGAGGTAGGCGAGCGTGGCGGGACGGGCGCCGCCAGCAGTGCCGGTCGGCACGCCGTGCCCGCCCCCGACGATGTCGCGGCTGCGGCCGTAGGTGGGCAGGAACCAGTGGAAGGTCAGGGTCATCGGTACCTCGTGTCTAGAGCAGGCCGTGCCGGGGCGGGAGCTGTCCGGTCAGCACGTACCGGCCGATGTGCTGGATCTTCCAGCGCGCCGGGTCGTGCAGGGTGTGGGTACGCGCGTTGCGCCAGTGCCGGTGCAGGTTGAGCGGCTCGGCGGCGGACCGGGTGCCGCCGAGCTCGAAGATCGCGCCGCCCAGCTCGACGGCGACCGGGTCGACGTACGCCTTGGCGGTGGCGACCGCGATCGACGCCGTTGCGGCGCTGTCGTCGTCGAGGTGGGCGCGGGCCGCGTCGACGGCGCGTCCGGCCTGCGCCAGCAGCGCCTCGGCCGCCCGTACCTTGATCGCCAGCTCGCCGACGCGCTGGACGACCAGCGGGTCGCCGGTCGCGGTGTCGGCGCCGCTTTCGAACCACGGCCGGGCCCTGGTGCGCACGAACTCGACCGCCTCGGCGAGCGCGCCGCCGGCGATGCCCACGTCGATCGCGGTGTGCAGCAGTTGGGCCAGCGCGCCGTGCAGTTGCGGGCCGGTGAACGTCAGGTGGTGGGGCACCACGTGGTCGGCGGGTACCGGCACGTCGTCGAGCGTGACGGTGCCGCTGGCGGTGGTGCGCTGGCCCATGCCGGCCCAGTCGTCGACGACGGTGAGGCCCGGCGCGTCGCGTGGCACGTACGCGACGTACAGCTGGTGGTCGTCGCCCTTGGCCAGGACCGGGATCCAGTCGGCGAACACCGCGCCGGTGCTGTAGTACTTCGTGCCGCGCAGCACGAGGCCGCCGTCACGGGTGGCCGTCAGCCGGGTGCGGTAGTCCTGGACGTGTCGGGTGCCGGCCTCCGACTGGGCGTTGCCCAACCGCTTGCCGTCCAGCACCTCGCCGAAGAAGAACGCCCGCTGGCCCGGGCTGCCCTGCTGGCGCAGGACGTTGACATAGACGAGGTGGCTCTGCGGGATCTGGGCGATGTTCGGGTCGGCCGCGGCCAGCAGCCGAAACACCTCGGCGATCGTCTCGGCGCGCACGTCCGCCCCGCCGTGCTCGCGGGGCACCGTCACGCCGAGCAGGCCGCTGGCCGACAACCGGTCCAGCTCCTGTGCGGGGAGCCGACGGTCGGCGTCGCGCGCGGTGGCGTCCACGGCGAACTCGGCGGCGAGTTGTCGGGCGACCGCCAGCGCTTCCGCATCGTCGGCGATGACGTGCGCGGCCGGCCTGGCCGTGGCGGTGGTCGGGGTGCCGTGCGTGGTCATCGGTCCGCCTCGTTCTCGGTCCGGAGTGGACGGCGGCGATCCCGGAGTTCGGTGCGGCCAGTACGGCGCGCCGTGCTCCGGATCGACGCCCCGCGATCGCTTCCCACTTAGTCTACCGGAAAGGTAGGCTATCGATAGCAGTCGTAATTCCTGCTTGAACCGACTGCGACCGCACCGGCGTGGTTGCGGCGCACGTGGTCTTGTCCGCCCGCGATGTCGAAGGGGCAACGATGATCGGTATCGAGACCGGCCGGTGGCCTCGGTGTGCATCCCGGACCGTCCGTCGGTCCGGATCGCCTGCGCCTGCGGGGTGGTGGTGATACGTGGCGTCGTTGTCCGGGTCGTTGCGGTCGCGGCGCGCGCCACTGCGATGGTTCGCACGGCCACGGCCGCCCGGTCGACCGACGGCAGGAAAGGTCGGCGCCGGTTGTGGCGCGACGCGCGTGCGCCTGTCCGGCGCGCCCCTGCCGTCGACGAGCGCGAGTTCGACGTCTTCGCGTCGGGGGTCGAGAGTCCACCGCCCACCTGGTACTCCTGATCCGGTGCGCGACGTGCCGGGGAGGGCGTGTCGGTGTCATCGACGTCCGACAGGAAGTGACGCGGGAAGCCGTCGTCAGGTGGTGGCGGTCCACTGTCGTGTCGGGTGACCCAGGACACGTTCGGCACTCTTGCCGGCTATTCCTACCGATCAAGTAGAGTATCGACGGACAGGTCGTCCAGAACGACGCGGCGATCGCCTGTCCCAGAGGGGAACGCTGCTGCTCGTCGCCGGAAGGAACGGTCCTTGATCAACGTACGGAAGCTGACGGTAGGGGCTGGAACTCCTCTGCTCGGGAAGCCGACAGTCGTCTGTGGACCGTTGAATCCGGTCGCCGGTGCCGAGGACGCCGCTGGTCACGCCGCCTGCTCCGCGCCGTCGACAGGAGGCTGTACCGAGCGCGGCGGTGGGCGGTGAACCTCTAGACGGACATGCGCTGTCGGCCCGCCCGCACAGGCGGAGCCGGCAACCTGTAGGTCGTAGAACCGCACCACAGGTCACGAGCGTCAGCGTCAAGCCCCGGCTTGCTGGCCGGCAACCCTCGTTGTTCGCGGTGGGGTGCCCCGGGTGACGACCAGGCCCGTGCGCATTTCGCGCCGGGCAAGCGCGGACCCTCCGGGGTCCACCCGAAGGGAATCTCGATGGTCACCACCTCGGCGGAAAGCACCGTAGACGTTGCTGCGCCCGGCCCGGTCGCGCTCGCTGCTGCGTTGCCGATCGCGCTCTCCGACGGCTCCGCCGTCGACCGGGTCAACCTCGACGCCGCCGCCCCGTGCCTGAAGTCGGCGGCGAACGCGGTCGACGCGCTGCTGTCGTGACCGGCCGGCGTCCCCGGAGCGGCGTGGCGGGGACCGCAGCAGGCTGGGTGCCGCCGCGCATCCCCGGCTCCCGAGCTCCCAGATCCATGAGGAAAACACATGTCCACTGACAGCACTCTCGCGCCGTCGGTCGCGACCGCCGGGAACGTGGTTCGCCACCGCTGGCGCCGGCTGGCCGCCGACCGCTGGGCGCTCGCCGGTGCGGCCGTGGTCGTCGTCTTCCTGGTGGTCGCGTGCGCGGCGCCGCTGATCTGCGCGCTCGAAGGTCAGGACCCGTACACCTACCACCTCGGCGCACTCGCGGACTCCGGGGTACCGACCGGATTCGGCGGTGGAATCAGCGCCGATCACTGGTTCGGGGTGGAGCCGACCACCGGACGGGATCTGTTCGCGGTCGTGGTGTACGGCACTCGCACGTCGATTGTGGTCGGTGTGGTGGCGACCGCCGTCTCGGTGCTGATCGGTGTCGTGGTCGGCAGTAGTGCGGGCTTCTTCGGGGGATGGTACGACCGGCTGGTCAGCCGCGTCATCGACGTCCTGCTCGGCTTTCCGTGGCTGGTCTTCGTCATCGCGCTGGGCGCGATCGCCCCGGCCGGCTTTCCGAAGCCGGTGTTGCTTGTCGGAGTGCTCGCGCTCCTGTTCGGCTGGCCCTCGATCGCACGGGTGACCCGAGGCCAGGCGATGGCACTGAAGCGACGCACGTTCGTGGTCGCCTCGACCGCGCTTGGTGCCGGCCCGTGGCACGTGCTGCTGCGCCAGGTGCTGCCCAACCTGTCCGCCACGATCATCGTGTACGCGACGATGCTGGTCCCCGGCATGATCGGCGCGGAAGCCGCGCTCTCCTTCCTCGGGGTCGGCGTGCCCCCGCCAACCCCGGCCTGGGGGCGCTCGATCGGGGACGCGGTCTCCTGGGTGCAGACCGACCCGATGTTTCTCGGGTTCCCGGGCGCGGCGCTGTTCCTCGCAACGCTCTCGTTCAACCTGCTCGGCGACGGATTGCGGGACGTGCTCGACCCGAAGTCGAAAGGACTGTCCCGATGAGAGCCCTCCGGCTGGTCTCCGGCCGCCTGCTGAGCATGCTCGTCACGCTGTTGGCCATCAGCCTGTTGACGTACGCGGTGTTCTATCTCCTACCCGCCGACCCGGCGCAGCTGTCGTGCGGTAGGCCCTGCACCCCACAGCGGCTCGCCGACGCCCGCGCCTTCATGGGGTACGACGAGTCGTGGTTCCGGCAGTACCTGGATTTCCTCGGTGGGCTGGTCGGTGGGCGTACCTTCGGCTCGGGGGTCGCCGCGGTGCACTGTGCCGCGCCGTGCTTCGGCTACTCGTTCCGGCTGAACGAGTCGGTCACCCAGCTCATCCTCGACCGGATCCCGGTCACCTTCTCCATCGCGCTCGGGGCCGCGCTGCTGTGGCTACTCATCGGCGTCGGGGCCGGGATGGTCTCCGCGGTACGGCGGGGTACCCCGGTCGACCGTGCGGCGATGACCTTCTCGACCGTCGGCGTGTCCGCGCCGAGCTATCTGGTCGGACTGCTGGCCATTCTGCTGTTCGGCTTCACGCTCAACATGGTGCCGGTCAGCGGGTACGTGCCATTGACCGAGGATCCGGTGCAGTGGCTGTGGCATCTCGTCCTGCCGTGGTGCGTACTCGCACTGCTCTCCGCCGCGGTGTACGCCCGGCTCACCCGCGGCCAGATGCTCGAGGTCCTCGGCGAGGACTACATCCGCACCGCCCGCGCCAAGGGGCTCGGGGAGCGCCGGGTGATCGGCTGGCACGCGCTGCGAAACGTCCTCATCCCGATTGTCACCGTCTTCGGGCTCGACCTGGGCTCGCTGCTCGGCGGCGCCGTCATCACCGAACGGGTGTTCAGCATGTCGGGCCTGGGCGCCCTGCTGCTGGACGCGGTGGGCAACATCGACCTGCCGCTGATCGTCGGCGTCACCCTCTTCTCCGCCTTCCTCATCATCCTCGCGAACTTCCTCGTGGACCTGCTCTACGGCGTCCTGGACCCGAGGGCGACGCGGTGATGCGCGTCCACCAGTGAAAGGAAATCGATGAAAAGAACCAATATCGTCGGCGCTGTCGCGTTCGCCGCTGTGGTCACCATGGCCGGCTGCAACGCGAACCCGAAGGACGCGGCGGGCCCGGGCGGGTCGACCACGGCCGTCCACAAGGGTGGCACGCTGACCATTCTCACCGCCGCCAGCGACGTCAACTTCGACCCGGCCAAGAGCCAGACGCTGGCCACCACCTCGCTGGGGCTGGTGCTGCGCCGACTGACCACATGGGACATCGAGCCGGGCAAGCCGGCGAAGGTCGTGCCCGATCTGGCCACCGACACCGGCCGGGCCAGTGACGGCGGCAAGACGTGGACGTTCACGCTCAAGGACGGGCTCAAGTACGCCGACGGCACGGCGATCACCGCCGCGGACGTCAAGTACGGCGTCGAGCGATCCTTCGCGCCCGAGCTTTCCGGCGGCCTCAGCTACCACAAGAGCCTGCTCGTCGGCGGAGCCGACTACAAGGGACCATACGCGGGTGGGGACCTGTCCTCGATCGACACTCCGGACCCGAGGACGATCGTCTTCCACCTCAAGACGTCGTACGGCGACTGGCCGTGGATCGCGTCCATGCCGGCGTTCACCCCTGTGCCGAAGGCGAAGGACGACCCGAAGACGTACGCCCAGCACCCGGTCGCATCCGGCCCGTACCAGGTGGCGTCGTACCAGCAGGGCGTCGCGGTCAAGCTGACCCGCAACCCGAACTGGGACGCGCACAGCGACCCGGTCCGCACCGGCGGCCCCGACCAGGTCGTCTTCCAGCTCGGCCAGGACACCACGGTTCAGGCGCAGCGGCTCATCGCCGACTTCGGTGCCGACAAGTCGGCGTTCGGCGCCGGCTTCGTCCCGCCGGCCCAACTGGTACAGGTCCAGCAGAACGCCGCGGCCAAGCAGCGACTGGTCACCTCCGACGCGGGGGCGCTGGCGTATCTGGCGATCAACACACAGCGAGGACCGCTGAAGGACCTCAAGGTGCGTCAGGCCATCGAGTACGCCGTGGACAAGCGGGCTTTCCAGGTCGCCTCCGGCGGCGCCATCGGCGGTGACCTCGCCACCACCCTGATCACCCCGGGCATCGCCGGGCGGGCGGAGTACAACCTCTACCCGGCCGATCCCACCGGTGACGTCGCCAAGGCCAAGCAGCTGCTCAGCGAGGCAGGACAGCCGAGCCTGAACCTCACCCTGCTGTCCCAGAACGACCAGCAGAGCCTTGCCCAGGCCCAGGCCGTCCAGCAGGGACTGCAGCGGGCCGGCATCACCGTGACGATCAAGCCGGTGGACGAGACGGCCTGGACCGCAGCGGCGACCGGTGACCAGGGCGACTACGACCTGACCGTGTCCAGCTGGCAGCCGGACTTCCCGAGCGCGAACGGCAACATCCAGCCGCTGTTCGCGTCCAACCAGATCGGCGGCGGTGGCTACAACCTCTCGCGCTACTCCCAGCCGGAGGTCGACACGCTGATCGACCAGGCCACCGCGGAGACCGACCCGGCCAAGGCGCAGGCGCTCTGGGCGCAGGCGGACAAGCGCATCCTGCAGGACGCGCCGGTCGTACCGCTGATCTACACGAAGAACTCGTTCCTGCACGGTTCGAATGTGCAGAACTTCTTCGTGGCGTCGTTCCCGGCCTACCCGAACTACCTGAAGGTATCGCTGAAGCAGCGATGACGACGTCCACCTCGGCGCCGCACCTCGTGACGGCCGGCCGGTCACCGCTGCTTTCGGTGGCCGGCCTGGCCGTGGAGTTCGAGGTGGACGGCGAGACGCGTGAGGCCGTCCATGACGTGGCTCTCGAGCTGCGTCGCGGGCGGGTGCTCGCCCTGGTCGGTGAGTCCGGATCCGGCAAGAGCGTCACCGCCATGGCGACTCTGGGCCTGTTGCCGGCGACGGCGAAGGTGCGCGGCAGCATCACCCTGGACGGTACGGAGCTGGTCGGTGCGGATCCGCAGCGGCTGCGCGACGTGCGGGGCGGCCGGATCGGCACGATCTTCCAGGAGCCGATGACCGCGCTCAACCCGGTCTTCACCATCGGCTACCAGATAGCGGAGGCGATCCGGGCCCACCGGGACGTGACCCGGTCCGTCGCCACCGAGCGGGTTCGCGACCTGCTGGCGACGGTCGGCCTGGACGAACCCGACCGGGTGGCGCGGTCGTACCCGCACGAGCTGTCCGGAGGTCAGCTGCAGCGTGCCATGATCGCGATGGCCATCAGCTGTGACCCGGTCCTGCTGATCGCCGACGAACCGACCACCGCACTCGACGTCACCGTCCAGGCCGGCATCCTGGAGCTGCTGCGCGACCTGCGTAGCCGGCTCGACATGGCCATCCTGCTCATCACCCACGACATGGGCGTGGTGGCCGACATCGCCGACGACGTGGTGGTGCTGCGCGACGGCCGGGTCGTCGAGCGGACAGCCGCAGCCGAGCTCTTCACCGACCCGCGGCACGAGTACACCCGGACCCTGCTGCGTGCCGTACCGCGGCTGCCCGACTTGCGGCTGGCCGAACCGGAGCCGGCCGAACCGGCCACGCCCGTACCCGAGGCGGCCGGCGTCGAGCCCGCCGTGCTGCTGCGCAACCTCGTCGTCGAGTACCCCGGCCGGTCCCGTGGCCGGCGCGTCCGGGCGGTGGACGACGTCTCGCTGCACATCGACCCGGGCGAGGTGGTCGGCCTGGTCGGGGAGTCCGGCTCCGGCAAGTCCACCATCGGGCGCACGCTGGCGGGCCTGGTGCCGGCGGCCTCCGGCACTGTCACCGTCACCGGCCTCGACATCGGGCGCGCCGCCGGGCGTGTGTTCCACGGCCGTGAACTGCGCCGGATCCGGGCCCGGATGGGCATCGTCTTCCAGGACCCGGCGTCGTCGCTGAACCCGCGCCGGACGGTGGGCACCAGCATCGCGGAACCGTTGTCGCTGCACACCGACCTGGGCGCCGACGATCGGCGGCGTCGGGTCGACGAGCTGCTCGAGGCGGTCGGGTTGCCGCCGGAGCTACGCGACCGGTACCCGCACGAAATGTCGGGCGGGCAGCGGCAGCGGGTGGCCATCGCGCGCGCGGTCGCGCTGAACCCGGCGTTGCTGATCGCCGACGAACCGACCAGCGCGCTCGACGTGTCGGTGCAGGCACGGATCCTCGAGCTGTTCCGGTCGGTGCAGCGGCAGTTCGGTTTCGCCTGCCTGTTCATCAGTCATGACCTGGCGGTGGTGGAGCAACTCGCCGATCGGGTGGTGGTGCTGCGTCGGGGCAGGATCGTCGAGCAGGGGCCGGCGGCCACGGTGCTGCGGACGCCCCGACACCCGTACACGTCGCAACTGCTCGCGGCGGCGCCGGTCGCCGACCCCGCCCAGCAGGCCCTGCGGCGCGCGGCATGGCGCCGGCTCACCAGCCCCGGGTGAGCATCGGGTCCCCGGCCGGCGCCGCCATCGCGAACGGTGGCGGCCGGGCCCGGCTGCCGCGTCACCGGGTGCGACCCTGTGGGTACCAGAAAGTCAGCCGTCACGGTTGAGCTGGGGTTTCGTGGGGTCGGTACCTGCCGGGATGAGCGGTGAGTGGCGCTGAGACTGGTCTACCTGGTGTTCTGGCGGCTGTTGCAGTGGGCGGTGTTGCTGGCGCGAGACTCGGCTGCCAAGGACATCGAGCTGCTGGTGCTCAGGCACGAGGTGGCGGCGCTGCGCCGGCAGGTGTCGCGACCGCGGGTGGATTGGGCCGACCGGGCGGTGCTGGCGTGCCTGGCGCGGCTGCTGCCTGCCCGGCTGCGGGGCGGGGTGTTCGTGGGGCCGACCACGCTGTTGCGTTGGCATCGGGATCTGGTGCGTCGGCGGTGGACGTATCCGAGCCGGCGCGGTCGCCCGCCGATTAATGCCGAGATCCGGGGCCTGGTGCTGCGGCTGGCGCGGGAGAACTCGACCTGGGGCTACCGCCGGATCCATGGTGAGTTGTGTCGGCTGGGCCATCGGGTTGGCGCCAGTACCGTCTGGGCCAATCCTGAAGCGGTCCGGGGTTGATCCCGCGCCGAAGCGGTCGGCCGTGACCTGGCGGCAGTTCTGCGGGCCCAAGCGCAGGGTGTCCTGGCGGTGGACTTCTTCAGCGTCGACACGGTGGTGCTACGCCGGCTGTATGTGTTGTTCGTGATCGAGATAGGTAGCCGGCGGGTCCATCTGCTCGGCGTCACCGCGCATCCGGTGGGGGAGTGGGTTGTCCAGCAGGCCCGCAACCTGCTGATGGACCTTGGCGAGCGAGCCGACCGATTCCGGTTTCTGATTCGAGACCGCGACACGAAGCTCACCGCGACGTTCGACGCGGTCTTCGCCGCAGCAGGCGTCGAAGTGCTCATGACACCTGTGCGGGCGCCGCGAGCCAACGCGTACGCCGAGCGCTGGGGCGGCACGGTACGCCGTGAGCTGCTCGACCGGATGCTGATCTTCGGGTGCCGCCACCTGCAGTCGGTGCTGACCGAGTATGTCGATCACTACAACACGCATCGCCCACACCGATCGTTGGGGCATAGACCACCGCTGGAATCAGTATCGGCGCCAGCGGCCACGGCCGGCCGGCGGGTAGTGCGGCGCGATCGTCTCGGTGGTCTGATCGGTGAGTATTCGCAGGCCGCGTGAGGTGACTGACTATCTGGCACCCACACCGTGAGCTGGCGTTTCGTCTAGCTGAAGCATGATCGGGTCCGTGGCTGTGCGATTGCTCTACCTGGTCATGATTCGGGTGTTCGGCTGGCTCGTGCTGCTGGCCCGAAGCGATGCCGCCGTCATGGCCGAGTTGCTGGTGTTGCGGCACGAGGTTGCTGTGCTGCATCGGCAGGTCGGGCGGGCGAGGTCGTCCTGGCCGGATCGGGCGGTGCTATCCGCGCTGACCAGGCTGCTGCCTCGTGCGCTGAATGAGCGTCGGATCGTCACTCCGGCCACGCTGCTGGCCTGGCACCGCCGCCTGGTGGCCCGGCATTGGAGGTATCCGAACCGAGTCGGCCGCCCGCCGGTCAGCGCCGAAGTTCGGCATCTTGTCTTACGGCTGGCGCGGGAGAATCCGGGCTGGGGGCACCGCCGAATCCAAGGCGAGCTCGGCCAGCTCGCCCGGCGTTAAATCCACCGTGACAGCCAACCACACCGCATCTCAGGTAAAGACAACGGGGTCACGGAACACTAGGTGGCGAACTGGACCACCAGCGGCACGGCCCAGTAAAAGATCCCGCACGTGAGTTTTGGTCCCCTTGGCTTCAGTGAGACTATAGAATCCGCTTGTGCCAAAGTATCCCAGGGACAGTAAGCGGCAAAAGACCGGCCGATTGGCTACTCAATTGGCCGGGGCATTCTTTGAGCGTCATGGACTGATATGGCGAACTGGCGACGGCTCGACCGACTTCGGTATTGACGGTGAACTCGAGTTCGCCGATGATTCCGTTGCGGGGCTGATCCTCAAGTGTCAGATTAAAGGCGTGCGCAGAATGGGAAATAAGCTCACCGTTCCAGTAAAGGCGAGCACCATTAATTACTGGTCTGCCCTGCCATTGCCGGTCATGGCGATCTTGGTCGATGTTGCGAAAGAAAAAATCTATTGGTCTGTGCCGAGTGATCCGCTGCCGGACACCGATAAAGGTTCGCTCGTGTTTACGCGGGAAGCCTGTGCCAGTAGTGCACCTGATGCGTTTCTGCGTGCGGCTCGCAATCTTGCGCAGTGGCCAGCCGCATCCTCGACCTTGGATCAGGTCGAGGGTTTCCTTCACATCTGGTCCCAGATTGCGCCCGATGTCGGTCGCCTGGATCCAGGCTATCCCGTAACTCCACAAGATGATGCCGGTATCTTCCTGCTTTATGAGCACGTGTCGCGGCTTCGATGCTTCTTGGGTCTACTGGAGCCGACGATGTTGCCCATGGCTTATTGGCGAGCGCGGAGTGGTCGTATCTCTGTGGACGTATTTGACGAGTATTCGACCGACTTGCTGGATCTTGTTGCTGGGGAAATCGTCGCTTACTTGGCGCCCCTCTATCGCGATGCGCTTAAGGCTTTGTCGGTCCATGCGCACAAGGCGGCGCTTATTGAGTTACATCCACGAGTGGCAGAGTTGCTCGATTCCGGCATGCTGGAGCCATCGTCCATAGATGATTTCTTTGAGTCTCCGGCAACCAGTCCGATCGTTCACGGTGGCAAGTATGTCTATTACGGCGAGGCAGACCCATTTCATCCTGAGGTGCATATCGCGCTTGACCTTCATCTCAAAGCTATTGGAGTGAGGCGCGTGCGTCTTTCTGAGTTTTGGTTAGAAAGAGTAAGGAAAGCTCGGAAAGACCATGGCTAGAGATCATTGTGCGGTGCGCAGCTGGCAACGGCAAGCCTTGCCGGGACTGCCCCTGGCGCGGAACGTAGAGTTCGACGCACGGCACCGGGGTTACCGGCGAGAACTGCCTCCCGCCGCCGCCAGCTGCGTCATAGTAGGTTCACAACCCGTGACGCCGTTATCGCCCGACGCGACCACGAAGGTGCATTAAGAAGGGTTGAAAACAGCTCAGTGTTGAGGGGGTTGGGGTCGAGGTGGCGCGCCGTCAGTCGGACGATACGTGGTTGTTGGTCCTTGATCAGCCCGGGGTCGCCGAACGTTCGAGCCTGGTTGCTGGTCCTGCTGTTGTGCGGGGTGTGTAGCGGTAGTAGCGCACCCGGTCGACGTGGTGGAAGCCCAGGCCGACGAGCAGGTTCACCGTGTCGGGGGCGGCAGTAACGGCGCGGGCGACGGTTGCGTTCACGGTCGGGGCGACGGTGTTGAGGGCTGCGGTGACCAGGGCGGCGCGCAACCGGTCGCTGCCGGCGTCGGTGGTGAGCAGGTCGGTGAGGAGGACTTCGGCGGGTTCGCGCGGGTCGCTGTGAGCGAGGGGGTAGGTCAGCGCGGCGGCGATGAGGCCGTGGTGGTCTTCGGCGAGGGTGAGGCCGTCCGGGGTGAATCGCTCGTCGGCGCGCCACCGCCGGTAGGTGTCGGCTGCGGCGTCGCGGTCCGGGGTCGTCGGGGCGTACATCTGCGCGAGGGGCGCGGTCAGGTCCTCGACCGGGTTGAGCGTGCGTAACCGGGTGCCGGGTGGTACCGCTTCGGCGGCGGGTAGCGGCAGGCGGCGTTTGAGCAGTGTGGCCTCGCCGGCGGGTTGCCAGCCGGCTGATTGGTAGAAGTGGCGGGCGGCCGCGCGGCTGACCGGGATTTCGGCGGTGAGGATGGTCGCGTCGCTGTCGGCCAGGCGCTGGGCGAGGGCGGTGAGGACGGCGTGGCCGAGGCCGCGTCGCTGGTGGGTGGGGTGGACGATCGGTCCCCACAGCCGGCCGGGGGTGTGGGGGTAGCCGGGCCAGCGCAGCGCGGCGGCTGCGAGCAGTCGGCCGCCCGGATCGCGGTGGGTGGCCAGTAGCGTCGCTGGGGCCCGGCCGACGGGGCGCAGCCGGGAGCGCACCAGCGTGTCGGTGATGGGTCGTTGGTCGGGCCAGCCGGTGGTGGTGGCGTAGCCGAGGGTGGCGAGTTCGGTGTCCAGGTCGGAGCCTGGGGTGTAGTCGGCGACGTCCACGGTGGTCGGGGTCGGTTGGGTCATGGTTGGCTCCGGGGGTGGGTGGCGGCGACGCCGATGCTGATGCTGCCGGCGCCGTGCCGGGTGGTGGGGTGGAGTCGTACCGCGAGGGTGTGTGGCCGGCTCCGGGTGGTCAGCCGGACGTCGCGGAAGTGCTGGGTGAAGGCGGCGTGGACGTCGTCGGGGCTGTTGAACGGGCTGGGGCGCGAGCGGCGGGTCCGTACGGTGCGGGCCAGGCTGCGACGCTCGTTGCGTGGCCCGGGCCAGGCCAGCCGGGCGGTGGTGGCCTGGATGGCGCGGCCGAGCCGGTCGTACTCGAGCGTGCCGGTGGGGGCGATGCGGGTGGTGTAGAGCAGCAGTCCGTCGGGGTCGAGTGCCGCGGTGAGGCGGGCCAGCAGGGCGTCGGCGTCGTGGGGGTGGGGCAGCAGCGACAGCAGGCCGTCGGTGATGACGAGGTCGAAGCAGTCGTGCCAGTCGGGCAGTTCGGGGGCGCGGGCCCGCACGGTGGTCAGTGTGATGTGGTGGCGGTGGGCGTAGGCGGCGGCCAGCCGCAGCGGGGTGGGGCAGGCGTCGACGAGGGTCACCAGCAGCCGGCGGGCGCCGATGAGCCGGGTGAGAACGGCGAGCATCATCTCGTCGGAGGCCGCGCAGATCAGGACCCGGACCGGTCGGTATGTGGGAAGCGGGTGGGCGGCGAGGGCCTGAGCATAGAAGCCGGCGTGCCAGCCGGGGTGGCCTTTCAGGCCGGTGTGGCGAAACAGCCGCCAGGTGGCGTGGTAGGCGAAGCAGTCGGGTTGGCAGTGGGCGCGGGCGGCGGTGACGGCGCCGGGCAGGGTCAGTACCAGCCGGTCGGGCACCGCCACCGATCGGAGAATCCTGGTTGTCATTACCGGCTCCGGCGGGCGATGAGGTGGAACAGTCGGGCGACGCCGCGGTAGGGGTCGCGGGTGCCGGCGGCCCACTCGGCGGTCAATATCTGGTCGAAGTCGGCGCCGACCGGGGTGTCGCCGAGGTGGTCGGTGAACACCCGCACCCCGTACCAGGCCTCGGTGGTGGCCCCGGCGGCGGCCAGGGCGTGTTGGGTGCTGTCGAGGTCGTCGGCGCGGCTGGGTAGGCCGAGGTTGCCGGTTTCGGTGGTCTGGTCGATGACGGCGAGGGCGTCGGCCCAGCGGCCTTCCAGCCCGGGGCGCATCGCGAGGGCGGCGCGGTTCTTGGTCAGGACGGAGATCAGGCCGTCGGGGCGGACGGTGTCGACGAGCGTGGCCAGCAGCGGGGCGGGGTCGTCGAGGTACATGAGCACGCCGTGGCAGCAGGCGGCGTCGACGGGCTCGCCGCCGAGGATGTCGCGGGCGTGCTCGCCGTAGCCCTGCCGGAGGGTGACGCGGGCGGCCACCGTGTCGTCTTCGGCGTTGAGCGCGTCGGCGGCGCGTTGCAGCATCGCTGCGTCGGGGTCGATGACGGTGACGATGTGCCCGGCGCGGGCCAGGGCGATGGCCTGGTGGCCGGCGCCGCCACCGATGTCGACGATGCGTTGCGGTTCGGCGGGCAGGTGGTTGAGCAGGGCGCGGGTGACCAGCGCGTGGCGCAGCGCGCCGCGAAGGCTGTCGGCGTGGCGGGCGTAGGCGGTGGCGAGATCCTCGCCGGTGGGTGTCCAACTGGTGGCGGTGGTCATGGCAGGTCCTCGGTGAGTAGTTGGGTGAACAGGTCGGGGTGCTGGTAAACGAGCCGGATCGACAGGTAGCGGCGGTCCAGCAACGCGGCGAGTTGCCGTGCGGCCGGGGTGTCGGGGAACCGGCCTTCGCGGTGGGCGGCACGCAGCCGCAGCAGCGCCGGCAGGTGATCCTCGACGGGCAGGTCGGGCACGGGAGCGCCGAGCCAGCGGACAGCGTCGGTGGTGCGGATGAGCTCCCAGACCACCACGTCCCGGACCTGATCTACGCCGGCCACCACGGCGACGAGGTGCGGCAGTCGCAGGGTGCCATCGGCCAGCTGAGGCCGGTCGGTGGCGGTGATCCACACACCGGGCAGGTGCCGCCGGGAGCGGACAGCGGCCAGATGTGCGCTGAACGCCGCCGCCAAGGCGAGCCGGTCCGGCCGACCGTCATGGACAGTGATGGTCTGCACGCCCGGCCGGTCACGCAGCCGCACGGCGGCGTCGGCGCGGAGGTCCGTGACGGCGGGCAGCCACCACAGCCGCAGACGGTGACCGGCGCCGGCCCAGACCGCGCCGGACTGGTCGCCGACGTCACCGCCGACGATCAGCCCGGCCGCCGGGGTGCGCAGCGTGGGCAGGTCGGCAGGGCCGAAGTAGTGTTCCCGCAGCGGTGTCACGGTCACCATGACGCTGCGAACCGGGCGTAGTAGCGCTCCAGCAGCCCGCACGACTCCAGGATCTCGTCGGTGCGGGCGACGTTGTGCCCGGCGACCAGGCCGCCGCGGGTCGGCTGGGCGAGGGTGGCGGCGCCGACGAGCAGGCTGGCCAGCACCAGGTCGGCGTACTTGTTCGGCAACGACTCGGCGTAGTGGAAATTGATCGGGTAACCGTCGCCGACCACGGTCGCCACCGGCCCGTGCGGCAGCTGTAGCCGGACGCCCAGGACGCCGGCGTCGGTCACCGACCGGGCCTCCTCGACCAGCTCGTCGAGGGCGAACTCGGTGGTGCGCGAGGTGGTCGACACCAGGTAGCAGTCCCGGGCGAGCGCGGCGGCGTGCTCGCCGCGCAGCGAGGTGCGGCCGGTGCTGCCCACGATCAGCGGCGGCCGGTGCCGGCGCAGCAGCTCGACCAGCGACCGGGCGGTGGTGAAGCCGCGTTCGTGCGCGGCGACCAGCCGCACGATCGCCGCATCGTAGACGGCCACCCGCATCCGCCGGCTCCGTAGGATTTCGGCGATCTGCTCGCCGATACGGCCGAACCCGAGCACCAGCGCCGACTGGCCTTCGAACTTCTCGTGCGGCAGCAACGCCAGGATGTTGCGCACGGCGGCGTCGGCGACGCCGTAGGACTCGATCGTGGCCTTCAGCCGCGACTCAGCCACGGAGAACACCGGCATCGGAATCGCGCCGGCGAACGGCGCCAGCTTGGTGATGCCGGAGGTGGTCTGCTCCACCAGCCCGACGAACGCGCCGGCGAGGTCGGGGCGCTGGGTGAGCAGGACCGGCAGGGTGTAGCCACCGTCGTCAACCAGCAGCCCCGCCCGGCCGAGCGCGCGGGCGCGGCGGATGTGGTCGTCGAGCCCGGCCGCAATGGCCGTCCACGGCCACACCGTGATACCGGCCCGGCGCAGGTGAGCGTCGACGCGGTGGGTGTGCCGGTACCGGTAGCCCTTGTCGATGACGGTGATCGCCTCGGGCGGTACCCCCATTGCCTGGATCGCCTCGACCATGACCAGGAAGTCGGTCATGTGGTGCACGGTGAGCACCGGCGCGATGTCGACCAGGCGCCGCGCCGGGAGGTAGGCGGGCATGGTGGCGGTCAGCGGCAGCTGCTCGCGCAGCTGCCGCAGCTCGCCGTCGGTGAACCCGATGCGGTCTACCGCGGCGGCGACCTCGCACAGCAGCCCGTCGGTGAGCTGCCCCGGATCGTCGATGACGACCGACACGACCGTGCTCGGGCATGGGTACGCCTCGGGTCGCGTCGGGGCGGCGGCGCTGACCCGCACCGTCGCTTCGCCGGCGAGGGTGAGCCGGCGGTCGCTGCCGTCGCCGACCTGCGCAGTCACGCCCACGATGGCGGCGATGGCGTCGACGACCTGCGCGACGAGATCTGCGCGGTCGGCCGGTCCGGCGCCGACGGTCACCGTGGCCACGGTCGGCGCGCTGGTCCGGCGCCGGTCGATCAAGGGTAGGGGAGGGGCAAGTGTGCTCGTCACGGTTCCTCCGATTCAGTCGAGCGCGGTATGACGCGCTGAGCGGGGGTGGTCCTTCATGCCTGGCGGAATCGGCTGGGATTGGCGGGGGCAACGCTCAGCCTGTACCTGTGGTGTGGGCTGCCATCGGCATGCTCCGTCAGCATTGGCCGATGACAGCCGTCCCCGTGCTGGCCAGGAACGGTAGGCGGGACCGCGACGGCAGATAGACACCCGTTGTGGGGTACACAACGGGTGTCCCTTGCGTGGAGGAAGAGCGGCTAGTCTGGCAGGCTCGCCGCGTTTAGCAGTGGATGCAGGTCGGGTTCGACGGCGGGTTTCATGCGGCTGCGTAGTTCACGTAGCGTTTCCCGGACATGGACGCTGTAGCGCAGCTCTTCGGGTGACTCCTGGTGCAGTCGTTGCAGCATGTGAACGGCGGCTACGTCGTGGCGGCTACGGGCGTAGCAGCGCGCCGAGTCGAGGTAGAAGGTCAGGCGGCGCTCGACGGCGGGGGACTGGCCGATCGGGATCTGTTCCGCAAGCTCCAATGCTTGACGGACCTGGCCGAACTCGATGGTGGCGGACAACCGGTAGAGCGCGACGTTGATCGGTCCGAACGCCATGCGGAAGTAGTTGGTCTCGCCGGTGCGTGTCGCGATGTCAGTGGCCACCTTCAGTTGGCGGTGGGCCTCGTCGGGACGATCGTCGCGCGCGGCTTCCGTCGCGCCGAGCAGGTGCAGGCCGCCGAAGACCGCCAACCGCCGCGGTGACGCCTGCGCCATGCGGGGCATTAGCTCTCGGATCGCGCGCTGTATCACCTCCCGTGCCTGTCCGATTCTTCCCTGCGCCGACAGGATCATCGCCAGGTTCCAGGCACCGGCGGCTGCCATGTCCGGGTCGTCGGCGTCCAGCGCGCAGCACACAGCCCGATCCGCGGCTACCAGCGACAATTCGTACTCGCCCACCCGCTTGGTCCACGTCCGGACGAGCTGGTAGGTGGTACTGGCCAGCCGCAGTGCACGCCGCCGGTCCCCACCCTGCGTGACGCGTGTGGCGGCCTGTACCTCCTGGATCAGGTTGGGCAACTGCTGGCCCACGAGTTCGTAACGGAACACCGATGCCGCCTGCCACGCCTGCCAGGTCCGCTCGATCCGGCGGGCCAGCGCGTCCAGGTCCGGGCGGTATCCGTCTGGGACCCCTCGATCCATCAATGCGCGATACAGCGCGTCAGCCGCTGGATGCCCCCGATGCCCGTCGGACGTCAGGCGCAGCGGTACTCCGGTGAGGTCGCGAAGGTCCTTGATCCGCAGTGCCTGGGCGAACAGCACCAGCTGCGCGAACCGCGTTACCGGCCGGTCCCCGGATTCGATCTTCTTCATCATCGACAGCGAAATCCCGACCAACCCCGCCAGCTCCTGCTGCGTCAGGCCACGGCGCGCCCGGTGAACGGCGATGCGCTGCCCAATCGCCCACTCATCGATCTCCACGGCCACCGTCCCGCGTTGCCCTGTGGATGTCTCCGCTCGTCGCCAGCACGTTACGCCCGTCAATGGCAGACTTACAGCATGGCAACCGACCGGCCGGCGTTGCTCGTGCTGTGGGACGTCGACCACACCCTCATCGACACCGCTGGCGTTGGCAGGCAGCTCTACCACGCCGCGTTCGAGGCTGTTACCGGACGTCATCTGGAGCACGAGGCCGACCCCACCGGCCGCACCGAACAAGCGATTTTCCGCGAGACTCTCGACCGGCACGCGATCCCCACCAGCCCGCCGCTGGAGGCGGCCTACCGTGTCGAGCTGCCCCGCCAGTACCAGCAGCACCTCAATCAGCTGCAGGCCAAAGGCTACGCCCTTCCCGGCGCATCCGAAGCCCTCCACGCGCTCACCCAACGGCCAGGAGTCGTACAGACCGTGCTCTCCGGCAACTACCGGCAGGTCGCCATCACGAAGCTGAAGGCGTTCGGCCTCGACCAGCACGTAGATTTCCACGCCGGGGCGTACGGCGAAGACGACACCGAGCGCGCGAAGCTTGTACCGATCGCGCAAGAACGCGCCCGCACCAGATACGGCCAGACGTTCGACCGGGCCAACACCGTCATCATCGGAGACTCCGAAGGCGACATCCAGGCCGCGCAGGTCGGGGGCGCGCAGATCATCGCCGTGGCCACCGGACGTGACAGCGCTGACGCCCTACGGCGGGCCGGAGCAGCCGTCGTGCTCGCTGACCTAACAAATACCGGCGCGCTCATCCGCGCCATCACTCGCATCAGCGAACGTTGACTCCACAGTGCTGCGTTTCCACGACCACCATTCGATTGGCGCTGTCGAGAAGGCCATCCAAGACCAGCGACGAGCGCGCCAACGTATGCCGCAGGCTGCGGTCCCCATCGAAGTCGTGCTGATTCAGGAGCACCGCGCAGATGCCAGAGGCGAGGCGGTAGCCGCCGGCAGACATGACCGGGAGCGACGCTAGTGCGCATTCTCCGGCGCGCCGCGCTCCCACCATGAATGCACAGGCTTGCACCCGCTGCCACTGTTCCGCCTCAGCCGCCGTGAGCAGCAGCTTGACCAGCCCGACGCGGACGTCGAGGTCACGGTCTTCCGCCGGTCGTAGGTAGCGGGAGCAGACGATGGGTGAGCATGCCGCATGCTCGGCATCCTGCTCCGTCCACTGTCTACGTTGGCATTCGCTGATGACAGCCGTTAAAGAAAGCTCAGCCGTTCGATACCTGTAGCCGGTTCTTAGCCCGGCACCGCTTCTAGCGGTGCCGGGATTGTTTGCTTCTAGCCATTTCCGGCCGCCCGAAGCCGGACCTTCGTCAAGGAGTCCCTTGTGTCTACCGATCAATCCAATCCGCGCCGCCGTCTGCCCCCGACCGGCGGCTCAGCCGCAGCTTGTCGACGCGTCCCCGTCGACCGCACCGCCGTCGCTGGGGGAGTACAACCAGCTCCTGTACACCCCGGCCGAGGCCGCCGCA
>NZ_JAATVY010000044.1 GCF_011947195.1 Planosporangium thailandense | reverse complement strand
GCCCTGCACGTCGCGGTGAACATCTCCGCGTCCCATCTCGGCGATCCCGAGCTGGAACAGGCCGTCCTCTCGGCGCTGCGCCCCGACGGCCTGGCGGCCGGCGAGCTTCTGCTGGAGGTCACCGAGAGCGCCATGATGGACAACTTCGACCAGGCACGGGCCGTGCTCGAACGGCTGAAGGCGCACGGCGTCCAGTGCGCCATCGACGACTTCGGCACCGGCTACAGCTCGCTGAGCTACCTCGGCCGGCTGCCCGCGTCCACCGTCAAGATCGACCGTAGCTTCGTCGAGCACATCACCACGGACGGCGACGCCATGACGATCACCGCAGCCGTGATCCGGATGGCCAACCGGCTACGGCTCACCACCATCGCCGAAGGCGTGGAGACGCCGGAGCAGCTGGCCATCCTGCGCCAGCTCGGCTGCACCGCGGCGCAGGGCTTCCTGTTCAGCCCGGCGGTCCCGGTGGCCACGCTCGCGGCGACGATCGAGGGCCTGGGCGGTTCGCACTCCGGGTTCAGGCTGGCCGGCTGACCGCGATCCGGTAGAGCGCGCGGGTTTGGGGCCGGCCGTACCGGTCAGGTGCACAGCGGACCATCACCAGCCCCGCGTGAGAGGACCGCGCGCCGGTGAGACGTGCTGTCTCGTCGCACCGCTCCCGGGTGGCCACGGCGATTCTGCTTCTGGTGGCCGTGGTCCTGGTCGCCGGATGCGACGACGCGGCGGAACCCGATCCGGCGGACTGGACGACCTACCACCACGACAACAGCCGGGCCGGGCTGGCCCCCGAACTGGCCGCGCTCGGCACCCTCTCGAAGGCCTGGGCGGCCAGGCTCGACGGTGCCGTCTACGGCCAGCCGCTGGTCGTGGCCGACCGGGTCTTCGCCGCCACCGAGAACGACAGTGTGTACGCCCTCGACGCCAGGAGCGGCCGGACGGTCTGGTCCACCCACGTCGGCACGCCGATGCGGCTGTGGCAGTTGCCGTGCGGCAACATCGACCCGCTCGGCATCACCGGCACCATGGTGTACGACCCGGCGACCACGCTGCTGTTCGCCCTCGCCGAGACCACCGGAGGCCGGCACGTCCTGGTCAGCCTCGACGCCGCCACCGGTCAGGTCCGCCAGCGGCGGGCCGCCGAACCGCCCGCGGGCGACCGGCTCGCCCACCAGCAGCGAGGGGCGCTCAGCCTCGTGAACGGCCGGATCTACATCCCGTACGGCGCGCTGTCCGGCGACTGTGGCCGGTACCTCGGCACGGTGGTGGCGCTGCCCACCACCGGCCCGGCCGGCCCCGTCAGCTACCACGTGCCCACCACCAGGCAGGGCGGCATCTGGGCCCCCGGCGGCGGGGTCCTGGTCGGCGACCGGCTCCTGTACGCGACCGGCAACGGCGAGTCGACCACCGCCTACGACGGCAGCGACTCGGTCATCGCCCTCGCCCTCGACGACCTCACGCTCCTCGACCGGTTCACCCCGCCGACCTGGGCCGAGGACAACTCCAGCGACGCCGACCTCGGCTCGATGACCCCCGCGCTGGTCGGCGGGTACGTGTACGCCAACGGCAAGCGCGGCGTCGGGTACACCCTGCGACCCGGCCACCTCGGCGGCATCGGCGGGCAGGTGCACCAGACGTACGTCTGCCCGACCTTCGGCGCGGCTGCGGTGAGCGGCCGCACCGCCTACGTGCCGTGCATCGACGGCCCGCGCGCGGTCGACGTCGACGCCGGAGGCAGGATCACTGTCGGCTGGCAGGCCGTGGTCTCCGGCGGTGGCTCACCCGCCATCGGCGGTGGGGTGGTCTGGGTCGTCGACACCACGGCGGGCATCCTGTCCCCGCTCGACCCGGCCACCGGCGTCGTCCGCCAGCGCATTCCGGTCGGGGAGGTGCACCGCTTCGCCTCCCCCACCCTGGCCCGGGGCCACGCGTACGTCGGCACCATGACCGGCGTGGTCGCCATCGCCGGGGCCTAGCACGCTGCCGGCGCCCGTTCAGGACCGACCTGCGACAGTTCGAGGCCCGGTACGGCCTGCCGCAGGGCCGGTGGACCGGGCTCGGGTCCACCGGCCCTGCTGCGTTGTCGGCGCCGGCACACAAATCCGCTTGCCTGCCCGTCGGCCGGCCACCTACGGTAGGCCGACCACACGCCAGATTCGGGAGTGCAGCATGCGACGCCACGCGTTCGGAGAAGCCGAGCGGCTCAGGCCGTTCGGGCGCGCCGTGGCCCACGCGTGCCCGAGCCTCGGCCGCAGGCGGCGACGCTAGCGCAGGCCATCCGAGCGCTCGTGCCGCCCACCCCTTCAGGGACCGGGCGGCTTTCTTCTGCCCGCTCCTTTCGGGGTGGGGCCCGTCCCGGTAGCTCAGCGGAGAGAGCGCCTGGCTACGAACCAGGAGGCCGCAGGTTCGAATCCTGCCCGGGACACGGATGTTCCCGACGTTCATCTTCCCGACGTTCATCTTCCCGACGTTCATCGACAGTGCGGATTGGAGCGAGGCGTGCAGCAGATCAACAAGCGCCTTCTGAACTGGGCGAGCCTCATCGAGCCCGCGACGCTGGCACAGGCCGAGAAGACGGCCTCGCTGCCGTTCATCTTCCCCCACCTGGCGCTGATGCCCGACGCGCACCTGGGCAAGGGCGCCACCGTCGGCTCCGTGATCCCCACCCTCGGCGCGATCATCCCGGCGGCGGTCGGGGTGGACATCGGGTGCGGAATGGCCGCGGTCCGGACCCAGTACCGGCTCGACGAGCTGGGTGGGAACCTCGCCGAGCTACGGGAGATGATCGAGCGCGCCGTGCCGCTGTCGGCCGGGAAGTACAACACCGTACTCACCGACACCGCGGCCGAGCGCGTCGAGCAGCTCACGAAGCTCGCCGAGAAGGCCGGCTTCGACCCCGCCCGGTACGCCGGGAACTGGCCGCTCCAGCTCGGTTCGCTCGGCTCGGGCAACCACTTCATCGAGGTGACCGCGGACGAGGAGCGCGGTGTATGGCTGTTCCTGCACTCCGGCTCCCGGGGCGTGGGCAACCGAATCGCCTCCCACCACATCCGGGTCGCCCAGGAGGCGATGAAGCGCTGGTGGATCCGGCTGCCCGACGACGACCTCGCCTACCTGGTGGAGGGTACGGACGAGTTCTGGGCCTACATCCGGGAGCTGCGGTGGGCGCAGGAGTTCGCGTTGGCCAACCGCAACGAGATGATGGACCGGGTCGTGGCGTGCTTCGCCGAGTGGCTCGGCGCCCCGGTGGAGGAGCTGGAGCGGGTCCAGTGCCACCACAACTACACGACGCAGGAGTACCACTTCGGCAAGCAGGTGTGGCTGTCCCGCAAGGGCGCCATCGACGCGGCCGAGGGCGTGTCGGGCCTGATCCCCGGATCGATGGGCGACGCGTCGTACGTCGTGGTGGGCAAGGGCAACCGGCTCGCGCTCAACTCGTCCCCGCACGGCGCCGGCCGCAGGTACTCCCGGTCCGCCGCCCGCAAGAGCTTCACGCGGGAGCAGCTGCGGGAGGCGATGGCCGGGATCGAGTACCGGGACACGGACGCGTTCCTGGACGAGATTCCGCAGGCGTACAAGCCGATCGACGTGGTCATGCGCGACGCGGCCGACCTCGTCGAGGTACGCCACACGCTGCGGCAGATCGTCAACGTCAAGGGTGATTGAGCGGCACGGTCGGCGCCGACAAGGGCACGCTGTCAGTCCAGCCGGTACAGGCGGCGGGCGTTGTCGGCGCCGACCATCGACGCCACCCGCCGGGCGTCCGCGCCGGTGAGGGCCCCGTCGTCGACCCAGCCACCCAGCAGTCGGCCGAACGAGTGCCGGAACTGCGCGGCCCCGATCAGGTACAGCTCCGGCAGCAGGTAGGCGTCCGACGCGTACAGCACCTTGCCCACCGGTGCCAGCTCGAAGAACTCGGCGAGCACCGCGTCGGCCCGGGCACCGAGATGGGTGATGGTGAGCCCGACGTCGAGGTACACGTGCGGGTAGACCAGGGCCAGCCAGCCCGCCTGGCGGTGGTACGGGTAGCAGTGCAGCAGCACCAGCGGGGTGCCCGTCGGCTCGACCGCGGCGCAGAACGGTTGCAGCAGCGCCGGGTCGGATCGGGCGAGCGGGACGTCCCGGTCGCCGAAGCCGGTGTGCAGCTGTACCGGCAGCCCGGTGTCGACGCCGCACCACAGCAGGTGGCGCAGCAGCACCGGGTCGGTGAGTCGGGCGCCCGGTGTCCGCAGCCACTCCCCCGCCGCGGCCGTCACCTCGGCCGGGCCGGGCCGGGCCGGGTCGATGTCGAGCCCGTACCGGTAGGCGAGGATCGACTTGACCGCGACCGCCCGGGTGACGGCCGTGCCGAGCGCCTCGGCGTACGCGTCGGCGAACCCGGCGGCCGACACGCCGGTCGCGGCCACCCGTTCGGCGACGCGCTCCAGCCGCACCACCTCCCGCGCCGGGGCGCCCGCGGCAGCGCCCAGGTCCCCGAGGTCGACGTCGTCGGGCAGCCCCGTGTCGACGAGCAGCGCGCCCAGACCGCAGGCGGCCAGCAGCCGCCGGGACGCCTCCGCCGCGCCGATCGCGGCCCGGCGTTCCAGGTACACCTCGACCGGCGCCCCCGGCTGCGCCCCGATGACCGGTGCGCACCAGCGCCGCAGCGCGAAACCGAGCTGGCCGTCCAGATAGGACGTACCGACCGGCGGTGGCACCGACGCCTCGGTGCACCACAGCTCCAGGTCCTCACGACCGACCGGCCCCGTGGCCACCCCGTGGCAGTGCGCGTCGACCAGCGGAAGCCGATTCAGGTACGCCCGCATCAGTACGCCCAGCGGGTGGCCGCCACCACCGCTTCGGGCTTCCGGTCGGCGAACATCTCGATCTCAGCGCGGCGGACGGCCAGGAACGCCTCGAACAGCTCCTTGCCCATGGCGTCGCGCAGCCGACCGTCGGCTTCCAGGCAGCCGATCGCCTCGGGCAGCGAGTCGGGCAGCCGGGCCGGCCGCTGTGGCTCGGGCAGCGCGGCCGGGTCGACGTCGACCTCGTCGGGCAGCCGCAGCCCCGCGTCGACGGCGTCGGCGACCGCGGCGCACACGGCACCCACGACCAGGTACGGGTTGGCCGCCGGGTCGCAGCACTTGAGCTCGGCGTTGGCGGCGGTGTGCCGGGAGCCGGTCGGTCCGGTCACGAACCGCAGCGCGGCCTCCCGGTTCTCCCGTCCCCAGCACTGGAACGCGCCGGCCCAGTGCTGCGGCACCAGGCGTAGATAGCTCGCCACGCTCGGCGCGCCGACGCCGACCAGGGCCGGCAGCCGGTCCAACAGCCCGGCCAGCACCGACTCGCCGCGCGCCGTCATCCCGTACGGCCCGTCACCGCCGGCGAAGAGGTTGCCCCCGGCGTCCCAGGCCGAGAAGTGCAGGTGTGCGCCGTTGCCGACCTGGCCGGCCACGACGACGGGAGCGAACGAGGCCCGCAACCCGTGGCGGGCGGTCACGGCGCGGATAGTCTGGCGCAGCAGCACCACCAGGTCGGCGGCGGCGACCGGGTCGGTCGGGGCGACCGACAGCTCGAGCTGGCCCGCCGCGTACTCGGGGTGGAACTGCTCGACCGCCACGTCCTCGGCGGCCAGGGCGTCCAGCAGGTCGCGGACGTAGTCGGACAGCTCGATGACCCGGGTCATGCCGTACGCCGGGCCGGTGGTCGCCGGCGTCGGCGGGTCGTCGGGCGTGTCCGCGCCGACGAACCACTCGACCTCGAAGGCGGCCTTCAGGTCGAGGCCGGCGTCGGCGAGCCGGGCCGCCATCCGCCGCGCGAACATCCGCTGGCAGGCGACGTACGGCTCGCCTTCCTGGGTCCAGCGGTCGACCGGTGCCCAGGCCCAGCCGGGCTGGGCCGCGAGGACGGTCAACCGGTCGAGGTCCGGGTGCAGTCGCAGATCGCCGACCGGCCCACCCACGTACCGGCTCGTGGTGATCGAGTCGTCGACGCCGAACACGTCGAACACCGGCGACGCGCCGATCCCCCACGCGGCGACCTCGGGCAGCCGTGGCCGGGGCACCGTCTTGACGCGGGTGACGCCGGCGTTGTCGACCCAGGTCAACGCGACCGCCCGGACGGCGCGGGTGGCCAGGTTGTCAGCGAGCTCGCGGGCCTGCGCGGCGAGTGCGTTCCGGTCCATGCCCTCAGCTTTCCACCGTCGGGGACCGTCTGGTTGCCGCAGCGGCACCGAGTTTCCCCGAGGACGGGCACCGCACACCGGCTACCCGGGGCTCAGCCACCGGTAGCCGTAGCCACGCCAGCCGGCGGCGCCAGCGGGTCACCGCGTTTCGGCGGTCGCGAGCGCCTGCCTCAGGTGCGCGCGCCAGGCGCGGGTGACCGGCTTCGGGGCGCGGGTCCGACCGCGGATCATGCCGATCGGTGGGTGCCGGGGTGGTCTTACCAGCTCGTGTACCTGCACCACCGGGCCCTCCGCCCGGGCGTTCGAGGTGGACAGCAGCGCCACGCCCAGGCCCGCCGCGACCAGCTCACGGATGCTCGCGGGACTGTATGTCTCGAACTGCACCCGCGGCTCGAAGCCGGCCTCGCCGGCCGCGGCGAGCAGGATCGTGTGCAGGCCGCTGCCGGCCGCCAGGCAGACGAACGGCTCGTCGCGCAGCTGATCCAGGGACACCGGCCCGCCTCCCGGCGACGGCCGGCCGGGCGGTGTGATGAGTACGATCTCCTCGGCCACCAACCGCTCGGCGATGAACCCGGGCGGCAGGTCGTCGTGGATCGGGCCGAGGACGACGTCGAGGTCGCCGGCCTCCAGGTCGCCCAGCAACTGACCGATCAGACCGGTCCGCAGAGCCAGCGCCACGCCCGGGTACCGGCGGTTGAACCCCGCAAGCAGTCGCGGCAGGTCCAGGGCGGCCAGGCCCGGGGTCGCCCCGATACGCAGGTGCCCGCGCATCACGCTGGCGAGCTGGTCCAGTTCGGCACGGGCCCGGTCCAGCTGATCGAGCACCGCGCGGGCCCGCATCAGGAACAGCTCGCCGGCGTGGGTGAGGGTGACCCGCCGGGTGGTGCGCTCCAGCAGCGGCGTACCGAGCTCCGTCTCCAGCCGCCGGATCTGCGCCGACACCGCGGGCTGGGCGATCCGCAGCTGTTGCGCGGCGCGGCTGAAGCCGCCGAACCGGACGATCGCCTCGAAGTAGACCAGCTGTCGCAGTTCCATCGATTCATAGTTGATAGTTCTAAGTCTCAGCGCAAACGGGTCTTTGACTTATGACCGGACGCCGGGCGAGGGTGGGCGCATGGAGCGACGACACCTAGGCAAGGACGCGCTGGTCACCTCCGCGCTCGGCTTCGGCTGTATGGGCCTGTCACAGGGGTACGGCCCTACCGACGACGAAGAATCCATCCGGGTCCTGCACCGGGCCCTCGACCTCGGCGTCACGATGCTCGACACCGCGATGAGCTACGGCCAGGGCCACAACGAACGGCTGCTCGCGCGGGTCCTGGCCGGCCGGCGCGAACAGGCCGTGGTGGCGACCAAGTTCGGCATCGTCCGCGACGACAGCGGTGTGCGGCTCGACGGACGGCCCGAGCACGTGCGCGGCTACGCCGAAGCCTCCCTGTCCCGGCTCGGCATCGACGTCATCGACCTGTATTACCTGCACCGCGTCGACCCACAGGTACCCGTAGCCGAAACGGTCGGCGCCATGGCCGAACTGGTGCGCGACGGCCTGGTTCGCCACATCGGACTGTCCGAAGTGACCGCTGACCAGCTTGAACAGGCCAATGCGGTCCATCCCGTGGCGGCCGTGCAGTTCGAGTGGTCGCTGCTGTGGCGCGACCCGGAGAATGACGTGGTGCCAGCCGCGCGCCGGCTGGGCATCGGGCTGGTGCCCTACAGCCCGCTGGGGCGCGGGCTGCTCAGCGCCACGCTCGCGGTCGAGGAGATCGACAACAGCGACTTCCGGCGCAGCGACCCCCGCTTCCACGGCGACGACCTGGCGCGCAACCTCAAGCAGATCGCCGCGCTGCGCGACCTCGCCGCCGGGATGGGGCTGCGCACCGGCCAGCTGGCGCTCGCCTGGCTGCTCGAGCAGGGGCCCGACGTCGTACCGATTCCGGGGACCCGCCGGCTGGACCGCGTCGACGAGAACATCGCGGCGGCCGGTGTCCGCCTCACCAACGCCGACCTGTCGCGGCTGGAGGAGGTCGTACCGCGCTCGGGCTGGTCGGGCGACCGCCAGTCCTTCGCGGTACCGGTGAAGGCTCGCAGCCGGCCATGAACCGGCGGCGTGGCCGCGAGCAGCGGGCTACCGTGGCAGTAGGAGGTGGCGAACCGGCCGGCCAGTGCCGACGTGTCATCAGAGTGACATAGGCCGATCACTAGGCGGGTGCATGGCTGGTCGTTCACACCGAGGGCTCCGGTGGCTGGTGGCCGTGGTCGTGTGCCTGGTCTCCAGCGTCGCGCTGCTGACCGGGTCGTCGCCGGAGAGCACGATGACGCGCCCGTTCCGGGTGATCCAGATGAACCTCTGTGACAGCGGCATGGCCGGCTGTTACACCGGCCGGTCGGTGGCCGCGGCCGCCGCGGTGATCCGCAATGAGGCCCCCGACCTGGTCACCCTCAACGAGGTCTGCCAGCAGGACGTGTCCGCGCTGGACCGCGCGATGGCCGCCCGCTACCCCGGTAGCGCCGTCGTATCGGCCTTCACGGCGGCCGGCGACCGCCGCACCGGCGGGGCCTACCACTGCCTCAACGGCCAGCCGTACGGCATCGGTCTGGTGGCGCGCCTGGCGAACCGGGACGGCCGGCACACCATGTACAGCGGCCTCTACCCGGCCCAGGACACCCGCGACCCCGAGGAGCGGGCCTGGCTCTGCGTCTACGCCCCCGCCGACTTCTACGCCTGCACCACGCACCTGGCCGACACCAGCGCGTCTGTCGCGCTCACCCAATGCAGCTACCTGCTGCGTACGGCGATCCCCACGATCCGCGACCGGGGCGGGTACGAGCCCACCGTGCTGGGCGGCGACCTCAACCTGAGGTACCGCGGCTCGCCCGACGTCCGCTCGTGCGTGCCGTCCGGCTATCTGCGCGACGACGACGGCGGGGTGCAGCAGATCGTGGCGACAGCCGAGTTCGTGCTCAGTTCCCGCCGGTCGATCGGCATGGACGGGACGACCGACCACCCGGGCCTGCTGGTCGCGCTCACCATCCCGCGAACCGGGTAGCGCAGCACGGGTCATCGCCGAAGGAGCGGGCCTGCGCGGCGAGCGCCCACCTTAGATTCCGGGCCCGGCCATCAATGGTCGAGTCCGAGGGTGGGCTGCGGCGCCAGCCGTTGGCCCGGCTGCTGTGCCAGGATGGCCGCCATGACTGAGGATCAGGCGCGGCAGCCGGGGCTGGTCGAGTGGCTGGCAACGACGATCGACTGCCCGGACCCGGACGTCATGGCGCGGTTCTACACCAGCCTGTTCGGCGGGCGGGTCACTCGTCAGACCGCTGATTCGGCCTTCGTCGACACCGGACAGCTGCTGCTGGTCTTCCGGGCCGTTCCGGACTACCGGCCCCCGACGTGGCCCTCGCCCGAAGTACCGCTGCATTCGCACTTCGAGTGCGTGGTCGAGGATCCGCACGCCGCCGCCCGGCAGCTGCTGCCGCTGGGGGCCAGCCTGGCACGGCACCAGGATCCGGACGATCCGAACCTGGTGGTCGTCCTCGACCCGGCCGGGCACCCGCTGTGCCTCATCCGGAGCAGCGCGGCCCGGCGTTACTGACCGCGGGAGGCGGCGGCATGGCTGGTACGTCATACCGCTCGCTGCGGCGGTTGGTGGGCGTGGTCGTGTGCCTGCTCCTCGCCGCCTCGATGCTGACCGCGTCATCCGTGGTCGGCACGCTGCTGCGCAAGCCGTTCCGGGTGATCCAGATGAACCTCTGCTCGTGAACCTTGGGGAGTTTGACACCCTATTCGATGTCAAACTCCCCAAGATCTCTGATCAGGACGCCGGTACCACGTGGACGCGGTCGACGCCGATGGCGAGGTGCACCTCGTCACCGACCTCGGCGGCGACCCCGCTGGGGGGCGCCGAGATGACGACCGGCGTGTCGATCCCCGCGCAGCGCACGGTGACCCTGCGCCGGTTGCCCTGGAACACGCTCAGCTCGACCTTTCCCGGCGCGGTGTCGTCGGCCGCCGCCGGACGGATCTGGATGTCTTCGGGGCGCAGGACGCCGATCCCCTCGGCGCGGCTGGTGGCCGCCGCGTGCCGGAACCCGGTGACCCGCCCGCCCGACACCGGCAGGAGGTTGGCCTCGCCGAGGAAGGTGGCGACGAAGAGGTCCGCCGGGCGCCGGTAGACCTCCTCCGGCGAACCGACCTGGACCAGCCGGCCCTTGTTCATGATCGCCACCAGGTCGGCCATCGACATCGCCTCGATCTGGTCGTGGGTGACGGCGATGGTCGTCGTGCCGGTCTCCAGCTGGATCCGCTTGAGCTCGAGCTGCATCGCCTCGCGCAGCTGCTTGTCGAGGGCGGCGAGCGGTTCGTCGAGCAGCAGCAGCGCGGGCTTGAAGACGAGCGCCCGCGCCAGGGCGATCCGCTGCTGCTGTCCGCCGGACAGCGACCGGATCGCGCGGCTCTGCATGTCGGGCAGCTGGACCAGGCGCAGCGCGTCGGCGACCATCTCCCGGCGCCGCGCCGCGGGGATCTTCCGGGCGCGCAGCGGGAACGCGACGTTCTCGCCCACGTTCATGTGCGGGAAGAGCGCGTAGTTCTGGAACAGGAAGCCGATGTTGCGGGCATGGGCGGGCAGGTCGTCGATGGCCTTGTCGTCGACCCGGACGTGACCGCCCGAACGCTCGATGAAGCCGGCCAGCACGTTGAGGGTCGTGGTCTTGCCCGAGCCGCTCGGGCCCAGCAGCGTGACGAAGCTGCCCGCCGGGATCTCCAGATCAACCCCGTCGAGGATGCGTGTACCGCCGAGGTCGACGGTGAGGTTGTCGAAGGTGACGTTGACGCTCATGATGCTTCCTGTTTGTTGGGGCGGGACCCCACGAGGGCCACCACGGCGAGCAGAGTGACCGCGAGGCAGATGACGAGAGCGCTGGCCGCCGCGATGGCCGGCGAGGCGTTCTCGCTCGCCGAGGTCCAGATCTTCACCGGCAGGGTCTGCTGGGACGGCGGCACGAGGAAGAAGGCGAGCACCGCCTCGTCGAAGCAGACCGCGAAGGCGAGGATCGCGCCGCTGATGACGCTGCGGCCGACCAGCGGCAGTTCGATCCGCCAGACGACCGACGGCCACCGGTAGCCGAGGCTCTGCGCGGCGCGCGACAGGTTCGGGTCCACCGCGGCGAGCCCGGCGGAGACCGTCACGAAGACCAGCGGCATGGCCAGCGTCGCCTGGCCGAGGGTCAGGACCGTGAGGCTGGTGCCGCCGACGAGGTTCTTGTAGGTCAGGTACAGGCCCAGCGCGAGCACCAGTTGCGGCATGACCATGGGGGCGAGCAGCACGGTGCGCACGATCCGCCGCCCGCCCGAGATCCGGCGTACGGCCAGTGCGGCGCTGGTACCGGTGACCATGGCGATCACGGCTGCGGTCACCGCGACCCGCGCCGAGTTCATGATCGAGCCCTGCCAGGCGGGGTCGGTCAGTACCGTGTCGAACCACTGCCAGGAGAAGCCGACCGCCGGGAAGACCAGGTACTTGCTGCTGGTGAAGGCCAGCGGCAGGACCGCGATGAGCGGGGCCAGCAGGAACACGGCGATGAGCACGCCGATCGCGGTGAACCAGCCACGGGTACGCGGCAGGGCGTCACGCAGAGCGTCCATCAGACCCGCTCCCACTGTTCACTGATCTTGAAAATCCGGTCGGCGATCGCGTACAGGACGAGCACCGCGATGAGCAACAGCGCGCCGAGGGCGGCGGTGAGCCCGATGTTCTCCAGCCGTCCGAACTGGACGCCGATGACCATCGCGAGCACCTGGGTGCCCGGGCCGCCGAGGAACGCCGGCGTCACGTAGAAGCCGAGCGACAGGATGAAGACGAGCAGCACGCCGGCCCACGAGCCGGACCGCAGGCTCGGCAGCACCAACCGGCGGAGCACCAGGAACTCGGATCCGCCGAGGCTGCGCGCGGCCCGTACCTGCGCCGGATCGAGCGCCTGCAGTGAGGCGTAGATCGGCAGCACCATGTACGGCAGCATGATGTGGACCATCGGCGGCAGCAGGCCCGGCAGGGTCTGGAACAGCCCGAACCCGGCGGCGTCGGTGAGCCCCAGGGACCGGCCGAGCGTGTCCAGCGCGCCGTTGGGCTGCAACGTCAGCACCCAGCCGTAGGTGCGCACCAGCAGCGAGATCCAGAACGTGAGGAAGAGGATTCCGAACAGGATCTGGCCGACGACGCGCGGCGCGAGCCCGACGGCGAGGGTGAACAGCAGCCCGCAGATCCAGGTGGCGATGGTGACGGTGACGGCGAGCAGCAGGGTCTTGCCGATCGAGTGGACCACCATCGGGTCCCGCATGGGCTGCGTGACCGCCCCGACGGGGCCGTTCTCGCGCAGCGCCACCCCGATCGTCACCGCCACCGGGCCCAGCATCCCGAGTACCAGCAGCAGGGCCGGCGGCAGCATCAGCCACCGGCCGCCGCCCGGCCCGGACCACACTCGTCCGGGCCGGCGGCGCCGGCGTGGTTCAGCTTCCGTGATCGCAGCGGTCACTTGCCGACCCAGTCGAAGAACCGCTTGACGTACTCCCCGTCCTGCTTGGCGGCGACCTCGGTGTTGACGACGGCCGCCTTGGCCTTGTTCTCGTCGGAGTTCGGCTGCAGCGCCTTCTCGTCGGCGCTGAGCAGATCGAACGCGGCCGAGACGGTGGGGCCCAGGTACAGCGACCGCGCAACCTCGGCCTGGACGGCCGGGTGCGACATCGTGTCGATCAGCGCGTTCACCGCGTCGGCGTGCTTGGCGTTCTTGGTGATCGGGAAGGCGCCCCAGGGGTAGAGCACGGCCTGCTCGTACGTGAAGTCGCCCTTGCCGTCCTTCTTGAGCTGGATCATCCGGCTGTTGGCGATGGCGACCATCGTGGCGCTGCCCTGCACGATGTACTGCTGGCCCTGCGCGTAGCTGTCGTAGAAGACGAGGTCGCCCTTGATCTGGTCGAGCTTGCGGAAGGCCCGGTCGAAGTCGAGCGGGTAGAGGTTGTCCTTGCTCACGCCGTCGGCCATCAGGGCGATCTCCACCGTGCCGGCGTAGATGGACTTGGGGAACGCGCGCTTGCCGGGGAACTTCTTGGTGTCGAAGAAGTCGGCCCAGTTCTTCGGCGCCTCCTTCAGGCTGGACGACCAGCCCAGGACCACGCTGTACGCGTACGAGCCGGCGGCGTAGTCCTGGTAGGCCTGGTCGACGAGGTCGCAGCGGCGCACCCAGTCGGCGAGCTTGGCCGGCGCCTTGCCGGACTGGATCAGGGCGACGGTGGAGTAGCCGTCGAAGTCGATGGCGTCCCATTCCGGCGACGCGGAGTCGACCATGTTGAGGAACTTGCCGTAGTCCCACGGCGCGTCGACGACCTTGGCTCCGGACAGCTTGCTGAACTGGTCGAAGACGCGCTGGTGGCGGACCTGGTAGGTCTCACCGCCGAAGCCGGCGAGGACCACCTCCGTGGAGGAGAGCTTGGGCCATTTCGCGTTTATGTCGCTCGGCAGCGTGAACGCTCCCTTGGAGCTCGCCGACGTGGCGCCGCCGCCGCTGCTGGTGTTCGAGGCCGCGCAGGCCGAGAGAAGACCCGGAACGGCGAGCGCCCCACCACCCGCCAGGGCGAGCTTCAGGAAGTTCCGACGATTGGTGTGATTGGGATTCATTGACATCTCCCAGGGACTATGGCCGACCCAGACAAGCGAGCAAGTTGGCAAACGCTAGCTTGGTCTGGCGGACGTTGGCAATATCTTTCGTTCGCAAAGACAGGAAATCAAGAACGAATAGATGGCGTGTCACCGTACAGGCGTTACATTGAACCGGGCACCCACGCGGTGATCGGGTGGCCCCTCCCCCGCCGGGGCGCATCGACCGCGACAGAATCTGCGACAACCGCGAGGGGAGATCACCGTGGCGCTGGACGAGGCGGACTTTGCATTACTCGACGAGCTGAGGCGGGACGGCCGGGCCTCGTACGAGAAGCTCGGGACGAATGTCGGCCTGTCGCGGACCGCGGCACGGGCCCGGACCCAGAAGCTGATCGAGTCCGGGACGGTGCGCATCGAGGCGATCGCCCACCCGGCCGTCGAGGGGTACGCGACAATTGCGCACGTCTCCGTCGTCACCGACGGGGTGTCGACACGCGACATCGCCAAGCGGATCGCCGGGTACGACAACGCCCCCTTCGTCTCCATCGTCGCCGGCCGGTGCACACTCATCGCCGAGCTTCGCACCAGGGACGTCGAGGAGCTGGACCACGCGGTGAGCGAGGTCCGCGACCTGCCGGGCGTCGTCTCGCTGGACACCGTGCTCTACACCGACGTCGTCAAGGACTCGCATCTGCCGCTGGGCCGGCTGAGCTCGTTCAAGCCGATCGATCTCGACGACGTCGACCGGCAACTGCTCGCGCTCCTGCAGACCGACGGGCGGATGCCGTACGCCGACCTCGCCGACCACGTCGGCCTCTCCCGGGCCGCCACGCGGGCCCGCGTCCTCCGCCTCCTCGACGAGGGCGTCGTCGTGGTCAAGGGGCTGACCGACCCGACCGCCATGGGCATCACCCAGATGTGCGGGTTCCAGGTGAACCTGGGCCCGGGCGGCGGGCAGGCGGCCGCGGCGATCGCGAAGCTTCCGACCGTGGACTTCCTGGCCCGCACGCTCGGCCGGTGCGACCTGATCGGCACGATGATCGCGCGCAGCCGCTCCGAAGTGAGCACGACGCTCGACGCGATCAGAATGCTCGACGGCGTACGCGCCATGGAAGCCTGGTGGCACCTCGAACTGGTCAAGGAGCGGTACTCGCCGCAGCTTCGCCGGGACTGACCACCGGGTTCAGCGGCGCGCCGTGGTCCAGGAAGGCGATGACGTTGCGCGCGGGCACCTCGGCGTACCGGCGCAGCGCACTCGCCGACAGGTAGGCCACGTGCGGCGAGAGCAGGATCCCCGGCGCGCCGAGCATCGGGTCGTCCGCCGCCGGCGGCTCCTGGACCAGTACGTCGCAGGCGGCGCCGGCGAGCCGCCCGGTGCGCAGCGCGTCGAGGAGCGCGGCCTCGTCGACCAGCCCGCCTCGGGACACGTTGACCACGACCGCGCCGGGCGGCAGGAGCGCGAGCCGCCGCGCGTCGAGCAGTCCCTGGGTCCCGGCCGACAGCGGCAGGTGCAGGCTCACGCAGTCGCTCACGCCGAGCAGGGCGTCGACCTCGGCGATCCGCTCGACATCCGCGGGCCAGTGCGCGTCGGGCACCACGGGGTCGTACCCGACGACCCGGCCGAACAGCCGGCCGGCGAGCGCGGCGAACGCCTGCCCGATCCGGCCCATGCCGATGACCCCGCAGGTCAGCTCGCCCGGCATGCGCGGCAGGGGCGCCGACTCGTCGTACCAGCGTCCCTGCCGGACGTCGCGGTCGTACTGGGGTAGCCGGCGTACGAGCGCGAGCGCCATCGTCAGCGCGTGCGTCGCGACCTCGTCGGTCGCCGCGGCGGGCAGGTTGGCCAGCCATAGCCCGCGCTCCCGCACGGCGTCGACGTCGACCATGTCGTAACCGGCCGAATGGGTGGCGATCAGCCGCAGCGCCGGCAGCCGGTCCAACCAGTCCGGTCCGATCCGGTCGTAGCCGACCAGCAGCGCGACCACCCGTTCCAGGTCGCGTGGGGACGGGTCGTCGGCGATGTCGAGGACGTCGACACCACGGGCGCGCAGCAGCGCGTGGCCCGGGCTCACGTCGAGCCCCTCCATCGACAGGTAGAGGACCGCCGGGGTCTGAGAGATCATCGCAGCCATAACCGCATGGTGACGTATGAGCGGCACGGACACCATACCCACCACTTATTCGGCGGTATGAGTCGGAATTCGCCGACGTAAGTTGTTCCGCGAGGGGCATTTGACTGCTAGCGTCAGCGCACACACCCGAGGAGGACGTACGCGTGGACGCTGCGAAGGAGTCAGCACGAGCTTGGGTCGACGAGCACCGCGATGAGGTGTCCCGGTGGCACCGCACGATCTGGGAGCTCGCCGAGCCCGCCTGGCGCGAGTACGAGTCGGCGCGGTGGTACGCCGACACACTGCGCCGGCACGGCTTCGACGTGGAGGAAGGCAGCGGCGGGATGCCGACCGCCTTCTGCGCCAGATGGACCAACGGCGCTCCCGGCGCCGGCCCGACCCTGCTCACCTATGCCGAGTACGACGCGGTGCCCGGCAACTGCCAGGCGGCGACGACCGAGCGCCAGCCGCGTGAGGGGCTGTCCGAACACGCCGCCGGGCACACCGATCCGCACTCGGCGCTCGGCATCTCGACCCTGGCCGGGCTGCTCGCCACCCAGCAGGCGATGCGCGAGCACGACATCGCCGGCACGCTCGTCTACACCGGCGAGCCCGCCGAGAAGGTCCAGGGCTCCAAGGTGGTCCACGGGCTGCGCGGCTACTACGACGGCGTCGACGCGATCCTGAGCTTCCACCCGTTCTACATGCTGCCGCTGTGCAACACCGTCCGCTGGGACACCCACTGCGGCGCGTACTACAGCCGGATCTACACGTTCACCTGCGAGCAGCCGGAGACGTGGGGGTACGCCGACCCGGACAGCCCGATCCCGGCGTCCCACTCGGCGGCCCGCGCGCCGGGCGCGAACGCGGCCCTGTTCACGATGTACTCGCTGACCAAGACCACGCAGGACTCGATGCTGCCCGCCACCGGCGGATGGTCGCTCAGCGAAGCCATCCTCACCGCCGGCCAGGCCACCGCCGACAACCTGCCGGCCGGGATGGCCCAGATCCAGTACTCGTGGCGGGTCCCCGACGTGGCCTCGGCCGAGGCGGTGCTCGCCGTCCTCGACGCGAACGCCGAAGCGGCCGCCCGGACCGCCCACTGCACCGTCGAGGCCCGGTGGGTCGCCCGTAACCGCCCCGGTCTGGCCAACCACACGCTCGCCCAGGTCACCTGGGCGAACCTGGAGGAGGTCGGCGCGCCGCAGTTCGGCCCGGAGGCCGTGGCGATCGCCCAGCAGCTGCAGAAGTCCCTCGGCCTGACCCCGGACGAGCAGCCGTTCCTGCCCGAGACGCTGCGCACCATCGCCCCGTGGGACGCCGAGGAGCTGCTGCGCCGCCACCTTCCGCCGGAGCAGCGCAACTGGACCTCCGACGACTACGTCGAGATGACCTGGTACGCACCCACGATCCGGTTCTACATGGCCCGGCCGGCCCTCGCCGTCCAGCCCGGACAGGCCGGCTACCCGTCCTGGGTGATGAACGCCCTCGGCGGCATCCCCGAGACCATCGACCCGATGATCGAGGCCACCGCGAAGGTGGTCACCGGGACGATGCTCGACCTGCTCCGCTCCCCGGAGACCCTCGAGTCGGCGGCCGACGAGCACCGGCGGCGCCGGGCCGAGGCGGGTGACACCCCGCCGCTGCTGACCGAGGACTTCCAGCCCCCGATCGACTACCGCTGGCCGGAGTACGTCACCACCGCGCGCGGTCGTGAATGGTGGATCCCGACAACCGCGAAGGAAGCACGATGACTGAACCGGTGATCTTCACCGGCGGGCCCATCCGCCTGATGGCCGGCGCCGACCCGGCCGCCGAAGCGCCCCCCGCCCTGCTGGTGCAGGACGGCCGGGTCCGCGCCGTCGGCAGCGTCTCCGACATGCACGCGCGCGCCGAGGGCCTGGCGCGGGAGGTCGACCTCGACGGGCGTACCCTGCTGCCCGGCTTCGTCGACGCCCACGCGCACACCGTCCTGCACGGCTCCGGCCTGGACTGGGTGGACCTCTCCGACGCCAAGACGATCGACGACATCGTCGACCGGCTGCGCCGCCGGGCCGAGCAGAGCCCGGCCGGCGCCATCCGCGGGTACGGGTACGACCAGTCGCGGCTGGCGGAGCGCCGCCACCCCGGCGCCGCCGACCTCGACCGCGTCGCCACCGACCGGCAGGTGCAGATCCAGCACGCGAGCGGCCACGGGTACGCCGTCAACAGCGCGGTCCTGCGCGACGCCGGGATCACCGCCGGCACCGTCACTCCCCCGGGCGGCCGGATCGACCGGGACGACACCGGCAACCCGACCGGGGTCATCTTCGACTCGGCCTGTGACCTGTTGACCGGCCCGGACGGCGTGAAGGTCGGCAACCACGGCCCGAACTTCCACCTGCCGATGTCCGACGACGAGGTGGCGCGCCTGTTCGACCTGGGTCAGCAGTCGTTCCTCGCCGCCGGGATCACCACCATCTGCGACGCGCAGGTGACCGAGCTGGAGATGGCCGCGTACCTACGGGCGCGCGACGCCGGACGGCTCCGGATGCGGGCCCACCTGATGTACCTGTCGAGCACGCTCGACCACCTGCGCAGCCTGGGCCTCGTGTCCCGGCTCGGCGACGAGCGGCTCGAACTGCACGGCGTCAAGCTGTACGCCGACGGTTCGGTCATCGCACGGACCGCGTACCTGGGCGACCACGCCTGCTGCGGTGCGCCGTCGCCGCGCGGCTACCTGTACCACGAGCCGGCCGAGCTGATCGAGCTCATCACGACCGCTCACCGGCTCGGGCTGCGCACCGCGACGCACGCCCAGGGCGAGCTGCCGATCGGCCTCGTGCTGGACGCCGTCGAGCAGGCCCGCGGCGAGCTGCCCCGCAAGGGCCTGCGGCACCGCATCGAGCACTGCGGCTTCCCGACCGACGAACAGATCCAGCGGATGGCGCGGCTCGACGTCGTGCCCGTGCCGCAGCCGATGCAGGTGCACCTGTACGGCGACTCGCTGATGGCGGAGTACGGCGAGTACGGCGGGCGGTTCTACCCGTACGGCACCTTCGAGCGCACCGGCGTACCCGTGGTGGTCTCCTCGGACGCACCGGTCACGATGCCCGGCCCGCTGCGGGCGGCCTGGGCGGCCGTCACCCGGTCGACCGTGGACGGTGGGGTGGCCGGCGGCGCCGCCCAGGGCGCGAGCCGGTCGGCGGCGCTGCGCGGCATCACCAGCACGCCCGCCGACCTGCTCGACCGCCACGACCTCGGCACGCTGCGGGTCGGCAGCCGCGCCGACCTCGTCCTGGTCGACACCGACCCGGTCACCGCACCGATCGACGCTCTCGCGTACGCGTCGGTCACCGAGACCTGGGTCGCCGGGGAGCTGGCCTGGTCACAGCAAGGAGGTATCCAGTGAGCACTTCAGGTGGGCATGCGGTCGTCCAGGCGCTCGTGGACAACGGGGTCGACCTGGCCTTCGGGATCCCGGGTACGCACAACCTGGAGATCTACCGCCACCTCCACGGCAGCGGGATCCGGCACGTCGCCCCGCGGCACGAGCAGGGCGGCGGGTACGCCGCGGACGCCTACGCGCGGGTCAGCGGCCGGCCGGGCGTGGTCATCACGACCACCGGCCCCGGATTGATGAACGCCGTCACCGCGGCCGCGACGGCGTACGCCGACTCGATCCCGATGCTGCTGGTCTCCCCCGGGATGCCCCGTGGGAAGGAGCGCGCGGACATCGGCTGGCTGCACGAGGTCAAGGACCAGCACGCGCACCTCGACGCCGTCGTCGACCGCAGCGTCCGGGTCGACTCGGCGGTCGAGGCCTACGCCGCCATCAACGAGGCCTTCGGCCGGTGGCGGAGCGGCCGGCCCCGGCCCGTCCACATCGAAGTGCCCGTCGACGTGCTCGAGGGGGAGTACGACCCGGCCTCGCTGGCCACGGTAGCCGTCGCCGGCGCGGCCGCACCGACGCCGGAACCGTCCGCGGTCGGCGCGGCCGCCGCGGTGCTCGCGAGCGCTCCCTCGGTCGTCATGATCGTGGGTGGCGGGGCCCGGCACGCCACCCACGAGGTACGCGCGATCGCGGAACGCCTCGACGCTCCGGTGATCACCACCGTGAACGGCAAGGGCATCCTCGCCGAGACCCACCCGCTCTCGTTGGGCGCGGCGATCCGGCTGGACGAGGCGCACCGCATCATCGCGACGGCCGGCGCCCTGCTCGTCGTCGGCTCCGTGCTCGGCGACGACGAACTGTGGGGCCACACCGTCGCAGCGAGCGGTCCGGTCGTACGCGTCGACATCGACGAACGGCAGCTCGACAAGAACCTCGAGGCCACCCACCCGCTGCACGGCGACGCGGCGCAGACCCTGCGACTGCTGCTCGACGCGCTTCCGGCTCAGGTCGACAACGCCCTCGGTCGGCAGGCCGCGGCGCTGCGCGCGGCGTGCGACGAGAACGCGCTGCGCGAAGGGGCACCCTTCGCGCCGTACCACGCCGCGCTGCGCGAGGCGCTCCCCGCGGAGACCATCTTCGCCGGGGACAGCGCTCAGGTCTCGTACTTCGGCACCGCCCACCAGTGGCCGTCGCTGCGGCCCGGCCAGTTCGTCTACCCCGCCGGGTTCGCGACGCTCGGCTACGGCATCCCGGGCGGGATCGGCGCGGCGCTGGCCGCACCCGGCACGCCGGTCGTGGTGCTGGCCGGTGACGGCGGCACGATGTTCACCATCCAGGAGTTCGCCACCGCGGTGGACCTCGGGCTCGGCCTGCCGGTCGTGGTGATGAACAACGGCGGCTTCCAGGAGATCCGCGAAGGCATGGAGAGCGTGGGCATCTCCCCGATCGCAGTCGACGTCCGCAGCCCCGACTTCCCGCTGCTGGGCAAGGCGCTCGGCGGCGAGGGGCAGCGCGTCGAGGGGCCGGCGGAACTGGCGAAGGCGGTCACCGAGGCGCTCGGCCGCACCGTACCGACGCTGATCGAGGTATCGCTCTGAACGACCGGGGGTCGCCGCCACCGTCGTCGGCGACCCCCGGCTGCTAATCTCCGTCGATGCCCCGGTTCGTGATCTTCGACCTGTTCCACACCCTGGTCCACGGCGCGGACGACGAGCGGGACCGCGTGGTGGCGGAGATGGCGGCCATCGTCGGAGTCGAGCCGGCAGCCCTCGTCCGGGCGTACCACGCCACCTGGCGACAGCGCCTCGTCGGCTGGGATGCGGAGCAGACCGTACGGATCCTGGCGGAGCGGCTCGGCAGTTCGCCGTCGAGAGCCCGGTTGGCACGCGCCGCCGCGCTGCGCGTCGACCTCGCCCGGCGGCTCCTGTCCAGTGCCCCGCCGGCCACGCTCGACCTGCTCGATTCGCTGCGCGCGGCGGGGTACCGGCTCGGCCTGGTCAGCAACGCCACCGCAGAGAGCGCACAGGCGTGGGCGGATTGCCCGCTGGCGACCCGGTTCGACGCCGCCGTCTTCTCCTGCGAACTCGGCGTGGCGAAGCCCGATCCCAGGATCTACCTGGCGGCGGTGGAGGCGCTGGGCGCCGGTCCGGGTGATTGCGTGTACGTGGGCGACGGCGCGGACGGTGAACTGACGGCCGCGGCGGCACTGGGCATGACGGTGTTCCGTACCACCGAGCACAACGACACCGACCCGTCCTGGCCCGGCGCAGTCGTCGCTACCCTCGCCGACCTGCCGCGACTACTGCCTACCAGACAATGTGGATGGTAGGAGCCGACGGCGGTCAGGCGCCGGCGCCGGCCTTGAGCCGTCGGGCGATGGTGACGGCCCGGTCGGCGAGGTGGTCCAGCGCGGCGAACTGCACCTCGGTCAACGGATCGGTGTTGGAGCCGCCGGTGACGTGGGAGACACCGTACGGGTTGCCGTCGACGAACTTCAGCGGATCGGTGTAGCCGGGGGCGACCACGATGCCGCCGAAGTGGTAGAAGGTGTTGTACAGCGCCAGCAGCGTGGACTCCTGGCCGCCGTGCGCGGTCTGGGAAGCGGTGAACCCGGCGTAGACCTTGTCGGCGAGCAGGCCCTGCGCCCACTGCGGCCCGAGGGTGTCGATGAACTGCTTGAGCTGGCTCGCGATGTTGCCGTAGCGGGTGGGCGAGCCGAACAGGACGGCGTCGGCCCACACGATGTCGTCGGCGGTGGCCCTGGGTTCGTCCTTGGTGTCGTCGACGTGCTGGCTCCACGCCGGATTGGAGGCGATGGCCGCGGCGGGGGCGAGTTCAGCCACCTGGCGCAGGCGCACCTCGGCGCCGGCCTTCTCACCGGCGGCGGCCACGCGCTCAGCCATGGCGTGCACGGTACCGGTGGCCGAGTAGTAGACGACGGCCAGCTTCACATCACTCATGAGTCGGAGTTCCTCCCGTTCGGTACACCGTTTATTTGCTCAGTCAATAAACCGAGAGTTACCCCGTTGCCGGGTCAGCTATTCGCGATGGGTGGAAAATCGCCACAAATGAGGGACGTCGCTGGGTGGCTGAGGCCGGCGTGCTGTGGCGGACGGTGACCGCATGGGGGCCGCACGACCGGGTACCCGTACGGCGTGAAGGAGGCGTACCGCGCGGTCGACCCGCACCGGGGCGGGCCGGACGCGGGTGGCGCCGCGTTGCCAGAGCGGGTGGTCACGCGACTCCTGCTCCCCCTGACCGCCGCGTCCGGCGGCCTGGATGCCGTGTGCGTCACGCGGCTCGGCGGCCTGTTCGCCAGCGTCATCACCGGCAATATGGTCCAGCTCGGCCGGGCGATCGCCACCGCGGACGCGCGGCTGGCGCTCGGTGCCACGACCGCCGTCGGCAGCTACGCCATCGGGGTGGCGATCGGCGCCGTACCTCTGCGCCATCGCGGATCCGGTTGGTGGCGGCGGCACACCGTCGTCTCGGCGGTCGAGGTCGTGCTGCTGGCCGGCATGGCGGCCGGCTGGCTGGCCACCCGCGCGCACCCCGGGCGCGTCACCACGCCGCTCCTGCTCGGGCTGGCCGCCCTGGCCATGGGTCTCCAGAGCGCGATCACGATCAACTCCGGCGTGCGCGGCGCGTCGACGACGTACCTGACCGGCACGCTCACCAAGGTGGCGCACAGCCTGACGGTCGACCCGCACCGGTTCGCGGCCGGCGCCGGCGGCCTGGCCCGGTTGGCGGCGCTGCTGTGCGGCGCCGCCGCCGGCGCGCTCGTCCTGCACGTCGCGCCGTTATGGGCGCCGCTCCTGCCGGCGGCGATCGTCGCTGCCGTGGCGGTGTCCGCGGCGGCGCTCACCCACGACCGGCAGAACCGATCGTGAACGCCGTCCTGCACCCCTGACCGCACCGCCTTAGCATCCGGACGTGGGGGCGTGGGGCAAGCGGGACGACATGATCGTGCACTCGATCGACCCCTACAACGCCGAACCGCCCCGCGCCGCGCTCGACGGTGCCGCGCTCACCCCGCTGGACACGTTCTACAGCCGCAACCACGGACCGGTCCCACGCATCGACCCGCGAGCCTGGCGGCTGGAGGTGGACGGTCTGGTCGAGCGCACCCTGGTCCTGTCCCTGGCCGACCTGCGCGGCCGCTTCGACAGCCATAGCGTGGTGGCCACGCTGGTATGCGCCGGCAACCGCCGGGCGGACCTGAGCAGAGTCCGCCCGCTCCCCGGCGAGGAGCCGTGGGGACCGGGCGCGATCTCCACCGCCCGCTGGACGGGAGCCCGCCTGGCCGACGTGCTCGCGGCGGCCGGCGTACGGCCGGCGGCCGGGCACGTCGCCTTCACCGGGCCGGACGTGTCGCCGCGGGCCGATCCACCGCAGCCGTTCGGCGGGTCCATCCCGGTCGCCAAGGCGATGGCCGGCGAGCCGCTGCTGGCCTGGGAGATGAACGGCGAGCCGCTGCCGGTGGTCCACGGCGCGCCGGTACGGGTGGTGGTGCCGGGCTACATCGGCGCCCGCAGTGTGAAGTGGGTGCGGCGCATCAGCGTCCAGGACCGCCCCTCGGACAACTACTTCCAGGCCTCCGCGTACCGGCTGCTGCCCGCCGAGGACCATCCGGCCGCCGCCGGCCTGCCCCTGAGCGTGATCGCGCTCAACGCCGCCATCCTGCGTCCCGGCGACGACCAACCGCTGCCGGCCGGCCCCAACCCGGTGAGCGGGTACGCGGTCGCCGGCGAGGACCGCCGGATCGCCCGGGTCGACGTCTCGGTCGACGGCGGCCGCCACTGGCAGCAGGCCGACCTCGGCGCCGACACCGGGCCGTGGGCCTGGCGGCTGTGGCGGGCGACCGTCGACCTCCCACGCGGGCCGGCCGAGATCATCGCCCGCGCCTGGGACACCAGCGCGGCCACCCAGCCCGAGCGCCCCGAACCCCTGTGGAACCCGCAGGGGTACGTCAACAACTCCTGGCCCCGCGTACGTGTCTTTGGCCGGCCCGGGCCCGCAGGCCTATGAACCGGTCTGCGGCACCAACGGCGGCTCCAGCAGCCGCAGGGTCCGCGCATCGGCGTCGAGTTCGGCGCGCACCCCGATCGGGAAGCTCTGGAAGTGACCGCCGTGTCCGACGTTCGCCCACGCGATCACCGGTACGCCGAGGTCACTGAGCCGATCCACCAGCACCGGATGGATCTGCTCGACCGTGCCGCAGTTGTCCCAGGTGCCAGCGATCACTCCGGCGACCCCGTCGAGGTAGCCGGAGCGCCGCAGCTGGGTGATCATCCGGTCGACCCGGTAGTCCTCCTCCTGCTCGTCCTCGATCAGCAGGATCCCGCCCCGGGCCGGCAGGCACGTGTCGGTGCCGACGGACGCGGCCAGCAGCGTGAGGTTGCCGCCGAGCGTCACGCCCTGCGCGGTCCCTCCGACCACGGTCACCGCCTCGTCGTAGCGCAGCTCCCGGACCCGTTCCGGCCACATGAGACAGCGCAGCATCGACGAGAAGGTGTAGGACTCCGCGAACTCACCGCACGACACCATCGCGCTCATCAGCGACGACCATCCGAGCTTGACGGCGACGGCTTCGAGGATCGCCGTGACGTCGGAGTAGCCCGACAGGACCTTCGGTGGTACGCGCTCCAGACCGCTCCAATCCATCGCCTCGAGCGTGCGCTGCGCCCCGTAGCCGCCACAGGCGAAGATGATGCCCGCGATGGAGTCGTCCAGCAGCGCCGAGCGCAGCTCCGCCGCCCGCAGCTCGTCGCTTCCGGCCAGGTAGTGGTGGACGCTTCCCAGGTCGTACGACGACTGATACACGACCGGCTCGAGGCCGGCGAAACGCAGCGCCTCCAGCCCGAGGGGCAGCCGCTCCTGATCGGCCGGGCTGCTCAGAGTCAACACCGCCACGCGGTCGCCCGGGCGCAGGGCGGGCGGTCTGGCCAGCGAGGTTCTGGTGTCGACGGACGTTATGGTCACGGCTGTGGGGTCCCTTCGCGCGTGCGGTCGGTACTACTCGGGTCGACGGTGATCCCCATGGCGTGGCTGTAAAGCTCCGCCTCGGCCCGCAGCGAAGCGGCGACGCTCGACTCCTTGCGGAAGCCGTGCCCCTCACCGTCAAAAATCAGGTACCGGTGCCACAGCCCGCGAGCGGCGACCGCGTCCACGATCCGCTGGGCCTGATCCGGCTTGCAGATGAAGTCGTCCGCACCCTGCAGGAGCACCAGTGGACTGCGGATCCGGTCGGCGTTGGCAAGCGGCGACACCCGCCGGTAGTGCTCGAGGTCGGCGGGCAGGTCACCGACGAGGCTGCGCACGTACTGCGACTCGAAGTCGTGGGTCGCCCCACCCGACCACGTCAGCGGGTCGCTGATCGGGTAGTACACCGCTCCCGCGCAGAACACCTCGCTCGCGGCCAGGCAGGCCAACGCGGTCCAGCCTCCGGCCGAGCCGCCGCGGACCGCCGTGCGCGCCGGGTCGGCCATGCCCTGCGCGGCCAGCTCCCGCGCCACCGCCACGCAGTCGGAGACGTCGACGATGCCCCAGTTGCGGCGCAGCCGGTTGCGGTACTCCCGTCCGTAGCCCGTGGAACCGCCGTAGTCGACGCTGGCGACCGCGAAGCCGCGGCTGCAGAAGAACCCGAACTCGATGTCCGGCCCGGCGTCCGTGCTGCTGGTCGGACCGCCGTGGGCGTGTACGAGCAGCGGGGGCGCGACGCCCGCGGGTCCGACGGCGCCGGGATTGGTCGGCGGGTAGTAGACGTAGTGCACCTCGCGGCCGTCGGCACCACGGGCGACCCGCCGCTGCCCCGCGGGGTTCCACGGCCGCAGGTCCTGATGCGACGCGGCGGTGCACGCGACCGGATCGGCCGCCGGCTGCTCCGGCGCGGCGGGCAGCGGGACGTGCAGCACCGTGCTGCCCCGGTCGGCGGAGCCGGCGATGACGACCACCGCCGGGCCGGCCTCGCCCGGTACGGAAGCGCGAAGATCCGAACCGAACTCGGTCCAGCCGGGTGCCAGGTCGCGCAGCGCACCGGTCGCCGGATCCCAGACGGCCAACTGCTGTGCCCCGACGCCGTGCCGCAGCACGACGCCGACCTCGGTCACCGCGAACCAGGTGGGCCCCACCCGCCACAGCGGACCCGCGCACTCGCGGCGCATCGGCAGGACACACTCCGCCGGTGCCCCGCCGGAGTCGAGCCGCAGCCGGTGCAGATTCCACCAGCCGTCGGGGTCGGCCATCGCGTACAGGGTGTCGGAATCGGCCCACTCGGCCTGCGGCACCGACACCTCCCGTCCGCCCAGCACCGATGTCGCGCCGGTGGCGACGCCGTCAACCAGGTCCGCCACCATGAGTTCGGTCCCGTCCCAGGGCATCGACGGGTGGTCCCAGCCGACCCATGCCAGCCGTCGGCCGTCGGGGCTGACGCGGACTCCGGACAGGAAGTGGTGCGAGGTCGCCACGACCCGGACGGCGTCCGGGTCGGCCGCGGCGCTGCCGTCGAGCGGAATCGCGACGATCTGGCGTGACGTACGCGGCGCCGGGTCCTCGTCGCCCGGGCCCGTGATCGGCCGGGTCACCTCGCGCACACACCACACCTCAGTCCCGGACGGTCCGAGGATGGGATCCGCGTAGTGGGTGGCGACCCCGCCAGCGTCGGCCGGCGTCAGCGGCCGCGGAACCGCTGTCTCCGTACCCTCGTCGAGCCGACCGACCTCGACGCGGTACATCCGCTGGTCGTGCTGGTTGGTGAAGACCAGCAGGTGGCTTTGCGCGCCGGTCGTGACCAGGTACGAGCGGCCGCCGTAACCGAGCGACCGGTTGCGGACCGACCATTCCGGACCGAGCACTTCCGACGTGGCCCGCCCGGGACGGCAACGCAGCAGACGGACGGTTGCGGTCCGCGGATCCGAGGAGCACCACCACACCTCGCCGGACACGATGGACGGGTAGCTGACGCCACCGGATGCCGCGGCGGCCGACTCCGCGCTGATCGGCGAGGGCCATTCGCCGTACGGTGCCGTCACTGTGCCTACTCCTCGGTGAGAATCACCAGCAGCAACAGGTCGTCGCTGACGTCGGTGATGTGGTGCGGGTCGGACGCGGCGAAGTGACACGCGTCGAAGGCCTTCAGCTCCCGTACGCGGTCGCCGACGCGCAGGTGGCACCGGCCCGCGAGGACGGCCACGAACTCCTCACCCGGGTGGCTGACCGGGTCGGCGTGATCGCCCGGCTCGCCGTGGACCAGCCGGGCGAAGATCCGTGCCGAGCCGGCCGCGGTGAGATCCCAGATCCCGGACGCCCCCGGGGTGAGGGCGGCGCGGGGCGCGGTCGCGAACCGCGGCTCGAACCTCGGTGTGGGTAGCTGATCGTCCCCGGTGGATCCGAACAGTTCGCCGACGCTGACACCCATCGCGGCGGCTATCCGGGCGAGTGAGCGCACTGTTGGATTGGCCGTCGCGGACTCTATCTGCGAAATGTACGCGGCCGACACGTCCGCACGCTGCGCGACGGCGGCGAGAGTGAGCTCGGCGGCGTGACGGGTCCGGGCGACTCTACGCCCCAGACTCTCCACTACCTGATCGTCGACGACCGCGCTGTCCCCCGTCCGGGCGACAATCACCGGCCCGACATCCTCGACCGGACAGTCCGGTGAGGCTGACCGGGTAGGCGGGATCGGTTTGCTGGTCGGAGCTGTCACCAACCGGAACCGGCCGAGCGGGTCGAGCTCGAGGACAACGAATCGACACCGAGCCTTGACGTGAGCATGCGGTGAGGTTAAGACTCCATCCCACTTAGCACAAGAGATCTTGCAGGCCATCGTTACTGCCAGCAAAGCTCGAGTGGCCTGATCCGGAGAAAGCGCCGGAGGAGGGAGGTCTCGATGACGACGCTCGCACCGACCCCGATCCTCGCCGCGCTGAAGCTCGCCGCCAGCTATCACGGCGAGGTCGGCGAGCGGCTGTACCGGGCGATCGCGACGGACTTCCCGGAGTCCCTGCAGCGCCGGCCGGCGCAGCTCGTCACCTCGGCACGGGCGAGCGCCGAAGACCTCGACCGGCTGCTGCGGGACGCCGGCTTCAGCGATACCTTCGAACTGCGGTACCGCGCCGCCAAGGAAACCAACCGCAGACTCTCCGAACCGGACCTGAGCGTCACCACCCGCAGCGGACCGACCGGCGACCGGTTGGCGCTTAGCCGGGTGCTCAGCCGCGAACAGGACAACCTCGCCGGAACCCTGCACGCGCTCCAGTCCAACGGCGCGTTCGAACTGGCGGCGCAGTCGATCCTCGGCAGCCAGCGACGGTGGGTGTTCGGCGACCTGAAATCAACGGGCTACGCGTCCCTGTTCGCCATCGATCTGACCTCGGCGCTGCGCGACGTCGTGCTCATCCAACCGACCGCGGCCGCCGCGATCACAGCCGTCACCGACGCCCACCCGTCCGACACCCTGACGGTCTTCAGCTTCCGCAGCTACAGCCAGCTGACCCTGCGGCTCACGCGGGAGTTCCACCGGCTGGGCTGCACGGTCATCGCGCTGACCGACAGCTACGCGAGCCCCGTCAGCGAGTTCGCCGACCACGTACTGCCGATCAACACCGGCAGCGAGTCGGCGACCCATTCACCGACCGCGGTGGTCGCCGTCGGACACATCCTCGCCTCGCTGTCGGCGGCCGGCGCGAAGGGCGCCACCCGCCGCGCCCGGCGCCGTGCCGAGATCGCCCGCGCCCTGGAGAGCTACACCGAAACGGCGGCACGGTCATGAGTACGACGCAGCCGGAAAGCACCGACGCCACCCTCGTCGCCGAGACGGTCGAGTTCTGCTCCCGGCTCATCCAGTTCGACACGTCCAACTTCGGCGGCGGCGACTCACGCGGCGAGCGGGCCGCGGCGGAGTGGGTCGCCGAGCGCCTCACCGAGGCCGGTTACGCGCCGGTCGTCCTCGAGTCCGCGCCCGGGCGGGCCAGCACGGTGGTCCGCATCCCGGGAACCGATCCCGACGCGCCGGCCCTGCTCGTGCACGGCCACCTCGATGTCGTCCCGGCCGAGGCCGCGGACTGGAGCTACGACCCGTTCTGCGGCGAGGTCCGCGACGGCGCCGTCTGGGGGCGCGGCGCGCTGGACATGAAGGACATGGACGCGATGATGCTCGCCGCCGTCCGGTCGTTCGCCCGTACCGGGTTCGTCCCCCCGCGCGACATCGTGCTCGCCTTCGTCGCGGACGAGGAGGACACCGGCGACTACGGAGCCGGCTTCCTGGTGCGCGAGCACGCCGAACTGTTCGAGGGCGTGCGGACCGCGATCGGCGAGTCGGGTGGGTACGCCGTCCACCTGCCCGACGGCAGCCGGCTGTACCCCATCGCCGCCGGCGAGCGGGGCAGCGCCTGGATGAACCTCATCGCCCGCGGGCGGGCCGGGCACGGGTCGCGGCCCAACCCCGACAACGCCGTCGCGCGGCTGGCCGCCGCCCTGACCCGGCTGGCCGGGTACACGTGGCCGGTACACCTCACCCCGACGGTCGCCGCCCTGCTGGACGGGCTGACCGCGCACCTGGGCGTGACGGTCGACCTGTCGGATCCGGCGAGCCTCGACCAGCTCGGCGACGCGGCCAACCTGATCAGGTCGACGATCTCCAACTCGCTCAACCCGACCATGCTCTCGGCCGGGTACAAGCACAACGTCATCCCGAGCCAGGCCGTCGCCGGTGTGGACGGGCGGATCCTGCCCGGCGCGGAGGAGGCCTTCTTTTCCACTGTGGACGAACTGGTCGGCGAGGGCGTGACCCGTGAGTTCGCCAGCTACGCCGCGCCGGTGGCAGCCGGTCACACCACACCCGAGTTCGCCGCGATGGCGGCCGCGCTGCGCGTGTACGACCCCGGGGCGCTCGTCCTGCCGTTCTGCATGGCGGGCGGCACCGACGCGAAGGCCTTCAGCACGCTCGGCATCGCGTGCTACGGCTTCGCGCCCGGCACCACGCCGCCGGGCTTCGCCCACAACGAGTACGTACACGGCGTCGACGAGCGGGTGCTGGTCGACAGCCTGGCGTTCGGCGTCCGGGTCCTCGAGCGGTACCTGCGGACCGCGCCCGACCCGGCGCCCTGAGCGCAGACCACCTATCGAGCTTCAGCCGTCACCACCGGCGGCCACGACCACGAAGACAAAGGGGAATGATCAGATGAGGGCACCCGACGCTCCATCCGGCTGGCTGCGGTCCAGACGAATGCGCCGCATCGCCGCGGCCACCCTGGGCTGTGCGCTGGCGAGCACCGCCGCCGTCGGTACGGCATCGACCGCGACAGCGGCTTCCGGGACAACGTTGACAGTCGCGATGGACAGCTCCGGCGTCGACACGCTGAACCCGTTCCTGGCCTACTTCAACGGGGCCCTGAACACCTTCGGGATGGTCTACCCCTCGTTGAACTCGCTGGACCGGGAGGGCAAGCCCGGGCCCTACCTGGCGAAGTCGTGGGAGACGTCGTCGGACCAGCTGACCTGGACGTTCAAGCTCCAGGACGGGCTGAAGTGGACCGACGGCCAGCCGATCACGGCCGAGGACGCCGCCTGGACGTTCAATCTGATCATGACGAACAACGACGCGGCGAAGGCCAACGGATCGCTGGTCGCGAACTTCGACTCGGTCAGCGCGCCGGACCCGACGACCCTGGTCATCAAGACCAAGCAGCCGCAGGCGAACATGCTCTACGTAAGCATCCCGGTCAGCGGCATCCCGATCGTGCCCAAGCACATCTGGGAGTCGCACGTCGCGGACCTCAAGGACTACAAGAACGACAGCTACCCCGTCGTGGGGTACGGCCCGTGGACCCTGACGAACTACACCACCGACCAGTTCGAGAAGTTCACCGCCAACAAGAGCTTCAAGCTGGGTGACGTCGGCGCACCGAAGTACGACAACCTGGTGGTCCAGGTGTTCAAGAACTCCGACGCCGCCGTCGCCGCACTCAAGAGCAACCAGATCTCCTTCCTGAGTGGACTCAACACCAACCAGTACAACGCGCTCAAGGGCGACAGCAAGCTGCAGGCGGTGCAGGAGGCCGGCAACGGCTGGACCGCCGTGGAAATCAACAGCGGCGCCAAGACCCGCAGCGGCAAGCCGATGGGCACCGCCAACCCGCTGCTGGCCGACGACAAGATCCGTACGGCCATCAACTACGCCATCGACAAGGACAAGCTGGTCTCCAACGTCCTCGGTGGACTCGGTCAGGTCGGCAACGGCTACCTGCCGCCGGCGTACCCGCAGTGGACCTGGAAGCCGAGCGCGGACGAGGCTGTCTCGTACGACCCGGCCAAGGCGAACTCGCTTCTCGACGCCGCCGGGTACACCAAGGGCGGTGACGGCATCCGGGTCGACTCCAAGACGGGCAAGCCGCTCAGCTTCCGGTTGGGAATCCACTCCGACAACTCGCGCGACACCCAGATCTCGCAGTTCCTCAAGGGCTGGCTGCAGGCGATCGGCATCAACCTCGACATCCAGTCGCTGAGCATGAGCAAGCTCAACGACGACCTGTCCAAGGGTGACTGGGACATCCTGATGGACGGCTGGACCACCGGACCGGACCCGACCTACCTGCTGTCGATCCAGACCTGCGGAACGCTGCCGCTCGACGACGGCAGCGGGGGCAACACCGACGCCTTCTACTGCAACCCCGACTTCGACAAGCTCTTCGCGCAGCAGGTGGCGACCTTCGACCCGAACCAGCGGGCGCAGATCATCGGGCAGATGCAGGACATGCTGTACAAGGCCAACAACGACATCATCCTGTACTACGCCAACGGGCTGGACGCGGTCCGCAAGGGCAGCGTGTCGAACCTGATCAGCGGCAAGCCGGACGGCAACGGGCTCTACCCCGTCCAGTCCGTGTTCTGGAACTACCTGGACGCCACCCCGGCGGCCGGCGACAACACGTCGTCGGAGTCGCACACCACCCTGTACGTCGTCCTCGGCGTGGTCGTGGTGCTGGTGGTCGTCGGCGGCGTGTTCGCGCTGCGGCGGCGCTCCACCGCGGGCGACCGCGAGTAGCTCATGTCCACCCCGCAGATGGTCGAACTGATCGAGGCCGGGG
>NZ_JAATVY010000043.1 GCF_011947195.1 Planosporangium thailandense | reverse complement strand
GACGGCCGGGCCCCACGCCCGGCCGCCGACGCGTACGGCCACCGCCGGCGCCGGCACCGGGACCTAAGACCGGGCCGATCGGGTCGAACGGCAGCGGCAGCCGGCGAGGCGGCGCGAGGACCCTGAAGGTGCGCACAGCGTCCGCGGGAACGAGCGGCAACGAGTCCGCGCCGAGGAGGCGACCCCGTGAACCAGTCGAAGATCGTCGTCGGTATCGACGGCTCGCCGCCCAGCCTGGAAGCGCTGCACTGGGCCGCGCTGGAGGCGCAGCGGCACGACACGGAGCTGGATGTGGTCCTGGCCTACCACTGGCGGGTGCCGGGTGCCCGCCTGGTGACCAGCCCGCAACTGGAAGAGCAGGTACAGGATCTCGCGGCCGCCATCGTCGACGCGGCGATCGCGGAGGCGCGTACCGTCGCGCCGCGCGTACCCGCCCACGGCCGGGCGGTGCTGGGTGAACCGGCCCCGGCCCTGCTCGCGGCGGCAGGCGACGCCGGCCTGCTCGTCGTCGGCAGCCGGGGCGGTGGCGGGTTCGCCGGCCTGCTCGCCGGGTCGGTCAGCACCCGGGTCGCCACGCAGGCGCCCTGCCCGGTGGTGGTCGTCCGCGGCCGCGCCGACCACGACGGCGGCCCGGTGGTCGTCGGCGTCGACGGCTCGGCGGCCTGCGACCTCGCCGCCGGCATGGCGTTCGAAGAGGCGTCCCGACGCGGCTGCCCGCTGGTGGCGGTGCAGGCGTTCACCGTGCCGATCCCGCCGTGGACGATGGGCCCGCCGCCGATCCTGTGCGACCCGGCCCAGGTCGCGTCGGAGCTGCGCGGCGAGCTGGTCGGCTACCTCGCCCGGTGGCGCGAGAAGTACCCCGACGTGCCCGTCGAGTACCTCGTCGCCAGGAGCAGCGCGGCCGCGGCGCTCGTGGACCAGTCGCTGCGCGCCTCGCTGGTCGTGGTCGGTACCCGCGGCCACGGCGCGGCCGGCGGCCTGCTGCTCGGCTCGGTCGGGCTGCAACTGGTGCACCACGCCGGCTGCCCGGTGCTGATCGCCCGCGCCCGGACGGGAGCGTGACCTGCGATGGTTACCCGTACGGGTCCGGCGGGAGCCGGCGTGCGGCGCGGACCGGGGCCCGCCGGGCAGGGCGAAAGTCCCGCCGGCGGGGTGCGCCCGGCACTGCCGGAGCGACCGTCGGTCACGCGAGGCTGCGGTTGTGGCTGACAGAACCACTGTCCCCGACACCGGCGCTCCCGACACCGGGGTGCCCGGCGACGGCGTGTGGTGGCTGCCGTCCGGCGGCTCGTCGACCACGCCTACGACCGTCGGCGTCGACGCGCTGGGCGCGGCGGTCGCCGCCATCGCCCGCGGCGGCGTGGTCGCGGTGAAGGGCGTCGGTGGGTACCAGCTGGTCTGCGACGCCGCCGACGAGACCGCCGTCGCCCGGCTGCGGGAGCTCAAGCGCTGCCCGGCCAGGCCGCTTCCGGTGATGGTGGCCGGGCTGGGCACGGCCCGGCAGTTCGCCCATGTCTCCCCGGCCGAGGCCCGCCTGCTCACGGCGGAGGCCCGGCCGGTCGTGCTGGTGCGGCGGCGCCGCGAGGCGAAGGGACTGGGCGCCTCGGTACACGCGGGGCTGCCCGACGTGGGCCTGTGCCTGCCCCCCAGTCCGCTGTACGACCTCCTGCTGCGGGGGCTGGCCGCCACCGATCACGGACAGCGGGGTCGGCTGCTGGCGGTGACCGGTGGCAACCGGCCCGGTGCGTCGGTCGCGATCGACGATGCGGCCGCCATCGCCGCGCTCGGCCCGCTCGTGGACGGGATGCTCGGCCACGAACGGCGGATCCGGGCCCACTGTGACGACTCGGTGATGCGGGTGGTCGCCGGCCGGGCGGCACTGTTGCGGCGGGCGCGCGGCTACGCCCCGGCGCCGCTGCCGCTGCCGGTACCCGCGCGGCAGCCCGTACTCGCCGTCGGCGCACGGTCCGGCCACGCGGCGGCCGTGGCCGTCGGCGCTGAGGCCGTCCTCGCTCCGCACACCGACGGTGCGGCGGAACCGCCCGCGCTCGACGACTTCGTCAACAGCGTCGAGCGGCTGTGCCGGTCGCACGGCGTGCAACCCCGGATCGTCGCCCATGATCTGCACCCGGGGTACGTGTCGACGGCGTACGCCAGGAGCCACCCCGGCCGGCGCATGCCCGTGCAACACCATCACGCGCACGTCGTCGCCGTCGCCGCCGAGCACGGCCTGACCGCCGACTTCCTCGGGGTCGCCTACGACTGGCCGGGCATGGGCGACGACGGCACGCTGTGGGGCGGGGAGATCCTCCACGCGAGCTGCACGGGGTACCGGCGGCTCGGGCGGTTCGCCCTCTCGGCCCTGCCCGGCGGCGCGGCCGGCCACCGGCCCGCCCGTACCGCGCTGGGCTACCTGTACGGCCTGGAGGAGGTGGGGTCGCCGCCGCCCGACCCCCGGCTGGCCGCCGACCTGCTCGACCGCATCGGCGCCGAGGAGGCGGCGATCGTGCGCCGGATGATCGGCCGCCGGGTCGACGCGCCGCTGGCGGGTAGCTGCGGTGCGCTGTTCGACGCGGTCGCGGCCCTGCTCGGGCTGTGCGACCAGGCCACGTACGAGGGCGAGGCGGCCGCGGCGCTGGAGGCCGCCGCCGCGCCGTACCTGTACGCGCCGGCGCTGCCGTGGACGCTCACCCGCCGCGACGGCGTGGCCGTGTACGACCCGGCGCCGACCCTGCGCGCGGTTCTGACGCACCGCCGGCCGGCCGGTTGGGTCGCCGCCGCGTTCCACACCACGATCGCGGAGGTGACCTGCGCGCTGGTCGCCTCGGCGGCCGCGCGGACCGGCGTGCGCACGGTCTGCCTCGGCGGCGATCTGTTCACCAACCGCCGGCTGACCTCGGGCCTGCTCGACCTGCTCGGGCGGCTGGGGATGAAGACGTACACCGGTGAGCGGGTGCCGGTCGACGACAGCGGGATCGGCTACGGCCAGGCGGCCGTGGCGGCCGCCCGACTGGCGGCGGAGTAACGCACCCGCCCGCCTCGTGACGGCGGGCAAGTGGGAGATGGCGATGCCGGTGCGGGACCCGGACGTGGTCGTCGGAGTGGACGGCTCCGCGTGCGGCGAGGCCGCGCTGCGGTGGGCGGCGACCGAGGCGGGCCGGCGGGCCGTCCCGCTGCGGGTGCTGATGGCCTACCAGCCGGGCTGGCCGGGACTGCGGTTCGCCGTCGGCGCCGGGCAGGAGGAGGCGGCCCGGACGATCGCGGAGGCCGTCGTCGGGGCGGCTGTCGACGACGCGCGGTCGCTCGCCCCGGGTCTCGCCGTGCGCGGCGACGCGGTCGCTGGCCACCCCGCCGAACTGCTGGTCGCGGCGTCCCGGGACGCGGCGCTCGTGGTGGTCGGCAGCCGGGGACGCGGCGGGTTCGCCAGCCTGCTCCTGGGGTCGGTCGGCGGGCAGGTGGCCGGCCACGCGTACGCGCCCGTCGTGGTCGTCCGCGGTCGCGAGGACACCACGGACGGGCCCGTGGTGGTCGGCGTCGACGGCTCCCCGGCCGCGGACGAGGCGCTCGGCCAGGCGTACGCGCACGCGTCCCGGCGCGGCTGCCCGCTCGTCGCCCGGACCGCGTACTGCCTGCCGCTGCCGTCGCGGTGGACCGACGCCGCGACGTTGACCAGCGAGCGCGACAAGGTCGAGGCCGGCCTGCGCGATGAGCTGGCCCGCGCGGTCGCCGGCTGGCACACCCGCTTCCCCACGGTCGTCGTGGACTACGCGATCACCCTCGGCGGCGCCGCGGACGTGCTCACCGCGCTCTCGAATACCGCGCAACTCGTCGTGGTCGGCGCCCGCGGCCACGAGGGCTTCCCGGGGCTCGCACTCGGCTCGGTCGGTGATCAGCTGATCCACCACGCGGGCTGCCCGGTTCTGATCGCCCGCGTTCCGGCGGGGTCGAAGGAGGGCCCGCGATGACACACCCGGTGATCGTCGGCGTGGACGGCTCGCCGTGCAGCCTGGCGGCTGTCGACGCGGCCGCGCGGGAGGCCGCGGTACGCGGCGCGCCGCTGCACGTGATCTACGCGTACGTGTGGCCGTACATCGCCGAGCCGATCGGCCCGTCCACGGCGGACACCCTTGAGGGAGACCTGCACGACGACGCCGAACAGCTCGTACGGGAGGCTGCCGCCCGGGCCCGGGCGGCAGCCCCGACGGTCGACGTGCGGGGCGAGGCCGTGCCGGGACCGGCCACCCCGGTCCTGGTGGACCGGTCCCGGACCGCGGCCCTGGTCGTCATCGGTGACCGTGGGCTCGGCGGGTTCAGCGGCCTGCTGCTCGGGTCGGTCGCCGTGGAGTTGACCACGCACGCCGCCGCCCCGGTGCTGGTCGTGCGGGGCCGCGCGGACCCGCGCGGTGACGTGCTGCTCGGCGTCGACGGTTCGCCCGGGAGCGAACCGGCGGTGGCGTTCGCCTTCGAGGAGGCGGCGCTGCGCGGCGCCGGACTGACGGCGGTGCACGCGTGGGACTCCCCGGTACGGACGGCGCCCGACTCGATGCTGCCCCCGATCTACACCACCGATGACGTCGAGGACGAAGAGGAGCGGGTACTGGCGGAGTCCCTCGCCGGCTGGCGCTGCAAGTACCCGGACGTGCCGGTGCGGCGGCGACTGGTGTGTGGACCACCTCGGCCGGCCCTGCTGGACGCGACCGGAACGGCTCAGCTGCTCGTCGTCGGATCGCGCGGCCGGGGCGGGTTCACCGGCCTGCTGCTCGGCTCGGTCAGCCAGGCGATGGTGCACCACGCCGCCTGCCCGGTCGCGGTCGTCCACCGCAACCGCACACCCGCCCGGGCGTCCTGAGCGGGTGGTTCACGGTGGCACGGTGTACAGGTCGAGCAGCCGTACCCGGGTCGCCTGCAGCCGCTCCACCAGTACCCGCGCGAACCGGAGGGTCAGCTCGTAGCCGAGGTCGTGGTCGTCGGCGCAGAGCCGGCGTACCCCTTCGGCGTCCAGGTTGACCGCGAACGTCGTCTCGACCGCGACCGCGCCGAAATGCCAGCGGTACGGCGGGAACAGCCACGACCAGCCGAGCACCTCGCCCGGGCCGAGCGTGGCGACGACCACGTCGCCGCGGCCGGGCACGTGCGTGTACAGGTCGACCCGGCCCCGGATGATGAGCCAGAACCGGTCGGCCCGGCCGCCCTCGGAGAACACCCGGGCGCCGGCGTGCAGCACGTTCCGGCTGGCGCTGTACGACAGCTGCCGCAGCTGCCCCTCGGACAGCCCGGCCAGGAAGGGCTGAGCGGCCAGCAGGTCGTACGCGGTCTCGAAGGAAGCCGACCCTCCGGACATGGCTGCGCTCCCTCCACCACGGTCCACTCAATCGGACCCGAACGGCCGGCTGCCGGGCAGGGCCGAAGGTCACACGCCCGCCGCGCCCGGCGACGGACCGCCCGGCCGGGGACCTTCGGCCCTGACCGGCGTCCATACCTGGCGGGCACTGTGGATGCGACGACATGAGGAGGGCACACCATGCCGACCACCGACACCGACGCCTTGATCGCCGCGGCCGAAGCCGCGCTGCGCGCACCGTCGATCTTCAACACCCAGCCGTGGCACTGGCGCGTCGCCGGTAACGCCCTCGAACTGTCCGCGGACCCGCAGCGGCAACTGCCGGTTGTCGATCCCGACCACCGGATGACCACGCTCAGCTGCGGCATCGCGCTGCACCACGCCCGGACGGCGCTCGCCGCCGAAGGCCGGACGACCGAGGTCGACCGGTTGCCGGATCCGGCCCGCCCCGGCCTGCTCGCGCGGATCAGGGTCGCCGGCCGGCAGCCGGTGACGCCGGCCGACATCCGCCGCTACGAATCCACGTTGATCCGGCACACCGACCGGCGGCTGTTCACCGACCGCCGGGTACCCGCGGAGGCGGTGGACGGGCTGCGCCGCGCGGCCGAAGGCGAAGGGGCGCACCTGTTCCTGGTGCGGCCCGAGGACACGCCGGTACTCGCGTCGGCGGTCTCCCAGGCGCAGGCGACGCAGCTGGCCGACCCGGCCTACCGCGCCGAACTGGCCCGCTGGACCCACCCGGCGGAGGCCGGCGGATCCGGCGTGCCCATCGACACGGCGACCCCGCCGACGAGCCGGACCGTGCCGGTCCGCGAGTTCGGCATCGAGGGCACCGGCGTCCTCGCCCCCGGCGAGGGCCACGACGAAACGGCCGTCTACGCGGTGCTTGCCGGCGACGGGGACAGCCCGCGGGACTGGCTGCGCGCCGGCGAGGCGCTCTCGGCGGTGCTGCTGACGGCGGTCAGCGAGGACCTGGCGGTGTCGCCCATGAGCGACGTCATCGAGGTGGCGGCCACCCGGCTCCGGCTGGGCAGGATGCTCAGCGGGATCGGCTACCCGTTCCTCGTGCTGCGGGTCGGCGTCGCGGAGCCGGCCACGCGGGTGCCCGCGACCCCCCGCCGCGATCCCGCCGAGGTGATCGAGGTCAGCTCCTGAACCGCCGGCGCCGGCCGGTGGGCGTGGCCGGCCTCGCCCGCGCGTCAGGCCGGCGTGGACGTGGCCGGACGGCGGTGGATGCTGACCGCGTACCCGCCGCCGCGGTACTCCTCGCCGTCCCAGGTGGCGAGGCGGCGCTCGAGGATCAGCCCCGACGCGGCGCACCAGCCGTCGTAGGCGGGCAGGTCCACCGGGGCGAAGGCGAGCGGCAGGTGCGCGGCGTCCAGCCCGAACCCGGCGACGAGCAGCCCGCCGGGGCGCAGGTGGACGGCGAGCCGGGCGACCGCCGCGGCTTCGGTGCCGGACGCGAGCAGCGGTATGACGTTGCCGGCCGCCACGATCAGGTCGAACCCGCCGGCGATCCCGTGCGGGGGCAGGTCGAGGGTCGCCAGGTCGGCCTGGATCCACGGAGTGTCAGGAGCGTTCCCGCGCGCCTGCGCGAGCATCGACCCGTCGAGGTCGACGCCGACACAGTCGTAGCCGGCCGCGGTGAGCCGGATCGCGACCCGGCCGGTGCCGCAGCCCGCGTCCAGGATCCGCGACCCCGGCGCGGCCAGCTCAGCGCAGAGCCGCGCCTCGCCGTGCACGTCGACGCCGGCTGCGGCCAGTTCGGCGAAGCGCTCCGCGTAGCCGGGGCCAGCGCTTCCGCCGGTCAGTTCGCTCCAGCGACTCAATGGTGTGATCCCCTCCGGTACCGTTCCTGCCGTCGAGGATCATGCCAGGGCGACGACCGTGCCGGGCGGGGCGTACCGCGCGCCGTGGGTTACGGCCGCGCCTGCCGGGACGCCCGGTCGGTATCCGCGCCGTAGCCCGCCGGGGTGCCGGTCGCTTCGGCGCCGGCCTCGCCCTCAGGCTCCAGGTTGGGCTCGCCCAGGTCCGTGCGTGACGGCTCGGGCTGCCGGGCGGCCGCGGCCTCGCCGATCGCCTCGACGGCCTCCTCGGCGAGGTTCGCCTTCGGCACCGCGGTCTCTTCGGCCTCCCGCCGCGCCCTGTCCTCACCCATGATCGGTCTCCTCCCGTACGGACATCAGCCCACGTGATACCCGCGGGTAACGCGTCCATGCCGGGGCCGAAAAGCGCGCCGAGCGCCGGCCGCCGGGGCCGGCGCTCGGCGCGCCCACAGGGTGGGGTCAGTACGAGTACCCGCGCTGGGAGATCCAGTTGGCCATCTTGATGGTGGACAACCAGTACGTACCGTCGCCGTTGGGGTTGGCCGGGTCCGCGATCTTGACGGTGCGCCCGTCGTCCTTGTATCCGACGATGGTCAGGTAGTGACCGCCGCTGTAGTCGTGGAACCCGCCGTCCTCGTCGGTCGTGTAACCGGCGATGTTGGCGACGATGATCCGCCCGCTGGTGATGGCGCGCACGACGTCGGCCTGAAGCTGGTCCATCTGTGCCGGCGTCGCCGGGTAGGACGGGATCTCCCTGGTCTGGTACGCGTTGTTGCCGTTCACCTGGTTGAGCACGCGGGTGGTGTCGTACGCGGAGTTGGTTCCGCTGGTGGTGGTGCCCAGCATGCCGGCGATCTCGTCGAAGCTGAGGATGTGGCCGCTGCCGCTCAGCGCGATGCGGGTCGCCGCCGGACCGCAGTAGTAGTAGTTGGGCTGCAGTTGGAACTGGTAGTCGAGCACCTTGCTCGACGGGGCCGCCGGGGCTGCCGGGGCCGCCGCGCGGGTGACGCCCCGCACGGCTTGCCCGCCGCCCACCTCCCCCGTTCGCACCATCGCCATGTCAGTGGTGCGGCTCGGCACCTGATGCCCGCCGGTCTGGCTGAACGCGATGCCGGCCGCGGCGGCGACGACGAGAAGACCGGCCGGGACAGCGGCCACCGCGGGCAGGCTGGGCTCGGACGCGCGCTTGAGCTGCTGACGAATACGCGAACGGATGTGCGAAGGAATCAATGAACTCTCCGATGGTGCGCCGGATTCCGCCAAGCGGTACCGGTTGGCGGGCCGGACATGGTGAGGGGTGGATACGCGCGGACCGGAAGCCACGTAGGCGCGCAGCCGGGCACGCATGCCAGGCGCACGCCGACGGGCGGATCGGGAGCGCAGCGGGTCACGGCGACGGCTGTCACCGCGCGAAAGGCCGATGGAAGGAACGCGGCCGGAACCGGCAGGGTGCGGCACGGCGCCCGGGAACGGGCGCCCGGTGGTGCGCGCTACCTACCGGGGGCCGGTGGGTGTGGGCGCCGCGTCATGGGCCGGCGCGGAACCGGCCGGCGGGCAGCCACGGGGTGGCACATCGTCGGACGTGACCTGGAGAGGAGGTGAGGGGAGATTGCACGAGCGCGGTCTCCTTTCGCTGCCGCCTACCGGGTTAGCTGACGGATTCGGGCGGGAAAGGACGCCCTACCGCAGGCATCACCTGCGGATTCACCCCAGTTACGGTGGGTCCCCGGCTCATTACGAATGACTCGGCGGGCCTGCCCCGGCGTCACCCGTTGTGACCAGGGACCGGGCCAGACGGCTTGAGATTACTTAGGGGTAAACGGCCTGCCAAGCCCTCGACACTGTTACGAACCGCACTCGTTTGATCACTCATTGATCATCAATGTCCGACATTCACTTACTGACAGTAATCATATCGCTACATGAGAATCGCCGAATAGTGCGAGCACCGCCCGGCTCGCGTGTCTCGTTTGGATCCACGCGCAACTGCCCTCAGGATCAGTCCCCATGGATCAGGACTTCATCGCCCTGTGGGCACCGGACCCACTGTGGGACATCGCCAGCCGGCTGATCCCCGCAGCCCCGGTACGCCCGCAGGGCGGTGGCCGCCGGCGCGTGGACGACCGGCGGGTACTCGCCGCGGTGCTCTACCTGACGCAGGCCGGGTACTCCTGGTGGAAGCTTCCCGAAGAGCTGTTCGGGGTCACCCGCGCCACCGCGCATCGCCGGTTCGCGGAGTGGTCGACCGCACGGCTGTGGCCCGACCTTCACCAGGCGATCGCCGCCCACCTCGCCGTGGCCGCGCCGAGCGACTGGCCGCCGGCGGTCGTCGACGCGATCGCGACCCTGGCCGCCGGCGAGGGGCTCAACCGGGGCGGCAGAGGCGAGCGGGCCGGGCGCGCCACGCGGCGTGACACAGGCGGGCTGCCGGTCGCCACTCCGGAGCACCGACCGTCCTGACGTCGCCACTCCGGAGCACCGACCGTCCTGACGTCGCCGACGAACGGGCCCGTACCCGGCTCGGTCGAATGGACAAGCGCGCAGGTCGGAGCCGTTTTCCCAGGCAGGACCGGTGCGGCGGCTGAAACGTGAGCTGCGCCACCAAATGAGACACCAAATGAGACATCGCTCTTAAGCTCGCCGGGTGCCATGCAACACCGGCGATGTCGAAGACGATGACCGTGTCAGCACTCGACCCCTCAACGCCGCCACCAGCGCATCAGCCGCCAGCCCACTCGGCCTCGGCGCCGCGGCGGACGACTCCGCAGGTGACGGCAGCGCGGTCGCGGACGCGGCGGACCCACACCTGTCGGACCGGATCCGTGCCCACCGCCGGCGGTACCGGCGCGGCCGCCACGCCACGAAACGGCGGCTCGATCCCCGTCTCGCCCCGATAGCCGCGGCGGTCGCGGTCGCCGCGATCAGCGGCTCCGCCTGGGCCATCGCCGCGCCGTCGGACAAGCCGGCCACGTCCCCGGCGCCGGCGCTGATCCTGAGCGACGCGGCAGAGCGGGCGGCCGCCGCCGACGGCGCCGCCTCGCGCAACTACGCGCGCCCGATGGCCGCGGCCACGACACCGCAGGCGAAGTCGGCGGCGACGAAGCAGAAGTCGTCGCGGGCCCCGCGGGCGACCAGATCCTCGGCAGCACCCAGCGCCACGAAGGCGGACACGGCGACATCGGCGTCGCCGTCTCCGTCGCCGTCGCCGACCGATCCCGCGCCGGTCGGCGGACTGAGCGAACCCGAGATGCACAACGCCATCGCCATCGTCCGCGCCGGCCAGCAGATGAACCTGCCGAAACGCGCGTTCGTCGTGGCCATCTCCACGGCACTGCAGGAAAGCCACCTGCACAACCTCGCCAACCCCAACGTGCCGGGTTCGATGGATCACCCCAACGAGGGCGTGGGGTACGACCACGCCTCGGTCGGCCTGTTCCAGCAGCAGCCCAACTGGGGCACCGTCGACCAGCTGATGGATCCGATGGAGGCGGCCCGCCGGTTCTACGCCGCGCTGGTCGCCATCCCCGGCTGGGAACAGCTCGACATCACGGTCGCCGCCCAGCGCGTACAGGTGTCGGCCTTCCCCGACGCGTACGCCAAGTGGCAGGGCCTCGCCGAGCAGATCGTGAACGCCATCGCCCCCTGACCGGATGTGTCCGGCGCCATGCCCGACAGGACTGGCCGGAAGCCGCCGTCAATATCGACACTGATCGAATGACACGAACCCTGGGCCCGAGCGCCGTCGTGCTCGGCGCGCGCCGGATCGGTGCGGCCATCGTCGACCGCCTGATCACCGACGGGTGGCGGGTGACCGCGGTCGCCCGCAGCGAGGAGACCGTACAGGCGGCCCGTACGCGCGGCGCCCGGGCGGTCCGGGCGGACGTCACCGACCCCGACGCGTTGAGCGCGGTCCTCGCGGCCGCGACGGACGAGTACGCGGGCCTGGACCTGATCGTGAACGCGGCGGCCGGCCCCGTCCCGCCGGGCCCGTTCGGCGGCGGCCCGATCGCCGACGCGGACCTGCCAGCGTTTCGACGCTGGGCGGTGGCGGTCGCCGAGCGGACCTTCGTGTTCCTCAACGCCGGCGCCGTCGCACTGCGGCGCACCGGCGGTGGCGCGCTGATCCAGCTCACCGGCGGATCGAGCGTGCGGGCCCAGGCCGGGCGCGGCCCGTGGGCGGCCGGCGCGTTCGCGACCCGGGCCCTGACCCAGGCCGCCGCGCTCGAACTGCGCGACGCCGGCATCCATGTCGCACTGCTGATCGTCGACGGCGCGATCGGCCCGCACACCGCGATCGACCAGCACAACGCCATCGACCAGCACACCGCGCTCGACGTCGAACTGCCCGAGATCGCCGCGGCGGTCGCGTACCTGGCCACCCCGGGCGAGGTCCGGCGCGTACACGAGCTACGACTGGGCCGCCGCTGACCGTCGGCCGGCTACCGCGTCCCGTTCGATACCCAGGAGCATCTCCCGACTGTTGGAGCGCAGCGACCGTTCGGCGACCGGATTGAGCATGTCGGCCAGCAGCGGGATGCCGATCTCGAACCGCGTCCACAGCCGTACGTTGGTACGCCCGTCGGGAAGCGGCGTGACCCGCCACTCGCCGTCGAAGATCTCCATGTCGCCGGCCACCTGGCGGAACGCCATGACAAGCGCGTCCGGGTCCAGCCGCTCGACCTCCTCCCACTCCAGGATGGAGCCCTTGAGCAGCACCGACCATCCACTGCGCCGCGCCAGCGGGTCGCTCCCATCGATGATCTTCACCCAGCGCACGCTCTCCATGGAGTCCGGGTACCGCTCGATGTCGGTGACCGCCTCCCACACGCGCGCGGCGGGCGCGTCGATGTCCAGGTCGAGCGCGACCTCAGGCATTTCTCCCCTCCTCCTGGGTCCACTCCTTCGGCAGGAAACCCTCCTCGCCCACGAGCTCGGCGAGCTTCAGCCACTCACGCGCCGCCGCCAGCGACGGGAAGTACCCCTCCGGCACCAGCGGATCGGGCACGTCGCCCACCAGCGCCCGCACCTCGGCGACGAGCCGCTCACACCGCTCCACCAGGGACTGGGCCGGGACCTCCCAGCCCGCCCGTACGAGGCGCTCGCACTCCCGGCCGAGCGGATGCCCGCCGACGCGCTCCAGCGCCCACGGTGTCTGCACCCGCAGCGCCGGCACCGGCCGGGCGTGGTGCAGCACCAGGTTGAGCACGACCGCGCAGCTCTGGCCGATCATGCGCGCGTTGCGGTGCACCAGGCCGTCCTGCCCCTCGGTCACCGCGCCCTTCATGTCTTCCAGCAGAGCCGCGATGGGCAGCCCCAACCACCACACCGCCCGCCCCCGGCACCAGGCGTACCGGCGGGCGTCCACGTCGAGCGCTCTCATCAGGCCCCCACTCCTGTCGCCCAGCCGAGGGTGAGCAGGCCCTGTTCGTACAGCCGCAGGCAGAGGTCTGTCTCCGCCGCGTCGTACGCACCGGCTTCGGCGCGCCCGGCCAGCGCGCGCCACGCCTTCGCTTCCACATCTGACAGTTCACATAGGACGCCCATGCGCGGCGAGACCAGCAGCGCGGTGTCACCGGCGCTGGTCAGGTGCAGGTCGGGCGCTGTCCAGCGCGCCTGCCGGCCCAGCTCGGCCACCCCGGTCGGCACGCCCGTCAGCCGGCCGGCCAGGGCGACCGCGTCGGCGACGTACGCCGCGCACTCGTCCGCCGCGGTCGGCAGAGCGGCGTACCGCCGGCAGGCCTCCCCCAGGTCGGGCGCGTGCTCGCGCAGCCGGTCGTGCAGCCACTTGTCTCCGGTGAAGGGCACGCCGCGGCGGGTGAGCACGATCGTGAACGCCTCCTCGACCGCCTCCCGGGCGTTGACCACCGCGGTCAGCCACCGCCCGGCCCGGGCGGCGAGCTGCGCCACCCAGAGCGACTCGCGCAGGCGCTCGGCGTACTCGCGCGCCACCAGGTCGCGCGCCACCGCCCGGAAGTCCGGCACCGTCGCCGGCACCAGCGGCGGGCCGGACAGGCACAGGCCGAACGCGACCCGGTGCAGCAGCTTCAACTGCTGCTCCTGCTCGATGCTGCCGAACGCGCCGGCGATCGGCTCCGGCCGGGCGAGCGCCTGAGCGGCCAGCCCGAACAGGGTGTCGATGTCGGCACGCGGCCGGGTCCACACGTCGACGCGCAGGGTCTGCACCCAGTGCTGCAACGGCACCAGCGACCGTGCCGTGTCGTCCCCGCAGATCACAACGTCGAAGTCGCTGAGCCGGTTACCGAGCCCGAACGTCAGCGATCCGCCGGCCAGGACCGTGTCGCCGGGCTCGCACAGGTAGTCCACGACGGCGAGGACGTCGTCGACGCCCACCCCGTGGAAACCCCGGATCCGCCGGTCGAGCACCTCGCGGCGTCGGGGGTCGTCGGACGCTGTCATGAGGCCTCCCCGGAATGGATCTCCACGGTTCCCTGCGCGCCGTCGACGGTCAGTCGCATGCCGCTCCGGATCCGCGCGGTCAGCTCCGGGATCTGGACTACGGTGGGCACGCCGAGCTCGCGGGCCACGATGGCGACGTGGCTGAGCGGGCTGCCCCGCTCGATGAGCAGAGCGGTCGCCGACGACAGCGCGCCGACCCAGCCCGGGTCGGTGCGGTACGTGACGACGATGTTCGCGCCGACGTCGCGCGGCCGGTCGGCGACGCGGGCCTCGCCGACCACCACGCCGGGGCTGGACGGGGTGCCGCGCAGCACGGCGGCCTGCCCGTCGGCCGACGCCGGGGCGGCGTGCCGGCCGGCCGGCGGCGCGTCGGGCCGGCGTGCCGAGGCGTACGGGCCGCCGACGGTGACGAAGCGGGGTGGCGGCGCGGGCAGCCGGCGCTGCCGGGCCTGCTGGTCGCGGCGGAGCTGGGCGAGCGGGCGCAGCTCCCGGTGGTCGGTCGTGGCCGTGAACAGGTCGCGCAGCTCCTCCAGGCGCAGGAAGAACACGTCACGGGGCTGCGCCAGCACGCCGGTGCGGGCCAGGTCCGCGCCGATCGCGGTGAACATCCGCCGCGCCATGCCGAACGCGCGGGTACGGGCGAACCGCACCCGCTCGCGTTCGCGCAGCGCGGTGCGTACGAACCCGCGGGCGCGCTCGTACGTCCAGCGGCGCGGCCCCCGCAGCCGGGCGTCGAGGTACGCGTCGGCGTCCTCCCCACCCGGCCCGGCGGCTCCGGCTGACCCGGCGGCTCCGGCCGCGTCCGGCGACGCCTCACTACTCAACGCGTCGCGCAGCATCGACATCAACGGCGTCGGGTCGGCCCGCAGGTCGGGCTCTTCGAGCTTGAGCTCGTTGGCGCTGCGGTAGCCGAACTCGCGGACGTAGCGCGCCAGCTCGGCGCGCAGCCAGGCCGCGTCCGGGCCCGGCTCGGCGCGCAGCCACGCGTACGCGTCCTCGGCGGACCGCTCCCGGACCACCGCCGCGAGCCGGGGCTGGTCACGAAGCTGGCGCGCCAGCTCGGTCAGCCGGCGGGCCGGCAGCGCGGACTCCACGTCGTCGCCCACCTTCACGACGTGCCACAGGAACCACTCCGGCGCGTCCGGCAGCCAGCGGCCCGTCAGCGCGTACAGCACGGCGTACGAGAGCATGACGACGTTGTCGAGCACCGCCATCCGACCCCACCGGGCCAGCAGCGTCCGCTCGACGGCGGTGAAATGGCGGTACACCTCGGCCGCCGGCATCGCGTCGTAGTCGAGCCCGTCGAACTCGCGGTACACCTCGTCGAACTGGCGCAGGAAGCGGGCGACGGAGCCCTTGACCGTCAGGCAGTACCAGCCGAACGTGACCGCGATCCGGGTCCGCACCACGGCCGTCAGCAGCGCCGAGTCGTACTGCAACGGCCGTGGGCGGTGTCCGGTCTCCGTCGGCGTCTCCGGCACGCCCATCGCGGCGGCCAGGATGCGCCGGTTGACGCGGTACGCCGGCAGCAGCCCGATGACCTTGGTCCAGTTGAGGACGTTGTAGTACACCCGGCCGTCGAAGTAGCCCAGCATGCTCGCGAAGCCGGAGTCCATCAGCGCCAACTGGGAGCGCGGCACGCCGAGCAGCGAACAGTACTCGCGGTACAGCCGCCCGTACATGTGCCGGGCGAAGCTGAACGTCAGCGGTGCGGTGACCTCGCCGTAGCTCTCGATGATGTTCGAGTTGTCCCAGACCCGCACGTCGCCGCCGCCGTCGCCCTCCACGGTGGCCGTGATCGGGCGGCTCTGCAGGAGGTACAGGCGACCGTCGGCGAACGCCCACTCGATGTCCTGCGGCCGGCCGTACAGCGCCTCGATCCGCTCGCCGGTCGTGCGGAGCGCGTCGATCTGCGCCGGCGTGAGCGCGGGCTCCGCCCGGCGCTGCGGGTCAACCGCGACCGTGCGGCACCCCGGGGCCGGACCGGCCATGACCCGGTCCCGCTTCTCGCCGACGACGACGGCGGTGACGGCTCCGGTGGCGCGGTCGAGGGTGATCGTGTCGGCGTCGACCGCACCGGACACGAGGCCCTCGCCCAGCCCGTACACGGCGCTGACCAGCATCTCGTGCCGGGGGCGCACCCGGATGTTGGCGGTGAACAGCACGCCGCTGACGTCAGCGGGTACCAGACGCTGCACCACCACGGCCATCCCGGCGGGTTCCGAGCTCAGCCCGTGCAGCCGGCGGTAGACGAGCGCCCGGGACGAGTACGCCGACGCCCAACAGTCGCGGACCCGGCCGGCCACCGCGTCCACGCCGACGACGTTGAGGAACGAGTCGTACTGGCCGGCGAACGACAGCTGATCGGAGTCCTCACCGGCGGCCGACGAGCGCACCGCGGCCGCGCCGCCGCCGATCCCGACGTACGCGTCCGCGACGGCCGCCCGGCTCGCGGGGTCGAGGGGGGTCTCCGCGAACGCCCGCCGGATCACCGCGGCGACCTCCTCGGGGTCCCCGTCACCGCGCTCCCAGGCGGCCAGCAGGGCGTCGACGCGCGCGCCGAGACCGGTCACCTCCCGGTACGCGGCGAACACGTCCGTACCGAGCACCGTCCACTCCGGAACGTCGAACCCGGCCGCACAGAGCCGGTGCAGGTTCGCCGCCTTGCCACCGCCCCAGTGCGCCACGGCGTCCGCGCCGCTGTGCCTGTCGAGAACGTGCGGCCGGCTCATCGGCGCTCCCCCACCGCCGGGTCGACGGCGACGGTCGCCGTGACGCGGCACACCTCGGTACGGTCCTGCCGCGCCGACACCCGCACCTGCGTGCCGTCCGCGCCCCCGGGTGCGTCCGCCGTGTGGTGGCGCACCGGCAGATCCAGCTCGGCGAAGCCCGGGAACGACGCCCGCAGGGCGCGCAGCGCGAGCCCGCCGACGGGCCCGCCGAGGCCTTCCGCCACGGCACGCAGCGCCGCCTGCCGGGCCGCCTCGACCAGCAGCATCCCGGGCAGGTGGTCCTGCGGATGGTCGAACATGCCGCGGTACGTCGGATCGACGACGAGCTCGCCGGTGCCGTCGACGCCGTCGGCGAGCACGACGTTGCGCGGCGCGGTGCGACCGACGCTGGCCGCCGTCGCCCGCTCGGCGGGTACGGCCGGCGGCGGGCCGGGCCGCGCGCCGAGCCCCCGGGCGGCCCGGGCCTCGCGGCGCAGCCGCGCGTACTCGCCGGCCGTCAGCCACGAGGCCGACAGCGCGCCCCGGCCGAGTTCCCGACCGTCGGGCGCGGTGAGATCCAGCCGCACCGACAGCCCCGGCACCGGCGCGTCGAAGCGCCGCTCGACCGTCACCGACGCCCGCAGGCGCAGCAGGTCGGGCTGGTCGGCGAAGACCACCCCGGGCGTGAGCGCGACACCGATGCGCCGCAGCAGGAACGACCGGTCGACCGGCACGCCGAGGTACCGGTGGATGACCACGTAGGACGCCTGACGGCAGAACTCCAGCAGCGCCACCGCGTCGTACCGGTCAGCCGCCGCCGGCAGGTCGCTGAAGTAGCAGTGGGTCCGGGGCAGCTCACCGGCTACCGCGAACACGCGCTCGGACACCGGTGCGCTGTCGGTCACCAGCACCTCGCCGACACCGGCCTTGTGCACGAGGGCGTGTGCCACCGGCTGGTCGTAGCGCAGTTCCGGGGACTCGGCGGGCCGAGCGGGGCGGCTGCCGGGCAGAGCCGTTCGCACGCCCCGTGGCGACCACCCCGGCGGCAGGATCGCCGGGTCCGGTCGCCGGTCCCACTCCCGCACCGGGACGCCGGCGAGGATCGGCACGGTACCCGCGTCGGAGGCGACCATGAGATGGGTGCCCAGCACCACCCGGTCCCACGGGTCCAGGGGCACCCCGGCCCGCTCGGACAGGTCGCACAGCCCGCGCCAGTCGGCGTTCAGACCGGCCTCCGTCGCCTCCAGGGCCGCCGTCAGCTCCCGGGGCGTCGGCCCGTCGCGACCGTCCAGCCGCCGGTCCTGCCGACTGATCAGAGCGGCGAGGCCGAGGTCACGGGCCGGGGTACGCGCATACAGGCGCTCCACCGCCGCCCGTGCCGCGCCGGTGGCGTCGGCGCCGTCACGCAGCCGCCGGTACAGCCCGCGCCGCCGCGGCGCGTCGAACAGCACCCCGATCTCGCGTACCAGGTCGGCCGGCTCGTCGGCGGCGTGCACGAAGTTGAGCAGGAAGTTCTCGTTGCCCAGCCGGTGGCGCAACTGCCAGGGCTCGCGCCGCTCCGGATCGGCCGGACCCTTCGCCGCCGACAGCCGTACCGTGGCCGGCCGGTGATCGGCCGGCATCCGGACGATCAGCACCAGTGACTCCCCGCCGTCGTGACAGATCAGGTCGGCCAGGTCGCGCCGGTCCCGGCTCGCCGCGTTCCACTGGTACTGCCACATGGCCCGCGCCGTGTGCCGGTCGAGCCGGACCGGCTCGGCGGCGACCACGGTGCCCTGCCCACGCAGCCAGTCCAGCGCGGCCGTCAGCCGCCGTCCGACCACGGCGTCGGGTTTGAGCAGGAGCAGGGCGTGGTGGCGCAGGATGAGCTCGACGGTTTCGGCCGGCAGCTCGCACAGGTCCTCCCAACTGTCGCGGAAGTAGCTGTCGACCGCGAACAGCGCGCGCTTGGTCGCCAGGACCGACAGCGACTCCGGCAGGGGTGTACCGTGCTCGGCGCCCAGCCGTACGGAGGCCGCGTCGGTCGGTGCGTGGGCCACCGGGTTCCGTAGGTCGGTCGTTCGCATGCCGTCACCGCCCGAGGACGCGCTGGACCAGGTCCTCGACGTCCCGGAGGGTCCGGACGCGCGAGAAGTCACCGTCCACCGGCGGCAGGTCGAACTCGGCCTCCAGCAGCCCCATCAGCTCGAGCAGGGACAGCGAGTCGTAGCCGAGGTCGTCGGTGAGCGCCGTGGCTCCGGTCACCTGGCCGACCGCGACCGGCGCGGCCTCGATGACGAGGCTGCGTACGCGGTCGGGGATCGTCGGTTGCGCCACTGCATTCCTCTCCTTGTCTGTGTGGTACCTGGTCCGGGCCGGGCGCGGCGTCACGCCGCGGTGCGACCCCGCCACGGCAGGGGTGTCATCGCCGCGAGACGGGGATTCGCCGCGGCCCAGTAGCTGACGGCGGTGCGCAGGCAGGCGCCGACGTCGGCGACGGTGTGGGTGGGCGACAGCGGGACGGTCCCGGCGAGGTACGGCTCGAATACCGACAGCAGGTCGAGCATCCGGTTCTGTCGTACGGTCAGGTGCTCGCGGGCGAAGGGCCGGAAGAACCGGTGCCACCGCTCGGCCGGGACGATCCGGGGCGTGGGGACGGGGTCGTGCCCGCCGGCCGCCCGCCAGCCGTTGAGGGCGGCCATCATCAGGTCGAGAACGTGGGCGACCGTCGGCGCCGACCGACCGCCGGCAATCGTCCACACCGCACCGTCGTGCGCGTCGTCGGCGGTCGCGGCCAGGATCAGGCCGGCGACGGCGTCGACGGGTACGAGGTCCAGCCGCGCCTGCGGGTCGGCGGCGATGACCGGCACGGTCCCGGTGGCGATGCCGCGCAGCAGCGTGTACATGCCCGTGAACCGGGCGGCCCGCCCGTCGCCGCGCCGGCCGACGATCAACGCGGGCCGGATGACGGTCAGCCGCGCGAAGGCCTCCCGCGCGAGGCGTTCGGCGTGTGCCTTGGACCACTCGTAGGAGTTGCGGTAGTCGGCGAGGTCGGGCGACGAGCCGTCGCCGCGCCGGCCTCCGGCGTACGCGGTGGAGACGTGGATGACCCTGGTACGCGGCGACGCGAGCGGCCGCAACGCGGCCACGGTGTCCACATTGGCCGCTCGCGCCTCGTCGGGGTCGAGCGACCACCGTACGTCGGCGGCGGCGTTGACGATGACGTCCCACGGCCCACCGACGGCGACCGGCGGCGGCTGCGCGCCGATGTGCCACGGCACGACCGCCGGCAGCCGGTCCGAGCCGCGCCGGCTGACCCCGGTGACGGCGACTCCGGCGGTGCGCCGCAGCCGGTCGTACACCTCGAAGCCGACCAGGCCGGTTGCTCCCGTCACGAGGATGCGGCGCATGGTTACCGCCCTCCCGGACCGATGAGCAGCGCCGCCGCCGCGACGGCAAGCTGGCCGGGTACGACGGACGCCAGGGCCGTCCGGGCCGCTCGGGCGCGGCCCGGCGCCGGGGCCACCGCCAGCCGGGACAGCGCCGCCAACGGGCCGGCGGCGAGCAGGGTCGGGATCAGCGCGCCCGCCGCCCGTCCGGACCCGAGCAGCACGAGCGCCGCGAGTACCCCGGTCTGCGCCGTGACGACCATCGCGCCGGCCAGGGCCGCCCGGCGTGGTCCGAGCGCGACGAGGTACGCCCGGCCGCCGCCGTCGCCCGGCAGCAGCTTGCGGACCAGGTCCACCGACGCGGACAGCGCGATGCCGAGGGCGGCCACCGCGTACGCGCGGGCCGGCAGGCTCCGGGCGCCGGCGCCGAGCTGCGCCACCCAGAGGCAGGCCAGCCCGGACACGGGCAGGTGCAGCAGCGGCTGGAGGACGGGACGGTCGCCGATCCGCGCCCCGACGAAGAAGTCCTTGGCGGCCAGCGCGGTCCAGGCGAGCGTCAGCACCCACCACAGCCCGACCGGGCCGAGGCCGCCGTCGGCGGTCAGCACGACGGCGAGCTGGACCGCCCAGGCCAGCGCTGCCACGACCTTGAGCTGGTCGAGGGTGACGTCGCCGCGCTGCAGGGCCCGCCCCGGATACGCGGCGACGTCACGCGCGTAGTCCTTGTGGTCGTCGATCACGCGCAGCATCAGGAAGAAGGCCCAGAATCCGGTGAACGCCGCGAGGTCGCCCGGGTGCGGGCGAGGCGGGCCGGCCTGGCCGACGGCCCGGCCGTAGAGCAGCGCGACCAGGTAGGCGGGCAACAGCACCGCGACGAGGCCCGGCGGGAACCGCTCGTACGTCCAGGCGGCGAGCCGCCCTGGCAGCGAGCCGGCGCGCCGGCCGGACGGCAGCGTGGCCGTCACGCGGCATCACCGACGTCGGCGTCGCACGCACCTTCGGCGAACTCCTCGGTCGCCACCAAGGCGGCCGCAAGCGCGTCGAACGCCCGCCGCAGCTCGGCCTCGGTCGTCACCATCGGCGGCAGCAGCCGGATGGTGCGCCGGGAGCTCAGACAGGGCGACACGAGCAGCCCCGCGTCGGCGAGCTCCACCAGCACCGAGCCGGCCATCGCCGGGGTGGCGAACTCGACGCCCCACAGCAGTCCCCGGCCACGTACCTCACACACCAGCGCCGGGTGCGCGGCGGCCAGCGCGCACAGGTCGCGGGCGAACCGGGTCCCCAGCTCGTCGGCGCGTCCGGCCAGCTCGTCGATGACCCGCAGCGAAGCCCGCCCCGCCGCGCACGACAGCGGATGGCCGCCGAAGGTCGCGGTGTGCCAGGTGGGGTCGTCCACCAGCGGCGCGAAGAAGTCCGCGGTGCCGACCGCCGCCGACAGCGGCAGCACGCCACCGCCCAGCGCCTTGCCGAACAGGACAGCGTCCGGGGCCCAGCCGGTGTCGACGGCGACGGAGAAGGACCCGCACCGGCGCAGGCCGGCCTGGATCTCGTCGCTGATCACGTACGCGCCGGCGGCGTGGGCGTCGGCGGCCCACCGCGCGACGACGGACGCGTCGAGGGGGCGGACGCCCGCCTCGCCCTGGACCGGTTCGACGATCACGGCGGCGACGTCGCCGGCACGCACCTCCCGGGCGACCGCACCGGCGTCGTCGCGTGGGAGGTGCGTGACGGGCGCCAGCACGTCCTCGAGGCCGGCGCGGAAGGCCGGCGCGGCGGTCGCGGCGAGCGCGCCCAGCGTCTTGCCGTGGAACCCGTCCTCGACCGCGAGGATGCGCCGCCGGCCGGAGCCCCGCCGGGCGAGCTTCAGGGCCACCTCCACCGCGTCCGCGCCGTCGCTGCCCAGCCATACCCGGTCCAGGCCGGCGCCGCAGCGGTCAGCCAGCTCCTCGACGAACGCGGCCACGACCGGATTGCCTACGGCCCGGGTGGCGGTCGGCATGGTCGCCAGCTGCGTCGCGACGGCGTCGACGACCGGCGGGCAGCGGTGCCCGAGCAGGGTCACCGCGTACGACCCGAAGTCGACCAGGGTGCGCCCGTCGGAGAGGCGCACGGTCGCGCCGCTCGCGGCGACCTCGTACGCGCCGTGGCCGACGAGCTTGTAGCCGAGAGCCAGGCCCGGCGAGACGTGCCGGCGTATGACGCCGTACACGTCGTTATACGCAAAGGGGTTGGACAATTGTTTCCCCCCAGCTTCCCGTTGTCCAATCACATAAGCAGCCGTCGATGGTGAATGACAGCTCCAAGAATCTGCCCCATTCCGCGATGCGCGCCAATGTCGAGGCCGCACATAGCCGCGACAACTGCCCGATCGGGCAACAATGGCGGCGACGTCACCGCACGCCGGGAACGCGACGAGGCCCGGTCAGCCCGCCCCGCCCAGGAGCCGGACACCACCGCTTCCACCTGCGCCTACCAGCGCGGATACCGCGAACGCCGGCGTCATCCGCGCGGCGTCCGACCGCCGCACGAGAACGGGCCGTACGCGGTCCGGACACGCAATCCCCATCGTCATGCGCACCGCTCCCATCCAGGTGGGCTCCATTTTCACGCAGCAACCTAGCAAGCGTTGCGCGCCGGTTTGAAGTATCCGATCCCGTGCGTAATATCACGCCGGCAAATGTTTAGAAGGCATCCTTCAGACACTCGACGGCGTTCCCGCAGACGGTAAATTTTTCACTCACGCTTATCAATTGCGTGGTGCAATGCCACTACGTCCTCGGGGCCGGCCCACAGGCCGGCGCCGGTCAGTCGCTCTTCGCGCCGGTCCAGCGGACCAGCTCGAGCGCGACGGCGACCTCGATCGGGTGCTGGTCGAGCGGCCGAGGGAGCAGCGTGTCCGCGCGCGTCAAGCGGCGCAGCAGGGTGTTGCGGTGCACGAAGAGCTCGGCGGCGGCCGCTGACACGTTGCAGCCCCGCCGCAGGTACGTGCGTACCGAGGTGCGCAGCTCCTCGTCCGCGTCCGCCAGCCGACCCAGGATCCGCGCCACGAAGGCCTGCGCGGCCTTCTCGTCCTGCGTGGCGAGGGAGACCAGCTCCACGGCCTCGAAGGTGGCCAACTGATGGGTGGGGCGCGACCGGACGAGCAGCCGTTGGGTGGTGAGCGCGTCCAGGTGGCTACGCCGGAACCCCTCCGGCCCGGTTCCGCGCGACCCGACCGCCACCCGGACCCCGGCCGCCGGCCGCACCCGGTCGAGCAGGCGTCCCGGACGGAGATCGACCGGTTCGTCGTCGCGCACCGACACCCACACCCACAGCGTGGAGACGCCGGCGACGACCGTCAGGGGCCGCCGCTCCCCGAGGGCCGCGGCGAGCCTCGCGCCGGCCCGCTCCAGGTCCTGGCGGTCGGCGTCGTCGTCGTCGCTCCACACCACGGCGGCGATGTGGTCGTCGCCGAGCGGGTAGCCCAGGCGGCGGGAGGCCTGGTCGGCCGTGATGGGTGCGCCGCTGAGCACGAGCGCGACAGCTTCGCGCCGTTCCGCCTGCAGGTCCAGGACCAGCTCGTCGCGCTCGCGCTGCATCCGCAGCGCGAGCGCGGCGATCGTCGACTCGATGAACGCGGCGATGGAGCCCGCCGTCACGTCCAGCACCTCACGCAGTTCGTCCGGGTCCCGGGTGAGCGTGAAGATGATCGACATCCACGCCGACCACGCCGCGCTCTGCCCGGCCCGGTAGGCGTCGAGAGCGAACTCGTTGAGCCCCCGGCGGACCATGTCGCGCGCGATGTCCAACGTCTCCGGCGCGAGGTTGGGCGGCACCGGGCCGCCCGGGTCGCGTACGTTGTGGGCCGCCCAGTACACGACGGTGGCGTAGTTGGACCGGCGCAGGGCGGCGGCGAGCGCCGGATCGTCCGCGATGCCCCGGACGCCGGCGGCCGACAGGGTGGCCGCGTCGACGGTCTCCAGCAGGGTGGGCGCGGCGTCGAGCACCACCTCCGCCCCCTGGCGGATCAGCTGTCGTGCGCGCTCGGACAGGGACCGTTCCGGCACCGCGCGACAGTACCGTGGTGGTGCATCCTGCACCAGCAGCCGGGCCATACCGGTGCCGTTTGTCCCTGGATCGGCGCTCGTCCTCCGATGCACGATGGGGAGGCACCGTCGCCTGCAATCCGGGGGGACCGCCCATGACCGCCGCCGAGACCACACCCGCCCTCGACGCGTCGGCGCCCCTCGAACACCTCGACGTCGTCATCGTGGGCGCCGGCCTGTCCGGCATCGGCGCGGCGTGCCTGCTGCGGCAGGAGTGCCCGGCCAAGAGCTTCGCCATCCTGGAGGCGCGCGACGCGATCGGCGGCACCTGGGACCTGTTCCGCTACCCGGGCATCCGCTCGGACTCGGACATGTTCACCCTGGGCTACTCGTTCCGGCCGTGGACGAAGGCCAGAGCGATCGCCGACGGACCCTCGATCCGCGAGTACATCCGGGACACCGCGCGGGAGTACGGCATCGACCGGGCCGTACGGTTCGGCCACCGCGTGATCGCCGCCGACTGGGACGGCGACGCCGGCCGCTGGACGGTCACCGCGGAGCGCGGCGACACCGGCGCCACCGTACGGCTGACCTGCTCGTGGCTGTCGGTGTGCGCCGGCTACTACGACTACGCCGCCGGCTACCGCCCGCACCTGCCCGGCGAGGAGCGGTTCGAGGGCACCTTCGTCCACCCGCAGGGGTGGCCCGAGGACCTGGACTGGGCCGGCAAGCACGTGGTGGTGATCGGCAGCGGCGCCACCGCGGTGACCCTGGTGCCAAACCTGGCGCAGCGCGCCGCACACGTGACGATGCTGCAGCGCACCCCGACCTACGTCCTCTCGCTTCCCGGGATCGATCCGCTGGCCGAGTTCCTCCATCGGCGGCTGCCGGCCCGGGCCGCCCACCCGCTCATCAAGTGGAAGAACGTGCTGGTCAGCACCGGCTTCTACCAGTTCGCGCGCCGGCGCCCGGAGGCCGTGAAGGCGTTCGTCCGCAAGGGAGTGCGGCGCGCCCTTCCCCACGGCTACGACGTCGACACCCACTTCAACCCGCCGTACGACCCGTGGGACCAGCGGATGTGCTTCGTTCCCGACGGCGACCTGTTCCGCGCGCTGGCGGCCGGCACCGCCGAGGTGGTGACCGACCACATCGAGACGTTCACGCCCACCGGTATCCGGCTGCGCTCGGGCCGCGAACTCGACGCCGACATCGTGGTGACCGCGACCGGCCTGGCGCTGCTGCCCATCGGCGGCATGCGGCTGAGCGTCGACGGCGAGCCGGTCGACGTCGCCGACACCGTCTCGTACAAGGGCATGATGCTGTCCGGGGTGCCCAACTTCAACCTCGTCATCGGCTACACCAACGCCTCCTGGACGCTGAAGGCCGACCTGGTCAACCGGTACGTCACCCGGCTGCTCAAGCACCTGGACGCACACGGCTTCGACCGCGCCACGCCGCAGCCGCCGCGCGACGAGCCGGCCGACCAGCCGTTCCTGGACTTCAATTCCGGGTACGTGCAGCGCAGCCTCCACCGGCTCCCCCGGCAGGGCCGGCGCGCCCCCTGGCGGCTGTACCAGAACTACCTGCGCGACGTCGTCCTGATGCGCTACGGCCGGCTGCAGGACGACGGCATGCTGTTCAGCCACGGCCGGCCGGTGTCCCGCCCCGCGCCCACCGGCCGCGAAGCTACGGTCTCCGGGCAACCACGGGGCTGAGCCGGGCAGCCGCCGAGCGCCGCCAGCACGGCGTCCCCGGCGCGCCGGTCGCCGACGGTGAGCCGGACGCCCTCGCCCGGGTAGTACCGCGCCTGCACGCCGGCGGCGGTGAGCGCCGCCTCGCAGTCGGCCACCCGGTCCGGCTCGGCCAGCCACAGGCAGTTGGTGTGGCTGGGCAGCACCCGCCAGCCGCGGCCGAGCAGCGCGTCGCGCAGCCGTTCGCGCTCGGCTATGACGGCGTCGACCCGGTCACGCAGCTCGTCACCGGCGCTCATGGACGCCTCGACGGCGGCCGCGGCGACGCCGCTGATCCCGAACGGCAGCTGCTGTCGCCTGATCCGGTCCGCCAGCGCCGGCGCCGCGAGCGCGTAGCCGACCCGCAGTCCGGCGAGTCCGTACGCCTTGGAGAACGTCCGGAGCACCGCGAGGTTGGGGTACGCACCGAGCAGGGTTCGCGCATCGGGCAGGTCATCGCCGCGCGCGAACTCGACGTACGCCTCGTCCAGCACGACGGTGACCTGCGCCGGGCCGTGATCCAGGAAGGCGGTCAGCTCGGTGGCGGTGACGAGCGACCCGGTCGGGTTGTGCGGGTTGCACACCACCACGACGCGGGTGCGCCCGTCGATCGCCGCCGCGAGGCCCGCCAGGTCCTGCCGGCCGTCGGCCGTCAGAGGCACCGGCACCGCCTCGGCGCCGACCATGTCGGCCAGCAGCGGGTACGCGTCGAAGTTGCGCCAGCCGAACGCGACCCGGTCCGCGGGCCGGACGACGGCGTGCAGCAGTTGCAGCGCCACCCCGACCGAGCCGCTGCCGACCGCCACCGACGCCGGCGCGACCCCGCACCAGTGTGCGATCCGCTCCGCCAGCCGGTCCGGGTAGAACTCCGGGTACCGGTTCGCCTCGGACACCGCGCGCAGCATCGCCTCGCGCACCGACGGCAGCGGCGGGTACGGACTCTCGTTGAGCGCGAGCCGGTGCCGCACGTTCCCGCCCGTCACGCCGCGGCCTGCCAGCGTACGGCGGCCGCGCCCGCGAAGTCGCCGGCGTGCGCGAACCCGCCCAGCACGACCAGGTCCCCGTCGCGGATCCGCCCGGCCCGGACGGCCCGGTCCAGGGTGACCGGGATGGCCGCGCCGAACAGGTTTCCGCACCGGTCGAACGTGTCGGGGTGCCGCTCGGCCGGCAGGCGCAGGGCCTCACGCCAGTTGCGCAGGAACGTACGGTTGGGCTGGTTGGTGACGAGCACGTCGATGTCGGAGGTGTCCGCCCCGAGCCGCCGGCACAGGTCGGTGACCACCTCGGGCACCAGCCGGTTGCCGCGGGCCAGCACCTCGGCCGTGTTGTCCGCGGTGAACCCGACCCGCATGGGCGACTCGCCGGGCTCCCAGTACCGCCGGCCGTCGTCGCGCACGAGCGCCATCTCGCCGGCGTACTCGGCGAGGTGCCGGGTCGTCACGTCGAGCAGCGGGGATCCGGCCGACCTGGTCAGGTAGCCGATCCCGCAGCCGTCGCCGGGGATCGCCGCCTGTGCGAGGGAGCGCACCTCAGGGTGTGTGAAGAGCTGACCGGCCGACGTCTGCGCGTTGCAGATCAGGGCGGACCGCGCGTCGGTGGTGGTCAGCAGGTGCCGGGCCAGCTTGAGCATGTACACGAACGAGGCGCAGCCGGCGTTCGCCACGTCGATGAGCCACTCGGGACGCATACCCAGCCGCCGCGCCACCTCCGTACCGGCGCCCACGAACGGCTGGTCCGGCAGCTGGCAGTGCACCAGGAGCACGTCGACGGCGAGGATCTCGGCGCCGCCGTGCCGCTCGATCAACGGCTCGACCGCGCGCTCGATGAGGTCCACGTTGGATTGCGCGGCTGCGACGTGGTGCCGCCAGCGCGGCGCCTTGAACATGGCGTTGGCGCGTAAGGCGTCGTCGGCTCCGGTGGGCGCGGCGAAGAACTCCGCGGGCACCGGTTCGCCCGGCAGGTACCCGGCGACGTCGGTGAGGCTGACGACCGTCACCGCCGGACCTCCCGTACCGGAGGCACCGAGACCGGCAGTCCGTTGCGGTGCCGGTACTCCAGGATCGCCTTGAGGTTGTCCATCTCGACCCGGTGCCCGGCGTCGAACAGGTCCCAGAAGTCGCCCACCCACGGGCGGTCCGGCGCCGGCGCCAGCTCGGGGTACGGGTTGTGGTCGTAGTACGGGTGGCGGCAGTTGGTCCAGGTCACCACCGAGCCGGGGCGGTCGACCACCGGCCCGGCCGGCACGACCCGCATCAGGTAGATCATCCAGAGTCGGTCGCCCTGGTCCCACGCGCAGTGGTAGTCGACCGTCATCGCGTCCGGGTTGGCCTCCACCCGGCAGAAGATCCTGGTGTCGTCGGTGAGCCGGTCGCGGCCGACCCACAGCCCCGGCGTGCCGGTCGGCTCGAAGTCGCGCACGCTGTAGGTCCACTCCTCGAGGTGGTGCCCCTTGCGCAGGTACTCGTAGACCACGTCCGGCGGGCAGTCGATGTACTCGCAGACCGTGCAGTACCGGTCGTCGTCGCGCCGCAGGTCGGGATCCAGGCAGCGGGTCAGCAGCTCCTCCCGGCCGACCTGCTCCACCCGTACCAGGCCGGGAATGTCAGCCAACATGGACTCGTCCGCGCTCACCGCGCATCTCCTCACTGTCGATCGGCTCCTCGCCGGATCCGGCGCCGGCGAGGAAGGGACGGAACGGCGGCACCTCGTGCGGGTCGCAGTCCACGGCCACGAAGGCGGGGCCGCCGCCGGTGTTGGTACGAAGCAGCGCCCGGCGCAGCTCGGCGGCGTCGCCGGCCCTGGTCACGTCGAGCGTCGGGAACGCCGCCGCCATGCCGCCGGCCAGGTCGGCGGGGCGGAACAGGTTGTAGCTGTACGCGTCGCCGTAGAACAGGCGCTCCCGGGTCACGCACATGCCGTGCGCGTTGTTGTTGAACACCACGAAGGTCACCGGCGCGCCGTACTCCATCGCGGTGTGCAGCTCCATGCCGTGCATGAAGAACGCGCCGTCGCCGGCGAGCACGTAGGTGCGCTGGCCGGTGGCGAGCGCGGCGCCGATGCCGGCGCCGAAGGCGTACCCCATGCCGCCCATGCCGACGGCCACCACGAACCGCCCGCGCGGCGGGGCGGGCAGCAGGTGGACCGCGGCGGCGCCGGTGTTACCGGCGTCGACGAAGACGTGCGCGTCCGGCGGGAGCGCCGCCCGCACGGCGGCGAGCGCGTGCGGGTACGAGGTCGTCCGGGCCGGACCGCCGGCAGCGGGCAACGGCGCTGGGGGCGGCGGGGGTGGCAGCGGCACGGGGCCGGCGTGGTCCGGGCAGGGCCGGGGGCGCGGGTCGTGGGCGTCCACGAGCGCCCGCAGCGTGTCGCGCAGCGGGCCGCACAGGTCGATGCCGGGTACGAACGACGGCTCCGGGTCCACCCCGATGACGACCGTGCCGGCGAGGCTGTCGTCCAGCCCACCCCGCGCCATCGCCGGCAGCCTGGTGCCGACCAGCACGCAGACGTCGGCCCGGCGCAGGCAGTCGGAGACGTTGCGGTGCCCCATCACCCCGGCCACGCCGGCGAAGCGCGGGTCGCGGTTGTCGAACACGTCCTTGGCGTCCGGGGTCACCGCGACCCAGGCGCCGAGTCGCCGGGCCAGCTCGGCCAGCTCCGCCCGGGACCGCGCGGTCGCCACCCCCTCGCCGGCGATCAGCAGTACCCGGTCGGCGGCGCGCAGCGCTTCCACGGCGCGATCCAACGCCCGTCGGTCCACTGCGGACGCCGGGGGGATCAGGGGCGGCCCGCCTTCGGCGACCCGGAGCAGCCCCTGCTGCACGTCCTTGGGCAGCAGCAGCACCGCCGGCCCCTTCGGGTCGGTCTGCGCCGCGGCGATCGCCCGCGGCAACAGCTCCACGAGCGCGTCTGGGTGGTCCACCTTGGCGCAGAACCGGGACACGGGCGCGAACACCTGCCGCGCGTCCAGCGAGCCGGCCCGGCCGCTGGAGTCCTGGAACGCGCCCCGGCCCTCCAGCTCGGTGGGCGGCTGCCCCACCAGCGCCAGCACCGGCACCCGCGAGGCGTACGCCTCGGCCAGGCCGGGCACGAGGTTCATCGCGCCGCCGCCCGAGGTGGCCGCGACAACCCCCAGCCGCCCCGTCGCCCGGGCGTACCCGTCCGCCATGGTGGCGGCGGAGAACTCGTGCTTGGCCACCACGCCCCGGATCCGGTCGCCCGCGGCGTGCACGGCGTCGTACAGGTCCTCGATGTTGGCGCCGCCGACGCCGAACACGTGGTCGACGCCGCGCCGGGTCAGCTCGTTCACCACATGGTCGACCGCGCGCGTCCTCGTCACCGCCATCACGCCCCGACCTCCATCGGCTCAGCCGCCGCGGCCGGGTCCTGCTGCGGGCTGACGGCGTGGAACCGGCTGCGGTACTGGTGCGGGGTGACCTCCAGCACCCGGGCGAACGCGCGGAAGAACGTCTCCGGCGTGGTGAACCCGCATCGGCGGGCCACCTGCCTGATCGGCAGCTCCGTGGACTCCAGCAGCCGGCAGGCCCGCAGGATCCGCATGCGTTCGACGTACTGTCCCGGAGTGACCCCCACCTCGCGCCGGAACACGCGGGCGAAGTTGCGCGGGCTCATGTTGGCCTGTTCGGCGATGTCCGGGACGGTCACCGGCCGGTCGAGGTTGTCCAGGATCCACTCCTGCGCGGCCCGGATCGGCGTGTGGTCGGCGAGCTGGGCGTCCAGCACCGCGCTGAACTGCGACTGTCCACCGTGGCGCTTGAAGAACAGCACCAGGAACTTGGCCACCTGCAGCGCGAACGCGCTGCCGTGGTCGGACTCCACCAGCGCCAGGCTCATGTCGATGCCGGTCGACACGCCGGCCGAGGTCACGTACCGGCCGTCGCGGACGAAGATGGGCTCCGGATCGACGATGACGTCCGGGTACCGCCGGGCCATGTCCGCCGCGTACGCCCAGTGTGTGGTGGCCCGCCTGCCGTCGAGCAGCCCCGCCTCGGCCAGCAGGAACGACCCGCCGCACACCGAGGTCACCCGACGCGAGCGCGCCGCGGCCGCGGCGATCCATTCCACCAGGGCACGGTCGGCCAGCACCTCGTGCAGGCCCCAGCCGCCCGGTACCAGCAGGGTGTCGATCGGTCCCTGTCCGGCGTCCAGCGGCGCGGCCCCGATCACCACCCCGCTGCAGGTCCGTACGAGCGGCGCCCCGGGCGAGACGAAATCGATCCGGTAGCCGGGGCCCGATTCGCCGAGTAACCGGTTGGCGGTGTCGAACACCTCGACCGGACCGGTCACGTCGAGGGCCTGAGAGCCGGGATACATAACCACCACAACACGTCGTTGTCCCACGACCAAAGCCTGTCTCCCATCCGACCCGGCAGCAATGACAAGGCATTGACGAATGCTGCCAACGTCGCGATCGCCGTACACCTACCGGCGGAGCGACCGTTAACGGGAGGGGCACGGCTAAACCGCAGGTCAACGTACGTCTGCCGAGCCTCCGCATCCACAAAGGACGTTTATTGTCGAATCCCTCACACGGCGCCACCCCCAGCGCTCTAACAATCGAGGGGGCGGATAAGGGAACGCGAGATCTGGCGCACATTTCTCATTGACCTCCATCATTGGCGTGCGCCGTTTTCCCAGCCGACCGGGAGGGTCTGCCGATGCGTGCGTCCCGCGCCCCGCTGTTCGCCGTACCCGTGATCGTCGCCGCCCTGGTTGCCGGCCCGGCCGTCACCGTCCGCGCGCAGCAGACGCCGGTGGCACCGCCCGAGGGGTTGTACTACCTGCAGAGCGCGACAACGGGGCTCAACGCGGCCGCGACCGGCGGGCGCGTCGCGCAGCACCGACCCCGCGGCAACTCCGACCATCAGCAGTGGTGGCTGCACGCCGGCGGCGACGCGTACACCCTGGAGAACACCGACAGCCCCGGGCAGTGCCTGGGTCGCACCGGCGACTCCCCCGGCCTCGTCGCGTGCGGCGGCGACGGCGCCGGGTGGGACCTGGCCGGCGCCGGCCCCGACCGGTACGCGCTCAAGGATCCGGGCGCCGACCGCTACCTCACCGTGGCACCCAGCGGCGACACCTACGCCGACGCGCTGGCGCTCGGCCCGGACGGCGACCTCGCCCGGTGGTACCTCACGCCGCTGGTGGCGCCGAAGAGCCCGCTGCCGCCGGAGAGCCTGCGCACGCTGGACCAGGTCACGTTCCTGACCGCGCACAACGCGTACGCCAACGGCGTCGACGGCGGCTTCGCCCCGCCGATCGTCAACCTGTTCCCCAACCAGAACCGGGGCCTCGACCAGCAGCTCGCCGAGGGCGTCCGCGGCTTCATGCTCGACATCCACCAGACCCCGGACGGCGCGATCCTCTGCCACGACAGCTGCACGCTGGTCAGCCGGCCGGTCGCACTGTGGGTCGACCTCCGGCGCATCGTCGAGTTCCTGCGGCAGCACCGCACCGAGATCGTGACCGTGTTCCTGGAGGACTACGTCGCCCCGGACGTCCTGCGCGCCGAACTGGCGCGGGTGCCGGACCTGGCCGGTCTGCTGTTGCGGCCCGACGTCGAGGGCGTCCGGCAGCGCGGCTGGCCCACCCTCGGCGAACTGCGGCAGCGCGACAAGCGGCTGCTCATCTTCACCGACCACAGCCGGGCCGACGACGAGTCGGCGGGGCTCACCCGCGACAGCTTCGGCGTGATGTACCAGCGGGACTGGACCGTCGAGAACTTCTGGTCGATGGGGCCGGGGGTCGGCGGCTCGGACTGGTCGTGCTACAGCCGCTGGTACGGCGGCGGGGTGAACATCCCGCTGACGCGTACGGAGCCGGGGTTCCGGCCGCTGTTCGTCATGAACCACTTCCGGGACGTACCGGTCCCGCCGACGATCACGACCGACAACGGCAAGCTCGCGGACCGGGCCGAGCGGTTCTGCGAGCCCGCCGCCCGCAAGAAGCCCAATTTCCTGGCCGTCGACCGCTACGACCTGGGCGACCCCGGGTCAGCGGTCGACCTGCTCAACACGTACCGGTACGCCGGCATGATCGCGCGACGGGCCGGCTCGCCGGGCTAGCATGGAACTCCGGGCAGTGCCGTTACCCACCTCCGCCCCGGGCGCGGTGTCGTGGTTCCGGCGACCACGCCGGAGGTCATGTCGGCCGGCGCGACCCGTCGGGACAATTCGGGTCAGCACAGAAGAGTTCCGGCTCATTCGGCGGGTATGCCTCCGCCGGCAGGGCGTACGAGCGGCCTGCCGGGGGATGTGATGACCATGTTCGAGCGGTTCACCGACCGGGCACGGCGAGTGGTCGTCCTGGCTCAGGAAGAGGCCAGGATGCTCAACCACAACTACATCGGCACCGAGCACATCCTGCTCGGCCTCGTCCACGAAGGCGAGGGCGTCCAGGGCGGCGAGGGCGTGGCGGCCCAGGCTCTGGAGAGCCTCGGGATCTCGCTGGAGGGGGTGCGCCAGCAGGTCGAGGAGATCATCGGTCACGGCGGCCCGCGCACGCCCGGCGGCGACATCCCGTTCACACCCCGCGCCAAGAAGGTCCTCGAGCTGTCGCTTCGCGAGGCGCTCCAGCTCGGCCACAACTACATCGGCACCGAGCACATCCTGCTCGGTCTGATCCGTGAGGGCGAGGGGCTCGCGGCCCAGGTGCTCATCAGATTGGGCGCCGATCTGAACATGGTCCGCCACCGGGTGATCAGGCTGCTGGCGGGCTATCAGGGCAAGGAGCCGGCGGAGGCCGGCCCGGTGCCGGGGGGCGAAGTGGCTTCGGTGACCAGCGCGGTCCTCGC
>NZ_JAATVY010000042.1 GCF_011947195.1 Planosporangium thailandense | reverse complement strand
GGTGCGGCCTAGCTGGCGGGCCGCCGGTGCGGCGTGGCGGGGCGGGAGCCCGAGCGGAACTCCTCAGGAACCGCCACGCCGCACCGATGCTTCTCGGTGGCACCCGGGAGCAGCGCTCGGGCTGCCTTTCGCGTCAGTCCCGCTGCCGACGACGAGAGGTGACGGCGTGCGCGCCCTGATCATCGACGACGCCCGCGCGATGCGGTCGATCCTGAAGCGCATCGTGCAACCGCTGGGGTTCGAGGTACACGAGGCCGCCAACGGTCGCGAGGCGCTCGACCACCTCCTGGCCACCGACCACCTTCCCGAACTCGCGCTGGTGGACTGGAACATGCCGGAGATGAACGGATACGACTTCATCAAGGCGGTCCGCGCCGACCGCCGCTTCCGCGGGATGTCGCTCATGATGGTGACCACCGAGAGCGAGCACCACCAGGTCGTGCGGGCACTCGCGGCCGGCGCGCACGAGTACGTCATCAAGCCGTTCCAGTCGGAGACGATCATCGAGAAGCTCAACCTGCTCGGGTTGCTCCCCGCACGCGCGGCCGCCTGAGTCGCGCCGGGACGGCCGCGGGCGTCCCCGCGCGTCCGCACGGCCGCGCCCGGCAATGGATATGCTCGCCGCGACGACCCGTCAGTCGGGAGGCGCGAATGGACGAGCCGGTTCGGATCAGCGAGCAGGGCGACGGCACGCTCGAGGTGGCGCTGTTCGGCGACATCGACTTCGCGAACGCGTCGACGATCCGGGAGACGGTTCGCGCCGTGGTGGCGGAGGCGGCGCCCACCGCGATCCGCGTGGACCTCGCCGCCGTCACGTTCCTGGACTCCTCGGGCATCGCGCTGCTCGTCACCGCGCACCGGCTGGCCGCCGGCCTCGGTGCGCGGTACAGCGTCGTGAACCCGACGTCGACTGTCTACGAGCACCTGCGCCTGACCGGCCTAGCGGGGCTGTTCGGCGTGGCGCGACCGACCGCCGGCGGACCCCGCGACGTGCCCGGGGCCGACCGGTCGAGCCCGCCCGTGGGCCGGTAGCGGGCCCGGTGAGCCCCATCGAACCCGGCCGGATCCGGTCGCAGGCTTCAGCGGGCCAGGCTGCGCCGGCAGCGGCCCGACCGGACGCGCCCGGGTGCGGCGCGCCCGCCGCCCGCTGGGCGGACGCCGAGGCGGCGAGGCTACGTGACCGGCTCGCGGCGGCGACCGGCGCGGCTTCGGTCATCCTGATGGCGGCGGAGCGCGACGGCACCCTGCGGATCATCGGGGCGGCCGGTGTGCCGGCGGATCTGATCGTGCAGCGGTACCGGGTGCCGCGTGACGCGGACGCCGCTGTCGCGGCGGCGGTGACCGGCTGTCGGCCCGTCTGGCTGCCTGACCTGGACTCGGCCCGCGAGCGTTACCGGCTCGCCGTCGATCGGGACGAATGGCGGTCCCGGGCCTGGCTGCCCGTACGCTCCGGCGACCGCGTCGTCGGCCTGATCGGAGTGTTCTGGGAGCGCCCGTGCGGCTTCGACGCCGCGACCCGGCGCGCGGTGGCCCGTACCGCCGCGACCGCCGGGCGGCGGCTGGGCGAGCGCCTCGCGAGCGGCGCCGACGACGGCTGGGACGGGTGGGTGAACGTACAGTCGGTCCTCGACATGTTGCCGGTCGCGGCGGCCGTGCTCTCTCCGCTGCGCGACGACGCCGGTGAGGTCGTCGACTACCTCATACAGGCGGCGAGCCCGGCCGGGGTCGACGTGGCCGGCAGGCGCGGGCCGGAAATGATCGGGCTGCGGGTGTTGACCTGCTATCCGTCGGTCCGCGACAGTCCGGTGTGGACGGCGTACCAGCAGGTCCTGGCCGATGCGCGGCCGCGCGAGGTCGGGCCGTTCACCTATGTCGAGGCCGTCGAGGGCGTTCCGGCCGAGACGTCGTACTCCGTGCGCGTCAGCCGCCTCGGATCCGGCCTGCTGGTCTCCTGGGTCCGCCACGACGAGCGGCAGCGCCAGGAGGAGCGGGTCGCGCTCGCCGAACGGCTCGGCAACCTCGGCTGGTTCGATCGCGATCTGCTCGCCGACCGGACCGAATGGTCCGACCAGGTCTACCGGATCTACCACCGCGACCCGGTCGCCGGACCGCTGTCGCTGGAGGCGATCGCGGAGCTGGCGCTGCCCGAGGACGCGCCGGGGTTCGTGGCCGCGGTCACCGCGCTGACCGGGCGCGGTGAGCCGATGAACGTCGGCTTCCGGGCCCGGGTGGGCGGCGCGGTGAAGTACCTGCGGGCCTACGCGGAGGCGGTCCGCGACGCCACCGGCCGTACCTTACGCGTCTACGGGATGGTGCAGGACCTCACCGCGCGCGAGGTCGACCGCGAGCGCCTCGGACACGCCCAGCGCGAACTCGCCGAGCACCGGCGCAACCTGGAGGCCGAACACCGGCTGGCGGTCGAGCTGCAGCAGATCATCCTGCCGGTCCCCGACGCGCCGTGGGACCTGCCGGGGCTGCGGGTGGCGATCCGGTACCTGCCCGCGGAACAGTTGGCCCGCATCGGCGGCGACTGGTACCACGCGACCGCGCTGCCGGACGGGCAGACGCTGCTCGCGATCGGTGACGTGGCCGGCCACGGCCTGCCGGCCGCCGCGACGATGGCCCGGCTGCGGCACGCTCTCGCCGCGCTGACGACGACCACCACCGACCCGGCCGAGCTGCTGCGGCTGCTCAACCGGGTACTGTTCGACACCGATGACGGCGCCACCGCGACCGCGGTGGTCGCCTGCTACGACCCGGTACGACAGCTGTTGACCTGGGCGCAGGCCGGCCACCCGGCGCCGCTGCTGGCGCGCGGCGGCGAGCCGGTCGCGCTGTCGCGCCCAGGCGGCCTGCTGCTGGGCGCGATCCGGGAGACCTCCTACGAGACGGCGACGGCGCCGATGAGCGCGGGAGACGTGCTCCTGCTGTACACCGACGGCCTGGTGGAGCGGCCCGGGCGCACCGTGGAGGAGGGGCTGGAGCGGGTCGCCGCGACTATCACCGAAGCGATCCGCGGCGCACCGGACCAGCCGTTGGCCCGCCTGATCGGTGGGCTGCACCAGGCGAACCCCGGCGACGACACGTGCGTACTGGCCGCCCGCCCGCTGGTGGCCCGGTAGTCAGCGCGGCGGATTCATCGGTCGAGCGGGGCGAGGAACTCCAGGCGGTTGCCGAAGCAGTCGGCGCTGTAGAACCGCCGGAACCCGGGCAGCTCGTCGCTCCAGGCGACCGGTGCGCCGGCGGCTTCCAGCCGCGCCGCTAGGCCGTCCAGATCCGTCCACAGCAGACCTGGGTGCGCCTTGCGGGCCGGGGCGAACGGCTCCTCGACGCCGAGGTGGATCTCGATGCCGTTGCCCCGGAACCAGCAACCGCCGCGGGCGGCGAGCACCGGTGGTTTCGTGAGCTCGGCAAGGCCGAGCACATCCCGATAGAACGACCGGGCTCGGTCTTCTGAGTCGGCCGGACAGGCCAGCTGTACGTGATGGATCACGTACCCAGCCTGCCAGCGCCGGGGCCGGCTAGCAAGACGTCCGTACGGTTTAGCGGTGGACGGGGCCAGCCCGGTCTATCACGTCGTCCATGTCGGCCCTGGCGTCCATGTCGACCGTGGCTTTCACATCGACCGTGGCTTTCACATCGACCGTGGCTTTCACGTCGACAGTGGTGTCCCGGGCCGTCGCCGGCAGGCGGACCCGGAACGCGGCGCCGCACCCGGGCGCGGTCTCCACCTCGACGGTACCGCCGTGGGCCCCCACGACGGCCGCGACGACCGCCAGCCCCAGGCCGTTCCCGCCGGTCTGGCGGGTCCGCGAGGCGTCCGCCCGGTAGAACCGCTCGAACGCGCGGGCCGCGTGCTCCGGCGTCATCCCGGGGCCCCGGTCGGCGACCTCGAGCAGCACGGCAGGGCCGGAATCCGCAGTGTCCGGTGCGATGGTGTCCGGTGCGACGGTGTCCGGTGCGACGGTCACCGTGACCGGCGTGCCCGCCGGCGTGTGGACCAGCGCGTTGGCGACCAGGTTGCTCACGACCTGCCGCAGCCGGGGCTCGTCGCCGTCGACCGTGCACGCGCCGCTCGTACGCAGCTCGATCTGCCGCTCCGGGGCGAGGGCGCGGGCTTCGTGCACCGCGTCGGCGCCGAGGACGGCCAGGTCGACCGGTCCGTACGGCAGCGATCGTCGCTGGTCGAGCCGGGCGAGCAGGAGCAGGTCGTCGACGAGCAGGCCCATGCGGGCGGACTCGACCTCGATGCGGCGCATGAACCGGGACACGTCCGCGGCATCGGTGGCCGCGCCCTGCCGGTACAGCTCGGCGAAGCCACGGATCGAGGTGAGCGGGGTGCGCAGCTCGTGGCTGGCGTCCGCGATGAACCGGCGCATCCGCTGCTCCGAGGCGCGCGCCTGCGCCTCGGACGCCGCCCGGTCGCGGAACGCCTCCTCGACGCGCACCAGCATCGCGTTGAGCGACCGGCCGAGGCTGCCGACCTCGGTACGCGGATCGCGCTCCGGTACCCGCTGGTCGAGCCGCCCGTCCGCGATGGCCGCGGCGACCGTCTCCACCTGGCGCAGCGGCCGCAGGCTGGCGCGTACCAGCAGGTATCCGAGGCCGCCGAGCAGGACGAGAACGACCGCGCTCACCACATAGTCGATGACGGCGAGTCCCCGCTCGACCGCCGCCTGGTCGTCGAGGGTGACCGCCATCGTCAGCTCCGCGTCGGTGCCCGGCACCGGCTCGACCACCAGACGCCACCGGCCCTGGCCGTCGCTGCCGGAGACGGTCACGGGCGCGTCGAATGCGCTCGCCGCGGGAACGGCCGGCGCCCTCCGGCCGCTGGCGGACGGGTCGGCGGTCGACAGGTCGACGGCGTGTGCGCCGTCCGGTCCGCTCAGCCGCGCGTAGACGGTGCCCGGCAGATCGAGCCGGACCAGGTACCGGGTGTCGAGACCGCCGCTGCGGGCGACCTGCTGCGCGGTCGAGTGCGCCGATGCGACGAGCTGGCCGTCCAGGCGGGCCGTCAGGTACCTGTTGAGCGCCGCGAGCGCGGCCACGCCGGTCACGACCTGCGCCAGGGCGACCAGCGCCAGCATCGCCACCACCAGCCGCACGCGCAGCGGCGTCCGGTCGACGACGGCGGCGGCCCGCCGGCCCGCGCCGGCGAGGCGGGCCCTGACGGTACTCCAGCTGGCGACCTTCGGGCGTCGGACCGTCGCCGGGAGGTGCTGGGGCCGACGCGAGGTTTCACAGCTGGTCACTCGCCTACTCTGCGACCCCGGGCTGGAGGACGGCCGCTACCGCGCTGTGAGATCTCTGAGAATGTGTGCGCCGCGTCAGCCGCGGGTCAGCCCCGCGTCGGCCAGCCGGGCGTCGCGAGCAGGTCGCCGTTGTCGCGGACCAGGAGCGCTTCGTACCCCGCGAGGCCGGCCAGCCAGCGCATCGCGGCCGGGCCGCGCGCCACCGCGGCGGTCGCGTACACATCGGCCCAGGTCAGTGAGGGCCCGAGGACCGTGACCGACCGCAGCCCGCTCGCCGGCGCGCCGACGTGCGGGTCGATGATGTGCGCGCCCCGGTGGGCCGGGCCGGACGTGGCCACCGCGCAGTCGGCGACCTCGAGAACCGTCAGCATCCGGTCCGGCCGGGCCGGGTCCTCGATGCCCACCCGCCACGAGCCGCGGAGCACCATGTCCCCGCCGGCGCTCACATAGGACTCATACCCCGCCAGCCGGGCCGCCGCGCGCTCGACGGCCCACCCCTTCACCAGACCGGACGGGTCGAACCAGGTGCCGCCGGCCGGCGCCGGCAGGTGGGCGTCGAAGTACCCGTCGGTGCGTTCCCGCGCCTGCTCGCACAGGTCGATGACGGTGTCGACGAGGTCGTCGCGGACCGGCTCGCCGCGGTTCAACGCGCTGATCCGGCTGTCCGGGCGGTACGTGCTGAACACCGCGTCGATCATCCGCAGTTCGGCGAACAGGTCGGCGACGGCCGTCGCGGCCTCGTCGAACCCGGCCTGCGGACCGCGTACGTGCACGCTGACGGGCAGGCCCATGATCTGCTCGACGAAGGCGCGTCTGGTCACGGCGGCGTCCATCGCGACGGTCAGCCCTTGAAGTGCGCGCTGTCCAGGGCGGCCTGGAGCGACTCGATGTAGCCGTCGCTGGTGACCGTCGCGCCGGAGACCACGTCGATGTTCGCGCTCTGGGCCTGGAGGACCTCGTCGTGCAGCTGCGGCACCGCGTACGAGTTGATCTCGTAGTCGCGGTTGTTGCCGTTCGGGATCTGGAGGGTCTTCACATCTGTGATCTTGTTGCCGCTGATGTGAACCTGGACCTGCACCGGTCCCCAGCGCGTCTGCGCGACGGTGCCGTTGACCACGAGGTTCGACGCTGCCTTCGGGGCCGCGGTGGTGGCGGTGGGCCTGGGCGCGGCGGTGGGGGCGTCCGTGGGCGCCCCGGTCGGGGCCGCCGACGGCGTACCGGAGCTGGGGTCCGCCGGTGCGGTGTCGGTGGGATCGTCCGGGGGAGCGCCGGCCGCGTCGGACGTCGACCCGGACACGATGCCCGGCGCGTTCGCGCCCGCGGCGGTGGCCGCGGCGGGCGCGCTCGCACCCATCGTCGAGGTCCGGTAGCTGAACAGCAGGACCACCACGGCCACGGTGGTCACCAACCACAACGTGATCCGGCGCATGAGAATGGATTCCTTCCGGCGGAGGCTTACCAGCTGAACCGTTCGAGGTGGATCTGATCCTCGGGCACCCGCGCCCCGACCGCCGCGTTGCGCACCGCCTCCATCCACGCGTCCGGCCCGCACACGAACACGTCCTGGCGCGCGATGTCGGGGACGAGGTGGCGCAGCGCCTTCGCGTCATGCCCCCAGCCCGCCGGCAGCCACGACCCGTCGCGCCCCCGCGGCCCGAGCAGGTACATCACGCGTACGCCCCGGCTGGCCGCCAACTGTTCCAGCTCACCCCGGAAAACCAGGTCGGCGTCGGAGCGCGCCCGGTAGAGCAGCGTCGCCTCGCCGGAGGCGTACGGCAGCTCCTCCAGCAGCGCGCGCAGCGGCGTGATCCCGACCCCGGACGCGATCATCGTCACCCGGCGGGTGCTCCGCCGATCGCCGGTGAGATGCCCGTACGGGCCCTCGATGAGCACCTTCGTGCCCGGCCGCAGCGCCGCGACCTGGCTGCTGTCGTCGCCGAGGGACTTCACCGTGATCCGCAGCAGGTCCGGGCGGGGCGCGGCGGACAGCGAGTACGGGTGGGCGCGGGTCCAGCCCGGCCCGGACAGGAACCGCCACATGAAGAACTGCCCGGCCCGCGCCGGCAGCCGGTGCAGGTCACGGCCGCGCAGGTAGACGGAGTGGACGCCGGGCGCCTCGGCGACGACGGCGGCGACCCGCAGCCCGTGGCGCGTCGAGCGCCACAGCGGCACCCCGAGCCGGAAGACCACCACGGCGCCGGCGCAGAGGATGTACGCGGTCCACCAGTACAGCGCGGACAGCTTCGAGGAGATGAAGTCGGCGCCGGTCCACAGCTGGTGCGGCAGCGCCAGGCCCGCCCCGAGGTAGGCGTACAGGTGCAGCAGGTGCCAGGACTCGTAGCGCAGCCGGCGCCGGGCCGCGCGGACCGACGTGACCACGACCATGACGAGGGCGGCCGTGCCGGCGGTCGCCAGCAGCATCCCCGGGTACGTGGTGACGAGGTCCCACGCCTCCCGGATCACCGACGCGTGGCCGGTCCCCGCGTACCCGAGGGTGATGAGCACGATGTGGGCGAGCATCAGGTTGAACGAGGTGAACCCGGCCAGCCGGTGCCACCGGGCGAGCCGGTCCTGGCCGTAGGTGCGCTCGATCCACGGCACCCGGGCCATCAGCAGGACCTGGATCAGCAGCAGGTCAGACGAGACCAGGCCGGTCAGCCGGCCGAGCGAGGTGGCGCCGGTCCACAGACCCCCCAGGTCCTGCAGGCCGCGGCCGTGTACCCACAGCGCAACGACGATCAGCAAGCTGAACACGGCCGTGGCGCCGATGGCGTCGGGCCACCAGGTACTCCGTCGGCGCGTGGTCGCCCCTGTCGACGGTCTGACCATCCGGGTCGTCGTTGCCGTCACCTGGCCTCCTTCGTCGTCGGAATCGACTATCGGGCACGAAGCTTGGTGAATTCTTTGCACAACCTGTGAATTCGATATGCCGGTAGAGTGTCCGCTACGCCGGGTAAGTCAGGCGCATGGCCCGTCCCCGCATCCTCATGCTCGTGCTCGCCGGCGGCGCCGGCGGTCGACTGGAACTGCTGACCGAACACCGTGCCAAGCCGGCCGTGCCGTTCGGCGGCGCGTACCGGCTCATCGACGTGCCGCTGTCCAACGCGCACCACTCCGGCATCGACGACGTATGGGTGATCGAGCAGTTTCACGCCGCGTCCATCGCCGACCACCTGGCCAACGGCCGGCCGTGGGACCTCGACCGCACCCACGGCGGCCTGCTGATCCTGCACCCCGACCCGAGCGTGCCGGGGGAGAGCTGGCACCGCGGCACCGCCGACGCGCTGTGGCGGCAGGCGCCCCTGATCCGCGAGTTCGCTCCCGAACACCTGGTGGTCGTGAGCGCCGACGCGGTGTACCGGCTGGACTACGCCGACGTGGTGCGGGCGCACGCCGACGCGCGCGCCGACGTGACGATGGTGACGACCCGCCGTCCGATCGAGGAGGCCGGCCGGTACGGCGTGGTACGCGTCGCCGGCGGCCGGGTCACCGAGTACGTCTACAAGCCGGACGAGCCGGCCACCGACCTGGTCGCCACCGAGGTGTTCGTGTTCGCACCCGGTCGGACACTCGACCTGCTGGACGAGATCGCCGCGAAGGCCGGCGACGACGGGCCGGGCGACCTGGGCGACGCGCTGCTGCCGGCGTTGGTCAACGAGGCGACCGCGGTCGAGTACCGCCTCGGCGGCTACTGGCGGGACCTGGGCACCGTCCCGGCCTACCTGGCCGCGCACCTGGAACTGGTCGGCGCCCAGCCGCCGATCCGGCTCGACGACCCGGCGTGGCCGATGCTCGCCGCGCAAGCCCGGCACGGCGCGGCCCGGGTCGAGCGGGGCGCCGAGGTGGTCGACGTGCTGCTGGCCCCGGGCGCGCGGGTGGGCGGACGGGTGGAGCGGTCGGTGCTGTCGCCCGACGTCGTGGTGCACCCCGGCGCACGGGTCGTCGACTCGGTGCTGCTGCCCGGCGCGGTGGTCGAGCGCGGGGCGGTCGTCACCGCTGCCATCGTCGACGCGGGGGCCCGCATCGGCGCCGGCGCGCGGGTGGAAGGCGAGCGGTCCGACTCCGGCGTCGTGCTGGTCGCAGCGGGTGCCCGGGTGGCGCCGGGCGCGGTGGTCGCCGCCGGCGCCCGGGTACGCCGGGACGAGCCGGCGGGCTGAGCGCCGGCGGGCGCGGTGGCCCGCCGGCCTCCTGCCCTCAGGTTCAGACGGCCCGGCAGGTTCAGACGGCCCGGCAGGTTCAGACGGCCCGGCGCGCCGCCAGGTACATCGCCGACATGTCGTCGTCGCGGTGGCTGCGCTCGGCCACCGCGTCCAGCAGCCGCCGGGCGGCCTCGACGGCGGCCAGGTCCACCCCGGCGGACTCGCCGGCGGCGAGGATGAGCGTCGCGTCCTTGAGCGCGCCGCTGACCGGGAACGACGCCGGGAACTCGCGTCGCATCATCTGCGCGCCCTTCACGTGGGCGTACCGCAGATCCAGCGGCCCGCCGCTGATCACATCGAGGAAGTCCGTGCCGTCGAGCCCCAGCGCGTCGGCGAGCGCGATCGCGTTGGACACGCCGGCGGTCGCGGTGAGCACCCAGGTGTTGGCCACGAGCTTCATGCGGCTGCCGGTACCCGCCGGGCCGAGCCACAGCGCCTTCGAGGCGATCGGGCGCAGCAGCGCTTCCACCCGGTCGCGTAGCTCGTCGGGGCCGGAGGCCAGGGCGGTGAGCTTTCCCTGTTCGGCCGGCTCCTTCGTGCCGACGACCGGTACGTCGACGTAGCTGAGCCGGTACCGTTCGGCCAGGTCGGCGAGGCGCTGCGCGCCGTCGATGCCGACGGTGCTCGTCTGCAGCCACAGCGCTCCGGCGGGGATCCGGTCCCCGGCCGCCTCGATGGCCTCCGCCACCGCGTCGACGTCGTAGAGCATCGTCACGATCACGTCGACGCCGTCGACCGCGGCGCCCGGGTCGTCGGCCACCTCGGCGCCGGCCTCGATCAGGGGCTCGGCCTTGGCGCGGGTGCGGTTCCACACCCGAACCGTCTCGCCCGCCCGCAGCCAGTTGCGGGCCATCGCCGAGCCCATGATTCCCGTACCCAGAACCGCCATGGTCATGGTGTGCCCCTTCTGTCGTGTCTCGCGCCGCGTACCCGAGCGCGGGCCGGCCCACACAAGATGGCCGCGCCGCGGCGCCCGGCGGCCGTGACCGGTCGGCGTGCGCCGGGACCGGCCCGACCCGTACCCACCATGATCCATGCCGGGCGGTGAGCTATACGACAGCGGGGACTTCACGGCGCACGACAGCGGGGCTGTGACGACAAACGGCCCGCGGCGCCGCCACCAGCCGACTGGTGACGACGCCGCGGGGGTCTGAGAGGATCTTCGGGACGGGCCGGCGACCCGGGAGGCGATCAGTAGCCGCTGCTGCTGCCGCCGTTGTTGCCGCTACCGGAGTTGTTGTTGTCGGAGGTCGGCGGCGGCACAGCCGTCGGCGTTCCGGTCGGCACGCAGGTCAGGTTCTTCTTGCCGTTGGGGCTGATGACCCACCAGGTGTGGCCGACGCCCTGGCCGGTCCACTTGCCCGGGGCCTTGTCGCCGATGTAGCGGTACAGCGGCCAGCCGGCGAGGGTGACCTGGGTGACGCCGTCGGGGCGCTGGATCGTGCCGACCAGCGCCTGGTCGACGCCTTGAAGCTGCGGAATGTTGCCGTCGGTGGACGTCACGGGCGGCCACACCTGGGCGCACTTGTCCTTGCAGTTGGAGGTGGGCGGGTTGGCGCTGTCCTTGTCGAAGCGGTAGAGCACAAAGCCGTTGTCGTCGACCACGACCTGGCCCATGCGGGCGATGGTCTTCGCGGCCAGCGTGCCGGTCTTGTCGCCGATCGCCGGCGCGGCGGCCGGGGCGGCGTTGTTGTTACCGTTCGCGGCAGCGGCGTCGCCGCCCTGAGCCGCCTGACCCTGGTCACCGCCTGCGGTTCCACCGGCCGCCGGTGCGGAGTTCGTGGGCGCGGCCAGCGGAACCGTGTTGCTGGCGGCGTTGTTCGTGGTCGTCGTGTTGTTGTGCGGCGTTCCGGCCGCCCGGACGCCCCACCCCGCCAGTGCGAGTGCGGTGAGCACGCCGCAGACGAGGTATGCTGCGCGGCTGGCTCGGATCACGTCTCCTCCTTGGTACGCATGGGTGTCAGGTATCCGGTGGGCTGGCGGCCCACGGTTGCCCTGGTGCTGTCGTCTCGCCGGCCACCCGAGTCGCAAGCGACCCCGGCTGCGCCGTTACCCGCCGGTCTGAGCAGGGCTCGGGCACCTCGCCCCGTACTGACCGGATCGACTTTCATCCCTGAGTACGCGCCCGTACACGGGTCGGTTCACCGGTTCTGCGAACTAATTCGCCGCCGCGCCGCCCGAAGAGGGGTGTGAGTTGCGCTTGGCAAGGAAGTTACCCGTCGGTACGTTGCTTGTCTGCGCAACGAAGACAGCGGGAGGTCGTGTGAGCTCGTTCGCCTTTACCGACATGTCGGCCACGGCGCTGGCGGCCGCGATCAGACAGCGCCGCATCAGCGCCAGTGACGTGGTGGAGGAGCACATCGCGGCGGTCCAGCGGGTCAATCCACGGCTCAACGCCGTCGTGGCCGACCGGTTCGACGCCGCGCGGGCGGAAGCGCGGGCCGCCGACGCCCGGGTGGCCGCCGCCTCGTCGGGAGAGCCGCTCCCACCGCTGCTCGGCGTGCCGTGCACCGTCAAGGAGGCGGTGGCCTTCGCGGGACTGCCCAACAGCGCGGGCGTGGTGGCCCGGGGTGGCGTCCCCGCCGGGAGTACCGCGCCGGCCGCGCAGCGGCTGGTGGAAGCGGGGGCGATCGTGCTCGGCGCCACCAACACGTCCGAGATGTGCCTGTGGGTGGAGTCGGAGAACCGGCTCTACGGGCGTACCCGCAACCCGTACGACCCGGCCCGTACGGCGGGCGGCTCGTCCGGGGGAGAGGGAGCGGCGATCGGCAGCGGAGCCTCGCCGTTCGGGCTGGGCTCCGACATCGGCGGCTCGATCCGGATCCCGGCCTTCTGCTGCGGAGTCTTCGGTCACAAGCCCTCCCGCGGTCTGGTGCCGACGACCGGTTCGTGGCCGCCGTGCGACGACGGCAACCGGCCGCTGTTCGCCCACGGTCCCCTGGCCCGGCGGGCCGAGGACCTCATGCCGCTGCTGCGGATCCTGGCCGGTCCCGACGGCGTCGATCCGCTGGCGGCGGGGTCCGGCGCCGGCGGCGCGGCGCACCTCGGCGACCCGGCCGACGTCTCACTGCGGGGCCTGCCGGTGCTGCTGATCGACGAGTGCTGGCCCCTGATCGCCAGCGACGACATGCTGTGGGCACGGGAGCGGGCCGCCGGCGCGCTCGCCGCCGCCGGTGCGCGGGTGCAGCGGCGGCGGATGCCCCGCCTGCGCCGCGCCGTCGAGTCGTACGTGACCACCCTGGCGCGCACCTCCGGCATCGGGGCGCGGGACGTGCTGTTCGCCGCCGGCGCGCACGACGTGGACTGGCGCGCGCTGCTGCGGCGCGGCGGGCCCCACACCGTGGCCACCCGCCTCCTGCTGGTCGCGGAACAGGCACACGCCCGACTGCCGCGACGCTGGGCCGAGCGGCTGATCGAAGCGGGGGAGTGCATCGCCGCCGAGCTTTCCGCGGCGATCGGCGACGGTGTGCTGCTGGAGCCGACGCTCGCGACGACCGCGCCCCGGCACGGGCGTACCGTCGGCCGGCCGTGGTGGCTGGCGCACGTGGTCCCGTTCAACCTGGCCGGGGTGCCCGTGACACAGACGCCGCTCGGGCTGGATCCGCACGGGCTGCCACTCGGGGTGCAGGTCGCGGCCGGGCATGGGCGCGACCACGTGTCGATCGCGGTCGCCCTCGAGCTGGAACGGATCTTCGGCGGCTGGACGCCACCGCCGGCGCCGCCGACCACCGTGCGCACCGACGAGCTGGTACGGGTACTCGGGTAGGGTGCCGTCCTCCGTGGCCAGCCCCGCGCTGATCAAGGGCTTGCAGGAGCGGGCGGCCCGGGCGCTGCCCGCCGAGCGCGTCGAGGAGACGGACGGGTGGTGGCTGCGCCACGCCCCCCGTTGCGCCTGGTGGGTGGGGACCGTGCTGCCACATCGTGGCGCCGGGCCCGACGAGTTGCTACGCCGGGTCATCGGGGCGGAGACGTTCTACGCCGCCCGCGGCGCGCTCGCGCGCTTCCAGATCAGTCCGGGCGCGTGCCCGCCGGGGCTCGACACCCTGTTGGCGCAGCGCGGCTACCGCCGGGAGAGCCCGGTGTCGTTGCGGGTGGCCGCGACCGCGCGGGTGCTGGATCTCGCACCGGCGGGCGGGATGCGGGTCGAGTTGGAGGACCGTCCGACCCGCGCGTGGTTCGACGTCTGGTACGCCGTGCACGGCGACGGCGGTGACCCCCGCGGCGAGTGGGACCTGCTCGAACGGGTGGAGCAGCCGTGCGGGTACGCCCGGGCGATGCTCGCCGGCGAGGTCGTCGCGGTGGGCCGCGCGGTCGCCGACACCGGCTGGGCCGGGGTGTTCGGCATGGCGACGCTTCCGCGGGCGCGCGGGGAAGGCGCGGCGCGCCGCGTGCTCGCCGCCCTGGCCCGCTGGGCCGGCACGCACCGGACCGAGCACCTGTATCTCCAGGTGGAGCGCGGCAACCTGGCGGCCCTCCGGCTGTACGGGCGGGCCGGCTTCACCGACATCTGCGGCTACCACTACCGCACGGCGGGCTGAGCCTCCGCCGTGGTCGACCGCTGCAGGCGGCTGTGACGCCGCCCGTACAGGAAGTAGACGCCCAGCCCGACGATCATCCAGACCACGAACCGGATCCAGGTCTGCACCGGCAGGTTGAACATCAGCCAGATGCTCGCGGCGACGCTGACGGCCGGCAGCCACGGTACGCCCGGCGCCCGGAACGACCGGGGCAGGTCGGGCCGGGTGCGGCGGAGGACGATCACGCCGATCGAGACCACCACGAACGCGAACAGCGTGCCGATGCTGGTCAGCTCGGACAGCTCCGACAGCGGGATGAAGCCGGCGAGCGCCGCGACCACCGCGCAGGTGATGATCGTGATGACCCACGGGGTGCCGAACCGGGGGTGGACTCTGGCGACGGCCTGCGGAAGCAGGCCGTCGCGCGCCATCGCGAAGAACACCCGGGTCTGACCGAGCATCAGCACCAGGATCACCGTCGTGATGCCGCAGATCGCGCCCAGTGAGATCACGTTGGCCGCCCAGCCCTGTCCGACCTGGTCGAATGCCCTGGCCAGCGGCGCGCCGGTGTTGAGGTTGGTGTACTTCGTCATGCCGGTGACGACGGCGGAGGTGAGCACGTAGAGCAGCGCGCAGATGGCGAGCGAGCCGATGATGCCGCGCGGCATGTCGCGCTGCGGGTTGCGGGTCTCCTCGGCGGTCGTGGCCACCACGTCGAAGCCGATGTAGGCGAAGAACACGATCGCGGCCGCCGCGAGGATGCCGAACCAGCCGAAGTGCTGCGGTGTCACGCCCGCGATCAGCTGGACCAGCGGCTGGTTGCCGCCGCTGGTCCTGGGAGCGGACTGCGCGGACGGGATGAACGGCGTGTAGTTGGCCGACCGGATGAAGAAGAGCCCGAGGCCGATTACGAACAGGATCACGGCCAACTTGACCGCCACCAGGATGTTGGTGAGCCGGCTGGACACCTTCATGCCGACGACCATGACGACGCCGAGCACGACAACGATGAAGATCGCGCCCCAGTCGGGGATGGCTTTGTCGCCGGCGAGCCAGGTCGGCAGGTGGAGCAGCCGCTGGAAGTACGCCGACCAGCCGCGGGACACGACCGAGGCGCCCAGCGCCAGCTCCAGGCAGAGGTCCCAGCCGATGATCCAGGCGATGAACTCGCCGAGGGTCGCGTAGGAGAAGGTGTACGCCGAGCCGGCCACCGGCACCGTCGAGGCGAACTCGGCGTAACACATCGCGGCCAGCGCGCAGACGGTGCCGGCCACGACGAACGAGATGACGATCGCCGGGCCGGCGTTGAGCGCGGCCTGCTGCCCGGTCAGGACGAAGATGCCGGTGCCGACGATGACGCCGATGCCGAACGCCGTGAGGTCCAGCGCGGAGAGGTTCCGGCGCAGCCGGTGCTCCGGCTCGTCGGTCTCCCGGATGGACTGCTCCACCGGCTTGGTACGGAAGAGGGACACGTCGCACCTGCCCGTCACGTGATCGATTGAGACGGTTGATGCCCTGCCGGTGGGGGGTTTGAAACGTCCGGGGTCGGACCGGACCGGGTCGGCTACGCTCGCCGGATCAGTACGCAGACGGGGTCCGGCACGTCGATGCGGTCCCCGGTCGGGTGCGGTACCCCGCTCGACGGATCGACGCGCAGGACGGTCACGTCGTCGGACTTCTGGTTCGCCACGTACATCAGGTCGCCGTCGATGACGAAGTGGCGCGGCCAGTGCCCGCCGGTGGGCGTCTCGGCGACGCCGGTCAGCGCGGCGCCGTCGACGGCGAACGTGACCACCGTGTCGTTGCCCCGGTTGGCGACGTAGAGGAACCGGCCGTCGGCCGACAGTGCGAGCTCTGACGGCTGGTTGGGCCCGGTGGGTTCGGTGAGCGTCGCCGGCTGCCGGTGCACCAGGCGCAGGCCCCCGCCGGGGGCCGGCTCGTAGATCGAGACCGTCGAGGCCAGCTCGTCGGAGACGTACCGGAGGCCGGTCGGCGCGCTCACGAGATGGCGCGGCCCGATACCGGGGCCGGCGTGCGTCCGCCAGGTCGGCGTCAGGGCCCCGTCGGGCGTCAGCCGGTACCCGTACAGCGTGTCGGTGCCGAGGTCGACGGCGACCACCTCACCGCCGTCGGCCACCACCTCGTGCGTGTGGGGGCCCTCCTGCCGGGCGGGGTCGGGCCCGCCGCCGTGGTGGCTGACCAGGTCGGTCCGGGCGTCCAGGGCGCCGTCGTCGGCGAGGCCGAAGACGGCGACGCTGCCGCTGCCGTAGTTGGCGCACAGCAGGTACCGTCCGTCGCCGGTCACGGACAGGTGGCAGGGGGCGGAGCCGCCGCTGGGCTGCCGGGACAGCGGGCGCAGCGAGCCGTCGGCGGCGATCGCCAGCGCGTTCACCGCGCCGTCGTCGAGCTCGCTCACCGCGTACAGCACCGGCGCCTGCGGGTGGGCGACCAGCCAGGACGGAGCCGCGCAGGCGAGGCTCGGCGCGGCGGGGCGCAGCCGAGCGTCCCACACCGAGATGCCGGTGCCCTCGCCGCCGGCCTCCGGCGTGTACGAGCCGATGTAGATCGTCATCGCCGCCACCCTCTGATCATGCCCGATCGCCGGCCGATCAACCGTTGCCGCGGCGGCCCCGGATCGCCGGCCGGGCCGGACCGTACCCTCGGTTCATGACGTTGCTGCTGGTCGCCGTCGGCCTGGTGACGACGGTCGTGGCCGTCTCGGTGGTGTCCCGCCGGCTCGGGGCGCTCGCGCCCATCGTGCTCGTCGTGGTCGGCCTGGCGCTGTCGTTCGTCGTCGCCCTCCCGCAGGCGCGCCTGGACCCGCAGGTCGTGCTGATCGGCGTGCTGCCGCCGCTGCTGTACGTCGCCGCCACCGAGACGTCGGTCCCCGCGTTCCGCTACAACCTGCGATCGATCCTGCTGCTGGCGATCGGGCTGGTGGTGTTCACCACGGTCTGCGTCGGGTACGCCCTGTACCTGCTGCTGCCGGGCGTTCCGCTCGCCGCGACCATGGCACTGGGCGCGGTCGTCGCCCCGCCGGACGCGGTCGCCGCCACGGCGGTGGCCCGGCGCATCGGCCTACCCCGGCGCGTGGTCGCGATCCTGGAGGGCGAGAGCCTGATCAACGACGCGAGCGCGCTGGTGCTGTTCCGCGTGGCGGTCGCCGCCGCGGTGGGCCAGGCCCTCACGCCGCTCGCGGTCGGCGGGTACGCGGTGTACGCGGCCCTCGGTGGCGTCGTGATCGGCGCGATCGGCGGGGTGGTGCTCGCCTGGATCCACCGCAGGGCCACCCACCCGTTGATCGACAACTCGGTGTCCCTGCTCACACCGTGGGTCGTCTACGCGCCCGCCGAGCTGCTGCACGCCAGCGGCGTCGTCGCGGTCGTCGTGGCCGGCCTGTACCTGGGCCACCGGTACCCGACGCTGGTGTCGGCCGCGTCGCGGCTGCAGATGGCGGCGTTCTGGCGGATGGTCACGTTCATCCTGGAAGGCATCGTCTTCCTGCTGGTCGGTCTGCAGCTGCGCTTCATCGTGCAGGACCTGAACGAGTCGGTGGGCCTGGTCGCGCTGGCGACCGTCGTCACGCTCGTCGTGGTCGTGGTGGCCCGGTTCGTCTGGATGTACCCGGCGACCTACCTGGTCCGGCTGGTCCCCCGGATCCGCCGGCGCGACCCGGTGCCGGCGATGCAGTACCCGACGGTCATCGCCTGGGCCGGGATGCGGGGCGTGATCACTCTGGCGGCGGCGCTCGCGCTGCCGCGGACCCTCGCCGGCGGCCGGCCGTACCCGCGGGAGCTGTTCGTCTGGCTGGCGTTCTCGGTGATCGTCGGCACGCTGGTGCTGCAGGGGATGACGCTGCCGGCGGTCGCGCGCTGGCTGCGGATCGGCGGCGACGACCCGAAGGAGGACGCGCTGGCGGAGGCGGCGGTGCAGCAGGAGGCGACCCGGGCGGCCCGCGCCCGGCTGGAGCGGGAGACGTCCCTCGACGGCCAGGTGCCCCAGGCGGTCCTCGCGCGCCTGCACACGCTGCTGGCCGACCGCGCGAACCTGGCCTGGGAACGGCTGGGCGGGCGTCGGCGGGAGACGCCGTCCGAGGCGTACAGTCGGCTGCGCCGCACGATGATCGAGGCGGAGCGTGAGGTGTTCCGGCGCGCCCGTGACGAGGGAAGGATCCCCGAGGAGGTGCTGCGCCGGGCGCAGCGGGACCTGGACCTGGAGGAGTCGTTGCTGGAACGGGAGGATCGATGAGCTGCGTCCATCTCGACCGCCAGGGTGGGGCGGATCCCGCGCCCACCACGCGCGAGGGCTGCGTGGGATGCCTGGCGGAGGGGCGTGACGACTGGGTGCATCTGCGGCTGTGCCTGTCCTGCGGCTACGTCGGCTGCTGCGACTCCTCGCCGCGCCGCCACGCCTCCGGGCACTTCGGCGAGACCGGGCATCCGGTGATCCGCTCGTTCGAGGACGGCGAGTCGTGGCGCTGGTGCTTCCTCGACGACGAGCTCGGTTAGGCGAGGATCTCGGGCAGCCGGGAAGGTCGGTCAGCCGGGAAGGTCGGTCAGCCGGGAAGCCGGGTCAGCCGCGCGCGGCGGGGAAGACCAGGTGCAGCGAGGTGCCGTCGCCGGGCCGGTCGTACAGCGCCATGCTCGCGCGGTGCGCGTCGAACACCGCCTTGACCGTGCGCAGGCCCGGCTCCGCGCCGGTGGTGTCGGGCGGGCGTACCAGCGCTTCTTCGTAGAAGTGGCGGAGCAGGTCCGGTCGGTCGTCGACGACCGTGCCGGGGCTGCGGATACGGATCGTCGGCTCGCTCTCCAGGCCGCTGAAGACCTCCAGCCGTCCGCCGTCCGGGGTGCGCTTCACCGCGTGGAACAGCAGGTGGCTGAGGGCCTGCTCGAGGCGCACCGGGTCGGCGTGGACCGGGGTCGGTGTGACCGTGGTGCACAGCACCGGGATGCGTTTGGCGTCCGCGATCGGGCGTACCGATTCGGCGGCCCGCTGCGTGAGCGGGCTCAGGTCGACCTCGCGCTGGCCGAGGCCGGCCGGGGGTAGCCGGGCGACCAGGGCCAGCAGGTCGTCGACGATCCGGCGCAGCAGGCCGGCGTTCGCCAGGAGGGTGTCCGGCAGGCGCGGGTTGCCGGGGGTGGCGAGGCTGGCGCGCAGCCTGCCAAGCGGCTCGCGCCACCTGCCGACGACCTGGCCGACGTCGTCGACGTACCGTTCGATCTCGCGCAGTCGGGCCGCGCCGCGCGTCAGCAGCCCGGCGAAGGGGCGCAGTTCGAGCAGGATGACGACCTGCCGGGAGAGCGCGCGGAGGGCTTTCACCTGCGGGCGGGCCAGGCGGCGCGGCGTCACGTCGATGACGCAGAGCGCGCCGAGCGCCTGTCCCGCGCTGGTGATCAGCGGCGCGCCGGCGTAGAACCGGATGCCCCGGCGGCGGGCGACGAACGGGTTGTCGGTGAAGCGAGGGTCGGCGGTGGCGTCCGGTACGACCAGCACGTCGTTGCCGAGGATGGCGTGCGCGCAGAACGACAGCTCACGCGGGATCTCGCCCTCGTCGAGGCCGAGGCGCGCCTTCGACCACTGCCGGTCGGCGTCGACGAGGTTGATCAGTGCCGCGGGGGTGTGGCAGATGCCGGACGCCAGCGCCGCCAGGTCGTCGAAGTCCGGCTCGGGCGGGGTGTCCAGCACCCGCAGTTCGTAGAGCGCCCGCAACCGTTCCGCCTCGTCGGAGGGGGTCGGGGGACGCATGACAGCTCCTCACCGCGCGGTCGGGTTCCCGCTCGACCGAGGGTAGGGGGTCCTAACTTCAGCGAAAAGGGTCTTTCGTCACATGGCGGGCGTTTACCGGTCATTCAGCGCGCTGCCGGACGCCGGGCGACCGCCGTGGATTCGGCGTCTGACCGCCGCGGACTCGGCGTCTGACCGCCGAGGGCTCGGCGTCACCGGGGTCCGGGTACGGCGGGGTCGCGCTCGCCCAACGCCTCCAGGAACTCCCGGGCCCACCGGGTCACGTCGTGGGCGCACACCTGTTCACGCATCCGCCGCATCCGGGCCCGGCGCTCGTCGTCCGGGACCTCCAGGGCCTGCACGAACGCCTCCTTCAGCCCGTCCACGTCGTGCGGGTTGACTCCGAACGCCTCCGGCAGCTCGGCGGCGGCCCCGGTGAACTCGCTGAGCACCAGAGCGCCGGTGTGGTCGGTGCGCGCCGCGACGTACTCCTTGGCGACGAGGTTCATCCCGTCCCGCAGCGGGGTCACCAGCATCACGTCGGCAGCGAGGTAGAGCGCCAGCAGCTCCTCGCGGTCGTAGGCGCGGAACAGGTAGTGCACCGGCGCGAGGCCGACCTCCCCGTACTCGCCGTTGATGCGGCCGACCTCCCGCTCGACCCGCTCGCGCAGCTGACGGTACTGCGCCACGCGCAGCCGGCTCGGCGTCGCCACCTGTACGAGCACGACGTCCTTGGCGGACAGCCGCCCCTCCGCCAGCAGCTCGCGGTACGCCTTGAGCCGGTGTTCGATGCCCTTGGTGTAGTCCAGGCGGTCCACGCCGAGCAGGAGCCGCCGCCGGCCCCCGAGCTCTTCGCTGAGCTCCGCGGCCCGCTGCCGGATGCGCGGGTCGGCCGCCAGCCGCTCCATCTCGGCGACGTCGATCGAGATGGGGAACGCCCGCGCCGTGACCGTACGCCCGTCGACCACGACGTGGTCGCCCTCGGGCTCGAGCCCGAGCAGCGTACGTGTCAGGCGCAGGAAGTTCTCCGCCCCGCCGGGCCGCTGGAAGCCCACCAGGTCCGCGCCGAGCAGCCCGCGCAGCACCTGCGTACGCCACGGCAGCTGCATGAACAGCTCCACCGGCGGGAACGGGATGTGCAGGAAGAAGCCGATGCGCAGGTCGGGCCGCCGCGCGCGCAGCATCGCGGGTACGAGCTGCAGCTGATAGTCGTGTACCCAGACGGTCGCGCCCGGCGCGGCCAGCTCGGCCGCCGCGTCGGCGAAGCGCTGGTTGACCCGCCGGTACGCTTCGCGCCAGTGCCGGTGGAACGCGGGCGTCTCGACCGCGTCGTGGTAGAGCGGCCAGATGGTGGCGTTGGACTCGCCCTCGTAGTAGTAGTCGACCTCTTCGGACGACAGTCCGACCGGGTACAGCCGCATTCCGTCGAGCTCGAACGGCTCGGGCGCGTCGCCGGTGCCGCCCGCCCAGCCGATCCACGCGCCGCGGCGCGCCCGTACGGTCGGGTGCAGGGCGCTGACGAGCCCACCCGGACTGCGGGTCCATGCCCGCTCGCCGTCGGCGCCGACCACCTCGTCGACCGGTAGGCGGTTCGCGACGACGACGAACCGGTACTGTTCGCTCACGGTTGCCTCTCCGTTTACCGGATCTGTTACCTCGGCGTGCGTCCATCAAACCCGATGGTGATCGCCGGTCGACGTCGATCGTGAGCTGCCGCCGGGCCGGTGACCGACCATGCGCCGATGCTGACGGGGCGCGCGGGCTTGCACAGCACCATACGTTGAACGCCGTCCTACAAGCAGTGAAAGTGGAGGCATCTCACAATTCGTCGCCGACCGATTTGCGCCCGTCCGGTGCGCGCGACGCACGGATTGACGTGGCTGACGGATACCGCCAGGCAGCGGGAAACCCTAGGCTGCGGGCGTGACGGGCGGCTGGTCGGCGGAGCGGCTGGCCACGTCACCCGATGGTGTCGACGTCGACCGGACGAGGGGCGCCCGGGTGCGTGGCCGCGATCAGCGCGCGCTCGACCCGGTGACGGCGCCGGCGGCTGCCGCGCCGCGGACCGCGCCGGCGGATGCCGCGCCGCGGACCGCGCCGGTGGGCGACGCACCGCCACCGCCCGAAGCGGACCGTGTGCCGTCCGGCGTGGACACGTCCGGGTCCGGAATGGACCGCGACGTCCTCGCCCGCCGTTGGGCGCGGGCGCTCGCCGGCACCGGCGACGCGCCCATGAGCGCGGACCGGATGCGGGAGTTCCTGCGGGACCTGGTCGAGCGAATGGCCGGCGCACTGGATGCCGAGCCGTTCGACGACGAGCCTGGCCGGCGCGTCGGAGCCGATCTCGTCGCCGCCGAGCTCACGGCCGGCGAGACGCTCGGGCGGACCATCGAGATCCTCGGCGCGGGACTGGCGTCGCTCGACGCCGGCCGGCCCGGTGGCAGCCGGCACCCCCGACTGCTGGGCGCGCTCGCGGAGGGGTTCACCCACGCGCTCGGCGCGCGTACCCAGCAGGTCCAGTCGAGCCTGCGCCACCAGGCCCTGCACGATCCGCTCACCGGTCTGCCGAACCGGACCATGCTGTTCGAGCGGCTCGACGACCTGCTCGGCGCGGCGGGCGCCGCCGACGGGGTGGCGGTCTGCTACCTCGACCTCGACGGGTTCAAGGCGGTCAACGACAGCTTCGGCCACGACGTCGGCGACGCGCTGCTGGTGGCGGTGGCCCAGCGGCTGGACGAGTGCGTCTCCCGCGCCGGCCACCTGGCCGCCCGGATCGGCGGCGACGAGTTCGTCATCCTCGTCCGGGACCGGCAGCGCACCGGAGAGGTCGTCGCGCTGGCGAAGGCGGTGCTCGAGGCGCTGTCCGCGCCGATCACGGCCGGCGGTCACCGGCTGTCGGTGTCGGCGCGCATCGGGATCGTCGACGGCGACTGCGGCGCCACGACGCCCGCCGAGCTGATTCGGGCCGCTGACATCACGCTGTCGTGGGCCAAGGTCGGCGGCAGCGCCTGGGCGCTGTTCGATCCCGACCGCACCGAGCCTGAGGTGGCCCGGTTCGAGCTGTCCGCCGCGATGCCGGGGGCGCTGGAGCGCGGCGAGTTCGTGTTGGAGTACCAGCCGCTGGTGCTGTGCGGTGGTGAGACGGTCATCGGCGCCGAGGCGCTCGTCCGCTGGCGGCACCCGCGCCTGGGGCTGTTGAGCCCCGACCGGTTCGTCAGCCTCGCCGAGGAGACCGGCATGATCGTGCCGCTCGGTCTGTGGGTACTCGAAGAGTCCTGCCGGCAGGGTCGCCGGTGGTTGGATCTCGCCGGCGACGCAGCCCCGTTCATCAGCGTCAACCTCGCGGTTCGGCAGGCGCAGGAGCCGAACCTCGTCGACGCGGTCGCCGCGACGCTGGAGCGCACCGGCCTCGAACCGGCGTACCTGCAGCTGGAGCTGACCGAGAGCGCCCTGATCGGCCCGGGGCACGAACCGCTCGCCGCGTTGACCAAGCTCGCCGCGATGGGGGTGCGCATCGCCATCGACGACTTCGGCACCGGCTACTCCAACCTGACCTACCTGCGTACGCTCCCGGTGCGGTCGATCAAGCTGGCCGGGTCGTTCGTCGACGGGCTGCGTACCCCCGGCCGCCGCCCGGGCCACGCCGATCTGGCCGGCGAGCGTATGGTCGCGGCACTGGTACAGCTCGCCCACGCGCTGGACCTGACCGTCACGGCGGAGGGTGTGGAGACGCGGATGCAGGCTGATCGTCTACGGGCCGTCGGCTGCGACTCCGGCCAGGGCTTCTACTACGCCCCGCCGGGCCCACCCGAGCGGATCACCGAACTCCTGAACGGTGACGAGGGGACGGCGTGAACGCCGGCCATGCCGGCCGGATCGTCAGGTCGTCGCGATGACGCCGTGGTTGTGGGGGGTGCCGTGCTGGAGGTGAGGACGTTCGCCGACGACGGCCCGGTGGTCGTCGAGGTCGCCGGCGAGGTCGACCTGCTGACGGCCGGCCGGCTGCGCGCCGCCCTGGACGAGGCGGTACGGGTCGCGGGCGGCGGGCGGGTCATCGTCGATCTCGGGCGGGTGGACTTCCTGGACTCCACCGGGGTGCAGGCGCTCATCGACGGCTACCACACCGCCATGGTCGCCGGCGGCACCCTCACCGTGCGTGGCGCGCACGGGCCACCCGCCCGGGTCCTGACGGTCACCGGGCTGGCGCGGCTCCTCGGGGTCGAGCCGCGCCGGTGACACCGGCCGGCACCGGGGCTCCGGCCGCGCCGCCCGGCACCGGGGGATGAGCGCCGGCCGGCGCCGGGCCGCCAGATCCTCCACCCACCCGAACGCGGCAACGGCCGCCACCAGCAGCGCGGCGACCGCGGCCAGCAGGAGCAGGCGGCCGGTCCCACCGGTCAGGTGGACCCGCCACCGGCCGGCGGCCACCACCGTCAGCCCGATCGCCGTCTGGTGCCACAGGTACACCGTCATCGCCCGGCCGTTCAGCGCGGTGAGCAGCCGTGCCGTCCGGGTCGGGGCGCCGTCCGCACGTCCCGGCCGCCGCAGCGACGGCACCACTCCGAGTACGACCAGCAGGAACGCCGCCGTCCAGAGCGCGTTGCCGAGCGGGATGTCGTTGAGGTCGTACCCGCGCGGACCCGGGTGGGTGAGGAACCACGCGGCGCCGAGGCCGCCCAGCGCGCCGGCCCCGAGCAGCAGCACCGACCGGCGCATCCGGCGCAGGACGCCGTCGTGCTGGGCGAAGCCCAGCAGCCAGCAGTCGCCGTACAGCGCGAGGTCGGAGATCGGACCGGGCGGTTTCGCCCCCGTCAGGGTGCACGCGACCAGCAGCCCCAGCGGCACGAGCAGACAGATCACCGGTTGACGCCGGAACGCCGGCAGCGCGAGCGGCGACAGCAGCACGAACCACAGGTACTCGCGCAGGTACCAGATCATGCCGAGCGTCGCCGCGCCCCACCGGTCGGCCGGCGGATCGTGTACCGGAAACAGCCACAGCAGCACCGACCAGGACACGCGCATCCCGCCGAGCAGCATCACCGGTACGCAGATCGCCGCGAGCGCCCACAGTGGGGGGAGAAGGCGCCGCAGCCGGTGGACCACGGCGGCCGGGCCGGCCCGGTCCAGCGACGCCGCCATCAGCGATCCGGCAAGGGCGAACATGACCCCCACCGCGGGGAAGGCGACGGTCAGCCAGGCGAGGCCGAGGCAGTGGTAGCCCACCACCCGCACGATCGCCAGCGACCGCAGCAGGTCGACGTACGCGTCGCGGACGCCCGTCGGCGCAGGCGGCGCCGACGGGCCGGACGAGCTGGAAGCCCGTTGCCGGGAGGGTGACAAGAGCCCACGTCCCTCGCTCGCGCCGGTACGCCTCGACAGCAGCGCGGCGCGCGGCTCGGCGTCCGGGTCACCGCCACTGCTTCCACCGGCGCTGCGTGGTGGCTCAGGAGACGCTGGGAGGATCCTGGGAGGTCGGCACCGCCGTCGTGCCCACCGGCCATTCGTGGACGGGCAGGTTCGCGTGCATGTGCTCGACGTAGCGGGCCAGCATGCCGCGCAGCGCCTCCTGACGGTCCAGCCCGTCCTCCTGTTCCAGCCGGCGCACGGTGTCGACCTGCCAACGGGCCCCGTTGCGCCCGGTCGCGCAGCGCCGTTCGATGATCGACAGCAGCCGGTCCCGCTCGCGCCCGTCCACGCCCCACCGGTCGAGCCCCTGGTGGGCCAGCGGCAGCAGGTGGCGCAGCACCAGCTCGCTCGCGGGTACGGCGCCGAGCTCCGGCCACTGCAGGTTGGCGTCCAGGCCGTGACGGGCGCCGGCGTGGAAGTTCTCCGTCGCGGTGGCGAACGACATCCGCGTCCACACCGGACGCTCCTCCTCGGCCAGCGACCGGACGACACCGAAGTAGAACGCCGCGTTGGCCAGGGTGTCCACCACGGTCGGTCCGGCGGGCAGCACCCGGTTCTCCACGCGTACGTGCGGGCGGCCGCGGACGACGTCGTAGACCGGGCGGTTCCAGCGGTACACGGTGCCGTTGTGCAGGCGCAGCTCGGCCAGCTCCGGGATGCCGCCGCGGTCGAGTACCTCGACGGGGTCCTCGTCCTCCACGATCGGCAGCAGGGCGGGGAAGTAGCGGACGTTCTCCTCGAACAGATCGAAGATCGACGTGATCCAGCGCTCGCCGAACCAGACGCGGGGGCGTACCCCCTGCTCCTTGAGCTCCTCGGAGCGGGTGTCGGTGGACTGCTCGAACAGTGGTATGCGGGTCTCGCGCCACAGCTCCTGACCGAACAGGAACGGGGAGTTGGCCCCGACGGCGAGCTGTGCGCCCGCGACGGCCTGGGCGGCGTTCCAGTAGGCGGGGAACTGCTCGGGGCTGACCTGCAGGTGGAACTGCGTACTCGTGCAGGCCGCCTCCGGCGCGACGGTGTCCGCCGTGGCCTCCAGCCGTTCGACCCCGTCGATCGAGATGTACAGGTCCTCGCCGCGGGCGGCGAAGATCTGCTCGTTGAGCAGCTCGTAGCGCGGGCTGGCCGACAGGGCGTCGTGGGTGAGGTGTTCGGGCCGCAGGGTGGGCAGGATTCCGATCATCACCAGCTCGACGCCGACGTGGTGCGCCCGGTCCTCCGCGGCGTTGAGGCTCGCGCGGACCCGCTCCTCGTACCCGCCCAGGCTGTCGGCGGCCAGCCGCTGCGGGTCGACGTTGACCTCGACGTTGAACTGGCCGAGCTCGGTCTGGAACGAGGGGTCGGCGATGGCTCGCAGCACCTCCGCGTTGCGCATCGCGGGATTGCGGCGCCGGTCGATCAGATTGAGCTCGATCTCCAATCCGGTCATGGGCCTTTCCGCCTCGAACCGTGACTCGCGCAGCATCCGCGCGAACACGTCCAGGCAGCGGCGCACCTTCTCGCGGTGCGCCTGCCGGTCCTGGCGGGTGAACTCTCTCTGGTCGACCTCTTGGCCCATCGAGCGTGATCCTCCGATGCGGTAGCGGCGTCGGCTGACATACCCTCCCGCATGGGCCCGGCAAACCCTCGGGTCCCGTCGGTCACCTCGGCGGCCGACGGGGACCTGAGAGCGAGGCGACCTGCGGGTCAGCTGACCTGCAGGACCGCCCAGAAGTCGGAGGAGAGGCCGCGCTCGGTCAGGTACGCGTACGGCATCGTGAAGTAGCCGGCCTGCCCCCAGCCGGTGCCCCACGAGTTGCGTACCAGGAACCGGGCGGTGGCGTCGTCGTAGCCGACGGCGAGCACCGCGTGCCCGCCGAGGGCCTGCTCGGTGGCCTGCGGCATGGGTACGTCCCCGGTGCGCGCCACCTCCTCGCTTTCGAAGCTCTCGTAGACCCGGAACCCGAACACGAACGGGTACCCGTGCGCCAGGCACCCCTTGAGCTGGCTGAGGGACTGGATGATGCGCTGGTAGGAGGTCACGCGATTGCCGAGCGCCTCCTGGTAGCAGCTGTGCGGCGGCTGGTCGGTGAACCTGGCGATGTCGTAGGGCCACGTCGTCTCCGCGCACACGCCCTGCTTGGAGACGCTTTTGATGCCGTCGCGGATCATCGCGCCGCTGTCGGAGTCGACGGTGCCTTCCATGACGCGCTCGTTGTAGTAGATGAACAGCCGCGACGGCATGAAGTCGGTCAGCTTCTGCTTGAGCAGGCCGAACTCGAACGCGGCGGCGATGGCGTTGGCCGTGCAGCTGCCTAGCTGGCCCTGGTCGTAGATCTCCTTGGGACACTGGTCCCGTAGGTCCACCGCCGGTGGCAGCGTGGCCAGCACGGTCGGTGGCGCGGCGAAGAGGTGGTCCCGCTGGTCGGGTAGGTCGGGAATCCATCCGTAGCGCTGCACGCTGCGCGGAGTCGGTGTGGTCATCGTCGTCCTGCCTCTCCTCGGGAAAGCAACCAGGCCTTGGGAAGCACCCGTCCTTGGGAACGCATCCACAACCGACTCTTCACCTGGTGAAACCGCAGCTCAAGCGAGTGTCCCCAACCGGACGCGGCCGGCGGGGCGAACCCACCCCGATCGGGTGAGTGCCGCGCCGGCGGGCCACGCTTCCGGTGGTGCGGGAGTTGATAGGGGACTGACCCCGGCGGTATATCGTTTCCGATATGGACGACGACCTCCCGGTGCTGCCCGGGTTCCGGGAGATGGCCCGGTCGGCCCGCCAACGCCGCGATCTCCTGGCCGACCTGGTCGCCGGGCGCCGCGCGGCCGGGCTGTCCCAGGCCGAGGTGGCCGATCGGATGGGCACCTCACAGCCGGCGGTGGCGCGCCTGGAGACGGGGGCGGTCGACGTCCGGCTGTCGACCCTGCACCGGTACGCGGCGGCGGTGGGCCGTCATCTCGAGGTCCGGCTCGCGGATCGGGCATCCGGCGCCGACCCGGACGAGGAGGCATAGATGGACGCGCGAACGCCCGACCAACCGCCCGGACGCTGGAATGTTCCGCCGGGCCGACCGGTGCCGGCGCCGACCGTGGACCCCGGCGTCGCGCCCTGGCTGGCGGAACGGATGTTCACCCAGCGGATCGTGCTCGTCCAGGGGCCGGTCGACGCGGCGGCCGCCAACCGGGTAGCGGCCACCCTGCTCACGCTCGACGCGCTCGGCGCCGAGCCGGTACGGCTGCACCTCAACGCGCCGCGGGGTGAGCTGTCGGCCGTGTTCGCCCTCGTCGACGCGCTGGACGTGATGCGCGCCCCGGTCCACGCCACCGCGCTCGGCGAGGTCGGCGGCGCGGCGATCGGGGTGTACGCGGCGGCCCGCCGGCGGCTGGCGTACCCGCACTCCCGCTTCCGGCTGGCCGAGCCCGGCTCGGACGGCGTCACCGGAACCGCCGACGAGGTGGCGGCCGCGGCCGGCCACTACCTGTCCGCACTGGAAGACCTGGTGGTACGCGTGGCGCAGGTGACCGGGCAGCCGCGCAGCCGGGTCGAGGACGACTTCAGCGCCGGGCGGATCCTGGGCGCCGCGGCGGCCCGGGAGTACGGGCTGGTCGACGAGATCGTCGCGCCGCCGGCGCGCTGACGGCCGGCCCGCTAACGGGGCTCGGCCGGATGCGGCTCGGGGGCGAGGGCGATCGCGAGGCCCACGGTCGTACCCTGCGGTCCGGTCTCGATCGTCACCCGGTCGCAGAGGCGGCGCGCCAGCCACAGCCCCCGGCCGTTCACCGCGAACGGTGACGGCAGGGGCTGCTCGTGAAGGTGCTCGGGAGGCATGCCCGGCCCGCTGTCGGTCACCTCGCACCGCAACGTCCGGTCCTGACGCCACAGGGTCAGCACGCCCGATCCCCCGGCGTGGCGGGCGACGTTGGTCATCACCTCGTTGACGGCGAGGATGAAGTCGTCCAGCCGCCGCCCGGCCAGGCCGGCGCGGTGGGCACGGCCGGAGACGGCGTGGCGTACGGCGGTGATGTGGTCGGCGTCGAACAGAGCTGACAGCAGGGTGGGTGGTGGTGCCGAAGCCCCGGGGTCGTCAGGCATCAGCGGCACCGGACCGGGAGCGTCCCGGCGTGGCGACGGAGGCGTCGGTGTTCACCCCGCACCGCCTTCCTCACCCCCTCCAGACGTGGATGCCTGCGAGCGTACGCCCGACCGCAAGGCCGCCGCAGCCGTCCGGGTGGGGCCGGCCGCTCCCGGCGAACTCCCGAGCGTCGAACCCTAGACCGTCGGAGCCTTCCGCACGTCGAAGCCCGACAGGCCTTCCGGCGCTTCGTCGACGACGTCGACGTGGGTCACCCGGGCCTGCGGAGGCCCGTGCCGAGCCCACTCCACCAGGCGTTCCACCGGGCCGGCCGCACCCTCGAAGACCGCCTCGACCCGCCCGTCCGGCAGGTTGCGCACCCAGCCGGCGACGCCGTGGGCCTGCGCGACGCGACGGCAGGTGTCACGGAAGAAGACGCCCTGGACCGTGCCCGAGACGACGACCCGCCTGCGGACCACCGACGGACCCTCCACGGTCACCGTCGTGCCCGGCGCCCGGTGCCGCCGGGCACCCTACGACGCGCCCGGCCGCGAACCGGCCGGCTCCTCGTCCCAGGCCCGGGCCTTACGGATCTCGTCGAAGAAGCCGAGCAGGCGGGTCAGTTCGGAGGCGTCGGAGGCGGTGGCCTTCTCGTCGTCGCGGCCGCCGCCGCGGCCCCCCTTGCCCGCGGCGGTGCGGTGGGACCGGATCTCGGTGCGCTGCAACAGATCCTGCGAATCGTCGGCCTTCGTCTCCGGAGCCGGCTGGTGGCTGGCCGGCCGGGCCGGCGACGGGCGCTGACCGGGCTGCGGCATCGCCTGTGGCGCGGCCTGTCCGGCCGCCGGGTAGCCGAGCTGTGGCTGCGCGCCCGTTTCGGAGCCGACGCTCGGCGGCGACGCCATGGGCGGAGGCGGCGGCCACTGCTGGTGCACGACCGGTCCGGACTGGCGAGGGCCGCGGGCCCGCTGGCCCCCGCGCGGGGCGGCGGTCGACGGCGGGCCGGGCTGGCGAGCCGCGGGCGGCGGGGCCGACGCCGCCGCGAAAGGTACCGGCGAGATCGGGGCCGGCGGCATCGGCGCCGGTGGGACCGGTGCGGAGGCCATGGGCACCGGCGGGACCGGCGCGGAGGCCATCGGCGCGGGTGGGACCGGTGCGGATGCGATGGAAGCGGGTGGGACCGGCGCGGATGCGATGGAAGCGGGTGGGACCGGCGCGGAGGCCATCGGCGCCGGTGAGATCGGGGCCGGTGAGATCGGGGCCGGTGAGACCGGTGCGATCGGCGCGACCGGCTGGCGGGCGGCGTGCGTCGCCGGTGGGACCGGCGCCGGCGGGATCGGCGGCAGCGCCGACGGGGGCAGCGGTGACGGGCGCGCCCCCTGGCGTCCGCCGGCGCGGCTCGACGGCGGGAACGGCAGCGGCTCCGACGGACGGGCGCCCGGGGTCTGCGGCGCGCGCCCGCGCGACCGCACGGCCGGCTGCGGCGGGTACGGGGTCGGCTGGACGACCGGGTGCGGCGGGTACGGGGTCGGCTGGACGACCGGGTGCGGCGGGTACGGGGTCGGCTGGACGACCGGGTGCGGCGGGTACGGCGTCGGCTCGAGCACCGGGGGGAGGCTCTCGGTGGCGGCGTGCGCCGGGGGTGCCGGTTGGATCGTGGGCTGCGGCGGGTACGGCGTGGGCCTGAGCACCGGCTGCGGCGGGTACGGGGTCGGCTGGACGACCGGCGGCAGGCTCTCGGTGGCGGCGTGCGCCGGTGCTGCCGGCTGGATCGTGGGCTGCGCCGGTGACGGCGTCGGCTGGTATGCGGCGCGGACCGGGTACGGCGTGGGCTCGCGGAGCGGACGCACCGGTTCTTCGGCCATCCGCGCGCGCCGGCGGCCGGCCGGCGCGACGATGCGGACCTCCGCCTTCCCCGGTAGCTGTTCGCTGAGCGCGGCAGTCAGGCTCATCACATCGTCGCCCGCGCCGCGCGGCACCGCGAAGCGGATCCGGGATCGCGCGTCAGCGGGCAGTCGTTCGAGCAGCGCGGCGAGCAGCGTGCTGGGCGGCGGCGGGTACGCGCCGGACGGTGTACCGACGACGATGGTGCACTCTTCGACGTCAAGCGGCAGGTTGCGGGCCCAGTCCGCGGGCTCGGGCGCGTCCGCCGGCCGGATCCACAGGCCGGCCTCGATCACCTCGGCGGCCCATCCGGGGCCGAGCGCGAAGGTGGCCGGCGCGATCGGCTCGGAGAGCACCTCGGGCGCCGGGTTGATCCAGTCGGCCGCCTCGGTGGACTCGGTCCGGGGGTTGCAGCGCACCTCGCGGGCGAACGGCTGCCACAGCGGCCGTCCCTCGCCGTCGACGGTGACGAGGGCGCGCTGGCCACCGGACCCGTACAGCGGCAGGCCCGGACGGGTGCGGGCGGGTGCGCCCAGCAGCGACGCCGCGACCTCACCGAGCCGGCCGTCGCTGACCGGGTCGGGCCCGTACGGGGTGAACACCAGCCGGTCGACGATCCGTCGGGGCAGGACGGCGAGCGCGTGGGCCAGCTCCTCGGGGCGCAGCGGCTCCTCGTCGGGGTGTGAGACGACGAGCGCCGGGCTGTCGGCGTCGACGGGCACGGAGAAGACGAGGTCGGTCATGCTGCGGTAGCCCGAGCGGTGCAACCACAGCCCGGCCGGCACCTGATCGACGACCAGGCCGTTGCCGAGGTCGCCCACCTCGGCCAGATCGGCGTCCCACGAGGGCACCGGGTAGCGCCAGCCCACCCGGGACGGGGCGCTGCCAGGGGCGAACCGCCACCAGCCGCCGGGGCGCTGCGCGCCGCGCCCGGCCGCCGCGAACAGGGAACCGCCCGGGACGCCGAGCAGGGGGCCGGCCGGTGCGACGACCTCGACGCCGAGCCGGGTCGCGAGCTGGTATGCCGGCGCCGGGCGGTCATCGTGGAGGCAGCCGCTGTTCCACGCCACGAGACGTACCCGGCTGCAGCGCGGCGGGAGCCGGTCGACGAGCAGGTCGGCCAACTCGTTCATCATCGGCGGCAGCAGCCGGACGGTGTGTGAGGTGACGACCACAGCGAGTTCGGCGGCACCGGACGCCTTCGTGACCAGCGCCGTGATCGCGGCACCGGGCTCCGGTCCGGAGTGCACGATGGCGCATCCGGACACCCACGTGAGGCGCATGTCCGGCCAGAGCCGGAGACTCAGCTGCACTTAAAAGGTCACCCTCCGTGAGGACGTTCCGGCGGTCGTGCGTCGGCGAGCATACCTCAAAATTCGAGGCTGACCGGTCGACCGTACCTTGTGCAGGATCCGCGTGTTGGACCCTCAGCGCAACCCTGACCGGCGGGTTCTCGTATTGACGCGGGTGTGCGGGGTGTCCGGTGCGGGGCCGGGGCAGGGAGTAGTAGCCGCGCCGGGCGGCGCGGCCGACGTCGCGTGCGGAAAGCCGACGCTCCGTACGGAAAGTTGTCCCGATCATGTTTCTGGCTCACCGGCCGGTGGTAGGGATGTTCCATGGGCGTACGTACCTGGTTCGAGAGCTGGCCCGTGTACCGCCAGCTGACCGGTACCGATCCGCTCGGTCGGGGTGCGGCGGCGATGTCGCGGCGCTCGGCGGAGCTGGCTCCGCGCACCGAGGCCGCCGACTCGATGGCCCGGTCGGTCTGCCCGTACTGCGCGGTCGGCTGCGGCCAGCGGGTGTACGTCAAGGACGGCCGGGTCACGCAGATCGAGGGTGATCCGGACTCGCCGATCTCGCGGGGCCGGCTGTGCCCGAAGGGCGCGGCGAGCAAGAACCTGGTGACGAGCAGGTTCCGCCAGACGAAGGTCCGGTACCGGCGGCCGTACGCGACGGAGTGGGAGGACCTGGACCTCGACACGGCGATGGACATGATCGCCGATCGGGTGATCGCGGCGCGGGCGGCGACGTGGGAGGACGTCGACGACGAGGGCCGGCCGCTCAACCGCACCCTGGGCTTCTCCGGGCTGGGCGGGGCGACCCTCGACAATGAGGAGAACTACCTCATCAAGAAGCTGTTCACCGCCTTGGGCGCGATCCAGATCGAGAACCAGGCCCGGATTTGACACTCCGCCACCGTCCCCGGTCTGGGGACGAGCGTCGGACGTGGCGGCGCCACCAACTTCCAGCAGGACCTCGCCAACGCTGACTGCATCATCATCGAGGGCTCCAACATGGCCGAGTGCCACCCGGTGGGGTTCCAGTGGGCGATGGCGGCCAAGGAGCGCGGCGCGAAGATCTTCCACGTCGACCCGCGGTTTACCCGGACGAGCGCGCTGGCCAGCACGTACGTGCCGATCCGGGCGGGCACCGACATCGCGTTCCTCGGTGGGGTGATCAACTACATCCTGAGCAACGAGCTGGACTTCCGCGAGTACGTGCTGGCCTACACCAACGCGGCGACCATCGTCAGTGAGGACTTCCGCGACACCGAGGACCTCGACGGCCTGTTCTCCGGCTACGACCCCGACACCGGCGTCTACGACCCGGTGACCTGGCAGTACCAGGGGCACGAGCCGCAGGCGGCGGCGCGCGATACCGTCATCGAGCGGGAGACGGCGAGCCCGCTGCAGCACGAGTCGCACGGGCCGGGCGTGTCATGGCGGGTCGACCGGGACGAGACGCTGCGGCACCCGCGCTGCGTCTACCAGATCCTCAAGCGACATTTCGCCCGCTACACCCCTGAGGTGGTCGAACAGGCCTGTGGCATCCCGCGGGAGAAGTTCGACGAGGTGTGCCGGGCCTGGACGGAGAACTCCGGGCGGGACCGCACCACCGCGCTGGTGTACTCGGTGGGCTGGACCCAGCACAGCGTCGGCGCGCAGTACATCCGCACCGGCGCCATCATCCAGCTGCTGCTGGGCAACATCGGCCGGCCGGGCGGCGGCGTCCTGGCGCTGCGCGGCCACGCCAGCATCCAGGGCTCGACCGACATCCCGACGCTGTTCAACCTGCTGCCGGGCTACCTGCCGATGCCCGTGGCGCAGCTGCACCCCACCTACTCCGACTGGGTCACCAGCATCTGCCACCCGAAGCAGAAGGGGTTCTGGCACCACGCCCCGGCGTACTGCGCGAGCCTGCTCAAGGCGTACTGGGGCGAGGCAGCGACGCCGGACAACGACTTCTGCTACGGGTACATGCCGCGACTGACCGGCGACCACGGCATCTACAAGCAGGTCTTCGACATGATCGACGGCAAGATCAAGGGGTACTTCCTGATGGGGCAGAACCCGGCCGTCGGCTCGATGAACGGTCGGGCCCAGCGGCTGGGCATGGCCAACCTCGACTGGCTCGTGGTGCGGGACCTGTTCGAGATCGAGAGCGCCACCTGGTGGAAGAACAGCGTGGAGGTCGAGACCGGCGAGATCGTGCCGACCGAGTGCCGTACCGAGGTGTTCTTCATCCCGGCCGCCTCGCACGTGGAGAAGGAGGGCACCTTCACCCAGACGCAGCGGCTGCTGCAGTGGCGGGAGAAGGCGCTCGACCCGCCCGGCGACGCCCGCTCCGACCTGTGGTTCTTCTACCACCTCGGCCGCATCGTCCGGCAGAAGCTGGCCGGCTCGACGCTGCCACGCGACCGGGCGATCCTCGACCTGGCCTGGGACTACCCCACCCACGGCCCACACGACGAGCCGAGCGCGGACGCGGTGCTGCGCGAGATCAACGGGTACGACGTGAAGACGGGTCTCACGCTGCGTACGTTCGGTCAGCTACGCGACGACGGCTCGACCGTCGGCGGCTGCTGGATCTACTGCGGCGTCTACGCCGACGGCGTCAACCAGGCGGCCCGGCGCCGGCCGGGAGGCGAGCAGAACTACGTGGCCCCCGAGTGGGGCTGGGCCTGGCCGGACAACCGGCGCATCCTGTACAACCGCGCCTCGGCCGACCCGCAGGGCCGGCCGTGGAGCGAGCGCAAGGCCTACGTCTGGTGGGACGGGAAGAAAGGCTGCTGGGACGGGTACGACCAGCCGGACTTCGAGAAGACGAAGCCGCCGTCGTACCGGCCGGGCCCGGACGCCGAAGGCGTCGAGGCGATCGCCGGCGACGACCCGTTCATCATGCTGGGCGACGGGAAGGGCTGGCTGTACGCGTCGTCGGGTCTGCTCGACGGGCCGATGCCGACGCACTACGAGCCGCCGGAGTCACTGGTACGCAACCCGCTCTACGGGCAGCAGGCCAACCCGGTGCGCAAGGTGTACGACCGGCCGGAGAACATCACCCATCCGAGCCCGCCGGAGCCGCACGTCGGCGTCTACCCGTACGTGTTCACCATCGCCCGGCTCACCGAGCACCACACGGCCGGTGGGATGAGCCGGTACGTCGAGCACCTGGCCGAGCTGCAGCCGGAGATGTTCTTCGAGGTGTCCCCGGAGCTCGCGGCCGAGCGTGGCCTGACCCACCTGGACTGGGGACACGTGGTCACCGCACGGGGCGTGGTCGAGGGGAGGGTGCTGGTCACCGACCGGCTCACCCCGCTACCGGTCGCCGACCGGGTCGTGCACCAGATCTGGCTGCCCTACCACTGGGGACCCAACGGGTGGTCGCGGGGCGACTCGGCCAACGACCTCGGCGGCATGGTGCTGGACCCGAACGTGCTCATCCAGGAGGGCAAGTGCGGCACCTGCGACGTACGGCCGGGCCGGCGACCCCAGGGCCGCGAACTTGTCACGTATCTGAACGATTACCGTAGGCGTGCGGGGATCTTGGAGTCGCACCATACTCCGATCATCACCACCGACACCGCCGCAGAGTCCTACCGGCAGGGGAGGCCAGACAAGTAGTGCCTGAGAACAGCCTCTACGGACCGCTCGACCCCGCCCCGGACGCCGGGTACGTCGACGCGCCGCCGCGCATGGGCTTCTTCACGGATACCTCGGTGTGCATCGGCTGCAAGGCGTGCGAGGTGGCGTGCAAGGAGTGGAACAACGTACCCGAGCACGGGCTGGACCTGCTCGGCATGTCGTACGACAACACCGGCGGGCTCACCGCCAACTCGTGGCGCCACGTCGCCTTCATCGAACAGCCGGTGTCGCGGGACAGGCTCGCCGACCGGGGCACCGGCGTGGGTGGACAGGCCGGCAACCAGCCGCCGGCCTTCGCGGGGATGCCGACCACGACGGTCGCCGCGCCGGAGTCGGCCGTGGCGGCGGCCACCACCGGCAAGGAGACCGGCACCGAGCCGGGTGTGGTACCCGGCCCCGAGCCGGCCGCCGCCGCCCCGGCGACCACCCAGTTCCTGGGCATGCCGTCGTCGGTGCTGCCCGGTCAGCTGCCGGGCGGGGAGCGCACGGACTTCCGCTGGCTGATGATGTCGAACGTCTGCAAGCACTGCACCCACGCCGGCTGCCTGGACGTCTGCCCCACCGGGGCGCTGTTCCGCACCGAATTCGGCACGGTCGTGGTGCAGGAGGACATCTGCAACGGCTGCGGGTACTGCATCTCGGGGTGCCCGTACGGCGTGATCGACCAGCGCAAGGGCGACGGCCGGGCGTGGAAGTGCACGCTGTGCTACGACCGGCTCCGCGACGACATGATGCCCGCCTGTGCCAAGGCCTGCCCGACCGAGTCGATCCAGTACGGGCCGCTCGACGAGTTGCGGGAGCGCGCGGCGGCCCGGCTCGAGCACCTGCACGGGATCGGGGAGACCAGCGCCCGGCTCTACGGCAACGACCCGGAGGACGGGGTCGGCGGCGACGGCGCGTTCTTCCTGCTGCTCGACGAGCCGGAGGTGTACGGGCTGCCGCCGGACCCGGTCGTGCCGACCCGTGACCTGCCGGAGATGTGGCGGACCGCCGGCAAGGCGGCGCTGACGATGGCCGCGGCGGTCGCCGTCGCGTTCCTGGGTCTGGGCCGGCGCCGGTGACCGCCGGCGGATGCCGCGGGTGGGGTGCGGCCGGCGCGACGGCGGCCGCCGCGCCGAGGAGAGGATCGTTGCAGGGAGGACAGGCGTGACCGCCGGCGAGATGGGCAGCATGGGTCGGGAGGCCGCGAGCCGCGAGCCGGCGGGCCGCCCGCCCGTCGGCGATCGGTTCCGTCAGTTCCAGTCGTCGCTTCGACGCGGCGAGGGCAAGCGCGAGCGGCGTGAGGGCGGCGAGCGGTCGATGGTGCCGCGCGCCGAGTTCCGGTCGTACTACGGCCGGCCGGTCCTCAAGGAGCCGGTGTGGCACCACGACATCGCGGCGTACCTGTTCACCGGCGGCCTCGCCGCCGCGTCCTCGATGATCGCGGCCGGCGCCGACCTGACCGGGCGCCCGGTGCTGCGCCGCACCGGCCGGTTGACCTCGCTCGCCGCGCTCGGCGCGAGCACCTACTTCCTCATCAACGACCTCGGTCGTCCCGAGCGGTTCCACCACATGCTGCGGGTGGCCAAGCCGACCTCGCCGATGTCGGTGGGCACCTGGATCCTGTCCGCCTTCGGCGTCAACGCCGGGGCGGCGGCCGCCGCCGAGTTCGCGCCGTTGCTGCCGCAGCGGGGCGTGCTCGGGCTGGCCCGGCGCGTGCTGCCGCCGGTCGGCCGGGGCGCGGGGCTCGCGGCGTTCCTGCTGGGGCCGCCGCTGGCCACGTACACGGCGGTGCTGCTGTCCCAGACCGCCGTGCCGTCGTGGCACGAGGCGCGCCGGTACCTGCCGTTCGTCTTCGCCGGTAGCGCCTCGGCCGCCGCCTCGGGCGTCGGGCTGATCGCCGCGCCGCTGTCGGAGACCGGGCCGGTACGCCGGCTCGGGGTGGCGGGCGCGGCGCTGGATCTGGCCGCGATGCACCGGGTCGAACACTCGATGGGGCTGGTCAGCGAGCCGTACCGGATCGGGCGGCAGGGCAGGCTGCTGCGGGCCGCGCGGGCCTGCACCGCGGCCGGGGCGGTCGGCGCGCTGGTCAGCCGGCGCAGCCGGGTCCTGTCTGCGCTGTCCGGCGCGGCGCTGGTCGCCGGATCGGTGCTGACCCGGTTCGGCATCTTCGATGCGGGCAAGGCGTCCGCCCGGGATCCGAAGTACACGGTGGTGCCGCAGCGGGAGCGGCTGGAGGCCCGGGCCCCCTCCCATGATCATGAAGGCTTCGCGGGGTCATAGCCCCGCGAACTCTCCAGGATCATGGAACGGGCGAGTTTCGAGATCGACGCGCGCGCCCGCCGCGCGATCGACCGGTTCAACGCGGTGATGCAGCCGGAGCTCGACCGGCTGCTGCGGCGGTGCGCCGGCGCGCCGGTCGAGCAGGTGCGCGCCGAACTGGCGAAGGTGTGGGGCGCGAACGCGGGCAAGGCGCTGCCCGAGCCGTACCTGACGAGCTGGGCGACGTCGATCAGCAGGGGCGACCGCGTCCGTCTCTCATGATCACGGAGACTATTCCGTGCTCTGACACGGAAAAGTCTCCGTGATCATGAGGAGTCAGCGGACGACGAGCGTCACGCCGTCGCGGCGGGGGACCAGCTCACCGATCACCGGGTAGCCGGGCACCTCCCCGGCGACGAGCAGGCCACCGGAGGTCTGGGCGTCGGCCAGCAGCAGCAGCTCGTCCTCGCCCACACCGTCGGCCGACAGGTGCGCGCGTACCCAGTCGAGGTTGCGCCGGGTGCCGCCGCTGACGTACCCGGCGGCCAGGGTCTCGCGCGCGCCGTCCAGGTAGGGCACGGCCGCCGCGTCGACGACCGCCGTCACGCCGCTGGCCCGGGCCAGCTTGTGCAGGTGACCGAGCAGGCCGAACCCCGTCACGTCGGTCGCGCAGACCGCGCCGGCCTTCAGCGCCGCCGCGGAGGCGTCCCGGTTGAGGGTGGTCATGGCGGCCACGGCGGTGCCGAAGACCTCGCCGGTCGCCTTGTGCCGGCTGTTGAGCACGCCGATGCCGAGGGGCTTGGTCAGGGTCAGCGGCAGCCCGGGCGTGCCGGCGTCGTTGCGCATGATCCGGCCCGGGTCGGCCACGCCGGTGACGGCCATGCCGTACTTGGGCTCCGGGTCGTCCACGCTGTGCCCGCCGGCCACGTGGCAGCCCGCCTCCCGCGCCACGTCCAGGCCGCCGCGCAGCACCTCCGCGGCCAGCTCCAGCGGCAGCACCTCGCGGGGCCAGGCGAGCAGGTTGACCGCGACGACTGGGGTGCCGCCCATGGCGTACACGTCGGACAGGGCGTTGGCGGCCGCGATGCGCCCCCAGTCGTAGGCGTCGTCGACGACCGGCGTGAAGAAGTCGGCTGTGGCGACGATCGCGGAGCCGCCCGCGATCCGCACGACCGCGGCGTCGTCGCCGTCGTCGAGCCCGACCAGCAGTTCGCCGGGGCCGTCCGGCGGGGCGTCACCGACCAGGCCGGCCACCACCGACTCCAGTTCACCGGGCGGGATCTTGCAGGCACAGCCGCCGCCGTGCGCGTACTGGGTCAGGCGCATGGCTTAACTCTTACACCACGGGCGCGGCCGCGTCCGGGCAGCCGGTGGTCATCATGGTCTTGACCACCCGGCGTTGACGCGATCTCCTACCGTGATCCACACGAGGTGAGGGAGAGGTCGCAGTCGATGAACGGTGACCCGTCCGCCGTGGGGCGTACCGGCGTTCTCACGGTGGCCACGCGGGGCGCGGCCGGTCCGGGCGAGGTACTGGTCAAGATCCGCGGCGGGTCCGAAACCTACCTGGCCTGGTCCGACGAGCCGCTGCCGCGGGGGACGACCGTCCTGGTGGTCGAGTCACGCGGCGCCCGCGCGCTCACCGTCGTCGCCCTGTCCGGCTCCTCCACCTCGCATCCCCGGCCTCTCTAGGCGGTCATCCGCGAC
>NZ_JAATVY010000041.1 GCF_011947195.1 Planosporangium thailandense | reverse complement strand
TCGAGCACGAGCGACGTGGACGGTGCCGCCTCGCCGGTCGAGCCGGTGCCCGCCGCGGCGGGCTCCTTGCCCTGGTAGCCGGAGAGCAGCTGGATCACCTGCTGGCGAACACGGTTGAGGTCGGCGCCGAGCTTGACCAGCACCTGAGCCGCAACACCCTCGCCCTCACGGATCAGACCGAGCAGGATGTGCTCGGTGCCGATGTAGTTGTGGCCGAGCTGGAGCGCCTCGCGAAGCGACAGCTCCAGGACCTTCTTGGCACGCGGCGTGAACGGGATGTGCCCGCTGGGTGCCTGCTGCCCCTGGCCGATGATCTCCTCGACCTGCTGGCGCACACCCTCCAGCGAGATGCCCAGGCTCTCCAGAGCCTTGGCCGCCACGCCCTCACCCTCGTGGATGAGACCGAGCAGGATGTGCTCCGTGCCGATGTAGTTGTGGTTGAGCATCCTGGCCTCTTCTTGAGCCAGGACGACCACCCGACGTGCTCGGTCGGTAAACCGCTCGAACATTCCTGCTCCCTCATGTGCCGTGCCGCCGTCGCACCTGGCTGACTACCAGACGAGATCCGACGTGACCGTGCACTTACTCTATCGCCGTGGGACGACGGTTCCAGCCGGTGCGCCCGCACAGAAGCCCTGACAAACGCGTCGGCTACCGGACTCGTACCCCGGGAAATGGCTGGTTACGCGACATTTGAGGCCAACAGACAGGGCCCCTCAGGTGTTCCCGTCGGTCTCGGCGCTACGCGCAGAGCGAAATCGGGCCCGCCCGGCAAAGCCGGGGGGGCCCGAAATAGATCATGGTGCTGGGTGACCAGCGAGTTCGGCCGGGTCAGCCGGCCGCGGCGCTCACCGGTCGACGCCGAGCCCGGCTACGACGCACACCGGTCGCACTGAGCCCGGCCACGACGCTCACCGGTCCGCACTGAGCCCGGCCACGGCGCTCACCGGTCCGCACTGAGCCCGGCTGGTCCCACCAGCCGGGCCGGCGCGCGTACTGACCGGCGCGAGGCCGCTGCCGACCAGCCAGAAGCCGCTACTGACCGGCCTCGGCGTTGTACCGGTCGACGATCTCCTGCTTGATCCGACCGCGGTCGGAGACCTTGATGCCCTTGCTCTGGGCCCACTCGCGGATCGCCCGGTTCTGGTCACGGTCGCCACCGGCACCGCGGATACGGCTCGCCGAGCGACCGCCGGCCAGCACGCCGCCCCGGCCTACCTTGGTGCCCGCGGAAACATAGGGCGCGAGAGCTTCACGCATCTTGTTCGCGTTTTTCGTCGACAGGTCGATCTCGTACTGAATGCCGTCGATCGCAAACTTGACGGTCTCATCGGCCTCGCCGCCGTCCAGGTCGTCGACCAGCACGTGGATAGTTCGCTTGGCCACGAGTATTCCCTCCGAAAGTCCGCACCCGCCTGTTAGCCAAAAACAATAACCCAACGCGCGGGCGCAACGTCAACGGGTACGGGAAATCACTCAGGACGTACGAGCGGAAAGAGGATTGTCTCGCGAATCCCCAGGCCGGTGAGCGCCATCAGCAACCGGTCGATTCCCATGCCCATACCGCCAGCGGGCGGCATTCCGTACTCCATCGCACGCAGAAAGTCCTCGTCGAGTTGCATGGCTTCGGGGTCGCCCTTTGCCGCCTGCAGCGACTGCGCAACCAGCCGGTCCCGCTGCACCACCGGGTCGACCAGCTCGGAGTAGGCCGTCGCGAGCTCGAAGCCGAGCACGTACAGGTCCCACTTCTCGGTCAGCCCCGGCACCTCGCGGTGCGCCCGGGTCAGCGGGCTGGTCTCCTCCGGGTAGTCACGCACGAAGGTCGGCGCCTGCAGCGTGTGCACCACCAGCGCTTCGAAGAGCTCTTCGGCCAGCTTTCCGGGCCCCCACTTGGGGTCGACGGCGACGTCGTGCTTGGCCGCGAATTCCATCAGGCGGGCCATCGGGGTTTCCACGGTGACCTCCTCGCCCAGGGCGCCGGAAAGGGCGCCGTACAGCGTCACCTCCCGCCACTGGCCGCCGAGGTCGAACTCCCTGCCGTCGTGGTGGTGCACGACGTGCGAACCGCTCAGCCGCATCGCGGCCTCCTGCACGATCTCGCGGGTGAGGGTCGCCATCGTGTTGTAGTCGGCGTACGCCTGGTAGGCCTCGAGCATGGCAAACTCCGGCGAATGCGAGGAGTCCACACCCTCGTTGCGGAAGTTCCGGTTGATCTCGAAGACCCGCTCGATACCCCCGACCACGCATCGCTTCAGGAAAAGTTCCGGAGCGATCCGGAGATACAACTCCGTGTCCAGTGCGTTGCTACGAGTGACAAAGGGTCGAGCCGCGGCACCGCCGTGCAACAGCTGCAGCATCGGGGTTTCGACCTCGAGGTAATCACGGTTGTGCAATGACTCACGCAGACTGCGCACAACGGTGGCCCTTGTCCGGACCGTTTCCCGCGCCTGCGGCCGCATGATCAGATCGACATAACGCTGCCGGACCCGCGATTCCTCACTCATCGGCTTGTGCGCGACCGGTAGCGGGCGAAGTGACTTCGCGGTCATTTGCCAGCCGTCGGCGAGCACGGACAGCTCACCGCGGCGGCTGGTGATGACCTCGCCGGTGATTCCGACGTGGTCGCCGATGTCGACCAGCCGCTTCCATTCGTCGAGCGCCTCCTGCCCCACCCGGTCGAGGGAGAGCATCGCCTGCAGTTCGGTGCCGTCACCCTCGCGCAGAGTCGCGAAGCTCAGCTTCCCGGTGTTGCGAATGAAGATCACCCGTCCGGTGACCGCGACCTTCTCGCCCGTGGCCGTGTCGGTCGGCAGGTCGCCGAAGCGCTCCCGGATCTCGGCGAGCGTCGCCGTCCGGGGAAAACCCACCGGGTACGGCTCCTGGCCGGACTCCAGAATTCGGGCGCGCTTTTCCCGACGTACCCGCATCTGCTCCGGCAGGTCGTCGGGGGCATCGATGGGCACGGACTGATCGGTCACCGTTTTTCCTCAAAGCTCGGGGCATTCGTCGCCACTGAGCCTACTCACCGTCACCCGGTATTTTTCAGCCGTGGACTCTCAACGTTGGCAGGCACACGCCCGCTCCTTCGGACCGGCGGCCGATCTGTACGACCGCGTCCGCCCCCGTTATCCCGTCGAGGCGATCCGGTGGATCCTCGGCGACGCGCCCGCGAGGGTCGTGGACCTGGGTGCCGGCACCGGCATCCTGTCCCGGCAGTTGGCGGGGCTCGGGTACGAGGTCATTCCGGTCGAACCGGACGCCGGAATGCGAGCAAAGATGGACGAAGCCGGCGGCGCGCCGGCGGCCGTCGAAGGGTCCGCCGAGGCGATCCCGCTACCCGACGCGTCCGTGGACGCCGTCGTCGCGGGGCAGGCGTACCACTGGTTCGACCCGGACAAGGCGCACCCGGAGATCGCCCGGGTCCTGAAGCCGGGCGGAGTGTTCGGGCCGCTGTGGAACGAGCGCGACGAAGGCGTGGCGTGGGTAGCCGCATTGAGCAAGATCATCGATGAACAGGGTGGAGGACAGGGTGGAGGCACGCAGGTCACGCCCCTCGGGCCGCAGTTCACCCCGGTGGAGCGGGCCGACTTCCGGCACTCGGTGACCCACACCCCGGACACGCTGCTCGACCTGGTGCGCTCCCGGTCGTTCTACCTGGTCGCGGAGCCGGTGAAGCGAGCCGCCGTGGAGGCCGCCGTCCAGGGTCTGTGCGCCAGCCACCCCGACCTGGCCGGGCGCGCCGAGTTCGAACTGCCCTACGTCACCGAGGCGTACCGGACGTACCGGATCTCATGACCCGATGTTGCGCTCGAAGATCATCCGCAGGCCGATCAGAGTGAGCATCGGCTCGTGGTGGGTGATCGTCTCGCACTCGCCGATCACGATCGGGGCGAGCCCGCCGGTGGCTACCACGGCCTGCGCTGGGCCCAGCTCGGACATGATATTGCGGACGATGCCGTCGACCTGACCGGCGAAGCCGTACACCACGCCGGACTGGAGCGCCTCGACCGTGTTCTTGCCGATGACGCGGGGGGGCTTGACCAGCTCCACCTTGCGCAGCTGGGCTGCGCGGGCGGCGAGCGCGTCCACAGAGATCTCGACCCCGGGCGCGAGCACCCCGCCGAGGAACTCGCCCTTGGCGCTCACCACGTCGAAGTTGGTGGAGGTACCGAAGTCCACGACGATCGCCGGCCCACCGTACAGGGTGTAGGCCGCGAGCGAGTTGGCGATCCGGTCGGCCCCGATCTCCTTGGGGTTGTCGAACACCAGCGAGACGCCGGTGCGGATGCCCGGCTCCAGGATCACCGTGGGTACGTCGGCGTAGTAGCGGCCGAGCATCGTCCGCAGCGACCGCAGCGACGCCGGCACGGTCGAACAGGCGGCGATCCCGGTGACCTGCACCGCGTCGCCGGCCAGCAGGCCCCGGAAGAGCAGCCCCAGCTCGTCGGCGGTGTCCCGGGCGTCGGTCTTGGTGCGCCAGGAGTGCACCAGCTTCTCGCCCTCGAAGGTGGCGAGAACGGTGTTGGTGTTACCGATGTCGATGCAGAGCAGCACGGATGTCAACTCCGAGGGCGCAGGTCCAACGCGATGTCGAGGATGGGCGAGGAGTGCGTCAACGCCCCTACCGAAAGGTAGTCCACGCCCGTTTCGGCGAACTCACGAGCCCGGTCCAGGGTCAGGCCACCCGTTGCCTCGAGTTCGGCCCGACCGTCCACGGCGGCGACCACCTCGCGCAGCTGGTGGGGCTCCATGTTGTCGAGAAGCAGGAAAGTGGACCCGGCCTCCACCGCCTCGACGGCCTCGGCGACCGTGTCGACCTCGACCTGGATGGTCACGTCCGGGAAGGCCTCCCGGACCAGGCGGAACGCCGGCGCGATGCCACCGGCCGCCACCGTGTGGTTGTCCTTGATCATGGCCACGTCGTAGAGGCCCATGCGCTTGTTCGTGCCGCCACCCGCGCGCACCGCGTACTTCTCGAGCGCCCGCAGGCCGGGTGTGGTCTTGCGGGTGTCGAGCACCAACGCCTTCGTGCCGGCCAGGGCGTCGGCCCAGGCCCGGGTGTGCGTCGCGACCCCGGACATGCGGGACAGCAGGTTGAGGGCGGTGCGCTCGGCGGTGAGGATCGCCCGGGTCGGCCCGGCCACCGTGGCCAGGACATCCCCGCGGGCCACCCGCGCGCCGTCGGACACCTTCTTCGCGAACCCGACCGTACCGCCGGAAGCCTCGTCGAAGACGGCGGCGGCCACGTCCAGCCCGGCCACCACTCCGTCGGCGCGGGCGACCAGGTCGCCGGTGTCGGTCTGGTCGGCCGGGATCGTCGCCACGCTCGTCACGTCGAGACGGTCCGGCCCGAGGTCCTCGGCGAGGGCGCGCCGGACGATCTCGCGTACGGCGGTCTGGTCCAGGTTCATGTCAAGGGCTCCCACGTCTCGGTCAGTACACCGGTGTCCGTCACCGTGGCCAGCAGGTGGCCGCACCATGCCTCGTCGGTGATGGGGAAGTCGTCGCGCCAGTGGCAGCCGCGGGTCTCCTGCCGGCAGGCGGCGGCCGCCACGAGCGCGGCGGCGATCGTGACCAGGTTGGCCGCCTCCCAACTGGCGGTGTCGGAGGGCGCGCGCTCGGTGCCGAGCCGGGTGAGCGTGGCCGCTACCTCGTCGAGCGAGGTCGCGCTCCGCAGGACGCCCGCGCCGCGGCTCATGGCCTGCTGGAGCGGCTGGCGGACCGCCGGATCGACCGCCCACTGCGGCGCGTCACCGGTCACCGGTTCGGTCTGCGGCGGGAGGTCGGCCGCGATGTCGGTGGCGATCCGGCGGGCGAACACGAGCCCTTCCAGCAGGGAGTTGGAGGCGAGCCGGTTGGCGCCGTGCACCCCGGTGCAGGCCACCTCGCCGCACGCGTACAGGCCGGGGATGGAGGTACGCCCGCGTAGATCGGTCCGCACGCCGCCGCTGGCGTAGTGCGCCGCCGGGGCGACCGGGATCAGGTCGGTGGTGGGCTCGATCCCGGCGGCGCGGCAGCTCGTCATGATCGTCGGGAAGCGGGCCTCGAGGAACTCCGCCCCGAGATGCCGCGCGTCCAGCCACACGTTCGCGCTGCCCTCCGCCAGCATCACCCGGTGGATGCCCTTGGCCACGACGTCCCGCGGGGCGAGCTCGGCCAGGTCGTGCTGGCCCACCATGAAGCGCTTGCCGTCGCCGTCGCGCAGGTACGCGCCCTCGCCGCGCAGCGCCTCGCTGACCAGCGGCTGCTGGGCGCTCGCCGCCCCTGTCACCAGCGCCGTCGGGTGGAACTGGACGAACTCCAGGTCAGTAACCGCGGCACCGGCCCGCAGCGCGAGGGCCACGCCGTCGCCGGTGGAGACGACCGGGTTGGTCGTCACCGCGTACACCTGCCCCATGCCCCCGGTGGCCAGCACGACCGCCCGGCCGAGCACCGCGCCCACGCCGTCTTCGGAGCCCTCCCCGAGCACGTGCAGCGTCACTCCACAGGCCCGCCCGGCGGCGTCCCGGAGCAGGTCGAGGACCAGGGCGTGCTCGAACAGCCGGATCCACGGGTCGCGGCGGACCGCCGCGTGCAGCGCCCGCTGCACCTCCGCGCCGGTGGCGTCGCCCCCGGCGTGCACGATCCGGTTGGCGTGGTGGCCGCCCTCGCGGGTGAGCATGAGGGAACCGTCGGCGTTGCGGTCGAACTCCGCACCCCAGCGCATCAGCTCCCGTACCCGCGCGGGCCCCTCGTTGACGAGCACGTCGACGGCGGCCGGATCGCACAGCCCCACGCCCGCGACCAGCGTGTCCTCGGCGTGGGCGGCCGGGGTGTCGTACGGGTCGAACACGGCCGCGATGCCACCCTGCGCCCAGCGGGTGGACCCGTCATCGATGTTCACCTTGGTGACGACGGTGACGTGCAGCCCGGCCTCGCGCAGGTGCAGCGCGGCGGTGAGGCCCGCGACACCGGAGCCGACGACCACGACATCGGTCGTCTCCGCCCAGCCGGGCTGCGGGGCGCGGAGTCGGCTCGGGAGCTCTGGAAGTCTCGGCAGATCCACCCCGACAGTGAACATCACTCAGTGGATCAGTGCGGCAGCGGTCCCGGCCCGAGGCCCTTGACCGAGCCGCGCAGCCGCTGCCCGTCGGTCACCAGCGCGTAGCAGGCGTACGTCTGGTCGCTGCCGAGCCAGTCACCGGTGCTGGTCGGGCCGACGAAGCGGGCGCTGAGGTCGGTGCGGGGCGCGCCGATGTAGCTCTTGGCCGCCTCGCCGCAGCCGGCGGTCACCGCCGCACTCACCTTGTCCGCCACGAACGGGGCGCCCGGCGGGGTGATCGTGTACGTGCCGGTGAACTCGCCGTCGTGCGGCTGGTCGCACGGCACGTACCGCATCTCGCTGGTCGTGTCGCGCGCCACGCACGCGATGTCGAGGCCGCCGCCGCCGAGCGCGCCGCGCAGGCTCGCCGTACGGGGGACGAACCGCTTGCCGCCCGGTGCCGCCGCCTCGACCACGGCGCAGCCGAAGAAGCCGACCCAGGCCGGTTTGATCCAGCTCGCCACCACCTGTACCCGGCTGGCGTGCCAGTCGCCGCCGAGGTACTTCGGCGCCACCGTGAGGCAGGCGTGGCGGGCCTGCGCGTACATCAGGCTCTGGCCGACCTTGGCCTCGTCGCCCTTGGCCGCGGCCGCCTTGGCGGCCAGCTCCCGGTCGACCTGCCCGACCAGGAAGACCTCGGCGGTGTGCGAGGCGGTGCAGCCGACCGGCGCGCCGGGCCACGGGAAAGCGGCGGCGACGGCCTCCTCGGAGACGTTCCAGCACGACCCGACCGCCGGCGCACCCTTGGGGCGCTCCGCGCTCACGGTCTTCGGGCGGGTCAGCCAGTAGGCCCCGCCTGCCACCAGGGCGGCCACGACGACGAACACGGCCAGCCCGATCCAGCGCTTACGCACCCCGGGAGGGTACGCGACGAAAGCTACCCGCGGGTAGTCATGCCGTATTGACGGGCAGTCCCCTGGTCCCGGCTCCCTTGAGCGACCTGGTGAGGCTCTTGTTGTCCAGCCAGAGGTAGCAGCGCGCGCCCCGGTTGCCCAGATCCCAGTCGGCCTTGCCGAAGCCGAAGGTGATCTGACCGGTCCGGTAGCGCACCATGCCGTCATTGGGCACGCCCGTGTACGACGCGATGACGCCCCGGCAGCCGTTGAGCTGCGTCGACTGGCGCTGGCCGGCGTCGGCCGGGTAGACGCCCGGCGGGGCGTCCCAGACGCCGGCGAACTCGCTGTTGTGCGGCGCCGCGCAGTCGGTCGCGACCATCGTGTCGATGTCCTCGCCCTTGATGGCGACCTTGAAGCAGCCCAGGGCGAGCGGGCGCGGCCCGGTCAGCGCGCCCTGCATGCTGCCGGTACGGCCGACCACGGCGTACGAGTCGAGATCGGCGAACTCGACCACGTCGCAGCGGTACCACCGGGCGCCGGCCTCCCACTGCGCGGGGGACGGCAGGGTCAGGTCCAGCCCGATCCGGCCGGTGCGCCAGTCGCCGCCGACGAGTGCGTCGACGGTCTTGGTGCAGTCGGCGTACGCCCGCTGCTGCACCGGCCCGCCGTCCGGCGGCGGCACGTCGGTGGCGGCGTCGGCGCCGCTGAAGCCGCCGACGTGAACGGTCTCCAGGGTGTGGCTGGCGCCGCAGTCCACCACCGGTGGCAGCTTCGTCATCCCGGGCTGCGGGTCGGTGACGTCGTAGCACGCGGGGGCGGGCGGAACCGAGATCGTCGCCGGCGGCATCGGCGGCCAGTTGTCGGTCAGGTTGCCGTCCACCCCGGGCGGCAGCCCGCCGCAGCCCGCGAGCAGCAGCACCGCAGCCGCTCCGAGCACCGCGCCGACAACCCTTGCTCGCACCTGTACAACTCCCCTTCGGGCATCTGCCCGGGCGGAGCATACGCGAGTTCAGCCTGTTGCTGTGAGATCACCACGGCGGAGATCGCCGACCATTCCGGCCGCCGCCGCGGCCGGGTCGCTGCCCAGCTCGATGACGCGGTTGTCGGCGTCGACGTGTACGACGCGGGGGCGGTAGGCGCGCGCGGTGGCGTCGTCCATCTGCGCGTACGAGATGAGAATGACCAGATCGCCCGGGTGTACGAGGTGGGCCGCCGCGCCGTTGATCCCGATCACGCCGCTCCCCCGCGCTCCGGGGATCACGTAGGTCTCCAGCCGGGCCCCGTTGGTGACGTCGACGATCGCGACCTGCTCGCCGGCGAGCAGGTCGGCCGCGTCCATCAGGTCCTCGTCCACCGTCACCGAACCCACGTAGTGCAGGTCCGCCTGCGTCACCGTGGCGCGGTGGATCTTCGACTTGAGCATGGTCCGACTGAACATCAAGGAATCTCCACCGGAATGTTGTCGATGAGGCGGGTGGCGCTTACCCGCGCCGCGACCAGCAGCCGCGCCGGGCCGTGCTGTGGGGCCGGCCCCAGGTCGGGGTCGGTGAGCACCAGGTAGTCCAGCTCGACGCCGGGCGTCTGCGCGATCACGGAACGGGCGGCGGCGAGTATGCCGTCCGGACTCTCGCCGAGTCCCGCTCCGGCTTCGGCGCCGACGCGCAGCGCCCGCGACAGCACGAGCGCGCGCTCCCGGTCGGCCGGCGAGAGGTACCGGTTGCGGCTGGACAGGGCCAGGCCGTCGGGCTCGCGTACGGTCGGCACGCCACGGATCTCGACGCCGAGGTCGAGGTCGCGCGCCATGGCCCGGATGAGGACGAGCTGCTGGTAGTCCTTCTCACCGAAGTACGCGACGTCGGGGCGGGTCAGGTGCAGCAGCTTGCAGACGACGGTCAGCGCGCCGGCGAAGTGGCCGGGACGGGTGGCGCCTTCGAGCACCTCGCCCAGCGGGCCGGGGGTGACCAGGACGGCGGGCTGGCCGCCCGGGTACATCTCGTCGACCGTGGGCGCGAAGACGATGTCGGCTCCCTCCGCCGCGGCGATCTCGAGGTCGTTGTCGAAGGTCCGCGGGTACCGGTCGAAGTCCTCGCTCGGGCCGAACTGCAGCGGGTTGACGAACACGGTCAGGACGACGTGGTCGCAGGCGGCGCGGGCGGTACGCAGCAGGCTCGCGTGGCCGGCGTGCAGGGCGCCCATGGTCATGACGACGCCGACGGTGCCGGTCAGGGCGGCCCGGGCGGCGGCGAGTTCGGCGCGGCTGCGGGCCACCACCAGGCTGGCCGTTTCGGTCGCGCTCACGCGGTCGCCTCCTGCCGGTTGCCGGCCAGCACGTCCAGCAGCGGCGCGGCGGCAGCCGGGCGCAGCCGGCCGGCGGCGATGGCACGGTCGGCGGTACGGCGGGCGAGCGCCAGGTAGGCGGGTACCGACTCGGGCGCGGTCGCGCCGAGCGTCACCAGGTGCCGGGTGACCGTGCCGGCGTCGCCGCGCGACACCGGTCCGGTCAGCGCCGCGTCGTGCAGTCGCAGCGCGTTGTCGAGCGCCGCGCGCAGCAGCGGGGCGAGCACGCGGGCCGGGTCGGTGACGCCCGCGTCGCGGAGCCGGTCCATCGCCTCGTTGGCGAGGGTCACCAGGTGGTTCGAGCCGTGGGCGAGCGCGGCGTGGTACAGGACCCGGTGCTCCTCGGCGATCCACTCGACCGCGCCGCCCAGGTCGGCGACGATCCGGGTGGCGAAGGCACGCAGCCCCGTCGGGGCGGTGACGCCGAAGCTCACGCCCGCGCGCAGCCGCTCCAGGTCGACCGCTGTGCCGGTGAAGGTCATGGCGGGGTGGAGCGCGAGCGGCGTGGCCCCGGCGACGACGGCCGGGGCGAGAGCGCCGAGGCCGTGGGCGCCGGAGGTGTGGGCGACGACCTGCTCGGGCCCCAGCGCGCCCGCCCGGCTCAGGTGGGTGACGAGCGCGGTGAGCGCGTCGTCCGGTACGGAGACGATGACCAACCGCGCACGGGCGGCGACCTCGGCCGCCGGCAGCACCGGGGTGGTGGGCAGCAGCTCGGCGATCCGGCGTCGCGACGCGGCGGACTCGCCCGAGGCTGCGACGATCTCGTGGCCGGCGGCGGCGAGGGCGGCCCCGAGGACCGCGCCGACCCGTCCGGCGCCGACAATGCCGACACTCAGCGGCGATGTACTCATGTGACGATCCAGTCCTCAACAACGGGGTACCGGTCGTCGCAAGTATGCGCCGCCGCCGGAGACCACCGACAGCGTCTGTGGTGCTCACCACTCACCGGACGTGGCGGTGCAGATACTCCCGAATCAGGGCCTTGGCCTCGTCGATCACCATCGGGTCCCCGGTGGGATCGCGGCGGAACGCCATCTTGATCAGCGCGTCGGCCGTCTCCACCGCGATGCCGAGCGCGAACTCCAGGCGCGCACCCGAGACGATGCCGAACCGCTCGACCAGCAGCGCGGCGAGGTGCTCGACGATGACGGAGTTGTTGTCGCGCTCGTCGTCGAGCAGGTGGATGTCGACCACGTCACCGAAGTGCAGGGTGCGGAACCCCGGGGTGGTGCGGTGCATCGCGATGTACTCGTCGATCGCCGCGTCGACCGCGTCCCACCAGTACGCGAAGCGCTCGTCGGCGATCCGGGCGCCCAGCTGCTGCAGGTAGGCCTCCAGGTTGCGCATGGTGAGCGCCTGTACGACGGCGCGCTTGTCCGGGAAGAACTGGTACACCGAGCCGATCGCCACCCCGGCGCGCTCGGCCAGCAGCGTGGTCGTCAGCCCGTCGTAGCCGAGCTCATCCACCAGCTCGGCGCAGGCGTCCAGCATGCGGGCCACCCGCGCCACGCTCCGCCCCTGCACCGGCACCCGGCGCAGTGGGCCGTCGGTGCGGGCCCGCTCGTTCGCAGACCTGGCCGTCGTCGGTGTTGCCACTGCGTGCACCCCCCTCGTTCGTCTTGGCCCTACCCGCCCCGCGCGGACGTGCCGCAGCAGGGCGTCCCCCTGGTATTCGAACTGTGCGGGAGCGCCCGGCGCTCCATTGACGCAGGCTATACATGAAGAGTATTCACATAGCTGTGACGCACATCTCATGGTCCAACTGGGCGGGCACCACGTCGAGCACCGCCACCCGAATTGTTGCCCCGGCGAGTCGCGACGAGGTCGTCGCCGCGGTCGCCGCGGCGGCGGCCGACGGGCTGCCGGTCAAGGCCGTGGGCAGTGGACACTCCTTCACCGCCGCCGCAGCCACCTCGGGCGTACGGGTGGAGCTCGGCAAACTCGACGGGCTCGTCTCGATCGACCCGACGGCCCGCCTCGCGACCGTACAGGCCGGCATGACGCTGCGCCGACTGAACGCCGTACTCGCGGCACACGGGCTGGCGCTACCCAATTTGGGCGACATCGACACCCAGACGATTTCCGGCGCACTGGCCACCGGTACCCACGGCACCGGGGCGGGCTTCGGGTGCCTGTCCACGTTCGTCGACAGCCTGGAGCTCGTCACGGGTAAGGGCGAGGTGCTGCGCTGTTCCACCTCCTCGTCGCCCGACGTCTTCCACGCCGCCGCCGTCAACGTCGGCGCGCTCGGCATCGTCACCGAGCTGACGCTGCGCTGCGTCGACGCGTTCACGCTGCGGGCCGAGGAGGAGCCGGCGCCGCTGTCGTCCGTCCTCGCCGATCTCGACTCGCTCGTCGCGGCCAACGATCACGTCGAGTTCTACTGGTTCCCCTACACCGACCGGGTACAGGTCAAGCGCAACAACCGGGTACCCGTGAACGACGCGCCGCTTTCGCGGTGGCGCGGCTGGCTCGACGACGATCTCCTGTCCAACCGGGTCTTCGCCGGTGCCTGCCGGCTCGGGCGCGCGGTGCCGGGGCTGGTTCCGGCCATCAACGGGGTGGCCGCCCGGGCGCTGTCGGCGCGTACGTACACCGCGCCCTCGTACGAGGTGTTCTGCACGCCGCGCCGGGTGCGCTTCGTGGAGATGGAGTACGGGCTGCCGCGCGAGGCCCTACCCGAGGCGTTCGCGGCGCTGCGGCGCATCGTGGCGGCGCTGCCGTCGCACGTGGTGTTCCCCGTCGAGGTGCGCTTCACGGCCGCCGACGACCTGTGGCTGTCGCACGGCTACGGCCGCGACTCCGCCTACATCGCCATCCACCAGTACGTGGGGATGCCCTACGAGGAGTACTTCCGGCGGTTCGAGGCCGCGGCGACCGCGCTGGGAGGCCGGCCGCACTGGGGCAAGCTGCATTTCCGCGACGCGTCCTACTTCGCGTCGGCGTACCCGCGGTTCGGAGACTTCCAGGCCGTCCGGGACGCGCTGGATCCCGATCGCGTCTTCACGAACGGATACCTCGACCGGATCCTCGGGTGAGTTATCCACAGCCGTTCGTACGAGGGTTATCCACAATTCACAGAGTTATCCACAGCCACTCTGTGGGGACATATCGGACCTGAGGTACGCCGCAATCGGGATCTTGGGGAGTTTGACCCGATGTCGAACTCCCCAAGATCGGGTCGGTCTCAGTCGGACGACGCCTTCTTGGCCGACGCCTTCTTCGGCGCCTTGGCGGCCTTCGTCGCGGTGGCCTTGGCCGTCGTCGCCTTCGCCTTCGTGTCCGTCGTCGCCTTCGTGGCCTTGGCGGCCGCCGCCTTCTTGGCCGGGGCCTTCTTCGCCGCCTTGCGCGGCGCCGGACCCTTCGCCCGCTTCTCGGCGAGCATCTCGCTGGCCTGCTCGACCGTCATCGTGTCCACGGCCTGCCCGCGGCGAAGCGACGCGTTCGTCTCCCCGTCGGTGACGTACGGCCCGAACCTGCCGTCCTTGATCACAAGCGGCTTCTGGGTCTGCGGGTCGACCCCCAGCTCCCGAAGCGGCGCGGCGGCCACCCGCCGGCCCCGCGTCTTCGGCGCGGCGAGCAGCGCGAGCGCCTCGTCGAGGGTGATCGTGAACAGCTGCGCCTCGGACTCCAGCGACCGCGTGTCCTCGCCCCGCTTGATGTAGGGCCCGTACCGCCCGGCGTGCGCGGTGATCTCCGCGCCCTCGGGGTCGGTCCCCACCACCCGGGGCAGCGTCAGCAGTTGCAGCGCCTGCTCCAGGCTCAGCGATTCGGGGGCCTGGGTGCTCAGCAACGATGCGTTGCGGTCGCCGCTGGACACGTACGGCCCGTAACGGCCCGACTTGATCACGATCGGCTCGCCGGTCTCCGGGTGCTCACCCAGCTTGCGCTCGCCACCGCCGCCGAGGAACAGCTCGTTGACCTTCTCCGGGGTCAACTCGTCGGGCGCGATGCCGTCGGGCAGCGACACCCGGTCGCCGTCCTCCTCGCTGCCGCGCTGCAGGTACGGCCCGTACCGGCCGACCCGGGCGACCACGCCGTCGAACAGCGGGATGGAGTTGACCCCGCGCGCGTCGATCTCGCCGAGCTGCTCGGTGACCATCCGCTTGAGGCCACCGGCGCGGCTGACCGAGTCCTCGGCGCCGATCTCACCGCCGAAGTAGAAGGTGCGCAGGAAGTCGATCGCCGCCGCGTCGCCGCCGGCGATCTCGTCCAGCTCGTCCTCCATCGTGGCGGTGAAGCTGTAGTCGACCAGCCGCGGGAAGTACCGCTCCAGCAGCCCGACCACGGCGAACGCCAGGAACGACGGGATCAGCGCTTGGCCGCGCTTGAACACGTACCCGCGGTCCTGGATCGTCTGCATGATCGAGGCGTACGTGGAGGGCCGGCCGATGCCCAGCTCCTCGAGCGCCTTCACCAGCGACGCCTCCGTGTACCGGGCCGGCGGCTGCGTGGTGTGCCCGATCGCGGCCAGCTCCTCGGCCGTGAGCGGCTGGCCCTTGGCGAGCGTCGGCAGCCGGCGCTCAGCGTCCTCGGCCTCGGCGTCCTCGTCGTCGGACGACTCCACGTACGCGCGCAGGAAGCCGGGGTCGGTGATCGTCTTACCGGTGGCGGCGAAGTCCGCCGACTCGTCGGCCAGCGTCGTCGCGTTGATGCGGACCGTGACGGACGAACCCACCGCGTCGGTCATCTGGGACGCGATAGTGCGCCGCCAGATCAACTCGTACAGCCGGAACTCCTCGGGCGCCAGCTCCTTGGCCACCTCGCCCGGCGTGCGGAACACATCGCCGGCGGGGCGGATCGCCTCGTGCGCCTCCTGGGCGTTCTTGACCTTGCCGGTGTACCGGCGGGGCTCCGGCGGCACGGCGGCGTCACCGTACAGTTCGCGGATCTGGGTACGGGCGGCCGCGATCGCCGACTCGGACAGGTTCACCGAGTCGGTACGCATATAGGTGATGTAACCGTTCTCGTACAGCCGCTGGGCCGTGCGCATCGTCTGCTGCGACGAGAAGCGCAGCTTGCGCGACGCCTCCTGCTGGAGCGTCGAGGTGATGAACGGGGCGTACGGCCGACGCCGGTAGGGCTTCTCGTCGACCCGGGTGACCGTGAACGGACGGCCCTGCAGGCGCGCCGCGAGGCCGCGGGCGCCCTGCTCGTCGAGGTGCACCACGCCCGCGCCGGGCCGTACCCGGCCGGTCGTGGGCTCGAAGTCCTTGCCCGACGCGATCCGGTCGCCGCCCAGGGCGACCAGCGTGGCAGAAAAAGAGCGTGGCCCCTCGGTCACGCCGTCGACGCCGAGCAGGGCCCGGATGTCCCAGTACTCGGCGGAGCGGAACCGCATCCGCTCCCGCTCGCGCTCGACCACGATGCGCGTGGCCACCGACTGCACCCGGCCCGCCGACAGCTTCGGCATGACCTTCTTCCACAGGACCGGCGACACCTCGTACCCGTACAGCCGGTCGAGGATGCGCCGTGCCTCCTGGGCGTCGACCAGGGCCCGGTCGATCTCGCGCGGGTTGGCCACCGCGGCCTGGATCGCCGGCCGGGTGATCTCGTGGAAGACCATCCGCTTGACCGGCACCTTGGGCTTGATCGTCTCGAGCAGGTGCCAGGCGATGGCCTCGCCCTCGCGGTCCTCATCCGTGGCGAGGAAGACCTCGTCGACCTCCTTGGCCAGCTTGGTCAGCTTGGCGATCTGCTGCTTGCGGTCGGGAGACACCACGTACAGCGCCTGGAAGTCGTTGTCGACGTCGACGCCGAGCCGCGCCCACGGCTCCTTCTTGTACTTGGCCGGCACGTCGGCGGCGTTGCGCGGGAGATCGCGAACGTGGCCCAGGCTGGCCTCCACGACGTACCCGGGACCGAGATAGCCCGAGATCGTCTTGGCCTTCGCCGGTGACTCGACGATGACAAGACGTGTTGTCTTGGCGGACGACTTGGGCACGGCTCTCCCCGTGAGACTATGCGGATATCAGCCGGTCGGCTGAACGACTGTCAAACGTAACGCGCCGACCGACGACCGGTTTAGGGGGCACGTCACAGTCCGGACGGCGCCACCGTACACCGAGGAGCCAGTCAGAAGCGGTGTCATACCCGTTTTACCGCTTCCATGTCCGGTTTTCAGACCCAAAATTCCCCGGGTACCCCGGCCGGTGGATCACCGACCAGTTCCGCGAGCCGGGCCAGCCGGCGACGGCCGGCGATCCGGTACGCCGGGCCGCCTTCGGCCTCCGGCCCGACCAGTGTCGCCGGCAGGCCCACGGTCGCGAGCGCGCTACCGACGACCTCCCAGCACTGCTCGTCGGAGATCCCGAGCCCCAGCGTGAAGGCCGCCGAACCGTCGCGCCCGCCGGCGGCGATCGCCCACAACCGCAGCCGCCGGCCGTCCAGCGCGAACCCCGGCGGCGGGTACTTCACCGCGCCGCGCAGCCAGGTCGCGCCCAGGACGGCGAGGGCCGACGAGTACGCGGTGCGGAAGCGGATCTGCCCCTCGACCTCCGTCCGCTCGCCGGTCGCGGGGATGCCCCGGGCGGTCGCCTCGGCCAGCAGCGCCCGGGCCCGCCACGGGGCGTCGACGACGACCGAGACCCGGGCCGTACCGCCCATCCGGACCACCTGGCCGGCCCCGGCGAGCAGCCCCTCGAAGTCGAGCGGCGACGCCGGTCGCGCCTCGACCCCGAACAGGGACAGCTGCCTGTCTAACGACACTCGGGTACCTCGTTGAAGGCCTGACGCAGCGGCGCGGAGGAGAGCTTGTCGGTGTCGAGCGCGCTCGCCGCGTACTCGTGCTGAAGCTTGTCGAACGCCGACGCCACGGCCGTGTAGAACGTGGACGCGTTGCCTGTGTCGAGGCCGGCGACGGTGCTCCTGGCGTGCGCGTACGCGTCGCGGGCCGCCTGCAGCGAAGCCACGAACCGCGCCGCGATCTCGCCGCCCTTGTCGACCGCGGGCGTACCCGCGTCGGCGATCTTCTGGCGGGCGGCCTCGCTCGCGCTCTCCGCACCGCCGAGCAGGTCGACCAGGTTCTGCTTGGCCTGCGCCGGAGTGGTGGTGCTGGTCAGCTGCGCCTGCGTCGAGCCGGTGAGGCTGGCGAGCCGGGCCCGCCAGGGCGACAGCGCCGTGCACACCGACTTCGCCCAGGCCGTCGGCGGCACACCCGATCCAGTGCCCGCCGCGCCGCTCTTCACGCTGCCGGAGCCGCAGCCGGCGCTCAGGACGGCGGGCACCATCATGATCACCGTTAATGACGGCACGAGGCGGCGTACGAGGGGCATCGTCGTCAGCGTGATCGTCATGGCCGTCAGCGTAGAGCGCAGAGCCCTCAACGCAGGGTGCCCCCGCACGACGATCTCGTCGTACGGGGGCACCCTGCTGTCATCCGGGCTCAGGCGGTGACCTTCGCCTGCTTCTCGGCGGGCACGTCCGCATCGCCGCCTTCGGACATGGCGATCGGCTTGCGCTTGCTGAACGTCACCGCGGCGACTACCATCAGCGCGGCCACGACCGCGATGGTGATACGCAGCGGCGTGTTCTTGTTGTCGCCCGTGCTGTAGGTGACCACGGCCGGCGCGATGAGCAGCGCGACCAGGTTCATCACCTTCATCAGCGGGTTGATCGCCGGGCCGGCGGTGTCCTTGAACGGGTCACCGACGGTGTCGCCGATGACCGTCGCGGCGTGCGCGTCGGACCCCTTACCGCCGAAGTGGCCGTCCTCGACCAGCTTCTTCGCGTTGTCCCAGGCGCCACCGGAGTTGGCCAGGAACAGCGCCATCAGCGTGCCCGTCCCGACCACGCCGGCCAGGTAGGCGGCCAGCGGGCCGATGCCGAGGCCGAAGCCGACCGCGACGGGAGCCATGACCGCGAGCAGGCCGGGAGTCATCAGCTCGCGCTGGGCGTCCCGGGTGCAGATGTCGACGACCTTGCCGTACTCGGGCCGCTGGGTGCCGTCCATGATCCCCGGGAAGTCGCGGAACTGGCGGCGCACCTCGAACACGACCGCGCCCGCCGACCGCGAGACCGCGTTGATCGCGAGGCCGGAGAACAGGAACACGACCGCCGCGCCGAGTACCAGCCCGACCAGGTTGCTCGGGTTGGCCACGTTGAGGATCTGGTCGAGCGCCGTGCCCACGTTGGCGTTGCGCAGGGCGGTGCTGACGGTGTCGGTGTACGACCCGAACAGCGCGGTCGCGGCGAGGACCGCCGTCGCGATCGCGATGCCCTTGGTGATCGCCTTGGTCGTGTTGCCGACCGCGTCGAGCTCGGTGAGGGTACGGGCGCCGTGCTCGTCGATGTCGCCGGACATCTCGGCGATACCCTGCGCGTTGTCGCTGATCGGGCCGAAGGTGTCCATGGCGACGATCACACCGACGGTGGTGAGCAGGCCGGTGCCGGCGAGCGCCACGGCGAACAGCGACAGCGTGATCGATCCACCGCCGAGCAGGAACGCGCCGTACACGCCGGCCGCGATCACGATCGCCGAGTACACCGCGGACTCGAAACCGACGCTCACGCCGGAGAGCACCACGGTGGCCGGGCCGGTCAGCGCGGTCTTGCCGATGTCCCGCACGGGACGGCGGCCCGTCTCCGTGAAGTACCCGGTCAGGGCCTGGATGATCGCGGCGAGCACGATGCCGATGACCACCGCGACGATGGCGATGACCCGGGGGTTGCGGCTGCTGGTCAGCGACGTGCCGTCCAGGTCGCCGAACGTGGCCGGCAGGTAGAAGAACGCGGCGATGGCCACGAGGACGGCCGAGATCAGCGCGGACAGGTAGAAGGACCGGTTGATCGCGGTGAGGCCGGAGCGGTCGGACTTCCGCAGCCGGGTGATGAACACACCGACGATCGCCGTCAGCACGCCGATCGTGGGGACGATCAGCGGGAAGATGAGACCGTGGCTGCCGAACGCGGCCTTGCCGAGGATCAGCGCCGCGACCAGGGTCACCGCGTACGACTCGAACAGGTCGGCCGCCATGCCGGCGCAGTCGCCGACGTTGTCGCCGACGTTGTCGGCGATGGTGGCCGCGTTGCGCGGGTCGTCCTCGGGGATGTTCTTCTCGACCTTGCCGACCAGGTCGGCGCCGACGTCGGCGGCCTTCGTGAAGATGCCGCCGCCGACCCGCATGAACATCGCGAGCAGCGCGGCCCCGAAACCGAAGCCCTCCAGGACCGTCGGAGCGTTGCCCTTGTAGATCAGTACGACGATCGACGCGCCGAGCAGGCCCAGGCCGACGGTGAGGAACCCGACGACGCCACCCGTACGGAACGCGATCTGCATCGCCTTCTCACGTCCGCCCTCTGCCTCCCGGGCGGCCGCGGCGACCCTCAGGTTGGCCCGGGTGGCCATCGCCATCCCGGCACCACCGATGAACGCGGAGAAGACCGCGCCGATGATGAAGAAGAGCGCACGGCCGATCTTGACCGCCGTCTCGTGCGTCCCCGCGTCGTTCACCGGGAGCACGAACAGCAGCACGACCGCGATCACGACGAAGATGCCGAGGGTCTTGAACTGACGGAACAGGTACGCCGTAGCGCCCTCCTGTACCGCCCCGGCGATCTCCTGCATTTTCTCTGTGCCCCTGTTGGTGGCAAGAACCGCCTTGACCAGGGCCGCCGCGAATCCAAGCGCTACTAGAGCGATGACCGCGGCGACGATGATGTAGGTCAGGTTGCCACCAGTGAGGGTCACCTCGCCCCCTTTGGCGAAGTGAAGTTGCCCGGACATTCGTCGTCCTCCTGATACCAAGCACGCATGACGGGCACCGCAGACGACACGCCAACGGTCCAGTCTTCACGCGGGGCGCCCCGACATCCAGTTCACCCGGGGTACGGGCATCCGGGATGTCATATATGACCCGCGTACTGTAACCGCCGAACGTGTGCGCGGTCACACCGGCGACCGTTGTGTCGTATCGGCGTACGCCGACGTGTTAGCCGGCTTCGTATTGGAAACGCTCCCAGCAGGTGCCCACGAAGTCCGCTTCCACACGCGAACCGCCGGAACGAAAAAGGGGGGCGGTACCGCACCAACTTGGTGCGGTACCGCCCCCCTTTCGGGTGACGCGGGGTCGCCGGTCGGCGCCGGGCGGGTCTGGAGTCGGCGGGCCTCGCGTGAGTGGGCCCGTGGGGCCGGCGGGTCGGGCGCCGGTGGGTCGGGTGCCGGCGGGTCAGGCGCCGGCGGGTCGGGCGTCGGCGGGTCGGGCGTCGGCGGGTCAGGCGTCGGCGGGCCGGCGGGTGACCGGCCAGGACATGCTGACCTCGGTGCCCGAGCCGCCGGGCACGGCGCTGACCCTCAGATCGTCGACGAGGCCGGCGAGCAGGGCGAGCCCCATCCGGGCGGCCACCGCCTCCTCGGCAAGCGTCTCGGGCACCTCGACCGCCGGCGCGTCATCGACCAGGAACGCGGCAGGATCGGACGTCGCCGCGGTCGTCGCGGGCCCCTCGACCGCCCGGTCCACCACCCGCACGGTGAACCGGTCCCCGTTGTCCATCGCCATGTCGATGAGGCTGTCCGTGCCCTGCGAACGGTGCAGCGCAACCGCACGCGAGCAGGCCTCGCCGATGGCCAGCCGGATCTCCTCCAGCAGCGCATCGGCCACGCCGGCACGGCGAGCCACGGCGACCGCGACGAGACGCGCGGTGCGAACGTGTGCCGGTGCCGGCGAGAACGACAGGCGGACCGTCGGCATCGTTACGCCGACTGGCCCGGGTCAGCGTCCGTAGCCGCGGTGGCGGCCTCCACCGAGTCGTACAGCGCGAAGACCCGGTCAAGTGCGGTGATCCGGAAGATCTTCAGCAACCGTTCGTGGCCGCAGACCAGCGCCAGCGTGCCTCCAGCGGCCCGCAGCCGCTTGAGTGCTCCCACCAGAACGCCCAGTCCGGTCGAGTCCAGGAACTCGACGCGGCTCAGGTCGACGATCACGCTACGCGCGCCGGCCTCGACCAGTTCGACGAGGCGCTCACGCAACCGCGGAGCGGTGTAGACGTCGACCTCGCCACCGACCTCGAGCACCGTGTGATCGTCGACGGTGCGGGTCGACAGCGACAACTCCATGCGGACCTCCTCAACCGTGGTGCCGCTGGCGGCACCGCAAGTCCCCTGCGGGAATCTAACCATCGACCCTACGGGCGGGCGACGCGTCCCTGGTCATTCGGCACCGTGAACACGTCCGTTCGGCCCATCCGAGCGTGGACGGTAACGCCTCCGTGGTGTCAAAGTGCAGATCGTGACGAGCGTATTGCCCGAGCCGGCAGAGTTGTTGGATCGGCTGCTGCGGGGACGGCAGGCGACACCGCTCACACACGTCGAGCGCGTACCGGCGCGGCCCGGCGAACGGGTCCCCTGGCCGGAGTGGGTGACGCCGGACCTGCGCCGGGCGTTCGCCGGTCGCGGCGTCACCTCACCGTGGGAGCACCAGGCCAGGGCCGCCGATCTGCTGCACAGCGGGCGGCACGTGGTCGTCGCCACAGGCACCGCCTCCGGGAAGTCGCTGGCGTACCAGCTGCCCACGCTCGCGCACCTGCTCGACGACCCGCGCGCCACGGTGCTGTACCTGGCCCCGACCAAGGCGCTCGCCGCCGACCAGCTGCGCACCCTGGCCGCGCTGGACCTACCCGGCGTCCGGCCGGCCGGGTACGACGGAGACACCCCGCGCGAAGAGCGCGAATGGGTACGCCAGCACGCCCGCTTCGTCCTGACGAACCCTGACATGCTCCACCACGGCATCCTGCCGGGCCACGGGGCGTGGACGACCTTCCTCCGGCGGCTGGCGTACGTCGTGGTCGACGAGTGCCACGCCTACCGGGGGGTCTTCGGATCCCACGTGGCGCACGTCCTGCGCCGCCTGCGGCGGATCGCCGCCCGGTACGGCCGCGAGCCGGTCTTCGCGTTCGCCTCGGCGACCGTCGGTGACCCCGGTGGCACCGCGGAGCGCCTGGCCGGGGTACCCGTGACCGAGGTGACCGCGGACGGCTCGCCGCGCGGCGCGACGACGTTCGCGCTGTGGGAGCCGCCGCTGCTCAACCCGGTGACCGGCCTGGCCGCCGACGTCAGCGAGGCGGTCGAGGACGCCGCGCCGGTGCGGAAGTCAGCGCTGCGGGAGACCGCCGACCTGCTCGCCGACACGGTGGCGCACGGGGTACGCACCCTGGCGTTCGTACGGTCCCGGCGGGGCGCCGAGGTGGTCGCCGCGATGGCCCGGCGTTCGCTCGACGACGCGGCGCCCGGCCTCGGGGAGTACGTCGCCGCGTACCGCGCCGGTTACCTGCGCGAGGAGCGCCGGGTACTCGAGCGGGCGCTGCTCGACGGTGACCTGCTCGGCCTGGCCGCCACGAACGCGCTCGAACTCGGCGTCGACCTGTCGGGCCTGGACGCCGTCATTCTCGCCGGCTATCCGGGAACGCTCGCCTCGCTGTGGCAGCAGGCCGGACGGGCGGGCCGGTCGGGCCGGGAGTCGCTGTGCGTCCTCGTGGCCCGCGACGACCCGCTCGACACCTACCTCATCCACCACCCGGCGGCGTTGTTCTCCCGCCCCGTCGAGGCGACGGTGCTCGACCCGACCAACCCGTACGTGCTCGGTCCGCAACTGGCGTGCGCCGCCTCGGAACTGCCCCTGACGCCCGCCGACCTGGAGCTCTTCGGCGGACAGGCGGCCTCGGACGCGGTGGCGGCGCTGGTTGAGCAGGGCGTGCTGCGCAAGCGCCCCACCGGCTGGTACTGGACCCAACGGGGTCGGCCCGAGGTCGATCTGCGCGGCTCCGGCGGCGCCCAGGTGGTCGTGGTCGAGTCGAAGACCGGCCGGCTGCTCGGCACGGTCGACGGCGCCTCGGCGCATGTCCAGGTCCACCCCGGTGCCGTCTACCTGCACCAGGGCGTGTCGTACGTCGTCGACGACCTCGACCTCGACGACGCGGTCGCGCTGGTGCACGCCGAGGAGCCCGACTTCACCACGCACGCCCGCGAGGTGACCGACCTGTCGGTGCTGTCGGTGCGCTCGTACGTCGACGCCGGCCCGGTGGGGTTGTTCCTCGGCGACGTCGAGGTGACCAACCAGGTCGTCGCCTACCAGCGTCGACGCATCAGCACCGGCGAGGTGATGGACACCCGCCCGCTCGACCTGCCGGAGCGCTGCCTGCGTACCGTCGCCGTCTGGTGGACGGTGTCGCCCGGCGCGCTGGCCGACGCCGGGGTGCGGGCCGCGGACGTGCCGGGTGCCCTGCACGCCGCCGAACACGCGTCGATCGGATTGCTGCCGCTGGTGGCGACGTGTGACCGGTGGGACATCGGCGGCCTGTCCACGGCCGCCCACCCCGACACGGACGCGCCCACCGTCTTCGTCTACGACGGCCACCCGGGCGGCGCCGGCTTCGCGGAACGGGCCTTCGCCGTCGCGGCCGAGTGGCTGGGCGCCACCAGGTCGGCGATCGCGTCGTGCGGATGCGAGAGCGGCTGCCCGTCGTGCGTGCAGTCGCCCAAGTGCGGCAACGGCAACTCCCCGCTGGCCAAGGATGACGCCGTACGCGTACTCGACCTGGTCCTGGAGGAGCTGGCCGGCGCCGCCCGTACCCCGTGATCATGGAGAGTCCGGGTCGCGCCCAATGATCGCGGCTGGGGAGCGGGCCGGTCCGGCACGGGCCCACGCCCGTACCGGACCGGCCGCCCGACCGAGACCCGCCGCATCCGACTCCACGCCGACCACCACGTCGAGCCCGTCCAGCCGACACTCCACCAGCCGGGCGTCGTTGGCGGCGGCCACACGCCCGGCCCGGTCGCACGCCACGTCGTCACCTTCCCCGGCCCGCACCGCGCCCGCGAGCGCGCCCAGGTCCGCGGCTGCCTGAGCGCGGTGTCTGGCGATGAGCGCCGAACCTGCCCCGGCTACCGCGCCCGCGAAGGTCAACACCGCGAGCCCGACCCCGAGCAGCCACAGCGAAGCCGATCCGCGCTCGTCATCCGGTTTCGCGCTCACGACACCGGCTCCGGCTCGCGCGCGGCCACGGCGTACGCTTCGATGCCGAGGCCCGGCAGCCGGCCGCCAAGCGGGTGCACGATTGCGCGTACCGTCGCCCGGACCAGCTCCCCGTCCCCGTCGACGGTGACGTCGGAGCCGGCGGGTGCGGCACGGCGGCCGGCCGCGACACCCCCATCGCCCCGCGCCTGTGTCCGCGCCGCTTCCCGCGCCGCATCGACGCAGCGCAACTTCGTGGCGACAGCGTTCACCGAGGCCAGCCCCGCGACCAGCAGCAAGACGAGCACCGGCATGGCGACCGCCAGTTCGGCCGTCACCGACCCGCGCTCGCCGTCCCGGTCCCGCACCGCCCACCGCCGGTAGCCGCCGCCCGGGCGGTTCACGACCGCGATCTCCGGGTCACACTGGCGGTTCACGACCGCGATCTCCGGGTCACACTGGCGGTTCACGACCGCGATCTCCGGGTCACACTGACGGGCCGACCCGGCGCGGTTGCGGGACGACCGATCGCCGTCGCCCCCGGCTGGCGGATCCCCGGTGCTGGACGGCGGGTGCGCGTGACCGGCCAGTGGATTGCTGCTGCGGCCGCACCGCGCCCACGGCGGGCCGATGCGCCGGTTTGCGGCAGCCCGATCCCGGCCTCGACGCCGACTCAATTGAGGGCCCGCTGGATGATGGCGGCGAGCGCCGCGCGGACCGTATCGGACGTGACGACCTTGAGCAGCAGGCCGGCGAACGCGACCGCGGCGAGGGTCCCGACCGCGTACTCGGCGGTATTCATGCCGGCGTCACCGCGCAGCCGATCCAACAGCTTCCGGATCTTCGTTCGGGTCATCTCGGTTCCTCCTGATCGAGCTCATCCGGATCGAAGAACGTCGCCGAGCACGGCGACGACCACCGGCACCACACCGGTGAGCAGAAAGGCGGGTAGAAAACACAGGCCGAGCGGTAGTACGACCAGTACGCCCAGGCGCTGGGCCGCAGCCTCGGCCCGCGCTGCCCTGATCGCTCTCAGGTCACCGGCGACCCGGTCGAGCGCCCCGGCCATCGCCCCGCCGCTGTCGGCACTGCGTACGGCGGCGCGGCACACCCGCTCGACGCCCGGAACGTCAGTCAACGGCGCCCACGCCTCCACCGGCCTCGCGCCGAGGCGTAGCGCGGTTGCGACGCGTACCAGACGCCGGCCGAGCGGACCGCCGAACGCTTCGCCGACGACCTCGGCGGCCCTGGCCTGGGGAGCACCTGCTCGGAGAGCGGCGGCCAGCAGATCGACCGCGACCGGCAGATCAGCGGCGGCCGCTCGGCGCTCGCCCCCGCTACCCACCGGCCAGCGCCGTAACGCCCACCAGCCCGTGACGGCGACAACCCCACCGGCCGCCGGGCCGAACCAGCCACCCACCAGGCCCGCCGTGGCCACGCCCGCCAGGGCCACCGCCGCGCCGGCTCGCCAGTTCGGCGTCGCACCTTCTCGCGGGCGCGGCGTCGCGCCTGCTCGCCAGTTCGGCGTCGCGCCTGCTCGCCAACTTTCCGCCGCGCTTCGCTGGCGGACCGGCGTGGCGGAGGCGCGGCGCCACGGGCCCCGCGCACCGGGGGCTCGGCGTCGGCCGGCCGTCACGACGCCCGCTCCACGGCGCTCCGGCACAGCCTGCCGGTCCAGCTCAGACCGCCGTACTGGAGAGCCAGCGCAGCAAGCGCACAGACCGCCCCCGACGGTGTGTGCAGCAGTGTGTAGACCGGCCGGGCCCCCATCGCGTACCCCAGGCCCACGCCGGCGACGGGCAGCAACGCGAGCAGCACCGCGCTGGACCGGGCGCCGGTGGTCTGCGCCGCCACGGCGAGCCGCGCCCGCTCGACGGCGCGCAGGTCGTGCTCAACGCGGTCGAGCAGGTCAGCCAGCGGCGAGCCCAGCTGTTCGCTCACCTCGTACGCGACGGACAGCAGTGCCAGGGCCCGCCGTACCGCCGGATCCGCCTTGCCTGCCTGTAGGGCTGCCCGGACCGCTTCCACGGCCGTCGAAGTGGTGACGCCGGCACGCAGGTCCGCTGCGAGGCCTCCGATCCGGTCCAGCGCGGCGTCGCGGCCGTCGGCGAGCCCCCGATCCGTCACAGCCCGGCGCAGCGCCCGCAGCGCGAGGAGCGCGTACCCCAGCACGAGGGCGGCGGCGACCCCGCCGCCGAAGGCTCCCGCCACGCCGGCGGCGAGGGTGGCAACGCCCGCCATCGCCAGGGTGGTGCGCGGTCGCGCGACCACTGCGGCGAGCCGTACCTGCCGGGACGCCCGCGAACCGGTGAGCCGTGACAGCCGCCGCCGTGCGCCCCTTCCCCGGATCACGACGACCCCCTGTGTAGTACCGGTGGAGGCGCGACGCCGCGCGCCGCCAGCAGGTCCGCGAGCTCCCGGGCAGCCGGGCCGGCTCCGGTGCCGCGCCGCCAGGCGGGTACGGCCCGCACGAGCCGCGACCCGGCCGCAGGCAGCAGCAGGCAGATCTCGTCCAGGACGCGACCGGTCGCCGTCGCACGTACCTGGAGCACGACCTGGAGAGCGGCGACGATCTGGGCGTGCAGCGCTTCCCTGGGCACTCCGCCGAGAAGCCCCAACGCCTCCAACCGAGCGGGTACGTCCGCCGAACTGTTGGCGTGGAGCGTGCCCGCACCACCCTCGTGGCCGGTGTTCAGCGCCCCGAGGAGATCGATGACTTCGGCGCCGCGGCACTCGCCCACGATGAGCCGGTCCGGCCTCATCCGGAGCGCCTGCCGTACGAGGTCGCGCAGTGTCACCGCACCCGCGCCCTCGATGTTGGGTGGCCGGCCTTCCAACGCCACGACGTGTGGATGCGCCGGCCGCAGCTCAGCCGCGTCCTCGACGACGACGATCCGTTCGGTCGGGGGTACGAGCGACAGGAGGGTCGCCAGGAGCGTCGTCTTGCCCGCCCCCGTCCCGCCGGCCACAAGGTAGGCCAACCGTGCGGCCACGATCGCGGCGAGCAGCGCGGCCGCTTCGACGTCGAGGCTGCCGGCGGCTACGAGTTCGGGCAGGGTGAACGCGCGTCGGCGAAGGGTCCGCAGCGACAGGTACGGGCCGTCGCGGGCTATGGGCGGCAGTACCGCGTGCAACCGGGTGCCGTCGGGCAACCGCGCGTCGACGAAGGGGCTGCCCTCGTCGAGGCGACGCCCGGCGGCAGCCGCGAGCCGCTGCGCGAGGCGACGTACGTCAGCCGGAGGCCCGAGCCAGACGCCCGCCCGCTGCAGGCCGGCTCCCCGGTCGACCCAGACGTCTGCCCCGTTGACCAGCACGTCGGTCACGTCGGCCTGGGCGAGCAGCGCCATCAGCCCGCCTACACCGCTGGCGCCGTGAGCCGGGCCGGACGGATCGGCCGTTTCGGTGGTCATGCCACCGGCTCCCGTGCCTCGAGGTTCAGCTCGCGCAGAATCCGCTGGCAGAGCAGCGCCAGCCGGCCCCGACCGGTGCCCGCCGGCGGCTGGCCGCGTTCGATGGCTCGGGCGAGTTCGGGCTCGCTGCGAAGCGTCCCGGCAAGGGGAAGGCCCAGCGCCCGGGCGATCTCGCGAGCCTTGAGCCGTCCGGGAGCCGGACCGCGTACGACCACCCGGAGCGCACCGGTATGGACCGCCGCGACAGCGGCTACGCGGGCCGCGGCCGCACAGGCGCGAAGCTCGGCCGGCACGAGCAGCAGGGCGCGGTCCGCGGCCGTCAACGCGACCACGGCCGCGTCGTCGAGGCGCCGGGGCAGATCGACGACCACGAGGTCACGGCTGGCGCGGCCGGCGTCCAGGGCGGCCTCCATCGCGTCCGGTGGTACCGATACCAGCTCGCCACGGTCCCAGGAGAGCACCGCGAGCTCGCCCCGGTTGGGCAGCGCGTCCACGAGCGCCGGCGGCGCCACGCCCGAGGAGCCGTGCGAAAGCGCGGGCCACCGCAGCCCGTCCAGGTCCTCCCAACCGAGGACCAGGTCGGCCCCACCGCCGATCGGATCGGCATCGACCAGCAGGGCCCGCAGGCCGGCGCGCGCCGCGGTCACGGCCAGCCCGGCCGCCAGTACGCTCGTGCCGGCACCGCCCCGCCCACCGAGCACCGCGACGACCGCCGCCGGTCGGGGCGCTCCGACCGCGGCGGCCAGCCGGTCCACCAGCCAAGGCTCGGCGGCAGGCAGCACGGCGATGTGTTCGGCGCCGAGGTTCTCAGCCACGTCCCACGGCGGCTGTTCGAGCGGCTCGACGACGACGAGCACGACCCCGGGGCGTCGGGGTAGCCGGGCCCGCGCGCAGGCCTCGGCCGCCCGTACCCCCACCAGTACGAGCGGAGCCGCGGCGAAACGGGTGCGTGCCGCGACCGGATCGGGCGCGACGTCCAGCTCCACGCGCGCGTCCGAGGCGATCCGCACGGCTTCGTCGAGCAGGTACGGGTCATCGGTGATCAGGAGAGGGCGGAGCGGCTCACAGACTGCGGTTCGGCGAGAGGCCACGGCGGTCTCCACGGATCGAGGGGCGGAACGGACCGCCCCACCGTGGGGCAAGCGGTGGGGTCGGCGCCGCCCAGCTCGGTTGATCTGTGGACAGCGAGGGTGCCTGTGGACAGTCCAAGGCGACAGTCGTTGATCTGCTATGTCTCCGCGCTGAGACAAACCGACACGACCGCGCGGAGTGGGCGGGCCGTTACCGGGGCACGAAGGCGTTTGACTGCGACAGGCGGCTATGGGCGGACGTCTGGGCGCTGCTCGTTGACAAGCTGCTCGCGCAGGATGTCTGCGTGGCCGCAGTGCTGCGCGAGCTCGCGCAGCACGTGGAGGTATACCCAGCGCAGCGGGAGGGGACCGCGCCGGTTGCCGTGGACCATGTCGTCCAGCCCCAGCGAGGACGTCGCACGGCGTGATGCCTCGCATGCTTCGCGGTGTGCTCGCCGGACGGTGGCGATGGTGTCGTCGTCATCGAGGATGAACGACTCGTCCGGTGTCGCCGGGATGCCGATTTCAGCGCGCGACCGGCATGTGATGGCTTCGTCGAACCAAACCTTCTCGACGAAGGTTGCGTGCTTCACCAGCCCTAACAGCGTGGTCCGGGAGGGTACCAGCGACCGGCGCGCTTGCTCCTCGGTCAGCCCGTCGAGGCAGCCGTTGAGCGCTTCCCGGTGTTCGTTGAGGAACGCATCGAACTGTGCTCGGGCCGATTGGTTGATGGCGTCTTCAGCGGACGTCGCCGGGAGGGAGGACATGTACGAAGCATCCCAAAGGCAGTCTTCTACGAACAACCGAAAACCGGCCGTTGACCGGCGATTCGCCTGACGACACTGGAAGCTGGGCTGGCCGCTCTGCTGACGGTCGATGTCAGTCGAGGTCGAGAACGGGAGCGGTCCCGCTACCCGCACCTTCAGGCGCTACAGGTCGGCAGGGCTCCCGAACGCCGCTGTCGGGCGGGTTGTCGTCAGGCGCGGGCGCCTCGTACGGCCACCGTCCGCTAGCCACCCTGCCGGCCATCAGATCAGCGCTAATCGATCTCATGGCACTCCGCACGTCATTCGCGTCGCACTCGTCCGGGGAGCGATCACCAGCTCAGGTGACACGGAATCCCGGCGATGTCGATCGCCTTCCGGATCGAGGCCGCTGGTTGGCGGCATTGACGCCCACCTGTGATCGGCACGTGATAGTGATCATCGATAGTTCCTTCATGAGGCGGTCGCTCGCCGTGGCGGTGGCCGCGGTCATGGCATGGATATCGCTGGGCGCCTGTTACCTTGGTCCGGATCCGGTGCAATATGCGGCCTTGTCCGTGATCGCTGGGCGGCCGACGGCGGTCGTCGCCGTGTGTGAACGCTCAACAGTCAGGGTCGAGCTGTACCTCAATGACCACAGCAGGGACGGTGAGCTGCACCTGTGGTCCGTCACGGTCACGCCGCCGAACCGGGTTCAAGACGTCGAGGTGGAGCTGCTTGGGACAGCACGACCCGGCTGGGAGATCACCTCCAACGAGGAGAAGATCATCGGCGCGAGCCCCGGCAGCTTCAAAGTCGTACCGTTGACGTCGATCGAAACCGGGCACCATTACACCCTCGATTCGTCGACCGGTGGCCCTGAAGGCGCGAGCGCGCCAGCGGTCACCTTCACCACTGATGACCTGCCCAGGATCGGAGCGGGCCAGGTGCTAGCCCCGATTGACCATAAGCGCTCCAAGGTGGTGTCACGCAGCTCGTTCGTCAAGGAGCGCTGCGGCTGACACTCGCGTCCAGGGCCGCGCTCTCACGTCGGCGTGACAGGACGTTTCGCCGGGGATGCCCGCCAGCCCGTAGGCCACTTGAACCTGCCGCACATCGTCTCGCGGACATGCACCCGTGAGCTGGGCCGTCGCCGGGGACCGTACAAGGGACGACCCCCGCCGGGGGGAGGCGGGGGTCGTCGTGGGTCCGACTCCGGGGGGTCGAGCCGAACCCGCTCGGCAATCACGGGGGGTGTGAACGCCGAGAAACCAGGGTGTAGCCACGGAAACAGGATTATGCGCCACAGAGCAGACATACAGGGCAGGAAGCGCAAGCTTACCGCAAATACTAAGCATGCCCGAGGTATCGCCGTACGTCGAGTAGCGCGACGTTCGACTATCCGCAACTCGGTATCGATGCACTCGGATTTCTCGGAACAATGTTGACACATATCAACCACGAGCGGCGAACACAGCCGGCTAGACTGCCGCCCGTGGGTCGCAGCGCCGCATTTTTTGACCTCGATAAGACGGTCATCGCGAAGTCCAGCGCGCTCGCGTTCGGCCGGCCGCTCTACCGCGACGGCCTCATCGGGCGCCGAGAGATGATCAAAGCCGCGTACGCACAGCTCCTCTACCGCCTCGGGGGCGCGGACGACCAGCAGATGGCCCGGATCCGCGACGCGGTCGCGCAACTGTGCAAGGGCTGGCGGGCCGAACAGGTCCGCCAGATCATCAACGAGACGTTGCACGAGCTGATAGACCCCTACGTGTACGCGGAAGCCGCTTCCCTCATCCTCGAACACCGGGCGGCGGGACGGGACGTCGTACTGGTCTCCTCGTCCGGCGAGGAGATGGTGCGCCCCATCGGCGAACTGCTCGGCATCACCGACGTCATCGCCACCCGGATGGTCATCGAGGACGGCTGCTACACCGGCGAAGTGGAGTTCTACGCAGCCGGTCCGAACAAGGCCACCGCCATCCGCGAGCTCGCCGCCGAGCGCTCCTACGACCTCGCCGACTCCTACGCGTACTCGGATTCGATCAGCGACACGCCGCTGCTCGAGACGGTGGGCCACCCGACGGCGGTCAACCCGGACCGGGCGCTGCGCAAGGTGGCGGTCGAGCGGGGCTGGCCGGTACTGGAGTTCCGCCACCCCATTCCGCTGATGCGCCGGCTGCGGCAACGTCCCGCGGTTCCGATGGCCGCCGCGGCCGTCGGCCTCGGCGCCGCGGTCGCGATCGGGCTGGCGGTGTACGGCCGCCACCGGCGCGCTCGCGTCCCCCTGACCTGAGACCCCCGCGAAGGCGCGGCGCGCGCCCCGGCGACCCCGGGCGGGGGCGGCGCCCGCGTCGACTGCGGACACGGCACCGAAACCGCTACCGACAGGTTACTGGAATCCGGCCCCTGACCAGCGTAGAAAGTGACGTGCGGCCCGGCGACGGGTTCGGACGAGACCATCGGGGAACGGGTACGGCCAGCCACCTCCCACACCCGCCGTCGATGCGTCGACGCCGTGAGCGGTTCGCCTGACCCTTGAGGCGCCTCTCGCCGCCGCTGACACCGGCGGAATGTGCGAACGAGTACCACACGACCTGGCCGTGCCGTGTCGGAAACCAACTCAACCGGGGGACAGAAACTGTCGCGCCCTCGGCTTAACGTGACAGCCGTTGACGGTTCGAGGCGAGGAGACGGAGTGGCACCACTGCTGACCTTGATCACCTATGTGGTCGGCGCGGCGCTGGCCGTCGGATACGCCTGCGAGGCAGGTCTGCCGTTCTGGCGCAGGGCTACCGCCTGCGCCCTGACTCTGGCCCTCGCCGTCGGCACTGGTCAACTGCTGATGTCGGCCAATCCGGCGCCCGCGTACGCGGTCGGCATCCCGTCCCTGCTGCTGCTCGGCGCAATCATGATCGCACCACAACGGCCCGCGCGGCCGGCCACACCGAGGAGGCGGGCGTCCGACCAGGTGCGGTCCGCGAGGACGGCCAAGGGGTGGGATCTCGACCGTAAGGCGTCCCGCCACCACGCGACCCTGCCGAGTCTCACCGACTCCGACGGCCCGCATTACCCCGACCCGGTGACGCAGCTCACACCGGTGAGCCGATCAATTCAGGTCGGCCGCGCGCGTGCGGTCACCCAGGTCTCGCACCGCACCGCGAGCGACCAGAGATCGGAGGAGGCGGCCCCGCCCATGCGACGCCGCCACGACCGCCGCGGAACGCCGCGTTCCCTCACCCGGATATCCCGCTGCAGATATCGCTGAGTTCGGCCGCGGCGACCTCGACGGCCGCCGCGTAGTGCCGAAACCAGGACCGGAGCCCGTCAGGCGTACCCGTGGCGAAGGCGCCGGCGGATCCCACGTATTCGGGCTCGCGCGCCTGGTGCCCCACCTCCACCGCGAGCAGGCCCCGCGGGTCGAGCCCGGCCGCCATGAGCGTGAGCCGTGCGGCGGCGCGGGCGACCACTCCGTTCGGACCGGCGAACGCGCGCAGCGCGAGAAGCTCGCCGTGGACCACGGCGGCCTGCAGCAGCGCCGGAACGCTGCCGCCCTGACCCTCCGCCTGCCCGACGACCACCCCGGCCAACGCGTCCAGCCGGGCGGCCACGGCCGGCTCGCCCACCGGCCGGCCCAGCTCCGCCTCGTCCACCACGCCACGGGCGGCGAGAACGTGCAGGCGGGCGAGCGCCTGCCGCGGCGAGCGCACCCAGGCGGCGGTCAGCCCGTCGAGCGCCGTGCTGACCCGGAGCGCCCCCTGCAGCGTCGGGTCGGTCACCAGACCGGCGCGTACCTGCTCCAGGTCGTACCCGTGCCCCTCGAGCGCGGCGCTGGCCACCGCGGACCGCAGGCCCACCTCGACGGCGACCTGGCCACCCGAGCGCCGCAGCGCGCGGTGTCGCATGGCCGCGTCGGCGGCCCGGCGGGCATTGTCGAGCACGGCTGGCACGTCGGCGAGCTCGAGAAGCGGTGCGAGCGGATTGGTCACGGTGGCGATGATTCCATCCCGGTCCGGGGCGCCCTCAGCCCGTACCCGCAACCAATTTCTGCTCAGTACTGTTCGAAAGCCGCGCGAAACGGCAACATATGAGCAGTGATGTGCCGGCCGGCGCGCCGTTACGCGCATTCGACGCTGCGCGTCCATGACCCTCGCATCGACCGTCACACCGCGATTAGCCTGCTAGGCAAAGGACCCGGAGCCACATCAGGGGAGCACCGCGTAATGAGCGAGCGCAGCGAGCGGACCAGTGCGCTTCTCGCCGCTTGCGAGCACAGCGAGGAGACGCGATGAGTGAAACGTTGGCAAACCTGCTCAACGAGACCCGGCAGTTCCCACCGCCTGCCGAACTGGCGGCGAACGCCAACGTCAAGGAGGACGCGTACGGGGCGGCCAAGGCGGACCGGCTCGCCTTCTGGGAGACCCAGGCCCGACGGCTGCACTGGGCCAAGGAGTGGGACCAGGCGCTCGACTGGTCCAACCCCCCGTTCGCCAAGTGGTTCGTCGGGGGTCAGCTCAACGTCGCGTACAACTGCCTCGATCGCCACATCGACGAGGGCCGGGGCAGCAAGGCGGCGATCCACTGGATCGGCGAGCCGGGTGACACCCGCTGCCTGACCTACGCCGACCTGCACCGCCTCACCTGCCAGGCCGCGAACACGCTGCTCGAACTCGGCGTACGGGCGGGTGACCGGGTCGCCATCTACCTGCCGATGATCCCCGAGGCCGTGGTCGCGATGCTCGCGTGCGCCCGGATCGGCGCCACCCACAGCGTGGTCTTCGGCGGGTTCTCAGTCGACGCGCTCGCCAGCCGCATCACCGACGCCGACGCGAAGCTCGTCATCACCGCCGACGGCGGCTACCGCCGGGGCAAGCCCAGCGCCCTCAAGCCCACCGTCGACGAGGCGGTCGACCGCTGCGCCAGTGTCGAGCACGTCCTCGTCGTCCGCCGTACCGGCGAGGACGTGGACTGGCGCGAGGGCCGCGACCTCTGGTGGCACGACACCGTCGAACAGGCCAGCACGGACCACACCGCGCAGCCGTTCGACGCCGAGCACCCGCTGTACATCCTCTACACGTCCGGGACCACCGCGAAGCCCAAGGGGATCCTGCACACCTCCGGGGGCTACCTGACCCAGGCGAGCTGGACCTTCCACGCCGTGTTCGACCACAAGCCGGACACGGACGTGTACTGGTGCACCGCCGACATCGGCTGGGTGACCGGGCACAGCTACATCGTGTACGGTCCGCTGTCCAACGGCGCGACGCAGGTGATGTACGAAGGCACCCCGGACACCCCGCACCGCGGCCGTTTCTGGGAGATCGTGCAGGAGTACGGGGTCACGATCCTGTACACCGCGCCGACCCTGATCCGCACGATGATGAAGTGGGGCGACGACGTCCCCGCCCAATACGACCTGTCGTCGCTGCGGATCCTGGGCTCGGTCGGCGAGCCGATCAACCCCGAGGCCTGGATGTGGTACCGGCAGAACATCGGTCGGGGCCAGACCCCGGTCGTGGACACCTGGTGGCAGACCGAGACCGGCTCGATAATGATCAGCCCGCTCCCCGGCGTGACCGCCGCCAAGCCCGGCTCGGCCATGACCCCGCTGCCCGGCATCAGCGCCGACGTGGTCGACGACCAGGGCAACTCGGTACCCAACGGCGGTGGCGGGTACCTGGTGATCCGCGAGCCGTGGCCGAGCATGCTGCGCACCGTGTGGGGCGACGACCAGCGCTTCATCGACACGTACTGGTCCCGGTTCGACAACATGTACTTCGCCGGTGACGGCGCCAAACGCGACGCCGACGGCAGCATCTGGCTGCTCGGCCGGGTCGACGACGTCATGCTGGTGTCGGGCCACAACATCTCGACGACGGAGGTGGAGAGCGCCCTCGTCAGCCACCCGAAGGTCGCCGAAGCCGCGGTGGTCGGCGCGACCGACCCGACGACGGGCCAGGCCATCGTGGCGTTCACGATCCTGCGGGGCAGCGTGCCCGAGGACGAGGCCACCGGCGAGGCGCTGCTCAAGGAGCTGCGCGAGCACGTGGCGAAGACCCTCGGCCCGATCGCGAAGCCACGGCAGATCATGATCGTGCCAGAACTGCCGAAGACCCGCTCCGGGAAGATCATGCGACGTCTGCTGCGTGACGTGGCGGAGAACCGGTCGCTGGGCGACGTCACCACCCTGCAGGACTCCACGGTGATGGACCTCATCGCCGGTGGCATGAAGTCCGGGAAGACGGACGAGGACTGAGCCGCACCATCCCGCCGACCGGGAGGGACAGCCCTTCCCGGTCGGCGGGATGGATATTGACAAGAGTGATGGACACCACGATCCGCCACACCGTTCATGCGTTCACATCCGTGCTGTGGATGCGAAGTCGCGGGATTTCCGTACGCTGAGCGTCATGACTGCCCCGGTCGACGAGTCCTGCGTGCTGGTCGACGGCCCGTGGACACACCGCTTCGTCAGCGCCAACGGCACCCGCTTCCACGTCGTGGAGGCCGGTAGCGGCCCGCTGGTGCTCTTCCTGCACGGCTTTCCCGAGTTCTGGTGGGCCTGGCATCACCAGTTACGGCTGGTGTCCGAGGCCGGCTTCCGCGCCGTCGCCGTCGACCTGCGCGGGTACGGCGCCAGCGACAAGCCACCGCGCGGGTACGACGGATACACGATGGCCGGTGACGTGGCCGGCCTGATCCGCGCTCTCGGGGAACGCAGCGCCGTCCTGGTCGGCGCCGGGTACGGCGGCACCATCGCCTGGACGACGGCCTCGTTCCACCCCACGCTCGTCCGCCGACTGGTCGTCATGAGCGCGGCGCACCCGCTGCGGCTGCGCGCCGCGCTCGCCAGCGACCCCCGCGGACAGCTCACGGCGTCGCTGCCCTTGCTGCGATTCCAGGTGCCGCGCTTCGAGCACCTCCTCACCCGCGACAACGCCACGCTGGTCGGTGAGTACCTGCGCCGCTGGGCCGGACCGGCCTGGCAGCGCACCGCCGACTTCGACGACTATGAACAGTGCTGCCGTGACGCCATGCGGATTCCGCAGGCGGCGTTCTGCGCCATGGAGACCTACCGCTGGGCGGTACGTTCGGTGCTGCGCCCACACGGGTACCGCTTCGTCAAGCTGCTCCAGCAGCCGATCACGAGCCCGACGCTGCACCTGCACGGCGCGCTGGACTCGGCCGTGCTGCCGCGCACCGCGCAGGGCTCCGGCCGGTACGTGATCGCCCGGTACGAATGGCAACTGCTGGACGGGATCGGACACTTCCCCCACCTGGAGGCACCGGACTTCGTCGCGGGTGAGATCCTCCGCTGGGCGAAGGATTAGCTGGCGCGCCGACCCGGCACTACTCGCTGAGAACCTTGCGCAGGGTGGCGGCGAAGGCGTCCGGTTCGCCCGTCTCGCCGTACTCCCCACCGAGGAATCCGCCGTGGCCGCCCGGGAAGGTGGCGGGCGTCGTCCCGAGCCGTTCGGCCACGGCCACGGCCGCGCGTCCGGTCATCACGTGGGCGGATTCGACCCCCACCCCGATGACGACGCGGGTCGACGCCTCGCGGAGCGCGTCGAAGTCGTGCCCGTAGTGGGTGCACGAAATCATGTTCTGCCCGACCAGCGGGTCGTCGCGGGAGCCGTCGTCTTCGGTCGGCAACCCGAACGCGGCGGGGTCCGGCCCGGGCTGGTCGGCGAACCCGGCCGGGATCGGACCTTCGTGGCTGACGAGCGCGATGAACTTCGCCATCGCCGGGCCGAAGCCGCTGCGCTGGTACGTCCGGTGGATGTCGGCGGCTGCGGCCAGCGCCGCCTCGCGGTCGGGTAGCTCCTGTACGACCGGCGGCTCGTGCGCCACGAGGGTCCGGACCTGTTCCGGGTGCCGGGCGACCAGGGCCAGGGCGTTGACCGCACCACCGCTGCTGGCGAAGATGTCGACCGGTCCGGCGTCCAGGGCGGAGATCAGTCGGTGCAGGTCGTCCGCGTGCTCGTCGGGCGTGGACTCCGTGGCGTTGTCGGTACGTTTGCTGCGCTCCGCACCGCGCGGGTCGTAGGTCACGACCGTACGGTCGTCGAAATGCCCGGCAAGGGTGCCGAATCCGGCGGCGCCCATCGGCGACCCGATGAGCAGCAGGACCGGCAGGGTGCTGGTGTCGTTGCCCCGGACGTCGTAGTGCAGGACAGCGCCCGGCACGGCCAGGGTGTGGGTCTTCGGCTCCGTCATCGATGCCCCTTCCAGCGGATTCTCGATCTCCACTGGTGCAGACCTGTCACGACGGCGAAACTCATCGCCGGCTCAGCGCACTAGACCCGGTACTCGCGCAGCTCGGTCACCTCGTCGCGCGCCACCCAGCCCTGGTAGACGCCGAAGTCGAACTCCTCGAGCCCCAGCTGCCGGGCGACCGGAGCCAGCCCGCCCGTGTACTCGACCCGCAGCCAGGAGTCGTGCTCGGCCAGCACGATGAACGGCTCACCGCGCCACGTGCACATCGTCCGGATGTATACGAGCTCGTCGACCTCGTCGCCCGGCACACAGCGGCGGAACCGCCCGGGTCGTACCTCGTCGAAGCCGTCTTCCGGGTCCGGTCGGTAGAGGCGCACCTGCTCGCCGTCCGGGCTCGCCTCGTACTCGCGCCCCTGCCACCGGGCGGCGTAGCCGTCGCGGATCATTGTTCGTCCACCCGCTGCCAGCGCGGCCCGTCCGCGTCGAACCTGGCGACGAGGGTCTCGGTGCCCTGGCTATCCAGGCGCCACAGCTCCGCGCCGTGCGGCAGCCGGACGCTGTCCACCTTGAACTCGGCGATCACGTCCCGGCTCTCACTCGGGGCGAAGCCGTTGCCGCGAAACGGCGGGCGCTCGATGACCCACCCCTGCATCGCCTGCATCGCGGCCTCGTTCTGCCCGCCGTAGGGGATGCGGTAGAGGTTTCCGCGGTATGCCGCCCAGCGCAGCACGAACACCTCGGCGTCGTCGGGGCTGAACCGCGACTCCGAGTAGCCCAGGCCCAGCGCGTTGTAAAGCTCCGGGGGCGTGCGAAGATGCGCGACCTCGCTCGCGCGGTGCACGAAGCCGGAGACCCGGTCGTAGCCTCGGTCGAGGTAGTAGGGCACCTGCTGGGCGGAGATGGTCTTCTGCATCAGGACCGGGCCGGGCGCCGGGGGTGGCGTGATGCTGTGGTGGAGCGGCTCGGGCTCGGCCGCGGGCACTTCAGGCTCCGGCCGCTCGTCGGTGAGGCCTTCCCCCGCAGCCCAGGTGGCGAGGGTGAGAATCTGGACGCCGGGCAGGGTCGCCTGGATGGGGCTGCCGGGGTTGACGGCGAACCACAACCCCTCCCCGGGCCAGGAGCTGATCAACTGCGTGAACCTGACCCAACTGGCCGGTGAGTCGTCGCCGAGGTGCTCGCGCAGCCGCTCGTCGGAGGTGAAGACCACGGCGTACCGCTGGCCGTCCACCTCCTCGGTGTACCACCGGTCGGTGGCGGCAAGGGGATCGCCGGCCGGGCCCGGCATCAGCACCTTGGCCAGCAGCAGGGTCGACAGGAAGCTGTCGGTGCTGCCCTCGCTCGCGGCGTCGAGCAGGGCCGATTCGACCTCGTTGGCCGGCGTGAAGCCGGCCTGCGCGGTGTCCGGCGGCGGTTCGACGTGCGCCGGCTCCGGCTGCGGCGCCTCGACGTGCGCCGGCTCCGGCTGCGACGCTTCGAGGTGCGCCGGCTCCGGCTGCGGCGCTTCGAGGTGCGGCGGTTCGGGCTGGGCCACCGGCGGCTGCTGCGACGGCGGCGGGTCCAGTGGCGTCAGAGCGTCCGGCAGCGGCGGGTCCAGTGGCGTCAGGGCGTCCGGCAGCAGGGCCCCCGGCGGCGCGCCCAGGACATCCACAGCGGTCCCGTACGGCGCCGGGGCCTCCGGCAGGAGCGCCTGCGCAGCGGGCTCAGGATGCGCCGTCGAGGGCGGTTCCGGCGCTACGGGGATCGTCGCCGGCGCCACGAGGTCGGTCGCCGGCTCGTGTGCGCGCTCGTACAGCGGCTCGTACCCGCCGTCGGCTCCGCCCTCCAGCCCGAGCGGATCGTGGTCCTCGTCGGTCGTGTGCCGGCCGACGAGGTCTCGGTACGGGTCGAAATACTCCCTCGCGTCATTGCCCGGAGCGCTCCGGGCCGGGCCGCCGTTGTCCGTCACCGGGCCGCCAGGCTGAGGCGCGGGTTGACGGCCGGGCGGGCCGAAGCCGTGCCGGCTCAGCAGTTCCGCTCGGCGCGACAGCGCGCGACCGCCGTTCGGCAGGGTGCCCTCTGCCGACGGCAGCCCGCCGTTACGGGTCGGCGGGCCGGGCAGCGCGGTCGCGTCCACGGCGCGTGACCGCAGCGCGTTCGCGTGTTCGATACGGGCCCGGGCGCCCAACGTACGACCGGGCAGGCTGACGTCGCCGCGACTGATCTGGAGCACGAACCACGGCGGGAGATAGCCCTCGATCGGCAGGCCCGGATTGACGGCGAGCCACCACTCCTGATCGGGCCACGAGTCAGCCAGCTCTTGGAACGCCAGCGTGCGGTATGTGCCGGCGTGCTCTGCCAGGCAGATGCGGAGGGCCGCGGGCGAGGTGAAGGCGAGGACGTGGGTACGGGAATCGGTGATCCAGGTGCCCCACGCCATCGGCGCACGGCCGGCGAACGCATCGGCGTCCACCGGCAGGATCAACTCGGTGCGGGCCAGGAAGCGGAAGTAGCTCTCCTGGTCTCCGGCACGGAGCGTGTCCCGCATCGCGGCCTCGGCCTCGGTGGCCGGCTCCCAGTCGCTCACGGCCACCCCCTTCTCGGTCTCGGACGGTCACGCTGGAGAGACCTAACCTACAAGGACTTCGACCCGAGGGCCGACTCCGTGCACAACCGATCGGCACACCGGCATCGCTGTGCAACCGGATTGAGGACCGTTATATCGGGTCGACGCCACCGCTGGCACATCTGAGCGGCTGCGAC
>NZ_JAATVY010000040.1 GCF_011947195.1 Planosporangium thailandense | reverse complement strand
AACCTCGCGGACCAGCCGAAGCTGGAACGCGGTCAGCTGCTGGATAAGCGTGTGCATGTAGTCCAACGAGTCGACCAGCTCGGCGTCGGACCACGCCCACACCGACGCCGACCGGCACCGCACCACAGCCCGGTCGAGCACCGCCAACGCCTCATCCACGAACCAGACACTACCGATGCGGTACGACGTTTCTCGTACGCATGTTCGATGGTGTTTTCGTTGATACGGGCCTCTGTGCCGCCGCCCTTGATAGGGTCGCTCGGACCGTGCGTGCCGCTTCCGGGAGTGCCCGATGGACGTACCTGCCGCCGTTGACGTACCTACTCTGCTCGGCGCGGGCGTGCCAGCCGAAGCCGATCAGGCGCTGCTGACCTTCTGCGATGATGCGACCGGCGAGCGCACCGAGCTCTCCGCGTCGGCCCTCGGCGGCTGGGCGGCGCGGACCGCCGGTCTGCTACGTGAGGGCTGCGGGTTAGGTGTCGGCAGTCGGGCTGCCGTGCTGCTGCCGCCGCACTGGCAGACTGCTGCCGTACTGCTCGGCGCCTGGTCGGTCGGGGTCGCGGTTTCCTTCCGATTGGCTGCGACCGCCGGCCTGCCGGTGCTCGAGCCAGGCGCGGACGAGCCGCTGGACGTCACCTTCGTCGCGCGCGATCGGCTGGACAACTGGCTGGAGGACGTGCCCGAGGCGCACCACCGGTTCGCTCTCGGCCTCGCCCCGGCTGCGGCCCCATTGAGCGGGGTTCCTGTCGGGTACCGGGACTACATCGCCGAGGTCCGCCGGTACCCGGCTAACCTCCCGACGTATGCGCTGGTCCGGCGGACAGACCCGGCGAGCGTCGACGGCACCAGCTACCGGGAATGGGGCTCCCTCGCAAGAGAGGTTGCCGAATCGCTTGACCTGCGCGCCGGCGACCGGTTGCTGATCAACGCGGCCGAAACTGAGCATCCGGTGAAGTGGTTGCTGGCTCCGCTGGCCGTCGGCGCCTCGGTGGTGCTGTGTGCCAACCTCGCCCCCGAAGCGGTCGCCGCTCGGGCGTCCGCCGAACGCGTCACCCGCGTTCTCTAGTGCCACCCCTCTGAAGCTGCTACCCCTCTAAACGCATGTACGAACTCACCCGTGCCGACGGCGCGGGATAGGGTCGTGGCGTGCCGCTGGTGATCTTCGACCTGGACAACACTCTTCTCGACCGTGAAGTGCCGTTCCGGCGTTGGGCCACACAGTTCGTAGCCGAGCACGGGCTTGCGCCGGGAGAGGTTCAGTGGCTGGTCAACGCCGACGGTGACGGCTTCGTTCCGCGCCCGCGGTTTCTCACCGCGGTTCGCGAGCGGTACGGCCTGGACGAGCCGTTGGATGTGCTCGTGACCAGCTTTCGCGAGCAGATCGTCGCGCTGGTCGAGTTGGATCCGCAGGTGCCTCTCGCCCTGGACCGGCTGCGTCGGGAGGGCTGGCGGGTGGCCATTGCGACGAACGGTAATACCGCGCAGCAATCGGCCAAGATTCGACGTACGGGTCTGGAGTCGCACATCGACGCCCTCGCCATCTCGGAGGAGGTCGGCGTCGCCAAGCCGGATCCTCGGATGTTCCAGGTCGCGGCGCAGCGCTGTGAAGCTCGGCTCGAAGACGGTGGCTGGATGGTCGGCGACTGCCCGGTGCGTGACGTGGCGGGCGGTCGGGACGTCGGGCTACGCACGATCTGGATGCGCCGTGGTCGCACCTGGGATTCGATCATCCACGCACCGGACGCGATCGTCGACGATGTCACCGCCGCAGTTGCTGCGCTGACAATCCAGGGGTGCTGACAATCCAGGGGTGCTGACAATCCAGGGGTGCTGACAATCCAGGGGTGCTGACAATCCAGAGGCGCCGACAGTCCGGCCGTGCAGCGTCGGTCGCGAACCACCACTCGGTTGCGGCCGTTCTGCTTTGCGGTGTACAGGCACTCGTCGGCGCGGACGAGCAGCGTGTCCAGACCGGTGTCCGACGGCGACAGGTACGCCAGCCCGACGCTGGTCGTCACCTCGACCGGCCCACCCCGGGTCTCGATCGGCGCGCTCGCCACGGCCGCGCAGCCGCTCCGCGGTGTCCGCGGCGTGCGGTCCGCCGTCGGGCAGCGAACTCCTCGCCGCCGTAGCGCGCCAGCACGTCGGTGTCGCGGGTCTGCCGCCGCAGACGGTCGACCACGCCGCGGATCACCTCGTCGCCCACCCGGTGGCCGAACGTGTCGTTGATCCCCTTGAAGTGGTCGATGTCGAGCATGACGACCGCGAGCGATGCCTGCCGGCGTCGCGCCACGTCGACCACGCGCGAGACCACGTCGAAGAAGTGCCGCCGGTTGGCGACACCGGTGAGTCCGTCCACCGTGGCGAGGTGGTGGACCTGGGCGAACAGCCGCGCGTTCTCGTAGGCGACCATGCCCTGGCTGACCAGCGCCGCGACGATGCCGGTGTCGGCGTCGCCGTACGCGTCCGGCCGGGCGGACGCCAGTACCAGCACCCCGAGGCGCTCGTCGCGCGCCACCAGCGGCACGGCCAGCCAGCAGGCCGGCCGATCGGCGCCCTCGCCGAGGGGCCGCGGCCAGCCCTCCTCCCCGCCGTACGCCCGGGGCCGGTCGACCTCCAGCAGCCTGGCGAGGTCCGGATCGGTGACAACCAAGGCGTCGGACGCGTCTCCGGCAGGCACGTCCACGGCCGTCGCTACCACGGCCGCCGCGGCCGCCGCTTCCACGGCCGTCGCTACCACGGCCGTCGCGTCCACGGACGTCGCGTCCACGCCACCGAGCAACAGCCAGGCGCGCTCGCCGCCCCGGACCCGGGTCACCGTCGCCAGCAGGCGCCGTAGCACCGCGTCCGGGTCGAGCGTGCCGCTGAGCCAGGTCATCGCCTCGCGCAGCGTCTCGGCCAGGTCCCGCTGCCGGTTTGCGGCCTCGACCGCGACCTCCAACTGCGCGGCGCGGGCGGTCTCCAGGGCGACCGCGACGTGATGTGTCACCGCGGACAGGATGTCGACGTCGTCCGGCGTGAACACGCCCTTGGCGACCCGGCTGCTCCCCGGCCTATTTCGGCAAGCACGTCGAGCCCGGCGGGACCGCCGCGCTTCGGTGCGCGACCGGGGTCGACCCGTGCCGGTGGCGCGGAAGGCATGCCCTCTCGACCGCGGACCGGCGCGGCTGAGCCGAACCGGCGACGAATCCGCAGCCGTTCACCGGCGACTAGAAACAACCGGACCAACCCCTTTCCCGACGTGCCGTAAATTGCAATACTGGCGACTGACGCGCCGCTCGCTGGAATTGAATCAAATTGCGTGACGAGGACCTGTCATTTCCTGGCAGACATAAACGCCCTCGAATCACGTACTCCGCGTACGTGCGCCCTGACCTCGCCGTCTTCCCGGCGACGTGGCCCGCCACGCGGCGCGACCGGCGAAATCGAAGAGCCGGTTCGGTTCAACGAAAAAGCATAAGTCTCGATTAAATGTTGCTTTGGAACTTTAATTCTCACGGCGTCACTTGACGCCTTATCCGGACCGCTTTTAGTGTCCATTCCCGGAAGCTACGGCGTGGACTCGTCGCAGATGAGAGTGGGCACATCCCGTAACCCGGAGAACATGCCGGTGCCCCACAGACCCTCGGACGACGCCTGCCCACCGCGCCGCCTACGGACGCGAAGGAGAAGGTAGCCGCAGATGGACCGGTCGGCTCAACGGCGCGGACGCTTACGCGCCAGCAGAAACAAACGGATCGCCGCGGTAGCTACCGTCCTCGTGGTGTTCGGCGCCCTCCTGACCGTGCAACGGGTGTCGTCCGCGAAGACGCTGCGCCCTGTGGCCTCGGCCAAGTGCGGCCCGGTGGCTCCCGGCGCGGCCGCACCCAACGGCCAGCAAGACACCGTCACCGTGCAGAACGGCCGGCAGGTCCGCAGCCACTGGGGTGACGGCCAGCAGCCCAACGCCGGCTGCCCGCAGGCCACCCAGGCCGCGGCCCAGACGAAGACGGTGAACTGCCCGAGCGTCGCCGACAAGTTGCCGAATGTGCCGCCGGCGGCCAAGTCCGCAGTGGACCAGGATCTGGCCCAGTTGGACTCCCAGATCGCCAACGCCAACAACAAGCTGGCGGCCAACCAGCGGGCCAACCAGACGTTCATCAACAACCAGATCCTGGCTCCGCTGAAGAACGCACGCGCCACCACGCTGAACCGGATCACCACGGCGCTCAACCGCACCGGAGCCCAGGCCAACAACCTGGGCGGGCTGGCCGCCTGCACGGTGAACGTCGCCAACAACAACGGCGGCGGTCAGAACAACGGCGGTCAGAACAACGGCGGCAACAATGGTGGTCAGAACAACGGTGGCCAGAACAACAACGGCGGCAAGAACCCCAACGTCAACGACCCGAACAACCTCGGCATCCTCGCCCAGCAGTGCCAGGGCAGCAGCAAGCTGCAGCCGCACGACGGTTTCCAGAACGGCAACCGGTGCGTGGCGACCAACATGGGCGAGGTCGGCGACGCCGCGAAGAACCCGTCGCTGCTGATCACCCAGGCGCCCCAGCAGGTACAGGCCGGTCAGCCGTTCCAGATCCGGGTCAGCACCCGCAACCTCATCCGCGACCGGTTCCTCGCCGCCGCAAAGGGCGGGTACTACGTGGAGATGTCGCTGCTGGACGCCCAGGGCCTGACGCGCGGTCACTTCCACACCGCCTGCCGGATGCTCGACAACACCCAGGCCGCGCCGGACCCGTCGCCGCCGCCCGCGTTCTTCGTCGCCACCGAGGACAACGGTGGTAGCGCCCAGCCCGACCAGATCGTCATCAACGTGCCCGGCCTTCCACAGCGGGGCGTCGCGCAGTGCGCCTCGTGGGCCGGCGACGGTAGCCACCGGATCCCGATGATGCAGCGCGCCAACGAGATCCCCGCCTTCGACGCGGTACGCATCACCGTCAACTGATGACAGCCAGGTGGTGGGGGCACGGGCCGGCCGGTCCGTGCCCCCACCACACCGTCATGAGGAGCGCCGTCATGAGGAGCGCCGTCATGAGCAGCGCCGTCATGAGCAGAGCCGTCGGCAGCAGCGTCCGCAGGAGGAGCAGGTCCATGATTCGCAACTGGCGCACCTGGCTGGTCACGCTCGGCGCCGCCCTGGTGGCGGTGTTGGGGTTCGCCGGACCCGCGGCCGCCGACGTCACCGTCAGCCCGTCCGAAGCGCCTCGGGGTGGCCCGGCCGAGCTGACCTTCCACATCTCCGACGACCGCCCCGGCGCGTACACGACGAGAGTCGAGCTCATACCGCCGGAGGCCACGCCGATCGCCGAGATCTACCCGATGTCGGTCAACGACTGGGCCCCGAACACCACCATGCGCAAGCTGGACCACCCGGCTCAGCTCATCCACGGCACGACCACGACCGAGGTGCCGTCGGAGGTCACCTGGATCCGGATCGGCACCCCGCCGTCGAGCCCGACCAGCCCGATCGACCTCTCCGTCTCCCTCGGACCGATGCCGGACACCAGCCGGACCACGTTCACGGTCGTGCAGACCTACTCCGACGGCCTCGTCGTACGGTGGGCCGACCAGTCGGCCAACCCCGCACCGACGGTGACGCTGGTCAACCAGGGAGCGGCCGGCAACGGCGACCCGAACGGCAGCCACGTGCACGGCGACGGCGGTCAATCCGGGGGCCAGTCCGACAACGGTGCGGCGGCCGCGCCGAACGGCGGGTCCGGCGACGGCGGCGGCACGTACGGCATCCTCGGCGCCGGCCTACTCGTCGGCCTGGTCGCCGGGCTCGGCCTCGACGCCTGGATCATCCTGCGAGCGGTTCGCCGCGCCTCCCCGGCCGGTCCCGCGCCCTCCAAGTAGGCGCGCCCGTCAAGTAGTCCCGTCAAGTAGTGCAGCGCCCGACGGGCGAGGCATCGAGTGTGACCTGAAACTCCTTCGGAACCACGCGATTACCGGCTAGAATCGGAGCCCTTGAAGGGGAGTAGTCCTTTCGCCGGTCGTCGACATGCTGGAGCCCTACCGGCTCCCGGTGGCCGGGCCACCCGACAGTGGTGGACGAGACCTTCGGCCGATTGGTGACGTATGCGTCGCCGCGTGGTCGAGGTCTGCGCATAAGAGCTCGAACCCGCGCGCGACGCGGGAAGGAATACCGGGCTCCGCAGTGATTCACTTCGTACTGCTGATCGCGTGCGCCGCGGTGATCTACCTGGCGTGTGAATGGTTCATCAACGCCGTGGAGTGGCTGGGTCAACGGCTAAAGGTCGGCCCGCTCGCCGTCGGCACCATCCTCGCGGCGTTCGGCACCGCCCTGCCCGAGAGCGTCGTCACGTTCGTGGCCGTCGTGTTCGGCACCGGCAGCACCCAGAAGGACATCGGGGTCGGCGCCGCCATGGGCGGCCCGCTGGCGCTCGCCACGGTCGCGTACGGCGTGACCGGCTGGATGTTGCTGGCCCGCCGCCGCCGTGCCCGAGCCACCGGGTCCACCACGAAGGCGCCCGTACCGGCCGGCGACCGACCCGCCAGCGGCGGCGTCGACCCCGGCGACAGCGACACCAGGGACGTCAATGCCAGGGCCGTCAACACCGGGGACGTCAACGCCGGGGACGTCAACGCCGGGGACGTCAACACCGGGGACGTCAACACCGGGGACATCGACGCCGGGGACCTGCCCAAGCTGGCCCGTGACCAGCGCTGGTTCCTCGCCATCTTCGTCGTGAAGGTGGCCCTCGGCCTGGTGGCGTTCGCGATCAAACCGTGGCTGGGGCTGCTGTTCTTCGCCGCCTACGCGGTGTACTTCTGGCGCGAGATCCGCGGCGGCGGCGAGCACGGCGAGGGCGAGGAACTGGAGCCGCTGCTGCTTCAGCGCCGGCGGGCTACTCCGGCGACGTGGGCGATCGCGGTACAGACCCTGGCCACACTGGCCGTCATCTTCGGCGCGTCGCAGCTTTTCGTCCATCAGCTCGACGCCATCGGGCCGATGCTCGGGCTGCCGGCCGCCGTGACCGCGCTGTTGCTGTCTCCGATCGCGACCGAGCTGCCCGAGATCATGAACGCGATCATCTGGGTCCGCCAGGGCAAGACCAGGCTGGCCCTGGCCAACATCTCGGGCGCCATGATGATCCAGGCCACCGTTCCGAGCGGACTGGGCCTGCTGTTCACCCCGTGGCACTTCACCCCGGCACTGGTGATCTCCGGAATCGTGACCATGGCCGCGATCGGGTACCTGCTGACCCTGCTGCGCGTACGGAGGTTCACCGCCAAGGCCCTGTCGTTCGCGGCCGTGTTCTACCTCGTCTTCGCCGCCTGCCTGGTCCCCGTCCTCGCCTGACCGGCGGTGGCGCCGGACCTGTTCAGTGAACGACTCAGCGAATGACCCGACGAACGATCCCAGTGAACGACTCAGTTGACGACGCGGTCGCGGCCGGCGCGCTTGGCCGCGTACAGGTTCTGGTCGGCCTGCTGGAGCAGGCTCCGCTGGGTACTGTCCGGCCCGGCCGTGGCGACCCCGATGCTCACCGTCACCGCGAGGTCCCCGGTGATCGGCGACCACGGGTACGAGCTGACCGCGAGCCGTACGTCCTCGAGGCGGCGCACCGCGTCCTCGGCGCCGGTGTCGGTGAACACGAGGACGAACTCCTCGCCGCCCAGCCGGGCCGCGAATCCGCCCGCGCCGGCCTCGGCGGCGCCACCCGCCGACCGCTCCGGGCGCTCCTCGACGTGCCCTTCGACGTGCCCTTCGACGTGCCCGTCGAGGAGCCCCTCGACGGCGGACGCGAGCAGGCCGGCCACGGTGACCAGCACCTGGTCGCCGACGTCGTGCGAGAGGGTGTCGTTGATCCGCTTGAAGTGGTCGAGGTCGACGAGCGCCGCGGTGAGCGGAGCCCCGCTGTCGCGCGCCCGCGCGAGCAGCGCCGGCAGGTTCTCGTCGACGAAACGTCGATTGCGCAGCCCGGTCAGGGGATCCCGCCGGGCCTGGTCGCGGAACCGCGCCGCCTCCTGACGGGCCTCCTCGGTCTCGAACATCGCCTGCCGGATCCGGGCCTGCGCCTCCCGCTCCTGCGAGCGCAGCTCCTCGTGGGCGGCGTGGAAGCTCTTGTGGGTCTCGAATGCCCGCTGGAACTCCCCAGCCGCGGCGTACAGCTCAGCCTGCTCGGCGAGGACCCGTACCCGCAGGCCGGCCAGCCCCCGCTCATCGCACAGCTGACGGCAACGGTCCAGGGTGGTCTGCGCCTGCCGAAGGTCGCCCTGTAGGCGCTGCACCTCGGCCAGGGTGAGCCCGATCTCGGCCGAGACGTCCGGCGCCAGGTCCTCCACGCCCGTGGGCACCAGCCAGCTCTCCAAGGTCCGGGCGGCGTCGCCGTACCGGCCCAACCCCATCTGGGCGCGCGCCACGGTGTCCAGGTAGTTGGCGTCCAGCGGCAGCTCGTTGGCGTCGGCCAGCGCGACCATCCGCTCGGCGGCCCACCACGCCCGGTCCCACTCCCCCGCGTCGTACTCGGTCGCCGCCAGGTTGTTGAGCACCACGAGCTGGCGCTCGACGTCTCCGATACCGGCCAGAATCTCCTCCGCGGCCCGGTAGCGCCGGCGGGCCTCGTCGAGGCTTCCGGTCAGGCCGAGCGCGTCGCCGAGAACGATGAGGCAGTTGGCCCGCTCGTGCGGCCTGGTGGTGTCGTCGAGCATTTCCACGCACTGAACGGCGTGGTCCAGGCAGGAGGCCAGGTCACCGAGCTGGAGGTACACGGTCGACAGCCGCCGGTGGCTCAGCGAGAGCAGGGGTCGGTGTCCGTGCTCGGCCGCCCAGCGGTTGACCTCCCATGCGAGCCGACCGCAGGAGCCGGCGTCACCGCTGCGATCCATCGCGTACGCGCGCAGCAACCGGGCCCGCATCCGTAGCGCGTCGTCAGCGAGTCGCTCGGCGGCGCGCTCGACCTCGGTCGCGAGCGCGAAGGCGGCGCCGGGGTCGAACCCCAGCTGCGACGCGACCGCGTCATCGAGCGCGGCCGTGAGCCGGGCACGCTCGGCGGCCTCGTCCAGCGCGGCGTCGGCCCCCGTGACGGGTACCCGTTGCGCGGGCCGTGGCGTGTTCACCCTCTCAGGATCGGCTATCCGGCTCGCCGGTTTAGCGATGTCGGGCGATCGGGTACCTCAGCGACGGTCGATCTCAGTACCGACGATCTCAGTACCGACGATCTTGTGGCAGAAAGCTGGTTAAGGTACCCGCATGTGGCTCGTTCGTGCAGCTCACGTCGCGGCCGTCGCGGCGGCCGTGGCCGGATCGGCGCTCGTGGCGCCGGCGCTGGCCCGGTCGACTCCGGCAGCGGCGGCGGGGACCGGCGTGGATGTCACGCCGACGCTCAGCTCGACGCCGTTCGGCGCCCCACCCGGCCAACGGGTCACCCACACGATCACGCTGTCGGCGACTGGCACCGGCAGCCTGCCGGCCGTGCGGGTGACGTTCACGACGACGGTGGCCCTGGACGGTGTCGCGGCGAACGCGAGCGCCGGGAGCTGCCCGATCGTCACGCCCCTCACGGTCGTGTGCGATCTGGGCAACCTGGACTTCGCGGGTACAAACAGCACTGGCCCGGCCGGCCCGTCGAGCCCACAGGTGACGATCACGGGGACCGTCCATTCCGGCACCGCCGGCGGCGCACTGGTGCAGAACCTCGTCAACATCACCGCCGGCGCGGCCGACGCCGACCCGACCAACAACGTCACGAGCAACGCGTACCTCGTCCCCGGAGGCAGCACGGCGCCCCTCGCGCCGTCGAGCGGGCGGCCGCTGGCCGAGCCGGCGGCGAGCAGGGCACCGGCGCACGGGATGAGCCCGGTCGTGGTCGTCGCGCTGAGCGTGCTCGCCGTACTGGTGGTGGCCGCGCTCGTCATCGTCCTTCGGCGCCGGCGGCGCCCCTCGCCGGCGGATGGCGACGACGGTGGCGCGCGTGGCGTGTGACACTTCGGTGACCTGGGCAGATAGATAAAGGGAAGACCGTAACGACGGGACCGGCGAGGCGGCGGCTATGAGGGCGGCGGCGATGAGGGCGGCGGCTATGAGGAACGTGAGATGGTACGTGGGTGGCGCGCTGTCGGCGGCTGTCACCGCGACGCTCGTCGTGTCATCGAGCGTGCCCGCGCACGCCGGCGTGCCGCCGGTCCCGCTACCGGTACCGCTGCCGCTGCCCACCGCCCCGCTGCCACTGCCCCTGCCGACGCCGAGCACCGCCCCGCTGCCACCGCTGCCGTCACTGCTGCCGCCACCGCGTGTCAAGACCCCGGCGCCGACGCCCGTCCAGCCCGTACCCGCCGCACCGGGCAGCCCGGCTGCGCCGGCCGGCGGTTCGCCGGGGACGCGGCCGGCCGCTGGGCAGCCGGCGCCGCAGCCGGGTGTACCAGCCCCCACGGCGTCCACGCCCGGCGCCATCGTGCCGCCCGGTGACGCTGCCGGCATCATCGCCGCCGATCCGGGCGCCGACCTGTACCCGCAGCCGCCGGTCGACCCGGCCACCACGCCGCAGGCCCGCCTCGTCGCCCAGCTGAGCGACGTGCAGCACCGCGAGCAGTATCTCCAGAACGTCCTCATCCGGACCCGTGCAGATCTCGCGGCGGCGCAGCGCCAGGTCGGTTCGGTCCCGCCGCTCGTCGCGCTGCTCACCGACGGGGCCGGGCCCACCGGGCCGGGCGCCGCTGCCGCGCAGGGCGCCGTCGGTACCCCCGAAGGCCGGGTACTCGCCCTCACCGCGGCGGTCGATGCCGGCCGCGCCGAGCTCGCGCGCCGGCAGACCGAGGCGCTGGACCTGCAGCGGCAGGTCAACAGCCAGGCGCAACAGGCGATGGCCGCGCCAGCGCCGGGCGCGGCTGCGGCTGCGGGTACGGGTACGACGGCCGGGTACGGGGGCGGGAAGCTGCGCCGGCCGGCGCCCGGCCCGATCACCAGCCCGTTCGGCATGCGGTTCGACCCGTACTACCACGTCTGGCAGCTGCACGCCGGCGTCGACATCGGCGCACCGGCGGGCGCGCAGATCGTCGCCGCCGCGGCCGGCCGCGTGGTCCAGGCCGGCTGGAACGGCGGGTACGGCAACTACACGTGTATCGAACACGGCCAGGCGGACGGTCAGCGGCTGACCACCTGCTACGGACACCAGCAGAAGATCCTTGTCTCGTCGGGGCAGCAGGTGAGCGCCGGACAGGTCATCGGACTGGTCGGGTCGACGGGCGCCGCCACCGGACCGCACCTGCACTTCGAGGTACGCCTGGGCGGCCGCCCCGTCGACCCGATGCCCTGGATCTGAAGCCCTGAATCTGAACCCCTGGATCTGAAACCCTGGCCCTGCTCGATCGCAATCGCGATCGCCATCACGATCGCGGTCGCGGTCGGCGTGCCGATGATGCTGGCGCCGGACCGGACACCGCGCTGGCTCGGGTACGCCGGTCCGCTCATGGACACTCCGGTGAGCGCCGGGTGTCACCAGACGATGTGGACGCAGCAGATTCCCGGCCGGGGATCGAGCCGGGCCTGCGCGCCGGTGACTGCGCCACCTTCCACGAGGCCGGCGACAAAAGCATGGTTGAGGCCGCAGACCAGGCCGGGGTGCCGGCCGGCCAGGGCATGGAACGGGCAGTTGGTCAGCAGGACCCGGCCCGGTTCGACCTGAGGTTCGAAACCGAGCGCGGCAAGGGCTGCGGCGATGTCATCGGCGCCACCGCTGTTGCCGTCGCCCGCCGCGGCTCGCACCCGGGTGCCGAGGTCCCGCCCGCGTTCCCTGGCGTGCCGGTGCGCCGTACGTACGGCGTCGGCGCTGTCTTCGACGACGGCGTCGGCGAGGATCTCGGCGATGAGCTCGTAACGGCGTTCCGGGATGGTGATCGCCACCTCGTCACCGACCGGCTCGTACACCTTGGGCGCCCGTCCGCGCCCGCGGGGCTGGTCGGCCGGCGCCTCGTAGCGCGCACACAGCAGCCCGGCGTCCACGAGCTTGTCGAGGTGGAAGGCGGTCAGGTTTCGTGACATGCCGTGCGCCTCGGCAGCCTCCTCGCGGGTGACCGGGTGACCGGCGCGCCGCACGTACTCGTACAGCGCCCGTCGGGAACGGTCGACGAGCGCCGCCACCGTGCTCCATCGGCCGGTACCCCAGCGGCCGGTGCTCCAGCTCTTCCCCACGCTCACACCGGACAGATTATCACCAACATCTGCTGTTGAAATTCGGCGCCGTCCGATGCACCATGAGGGCTCAACCCAGCGCAGGGAAGGCGGAGCACATGAGCATCACCGCGCTGCACGTCACCCACCACCGTCCCCGCCGCGACCCGGCCGCCGCCGAGCACGCCGCCGCCGCATTCCTGACCGCGCTCGGCGTGGACCTCGACGCGGACGGGCTCGCCGACACTCCGGCCAGAATGGCGCGGGCCTACGCGGAGCTGCTCACCCCGCGCGAATTCCAGCTGACCACCTTCGACAACGACGAGGGCTACGACGAGCTCGTCCTCGCCCGGGCCATCCCGATCCGGTCGGTCTGCGAACACCACCTGCTGCCGTTCATCGGCGTGGCGCACGTCGGATACCTGCCCGGCGAGCGGATCCTGGGCCTGTCCAAGCTGGCCCGCGTGGTCGAACTGTTCGCCCACGGCCCCCAGGTTCAGGAACGCCTGACCAAACAGGTTGCCGACTGGCTGACCACGCACCTGCACCCGCGCGGCGTCGGCGTGGTCATCGAGGCCGAGCATCTGTGCATGACCCTCCGCGGCGTCCAGGCGGTCGGCACCACCACCATCACCTCCACCCTGCTGGGCACCCTCCGCGACGACGCCCGCTCCCGCGCGGAGTTCTTCACCCTCGCCGGGATCGGACCCCGCTGACGGGACGCACACGGACCGTGGAAACGGCGGACCATGGCAACGACGGACCATGGCAATGACGGACCATGGAAACGGAGGCACGCAATGCCAGCAGACGGCGCATTCGTGATCGTTGGAGCGGGGCTCGCCGGGGCGAAGGCCGCCGAGACCCTGCGCGACGAGGGCTTTGACGGCCCGGTCGTCCTCATCGGAGACGAGCCCGAGCCACCGTACGAGCGGCCACCGCTGTCCAAGGGCCTGCTATTGGGCACCGAGAAGCCGGACAGCGTGTTCGTCCACGACGCCGACTGGTACACCACCCACGACGTCGACCTGCGCACCGGCACCCGGGTCAGCGGCATCGACCGCGCCGGCCGGAAGGTTCACCTCGCCGACGGCGAGCGCATCGCGTACGCAGCGCTGTTGCTGGCTACCGGCAGCGCTCCCCGCACGCTACCGGTGCCCGGCGCCGAGCTGGACGGGGTGCTGACGCTGCGCACCCTCGCCGACAGCCGCCGCATCGCCGCGGCAGCGGTCACCGACGCTCGGATCGTCATCGCCGGGGCCGGCTGGATCGGGTTGGAGGTGGCGGCCGCGGCGCGCCGGCGGGGCGCTGCCGTGGACGTGGTCGAGACCGCTTCGCTCCCGCTCCAACGGGTGCTCGGCGACATGATCGCGCGCACCTTCGCAGACCTGCACCGCGCCCACGGCGTCACCTTCCATTTCGGTACGGAGATCCGTGAGATCCGCGAGCTTCCCGGCACCGGCCGCGTCTCCTCGGTCCTGCTGGCCGACGGCACCGAACTGCCCGCCGACGTGGCCGTCGTCGGCGTCGGCGTGCGCCCGAACACCCGGCTCGCCGAAGAGGCCGGGCTCGCCGTCGACAACGGCGTACTCGTCGACGAGTCACTGCGTACCAGCGACCCCGACATCTACGCCGCCGGTGACGTCGCCAACGCCTACCATCCGCTCCTGGCCCGCCGGATCCGCGTCGAGCACTGGGCCAACGCCCTGACCGGCGGCCCCGCGGCGGCCCGCGCCATGCTCGGCCGGCCGGTCAGCTACGACGAGCTGCCCTACTTCTACACCGACCAGTACGACCTGGGCATGGAGTACACGGGGTACGCCGCGCCCGACGAGGTCGACCGGGTGGTGATCCGCGGCGACCTCGCCGGGCGCGAGTACATCGCCTTCTGGACCGGAGCTGGTCGGGTGCTCGCCGGCATGAACGTCAACGTCTGGGATGTCACCGACCCGGTCCGACGGCTGATCCGCTCCGCGCGGCCGGTCGACCCGGTTCGCCTGGCCGACCCGGACGTCCCTCTCGACGAGGTGTGATGCCCTCTCGACGGGGTGTGACACGCCGATGGGCTGTCACCGCGGAGTCCCGGACCGCACCGCGGTGACAGCCTCGGCCGTCACTTCTGCGCGACGAACAGCAGCCCCGTCGGCGAGCCGGGGCCGGCGTTGGCGACCGCGTTCTGGGTCGCGTTGGTGACGAGGGTGTCGCGTACCTGCTGCGGGGCGAAGTTGGGGTGCAGCCCGAGCACCAGCGCGGCCGCACCGGTCACGTGCGGGGTGGCCATCGACGTGCCGCTCAGCACCTGGGTGGCGTTGTCGGCGCTGGCGAAGTCCGACCTGATGTTCACGCCCGGTGCGAAGATGTCGACGCAGGCGCCGAAGTTGGAGAAGTTGGCGCGGGCGTCGTTCTGATCGGTCGCGCCGACGGTGATCGCGGCGGGCACCCGTGCGGGGCTGTCGTTGCACGCGTTCTGGTTCTCGTTGCCGGCGGCGATGGCGTAGGTGACGCCGGAGGCGATGGACGCGTTGACGGCCCGGTCGATCGTGGCGCTGGCGCCGCCGCCGAGGCTCATGTTGGCGACCGCCGGCTTGACGGCGTTGCGGGTGACGAAGTTGACCCCGTTGACGATGCTCGCCACGTCACCGGCACCGTTGCAGTCGACCACCTTCACCGCGAACAGCCGTACCTGCTTGGCCAGGCCGAACGTCGATCCGCCAACGGTACCTGCGACGTGCGTACCGTGGCCGTTGCAGTCGGTGTTGATGCCGTCCCCGACGGCGTTGAAGACGAACGAGGCCCGGCCGCCGAAGTCGACGTGCGAGACGCGGATTCCGCTGTCGATGATGTAGGCGTTGACGTTGGACGCGGTGGTTGGTGCGGTGAACTTCCCGTCCAGCGGGAGGTTGCGTTGATCCACCCGATCCAGCCCGAACGCGGGCGGGTTGTTCTGGGTGGCGGAGATCCGCAGGATGCGGTTCTGCTCCACGTAGGCCACCCGCGGGTCGGCAGCGATCTGCCGGGCCGTCTGCGCGCCCGCGCGAAGTTCGAAGCCGTGCACCGCGGCGGCCCACGTCTGCCGGACCGCACCACCGCGCCTGGCAACCATGCTCCGCGCCATCGTGTCGACGGCGGTGGACGGCACCATGTCGTCCTTGAACACCACGATGTAGCTGCCGCGGACCGCGTCGGGCGCGCCGGCCCCGCGAATCTCACCGGTGGCTGTCGCCGTGCCGGATGTGGCCGTGCCTGCGGTCGTCGCGGCGTTGGCGCTGCCCATCAACACAACCGTCGCGACGACCGCGGCCGCGCTCAGGCCGCCGAGCAGAGCCTCATGGCGCCGCAAGCGGCGACGGTGCCGGCCGAACCTGAGTTCCATCTGCCTGCCCTCCGCTTTCTGGCGGCGCGTCGTCCGCCCTCGGCCATCACCCGACGCGGCCCGCGTGGCAGGCCGGCGTGAAGGTCACGGTGCCACGGTCAGAGCAGGGCATATAGACATCTAAAGATAACTTCAGTCAACGTAGCGGACTCGGAAAGATTCAACCTCGCAGATCTTGGACACGTAGCGGGCCCATGGCACCGCCAGGTGTCCAAGATCGGCCTATCGGGATAACCGCTGACCGGACACGGGAGGATTCATCGCATTGGGGTCTTGTGCATCCGTCGACGGCTGCCTACCTTGTGACCTAACGAACACGGTGTTCGTTGATGTAGAACGTATCGTGCCTGTAGCGGAACGGGTGTTCGCATGGACCTTGATGGTGCCCTGCCTGGCAAGGGCGGGCCGACGCCGGAGGAGTCCCTGGGCGCGCGCATCCGCGAGTTCCGCTTGACCCGCCGGATGAGTCTGCGCGCCCTGGCCACGCAGGCGCAGACCTCCCCCGGCTTTCTGAGCCAACTCGAACGCGGTCAGGTCAACGCGAGCATCGGCACCCTTCGCAAGCTCGCCGAAGGGCTCGGCATCACCCTGCCCGACCTCTTCACCGACGTCGACACGAGCCGGCCCCGGGTGCTGAGGCGCGCGGAGCGGCCCGAGATACACGCCAGCACGCTGACATCCAAGTACCTGTTGTCCCAGAAACCCCTTCGCGACCTCGAGGTCTACGCCGGAGAGTTCCTCCCCGGCGGCGACACCGGCGACCCGTTCACCCACGGCGACAGCCAGGAGATGCTCGTCGTCACCGCCGGCACCGTGATCCTGACGCTCGCCGGTGTCGAGTACCCCCTCGACGTCGGCGACAGCGCCGAATACCGCACCTCGACGCCGCACGCCATCCGCAACACCGGCGAGCACCCGGCCGCGGTGCTGTGGATCATCAGTCCGCCCACCCCGGACGGCGCTCCTTGACGCCGGCGCCCCGCCCGCATCCACGCGTCACCGCGCACTGACGACACCGGACACCGGGCACCACACACCGGCCTTCCCGCGCCGGACCATCGCACGGCCGAGCCATCGCCCGACCGACCCCTCACACCCGAATCGCCGTACGGCCCGGTCCCCGCACCGGCCGCGGTCGAACGTACCCATATTCGAAAAGGAGACCGTCATGCACAGGTTGATGTCCGCCCGGGGCTGCCGGGCGATGATGGCCGGAGGCGCGCTCGCCGCCTCGTTACTGCTCGCCGCGTGCGGCGGGGGCGGCTCCGCCGGCAGCGGCAAGGGCCCGGACCTCGGCTCCGGCCCGGCGAAGGCCGGCACCGTGAAAGCCGGTGCGCTCAAGGGAACCACCCTGACCTTCGTGTCCTACGGCGGCATCTACCAGGACGGGCAGACGAAGGCGGCGATCACCCCGTTTGCCAACGAGTCCGGCGCGAAGATCCTCCAGGACGGCCCGACCGACAACGCCAAGGTCAAGGCGCAGGTGACCGCGGGCAACGTCACCTGGGACGTCATCGACACCACGAACATCTTCGCCGCGCAGCAGTGCGGGAAGCTCTTCCTGCCGCTGGATACCTCCATCGTGGACACCAGCAAGATCCCCGATGGGCACATGACCGACAAGTGCTCGATCCCGGCGATGAGCTACGGCATGATCTTGGTGTACAACACCAAGAAGTACGGCGCGAACCCGCCGGCGAGCTGGGCGGACTTCTTCGACACCCAGAAGTTCCCCGGCAAGCGCGGCCTCGAGGGCAGCGCCGGTGAGATCGACCCCGGCATCCTCGAAGGCGCGCTGCTCGCCGACGGCGTCGCACCCGACTCCATGTACCCGATCGACGTCAACCGCGCCCTGAAGAAGCTGTCGACCATCCGCAAGGACCTGGTGTTCTGGTCCACCGGCGCGCAGTCGCAGCAGTTCCTGGAGTCCGGACAGGTCGACATGGAGCTGCTCTGGAGCGGTCGCGCCTACTCCGCGGTCAAGAACGGCGCGCCGTACAAGCCGATCTGGGACCAGTGGATGCCCGAGGCGGACGCGATCGCGGTGCCGAAGGGGGCCAAGAACCCCAAGGCCGCGTTCGCGCTGCTCAACTACTACCTCGGCGCCGACCAGCAGGCGAAGCTGACCGAGCTCACCTCCTACAGCCCCGTCAACGTCGACGCCAAGCCCACCCTGGACGACCTGGCGAAGTCCTTCCTGACCACGACGCCCGAACGGCAGAAGGACATGTTCAAGGTGGACAACACGTGGTGGGCCAACAACCACGACGCGATGGTGACCGCCTACACCAACTGGCTGAACGGCTGAGGACGGTCGATGGCTGTCGTCGAAGCTCTCACGCAAGCCACGAGCCCAGGCGTACCAGCCGGTCGTCGGGCGGCCCCATCCGAGCGGTGGGGCCGCCTCGCCCTCCTGGCGCCCTCGATCGTGCTGCTGCTCGGCGTGTTCCTCGTGCCGCTAGGGATCATGCTGTGGCGCGCGTTCACCGACCCGCATCCCGGGCTGGACAACCTGACCTGGTACGTGGGTGACCGGGTCCAGCGACAGGTACTGTTCCGGACCTTCACCACGGCGTTCAAGGTGACGGTCGTGTGCCTGCTGCTCGGCTACCCGTACGCGTACGCGATGGTGGCCGCCGGCCCGAAGCTGCGGGCCGCGCTCACCCTGCTGGTCCTGGTCCCGTTCTGGACGAGCCTGATGGTGCGGTCCTTCGCCTGGGTGATCCTGTTGCAGGACCGGGGACCGGTCCAGCATCTCCTGACCGCGCTCGGCCTCGGGCACCCGCAGCTGATCAGAACCAATCTCGGCGTCATCATCGGCATGAGTCAGATCCTGCTGCCGTTCCTGGTGATGCCGCTATACGCGGTGATGAGCACCATCGACCGCCGGCTGATCCTGGCCTCGTCGAGCCTGGGGGCGCACCCCCTCACCTCGTTCGTCCGCGTCTGGCTGCCGCTGTCGCTGCCGGGAGTCGGAGCCGGCTCGCTCATGGTGTTCATCAGCAGCCTCGGCTTCTACGTCACGCCGGCGCTGCTCGGCTCGCCGCGCGACTCGCTGATCAGCCAACAGCTCTACACGCAGGTGAACGTACTCCTGCAATGGGGTCGAGGAGGGGCCATGGGTGCTGTTCTGCTGGTCGTCACCTTCGCCATCCTCGCGGTTCTCATGCTCTCGATCCGCCAGTCGGCCAGGCGGCACACCAAGGCCTCCGAGGCCACGTCGATCGAGGCCACGTCGATTGAGGCCACGTCGATCGAGGGTGCGGCGCGATGAACAAGACCTCCACCCGGGTATGGCAGTCCCTGCTCGCGGTCTTCTGCGCCCTCGTCGCGCTCTGGCTGGTCGCCCCCTCGCTGGTGGTGATCCCGCTCAGCCTGTCGGACAAGCCGTCCTTCGCCTTCCCGCCGACCGGCTGGTCGACGCGCTGGTACAGCAACTTCTTCGACGACCCCAGCTGGCTCGACGCGTTGACCGCGAGCCTGAAGGTCGGACTGCTCGTCGTCGTCGTCGCGACGGTGTCGGGAACGGCCGCCGCGGTGGCGCTCACCCGGTCGGCGTTCCGCGGCCGGCAGGCGCTGCGGGCCGTGCTGCTGGCACCCATGATCGTGCCGGTCATCGTGGTGGCGATCGGGCTCTACGCGCTGTTCCTGAAGGCACAGCTGCTGGGGACCACGTTCGGCTTCGTCGTCGCGCACAGCGTGCTGGCGCTGCCGTTCGTCGTCATCCCGGTGACGGCGAGCCTGCAGGGCTTCGACCGGCGGCTGGAGAACGCGGCAGCGATCTGCGGCGCGAACCGGTGGGCCACGTTCCGGCAGGTCACCCTTCCGCTCGTGGCTCCGGGCGTACTGTCGGGCGCGCTGTTCGCGTTCGTGACGAGCTTCGACGAGGTCGTCATGTCGCTGTTCATCCAGAGCCCCTACCTGCAGACCCTGCCGGTGAAGATGTACGCGTCCGTGACCCGGGACACCGACCCGACGATCGCCGCCGCCGCCACGCTCATCCTGGCTCTCACCACCGTGGCCACGCTGGCCGCGACCCTCTACATCGCTCGGAGGAACCGTGTCCGTTGATGTCTCCACACCGGGGAGCCCGTCCGCGCAGGGAGCCCTGTCCGCACACGGGGCGTCGATCACCCTGAAAGGGCTGACCAAGCGCTACGGCACCGCCACGGCGGTGGACGCCATCGACCTCGAGGCGCGCCCCGGTGAGTTCCTCACGCTCCTCGGGCCCAGCGGATCCGGCAAGACGACGACGCTGAACATGATCGCCGGGTTCGTCGACGTGACCTCGGGCGAGCTACTCATCGACGACCGGCCGGTCCACTCGCTGCCGCCACACAAGCGCAACATCGGCATGGTCTTCCAGCACTACGCGCTGTTCCCACACATGTCGGTCAGCGAGAACGTCGCGTACCCGCTGCGCCAGCGGAAGGTGCCCAAAGCGGAGCGCCAGGCGCTGGTGACCGAAGCGCTCAGGACGGTCGGGCTCGCCCATCTCGGCCACCGCCGACCGCAGCAGCTCTCCGGCGGACAGCAACAGCGCGTGGCGCTCGCCCGCGCGATGGTGTACAGCCCGCGCGTCCTCCTCATGGACGAGCCGCTCGGTGCGCTCGACAAGAAGCTGCGCGACTCGCTGCAGCTCGAGATCAAGCGCATCCATGGCGAGCTGGGCACCACTTTCGTGTACGTGACGCACGACCAGGACGAGGCGCTCGTCCTGTCCGATCGCATCGCGGTCTTCAACGACGGGCGCATCGAACAGGTCGGCACCGCCGAAGACCTGTACGAGCGCCCCAGCACGCTGTTCGTCGCGCAGTTCCTCGGCGAATCCTCGCTGTTCCACGGCGTGGCGACCGAGGGCGCCGACGGCGCCGGCGTCCGGGCCCTCGACCGTACACTCCGCGCCGGCCGGGGCCACGCGCGCGCGGGCGAGCCGGCGGCGCTGGTGGTACGGCCGGAACGGATCCGGGTCCACCCGATCGACGGCGCAGCGGCCGATCAGGCCGGAGTCGATCAGTCGGCGCCGGCCGGCAACGCGGTACGGGGCCGGGTCCGCCAGGAGATCTACCTCGGCAACTCCCGCAAGCTCGCTGTCGAGGTGGCCGACGGCACCCAGGTCCTGGTGCGCGAGTCCGCCGGAGACCTCAGCGGCAGCCGGCCCGGCGATGAGGTGTGGCTGACGTTCCGACCCGAGGACGCGGCGGTGCTGCCCGCTACGCCCTCGCACGACAACACACCCACCCGGACGGCGAACTAGCCGCGGCACCGTACGCAAACGCGGCACCGCACGCAAACGCGGCACCGCACGCAAACATGTGGAGTAAAGCTATGAGTAACGCGATACAGCAGGCCGGCGGACAGGACCTCGGCGCCATCCCCAACGGTGGCGTCTCGTACTGGTACTCCAGCACCCGGCTGCCGGAGTACCGTCCGCCGCTGCCCGGTGACCGCGATGCGGACATCTGCATCGTCGGTGCCGGGCTGACCGGGCTGTGGACGGCCTACTACCTCAAGAAGGCGCAGCCCGACCTGCGGATCGTCGTCCTGGAGAAGGAGTTCGCGGGCTTCGGCGCGTCCGGCCGCAACGGTGGCTGGCTCTCTTCGGAGCTGGCCGGCTCCCGTCCCGGCTACGCCAAGACCCACGGCCATCAGGGCGTCGTCGACCTCCTGCGGGCCATGCGGGAGGCGGTCGACGAGGTCATCGCGGTGGCCCGGGCCGAAAACATCGACGCCGACATCGTCAAGGACGGCCTGGTGCACGTCGCGCGCAACCGCGCCCAGACGGCCCGGCTGCACGAGAGCATCGAGTTCGAGCGCACCTGGGGTGCCGGCCCCGACGACTTCGTGTACCTGAGCAAGGAGGAGCTCGACGAGCGGATCGTCGTCGAGGACGCTCGCGCGGGCATGTACACCCCGCACTGCGCGCGCGTCCAGCCCGCCAAGCTCGTGCAGGGAATCGCCGCGGTCGTGGAGCGGATGGGCGTCACCATCTACGAGCAGACGACCGTGACCGAGATCCGCCCGCAGACGGCCCGGACGAACCGCGGCACCGTACAGGCGCCGATCGTGCTGCGCTGCCTCGAGGGCTTCACCGCCAGCATCAAGGGTCAGCGGCGCAACTGGCTGCCGATGAACTCCTCGATCGTCGTCACCGAGCCGCTGCCCGCGTCGGTGAAGGCGCAGATCGGGTGGAACGGGGCCGAACTGCTCGGCGACTACGCGCACGCCTACATGTACGCCCAGCGCACCGCCGACGACCGCATCGCGCTCGGCGGCCGGGGCATCCCGTACCGGTACGGCTCGCGTACCGACGACCGCGGCGCCACCCAGCAGTGGACCATCGAGGCGCTGACCGCACTCCTGCACGACATGTTCCCCGCGGTTCGTGAGGTCCCCATCGCGCAGGCGTGGTGCGGCGTCCTCGGCGTGCCGCGCGACTGGTGCGCCACCGTGGACCTGGACCGCTCGACCGGCCTGGGCACGGCCGGCGGCTACGTCGGCAGTGGACTGACCACGACCAACCTGGCCGGTCGTACGCTCGCGGATCTCGTGCTGCACCGGGACACCGAGCTGACCAGGCTTCCCTGGGTCGGGCGGCGGGTCCGGCAGTGGGAGCCGGAGCCGCTGCGGTGGCTCGGCGTCCAGGCGATGTACGCCCTCTACCGCACCGCAGACCGCCGTGAGTACCAGCGGGATCTGCCCCGGACCAGCAGGATCGCCCGCGTGGCGAACATGATCACCGGCCGTTGAGCCACCCAACGCACGACACGTAACGACAGGTAACGACAGGTAAGGAAGCAACGTGACCAATCCTCAGACTGCGACGGCCCCTGAGACCGCGACGGCCCCTGGGACCGCGACGGCCCCTGCCAGCCTGCGGCACGTCGCCGCCGACGCGGCGGCGCTGCCTGCCGCGCAGCCCAAGCCGACGAGCCTGACGGGCCAGGTCGAGTCGGCGCTGGCCGTCTGGCAGTCCGCCGCTCCGACCTCGGCCGGCATCTGGGAGTGCGACCCGGGCGAGTTCACCGCCGCCAGACCCGACCTAACGGAGGTCTGCCAGATCCTCAGCGGCTCGGGCACCGTCACGGGCGAGGACGGCGTGAGCGCCGAGATCGGACCCGGCTCGCTGCTCGTGCTGCCCCTCGGATGGCGCGGGACCTGGGTGGTACGGGAGAAGATCCGCAAGACGTACGTCCTGATCGGCGGCGCCGCGACCGTCTGATCGCCGCGACCGTGTGATTATCGCGCCGGCCGGGGTTCAACCCCGGCCGGCTGCGCCACCCACCTCGGCCGACCACGCGTCGACGGCGTCCGCGCCGGCGCCGAACTCCTGCTTGAGCAGCAGCGCAGCCGTCTGCAGTACGTGCGAGCGCATGGCGCCGGCGGCGCCGTCGGCGTCCCGCGCCTCGATCCTCTCCAGGACCGGGACGTGTTCGTCGGCGATGTCGCGCAGCGTACGGGAGGTGCCCGCGGTCGACACTCCCCTGGTCTGCACGAGGTCGCGGAGGCTGTCGACGAAGGCGGCCAGCCGGCGGTTGCCGGCCGCCTCCAGGATGATCGTGTGGAAGCGCCGGTCGGACTCCATGAGGCGCGCCTCGTCGCCGGCCGCCGCCGCGTCGTTCATGCCGTCGAGGCATCTCCGCAGCTCGGCGACGTCGTCGTCGGCCATCCGCGCGACCGCCTGCCGGGCCGCCGGCACCTCCAGCAGGAGCCGCAGTTCGAAGATCTCCTCTAGATCCTCGGCCGTGTTCCGGAGGATCCGCACCCCGCGGTTACGCTCGAAGCGCACCATGCCGGTGGAGGCCAGCCGGATCAGCGCCTCCCGTACCGGCGTCCGGGAAACGCCCAGCACGTCGGCCAGGTCCTGCACCGAGTAGAGCTGTCCGGCGACCAGTTCGCCGGACAGGATCGCCGACCGGAGCGCGTCGCCGACCTTGTTCATCAGGGTGCCCTCGACCAGAACCTTCTTCACGACGCGTACCTTCCGTGCTCCGCCGGGCCGCGACCCGGGTGGTCTCGGGGCCCCTAACGGCCCGACAGATCATGTGGCGCGTGGCGTATGGTACGTAACATGCTACTCAGCTCGGAGTCGGTCCAGCTCTCCCAGCCCCTGCGCGAGGCGCTGCGGCGCGACCTCGCCGCCGCCGTGGCCGGTGACGTGGACTTCGGGTCGACCGCCCGCGCGATGTACGGGGCCGACGCGTCCAACTACCGCCGAATCCCGCTCGGTGTCGTCTTTCCCCGCACGGCCGACGACGTCGCCGCCACCCTGCGGCTGTGCCGCGACGCGGGCGTGCCGGTGACGATGCGCGGCGGCGGCACCTCCATCGCCGGCAACTCGATCGGCCCGGGCGTCGTCATCGACACCTCCCGGCACCTGAACCGGTTGCTGGACATCGACCCCGACCGCCGGACCGCGCGGGTCGAGCCGGGCCTGGTGCTGACCTCCCTGACCCGCGCCACCGCCGCGCACGGCCTGACGTTCGGGCCCGATCCGTCGACGGCCAGCCGCTGCACGCTCGGCGGAATGATCGGCAACAACGCCTGCGGAACCCACTCGGTGGCCTGGGGCACCACGGCGGACAACGTCGAGTCGCTCGACCTCATCTGCGCCGACGGCACGCCGCTGACGGTCGGCAGCTACACGGCCCGGGAGTGGCAGGACAAGCTGGCGCTGGCCGGCCGGGAAGGTGAGCTCTTCCGCGCTCTGGACGAGCTGGAGGGCCGGCACCGGCAGACGTGGCGTACCGAGCTGTCCGACTACAGCCGTCGGGTCTCCGGGTACGGGGTGGAGCGGCTGCTCGCCGAGCGCGGCCGCTCGGTGGCCAAGGCGCTCGTCGGCACCGAAGGGACCTGCGCCATCGTCGTGGGCGCGACGCTGCGCCTGGTACCCCTGCCGAAGGTCCGCGTCCTCCTCATCCTCGGCTACCCCGACGACATCGCCGCCGCCGACAACGTGCCGGCGATCCTGACCCAGGCCCCGCTGGCCGTCGAGGGCTGGGACGCCGAACTGCTGGCGGTCGCCGGGGGCAGCGGCGCCGCCCCCGACCTGCCCGACGGCACCGCGTGGCTGTTCGTCGAGCTCGGCGCCGACGACGCCGACGAGGCGGCGGCCCGGGCGCAGGCACTACTCGACGCGACCGGCGCCGGTCGTACCGGCGGCCCCAGCGCCCGAATCGTCACCAGCCCGGCCGAGCAGGCCGCGCTGTGGCGCCTGCGCGCCGACGGCGCCGGGCTGGCCACCCGCGACACCACCGGCGGCGAGGCCTGGCCCGGCTGGGAGGACGCCGCCGTGCCGCCCGAGCGGCTCGGCTCCTACCTGCGGGAGTTCCGCGCGCTGCTGCGCAAGCACGACCTGCGCGGCGTGAGCTACGGGCACTTCGGCGAGGGCTGCATCCACGTCCGGATCAACTTCGACATGGTCAGCGAGCCGGGCGTGAAGGTCTTCCGCTCGTTCCTCGAGGACGCCGCCGACACGGTCGCCGCCCACGGCGGCTCGCTGTCCGGCGAGCACGGCGACGGCATGGCCCGCTCGGAGCTGCTGGCGCGCATGTACGCCCCCGAGGTGATCGGCTCATTCGCCGACTTCAAGCGGGTCTGGGACCCGCAGGGCGCGCTGAACCCCGGCATCATCGTCGACCCGGCGCCGCTCGACGGCAATCTCCGGTACACCCGCCGGGCCGACCTCGCTCTTCCCGTGCTGCACTACCCCGAGGACCAGGGCGACCTCGGCCGCGCGGTGCGCCGCTGCGTCGGGGTCGGCAAGTGCCGCTCGGACGTGGGCGCCGTGATGTGCCCGAGCTGGCTGGTGACCAAGGACGAGAAGCACTCGACCCGCGGCCGGGCGCGCATCCTCCAGGAGATCGTCAACGGCGAGTTCGTCACCGACGGCTGGCGCTCGAAGGAGGCGCTCGAAGCCCTCGACCTGTGCCTGTCCTGCAAGGGGTGCTCGTCGGACTGCCCCACCGGGGTCGACATGGCCACCTACAAGGCGGAGTTCCTGCACCAGCACTACCGCGGCCGGATGCGCCCGCTGTCGCACCTGTCGATGGGGTGGCTGCCGGTCGCGGCCAGGCTGGCCACCCGCGTGCCGTCGGCCGTCAACGCGCTCACCCGCTCGCCGCTGCAAGGCCTCATCAAGCGGCTCGGCGGCATCGACGCCAACCGGCGGATCCCCGCGTTCGCCGCCCGGTCCTTCGTCTCGTCGTACCGTCGGCGCGGACGACCCGACCGCCCGCGCACCGGGCAGCAGGTGCTGCTGTGGCCGGACACCTTCAACAACTACCTGACGCCCGAGGTCCTCACCGCCGGAGACAGCGTCCTGGCGAAGGCCGGGCTCGCGCCGCGGCTGCCCGACGGTGGCGTCTGCTGCGGTCTCACCTGGTTCTCCACCGGCCAGCTCGGCACGGCCCGGCGGGTCCTCGAGCGGACCGCGCGGGCGCTGGCACCCGCACAGCGCGCGGGCCTGCCGATCGTCGTGCTGGAGCCCAGCTGCGCGACGATGCTGCGGTCGGAGTCGCGCTCCGTCCTCGGCGAGACGCCGTTCACCGCCTACCTGCGCGAGCACGTGGTGACCCTCGCGGAGGCGCTGGAGCGGTACGCGCCGGACTGGCAGCCACCGACCGTCGCGCGCCCCGCCGTCGGCCAGGTCCACTGTCACCAGTCGTCGGTACTCGGGTTCGACGCGGACCGGCGCCTGATGGCCCGAGCCGGCCTCGACCCGGCCGGAATGCAGCGCAGCTGCTGCGGACTCGCCGGCAACTTCGGCTTCGAGGACGGCCACTTCGACGTCTCCCGCGCGGCGGCCGAACGCCTGCTGCTGCCGGCCGTGGAGGGGGCGGCCCCCGACGCCGTCGTCATGGCCGACGGGTACAGCTGCCGTACCCAGTTGCAGCAGCTCGCCGGGCGGCGCGCGGCCCACCTGGCCGAAGTGCTCGACGGGCGGCTGAATGACGACCGGTGACCTTGTACGCTCGCGCCGGTGAGGAGACACATCACCTTCGATCGCCTGCACAACTTCCGCGACGTCGGCGGCTACCCGACCCTCGACGGGCGCACGGTGCGATGGGGCCGGCTGTACCGGTCGGACTCACTCGGCAAACTGCGCGGCGACGACTGGGAACGGTTCCGGGCGCTCGGCGTGCGCACGGTGATCGACCTGCGTTATCCGTGGGAGATCGAGGCGAAGGGCCGGGTGCCGGCCGGTGACGGGCTCACCTACCACAATCTCAGCATCGAGCACCGGTCCTACGATCAGGCGGCGCTGGCGGCCGACGTCGAAACCGCCCGCTTCCTCGCCGACCGGTACGCCGAGGTCGTCGCCGACGGCGTGAAAGAGCTGCGGCAGGTGCTGGACGTGATCGCGGTAGCCGACAACGCGCCCGTGGTGTTCCACTGCGCGGCGGGCAAAGACCGGACCGGGATCGTGGCGGCGCTCGTCCTGTCCCTGCTCGGGGTGTCCGAGGCGGACATCGTCGCCGACTTCGCGCTGACCGGCCTGGCCACCGAGCGGCTCGTCGCCGATTGGCGGTCCAACAATCCCGGTCGGACGCTGCTGTGGCCCGGGTTCGGGCAGGCCCCCGCGGAGCTGATGCGGCAGTTCCTGGACGAGATGGCGACGCGGTACGGCTCCGTGCGCGGCTACGCCGTCGACCACCTCGGCGTGGACGACGACCTCATCGAGGCGATGCGCGCCCATCTCCTCACGGCCGACCGCTGAACGCTGAGCGCTGGGCGCGCCGCCACGGGCCAGGTCACGGCTGCGGCACCCGCTCCTGCCCGGCGCACGTGGCCGCCCGCTCCAGCAGCAGGTCCCGCTCCCGGCTGTTGCGGGTCAGCTCCGCCGCGCGCTCCAGCTCGGCACGCGCCTCGCCGTACCGGCCAAGCTTGGCCAGCAGGTCGCCGCGCACGCTGGGCAGCAGGTGGTAGCCGCGCAGCGCCGGCAGCCCGGTGAGCTCGTCCACCAGCCGCAGGCCGGCGGCCGGGCCGTACGCCATCGCCACCGCCACCGCGCGGTTGAGCTCCACCACCGGCGACGGCTCCAGCTCGGCCAGCGCCCCGTAGAGCGCCACGATCCGCGGCCAGTCGGTCTCCTCCGCCGTCCGCGCCCGCGCGTGGCAGGCGGCGATGGCGGCCTGCAACGTGTACCGGCCGCGCGCGCCGCCGAGCCGCTCGGCGCGTTCGAGGGCGGCGAGCCCTCGGCGGATGAGCAGCTGGTCCCAGCGGGCGCGGTCCTGGTCGAGCAGCAGGACCGGCTCGCCGTTCGGGCCCGTCCGGGCCCGCATCCGCGACGCCTGGATCTCCATGAGCGCCACCAGCCCGTGGACCTCCGGCTCCGCGGGCGCGAGCGCGGCCAGGATGCGGCCCAGCCGCAGCGCCTCCTCGCTGAGCGCCGGTCGGACCCAGTCGTCACCGGCGGTCGCCGCGTAGCCCTCGTTGAAGATGAGGTAGACGACCTCGAGCACCGATGACAGGCGCGCGGCCAGCTCGGCCCCGGCGGGCACCTCGAAGGGCACGTGTGCCGCGGCGAGGGTCCGCTTGGCCCGTACGATCCGCTGGGCGACCGTCGACTCCGGCACCAGGAACGCGCGCGCGATCGCCTCGGTGGTCAGACCGCCCAGCAGCCGGAGCGTGAGCGCGACGCGGGCCTCGGTCGACAGGACCGGATGGCAGGCGGTGAAGATCAGTCGAAGGAGGTCGTCGCCGATCTCGTCGTCGAGCGCGGCGTCGACCTCGGCGGTGAACTCCGCGGCGCCCGTGTCCTGCCGGGTCTCGAGCGCCCGGCCGAGCTCCTCGTGCGTACGCTCGAGCACCGTCTGCCGGCGGAGCGCGTCGACCGCCCGCCGCTTCGCGACAGCCATCAGCCAGGCGCCCGGGTTGTCCGGCACGCCCGACTCGGGCCACTGCTGAAGGGCGGCGACGAGCGCATCCTGGGCGAGGTCCTCGGCCAGGCCGATATCGCGCACGAAGCGCGCCAGGCCGGCGATCAGCCGCGCCGACTCGATCCGCCACACCGCGTCGATCACCCGATGCGTATCCGTCACGGTGATCTACCAAAGCAGCAAACGTCCGGGGCGGCAACCGGCGCCGCGTCGGACGCGGCGCCGGCCCGGCATCGGACGCGCGGCGGCAGCCCGGCATCAGACCCGGCGACGGCCGAGCCGCAGACCGCAGGCGACGGTCACGGCGACCGCGAGCGGCAGGTAGCGGAACGGCGCCGGCGAGATCGCGACGAGCGAGGCGAGGATCAGGAACCAGCCGCTGGCGCCGATCAGCCTGGCGCGCAGCAGCGCGATCGCGACGAGAGCCCAGCCCAGCCCCATCACCATGTACGAGACGACGAAGCCGGCGGTGACGCTGGTGATGCCGTCGCGTACGGCCCCCGGAGCGACGTGTGCGAGGCCGGGCTGGACGAACACGCTGGACCAGTACCCGCCCGCCGCCAGAACGGTGCCCAGCTCGGCGACCACCCACGCGAACCGGCCGAAGCCGTGCCGGAGCGCCGGCGCCTGCGCCGGCAGCCCGGCCAGCCCGACGACCATCGCGATGAGCGCGGCCAGCGCGGCGACGCTGGACGCGATGCCCAGGCCGTTCGTCGCCATGGTCACGGCGTCGCCGCCGGTCCTCGCGGCGGAGGCGAAAACGAGCCCGATCGACACGACAGCGACCGGTCCGGCCAGGAGCAGCGCCGGCCGGCGCGCCCCGACGCCGGTGGCGGAGAGGTTGGTGGCGGAGATGTCGGTCGCGGAGAGGTCGGTCGCGGAGTGGGCCTGTGCGGTCTGAACGTTCGACATCGGAATCTCCCTGAGGGTGCGTGGTTGGCGAGAACCGTAGGTTCGCCGCCCACGCCGGGACCTCCGCCGCGATGCACCGACCGGATCACCGCCGGAGGCGGTCCAGCTCCTCCGTGAGGAGGAGAAACCTCGTCCGTACGAGTGCAGCGCGGCCCGCCACCACGCCGCTACCGTGCCGGAATGCGCTCCAGACACGCCTGGGTCCATCCGGGCCTCGGCATCCTCGTCGCCGGCCTCGGCGTCGTGCAGCAGCTCGGCTCGCCCGCGGACACGCACCTCGCCGTGGCCCTGTGCGCGTGCCTCCTCGGCGGCGGCGCGGTCGCGGTGCTGCCGGCCGCGCCGCTGGCCGGACTGGGCGCTCTGCTCGTCGTCGACGCGGGCTACCAGGTCGCGTTCGGCGACCCTCCGTTCGCCACGTTCCTGGCCACGATGATCGCGATGTACCACCTGGCGCGGGCCGCGACCCGGCGGACGATGCTGACCGGGTACGCCGCGACGCTGGCGGCGCTGGTCGTGATGGATGTGGTCGTCAGCGTCCGCGGCCTGGACAGCCCGGCCGGCGTGATCATCCCGATCGTGTACTTCGCGGCGGCCGCCGGACTCGGCGCACTGGTCCGGCACACGGCGAACTACGCCCGGATCGCGCGCGAGCGTACCGAGGCGCTCGAACGTGAACAGGCCCATCTGGCCGAGCTGGCCGCCGCGACCGAGCGGGCCCGGATCGCCCGTGAACTGCACGACGTCATCTCGCACAGCGTCAGCCTCATGGTGCTGCAGGCCGAGGCCGCCCGCGAGGTGGTCGACGCCCACCCGGACCGGGCCGCCCAGACGCTCGACGTGATCGGTGACACCGGGCGGCGGGCCATCGGCGACCTGCGCCAGCTGCTCGGCGTCCTGCGGTCCGACGAGGACGCGGTACCGGTGGACCTGGGCGCGCTCGTCGAGCCCGTGCGCGCGACCGGGCTGGCCGTGGAGCTGATCGAGTCCGGGGAGCCGATCCCGGCCCCGCTGCGGGCCACGGCGTACCGCGTCGTACAGGAGGCGCTCACCAACACGCTCAAGCACGCGGCCGCGTCGAAGGTCGTCGTCACCGTCACCCACGATGCCGGCGGCGTGACGCTGGAGGTCGTCGACGACGGTGCCGGCACGCCGCAGCCGGCCGCCGGCAGCGGTCGCGGCCTCGCCGGCATGGCCGAGCGCGTACAGGTCCTCGGCGGCACCCTGTCCACCCAGCACCTGACGCCGCACGGATTCCGGGTGCTCGCCCAACTGCCGGTGTGCGAATGAGCCAGGTACCCGTGATCCGCGTCCTCGTCGCCGACGACCAGGAACTCGTCCGCGCGGGCCTGCGGATGATCCTCGAAGCGCAGCCCGACATCGAGGTCGTGGCCGACGTCGGCGACGGACGCACCGCCGTACGCGAGGCGATGCACCTGCGTCCCGACGTGGCCCTGCTGGACATCCAGATGCCCGGCGGCGACGGCATAGCGGCGGCGCGGGAGATCCTCGCCAACCCGCGGCTCGCCACCAGGGTCGTCATGCTGACAACGTTCGACCTCGACGAGTACCTGTACGCCGCGATGGCCGCCGGCGCCAGCGGCTTCCTGCTCAAGTCGTCGCCCCGCGCCCATCTGCTGCACGCGATCCGGACCGCCACGTCCGGCGACGCCCTCCTCGATCCCGGGCTGACCCGGCGCCTCATCGAGACGTACGTGCGGCGGGCGCCCGCGTCGTCCGACGCCACGGCGGCGCTGACCGGCCGGGAGCGCGACGTCCTCATCGAACTGATCCGCGGCCGCTCCAACGCCGAGATCGCCGGACGCCTGCGCCTCGCCGAGACCACGGTCAAGACGCACGTCGCCGCCATCCTGCGCAAGCTCGGGCTGCGCGACCGGCTGCAGGCGGTCATCTACGGGTACGAGCACGGCCTCGTCCGCCCCGGAGACCTGACGTAGCCGGCCCCCGTACTGACAAGCCCCCGTCCGCCCGTTGCAAGTCGGCGTCAACCACGTGACAAGAGCCTGGCAAGTCGGATCGGCCACGGTGTCTGTCGACGGCGCCCCGCCCTACCCCGGGCGTCCGAGACCGCTAGGAGAGCATCAGTGACCACAGTCCAATCCGAACCGTCCACCGTGCTGGCCGTCACCGACCTGGCCAGCCAGGTGTCGGGCCCCGTCTACGTACCCGGAGACGACGGCTTCGACGCCGAGATCGCGGCCTGGAACCTCGCCACCGCGCACCGCCCCCTCGTCGCCGTCGGCGCCGCCGACGCCGCCGACGTGGCCGCCGCCGTCGGCTGGGCGGCCGAGCGCGGGTTGCCGGTGGCCGTACAGGCGACCGGCCACGGTGCGGTCGCCGCCGCGATCGGCGGCGTGCTCGTCAACACTTCCCGACTCGACGAGGTGACCGTCGATCCGGCCACCCGCACCGCCCGCGTCGGCGCCGGCGTGAAGTGGGCCCGGGTCATCGAAGCCGCCGCCCCGTACGGGCTCGCGCCGCTGAGCGGCTCGTCGTCGGATGTCGGCGCGGTCGGGTACACCGTCGGCGGTGGCCTCGGCCTGCTGGCCCGCCGCTACGGCTACGCCGCCGACCACGTTCGCGGCCTGCGCATCGTCACCGCCGACGGGCAGCTCCGCGACGTCGACGCCGACGAGCACCCCGACCTGTTCTGGGCGGTACGCGGCGGCAAGGGCAACTTCGGCATCGTCACGTCCATCGAGATCGACCTGGTACCGGTGGCCACCCTGTACGCCGGCGGCATCTTCTACCCGGGCGCCGTGGCGGCCGACGTGCTGCACGCGTACCGCGCCTGGACCTCGTCGCTGCCCGACGAGACGACGACGTCGGTCGCGATCCTGCGGCTGCCCCCGCTGCCCGAGCTGCCCGAGCCGCTGCGCGGCCAGACGGTCGTACACCTGCGCTTCATCCACGCGGGCGACGCCGACGTGACCCGCGCGGACGTGCTCAGCCGGCTACCGGCCGAGGTGCGCACCCGGTACCGCGACGAGTGGCGCCCCCGGTACGACGCGTGGGCGGCCGCGCTGTGGGGTGAGTGAGGCTGTGGGGCGAATGAGGCTGTGGGGCGAGTGAGGCTGTGGGGCGAGGGAGATCCGCACACGATCACGGGTCGCCCGTGCAGCTTCCCCTACCGCACGGACGACCCGCGGCTACCTCTACTAAATCTCTCCGTCACGCCTAGCGCAACGTCTTCGGCGCGCCACCCCCTGCAATTACCTGATCGGGCATGATGTCGGCCGTCATCAGCCGAGGCCCCGCGCGTGCACACCGGCCGATGCGCCGAACGGGGGGACCGGCAGGTCCTCGAAGGCGGCGACCGCCGCCGCGATCATGGCCTGGGCCACGTGGTGCACGGCGAGATCGGACGGCAGGAACCGGGGGTGGTGCAGGCCGGGGCTGCCGTGCGTGCCGTCTCCGGTGCCGACGAAGACCATGAGGGTCGGTGCGGCCTCCCCGTAGTGCGCGAAGTCGTCCGCGCCGCACGACCGGAACGCCTCCCCGAACACGAACCCGGACTTCGCCAGCCACGGCTCGCAGGCCTGTGCCAGCCCTCGGTCGTTGACCAGCGCCGGCTCGCCGCTCGTCAGCTCCACCTGGGCCCGGCAACCGTGCGCCGCCGCGACCTGCTCGGCGACCTCGACCAGCCGGCGGTGCAGAAACTCCCGGTCGTCGGGGTGCAGCGCCCGCAGCGAGCCGCGCGCCTCCGCCCGGCCGGGCACCACGTTCGCCGCCGACCCGGCCGCCAGGGTGCCGACGGTGAGGACGGCCGCCCGCGTGGGATCGACGTTCCGGGCGACGATGTGCTGGATCGCGACCACGATGGCGGCGAGCGCCACAACCGGGTCGCGGGTGAGGTGCGGATACCCGGCGTGTCCCCCGCGCCCGTCCACGACGATCGTGAACTCGTCGCTGGACGCGTTGACCGGGCCGGGGGTCGCCGCCGCGACGCCTTCGGCGAGGCGTGGCTGCAGGTGCACGCCGAGGAAGGCCCGGACGTCGTTAACGTCGAAGGCGCCCGCGTCGAGCATCGCGCGCGCTCCCGAGGGGAAGGTCTCCTCGGACGGCTGCAGCACAGCGAGCAGCCCGCCCGGCAGCGGCAGCGAGCGGGCCGCCCGGGCGACCGCGACCAGAGCCGCGAGGTGCACGTCGTGTCCGCAGGCGTGCATCGCGCCGTTGACCGAGCCCCACGGGACGTTGGTCTCCTCCCGCATCGGCAGCGCGTCCAGCTCGCCGCGCAGCGCGATCGCCGGTCCGTGGCGCGGTCCGATGCGTACCACTCGACCGGCGCCGCCGATGCTCGGCGACTCGACGGCGCCGAGCGCGTCGGCGACCATCCGCGCGGTGTCCCACTCGTCACCGGCGATCCGGGGCTCGGCGTGGATGCGGTGACGAAGGTTGATCGCCGCCGGCAGCTCCTCGACGAGCCCCCGCTGCCACTGGTCGTACACGTGGAGGAGATCCGAACTCACGCGGCCCCTTTCTGACCGGACGGACGGACGACGGGGAGGGGCGCCGCGAGGACCCGACGGCCGTAGGGCGCCCACCCGGAGGTGCATCGATCACCTATGAATCGATGCACCTGAAGCGTATATGCGCAATTGCCCGATGCGGGGCAAAGCGAAACGTACGATCCGGATCGATGGGCGGATCGATGGGCCGGGTCGTCGCGTCCGGGTCGGGGTCGTCGGGTCCGCGTCCGGGTCGTCGGGTCCGGGTCAGTCCGTCGGCGGCGTCGACGCGGTGCGCAGCCACTCCCGCGTGGGCGGCATACCGCTGCGACCGTCCCGTTGGGCCTTGACGGCCAGGATCTGGTTGACGCCGATCCGGCCGGCCTCGAACGCCAGCGCCGACCCTGCCATGTACAGCCGCCAGACCCTGGCCCGGCCGGGGGTGGTCAGCCGGACCACCTCGTCCCAGTTGTCCTCGAGATTGGCCACCCAGGCGCGCAACGTACGGCCGTAGTGCTCGCGCAGCGCCTCCACGTCACGGACCTCGAAGCCGGCCTGCTCGATCAGGGAGACGGTGGTCCCGACCGGAGCCAGCTCCCCGTCGGGGAAGACGTAGGCGTCGATGAACGAGCGCGGCCGCCCGCGCAGGCGGCCCAGCACGCCACCGGGCTTGTCGGGCTCCTCGACCGGGTGTAGCGCGGCGATCTGGTGGTTGAGCAGCCGGCCGCCCCGGCGCAGCCGCTGGTACAGCAGCGCGGCGTACTCGGCGTAACGCTCCACCCCGACATGCTCGGCCATCCCGACGCTGGAGATGGCGTCGAACGGGTCGTCGTCGACCTCGCGGTAGTCCTGCAGCCGGATCTGCACCCGGTCGGTCAGTCCGGCCTCGGCGACCCGTTTGCGGGCGTACTCGACCTGCTCCCGGGAAACGGTCACCCCGACCACCGAGGCGCCGTACTCGCGCGCGGCGTGGATCGCGAGCGAACCCCAGCCGCAGCCCACGTCCAGCAGCCGCATGCCGGGCCCGAGCGCCAGCTTGCGGCAGATCAGGTCCAGCTTGTCACGCTGGGCGTCGGCCAGGCCGTAGCCGGGGTTGTCGGAGCGCCAGAAGGCGCAGGAGTAGACCATCGACTCACCGAGTACGAGCCGGTAGAAGTCGTTGCCCACGTCGTAGTGGTGGCTGATGGCCCGCCGGTCGCGGCTCAGGCTGTGCCGGATCCCCCGCAGCGACGCCTCCTCGGCGGGTGGGCGCGGCTGCGGGCCGACCGCGCCGAGCGCGACCGCCTCCCGCACCACCTCGCGGTCGAGTATGCCGGCCAGCAGCGAGGGGCCGCCCGGCTTGCCGTGCTGCTCCGGCTGCTGCCACAGCACCCCTTCCAGGCGGCCGAGGGCGTCGTAGACATCGCCGTCGAGTTCGAGGTCGCCGGCGACGTACGCCCGGCCGAGACCGAGTTCGTTGGGCTGCCACAGCAGCCGGCGCAGCGCCTTGCGGTCCCGGATCACCAGCACGGGGGTGCCCTCCGGACCCCACTCCGAGCCGTCCCAGCCCCGCAACCGCAGCGGCAGGGCGGCGCCCAGCACCCGCTCCACCAGTCGGCCCAGCCGTTCGGCGACTCCCCGGTCAGTAGCCACAAATCCTCCCCGCACACCGCCGGGGGCGGCCTCGGCGGCTCCACTCGCGCATCCCCCGCCCGCGCGGCACGACAACCTCGCGGCGCCGGTGGTGCGGCGCGCTCACCGCCGCCACGCAGGACAGATAACACGACATTAGCATCACTAACTAATCGAGTATCGCTGACCACTTGCCGAACCCGGCGCGACCCGGGCGGCCCGCACACCGCGGTGATGCCGGCCCGCCCCGGCGCATCCGTGCTCGCCGTTGCCCGGGCGGAACCGAACCCGGTCACGCCTACCCGGCGCCGCCGCTCGAAACTCCGCCCGTCACCACATCATCACGTACCGCCCCCGATGTAAACGGGTGGCGACGTCCCGCGTACGGCCCGGCAAAGCGTGCGGCGTTCCCGTGTGGGCGTCACCGGGGCGGGTACCCGACCGGTCACAGCACCACCACGTACCACCACCACGTACCAGCACCGGAAGGGGAGACCGATGACGGCCGCATCCGGGCACCAACCGCTCGCCGGACACGACCACGAACACGGTGAGAACTGCGGGCACGCCAGCGTGCCGCACGGCGACCACGTCGACTACCTGCACGACGGCCGTGTCCACCACGCGCACGAAGGGCACTACGACGAGCGCGACCTCGATCAGCACGTACGGGCCGAGGAGCATGAGCACACTCACGGCGACGGCTGCGGGCACGATCGGGTCCAGCACGGCGACCACGTCGACTACCTGCACGGCGCCCATCGGCACGCCGCCCATGAAGAGCACTACGACGAGCACTGACGGCGACGAGCACTGACCGCCGCCGGCCGGGCCACGGCGCCGGCTACCCGCGCCGCGCCCGCCGCACGACCTCCGCCAGCGCCTCGGGAGTACGGCCGACGACGGCGGAACCGTCGTCGAGTAGCAGGATCGGGCGCTGGATGAGTTCGGGCGCCTCGACCATCGCCTCGATCCACCGCTGGACGTCCGCCTCCTCCCGGGGCCACTGAGCCATCCCGCGGGCCGTCGCCGCGGGCTCGCCCAGCCGGCAGATGTCCCACGGCCGCGCGCCGAGCCGACGCAGCACCTCGGTCAACTCCGCGGCGGTCGGCGCCTGCTCCAGGTAGGCGCGGAGCCGGAACGGCACCCCCGCCTGCGTCAACGTCGTCCGAGCGGCCGCGCACTTCGAGCACGACGGGTTGTTCCACAGCTCCATGACGGGGATCCTCCCAGGCGGGATTCTGGTCCACTATGTCGATGGAAAGCTGACGGCGATGAGTTCCCACCCGCTCCCGGGTCAACAGATGTGACAGCATCTCCGGCGACAAGGATCGTGGCTATGGCAGACAACCCGGCGGACGAGGACTTCCTGCGTCAGGCCGACCCGTACCGGCGCGAACTGCTGGCGCACTGCTACCGCATGCTCGGCTCGGTGCACGACGCCGAGGATCTGGTCCAGGAGACCTATCTGCGGGCGTGGCGCGCGTACGACCGGTTCGAGGGCCGGTCGTCGCTTCGTACCTGGCTGTACCGGATCGCCACCCGGGCCTGCCTGACCGCGCTGGAGAGCCGCGGCAGGAGGCCGCTGCCGACCGGGCTCGGCGGGCCGAACGCCGATCCCGGCGACCCCCTGGTCGACCAGCCGGAGGTGCCGTGGCTGGAGCCGTTGCCCGACGCTCTGGTCGCCGCCGAGACGACCGATCCAGCCGCGGTCGTCGCCGCCCGGCAGAGCGTCCGGTTGGCCATGATCGCCGCCCTGCAGTACCTGCCGCCCCGCCAGCGGGCCGTGCTGCTCCTGCGGGACGTGCTGAAGTGGCGGGCCGCGGAGGTCGCCGAACTGCTCGACACCACGACGACCGCCGTCAACAGCATCCTCCAGCGCGCCCGTGCCCAGCTCGACCGGGCCGGCCTGACGGAGGAGGAGATCGTCGAGCCCACCGAGCCGGAGCAGCGCGAACTGCTCGACCGGTACGTCGCGGCCTTTGAGGCCAAGGACATCGCCGGCATCGTGGAGCTGTTCACCAAGGACGCGGTCTGGGAGATGCCGCCCTTCACCTCCTGGTACCGGGGCGCCGAGGCCATCGCCCGACTCGTCGACACGCACTGCCCGGCCCGGGGCCCCGGAGACATGCGACTGGTACCGACCCGGGCGAACGGCCAACCGGCGTTCGGCCTGTACATGCGCGGCCCGGACGGTACCTACCTGCCGTTCAACCTGCCGGTACTCACCCTCGGCAAAGACGGCGTCACCCACGTGGCGTCCTTCTTCGACGTCCGCCTGTTCGCGACCTTCGGGCTGCCGGACCGCCTGCCCGCGGACCGGTCGGAGAGCCGGCACGACGACCGGCCGGACAGCCGGCCCGCCACCGCGACAGCCGGCTCGCCGGCACCGGACCAGCGATGATCGGCGGACCGGCGGCGACGGCGCTGACCGGGGGCGTCACTCTCCTGGAGCGGGCGATCAGCTACACCCTGGGTAGCCTGCACGGGGTCACGCCGGCGGCCCTGCCGTACCGGACCCCCTGCCGCCGCTGGGACCTGCGCACCCTGCTGGCCCACCTGGACGACTCGCTCCTGGCGCTGGAGGAGGCGATCGGCGCCGGACGGGTGGACGTGGCTTCCGGGGTCGGACGGACCGACCTCGGCGCGGCCGCCGCCGGCCACGGCTCCCCCGCCGATCCGACGGCCGTCCTGCGCGACCGGGCGCGCCACCTGCTCGGCGCCTGGACCGCCGTGGACCGCCGCCACACCGTTTCCGTCGCCGGCTACCCGCTCACGGGCGGCATCGTGACGACCACCGGGGCCATCGAGATCGCGGTACACGGATGGGACGTTGCCCGGGCGTGCGGCCGCCACCACCCGATTCCGGCGCCCCTGGCCGAGGAGCTGTTGGAGCTGTCGCCCCTCTTCGTCACCGACGACGACCGGCCTGTCCGCTTCGCCCCACCCGTCGACGTGTCGCCGCTGGCCGGCCCGGCGGACCGGCTGGTCGCGTTCCTCGGTCGGCGCCCGTCGTAGACCGGGGGTGCCGTAGGCCGGGGGTGCGGTAGGCCGGGGGTGCGGTAGGCCGGGGGTGCGGTAGGCCGGGTTAGGTGCGGCGGCGCCGGGAAGGGTGTACCGGCGGCGCCGGGCGTCGCCGACCGCACCGTCCGCTGCTGAAGGTGGTCGTCATGGCCAGACGCACCGTCGCCGACCAGTTCATCGAAATCCTGCTCGCCGCCGGCGTCCGCACCATGTACGGCGTGGTGGGCGACAGCCTCAACCCGATCGTGGACTCGGTGCGCCGCCACGCCGACATCAACTGGGTGTCGGTACGCCACGAGGAGACGGGCGCGTTCGCCGCCGGCGCGGAGGCCCAGCTCACCGGCCGGCTCGCGGCCTGCGCCGGCAGCGCCGGGCCCGGCCACGTCCACCTGGTCAACGGCCTTTACGACGCGCACCGGAGCATGGCGCCGGTCGTCGCGCTGGCCGCCCACATCCCGAGCACCGAGCTCGGCACCGGCTACTTCCAGGAGACCAACCCGTCCCAGCTGTTCGCCGACTGCAGCTACTACTGCGGCGTCGTCACCCGGGCCGAGCAGCTGCCACGGGTCGCCCAGATCGCGGTCCAGGAAAGCATCGGCCGGGGTGGGGTCTCCGTCGTCGCGCTGCCGGGCGACGTGGCCGGCAAGGAGGCCAGCGCCGCGTACCTGGAGCATACGTACCGGCTCGGCCAGCGCCCGACGGCGTGCCCGTCCCGGGCGGTGCTCGACGAGTTCGTCGACCTGGTCGACCGGGCGCACCGCGTCACCCTGTTCTGCGGGCGGGGGGTGGCCGGCGCCCGTGACGAGGTGCTCGCGCTCGCCGACCGGCTCAAGGCCCCCATCGGGTACTCCCTGCGCGGCAAGGAGTGGATCGAGTCGGACAACCCGTACGCCGTGGGGATGAGCGGGCTGCTCGGCTACGGCGCCTGCTACGACGCCATGTTCGAGTGCGACCTGCTGGTGCTGCTCGGCACCGACTTCCCGTACGTACAGTTCATGCCGACCAAGCCGAAGGTGGTCCAGGTCGACATCGCGCGCGAGCGGCTGGGCCGGCGCTCCCGGCTGGACCTCGGCGTGTGGGGTGATGTCAAGGAGACGATCGCCGCGCTGCTGCCCCGGGTCGCCGAAAAGACCGACCGTTCGTTCCTCGACCGGATGCTGCAGCGGCACCGGCAGCTGATGGACCGGGTCAACGCCTACGCCCACGGCGTCGAGGGCCGGCGGCCGATCCACCCCGAACAGGTGGCCGCCACCCTCGACGAGCTGGCCACCGACGACGCGGTCTTCACCGTCGACACCGGGATGTGCACCGTATGGGCGGCCCGCCACCTCCACCCGCGCCGGGGTCGCCGCATCATCGGCTCGTTCAACCACGGCTCGATGGCGAACGCCCTGCCCCAGGCGATCGGCGCGCAGGTGGCCGACCGCGACCGGCAGGTCGTCTCCATGAGCGGGGACGGCGGCTTCACGATGCTCATGGGCGACTTCGTGACGCTGCTCCAGTACGACCTGCCCGTGAAGGTCGTCGTCTTCGACAACAGCTCGTGGGGCATGGTCGAGCTCGAGATGATGGTCGCCGGCCTGAAGCCCTACGAGACCGGGCTGTCGAACCCCGACTTCGCCGCGATCGCGCGGGCCGCCGGCGCGACCGGTATCCGGGTGGAGGACCCGGCCGACGTACGCGACGCGCTGCGGGAGGCGCTCGCCATCCCCGGCCCGGCGCTCGTCGACGTGCTCACCGACCCGAACGCGCTGTCCATGCCGCCGAGAATCACGGCCGGCCAGGTCAAAGGGTTCGGGCTCGCGTTCAGCAAGATCGTGCTGTCCGGGGACATCGACGCGGCGCTCGACATGGCCCGCAGCAACATCAGGAACCTGCCCCGCCCCTGAGCGGACGGGCCCCGGGCTTCCGGTGGCGGGAACCCCTCAGGAGCAGGCCTGCGCGTCGGGCGCGAGCACATGCTCCAGGGACAGCACGTTGAACACGCGCAGGACCTGGCCACGCAGGTTGACCACGCCGAAGCGGGCCCCGAGCCGCTGCGCCAGCCTCCGGCCGGAGATCAGGACCGAGATGCCGGTGCAGTCGATGTAGTCGAGGTGCGCGAAGTCCACCATGAGGCGGGTGGTGTCCGGATCCGCCAGGATGTCCTCGATCGGCTCGCGGAGCCGGGGCGCGGTGTAGATGTCGAGCTCGCCGGAGACGGCGAGACGCACCGTGCCGTCACCGTCGCGGCTCTGGGAGAAGGCAATAGGACCAGCGTGAGCGACCTTGTTCGCGATTGTCATCGTCGGCCCCTATCTGTCCGATTGCAGCTGTTCTGTCACTGTCAGCCACGGTAACCATGAGTGACCCCGGGTGTCGTCGCATCTTCGGGCACCGTCATCAGGCGGACGTCGGCAACCGGCCAGCATGTGGCCGACCGGGCGGTGACGAGGTGGACCCCGCCCACCTGACCGGCGGCTGGCCGGTTGGTGGCGTATTCCGGCCGTACGGCTGCGTCCAGGTCGACCGCGACGAACCCCGACGGGCCAACTCCGCCGCCGACCGGACGACCGCCGCGAACGTGTGCGACGCTCGGCGATCGCGTGCCCGCGCGCTCTCAGCCGATTCGTACGCCTGGAAAGCCGACCCGGGATGGGCCGATCGGGCGGTGGCTGCGCCGTCAGGCGGGATCGGCGACGACCCGGTTGCGGCCGGCGCGCTTGGCCGCGTACAGGTTCCGGTCGGCCTGCGCCAGCAGCGCCGATGGGGTGATCCGCCCGTCGATGGCCGTACTGACCCCGATACTCGCCGTCACCGGCAGCTCGCCGGTCACCGGCCCCCACGAATGCTCACCGATCGCCCGGCGCACCCGCTCACACCGGCGGGCCGCCTCGACGGCGTCCGTCTCGGGGAAGATGAGCAGGAACTCCTCCCCACCGAGCCGGGCGGCGACCGCACCACCGGCCGCCGTGTCTGCCGCCGCTTCGGCCAGCAGACCGGCCACCTCCTGGAGCACAAGGTCACCCGCGGCGTGCGACAGCGTGTCGTTGACCCGCTTGAAGTGGTCGAGATCGACCAGCGCCACCGACAACGGCGCCCGCTCAAGCAGCGCGCCAAGGTGCTCGTCGACGTACCGGCGGTTGTACAAACCGGTCAGCGCATCCCGCTCGGCCAGCTCGCGGAAGCGCGTGCTCTCCCGCCGCGCCTCCTCGGTCTCGAACACCGCCTGCAGCGCCCGCGCCCGGGCCTCGCGCTCGGCCGACTGCAACGCCTGGGACTCGGCGTGGAAGAGCAGGTACTCCTCGTACGCCTCACGGAAAAGTCCGATGGCCGCGTACAGCTCGGCCCGCTCCTCGCGGACCTGCGCCGCATAGGACGCGATCCCGCGCTCCTCGCACACCGCAGCCGCCCGGTCGAGAGTCGCCTGGGCGACGTCGAACGCGCCACGCAGCCGCTGCGCCTCGGCGACGGTCAGCAGGCAGCCGGCCAGCGACACGGCCTCGCTGACCAGGTGCCGCGCGGAGCCGTCCAGGATGGGCCGCAGGGTCTCCTCCGCCCCCGCGTACCGGCCTTCGGCCATCTCCACCCGGGCGATGGTGTCTAGCACATGGGCGCCCAACGTGAGCCCGCACCGGGCGCTGATCGCCCGGATCTCGCTGATGAAGTTCTGCGCCCGCTCGCGGTCACCGTCGTCGTACGCGCTGTAGGCCAGGTTGTTGAGGACCTGCAGCATCATCTCGTCGTCGCCGGCGGCGGTCGCTACGGCGAGCGCCTCCTCGGCGCGCTGGCGGGCCTCGCCCGACGAGCCGTTCTCGTGGAGCACCATCGCCAGCACCGACAGGTGCCGGGCGCGGATGCGCGCGGGGACCTCGTCGCCGGTCCGCGCCACCGCCTGCACCGCGTGCCCGAGCGCGTCGGCCAGGTCACCGACGTGCCGGAAGAACAGCGCCAACAGCATGTGACTGCGGGCCTGCAGATAGGCGTCGCCTCGCTCGACCGCCCAGGCGTTCACCTCATGCGCGATACGGCCCGACGAGACCGCGTCACCCTCGCGGCGGAGCACGTCGGCCTGGACCAGTCGCGCGCGCATCTCCAGGTCGGTCCGGCCCAGGTCGGCGGCGAGCCGCTCGGCGTGCCGCGCCGGCTCGGCGACCGTCCGGAACTCGTCGGTAGGGACCATCTCCATCGCCGCCAACCCCGCCGCCAGCGCGGCTTCCACCTGCGGTGTGGACACGGACAGCGCCAGCACGTCCTGCGGCGACACCGACAGGGTCGCCACCGCTGCGGGCTCGACCGTCGGCGACGGCGTCGACAGCGCGCGGCCGGCGACGGCCGCGGGCACGCCGATGGCGGGGCCGACCGGGTTTCCGGTCTCCCCCGTCACCACTGCCCGCACAGCCGTGTCCACTGCCCCTCGCATCGTTCGTCGGCGTCGACGTCCGCACAACGCCAGCGTCACCACGCTAGGCCGACCGGGTTGCCCACGGCATGTCGATCCGGTTGCGGTTGGGGTGTCCGCCAGCACTGCGAGCGGCGGCGCGGCCCGTCATGGACACCCCGGTGCCGGACCGCCGCGCGGCGTGGCGCGCTGCCGCCCCGCACGGGGGCCGGCACGCGCCGTTGTCGCTGGTCAGCGGCGCCCGTTCACCCGTTCGAGGTACCCGCTGTGACATCTGCGGGAGCGGCACCGCTAGACGTGTCAGGAGGTGGACAAATGACCAAGAAGCCCACACTACTGGCGGATGTGGCCGAGCTACGCAACGTGCTCAGCGCCATGGACGTCTGGGAGGCCGCGGGCGGCGAGCTGGGCACCGAGAAGGGCCGGCGATCGTTCGTCGATGGTCTCACCCCCGACGTGGCTGACGAGTTGGCCGGGCTCGCGCTCACCGGCCTCCTGCGCACTGTGCTTGCCGAGCGCGGCCGACCGGAGGAAGAGCTGATGGCCGACGAGCGGGCCGTACGCGACGACGAGCGTGCGGCATCGGCGGAGAGCCCGGCGTCCGAGGTGTGCGGCACCGTCGAGCACCCGGTCACCGCAGGGATCCCGGTCGGGGACCTGGACGTGGCGTACCCGCCGCGACAGCGGTCGTGCCGGGTCATCGCGGCGGGCTGGCTGCGCCGCCGCAGCGAGCCCCTCGGATCCGCGCAGCCGGCCGTGCCCGTGGGTGCGGCGACCGGATACGCCGTTGCGTCCAGCCGGTGATCCAGCGGCGGGCCGACCGGTGACGGAGGTGACATCACCTCGTCCCGGCGTGGTCTACCGCTCGGCCGCCGGCATGATTCAGCCCACCAACGCGACATCGATGGCTCAGCGCGCGGACGCCGCACCCACGGCGGAGCGTGACATTTCGGGCGGCGGTGGCGCCGACAGGTACAGGGCGGTCGTGCAGGGCGAGGTGGGGTGGCGGGTGACAGAGGTTGAGCCCGAGGCGGCCCGACCGACCGATCTGA
>NZ_JAATVY010000004.1 GCF_011947195.1 Planosporangium thailandense | reverse complement strand
ATCGGCAAGCTGGCCAAGTAGTCGACGCTGACGTTGGGGCGGGGGCGGCGTACGCCGCTCCCGCCCCTTTGCCACAACGTGATCGTGAAGGATTCGGGGCGTCATGACGCCCCGAATCCTTCACGATCATGAGAGCTGGGCGAGCACCATAACCTTCTCGTGCGTGAGGTCCTCCATCGCCGAACGCACTCCTTCGCGGCCCACGCCGGACTCCTTGACGCCGCCGTAGGGCATCTGGTCGCCGCGGTAGCTGGGCACGTCACCGACGATGACGCCGCCGACCTCGAGTTCGACCTGGGCCCGGAACGCGACCCGGAGGTCGTGGGTGAAAACACCCGCCTGCAGCCCGTACCGCGAGTCGTTGACCGCCGCGAACGCGTCAGTGACGCCGTCCACGGTCGCCACGGTGAGCACCGGCCCGAAGACCTCCTCACAGGAGAGCTTGACGCCGACCGGCACGTCGGCGAGCACGGTCGGGGCAACGGTGGCCCCGTCGCGCATACCGCCGGTCAGCAGCGTGGCGCCGGCCGTGACCGCCTCCCGCACCCACTCCTCGACCCGCTCGGCGGCGGCAAGGTCGATGAGCGGACCGACATCGGTGGTCTCGTCCCACGGGTCGCCGGTACGCAGCGCACGCACGGCCGCCACGAGCCGGTCGAGGAACCGGTCGGCGACCGACCGGTCCACGAGTACCCGCTGTACCGAGACGCAGGACTGTCCGGCCTGGTAGTTGGCGAAGGTCGCGATGCGCGATGCCGCCCAGTCGAGGTCGGCGTCGCTGCTCCAGTCCGGGCAGACCACGGCTGCGGCGTTACCGCCGAGTTCGAGTGTGACGTGCTTGCGCGGAACTGCGTCCCGGATCGCCCAGCCCACCGGCCCGGAGCCGGTGAACGACACGACCGGCAGTCGCGGATCGGCGACCAGGTCGGCGGCGCGCTCGTTCGGCACGACGACCACCGAGACCATGCCGGCCGACAGGTCGGTCTCGGCCAACAACTCCCCCAGCAGAAGCGCGGACAGCGGCGTCTTCGGCGCGGGCTTGAGCACGATCGGCGCGCCGACCGCGATCGCCGGGGCGATCTTGTGGGCGACGAGGTTCAGCGGGAAGTTGAACGGGGCGACGCCCAGGACCGGTCCGCGCGGAACCCGCTGGATCATCGCGACGCGACCGGCACCGCCCGGGTCCGTGTCGAGCCGCTGCAGCTCCCCGCTCCACCGGCGGGCCTCCTCGCTCGCGAGTCGGAACACCGACGCCGCACGGTTCACCTCGGCCCGCGACCACTTCAGGGGTTTTCCCGACTCGGCGGTGATGAGCCGGGCGATCTCGTCAGCCCGTTCGATGAGTCGCTTGTGGACGTGGGTGAGGGCGTCGGCCCGGACGTGGGCCGGCAGCGCGGCGGCCGCGCCGCGCACCGCGTACGCGCCGGCGACGGCGGTCTCGACCTGCTCCGGCGTGGCGAGGCTGACGCGACCGGCCAGCCGGCCGTCCCACGGATGGACGACCTCGAGAACGTCGTCGGACCCGACCGGTTGGCCTGCGATCCAGTTCGGCTGCGCCTGGTGCGATGAAGGTCCTGTCATGTCGAGGGTCATGCGGTGATGTCCTGCGCTGCGTCGCGGGTGAAGACCGAGCGACCGCCAAGGAACACCTGGTCGACCTCGATCGCGGCGATCTCGTCCTCGGCGCAGGTCAGCGGGTCGCGGTCGACGACGACGAGGTCGGCGAGTTTGCCCGGCTCCAGGGAGCCACGGGTGCTGTCCTGGCCCATGGCCGCCGCGGCGTTGAGCGTGTGCATGCGCAACGCCTCCGTCCTGGTGATCGCCTGGTCGGGCTCGATGGGGTGGCCATGGAACGAGTGCCGCTGAACGCAGCAGGCGATGCTGAAGAACGGGTTGGTCTGGCGCTGCTCGGAGCCGATCCAGACGTCGGAACTGCCGGAGATGGGCCAGCCGTCGTCGAGCAGGCGGCGGAACGGGAACTGACCGCGACGCGCGTACTCGCCGACGTAAGTCGGGATGAACTCACCGAAGTTGTACAGGAAGACGGGCTGCGGTACGGGGATGATTCCGGCGCGCTGCCACGCCTGGGTGGCCCACTCGTAGTCCGGCACGAAGTTCCCGGCGTGCTCGACCCGTGGCCGCAGCGCTCCGGCCGGCAGGCGCACCCCCTCGAACGCCGTGCACACCTCCTCCTGGGCGCGGTCGCCGTTGGCGTGCACGGCCAACTGCAGGCCGGCCTCGGCCGTGCGCCGGAGCGCTTCGGCGAGCTGCTCGGCGCTCAGCGCCACCGCACCGCAGTGGTGGCCATGCGGGTCGAGCGCGTACGGCCGTTTCATGGCGGCGCTGGCGGCGGAGTACCCGCCGTCGGAGAACATCTTCACGCCCTGCACCCGGATCAGGTCTTCCGGCGAGTCGAACCGCAGCCACGACCGGTGGTCGCACGCCTGGTCGAGCGAGACGGTGCCGGGCACCCACAGGTAAAAGTGCATGCGGGCGGCCAGCATCCCGGCGGCGAGGTTGGCGTCGTAGTGGCGCATGCCGTCGACGGTCTCGGAGATCTCGCCGATGGTGGTCACACCGTGGCGCGTGAACAGTTCCGTGATGCCCTCGCCGATGGCCGTGCGCAGCTCGTCCGCGCCGAGGCCGGGAAGCGGCAGGAGGTTGTCCATCTCCTTGACGATGCCGGTGGGCACGCCGCCCGCGTCCCGCTCCACCGTCGGCATACCGGTGATGCTGTGCGTCACCGCCTGGTAGTCGACGTCGATGCCGGCGAGCTCCAGGGCCCGACTGTTGAGGACGGTGAGATGGCCGCCGCAGCGCAACGCGATGGCGACGGTACGGCTGACCGAGTCGAGCTCGGCGCGGGTCGGGAAGCGCTTCTCGGCGAGCTTCTGGTCGTAGAACAGGTTGGCCTCGCCGACGAGCCAGCCGTCGCGCGCCTCGGGCAGCGCGCTGGTGAGCTTGTCGAGGACGTCGGCGATCGTGGCGCACTCCGGGGCGCGGCAGTCGACGGTGAGGTACCGCGTGCGGGCCGCGACCTCGCTGTGTGCGTGTACGTCGACGAAGCCCGGCATTATCGTGCGCCGCCCGGCATCGAGGACCCGGGTGCGCGGTCCGATGTGGTCGCGGGCGCGTTCGCGGGGGACGACCGCCAGGATTCGCCCCTCCCGGATCGCAACCGCGGCCGGTCCGGAGATCTCCGCGCTGCCCATCGTCAGTACCTGGTCGGCGAAGATGACCTTGTCGGCTGTCTGCGCGTCCTGCTGCATGGATCCTCACCTGTCTTTCGAGATGTTCGGTTGTTCGCCTCGCACGTGTCGCCGGCAGCCCGAAGCGGACCGCCGGCGACACGTGCGAACTGGTGGCGTTACAGCGCCACGACCTGACGCTCGGCGCCGGAGCCACGCTGGTAGGACTCCGTGGCCCGAAGGTTGCGGCAGATCAGCAGGTACAGCACGCCGGCGACGAGCAGACCCACCACGAACGAGAAGTCCGCGCCGCCCAGCGCCTTCGTCACCGGTCCCACGTAGAAGCTCAGCGAGAAGAACGGGATCATGGCGATGAAGCCGGCGAAGTACGCCGTCAGCCCGCGCCAGGACCATTGGCCGTACGCACCGCGGGGGTTGACGATGTCGTCGACGCTGTAGTGGCCGCGGCGCACGAGGTAGAAGTCCACCAGGTTCACCGCGGTCCATGGCACGAGCAGGTAGACCATGATGCCGAGGAACGTGTTGAAGGCGTTCAGGTAGTCGGCCGGCATGACCAGGGTGAGCACGGTGCCGATGACGCTGACGACGAGTAGGCCGACGATGCGCATCCGCAGCGTCGGCTGCACGTGCCGGATGCCGTCGACGATGGTGGCGCCGGTCAGCATGGCGCCGTAGGCATTCACGCCGGAGGTGCCGACCATCGCGGGGATGGTGCTCAGCGCGATGATCGCGCCGAAGCCCGGGAACAGGTAGTCACCCACCTGGTGCAGCGCGCTGATCGCGTCCGGCTCCTTGATGTAGGCCCCGATCAGCGCCCCGAGGCAGCCCATCCAGCCGGCGCCGACCATCGCGCCGACGAAGGTCCAGCCGATGAGCTTGCGCTGGGGAGTCTCCTCCGGCAGGTACCGCGTGTAGTCCGACACGTAGATGGCGTAGCTGATCTGGTACCCGCCCGCCGCGGCGAACTGCACCAGGAACGCCTTGAACGACCAGCCGCTGGCCACCGGGTGGGCGCCGTGCACGGGGTAGTGCACGATCATGACGACGGTGAGGATCGCAAAGACGACGATGATGAAGTAGCTGGACCACCGCTGGAACGTGTGCAGCAGGTCGTGGCCGACGATCGCGATGACGAGCGCGATGACCGAGAAGACGATGTACCAGACCTTGCCGCCGGGCAGCACCACCGAGACGGCGTCCCCGCACAGGATGAAGTAGAAGACGTTGTAGCCGATGTAGATGAAGACCGCCATCAGCATCGGGAACATCGCGCCGCGGGCGCCGAACTGAGCGCGGGACTGGATCATCTGGGGCAGGCCCAGGAGCGGGCCCTGGTTGGCGTGCAGCGCCATGAACAGGGTGCCGAACGCCATGCCGGCGATGAGGGCGAGCAGCGTCCAGCCCAGCCCGAGCCCCAACGACGGGCCGATGAAGCCGATGAGCAGAGACGGCAGGACCATGCCGCCGGTCATCCAGAACGGCCCCTGCTCCCAGGCCTTGCCGTGGCGTTCGTTCAGCGGGATGTAATCGATGGATCTGCGTTCGACACCGGAAATCCCCTGCTGCCCGCCGGTCCCAGTACGTGCCATCTATGCGTGCCTTTCGTAGGTATGACTTGTCGAAGCCTTGACAACGTTCGATCCGTAAGCCGACCTGCGGCTCTCGCTACCCGCCGGCGACAGCCGCATTGGTGCGGATGTCGCCGCCGGCCGACCACGCGGCGTTTACGAGCGCGGCACGCAGCTCCCGGCGCGAGATCGTGTAGAGCCGGCCGTCACGCAGCTCGGGGCTGTGGATCCGCTCGCCGATCGCCGCGACCTCGTCGTAGGCACCCGCGCCTCGAGGGCATGCAGCGCGTTCTCCCACAGGTGGATCCCGGCGTCGATTTCCCGCAGTTCCCGCCCGCGCTCGTTTACCCTTACCGACCAGCCACGGCGGGCGAGCGCTGTCGCCATGGTCAGGCCCGCCAGACCGGCGCCGGCGATTTCCACGCGCCCTTGCGTACTCAAGGTCAACTCCTGATCTTGGCCACGCCGGGACCGGGCGCCGGCTGCGGAACTGTAGTACTACTTCAGTTCCGGTGAAATTACTTCAGTGACCGGAGCCAGACAAGACCCTCAAAGGTCGAAATTTCTCGTGCCCCCCGGAGGGCTGAAGTTCGCGCCGGGCGACCTGGGCGCGAGCAAAGTCATGATGTGATCCTGGTGCCGCGTGGCCCCCGCCGCACCAGCGGCACTAAGGTCGGATCGACGCACGTACCCGACAGATCGGCTTCCCGTTGACCAAGCAGACCCGTGGCCCTGCCCAGACACTGGGCCAGCGTATCCGCGAAGTGCGACGACGCAAGGACGTCACGCTGCGTGAGCTTGCCGAGCAGGTCGGGGTGTCGGAGAGCTTCGTCTCACAGGTGGAGCGCGGCGTCGCCAACCCGTCGATGGCGACCCTGCGCCGGATCGCCGACGCCCTGGGCGAGAGCGTCGCCTCGTTGTTCGTCGGCACCGAGACGAGCGGAATGGTGGTCCGGGCCGGAGAGCGCAAGCGGATGGCCCATCCGGCCGGCTCACTCGACGACTACCTGCTGACGCCGCCGGGCGCCAAGACGTTGCAGATCGTGTACTCCGCCATCGCGGTGGGCAAGGGTTCGGGCGACGAGCCATACACGCACGCCGCCGACGAGGAGTGCATCATCGTTCTCACGGGACAGCTGGACGTGGGCGTCAACGGCGAGTCCCACCGCCTCGCCACGGGTGACGCGCTGCTGCTCGACCCCAAGCTGCCCCACACGTACCACAACCCGGGGCCCGAGCCGACGACGGCACTCTGGGTGATGAGCCCGCCGGTCTACTGAAACCGCGGTTTACCGCACCTCGAGCAGGTCGACGACGAAGATGAGGGTCTCGCCGGGCTTGATGACGTTGCCGGCGCCGCGGTCGCCGTACCCGAGGTGCGGCGGGATGGTCAGCTGCCGACGCCCGCCGACCCGCATTCCCTGCACGCCCTGATCCCAGCCGGCGATTACCCGGCCGCCACCGAGCGGGAAGGTGAACGGTGAGCCCCGGTCCCATGAGGCGTCGAACTGCTCCCCGGTCGAGTGCGCCACGCCCACGTAGTGCACCACCACCTGGTCGCCCGCCTTCGCCTCGGCGCCCTCACCGACGACCAGGTCCTTGATCTGAAGCTCGGTCGGCGCGTCGCCCTCGGGGAAGTCAACCGTCGGTTTGGTCATACCGCCCACCCTAGATCACGAGCGGGCCGGCCGCCGCGAGCCGCCCTCCGGTTGCCGGGTCGGGCCGCAGGGCGCACGCTCGCCGGATGGCGGTTTGCGAGGTATGCGGCAACGACTACCGGATGTCGTTCGAGGTCCGCACGGCCGGCGACGTCCACGTGTTCGACTCGTTCGACTGCGCGATCCACCGGCTCGCGCCGTGGGTGGCGCGGGCGGCAAAAACCTGGTCATGGACCTCGAGGACGCCGGCTACCGGGCGCGGTTCCTGATCCGCGACCGCGATGGGAAGTTCCCCGCCCTGTTCGACACCGTTCTCACCGACGCGGGCAGCGACGTCGTCCTCAGCGGCGTCCGGATGCCCCGCATGAACTCGATCACGGAACGGTGGGTACAGACCCGACGCGAACTGTTGGACCGCACCCTGATCTGGAACCAGCAGCACCTGCTCCACGCCCTGCGCGAGTTCGAACAGTTCTACAACGGACACCGGCCTCACCAAGGCATCGCGAACGCCAGCCCGCTACGCCCCTTGCCCTCACCGATCACCGATCCGGAACGGATCGCCCGGCTCAGCATCCGAAGACGAGATCGCCTCGGCGGTATTCTCCGCGAATACGAGCATGCCGCTTGACCTGCACGGACGAGGTTTTCGGCACCCGCAACGCCTGTCGGACCTCAGGGAGGTAACTGATCTTGTGCTCCCACTTTGCTCCCAATGTAATGGACGCAAAGCGAAAGGCTCGTTACCGAAGATCCGGTAACGAGCCTTTGACCTGCTGTTTTACTGGTGGGCGATACTGGGTTTGAACCAGTGACCTCTTCCGTGTCAAAAAATCGAACGGTTGGCACCGCCCTGACCAGCACGAACACGAGAAGGAGAGGAGACACAGGTCAGTCCGAGACAATGAGAGCGACTCAACGCGATCGGACGCGGTTCAGCGCCGTTGAATGCGCCCCGCTGCTCCCAATCTGCTCCCCCGCCGACTGGTCCGCGCTGGGGCGCGATGCTGCCTAACCCCTATGCGGACGGAGCTCTCGGCACACATACTCAGCCGGCCGCCTGTCGCGCACGAGATTGCAACCGCGTCGTAGCCGAGCGGGGTTGCAGCGAAATGGCCTTGTGCTCGTCTACCTCAGCGTGACGACACGAGCCCATTCGCGCGACGACCTTGTACCGGTCGCCGCGAAACCAGCTGCGTCCCCACTCAACGGGCGCGCCGGTCTCGTCGAAGCTGTGCCGCGAGAGAACCAGCATCGGCGCGCCGGTATCGGTACAGAGAAGCTTCGATTCCCGCGGTGGCGCGGGAGCCGTTTCAACGGTCGACACGGCATCCGCGATCGTGACACCCCACCGCTCGGATAGGACCTGGTACAGCGAGCCGTTCCGCTTCAGGAACCGCCCCAACCCCGGATAGCGGGCCACGGAGAGATACGACTCCTCCAAGGCCATCGGCGAGCCGTTCACTTCTCGCAAACGCTCGACCCTGTGCACGGAGTCCTTGGGGCTAATACCCAGCAACTCGGCGATTTCCTGCGTCGCCCGAACGCGCTGGGCGGATATCAATGACGTCCGAAGCTCGAGCCCTGACGCGGCGGCCTGCTCGGTGAACCCGGCGATCTCCAGTGACCAGGCGAGTTTCGGCTCGGCCACATAGGTGCCCGAGCCGTGGCGACGTTCCAGCCGACCTTCGGTGACCAGGTCGGCGAGCGCCTGCCGAACCGTTGTCCGCGACGTGGCCAGCAGTTTGGCAAGCTCCCGCTCCGGAGGCAGCGGGGAGCCGGGCTTGAAGTCAGCGAGCAGGCCCAGCAGGTGCCTCTTGACGAGGTAGTACTTCGGCTCGTCCGCTTCTTCAGAGGCGACTGGCATCTTCCATCTCCTGCACGCGACCATTCCCGCCTGAGGTGGCAACGAAGGTGCCACGGCGCTCAACGCACACCAATAAATAAAACTAACAGATATAGACTCATGATGGTAGAGGGGTTCATTAACGGCGGGGCGCGCGGCACGAACGTCACCATAATTGCTGCTGCGGCGATGAGCGCGGATCGATCCCGCACGTAGGCGGCTACATCCTAATTGAACCTATCCGTCAGTTTTGAATCCTCCAGATCGCGGCCGGCCCGCGTAATTCGGCTACGCCTGCTTGTCCAACGCGCTCCAGGCGACCAGCGCAGCCCCCCGCCGTCCGGCGTCGCCGTCCAGAGCGGACGTCACCAGGGGCGGCGCGTCGCGCCACAGCATGGAAGCCTTCATCTCGATCGCGACGGGCTCGGTCAGCACCGGGCCTGCCGCCGCCATGCCGCCGCCGATCACGATGAGGCTGGGATCCATGATGAAGACGTAGCTGACGAGAGCCCTGGCGAGGGCGACGACCGCGTCGTCGAACACCTTCCGGGCGACCACATCGCCGCTGCCCGCCAACGTGATGACGTCCTCGGCGCGGAGCAGCCCTGCCCCCGCCGCGGCCATGTACCGGCGGGCCAGCGACGCGGCACTGGCGTAGGCCTCGACGCAGCCGCGCAGACCACAGCCGCACCGGTCGCCGTCCGGCATGACCGGTAGATGACCGAACTCGCCGGCCATTCCGCCCGCCCCGCTCACGACGGCGCCACCGGTGACGACGGCGGCCGCGACGCCCGTACCCATCGACACGAACAGCGCCTCGTCGACGCCGCGGGCCGCACCGAGGCGCGCTTCCGCCAACCCGGCGGCCCGGACGTCGTGGTCGATCGCGACAGGCAACCCCACCAGGTCACTGACCAGGCTGCGGATCGGCAGATCCCGCCAGCCGATGTTCGCGGAGTACCGGGCGACGCCCGCCTCCCGGTCCACCACGCCGGGAAAGATGATTCCGACGCCCACCACGGTGAGCTGCGGGCTGGCAGCCGCTCGAAGCGCCTCGATGGTGGCCACGATCGCCGCCACCACCGCCTCGACACCGTCCGCTACCGGCGTCGGCACCTGCAGGCGAGTGTCGATCAGCCCGTTCGCCGCTTCCACGGCACCCTTGATCGCCGTGCCGCCGACGTCGAGCGCGATGACCGCGGTTCCCGGTGTGACGGCGCCGCCACTCGGCGGTGCCGTCACACCGGTGACCACGTCGCAGACCTTCCGGTCCATGAGAGGTTTCCGACCCGGTTCTAGAACTCGCTGGACGCGGAGGCGTTCGGCTGGATCTGCAGCTTGCGCCCCTGGCCGTTGCGGAACATGTCCATGGCCTTGCCGTAGTCGTCGAGCGTGAAGCCGTGGCTGATCATCGGCCGGCTCTTGATGGCCCCGGCCGCGAACATCTCGACGGCACGGCTGAACGAGTGCAGCGAGGCGGCCGAGCCGACCATGTTGATCTCGTCCCGCACGATGCTGTTCGGCAGGTAGCGGGCCTTGGCGTCCAACCCGGCCACGCCGAACTGCTGGAACGTGCCGCCCGGCTTCACCCGGGGCAGCCCGTCCTCGATGGCGGCGATGACGCCGGTCGCGTCGATGACCACGTCCCACCGGTCGCGGTCGAGCTCGTCGGCGCTGGCCGTGGTGACCTCGATGCCGACCTCACGCGCGAGCTCACGGCGGCCGGCGTTCGGGTCGACCACACTGACGCTCGCCGCACCGGCGCGCGGCGCCAACTGGGCCAGCAGCAGGCCCATCGTGCCCGCGCCATAGACGAGGTAGTGGTCGCCCATCCGCCGCGGCAGGACGTCGTACGCCCGGATCGCGCACGACAGCGGCTCGACCATGGTCGCCTGGTAGAGGTCGACCCCGTCCGGCAGTACGTACACGTTCTTGGCCGGGGCTAGCAGGAACTGCGCCGACGCCCCATTGTCCCGGGTGACGCCCATCGAGTTCCAGTTCAGGCACAGGTTGTACCGGCCGTTGACGCAGTACTCGCACTCGCCGCAGGACAGCGTCGGGTCGACGACGACGTGGTCACCGACGGCCACGCTCCTGACCTCGGACCCGACCTCGACGACGGTCCCGCTGATCTCGTGCCCCGGGATGAGCGGGAACCGGGTACCGGCGTAGTCGCCGTCGAAGACGTGGATGTCGGTGCCGCAGATGCCGACCCCGGCCACCTCGACCACCACATCGCGGGGGCCCGGGGTCGGATCCGGCACCTCGGTCACGGAGAGCTTTCCAGGTGCCTCGAACACCACTGCGCGCATGGGCGTACTGCTTTCTGTCAGAGAGTGTGGAGAGGAGTAGGTCAGTCGGCCAGGGTGACCGGCGCTCCGGTGGCGGCGGACTCCATCGCGGCCAGCGCGATCTTCGTGGCGATCAGGCCGTCACGGCCGGTCACGCTGGGCTGACGGCGTTCGTCGATGGCCGCGAGGAACTCGTCGATCATGAACTGGTTGGTGTCGAGCCCCCACGGGATCCAGCCGTAGGCCGGGCTGCCGCCGAACCGGGTGAGTTGCTGGTTGAGCGGATCCACGTCCACCGTGCCGCCGTCCGCGACCACGGACAGGGCGATACCGCCCCAGCTGGGGTAGTTGAACGGCCGGTCCCAACTGCAGTCGATCGAGGCGAAGACCCCGTTCGGGTACGTCAGCATGACCAGGCCGGCGGTCTCCACGGTCACCATCTCGGCGTGCACGATGCGGTTGCCGACGGCGTAGACCTCCGTGGGCGCGGCACCCACCATCCAGGTGAAGATGTCGGCCAGGTGCACGATGTGGTCCATCATCGCGCCGCCGCCCGCGAGAGCCGGATCGACGAACCACGAACGCTCGTGAATGGGCATCACGCTCTGGTTCGTACCGGAGAACGCGCGGAGCGCACCGAGGTCGCCCGCGGCGACCATGTCCCGGATCTGCCGGACGGCCGGCGAGAAGCGCACCGGGAAGGCGGTCATCAGGGACACCCCGGCCCGCTCGCACGCGTTCACGATCGCGTCGGAGTCCTCATGGCTGACTCCGAGCGGCTTCTCGCAGAGCACAGCCGCGCCCGCCGCGGCGGCCTGCTCGACGAGCTCCCGGTGGTACGCCGTCTCGGCGCACACGACCACCCCGTCGATGCCCTGCGAGAGCAGTTCCCCGGCGGTACGGAAGTGGGTGAGCCCGTTGTCGGCCGCCCACCTCTGCCCGCGTTCGGGGTCCCGGTCGTGCACGCCGACCACGTCCGCGCCCGCCGCGCGTAGGTTCTCGATATACGCGTCGACGTGCAGATGCGCGACGCCCAGAATGCCGATCCTGGCCATTCAGGCACCCCCTCCGAGTGGGCTGATGGAAACCGGTTGCCCGGTACGTGCTGAACGGCGGGCTGCGTCGGCCAGCTGGACCGCCGCCAGCCCGTCCAGGGCGGTCAGCACCGGCTGCCTGGCGCCGGCCACGACATCGAGGAAGTGCTGGAGCTCAACCTCGAACGGGTTGGCCGCCAACGCCACGTCGCCCAGCCCGGTGGTCACGTCCTCGGCCTTCTTGTGCAGCCGCAGCGTGAGCGGAGAGGTGTTGTCGGACGAGAAGGTGATCATTCCGCGGGAGCCGGCGACCTCGAGCAGGGTCCGGAACACCGGCGCCGGGTTCGCCCAGGACGCCTCGACGTGGGTGATGGCGCCGCTGGCGTGCTTGAGGATCGCGATGCCGTGGTCCTTCGCCCCGCCGACCGAACGCGCGTAGACGCTGACCACGTCACCGGCCACCCAGCGGGCGTAGTCCAGGTCGTGGATCATCAGGTCGAAGAAGAGGCCACCAGACCTGGACTCGTCGGCGAACCAGCTGTCGGCTCCCCGGTCCGGCGCGAACGACAGACGTGACAGCCGGAGTACCGCCGGCCGCCCGATCTCGCCGTTCACCACGGCGTCCCGGACGGCCCGGTACTCCGGACTGAACCGCAGCAGGTGGGCCACCTGCAACGGGACGCTCGCCCGGTCGAAGGCGTCGATGACCCGCATGCCCTCGGCGACATCCAGCGAGAGCGGCTTCTCGCACAGGGTCGGCTTGCCCGCGGCGGCCGCGGCCAGCGCGAGGTCGGCGTGCAGGTGGGTGGGGGCGCAGATGTCCACCACGTCGACGGCCCCAAGGAACGCGTCCAGCTCGGTGAATACCTCTGCGCCGTACTGTCGGGGCAGCGCATCGTCGGCGCCCTGGCGGTCCAGGAAAGCCGACGGAGTCGCTCCGATCGCGTGCCACGCCGCAGCATGCGTCGTACCCATGAAGCCGGTACCGATGATGCCGACCCGGGGTCCAGGACTCACCGCTTCACTCCTCATCCATTAGACGAACGGCTGCCATCGACTACCGGCTCTGCCTGCGGCGCATCACGGCGTCGAAGATGACGGCCGCGACGAGCACCGCACCGGTGATCATGAGCTTCACCGGAGAGCGGAGCGCGAGAAGATCCATCCCGTTCGAGATCGATCCGATGACCAGCGCACCGAGCAGTGCCGACCAGACGCTGCCCCGGCCGCCGAACAGGCTCGTACCGCCGATGACCACACCCGCGATCGCGTCGAGCAGCACCTCGCCACCGCCGGCCGACTGGCTGACCGACATCAGGCGGGACGCCGACAGCACTCCACCGAGGGCGGCGAAGAACGACGCCAGTACGAAGATCTGGATCGTGACCCGCTTGACGTTGGTGCCGACCCGCTCGGCCGCCTGGGCGTCCCCGCCGACGGCGTAGATCCGCCGGCCGAACAGGGTACGGCGGGCGATGAAGTCCATCAGCACCACGAGACCGACGACGATCAGTACGCTCAGCGGGATGCCCCGGTTGATGCCGAACACCAGGATGAGGACGGCGACGACGATCGCGAACGCCACCAGTCGAACCACGTCGAACGCGGCGGACCGGTTGCCCAGGCCAAGCTCCCGCCGGCGGGCCCGGCGGCGCCGGGTTACCAGCCCCATCGCGAGCGCGATCACTACCGTGGCGACCAGGCCGGCCCACGGCTGGAAGAACGTGTCGGTGAGGGCGAGCACCTTCGGGTCGCCCAGGTTCATGGCCCCGGTGTAGTCGAAGATCAGCAGCTGCAGACCCTGCCAGCCGATAAGACCGGCCAGCGTGACCACGAAGGACGGGACGCCGAACGTGGCGATGATCGTGCCGTGGATCAGGCCCACCACGAGACCGCACAGCAGCGCCAGCCCGATGGCCACGAACGCGGGCATGCCCTGCTTGACGTTGAGCGCCGCCATCACGGTCGCCGCCAGGCCGCTGACCGAGCCGACCGATAGGTCGATCTCGCCGATCAGCAGTACCAGCACCACGCCGATCGACATCGTCGCGACGGCGACGATCTGCAGAGCGAGGTTGGTCAGGTTCGTCGGCGACACGAAGTTCGGGTTCAGCAGGGAGAAGACGATCCAGATCGCCGCCAGTCCCACGAGGACCTGGGTGACGCCGACGTGCGACGCCGAGTCTCCCCGCATCAGCAGGCGCAGCTTGTCCCGGAGACCGCCGGCCTCCTCGGCGGCCGCGCCCGGCAGGGCGGTGTCGTTCACGGTTTGGGTGGTCATGCGACTGCCTCCGACGAGGTGATCCGGGCGCCGGTGATGGCCGCGACGACGTCGTCGGTGTACTTGGAGTCTCCGGGGAAGGACCCCACGTTCCGGCCGAGTCGCAGGACCTCGATCCGGTCGGCGACGGCGAAGATTTCCGCCAGGTTGTGGCTGATGAGAACGACGGCCAGCCCGCGGGCCTTGAGCCGGCGGATCAGCTCGACGACCTGTTGCTTCTGGGCGAGGCCGAGCGCGGCCGTCGGCTCGTCGAGGATGATCATTTTCGGGTTGCCGAGCAGGCAGCGGGCGATGGCGACCGACTGCCGCTGGCCGCCGGACAGGCTGCCGATCGGTACCCGCAGTGAGCGGGGCTTGACCGCCAGTTCAGCCAGCAGGTCTATCGTCTCCCGTTCCATCGCGAGTTCGTCGATGAGCGAGCCCTTGTGGTGCTCGCGACCGAGGAACAGGTTGGCGACCACATCCAGGTTGTTGCACAGGGCAAGGTCCTGGTAGACCGTCGCGATCCCGAGTTGAGCGGCGTCGTTGGGGTGGTGGATCTTTACGGGCTTACCCTCGACGGTGATCTCGGCGGTGTCGGGGACGACCGTCCCCGACATCACCTTGACCAACGTCGACTTGCCCGCACCGTTGTCCCCGACGAGGGCAACTACCTCGCCGGCCTCGATGGAGAATGACGCCCCGTCGAGAGCTCGGACAGCGCCGTAGGACTTGCTGACCGAGCGGAAACTGATGAGCGGTTCAGTCACGATCTCGTGCTTTCTCGGGCTGCGGGATTACTCGGCGGTACTCGTCAGGACAGGTTGGCCTTCTGGCACGCCGCCTGGTACTCGGGCGTGCAGACGTCCTTCAACGGCCAGAAGCCCTTCGGGACGATCATGTTCGAGACGTTTTCCTTGGTGATGACCTCGGTGTCGTACAGGTAGGCCTTGATCTCCGCACCCGACGGCGTCTTGGTCGTGCCGTTGACGATGTCGGTCGGTGCCGGTTTGCCCTTGGCCACCGCGGCGGCGAGGTCCGCGGTCTTGGCCGCGAACACCTTGATCGGCAGATTGATGGTGTTGTACTGCTCGCCGGCGATGATCCGCTGCAGGCCGGCGACGGCGCCGTCCTGACCCGTGGTCAGAATGGTGGTCGGGTCGACCCCCGCGTTCTTCATCGCGGCGATGGCGCCACCAGCGAGCTGGTCGTTGGCGGCGTAGACGCCGACGAAGTTGCCCTTGCCGACCTTGGTGATGGCCTGGTCCATCTGGGACTGCGCCGTCGTGCCGTCCCAGTTCTTGGCGTCGTACTCGGCGGCGATGGTGAAGCCGGACTTGTCGAGTACGGAGTGGGCGCCGGCCTTGTACTTCGGGCCGAACGCGTCGGATGGGTCACCGTTGATGGCGATGAGGTTGCCGCTGGTGATGCCCTTGGCCTTCAGCCCGTCCACCAGGCTCTGCGCCTGCTGAGCGCCGATCTTGAAGATGTCGGTGGTGACGCCGTAGTCGACGTTCGGGGTGTCGATGATCGTCGCGTAGCTGATGACCTTCACGCCCGCCTGGTGGAACTGGTTCACCATGTTGATCGCGGCGTTCTTGTCGATCGGGGCGAGCACGACCGCATCGACGCCGTTGGTGATCGCCGACTGCGTCTGCGCCAGCTGCGTCTCGGGCGATCCCTTGGCGTTGTAGTAGGTCACCTTGCAGTCCGGGCAGGCCTTCTTCATCTCGGCTTCGAACACCGGCTTGTCCTGCTGGTCCCAGCGGGCGGTGACCAGGTCCGGCATCATGAAGGCGATACGGCCCTTGCCGTGGTCGCCTCCGGATGACGCGCTGCCGCTGCCGCTGCTCTGGGACACGCAGCCGGTGAGGCCGAGCGCGGCGACGACGGCCGCCGTGGCCGCCAACGCTAACCGGCCGTGGAGTGATCTCTTCATCGAACTGTTTCCTCCGAGGCTTGAAGATGTACGGGGCGCTCCCCGGTCACGGACCGGATCCGCGCCGAACACGTGTCTCATTTCGAACTACGGTCTTTCCTGGCGCCGCCTCCGGGCAGCGCCATGAGGACACGGCCTAGAAGCTCATCCCGAACTCGTAGGCCTCCCTGATGACCTCACGCAGCATCCGGGGTGCCACGCAGTCACCAAGGCGGTACATCGCACGCTGTCCCGCGCGCTTCTTCCAGTCGAGGAACAGCGCCTCGTCGGAGCGGCGACCGACCGCCGGAACGACCAGGTCCACTCCTGATATCTCCGTCGTCTCCCCGGTGTAGACGTTCGTGAGCCGTGCGATGCCGTCGGAGAACCCGGCGAACGCGGTCGTGGTCAGGGTGTGGATGCCCTTCTTGGCCGCCCGCTGGTAGAAGAGGTGCCGGTTGGCCGCCTCCAGGGAGGACCCGACGCTGAACGCGCCGGCGACCACCCACACCTCGCTGCCGGCGTTGGCGAGGTACTCCGCCGTGCCGGCCCCTTCCCAGTTGCCCGTACCGTCGATCACCACGGCACGCTTCCCGGGCTCCCGGCTTCCGGAGAGCACCTCGTCGACGGTGGCGAGGACCTGTGGGTCCAGATCGCGTAGCGCCGGCGAGTTCAAGTGGTCGAGTCCGGCGGTCGGCTCCTGGCCGGTGATCGCCGGGTTGACCGCGACCTGGGACAGTGCCGGCCGCGAGCCGGTCGCGACGATGATCGCGTCGGCTTCGATCTCGTCCAGCAGGTCCTCGGTGATCTCGACGCCGAGGTTGACGTCGACCTTCAGCCGTCGCAGCGCGCGGTCCAGGTAGTCGACGACGTCGTAGATCTCGACGTGGAACGGCTGCTGCTCGGCCAGAAGTACCTGGCCGCCGAGCCGGGTGTTCCTCTCGAACAGCGACACCCGGTGACCCCGGCGGGCCAGCGTCTCGGCCGCCTTCATGCCGGCCGGGCCGCCGCCGATGACGACGATCTCCTTGGGGTCGGCGACCGTGGTCAGCAGGCGTTCGCTGAACAGCCGCTCCCGGCCGGCGGCCGGGTTGTGGTCGCAGCGGATCTGCTGTTCGTGCGCGACCTGGAAGATGCAGGAGTCGTTGCCGCCGATGCAGTACCGGATGTCGTCGTCGCGGCCCTCGGTCGCCTTGTTGGGTGTGTGCGGATCGGCGATGAGCTGCCGGGCCATCCCGATCAGGTCAGCCTCGCCGGACGTGAGGACCCGCTCGGCCATCTCCGGATGCTTGACGCGCCCGAAGGAGATGACCGGAACGCTGACCGTCCCCTTGAGACTCTTCGTCAGGTGGCGGAAGCTGCCCTCGTCGTACACCGTCGGCGGGATCTGCATCCAGTAGCTCGACGACGTGCCCGCGTCGGAGTTGAAGTAGTCGACGAGGCCGGTGCGCTCCAGATGAGCGGCCATCTTCAGGCCGTACTCGGTGTCGTAGCCCCACTCGGTGTACTCGTTGAGGCAGAGCCGTACGCCGACGGGCATGTCCGCCGGGATCGCGGCCCGCACCGCCGCGAGCACCTCGACCGACAGCCGCATCCGGCCGGAGAAGTCGCCGCCGTACGCGTCGGTCCGCCGGTTGAGGAACGGAGAGGCGAACGCGTGCAGCAGCCCGTCGTGGCCGATCTTCACCTCGACCCCGTCGAAGCCTGCCTCCCGCATGTTCCTGGCCGACCGGGCGTAGTACTCGACCACCGCTTGGATCTCGTCGAGCTCCATCGCCTTGGTCGGGAAGTTGTTCGACGGCTCCGGCATCTGGGTGGGGCCCCACATCAGGGGCGGCCGGGTGGCCAGCGTGTCCGGCCCGGAGTGCACGAGCTGGCTGAAGAACTTTGCGCCGTGCCGGTGCACCGCGTCGACGATCTTGCGGTACGCCGGGATGTTGGTCTCGTCCCAGGCGTTCACCGTGTGGCGGGACACCCGGCCGGTCGGGTGGATGGCCTGGCTTTCGAAAATGACCAGGCCGGCCCCGCCCGCCGCCCGTTCCTCGTAGTAGGCGAGGTGGTCGGCCGACGGGGCACCCTCGTTACCGAGGGCCGTGAAGTGCGGCTGGAAGACGAAGCGGTTGCGCAGGCTGACCTGGCCGATAGTGAAAGGGCTCGTCAACAGCGGCCACTTGCTTGCTGTCAAGGTGTTCTCCCGGTGCGGCCAGGCTCAGCTGGGTCTGCGATGACGTCGAATGGGTTGTTGACGCCTCAGGCGCCGGTTGCCCTACCGGGCCAGGGCGTCCGACGACGCAACGACGTCGAGCACGTTGCGCATGAACCGCTGCGAGAAATTCGTGTCGGCGAGGAAGCGGGCGTTGGACGCCTCGTACTCCTCGGACTCGTCCTGGCAGAGCTCGATCATCACCGGCCGCTGGTAGCCGATCTCCTGGAGCACCCGTACGTACGCGGGCCAGTCGATCTCGCCCCGGCCCGGCACGATGACCGGGCTGGCGCCCGCGCCGTCACGGATGTGCACGTGCCGGATCAGGTGACCGAGCGCCCGGGTGACCTCGAGCGGGTCCTCGTCTGCCACGACGATGTGACTGGGGTCCATCGTCACGAACAGGTTGGGGTGGTCGACGATCTCGAAGAAGTCCCGGGTGGTCGCGAGGTTGTGGGTCAGCATCTCGATGTGCGGGCCCTCGATGTGCAGTTCGACGCCGGTCTCGGCAGCGAACGAGGCCAGCTCACGGATGACCGGCGCGACGTAGTCGACGTTGGCCCGCCAGTCGGTGCCGCGCAGCAGCTTGCCGGACTGGATGGTGACCGCGTACCCGCCGAGCTCCCGGCAGATCTCGATGGAGCGTCGGATGTAGGCGGTGCCCTCTTCCCGCTCCCACGGCACGTTCAGGTAGCCGCCCCCGGCGTTCACCGCCGCGAGCTTGAAGCCCGCCGCGTCGAGGCGGTCGCGGACCTGCCGCACCTCGTCGGCGTCGACCTCCAGCGCGTCGAGGTGCAGCGCGCGGAACGGCCCCTCCCCCACGTTGAAGGTCCGCAGCATGCCGAGGTCGACCCACTGGAAGTTCAGCGAAGCGATGGTGTCCAGAGCCTCCGACCGCGGCATGCGGGCGAAGCACAGGGAGGAACAGCCGAGTTCGTTCACTCTTACGTCTCTTTCACTAACGAGGAGCGTGGATGCGTCCCGGGAGGGGTCGACGCGGGTCAGAGCTCGTTGCGCTCGGCGGGAAACCACTGGTTCGGGTCGCCCATGTACTCCATGTACTCGATGACGGCGCCGTCCTTGAGCGCGAACGCCACCCGGACCACGTCCTTCTGCGCCTCCCAGGGCTCCAGCAGCACCTCGTCGGCGGCCTCGAGCAGGGCCTCGAGGGTTCCCTTGGGAACCCGATACGCGATGTGCGGCCGCTCGCGGACCGGGCCGGTCACCGGGCTGTCCGGCTCGTAGCGCAGGAACTCCAGGCTCTGCGGGTGCTGCCTGGGGTTGGTCACCCAGACGCGGGTGGCCTCGACCCAGGTCTCGTCCTCCTGCGGCTCGTGGCAGGTGATACCCACGTGGTCGAATTCGAGGCGCAGCGAGTTCATCAGTCACCTTTCACTCGGCTTCCGACCGAAAGCCGCATCGGGTCGGCCGCGTCGTCCGCTACCTGCGAAAAGAACGTGAAGGCAGCAGAGTGACGGCCGTTACAGCCTGTCTTGTGGAGGCTGACTCTAGCTGCCGACCGTCAACAGGTCCAGACCTTTCGCAAATTTGGTCTGTACCATTTTTGTGTTTGGTCTGGACCACTTAAGAGCGTCTTGTTAGCGTGACGTGGCGCCGTCCGTACCGGGCGCCAATCATCTGTCGACAGGCCCCTGACATACGACCGGGTGCCGTACCTCGACAACCGACCACTGGAGGCGCCGATGCCCGGGCTGTTGCTGACGAACACGCGCATCGTGGCGCGCGACCGTGTCGTCGACTCCGGTTGGCTCGCCTGCACCGGCACCGTCGTCGACAGCTACGGCCCCGGAGCACCACCGCCCCAGGTGTCCGAGGGCCGGCATGTCCTGGACCTCAGCGGCGCGACGGTCCTTCCCGGCTTCATCGACGTCCACGTACACGGCGCCGTCGGTCACGAGGTGATGGACGGCGATCCCGCCGGGATCGTCGCGATGTCCGAGTTCTTCGTCCGGCACGGCGTGACCTCGTTCCTCGCCACGACCTGGACCGCCGACACCGAGGAGACCATGTCGGCCCTCCAGGCGGTCGCCGAGGCGTCCGCGTACGCGGTCACCGGCGCGCAGGTGCTGGGCGCGCACATGGAGGGCCCGTACATCAACACCCAGAAGTGCGGGGCGCAGGACCCGACGAAGATCCGGCTACCCGACCTCGTCGAGGCCCGCCGCTTCCTCGCCACCGGCGCCGTACGCCTGATCACTCTCGCACCGGAGCTCGCCGGCGCGACCGCGCTCCTCGACGAGTGCGTCGACCGGGGTATCCGCGTCAGCATCGGCCACACCGGCGCGACGTTCGAACAGGCCGTCGACGCCGTCAACCGCGGCGCGCGCCACATGACCCACACGTTCAACGCGATGCCCCCGCTGCATCACAGACATCCGGGCCCCATCGCCGCCGCCATGACGATGCCCGAACTCCTTGCCGAGCTCATCGCCGACAACGTGCACGTCCACCCCGCGATCCTGGCGGCGGCGTTAATGGCCAAAGGCCCCGAAGGGATCGTCCTGGTGACAGATGCCCTACGCCCGACCGGCCTACCCAGCGGCTCCTTCACCATCGGCGGCCGGCCGGTGAGCGTCAGCGACGGCGCCGTGCGCCTGTCCGACGGCACCCTCGCCGGCAGCGTTCTCACCATGGACCAGGCGCTGCGGAACCTGATCCGGGCGTCCGGCCGCTCGATGCTGGAGCTGTGGCCGACCGTGAGCCGAAACGGGGCTCTCGCCGCCGGGGTCGCCGACACCAAGGGCGAGATCGCGGCGGGCATGGACGCCGATCTGGTGGTCGTCGACGCCGACGTCCAGGTACGACTGACCGTCGTGCAGGGACGCGTCGCATACACGTCGACAGACTTCTAGAGGTCCGGCGATGACGGCAGCGTTCGACGTCACCGACGCCGTGGTGGTGGTGACCGGGGCGAGCAGAGGTATCGGCCGGGAGCTGGCGATGCTGCTCGCCGAGGCCGGAGCGATCGTCGTACCCACCGGCCGCACCACGGCGGACCTCGCGGACCTCAGCGTAGAGGCCCGGTACCGGGGCGTGCAGCTCCACCCCGTACTGCTGGACGTGCGCGACGTCGCCTCCATCCGACAGACGGTGGACCGGATCGTCGCCACCCACGGCCGGATCGACGTGCTCGTCAACAACGCCGGCCTCGGTCACGCGTACAAGGCACTCGACGTGACCGAAGCGGACTGGGACGACATGATGGCCGTAAACCTGCGCGGCGTGTTCTTCACCAGCCAGGCGGTGGCACGGACAATGATCCTGCGCCGCAGTGGCAGGATCATCAACATCAGTTCACAAGCGAGCTTCGTCGGCCTTCCCGACGCCGCCGTCTACTGTGCCAGCAAGGGCGGGGTGAACATGCTCACCAAGGCACTGGCGGTCGAGTGGGCCGAACACGGGATCACCGTCAACGCGGTAGCGCCGACCTTCGTCTACACCCCCGGTACCGCGCCGATCCTCGACGATCCCGAGAAGCGTGCCAAGGTACTCGCGAAGATCCCGCTGGCCCGGCTCGGCTCCCCGGAAGACGTCGCGAACGCGGTCATCTACCTCGCCACGCCTGCCTCACGGTTGGTCACCGGCACCGTGCTGGTGGTCGACGGAGGCTGGACCGCGCAATGACCACTGGCCACACCGGGTATCCCGAACCGAAGTCACCGGAGAAGCCGCAAGTCACGCACCTCGCCGGCCCGGCGTGTGGGTGCCAGAAAGTCGGCCACCGTACGCAGACTGCGAGTACTCCCCGATGAGGCCGCCGAGACGATCGCGCCGCACCACCCGTCTGCCGGCCACCGCCACTGACAGATGCGCCGGCCCGAGCGGTGGCGCCTGTCCCAACGAGTGGTGCGGGCGATGCGAGTTGTAATGGTCGAAATGGTCGGTGAGCACCGACTGGAGATGACGACGTCCGAAGATCATCATCCGGTCGAGTAGCTCCCGTCGGTGCCGAAAACGTCATCCATGGGCTCTGACCTGCGGTTGTCGGATACGGCTGCGGACCGACAGTTGCGGTACGCCAGGATTAGTCATCGTGCTGCTGCGACTCTCCTACATGGCGTTGACGAACGTGTTCGCCTTCGTGCGGCTGCTGCCGATGAGCGATGTGGACAAGGACGTCGAGATTCTTGCGCTGCGCCACCAGCTCGCCGTCCTGCAACGCCAGATCGACAAACCTCACCTCACCACGTCCGACCGGGCATTCCTCGGTGCCCTCCTGCACCGACTACCACGGCCGACACTGCGACAGCTACACCTGATCGTCTCCCCGGACACCATCCTGCGCTGGCATCGAGACCTCCTGCACCGCCGGCACGCGAAGGCGTCCCGCCCTAAACGGCCGGGCCGACCGACCACCGTTCGCAGCATCAAGAGCCTGGTCCTCCGCTTGGCGGAAGAGAACGCCAGCTGGGGCTACCGGCGCGCGTCCACGGCGAACTGGCCGCCCTAGGCATCAAGGTCGCCCCGTCGACGGTCTGGGAGATCCTCAAGGACGCCGGTATCGATCCCGATCCCGGCCGAGAGCGCCAGACCTGGCCCGCGTTCCTGCGCAGCCAAGCCCACGCGATCCTCGCCGCTGACTTCTTCGAGACCCGGACTTTGACCGGAGCACGGCTGTACGTCTTCGCCGTCATCGAACACGCCACCCGCCGCGTCCGTGTCCTCGGCGCCACCGCGCACCCCACCAGGACCTGGACCACGTAGCTGGCCAGGAACCTGGTCATGGACCTCCAAGACTCCGGCGCCGCCGGGAAGTACCTCATCCGCGACCGCGACAGCCGATGCACGGCCGCCTTCGACGCGGTCTTCCACAACGAGGGCATCACCGTCGTGAAGACCGGAATCAAAGTACCGAGGATGAACGCGATCATGGAACGCTGGGTGGGGACCTGCCGATCCGAACTCCTCGACCGGACCCTAATCGTCAACCAGGCCCATCTTCTCCACGCGCTCCGCGAGTACGAAACGTTCTACAACGAACACCGGCCCCACCGGGCGTTCCACGCCGCGGCACCCCTACGCCCGCTCCCCCAACAGATCGCCAAGCTGGGCCGAACCGACGAACTCGACGTCCGACGACGCGACCGCCTCGGCGGAGTCCTCCACGAATACCAGCACACCGCCTGAGCGGCCCGGACGAGGTTATCGGCACCTACAACGTCGTCGCCTTGATCAAAGAGCCGCTGAGCGCGTCACCTTCGATTCGAAGGCGATAGAGATCGTTTAGCCGCTTGCTCCCATTCTCTGACCAACACGAACACGAGAGGTCACAGGTCACGGCGAGACGATGCGAGCAGCTCAACCCGGTCGGACGCCGTTGAACGCCGTTCAGCGCGCCCCGCTGTTCCCAATCTCCTCCCCCACCGATCGCCGCCGGTACGATGTCAACGACGGCTGAATCTGGACCCGTCCGCGACGCGCGTCGCGGATTAGGCCGCCGAGGACGTCGACGCGCTCGACTCGGTTGGCAAACCGGCAGGACAGTCACCGTCGTCATAGGCGTAGGCGAACCGATCGAGACCGTCGCCCCACCACCACATCGCTACTGCGTTCACCTCGAGTCGTCGCCGGCACGAATCAACAGGTGGCTTGCCGAGTGGCCACGGCCCACGACGCCCGGGCGAGCTGCGCTCGAGATCCGCCCCGAGTGACGAACGAGGTCGCCGGCCGGCCGGTCAACGCGACCACACGATCCACTACCTTCAGGTACCTGTCCAGGTTGACGCCAGTCTCCACGCCCATGCTGGCACACAGGTGGAGCAGGTCCTCCACCGGAGCGTTACCGAGCACGGTCGGATCACCGGGGAACCACAGGTCCCCGCCGAGTCCCGCGAAGGAGCCCTCCAGCCAGTCGGCACCCGCGGCCATCGCCGCCAGTGCGTTCGCCATGGCGAACCCGTTGCGGTCGTGCAGATGGACGCCGACCTGCAGCCCCGGGTACCGCCGCCGGACGCGGGCGATCCCGGCGGCAAACTCCCCGGGATGCTCCACGCCGGACGTTCCGGCGAGGTAGACACCACCCGCGCCAGCGGCGACGGCGGCGTCCACAACCCGGTCGGTCTCAGCATTGGTGACCGGCCCGCGGGCCGGGGCGAAGAACGCGCACGCGACACCCACGATCAGGCGGGCACCGCAGTCTGCTGCCACCTGGCCGATCCCGTCCAGCTCCGCGAGCATCTGCGCCACGGTCCGGTTCTGGTTGCGGACACTGACCTCCTCGTCGGCGGACACCACCACCACGATCTCGTCCAGGCCGCAATCGGCGGCGCGCTGCGCGCCCCGGAGGTTCGGAACCAGGCCCCGGTAGGTCACGTCGCCGCAGCGTGGGACCACTGCCATCACCTCGGCCGCATCGGCAAGCTGCGGCAGCACCTTCGGGTGGGCGAAGGACACTGCCTCGATCTCTCGGAGTCCCGCCTCCACCAGCTGGTACACCAGATCAACCTTGTCCTCAGTACGCAGCGGCTCCGGCACCGCCTGGAGTCCGTCACGGAGGCCCACCTCGACGATGCGGATCGAACCGGGCAGGTTGTCCAGGTCGGCGCTCACACGATTCCCTCGGCGCGCAGGTCTTCGACCGCCTTGGCGTCCAGCCCGACCTCCGCCAGCACCTGTGTGGTGTGCTGCCCCAGCTCGGGGCCGGGCCATCGGATTCCGCCGGGGGTGCGGCTCAGGCGTGGGAAGACGTTCTGCATGGCGACCGGCCCGAGCGTGGGGTGGACCACCTCGGTGATGGACCGGCGAGCCTGGTACTGCGGGTCGGCGAGCATCTCGACGGGACGGAAGATCTTCCCCACCGGCACGGCGTGCTCGATGAGCAGCGCCTCCAGCTCCTCGGCGCAGTGCTGCGCGGTGAACTCCCCGACGAGGTCGTCCAGTTCGGCCTGGTGCTCCCCGCGCGCGCCGTGGCTGGAGTACCGCGGGTCGTCCGCCAACTCGGGCCGTCCCATTGCGACGGCGAGCCGGGCGAAGACGGTGTCCTGGTTGGCGGCGATGAGGATCCAGGTGCCATCGCGGGTGGGATAGACGTTGCTCGGGGCGACGTTGGGCAGAATCGCGCCGGTCCGCTCCCGCTGGTAGCCGGTGATCTGCCACTCCGGTACGAGGGACTCCATGATGCCGAGGACGGCCTCGTAGATCGCCGAGTCGACCACCTGCCCGCAGCCGCTCCGGGTCCGTTCCTGCAGTGCCGCGAGCGCCCCGATGGTCGCGAACGTCGCGGCGAGGGTGTCGCCGATCGAGATGCCGACGCGGGACGGCGGCGTGGAGGGGTCCCCTACGACGTACCGGAGTCCGCCCATTGCCTCCCCGATCGCGCCGTACCCGGGACGCTGGGCGTAGGGGCCGTCCTGCCCGAAACCGGAAACCCGGACCATCACCAGGCCAGGGTTGACGCGGGCGAGCGTCGGGTAATCCATGCCCCAGCGCTCCATCGTGCCCGGTCGGAAGTTCTCGACCACGACGTCCGCTGTGGCTATGAGCGCCCGGGCGAGGTCCTGGCCGGCCGGTTCGCGGAGATTCACGGTGACTGAGCGCTTGTTGCGGGCCACGACCGCCCACCACAGCGATTGGCCCTTCGGGCGCTGCCGGCCCCACTCGCGCATCGGGTCGCCGCGGCGCGGGTCCTCGAGCTTGACGACATCCGCGCCGAGATCGGCGAGCAGCTGGCCGCAGAAGGGGCCGGCCAGCAACTGCCCCATCTCCACTACGCGGAGGCCGGTGAGGGGGCCGCTCACCGCGATGCCCCCTTCGTCCGGGCGAGGAAGTCCATCAGGGTCTCGGTATAGCGAACCCAGGACGCCGGATGGGTGCTGACGGCGTGCGGCGCGTCAGGCAGGTACAGCAATTCCGCCGCGGGGAGGCGCTTCGTGATCTCCTCGCCGAGACGCGGCCCCGTGATCCAGTCCGGGTGCCCGGCCTGGATCACCAGGGTCGGGCACGAGATCGTGTGCAGGTCGTCGCGCGAATCGTGAGTCCGGGAGGCCTCGATGAGCGCTAGGTGTGCGTCGCCAGCGTCCTTGATGTCCGTCCAGGCGCCGTGCGGGCCGAGGAGCTCGCGGTGGTGCTCCTCGAAGTACTCCGGCGTGTAGCAGAGCCAGGCGCAGGCACGCTGGAAGTCCTCGAAGGATAGCCGCCGCAGCGTGGCGAGCGCGACGAACTGGGCGTCGAGCGTGGCGTCGGCGTACGCCCACGACTGCCCGAGGATCGCGCTCGCCACCAGATCGGGGCGCTGGACGGCGAGCCGCTGGGCGATGCAGCCCCCCAGTCCGCCGCGGCCGAACACGTGCGCGGGGCCCACGCCTAGGTGGTCGAGCAAATGCGCGACGTCCTCGGCGTAGAGCTCGGTGGACGGCTCACGGTCCAACCCCCCGCGTGACCGCCCGAGACCGCGGTGGTCGTAGTAGATGACCTGATAGTTCTCGGTGAGCCGCCGCGGGTAGGCGGCGAAGCCGTGGCCAGCGCCCGTGCCCCATCCGGTCAGGCAGACGACGGGCGCGCCGTCGCCGACGACCTCGTAGTACATGTCAAATCCGTTGACCCGAATGGTTGGCACGCCTGTTCCCTTCAGTCCGCGGCCGGCACGATGGGGTCGAGCCCATAAAGGTCGGTGGCTCCCTGAAACGCCGCACCCACCCGCAGGCACAGGTCCTCGCGCAACGGTGGCGCCACGACCTGCGCGGCGACGGGGAGCCCGTCCGGGGTGAACCCGGTGGGCATCATCAGGGCCGGGACTCCGCTGAGGTTGCAGATGATGGTGGCCCGGCTCTGCGCCGCGTACATCGGCACCTTGACGCCGTCGACCGTCACGCAGAGGTCGTCCAGGGTGGCCGCGGCCGCGGGGGTCCCGGGCATCACGAGGACGTCTGCCAGGGCGAAGGCGTCCTCGAGTTCCCGCTGGAGCTCGTGACGGAAGGCCAGCATCCGCAAGTAGTCTCGCGCGGAGGTCGCCGAACCGCGTGCCATCCGCCGCAGCCCCACGGGGTCGTAGTCGGCGAAGCTCGCCGCCTGGGCGGCGTGCACAGTCCACGCCTCGGTGAAGAGAACGTGGTAGCCGATGTGATGGGCGGCGTGCGCGGAGGGCACGGCGACGTCGACCACCTCCGCCCCGAGGTCCATCAGCGTGGTAAGCAAGCCATCGAACGCCGCGAGTACGGCTGCATCGCACCCGTCCGTGAAGTATCCGCCGGGCAGGCCCACCCGGACCCCGTCGAGACGGTCGTCCACCACACCCGTTCCGGCGAACCCGGCGGGGAGGCTCTGTGGATCGCGGGGGTCGTGGCCGGCTACGACGGCCAGCATCATCGCCGCGTCCACCGCGCTGGCGGCGATCGGCCCCACGGATTCGGTGGTCCACGACAGCGGCAGCGCACCGTGCCGTGAGACCAAGCCGTTGGTGGGCTTGAGTCCCGTCACCCCGCAGTACGCCGACGGGATTCGGATCGACCCGCCGGCGTCAGAGGCGAGGGCGAACGGGAAGGCGCCCGCCGCCACGGCAGCCGCGGACCCGGTGGACGAGCCGCCCGCCCACCGTCGGGTGTCCCACGGATTGCGGACCGCACCGTGCAGCGGATTGTGGGGGCCGCCGATGGCCCACTCGGTTGTCGCGTCCTTGCTCACCGGCACTGCGCCGGCGTCGAGCAGCCGTCGCACCGCTTCCGCGGTTTCGGTCGCCACCCTGTCGCGGTGCACCCGGGAACCGCCTGTGGTGACGGCGCCAGCGAGGTCGAAGACATCCTTGATGCCGAACGGCAGGCCTTCTAGGGAGCGAGGCCGTCCCTCCCGCCATCGCCGGCGTGACTCCTCCGCTGCGGCGAAGGCCTGTTCCTCGAGGAAGACTACTGTGCAGTTGAGTGTCCGGTGCGCTTGCCGCAGCGTCCCGAGCGAGAGCCGCGTGACCTCCACCGGATCGGCCGTTCCGGTGCGGTACGCCTCCAGCAGCGCCGGTGCGGACCGCAGCAGGTGCGTGGTGTCCCGTTCCCCGCTCATGCCGACCGGCCGCCTCGGGCGAGCCACGCCCAGCCCGCGGCGGGCTGGACGTGGCCGCTGGTCGTCGGCACGGGCCGGACGTGCAGCTCGTCGAGGAACGGGCGGAGCTCCTCCTCGGCGACGGCGGCCGACTCGCGACACACCGCCGCGATGTCGTCGCTGATCCCGTCCGGCATCGGCGTCCGGCCGTCCTGTATTCCCGGCATGGTGGTCACTCAGCCGGCGTTCGCGGGGACGGCGAGCTCGTCGATCGCCGGCGGCGGTGTGGGCGCGGGGTGACCGGTCTCGTCCTCGCACCGGGCCAGCAGCTCCTCGACCGTGTCGAACCCGCGGTCGATCCACGGCGCCTCGCCGCGTTCCGCCCGCATGCTCTCCCGCAGGCGCGCGGTGGCCTCCTCGTCAACCGTGAGCGCCTCGCCGTCGACCACTACCCCGTAGCGACGGGCGCCGGCCACGGTCACCGAGCCCCGCCGTACGTCCTCGAGCACCGCGGCCGTGGGCCGGTTGAACGGGTCGCCCCAGCCGCCTCCGCCCCAGGTCGCGAACACGAGGAGGTCGCCCTTCTCCACCGCCACCCCGTCGCACTTGGACGGTAGCGGGATCGAGCTGCCGTCCGCCTTCACGAGGTGCTTTTCGCTACGCGCGGCGGCAACCCCGCCGTTGACTCCCCACGGGTAGGTGAGCCACCGGTCGTCGTGCAGCGAGATCTCCCCGCCCTCCAGGAAGCGGTACGTCACCCGCAACCCGTTGCCGCCGCGGTGCAGCCCGGGGCCGCCCGAGTCGGGAATCGTCTCGTAGTTCTCCACCACGACGGGGAAGTGCGCCTCGACGTACTCGTTCGGCATGTTGCGGAATTTCGGCCACACCGAGTGGCAGTCGACACCGTCGCCCACCGGCCGACCGGGGATGCCGCCAAAGGCGACCTGGAAGAGGAGGAAGTCCTCCCCGTTGTCGTGCTTTCCGGAGAACACGAAGTGCGGACTGGACGAGAAGCCGGCGGCGCACATGTACTCCGGCTTGGACTGCCCGAGCACGCCGCTCACGACGTCGAAGATGCGGCCGAGGCCGTGGGTACGCCCGGAGCTGGCGGCGGGGTAGTGCGGATTGAGCCAGGACCCCTTGGGAAACGAAACCTCCATGAGGTCCCGGAAACCATCGTTGACCACGATGCCCGGGTCGAACACGAACACCAGCAACTGGCCAGTGAGCATCCGGAACATCTGCGGGTTGTACGGCAGGTTGATGGACGCTGCCGACTGCGCGTCGGTGCCCTCGAAGTCGAAGTGCGCGACGTCGCCCTCACGCCAGACGGTGCAGCGCAGCTTGTACGGACCGGTGCCCATTCCGTCGTCGCAGAGGTAGTCCTCGAAGGTAGCCTTCTCCTCGGGGATGAGGGTCCGGATGACCTGCTGCATGGCGCTGTGACACCGCTTCTTGAGCGCGTCGATCGCGGAGTAGAACTCGTCGACGCCGAAGCGGGTGGCCATCTCCACGATCGCGTTGCGCCCCAGGCGCGCCCCGGAGACGAGGGCGTTGAGGTCGGCGCGGATCCAATGGGGTGTCCGGGAGTTGCCCAGCAGGATCTTGACGATGTCCTTCTGCTCTTCGCCCTTGGAGTACAGCTTCACGATCGGGATGACCAGACCCTCCTCGAACAGCGACGAGGCCGCGATCGGCATGCTCCCGGGCACGGTGCCCCCGATGTCGGTCTGGTGACCGAAGATGGCCGACCAGCCGATCAGGCGGCCGTCGAGGAAGGCCGGCACGACGATCAGCCAGTCGTTGAGGTGGCTGATCGCGCCCTGGGTGACGTAAGGGTCATTGGTCAGGAAGATGTCGCCCTCCTCCACCGTGCCCTCGTAGTTGTCGAGGAAGCTCTGCACCGGGGAGCCGAACTGTCCGGCCATCTGCGCCCCGTTGCGGTCGGTCAGGATCGGGAAGGAGTCCCGCTGCTCGCGCATCAGGGGCGACATACTGACCCGGAAGATGAGCGCGTTCATCCGGTGCAACGCGTTCTCGAAGCCCTTCTCGACGAGGTCGACCGTGATTGGGTCGAGCTCGACGGGCGTGAATGGGGCCGTGTTGGTCTCGATGACGGTGGCACTCATGCGCTCGTGGCCTCCTCGCGCGCCTGCGGGTTGATGATGATGTTGCCGACGCGGTCCACGACGCCGACGTGGTCGGCGAGGATGACCGTGGTGGAGTCCATCTCCTGCACGATCGCCGGTCCGACCAGCCGGTCCCCGGCACGCAGCCGGCTCCGGTCGTACACGGTGGGCCGAGTCCAGACACGTTCCAGGTACGCGTCCACCTCGCCTACCCGGGCACCCGACGGGTCCCCGTCTCCCTCGGGCAGCGCCTCGGCTGCGGCGGTCATCGGGTCGGACAGGCCGATGGCCCTCAGGTTGAGGAACTCGTGGTCGAGAGTGTCCATACGGAACGTGTTGAGATGCTCGTGCATCTGGTCGAAGCGCTCGCGCACCTCACCGATCGTCTCGGGGGTGAGCTCCGCCATCGTGACGGGCACGGTGATCGCATCGGACTGTCCGCTGTAGCGGATATCGGCCTCGATGGCGATCTGCTGCTGGTCCGCGGGAACGCCCTCGCTGTCGAGCGCCTTGCGAACGAGCGCCTGGAGCCCCGTGAATACCTCGCGCACCTCGCCGAGGTCGACCGTCGCGAACTGCCGGACGAACGTCCGTGAGGACTCCTGCCGCACACGGGTCGTCACGTCGCCGTACGCACACAGCACGCCCGGGCTGCGCGGGATGATCACCGGCCACGAGCGCAGGAGCTTGCCGATCGCGTTCGCGTGCAGCGGGCCTGCCCCGCCGAACGCGACGAGCGCGAAGTCCTTCGGGTCGTACCCCTGTTCGAGGCTGACCAGCCGCAGCGCGCCGTACATGTTCTCGTTGACGATGTCGATGATCCCGGCTGCGGCGTCCTCGACCGACAGGTCGAGCGCTTCGGCGATCTTTGACACGGCGGCCACGGCGGCGTCCCGGTCCAGCCTCATCTCGCCGCCCAGCCGGGTATCGGTCGGCAGGGCGCCGAGCACGACGTTGGCGTCGGTGACGGTCGGCTCGGTCCCGCCGCGGCCGTAGGCGGCCGGCCCCGGCTCGGCGCCCGCGCTCTGTGGGCCGACGCGCAGCGCCTTGGTCACCTCCGGTACCGAGGCGATGGAGCCGCCGCCGGCACCGACGGTCCGGACGTCGATCGACGAGGCGCGGACGCTGACGTCGCCGATCATGGTTTCGCGCCGCAGCTGCGGCTTCCCGTCCTGCACCAGGGCGACGTCCGTGGACGTGCCGCCGACGTCGAAGGTGATGATGTCGCGGTAGCCCGCCTGCTCGGCCACCCACACCGCCCCGGCGACGCCGCCCGCGGGACCACTCATCAGCAGGTTCACCGGGTAGTTCGCCGCGCGATCGGCGCCGACCAGGCCGCCGTCGGACTTGAGGATCCGGAGCTGGACGTCCGACATGGTGGACTTCAGCTCGCGTTCGAGATCCTCGATGTAGTGCTGGACCACCGGGTGGACGTAGGAGTTCGCCACCGTGGTCAGGGTCCGCTCGTACTCCTGCATCTCCGGGACGACCTCACTGGAGATCGAGATCGGGATGCTCGGGAGCACGTCGGCGACGAGTTCGCGGACGCGGCGCTCGTGGCCGTTGTACGCGTAGGAGTTGATGAGGCAGATGGTAAGTGCCTCGATGTCCTTGTCCCTGAGCGCGCGAGCCGCAGCCAGTACGCTGTCCTCGTCCAGTGGGCGCAGGACCTCGCCGTGGGCGGTCACGCGTTCGTCGACCTCGAAGGTCAGCTCGGCGGGAGCCATCGGGTCGCTCTTCTTGTAGACAACCCAGGCTCCGTAGTCACCGGGTACGTGCGACCGCGCGATCTGCAGCACGTCGCGGAAACCCTTGGTCACGATCAGGCCCACGCGGGCGCCTCCGCCGGTCAGAACGGCGTTGGTAGCGACGGTGGTGCCGTGCAGGACGTGGGTCACTTCGCTCGGCGTGATGCCGGCCTCCTGGCACGCCTTGGTGATGCCGGCCATCACGCCGCTGGTGAGGTCCTTCGGCGTTGACGGCACCTTGGCTGCGGTCAGCTTGCTGGTCCCACTCTCGATGAGCAGGACATCGGTGAATGTTCCACCGACATCGACTCCGATGCGATAGCTCATGTCTCTCCTCGGTGGGCGGCTGGTGGGCCACGACGCTACGAGGTCCCCCCCATAACGTCAATACCTCTGAGGTATTAGTTCCTACGGCCGCGTGAACCATCGGTCTGGGGTGGCCGTGGTGGGTTGACGGACCAAAACCTCAGATGTTTAGGTTGCCGAGGGAGGTGCCAGTGACAACCATGCATTCGGCGACGGTGGGCCGGTTCTTCGAAGACTTTCAGGTTGGTGAGGTTTATCAACACCCTTTGGGCCGAACCATCTCAGAGGCGGACAACACGTGGGTGACGCTACTGTCGGTGAACACCAACCAGAATCACTTCAACGCCCACCTTGCGGCAGGGAACCCCATCACCGCTGGCCGTGTCATCGTCAACTCTGGTCTCTCCATCGCGGTGGTCCTCGGCCTCTCCGTGCTGGACATGAGTCAGAACGCGGTGGCAAACCTTGAGATGACGGACATCCGGCTGACCCACCCGCTCTATGTCGGCGACACCCTCTACGCCGAGAGCATCTGCACCGCCTTGCGCGAGTCGCGTTCGAAACCGTTCGCCGGGATCGTCTCGATGATCACCCGCGGACTCAACCAGGAGGGCGACGAGATCGTCTCCTGGCGACGATCGGTGATGGTCGCCAAGCGATCCAGCGGCATCGGCCAGAACTACTTCCCAACCGCTAAGAGCGGACCGCTGACGATTCCCGAGGCCGGCAAGTGAGACCCCTCGAGGACATCCGGATCATCGCGATCGAGCAATACGGCGCGGGACCGTTCGGCAGCCTGCACCTGGCGGAACTCGGGGCCGAAGTGATCAAGATTGAGGATCCCCGACACGGCGGGGACGTCGGACGGTATGTGCCCCCCTTCGCCCGCGGTGAGGACTCTCTGTTCTTCGAGACGTTCAACCGCAACAAGCGCAGCCTGTCCCTTGACCTGTCTACAGCTGCGGGGCGTGAAGTCTTCGAGGACCTCGTCGGCACCAGCGATGCCGTGTATTCGAATCTTCGCGGCGACGTCCCGGACAAGATTGGGATCCGCTACGTCGATCTGGCGCCCTTGAACCCGGCCATCGTGTGCTGCAGCCTGACAGGATTCGGCATGACCGGACCACGGTCCGAGGAGCCCGGCTACGACTACATCCTCCAGGGTCTCGCCGGGTGGATGAGTCTGACCGGTGACCCCGACGGGCCACCGACCAAGACCGGCCTGTCCCTGGTCGACTATTCAGGGGGTTTCGTGGCGGCGCTCAGCCTAATGGCCGGTGTGCACGCGGCGCGACGGGACGGAATCGGTGGGGACTGTGACGTTTCCCTGTACGACACAGCGCTGTCCCTGCTGACCTATCCGGCAACCTGGTACCTCAACGAGGGGTACCAGCCAAGGCGGATGCCCGACTCGGCGCATCCCTCCCTCGTGCCGTTCCAGGTCTTCCGCGCGCGGAATGGATGGCTGGTTGTGGGCTGCGCCAAGGAGAAGTTCTGGCAACGCCTGGTCAGAGCGCTCGATCGCCCTGACCTAGCGAACAACCCGCGATACGCCACCTTCGTGGATCGAGCCGAGAACCGCGAGGAGCTGCTCGCTGCCCTACGTGAGATCTTCGCCGAGCGCGACGTGCAGGAGTGGTTGTCAACGCTCGCGGCTGCGGGCGTGCCGTCGGGGCCGATCAATGATGTGGCCGATGCAATCGCCGAGCCCCACACACACGCACGTGGGCTGATCGTCGAGACTGAGCACCCGGTGTTCGGAACAGTCCGATCAGTCCGTTCCCCCGTGCAGTTCGGCGACTCCGTCGTCGAACACCGCCGGGCGCCACGCCGCAACGAGGACTTCGACGTAGTCCTGCGAGGCCTTCTGGGCTACGACGAGGACCGGATACTGCGCTACGCGGCCGCCGGCGCATTCGGTCCCGACAGGTCGGCAGCGCAACCCGCATCGGAAACCGGACGAGACGCCGATCCCGGCAACCGGACCTCGACTCCTGGCAGCACGCGATGATCGCCACCGACCTGGCAGCGTGGGCCGCGCAGCTCCGCCTTGCCGACATCCCGGATCGAGTACAGACCACCGCGACCCGACATCTGCTTGATGGTGTCGGCAACGCCATTGCGGCGCGGCGGCTGGGCCACGGCATGGCGGCGTGGACGGTCGCGCATGCCCTGGGGGGCCCGTCGCAGGCCTGGGCCGTTACTGGCCGGCAAGGCCTTTCGGCTCCGGCGGCAACGCTTGCCACCGGAGCGCTCGTGCATGCCCTCGACTTCGATGACACTCATTCGTTGGGGCTGGTCCATGCCACGACGGTCAGTCTGCCCGCCGCCTTTAGCGTGGGACAGGAAGTGCAGGCAAGCGGGGCCGAGATCCTTACCGCCGCAGTCGTGGGGCTGGAAACCGTCTGTCGCCTGGGTGCCGCCAGCCCGCATGGCTTTCATGCGCGCGGGCTGCACGCCACGGCCGTGTGCGGAACGCTGAGTTCGGCGCTGGTCGCCGCGCGGCTGGCAGGAATGCCCGTGCCCCGGATGGTTGACGCCTTGGGAATCGCCGGATCGGCGTCGGGTGGCCTGATGGAGTTTCTCCATACCAGCGCCGACACGAAGTCACTGCACCCCGGGATGGCCGGGCTGAACGGCGTCCTCGCCGCCCGGCTCGCTGCGGCTGGCGCGTCCGGTCCCGAATCAGTGATCGAGGGCAGCCACGGTATCTATCGCGCACTGTCTGCGCACGCCTTCGAACCAGAGGCCGTAACCCGCGGTCTCGGCGACTTCTGGGAGACCGAACACATCTCGATCAAGCCGTACCCGTCCTGTCAGCTCATGCACGCCACGCTCGATGCCGTGGCTGCGGCTTGCCGCGCCGCCACGGAGCCGGTGGAATTGCCGATGATCTCCGCCGTCGATGTGGAGGTGCATCCGGACAGCATCTCGATCGTCTGCGTGCCCCGCGCCGGAACCGCCGTCCCCCGCAGCAGTTATGGCGCCAAGTTCGACCTACCCTGGAGCGTCGCAGCTCTACTCACCGACGGCGCCGTGACGCTGGAAACTTATACCGCCGATTCCATCGCAAGGCCCGACGTGGCCGCCCTCGCCGATCGCGTTCACGTACTTCCCATGTCCACCGAAGGCCCCGCTGCGGACGCACCGGGACGTGCGGTTATTCACCTCGCGGACGGCGGCACCGTGATCGGAGAGGTGGCGGGAAGCCGCGGCACCCGCGCCAATCCACTGACCGACGACGAGGTACTGACGAAGTTCACAGCCAACTGTGGTGGGCACCGCCGCGCCATCGAACTCGCTGACCGGATCCGGGGCCTCGCCGATGAGAGCTCCCTTGACGCCGTACTGGCTCTGGCCGCCGACATCGCCGAGTCCGACACCGCCGACCGTAGGTCGCGCGCCTCAAGCAAGGGGTAGACATGCACTTCGAGTTCACGGAGGAACAGCAAGACTTCCGGGCCGCTCTGCGCGCCATGGTGGACCGGGAAATCGTCCCCGTGGCAGTGGAATGGGAGCGTACCGGGCGCTACCCGACCGAGATCGTGGCTCACTTGCGTGCAATGGGTCTGTTCGGGATGACCACTCCCCCGGAATACGGCGGGCTTGGCCTGGACTTTGTCTCCTTCGCCCTTGTCTATGAAGAGATATCCAGAGGATGGATGGGCATCGCCGGCATCCTTGGCAGTCACAATCTGGCCTGTTGGATCATCGCCCGGCACGGTACTGAAGAGCAGAAGCGAAAGTTCCTTCCCCGGCTCGCCTCCGGTGAGCATCGAACCGGGATCGGTCTGACAGAGCCCGGAGCAGGCACCGACCTACAAGGCATCTCCACGAGGGCGCGCCTGGACGGCGACCACTACATCGTGAACGGAACGAAGACCTGGATCACCAATGCTCGCCATGCCGACGTGCTTCCCGTTCTCGTCAAGACCGACCCTTCGTCGACACCGGCTCATCGCGGGATTAGCCTCCTGCTCGTCGACACCGCAAGCCCAGGCTTCTCCGTCAGCCGAGACCTGGGCAAGCTGGGCTACAAGGGCACCGAGTCCTGTGAGGTCGTGCTCGAGGACGTGGTGGTGCCGGCGTCGGCACTGCTGGGCGGCGTCGAGGGCCGAGGCATGCAGCAGGCGCTTTCCGGCCTCGAGATTGGACGGATCAACGTCGCGGCCCGCGCGGTGGGCGTCGCACAGGCGGCGTACGACGCCGCGTTGCGTTATTCCCGGGAACGCCACGCGTTCGGACAGCCCATTGCGAACTTTCAGGCGATCCAACTCAAGCTCGCCGACCTCGCCACACGGCTCCAAGCCGCCCGCCTCCTCACCTACTGGGCCGCGGCAAAAGCCGACTCCGGGGAGCGGGTGGACTCCGAGGCAGGGATGGCGAAGTACTTCGCCTCGGAAACAGCACTGGCCGCCTCGCTGGAGTCGATGCGAATCCACGGCGGATACGGCTACTCAACCGAGTTCCCGGTCGAGCGCTACTACCGCGACGCCCCGCTCATGGCCATCGGGGAGGGGACCAACGACATCCTCCGGATCGGCATCGCCAAAGCCCTTGTGAACGGCGCCTGCACGATCGGTTGAACGATCCAGGAGTCCGGCTCACTTTCGGATTCGGTGCCGTTGCAGGGACGAAGGGGACACAACTCATGGCGTACCGCAGCTGGCTGTACGTACCGGGTGATCAACCCGCCATGCTCGACAAGGCACTCACGCGGGGTGCGGACGCGGTGATCGTCGACCTGGAAGACGGCGTAGCGACACGTGACAAGGACAGTGCGAGAGTGCTCGTGGCACGGTGGCTGTCCGAACTCGATCCGGATCACAACCCCCACGTCTGGGTTCGCGTCAATCCAGGTGCCCTGCGCGAGCGCGATGTCCGGGCTGTCGCGACGATGCCGGCCCTGCATGGAGTGTGCACCGCGAAGACCGACAGGGCCGAGGAAGTCGCAGTGGTTGACCAGCTGCTCACCGAGCTGGGCTCGACAGCGCTCGTCAGTCCGTTGTTGGAGTCTGCGGCGTCCCTGCTCGACGCGCTGAGAATCGCGAGTTCCGCCCGAGTGCGGTGTCTCCAGATCGGTGAGGTCGACCTGACCGCCGACCTCGGCATCACCCCCGGCGCGGCAGAGCTGGAACTGCTGGCGATCCGGACTCACGTCGTCGTCTGCAGCGCCGCGGCACGCATTGAGCCGCCCGCTGGTCCAGCATCGCCTGACTTCCGCGACTTGGACCGCTTCCGTCGCTCCACGATAGCGCTGCAGCGATTGGGCTTTCACGGACGCGTGTGCATCCACCCGGCCCAAGTCGAGGTTGCCAACGAGGTCTATACGCCGACAACAGAAGAGATTCGCGCAGCGACGTCATTACTTGAAAGATTTGAGGCCTGCAATTCGGGCGTCACAGTCGACGACGACGGTCATATGGTCGACGAGGCTGTACTCCGACACGCGCGTCGCGTCCTGGAGGCGGCCCCACACCAGCGGTAGGCGGCAGCTGCACTTATGTCTCGGCAGCGAGCAGCTGCGGACGACTATCGCCGACCTTGGGGAGGTCGCCCAGCTCAGCAGCATGACATCACGCCGGTAAACCGTGTCCGCGGTACACGTTGCGTGATCAACCAGTCTGAATGACCGATAGTCCACACTAGAGGAAACTGCCGCCGACCGCGCCCGCCGCCGTAACGGCGGTCGCCACCCCGGCGTCACCCCGCACCGGTCCAACGTCGTTCAGCAGATCGCCGAATATTCGACTTCTCAATCCACTGGAATCGTGGCGCACTGCGTTATGCGGCCCGGACGTCCAGGGCCCAGTGGCAACACTCCGGTCCCGGCCGCCCGGCACACGACCGACTGGATCATTCGACCCAACGACAAGCTCGCCGACGACCACCGAGCCGGGCTGACGGACGTACCGCTGCTACGGGAGACCTCGAGGCGAGGTGCAAGATGATCCGACGGGTTTGTCGCATCTGTCCGGGTCTGGTCAGCGGACGCCGAGACAATCGATCTGGGTGTAGACGTGGCCTAGATGATCCAGGTGCCGACGCATCGCCGCCATGGCGCCGAGCGAGTCACCGTCCTCGACGATCTCCAGAATCTCGCGATGGTCAGCGTCCACCTTCATCCAAAAGTCGGCGGGAGCACGATCCCGACCGAATCGACTTGCCATAACCCGGAACACCGGTGCGGTGGTGACCTCGAGCAACGGGTTCTTCGCGGCGCGCAACAGCACGAGGTGGAATTCTTGGTTCTTGGCGTAGGTACTGGGCCCCGGCGTACCGGCAGGGTCGAAGATCGTATCTCGGAGTGCTTTGAGTCCAGACTCGTCAATCCGGTGAGCGGCAATCCCGGCAGCAGGGACCTCCAGGATTTGCCGGGCCTCCATCAACTGTTTGACGGAGACATCCTGCGCGGCCGCCATCAACCCGACACCCGTCTCGAGATGGGCGCTCATCGAATCCACGGTGGGGATCACGACGAAACTCCCACCTGTTACCCCGCGGGTAGTCAGGATGAGGTTTTGGCTGGCCAGAGCGATCAGCGCCTCCCTAACCGTGCTGCGCCCCACCCCAAACTCAGCACTGAGCTCGGACTCGTTCGGCAGCCGGGAACCTGCTGGAAGTTCCCCGTTCAGTATCCGGGCGCGTAAGGCGTCGGCTAACGCCGCGTAGGCGGGGCGAGCGGGAAGGGCCTCGTCCTTGGACATGGGTCGAGTTTATTGGGTGTCGCGAAATACAGGTGATCCGGCGGTTCACCTCCACCGCTCGAGCCTCGCCCAGCTGGTTGCGCCCGCCCGGCCAGTGCCACCGCGCTGTCCGCTTGGCGCTTGGAGGGCCATGGTAGTCCCGATGTTGGCGTGGTGCGTCTTCGTCGAGACGACCTACTACGTCACGGCGATCACCCGCCTGTTGGGCAACCGGACCTATCTTCGCCTACAGGTCGGCTACCTCGTCCTCGCGCTCGGGGCATCGCCCGGTTCGGATTGTTGCCCGCAGCCCTGGTCGCCTAGGGCGTGTTTTAGAAGAGGGTTCCTGGTCAGTTCGCTCGCCGCGATGATCTGACGGCGTGGGGCGTGGAGATCTGTCGGATGAGCAGTGGGCGGTGTTGCTGCCGGTGGCGGGCGTGGGTCGTCCAGCGGGGTGTAGGCGGAGGCTGATCGACGGAATCCGGTGGCGGGTGCGCACGGGCGCGCCGTGGCGGGACATGCCAGCGGAGTACGGGGCCTGGCAGACGGTCTACGGACTGTTCCGCCGGTGGCAGCGCGAGGGTGTGTAGGCGCGGGTGCTCACCGGCTTGCAGGCGCGGGCCGACGCGGCCGGGTTGATTACCTGGGAGGTCAACGTCGATTCGACGATCTGCCGGGCGCATAGCACGCCGCCGGCGCCCGCCGCGACGGGGCCGGGCAGAAGGAACCGCCCGACGGCGTGGGCGTCGAGCCGGCCGACCATGCGCTGGGCCGATCCCGAGGTGGGCTGACCAGCAAGATTCACCTGGCCTGTGAGCAGGGGCAGAAGCCGTTGGCGCTGCTGGTCACCGCTGGCCAACGTGGCGATAGCCCGCAGTTTGTGACCGTGCTGGAGGCCATCCGCGTGCCGCGGCTCGGGGCGGGTCGGCCGCGGGTGCGACCGCTGCGGGTGCGCGCGGACAAGGCGTACTCCTCTCGGGTCAACCGGGACGACCTGCGCCGACGCGGAATCCGGTGCACGATTGCCGAGCCGGCCGACCAGATCCGCAACCGCCGGCGACGCGGGCCGGCCGGTGGCCGACCGCCGGTGTTCGACCGCGACGACTACAAGGCCCGGCACGCGGTCGAGTGCGGCATCAATCGCCTCAAGCGCCACCGGGCGGTGGCCACCCGCTACGACAAACTTGCCCTCCGGTTCGAGGCCACCGTCCATATCGCCGCGATCAACGAATGGCTGTGATCGTTGCTGCCGTGCGTGCCATGCTGACTGCTGCACCTGGTCAGCGCATGGCACAAGGGGGATCGCCGGTGGCCGCCACCTACTACTGCGCCGACAGCGAGAGCGGCGATCATATCGACGACCCGTCCGAGGACGCCCTGTTCATGCTGATCGGCGACCTCAACACCAGCGACAACACCTTCGTCGTTATCCAGCCTGACGAGGACGAACCGGCCTGGTACACCTCGGTCACCCTGCTCGATACCGGCAGCTACGAAGTCGTCCGCCACGACAGCACGCGGCGAGAACACGAGGCCGCCACCCACACCGATCCCGACGCGATTGCCCGGGACCTCACCATCTGGATGGCCGCCCGGGACTTCCCCGGTCAGTCATCCCCGCAGGCAGTCGACTTCTGAAACACGCCCTAGCTGTCAGTGTGGGCTGCACCGCTTGCTGGACCTGGATGACACCGAGACAGACCGGCTGGTGGAGATCGTCAACTGGCCGCTGTTGTCGGGTCACGGGTACGGCGCTGTCATAGCGCACGCTGAGTTCGCGGAAGCCTCTTCCGTACGGGGCGGTGTCCCTATGGGCTTCGTCAAGGCCTCAGGTCGTGTCGGCTGCAGTTGGTAGGCGTGGTCAGACGCGGTAACTGAGGTCGGCTGTGGTCAGGAAGGTGGGACGCAGCCGTAGCCAGACGGTGCCGCGTTCGGTCGGGTCGTCGTGTAGGTAGTCACGGAAGCGAGCGTCCCAGCGGGCTCGATGGCGACTGCCGCTACCTCCTACCCGACGACCGACGGCCTGGTCGCCGACGCGGATGCAATCGCCGTGGCCCGAGAGGCTCAGTCGAGCGAGGTCTCCGGTCGGGAACTGTAGGCCAGCCGTATGACCTCAAGCTCGGCGGCGACGTGGTCGGCCCAGGTGTTCGTATTGTGACGGATACTGCGCGCGCTGAAGTCGTAGGAGGATTGCGCCTGCCGAAAATGCCATCCGTGCAGGTGGCGGGCTCTGCCTGGCTCCTCATGGCCAACGCGTGGCCCCGGCCGTCAAAGCGGTAGCGGAACGGAGCAGGATGATCTCTCGTGCTGCTGCGCCTGGCTTATCTGACCGTCACGAACGCGTTCGCCGCGCTGCGGCTGCTGCCGGTGGGGGACCGGGACAAGGACGCAGAGATTCTGGCTCTGCGGCATCAGATCACCATCCTAGAACGGCAACTCGGCGCTAACCGGGTGACGTTCGCGCCCGAGGACCGGGCCCTCCTCGCTGCCCTTCTCGCGCCCCTGCCCCGCCAGGTACTGCGCCGGCTGCGGTTGCTCGTGGACCGGACACTGTCCTGCGCTGGCACCGCGACCTGATGAACCGACGTCATGCGCGCACCTGCCGACCCAGGCGTCCCGGGCGCCCGCCCACCGTCCGCTCCATCCGCGTCCTCGTGCTGCGCCTGGTCAGGGAGAACCCGAACTGGGGCTACCGGCGGGTGCACGGCGAGCTCGCCACCCTCGGCATCAAGGTCGCCCCCTCCACCGTCTGGGAGATCCTCAAGGCCGAGAGCATTGACCCCGCGCCCCAACGCGGCGCCGCCACCTGGGCCGACTTCCTACGCTCCCAAGCCGAAGCGCTGCTCGCCTGCGACTTCATCGAGACCCTCACACTGACAGGGCAGCGCCAATACATCCTCACGGTCATCGAGCACGCCAACCGCCGTATCCGCATCCTCGGCACCACCGCGCACCCGACCACAGACTGGGTCGCACAGGCCATCAAGAACCTCGTGATGGATCTCGAGGACGCGGGCCGCCGGGCGCACTACCTGATCAGGGACCGGGACGGGAAGTTCCCCACCATCATCGACGAGATTCTCACCGACGCCGGCATCCAGACCGTCCGCTGCGGCGTTCGTGTCCCGAGAATGAACTCGATCATGGAGAGATGGATACAGTCCTGCCGCCACGAGCTGCTCGACCGCACCCTGATCTGGAACGAACGCCACCTACGCCACGCGCTACGCCAGTACGAGCAGTTCTACAACACCCACCGCGCCCACCAGGCCATGAGGCAAGCCGCACCCCTACGAGCTGTCCCCCCACCAATCACAGATCGGGGACGAATCGACCACCTCGACATACGCCGACGAGACCGACTCTGCGGTGTCCTCCACGAGTACCAACACGCCGCTTGAGCTGCACGGACGAGATATTCGGCACACGCAGACGCCGGCGCCACCGTGAAGTACCTGGTCCGCGACCGCGACGGCAAGTACACAGCCGCATTCGACGCCATCGTCGAAAACGAAGACATCACCATCGTCAAGACCGGTATCCGCGTACCGCGCATGAACGCCATCATGGAACGCTGGGTGCGCTCATGCCGGACCGAACTCCTCGACCGCACCGTGATCCTGAACCAGGCCCACCTGATGCACGCGCTGCGCGAGTACGAGACCTTCTACAACCAGCACCGGACCCACCGCACGCTCCACGCCGCAGCGCCCCTACGCCCGCTCCCCCAACCAATCACCAAACCGGAACAGCTTGACCGCCTCGACATCCGACGACGCGATCGACTCGGCGGCATCCTCCACGAGTACCGACACGCCGCTTGACCTGCCCGGACGGCATTTTCGGCACCTACACCGCTCCACCACCCAGCGTCGAGATAGCACGTGGACGCCGGTCGCGCTGTCACTGCGCTTGACGATCTCCAGCCAGATGCCCAGTTCCTGGTCGACCCAGTCGATCACGCTGGCATCCACGCTGTTGCGCACGGGTAGTCTCGACGGCGTCATCCCCGCCAGCGTTGCAGCTCTCACAAACCTACGACCTCGCGGGGATGACCCAATCGGGTCACCTCGACACGCCGCAATCCTCGCGTCGCAACGGATCCCGGCGCCCGGATCGCTTCAGGTGATTACCCGGTTACCCAACACTCTCTGAGCCGATGGCCGCAGTCAGCTTCGCGACAATGGACTTGGCGCGAGCGAGATCGGAGGTGCTGTCTGGATGAGTCTTCGCCAGACTCTCGAGCATCCGAACCGCTTCAGTCGATGCGTCCAATGCCACTGGTAGCTCGCACCGATCGCGCGCACAGATGGCGACGAACTGCAACAAGGCCTCAGCGAAATCGCGGGAATGACGTTTGCTCCGGCGCAGATAGTGTGCTGCCGGACCGTGGATGGCCTCACGAATGGCGACCGAAGCGTCGTCAAACTGCCCGGCGTTCAAAAATAGGCAACCTACCTTCGCTAACATCATTGTAGACGATGACGCGTATGCCGCCGGGTCTGCGGCGGCCAAGTGCCGGAGGACGTCCAGCGCCTCGGCCGCCGACTTCAACGACTCCGCCCGTTCGTGCATGCCGAACAAGGTAGTGGCAAGGTTGTACAAGGACATTCCGAGTTGCAGCCCGTAAACGGCGGTGTTCTTACTGGCCAGGCGGCGATAGATCTCGACCGCGTTTCTGCCGGCCACCACCGCCGACTCCTGCTGCGAGAGTGCGGACAGGTGATTTCCGAGACTCATCAGCGCTGCGGCAAGTTTCGGCTCGACCGACCCGTCTCGGGGCAGGAGCCGTTGATAAATGTCAACAGCCCGTTGGCCGCTCGCCGCCGCTTCCTCATATTTCCCCGTTCGCGCAAGGTCGACACCGAGGTTGTGCAGGGCACCTGCCAAGTAGGTCTCGAAGCTGTCGTCGCGTACTGCCAGTTGTTCGTATATTTCCGCTGCGGACCGCGTTGCCGCCTGGGCCTCGTCGAACCGACCGAGTTCGGATAGAGCCAGGCTGAGGGCCTGAAATCCCTGCCCGACGTGATGCTGGTATACGTCGAGGTCGTCCTGGGGCATCTGTTGCCACAGCCGCAGGGCCTCCCGGGCTGCATGCAAAGCTTCCTCATGCCTGCCGAAGACCGCCAGGTCCCGTGCCTGGTTCCGCAAGGCGGCGGCCAGCCCTCCTGCGCTGGTACGAGGGTTCCTCTCGAGAACCTCGCGATGGATTTCCGCGGCCTTGGTGGAACAGGCTAACGCTCGTTCGTACAGGCCCGCTTCTCCCAGCCATTTGCCTAATCGGGCGTACAGGAAAGCGCGCCCGCGGTCGTCTGTCGTGGGTAACCGGAGCTCGGTCAGCCGTTGGGCGACTGCTGCGATTCCCGCCGGAACGTCGCTGTGCCAATTCGATGGGAACTCGGTCTCGATTGCCTCGAGCACCTCGACGTCGATATCCGGAAGGCTGGCGACAGCGGCAAGAGCCGCGCTGCCGGCGGCGAACGCCAGCCGAGGGCGCGTACGCAACAAAGGGAAGAGCTGAGAACGGCCGACGTGGGGCCAGCGACCAGCAGCCTCCGCGAGGACGCTCACCAATCTCGGTAAGTAGGTGGGTGTCGGATCCTCCAGCGTCGGCAACAGGCGCTGAACGGCGCGGCTGGCCCAAGGGTCGGACGGGCCGGGCACGCCGTGGCCGGGAATTTGGAGTGCGACGAAGTCCTCGGCAAGACGATCCGGGTACAGTGGCTCCAGGACGGCCAGCTCGTCTGCCGGGGGGTAACAGATGGCGTGATCGTCCACTATCTGCTCCGGCGACGTGTCCGAGCCGATGCCCACGCGGTTGAGTACCGATATTCCGTAGTCCCAGTCATGCGGCCCGGTCAGCGTGGCGGCGAAAACAGCGCGAGCCATGACGCTCGGTGGCGTCGGGAGGCGGTTCTGTGGTTTGTCGTGCATCGCGTACCAATGATCACGCTCGCGCTCGAGTAGATGCCGAGAGAACGACGCCGGGTCGGTCGGCGGCCGAATGCCATGTTTCTTGGCGTCCACGGCGATCAGCGCCGCCATGTGCAGAGTGAGTACCTGACCTGGCCCGGCGTTTTCCAGCAGGCTGGAAGGTGGTGAAATTCCTTGGAATTCCGTCATCCCGAGGAGTTCGGCGAACCGGTCGCGCGCCGCGTCAAACACGGCGAGCCGGTCTATGCGACCGGGTGCAATGCGTGGAAGCGGCATGTGATCCGCGATCACGTCGGACTTCTCAAGGCGCGTGTGGAGAACATTCCACCACGTTCCACCTGAGCGCGCGATGAGCAGAATGCGGACAGGAACTCCAGTGGCGAGCAGCGGGTCGTTGACGAGGTCAAGGAGGTCCGTAAGCGGCCAGCGTTCCGCGTAGTCGACAATCAGCAGAAGTCCGCGTGCCTGGGAGACTCGTCGCGCGCTTACGGCTCTCCCCGGACGGTGAGGTTGCGTTCCATGGAACGCCTCCGCGACCACCCAGCCTTTGGACTGGCGCGCAAAGTAGGTGGCCAAGCGTGTCTTCCCTTCACCGCCAGCCCCGGTGATCAGCTTGGCGGTGATGTCGTCCCGGCCGTCGCGCCACGTCCCGAGTTCGCGCAGCTGATCCGAACGGCCGAAGAAGTCGATCACTTCATACCGCTCGGCCAGGAGCGCGCTCAGCGCCATGCCGTTCTCGATCAGCGTCTCGGCCGGCGGCACGGCGCGACTCCAGGTCTGCACGGAGTAGTGGGCCACCGGAACGCGGGCCGGCGGCTTGGGGTCATCCTGCGCTCTCTCCGCGTAGAACCGAGCGAGCCGCGTCTCGACCGGCGTAGCCCCTAACGCCGCAGCCAACCGCTCCGCGACGTCGGGCGAGGGCGTCTTCTGTCCTCCCAGGATCTCGCTTACGTACCCCGCCGAGATCTGTGCCTGTCTGGCGAGTTGTCGCACCTTCGGCCGGGACTTTCGTGCGAGCAGCTGCGACCACAGGTCCATCAGGTCGCGTGCGCCACCGTACGAAGGCGATCTACTGTCGCGGTCCATTCGTCATCCTCGGACGAGATCGATGCTGCTCCGTGACCGGGCAGCATATCCCGACGTCCCCGGTCTTTGCGTCTGTTCGCTGACAGTCAGCGAACACGGCAGGATATGGCCTGATCAAGGCCCCGCGTCACCCCAACATTTCACTGGAGGGCCGCGGTTCCCGCGCGGCCTTCCAGCCTGGATCTGTCAAACCCGTGCTTACCCTGGAGGTTCCCGTGCGGCAGATCCGCTTGCCCCTACGAACGGCGGTCATCCTTGGAACCGCGATCTTCGGCGGTTCGTCGGGAGGGACGGTCGCTCACGCTTTCGAGACAGCGGGGGGACACGTCATCCCCGGAGCCAGTCAGCTCGCGAGTGCGGTCATCGCGCTCTGGATTGCGGAGAAATTGGACCGACTCATCGATGACCGGGAGAACATTGAGTCCAATGCCTCGAACACCGAAGCGGACGACGGCTCCTGACGTTGATCGACTCGGCCGGTCGCACCACCGTCAGCGGTGCGACCGGCCGATGACACCGACACAACGGACCGAAGCGCACCGCGGCCTCGCCGCCCGCAGTTCGCGGTGCCTTCAAGAGGCCCGAAGTCGTGCCGGATCCCGATCTGGTCCATGGGGTTGTTGGGGTGGTTACATAAGCGCCGGCCCCGCTGGATCAGCCCGTCTAGCTACCTCACTTAGGCCGCGGCCCGTACTTGCACTCCAACTCGGTTTTGTCTTCCGCCTTCTTCGGGGACAACCGCTTACTGGCGAACCGCTTCGGGTCTTGCTCGTCGGTCACGTCGACAACGATGGATTCGAGCGGGTTGAGCTTGCTCGTCCACACCAGTCGCACCGCTTGGTCAAGCACTGAATCCAGGTCGGCGCCGGGCTTCACGATCGCGGTCACGCTCGCCGTGCCGGGTGCGGTGATGTTGTCCTAGTAGACGACCCTGGCTTGGGTGACGGTGGCCTGTTGCCCGATCGTCGTCTGGATCTGCTGGGCAATCGCGTCCATGGCCTTCTGGTCCGTTGGCTGCTTCGGCTTGGCCGACATGCACGCGGTGGCGAGGGTCATCACGAGCACTGCCGATGCCGTCGCCTGCGCGGCCTGTACTAGCCGAGCGGCTTCGCCGGTGCGCCTCTGGCGCATGGTGGTTTGAAGTGACCCCTATCGGCCGGACACCTCGATGTCTGTCAGGGACTCGTGGTAGATCGTCTCGTATGTAGCCGGGCTGACGTTACCCAGACGGCTGTGTCGGCGGCGGGGGTTGTAGAAGCCCTCGATGTAGGAGAACACCTCCATCTCCAGTTCGTGCCGGCTCGGCCAGGCCCGGGTGTAGACCAGTTCGGTCTTCAGGGTGGCGAAGAACGTCTCGGCCAGGGCGTTGTCGAAGCAGTCGGCGACCGAGCCCATCGAGGCGAGCACGCCGCAGGCGCGTAGGGTGCGGCCGAACTCGAACGAGGTGTACTGGGTGCCGCGGTCGGAGTGATGGATGAGCTGGTCGCGGGCGGGTCGCCGGGCCTGGATGGCCATGCCACCCGCCCAGAACTGATCTGCGCACGGCAGCTCCACCCGGCCGCACAGCCCCGATGAAGATCCGCCGGCACGGTCACGACGTCGGTCCGGAAGGTGTACCGGAGTTGCTCACCGATCCGTATGCCATGGTCGAGACGCTTTGCGGCCGCGCTTTCGATAGCACGGGCCGGCCGATGCCGGGGCCGCGTGGCGTGGGTTCGGCGCGGGCTGCGGCAGCCAGCCTATGAACTGGTCGTGCAGCTCACCTGCTGGCGTGGCCCGCAGGTCGGCCGCCGACTCCACCATCGCCGTGCTCAACACCAGGACAAGACTTGCCGGTGCCCGGTCATAGTGCGCCCGCAGTTGCCGTCGCCTGGTCTTGCAGGGCCACGGCAGCCAGCACGAATCGCACAAGGCGATAACACGCTTTATGTAAGGCAAATAGGTCACACGGTGCAACTATTGCCGTGGCTTGCCACGCAGCGCCGTCTCCTCCATTACCAACGGCTGGCATTAGACTTCAGCGATCTTCTAATCCTACAGTCGCAGGCTCGAATCCCATCGCTGCGCCTGGCGGAGCTGGCGGCGGTCCGCCGCAGCGAGGCATTCGCAATTCCTGAATACGAAGGTCCGGACCGCTCGAAGTACGAGGTCCGGACCTTGCCATGTCCCCTCGCCGTCGTGGCTAACGCTGCGGCGGCATTCCAATTTGGAGTTCGTCGTGTCCACTCCCCAGTCACCGTGCCCCCAGCATTGGGACGCCACCGGTCAGCCAACCAGAGCCACCGTCACCGAACCGTTGCTCTACACCCCCGCCGAGGCCGCGCAGCGGCTACGCGTGCGCGAGTCCTGGCTGCGCAAGAAGGCCGCCGCCCGCGAGGTGCCCTGCACCTTCCTGGGCAAGCACCTGCGCTTCTCCCCCACCGATCTCGCCGCGATCATCGCCAACTCTGCCCGTCCGGCTGTCGGCCGCAGTGGCCGGCGGAAGACGCCGCCCACCGTCCGGGATCGTGACTTGCCACCCGGCCCAAGGCGAAGCGTCCATGCACACGTCAATGACCACACATCGAATGGGAGCACCTCATGGCGTGGGTAGAACAACGCGGCTACAGCTTCCGCGTGCGCTACCGCAACCCCGACGGCAGCGTCGGCACCGACTCCTCACACCCGACCCGTGCCGCGGCCGAGATCCGCTGCAAGCAGGTCGACGTCGACCTAGCTCTCGACACCTACCTCGCCCCTGCCGCCGGGCGGATCACTCTCGCCGAATGGGTAGAAATCTGGGAAGCCGGCCACCTCGCCGGCGACGCGAAACGGGCGGCCTACCGCAGCCACCTGCGCAACCACATCCTGCCCCGCTTCGGCCACGTGCAACTGTCAAAGATCACCCGGCAGGCGGTGAAGGTCTTCGTTAAAGACCTCAAAACCCACCTCGCCGACTCCAGCGCCGCCAACGTCATGGCACTGCTCAGCCGGCTCATGCGCGAAGCCGTCGGCGACCGGCGCATCGGCTACAACCCCTGCACCGGCGTAAAAGTCATCACCCGCCCGGCTCCGGAACGCCCGCACGCCACCCCGGCTCAGGTCAACACCATCGCCGCCCGCATCGACCGGCGCGCCGACCAGATCCTGGTCATCACCGCCGCCTACACCGGCATGCGCTGGGGCGAACTCACCGGTCTGGCCCGGGCCAACGTCCACCTCGGCGAGGGATTCCTCCGGGTGCACGCAGAGGTCGGCGCCATGCACGAGGTCCAGGGTCGCTTCTACCTCGGCCCACCCAAGACCGTCAGCTCCGCCCGCGACGTCCACCTGCCGCCGTTCCTGATCGGCCTGCTGCAGGAGGTGCTTGACAGCCACGACCAGGACATCGTCTTCTGCGGTGCCCGCGGCGCCTTCCTGCGCCGCTCCAGCATGTCCCGCCGCGTCTGGGGGCCCGCCGTCAACGGCAACCCGCGCACCCGCACCGGCCCAGTCATCGAAGGCATGCACTTCCACGACCTCAGGCACACGCACAAGACCTGGTTGATCGAAGACGACATCCCCGAGATCGCCCAAGCCAAGCGCCTCGGGCACCGGCTCCCGGGCGTGCGTGGCATCTACAGCCACGTCACCCCCGCCATGCGCCAGCGCATCACCGACGCCCTCCAGGCCCGTTGGCTGGCCACCCAGCCCGCGCCCGCCGCCACAGTGCGGCACCTGCACGCCGCGTAATCCACACGGCATCCGTCTGCGGGGCCGCGCCGATGACGGCGCGGCCCCGCCGCCGTTCACCGTACCGGCGGCGCCACCCACCAGCCCGTAGCGAATCCACCCGCCGAGACCGCCGCGCACCCCTGGTGACGCTAGAGAGATAGACGATTATGCGCTCCCATTGTGCTCCCAATGTAATGGGCAAAACGCGAAAGGCTCGTTACCGAAGATCCGGTAACGAGGCTTTGACCTGCTGTTTCTCTGGTGGGCGATACTGGGTTTGAACCAGTGACCTCTTCCGTGTCAACGAAAATCCGATCTTGCGCCGGCCTGCACAAACACGAGAACCGGCAGGTCACGGCGAGACGATGCGAGAAGCTCAGCCCTGTCGGGCGCGGTTCAGCACCGTTGAACGCGCCCCGCTGCTCCCATTCTGCTCCCTACCTCGCCCCGGATCCTGCCGTGGATTACGGGTCGGATGGCGCGGGTTCAGGGCGTGATGGTGGGCGCTGAGTCCCACGGCCCGGGTCGTCGTGCGGCTACCACGTCGACGTGGGTGCGGACGCGTTCGTCGAGCAGCGTGGGGTCGGTCGGACAGTCGGGAAAGGTCAGCACCTCGGCTCGGGCGCGTCGTGCCACTGACACCCGCCGACGGAAGTGCCGGACGGCGTGCACGTCGAACCCGCCGGAGCTCCGGTACGCCTCGCCGGCCACGGCCGGGGTCGAGGCCCGACGGTTGAAGTTGGAGCGGCCTGGAAGCTGCCCCTAGCGCCGGGAAACACGATCGGGAAGTCATAAGCCGTGGGGGCCTGGGCGAACGGCTTTCTGGCACCCAGCCGGCGATCGCCACCGCTCCTCCTTCGGGAGAATCTGGCTGATCCGATACCGTCAGACTCTCCCGAAGAAGAAACGCTCTCCGCTACCTACATGACGAAGACGAGCCGAACGTGATGATCACGCCCGACGTACTGATCAACGATCGATAGTCTTGAGTAGGGCCGGATTGTAGCGGTCACCGCTCGCCGCGGGGATCATGGTGCTGAGCTCTTCGAGCTCACCGTCGCTCAACGAGATACCAGCGGCCTCGATGTTCTCCTCAAGGTACTTGCGACGCTTGGTGCCCGGGATGGCGATGATGTCGTCGCCCCGGGAAAGCACCCAGGCGAGGGCGAGTTGGGCCGCGGTCACACCCTTCTTGTCCGCGAACTCCTGAACCGCGGTGAGCAGCCTGAGATTCTGGTTGAGGTTGTCACCCTGCAGCCGCGGATCCCCAAGCCGGAAATCACCACTCCGCAACCGGTCGACAGTCACCTTGCCGCTGAGGAAACCACTGCCGAGGGGCCGGTACGCCACCAAGGCGGTGCCAAGCTCCCGCAGTGTCGGCAGAATCTCCGCCTCAACATGCCGCTCCCACAGCGAGTACTCCGTCTGCAGCGCGGCGATCGGATGCACCTTGCTGGCTCGGCGAAGCGTCTTCGCCGAGGCCTCACAGAGCCCGACGTGCCTGACCTTACCGGCGGCGACCATGTCAGCCAGCGCCCCCACCGACTCCTCGATCGGCACCTCCGGGTCGACCCTCGCGAGATAGTAGAGATCGACGTAGTCGACCCCCAGGCGCTCGAGCGACCCATCGAGCTGCGACTTGATGAATTCCGGCCGGCCGTTCGGCCGAGGGCCGCCGGGACCGAACTGCATCCCGGTCTTCGTCGCTACTACTGCGTCATCGCGGCGTCCGGCCAGTGCCGCCCCCACGGCACGCTCGCTGGCGCCCGCACCGTAGAAGTCAGCAGTGTCGATGAGGCTGATCCCGCGGTCGAGCGCAAGGCGGACCGTATTCAATGCCTCCTCTTCGTCGGCCGGACCGTAGGAACCCCCAATGCCCATGGTCCCCAGTCCGATCGCCGATACGGAAGGCCCACTCGATCCCAATTTCCTCGTCAGCATGCCCGGTCCCTTCTGTTGACAACGCAGGATTAGGTCAGGTAGTTCCTGCTGATTCCATGTGTGCCCCGGTCATCGGCACCCGAGCGGATCGCGCGTGCAGGCCGCACGCCAGTGCCAGCACGCCGCACGCGGCCGCCAGCGCGAAGCCGACCCGCATGCCAGGCAATCGATAGTCACTGAATGCCCAGGCCGCCGAGGCGAGCGCCGGGCCGAACGCGAAGCCGAGGTTCTGCGCCAGGCCGCTGGCCGCGCTGGCCACGGTGGCGAGTCCGTCCGGCGCGGCGCCGACGATCGCGGACTGGTTGGGCGCGGAGAACAGCGCGAGTCCGCTACCGAGGATGCCCAGCCTCCAGGCGAGCGACAACGGACTCCACGCCGTGCCCAGATTCACGAGCAGAGCGAGGCCTGCGATCAGCGCGATCAGGCCTACCAGCGCCACCCGCCTGGCGCCGAACCGGTCCGCGAGGATGCCGCTCATCGGCCCCCAGGCCACCATCGCGGCGGTCATGGCCAGCAGGGTCACGCCGACCACCGCCGAGGACCGATGCCGAAACTGCGTCAGGTAGAACGGCACCAGGAACGGCGGCACGGCCACCGCGGTGAGCACAAGCAGCCGCATGGCCACAAGGGTGCCCTCCTCTCGGCTCCGGAGGACGGTGAGCACCTCGGCGGTGCCCGACGCTCTGCTCCACAGCACCAGGAGCAACGCCGACGGGACGAGCAGGAGCAGCCACCACGGACCGGCCGTGGGGCTCAGCGTGACCGCCAGCATGACCCCGAGCATCGCTGCACCGAACAGCAGCACATCGACCAGCAGGTGGCGGTCCGGCCGTGTCAGCCGTCCGCCGCCCGGAACTACGGCCATTGCCAGCGCGGCCACCAAGGCCCCGACCGGCACGTTCACCAGGAAGATTGACGGCCAGCCGAACCGCGAGGTGAGCAAGCCTCCGACGACGGGCCCGCTCACTGCTCCGAGCGGCCCGAAGACGCCGAGGAGGCCCATGGCCCTGCCGCGCTCCTCGGGACGCACCGCTTCCGAGATCATCGCCGGAACCAGGGCGAAAACAACCGCGCCGAACGCACCCTGGGCGATTCGCGCCAGCACCAACATCCCGAGGCTGTGCGCTACGGCTGCCAGCACGCTGGCGCAGACGAAACCGACCACACCGAACATCAACGATGCCCGACGACCGACGCGGACCAGCCATCGCCCGCACGGCATGATCAGCGAAACCAAGGCCAGCAGATAGCCCTGCAGCGCCCACTGCACCAGCGCCGGCTGTGCATGCAGGTCCGCGCTGATCGTCGGCAGCGCAACACCGACGATACTTGCGTCCAGCATCACCAGGAAGAACGCGCAGCCGGCCGTCAAGACCACTATCCATCGACTGTGCACGAACTCCCCCATTACATATCAGTAGTCAGCTAGTCGATGCCCAGCTAGTAAAAAACACTAGCCAGCTAGTGAGTGCGCGTCAAGTAATCTGGTAGGTGGCCGCCGGGTGCGGCCGGGCACCGGAGGGCTGGGATGGACGAGAGCAAGCTGATACGGCTGTTCACCAAGACGACCAAGAGAATGCGGGATGTAGCCGCCCACCTGCTGGGGCCGTACGACGTCCGGCTGGGACAAAACCTCCTGCTCGAGGAGCTATGGCTCACCGACGGCCTGACTCCCGGCGAAGCGGCGACGAGACTCGGCATCACCGGGCCGACGGTTGTCCGCATGGCCCAGCGCATGGAGGAGACCGGACTCGTCACGCGGCGAAGGGACGACCGGGACGGCCGGTTGGTCCGCATCTATCTCACCGACCGCGGCCGCCAGTTGCAGGAACCGATCGAAGTGGAGTTCCAGCAGCGGGACGTGCGGCTGCTCGCGGGGTTCAGCCCGCAGGAGCGCGCCCAGCTGGCCGGCTACCTCGAGCGCATTCTGGCCAACCTGGACAGCTACGACCGCGACCGGCAGTCGACGCGTGACAGGGCGCCGGACGCTCAACGACCCAACAGGCGAATGGCCGCCGGGTAATCGGTGTAGCCGTGATGGTCTCCGCCGTAGAACGTGGACGGGTCCGGCGGGGTCAGCGCCGCCCCGACGCGGAGCCGCTCCACCAGATCGGGGTTGGAGATGAAATGACGACCAAAAGAGATCAGGTCCGCTACTCCCTCGTCGAGCGCTTCCTGGGCCAGCGTGCCGTCGACCGGCGGCCGGTCGACCGGGTGCGGATTGACCATGAACGTCGACGGCCAGATCTCCCGTAGACGCCTGATGGTCTCACGGTTGCCGACCTCGTACACGTGCAGATAGGCGATGCCGAGAGGCGCTACCGCCGCCAGCAGAGCTGGATAGAGCTGGTCGGTGTCCGACTCATTCATGTCGTTGAACCGGTTTCCCGGTGACACCCGTAGCCCCACCCGGCTCGGTCCGATCGCGTCGGCAACGGCCTCAGTGACCTCGCAGACGAATCGAATCCTGCCGGTCAGCGACCCTCCGTAGTGGTCAGTCCTCCGATTCGTTCCGTCAGCGAGGAACTGGTGCAGCAGGCACCCGTTGGCGCCGTGCAGCTCGACGCCGTCGAAGCCTGCGGTGACGGCGTTGCGGGCGGCCGTCGCGAAGTCGCGCACAGCGCTCCGGATCTCCGCCAGCGTCATCTCCCGGGGCCACGGATACTCTTTCGGGCCCTCGTACGTCTGCGCCATTCCGACGGCCGGCCGCACTGCAGAAGGCGCCAACGGATACCGGGCGTCGGCCAAGCCGCGGTGCCGAACCAGGTCGGGATGGCCTATCCGCCCGGTGTGCATGATCTGCGCGAAGATCCGCCCTCCCTCGGCGTGTACCGCGCCGGTGACCTGCCGCCATGCCCAGAGCTGGGCCTCTCTGTGCAGACCCGGCGTGTTCACAAAACCTTGCCCGAGCGGGCCTGGCTGACTGCCCTCGCTGACGATCAGTCCCGCGGTGGCCCGCTGCGCGTAGTACGTAGCAGCGAGCTCGCCCGGCACCCCGTCCCGGTCCGCCCGGTTACGGGTGAGTGGCGCCATCACCACCCGGTTGGGCAGCACGACACCACCCACCTTCACCTCGTCGAACAACGTTGGCATCGCCAACTGCGCTCCTTCCGATTCGACCCGACCGTCCCCGATCACGCCGGCTCCTGGTCGTACCGGTCGAAGATCTCCTTCAGCACGGCCGAATTCGCCTGCCGCGGCGGAATCGCGTTGATTTCCCGGAAATGGTTTTCGTATCCTGCGGGGTTGATGACACTAAGCAGAGTCCCGGGCTCGTCGCCGATATTTTCGAAGGCGTGCGGAACGCCCCTGGGCGCATAGCAGAAGGCACCGCTGCCCACCTCGACGATCTCGTCGCCGGTTCGCACCCGGAACAGTCCGGAGACAACGTAGAAGGACTCGGTGTGTGTGCGGTGCAGGTGCGGCGGAGCATTGCCACCCGGCGGAAACACCGCCTCGATGATCGCTAACGAGCCACCGCTTTCGTTGCCGCTCAACTTCATGGAGAAAGCGTTGCCGAAGATATTCATGTCCTCACCGGAGCCCGGCGGTAGCAGCACGTACCTGCACTCGCCGCCGGCGGTATGGAATGCGGTCATGACACCCTCCGTGCGTTGTCGGGTCAGTCGTCGAGGAGGGCGACGGCACGCGACCAGCCGGCGCCGCCACGTGCGATCTTGATCGGAAAGCAACTGACCGTGAATCCGAACGGACGAGGCACCTCGGTCAGATTGCCCAGTCGTTCGATCTGGCAGTACTCGACGCGTCGGCCGGCCATGTGCGCAGGCCAGAGGACGTTGGGGTCTCCCGTCTCCTGGAACCGCTTGATGATGTGCGGAAAGGGGGCGTCCAAGCTGAAAGCGTCGGTGCCGATCACCCGGATCCCCTGGTCGAGCAGGAACTCGGTCGCGGAACGATCGAGGCCGACAAATGTTGTGAAGTAATCCGGGGTGCCGAGCAACCGGCTGGCACCGGTGTTGAGCAGCACGATGTCCTGCGGGGAGAGCTCGTAGCCGATGCGTTCCAGTTCGGACCGCAGCTGACCGGCTCCGACGGTGCCGACAGGAAACTGGCTGAGGTCGATCAGGACACCCGGATTGTGAAACCACTCGAGGGGCAGCTCGTCGACCGTGCGCGGCCGGCCGTAGGAGCCACGCGAGCCGTAATGCGCGGGGGCGTCGATGTGGGTGCCGGTGTGCGCCGACAAGTAGAGGAAGTCGTTGTTGAGGAACTCGCCGCCCGGGAAATCCTCGACCCGAAGGTCGAGCCCGAAGTGCTCCCGCATCTCGGCGACGACGTGCCGAGCACCGTCCGCCGGGCTCATCACCTCATGTTTGACCGGATCGGGCTCCCAGAAAGTAGCGTCGATAGGAGACGAGATATCAATGACGCGCATCGTGGACTCCTCAGGCGACCAGCAGTTCGTAGTGCACCCGTACCGGGCGATCGCCGTAGGCGATCTGGTTCAGCACCTTGCGGTACAGCGGCGTGTAGGAGAGCAACTTGGCCGCCACAGGTCGGATGGCGTCCGCGACCGGCCCGGCCGAAAGCATCGCCTTGCCCTGCCGGCTCTGCAACGCGTGCACCTTCTGGATGGACGGCCGCCGCTGGCGCTCGAACTCCGACAGCACCGCGACGCCGTCGTTTCGCGTGTTGAGGGAGCGCATCAGGACGGGATGGACCGTGACCGCGTCCTGAATGGCCAGGTTCAACCCCTGGGCACCGATAGGTCCATGCGTGTGGGCGGCGTCACCGATCAGTACCAGGCCGTCTCGCGCCCACTGCCGGGCGGTGCCGGAGAAGACGTCCAGCAGCGTCAGGTCAGTCAGGCTGGTGATGTGTTCCCGGATCGCGTCGGCATACGGGGGCACGGCCTTCGCGATCTCGCCGCGGACATGCTCGATCCCCCGCTCGGCGATACGTCGGTAGCCCTTGTGCGGCAGCGTCCAGCCCACCTGCAACCGGTCGGGGTACGAGTCGTGCAGCAACACCGGGCTGCCGGCGTCCCGGTACACCCGCACCTCGTGTACCCGACGCTCATCGGCGGGGATCTTGAACCACAGGACGTCGTGTTCGAAGGCCTCGATACGGTCGTACTCGATGCCGGCCAGCCGGCGCACCTTCGAGTACCGGCCGTCGGCGGCGACCACGCAGTGCGCGTACACCTGTCGAGCCCCGTCGCCGGAGCCGTGCACCGCACCCACGACCCGGTCCTCGTCGAAAATGAGGGAATTGACCGACGAGCCGTCGATCAGGTGCAGGTTCTCCTGCGCCGAACACGCCAGGTGCAGCGCCTCGATGAGGATGCGCTGCGGCAGACTGAGAAGGAAGTTGTACGGCTTCCGCAGGCTTCGGTAGTCGACATCCATCAGGACTCTGCCGTGGTCGACCAGTTGGAAGCGTTCCAGCTCGTAGCCGCCGCGCCTGCGGATCTCCGGCAGCACGCCGAGCTGGTCCAGCAACTCGAGCGCGCCCGGCTGAAGGATCTCGCCGCGGTACTCCCGATCGAACGACCGGGCCCGCTCGATGACCACAACGTCCGCCCCCGACCTGGCCAGCAGCAGCGCCAGGGACAGGCCGGCCGGTCCTCCGCCAACGACACAGAAGTCCGTAGTCATGCTTGTCATCGCGACCTCCGCAGTTCCTATGCCCGCAGTCCGAGGCCACCGTCGACCATCAGCACCTGGCCGTGGATCCAGTGCGCTTCGTCGGCGCAGAGCAGGGCGACAGCGTCCGCGACATCCTCCGGCCTGGTCAGCCGACCGGCCGGCGTCCTCGCCGCGAGCATCCCGAGCAGGCCCGGGTCGACGCCCGGGTCGCCCTTGTCAAGCATGGCGGTGGCGACGACGTTGACGTTGATCTTCCGGGCCGCCAGTTCAACGGCCAGGTAGCGGGCAAGGTTTTCCAACGCCGCCTTGGCAAGGCCAACGCTGAGATATCCGGGAATCACCCGCGCCGCACCGTTACTCGAGATCAGAATGATCCGGCCGCCGTCACTCATCAGGCCGGCGATCCGGTTGGCACCATGCAGCAGCGGGTTGAGCGCCAAGGCCTGCTCGGCGAAGACCACGGCTGGATCCACGCCGGTGGCCGGCATCGGCTGGAACCGTGCCGCGCTGTGCACCAACACGTCCAAGCGCCCATACCGCCGCTGCACCTCGTCGAGGAGTTGGTGCACCGCGGCGGGGTCCGCCATGTCGCCTCTGATCGCGACCGCGGTGCCCGCCAGTCCTTGGCAACTATCGACCATGGTTTTGGCGTCGTCGTCCGAGGTGGCGTAGTTGACGACCACCCGGCACCCGCTGGCGCACAACTTGCGCGCGACAGCCCGGCCAAGACCCCGGCTTGCGCCGGTGACGATCGCTACCTTGCCGTCGAGCCCGAGCCTGTCCTGATTCACACTTCGCCTCCGTTCACCACGAGCACCTGGCCGCTGATCGGAGAGCTGGCGGCCGACGCGAGGTACGTCGCGGCGTTGACGACTTCCTGGGGCGTGCTGACCGCGACCCCCGGTGGCAGACGCGTTGGCCGGCCCTGGTCGGCATGGACGATCGGTCCGGGCGCCACGCAGTTCACCGCGATGCCGTGCGCCGCCAACTCTTTCGCCAGGGCCAACGTGAGCCCGTGGACGCCGGCCTTGGCCGCGCACAGGTGAGCGGCGCCGGGGCGCCCCCGCAGTCCTGCGACCGACGAGAACAGGACGACCTTGGCGCCCTTCTGATTGATCAGCAGCGGGAGCAGTTCACGCACCAGCAGGAAGGCACCGACCAGATCGGCGTCGACAACCCTGCGGAACTCGTCGCCGGTCAACTCGGCGATGCCCGCCACCCCACCGGTGTAGGCCGTGGTGCAGTTGACCAGGGCGGCCAGCGCCCCTATACCGCGTTCGGCGAGTGTGCTGTTGAGCCGGGCCAGCTGCTCGGCATCGGTTACATCCGCGGTGACGGGCACCGTGTGCACCCCGTACTGCGCGGTCAGCCGCCCGGCGAGTTCCGTGAGCGACTCCGTGCGCCCCGAGCTGTGCAGCACCAGATTCTCTCCCTGGCTGGCGAGAGTCTCGGCGGCTGCCGACCCGACGCGTCCCGTCGCGCCGGCGAGGAACAGCCAGGCGCGCTCAGACGCCATACTCGATCACCACCTGGCACAGGTGGGGCTCGGGCTTCGCCACCTTCGCCAGCTCGGCGATGTGTGACTTGAAGTCGGGGCCGCTCATCACCCGCCGATGGGACTCCGCGTCCTCCCACTGCGCGATGTTGATGTAGACCGTCGGATCGGTGAGTGACCGGACGAGCCGGAAGCTGACGAAGCCGGGCTGCTGTCGCATGAAGTCCGAGCTGGCCTGCCAAATCTTCTCGAACTCGGACGGGTCGCCGGAGACCACGAACTTGTTGACCAGAGTGACCATCGTGGCGCCTTTCTCACGCAGAGGGACGTCTCGCTGTCGGGTGAAAAACCGATCGCGCAGTTCGGATCGGGAGATCTTGCCGTTGGCCGAACGTGGGATGCTCGGCACGACCAGGAAGTCACGTATGCGTTCGTAGTAGGGCAGTCGTTCGTTCGCCTCGGCGATGGACGCCCGGACACGTTCGGGCGGCAGGTCACCGGGGTCGGGCACGACCAGCGCGTGCGCCACCGCGCCGCTGAACCGATCGGGCACGTCGACGACACAGCAGGCCGCGATCTCAGGTTGCTCGCAGACGGCCTGTTCGACCGAGCTCGGCGACACCAGCCAGTTGTCGCACTTGAACACGTCTTTGATCCGATCGACCAGGAACAGATAGCCGTCGGCGTCGACACGGCCGATGTCCCCCGTCGAGAGCCAGCCGTCCGGGTCTATCCCGGAATCGGCGTCGTCCAGGTAGCCCAGCATCAGCTGCGGGCCGCGGAGCTGTACTTCTCCAACCTCACCGACGGCCGCCACACGCCGGGTGTCCAGATCCACCACGCGGCACTCGGTGTCGGCGACCGGTGGCCCCACCGATCCGGGCTTCGGCCGGGACAGCACGTCGGAGTGCGTGAGCGGAGCCGTTTCGGCGAGCCCGTAACCCTGGATGACCGGCACGCCGAACCGCGCACGCAGCGTTGCCGCCGACGACCTCGGTAGCGAGGAACCACCGGAGGCGATCACCCGCAGCGTCGGCACGGCCGGTTCTCCCAGCCGCACGTCCTCGGCGAGGTGCGACAGCCGTACCGGCAGACTGTAGTAATGAGTCACGCCGTGCTCAGCCGCGAAGGCCACCGAGTCAATCGGGTCCGGCATGGTGCACAGCACCTGTGTGGCGCCCGCGACGATCGCCGAGTTTAGATGCATTGGGTGGTAGGTGGGCAGGTGGTTAGCTGCGATCGCGGACTCTGACAGTTCGTGCGCCCGAGCCACCTGGATGGCGTTGACCGTGATGTTGCGGTGGCTCAATTGAACAGCCTTGGGACGGCCGGTCGTGCCGCTGGTGAACTGGATGGCGGCAACCTCGTCCCAGTCTTTCGCGGTGATCGGCTCGGTAGGCGCCGGACAGGCACCGGCCAGCAGGCCCCGCATCCCCGGCGCGGGGCCGTCGCCGTCAAGCACCACCAGCTGAAGATCCGATGCCCTGTCCAGCAGGGACGTGAGCGTCACGGCCACCTGGGCGGTGACCACGGCCACCCGCGCCCGCACCCGCGCCAGCTGCTGCACAACCACAGGCGCCGGCAGGAGCGGATTGAGCATGGCCACCACGTGACCCGCCCGGATCGTGCCGTAGTAGGCGATCGCAAGCTGCGGGTCCAGCGCGGCATGCAGAGCTACCACAGCACGGCTTCCGACACCCACCATCGCCCGCACCGCGGACGCCCACCGCGCCACGTCGGCCTCGAGCTCCGCGAAACCGAGGGTGACGGACGGGGTCACGATTGCCGGCCGGTCCGGATGCCGGGCAGCCGAAACCGCCAGTAACTCGTCGAGCCGGGCCTGCGGAAACCGGGTGAGTTCGCCGTCGCCGTACACGGCCGGCCTCACACCGCCGCCGTGGCGTCGGGCGCCTCGGCGAAGTTCTTCGCGTAGCGCAAGGTCGTGCCGCTGTTGCGTCCCAACGCTTCACGAACGAACTTCCTGGCGTCGGCGACTGTCGCATCCGGACCGAGGACCGTGGTGACCGTCTCGGGGCGGATCACCACGGTGTGCCGAGAGGTGGCCAGCACGCCGTCGTCGTTGGGAGCGATGATCCACTCTCCGGTGTGGACGGCCATCAACGTCGGTGTCTGGACCTGCTTGTACACGATGCGGTTCGACGGGAAGCAAACCCGCACCGACCGGGTGGTGTGCACCGAGCCGTCGGCCGTGCTTGTATCCATCGTCATGACCTGCAGGCCGGGGCTGGGCTCGGTCAGCTCCATGCTCGAGACGTGCGGGATCCGCTCCGGCCATCGTCCGGCGTCACAGAGGAAGTCGTACACCCGTACCGCGTCCCCCGCGATCTGAACGGAATCGTCGAAGGTCATGGTCAGATCAGCCCGGTCGGCCCAGTTCTCCGCCAACCGCTTCATCGCCGCGAGCTCTTCGGTGCTGTTGCGATCCACCGCCGTCGTGAACCACTCCAACGCCTCGGGGTCGTTGTCGACGACGCTGAAGTCATGGTCGAGCACCACCTCGGTGACGTCCTCCGCCACCGGCCGCAGTATCCACGCGCCGCCCATGGATGTCAGGGGCGGCGGAGACTGCACCTGCCGGAACGAGATGCGCCGGGCCTCGGGGTCGAGGTGACGGCGGGAGCGCCAGGTGCGCACCGAGTCGTTCGCCGTCGCCCACAGTTGAAGCACCTCGTCGACTCCGTTCGACTCCAGTCGCTCCACATGGATCGTCGGGCCCAGTACGGTCGGCCAACTCGGCGCGTCCGCGATCAACTCGTACAAAACATCGGCCGACGCCGAAACCCGCGTGGTGTGCTGGACGAAGCGGGAATCTGCTGCGATGGGTTCAGTCACGACAAAGCCTTTCTCAGAGCGATCCGGACTAGTAGTTGCCCAGCCCACCGCAGACGTTGATGGCCTGAGCCGTGATCGAGGCAGCGGTCGGCTGGACCAGGTAACCCACGAGCGCCGCCACCTCCTCCGGAGTCGAGTACCGCCCGAGGGGGATCTTGGCGTTGAACCTTTCCAGCACGTCGTCCTCGGACGTGTCCCAGGCCGCTGCGTACCCTTGCCGGACCCGCGAGGCCATCGGCGTCTCCACGTATCCCGGACAGACCGCGTTCACCGTGATGCCGGTCTTCGCGAGCTCAAGGCCGAGCGCCTTGGTGAAGCCGACCACGCCGTGTTTGGATGCGGAGTACGGCGCGCCGAGCACAACGCCCTGCTTGCCACCGGTCGATGCGATGTTGATGACCCGGCCGGTCTCGCCCGCCAGCATCTTGCCGGTGGTGAGCGTCTCCCGGGTGACCAGGAAGACGCTGTTGAGGTTTGTGTCTATCACGTCGAACCAGAGATCGTCGGTGATCTGAGCGGTCACGCCACCGCCGCTGCGACCGGCGTTGTTGACGAGAATGTCGATCCGCCCGAACCGGTCCACCGCGGCCTGCACGAAGGAGCGCACGTCCGCAGCCGACCGCACGTCGCACGGGCCGCCGTCCACGTCGAGATCCTTCGCCCGCAGATCGGCCACGGTCTGCGCTACCCGATCCTTGTTCCGGGCACAGATGAAAACCTTGATACCTTGTTCCGCCAACACCTTCGTGACGGCAAGCCCGATACCACTGGTGGCACCGGTCACCACCGCGACGCGATCGGCCATCATGCCAAGCTCCGTCCGTTCCATCGGATTGGTGTCGAACGATCTGTGGCGAGACATCGCCACTCCGGCCATCAACAGGCGGATGCGGCCAACGCTGTGGCGCAGCGGTCCGCCAGCGCGGTGACCGTGAGCGCGGGGGGCACGGCGCCGGTCGATCCGGGCAGCAACGCGCTGTCGAAGACATAGAGATTGCGGTAGCCGTTAACCGCGCCGAAGCTGTTGGCGCTCCGTCCGATTGATACCCCACCACAGGTGTGCGACGTCATCTGAGCGTTCACGAACGAGGTGGTCGACGGCGGATCGGCCGCATTGAGCTTGTTCAGCGTCTGCGTCACAGCCTGGGTCACACTGCTGGCCGCCGGGTCCGACGCGGGCCAGGTCAGATCGACGGAGTCGGTGGCCGAGTTGTAGGCGAAGGAACCCAGGCCCGGCACGTAGGAAAGGCCCAGTGTGGCGACCGCCCCGCTACCGTCGGCAGGCGGTGTCCGCCACGGGAAGTTCAGCAGCGTCACCGGACCGACCGTGTTGGCGGTCCAGTCCGTCATGGCGATACCCGACGGTCCACCCTGTGTCGGATTGTTGTACGCCATGCCGGTGCGCAGCGCGTTGTTGTCGCCGTTGTTGCCCCAGTTGGTACCGACGGAGGAGTCCAGGTTGGGCAGCTGGCCCAGGGCCTTGGCGCGCACCAGCAGCCTGGTCGTCCCCAGCGAGCCAGCCGCGAGGATTACGTACTTGGTCGTGATGGTCGCGTGCGAGACCACATTGCCACTGGTGTCGATCCGGTCGTAGCCGACCACGTATCCGGTGCCGCGCGGCACGATGTCCGTGACTCGGCACAAGGTTTGGACCGACGTACGGCCGGTCGCGAGCGCGGATGCGAGGATCGTACGGTCCACGCTTCGCTTGGCTCCGCTGTTGCAGCCCCAGATTCCGTCGTTGATGATGAACGACGCGACCTTGGTGCCGGCCATCTCCTGCCGCACGGTGTCCCAGTCGACGGCCATGTCGAGCTTCACCGGAGAATACCCCGCGGCCCCGATCTCCTTGTAGAACGACAGGGCGGCCTGGTAGTAACTGGAGTTCAGAACGTCCTCAGGCATTTGCGCGACGCCGATGAGGCCGTGGGCCCGCGGATACCAGACCCGCGTCATCTCCGCGTAGTCGAGGGTGCCGCCGAAGGACTTGTTGAACAGGTTCTCCGAGGGCTCCATCATCACACCGCTGTTGACCAGGGAGCCGCCGCCCACGCCGGCACCGGCCAGCGCCGCGATCCCGTTCGCTTGATAGGTCTCCAGAACGCCGGTGTAGACCGGCAGGGTCGCTTTGGTGAACGGCGACGTGGTGCTCAACCACGCGGCCCGACCGTCCGGTTTGGCCGCCGTGGCGAAAGTCGTGCCGTTCGGCGTGATCGGCCAGGACAGGCCGCGTTCGAGGATGACCGACTGTACCCCGGCCTGGGCAAGACGGAGCGCCGCGACGCAGCCCGCGTAGCCCGCCCCCACGATCAGCGCGGTGGTGGTCGCGGTCTGCTGTTCGGTGGAGGACCAGCCCGCACCGGGACGGATCACGGATCCGGTCGCCGCCGTGGCGGCAAGGCCGAGCGCCCCGGTTAACAGGCGACGCCGGCCGAAAGACGCCTGAGATTCCACTGTGTTTCCTCCGGTAGGTGGTCTTGACCAATGTTCACGGCAACGGGATGAAGCAACACATTCCCGCAGTGAGCAGTCCTGATGTGCTCGACTCAGTCTTGCGTACCGCAATGGAGCCGGGATGGAATGCACGGTCCGATCCGCACGCTCCAGCAGGTTTCCAGGTCGGGACGTCACGCTGGAATCTCCATGTCCGCCGACCGACGTTTCCGCACCACGAGGAGGGAGCACGGCTGTGACGAGCGATTCCGTCATCAGCAGCGCCGACGCGAAACTGTATGCCGAGGTGAACGACTTCTACGCCCGACAGATGCACGCCATCGACTCCGGACAGGCGGAGACGTGGGCGGCGACTTTCGCCGAAGACGGCGTCTTCGCCGCCAACGCCTATCCGCGGCCCACGGTGGGCCGCGCGGCGATCGAAGAGGCGGTCCGAACCACCGCAGCGGACCTCGCCGCGGCCGGTGTGGTGCACCGGCACTGGTTCGGCATGCTCGCCGTCGATGACGAGCGGGACGGGGTGATCCGCGCCCGCTACTACGCGTTGGTCATCCGCACACCGAAAGGTGGCGATCCGGTGATTCACCGGTGCACGTCCGCCGAGGACGAGCTCGTCCGCCGGGACGGCCGACTGCTGGTACGTCGGCGCCTGGTGACCAGGGACGACCTCTGACCGAACCGTCACCCGCGGCCGAAGGGGCCGCCCACCGGCGTGGTGGGCGGCCCCGATTGCTTGTCCGGCTCAGCGCATGATGCGAGCGAAGAGCGCTTGGGCGTTGCCGTAGTTGATGGCTGCCCGCTCCTCTTCCGACATCGGGTGGTTGTCGAGGAAGCCCGTGTAGTAGGGGATCTCCTCCTCGGCGAACGGCCAGTCACTGCCGTAGAGCAGGTGCCCGGGCTTGGCGAACGCCAGCAGGCTGGGCAGGCTCGACGGGCTCGCGGTGAGCGCCAGATCGAAGTAGAAGGAGCGCAGCTGCTCCACCACCTCAGCGGTGGTCAGATCGCCCCATGTGGCTGGGGCGGTAGCCATCCGGTGGGCGGCGAACGGGACGAAGCCGCCCCCGTGGGAGAGGATTATCTTGAGGTTACTGAATCGCACGGTCCGGCCGGTCCGAACGAGGTCGATGGCGGTACGCACGGTGTCCAGCAGATAGTCGGCGACATAGGACGGGATGCCCGGCGCCGGCGTTCCGCCGACACCGGTCGGGTGGGTGAAAATTACCGCGTTGCGGCGGTTGAGCTCTTCAAAGACCGGCTCAAACTCGGGGTCGCCGAGGTAGCGGCCGTGCACGTTGGTAGGAATCAGCACGCCGTCAGCGTTCAGCTCGTCGTAACTGAACCGGATCTCCTCCAGCGCGGCCTCCACGTTCGGCAGCGGTAGGGTCGCGAAGAAGCCGAACCGGTCCGGACGGTCCTTCACCATCTCGGCGGTGTACTCGTTCACCTCGCGCGCCTTCGGCGCCTGGTCCTCGGGGTCGAGCCGCAGACCGATCGGCGCCGTCGAGACGACCGCCGTCTGAATCGCCGCCTCGTCCATCATCGCGACGGTCCCAGATACGCTCCACGGCACGGGCCGCGCCTTGTACAGCCCTTTGTCGATAAGCCAATTGCGGTACTGCGGAGGCAGCACGTGATGATGCGTGTCGATGCGCCCCTGAGTCATCCGACTTCCCTTCTCTGCCACTGCTATTACCTTCGGGAAATGTTGCCAACGCCGGTGGTGACGATGTGATCGACGAGTACGGTGCTGTGCTCGGCGCGCACGAAGCTGGGATGCTCCAGCACCTGTCCGAGAAAGTCCCGGGTAGTGTGTACTCCCGGACCGGCCACGTGGAGTTCGGCGAGGGCCCTGCGCATTCTGGCCAGCGCCTGGGCACGATCAGCCCCCACCACGATCAGCTTGGCGAGCAACGAGTCGTAGGCGGATGAGACCCGGGAACCGCTGCTCAGGTGGGTGTCCACCCGGACGAACGGACCGCTGGGCCACACCACCTCGGTCAGCAGGCCGGGTGTCGGGACGAAGTCGAGCGCGGGGTTCTCCGCGTTGATCCGACATTCGATCGCGGCGCCAATGCGAGAAACCTCGGACTGCCGCAGCCCCAACCGCTCGCCGGCGGCCACCCTCAACTGCTCGCGAACCAGATCGACTCCGGTCACCATCTCCGTGACCGGGTGCTCGACCTGGATCCGAGGGTTGACCTCCATGAAATAGAAGCATCCGGAGTAGTCGACGAGGAACTCGAAGGTACCGGCCCCGACATACCCGGCGGCGAGGGCACCACGTACGGCTGCCTCTCCGATCCGGGCGGTCAGTTCGCTCGGCAGACCTGGGGCCGGTGACTCCTCGATCAGTTTCTGATGACGTCGTTGCACGGTGCAGTCACGCTCGCCCAGGTGGATCGCGTTGCCATGACTGTCGCAGAGCACCTGCACCTCGACATGGCGAGCCCTGTCCAGGTACCGCTCTACGAACACCGCGCTCGAACCGAACAGAACCTGCGCGGTTGCCCGGGTCTCCAGGTAAGCACGCTCGAAATCGTCGGGATCGTGCACGACCCGCATCCCCCGGCCGCCGCCGCCAGCGGCCGCCTTGATGATCACGGGGAAGCCGATACCGTCGGCCGCCGCACGGGCGTCCTCGGTATCGTCGAGCGGACCGGTGCTGCCGGGCAGTAGCGGCAGGCCGGCGGTCGACATGAGCGACCGGGCCTGGATCTTGTCGCCGAGGCTGGCCAACACCGACGGCGGCGGTCCGATGAAGGTGATGCCGTTGTTTGCGCACACCTCGGCGAAGTCCGGGTCCTCCGAAAGAAAACCGTACCCCGGATGCACCGCGTCGGCCCCGGTACGCAGGGCGGCTTCGACAATGGCCGGGATGTTCAGGTAGCTGCGTCGGGCTGGCGCCGGACCGACGCACACCGCCTCGTCCGCGTAGCGCACGACGGCGGTGTCCGAGTCCTCCGTGGAGTGCACCGCCACCACCCGGATGCCCATCTCCCGGCACGCCCTGGCGATACGAAGAGCGATTTCGCCGCGATTTGCGATCAGCACCTTGCCGAACATCTGGTCCTCCTCCGCGAAGCGCTAGTCATCGCCCAGCGGGGTGATGGCGAGCAGCCGTTGCCCGTACTCGACCGAGGTCGCGTCGGGTACCAGTACCTCGGCGACCGTGCCGACGCGATCCGCGATGACTGGGATCATGGTCTTCATCGCCTCGACGATTCCGACCTGCTGGCCGCTGTCGACGGATTGGCCCACCTGGACGAGCGGCGGCGCCCCCGGCTCGGGCGCGTGATAGAAGACGCCTACCGTCGGCGCGCTGACGTAGGACCTGGCGTCATCCTCTGCGGACACCGGCTCACTGTGCCCGTTCGTCGGGTCGCCGGGATCGGCGGCGAGGTTCACTCCGGCCACTACGCCGTGCTGCCATGTCAGTTCGACTCCGACGTCGCCCGCTGTCACCCGCAAGTTCGTCGGCGTGGTGGGCGACAGCGACAGCATCCGTCCGACGCTGTGGTGCAGCACGTCCAACACTTCTGCGAGGTTGCCGGCATTCTCAGTCATCGCTTCTCCTTCGCCGCGCCGACAGAGGTTGGTTCAGCCGTCCGACCAAGGTCACGGAATCGCCTGCGCCTTCCTGCCACAAGTTCGGCGGGGTGAATCAGCGACAGCTCGGCCAACAGACCCTTGAGGACGATGCGAAGCCGGTCTGCGGCCATCCAGTGGTCCGCCTGGCTACCACCCGGTGGTTCGGGCACCACGCCGTCGACGACGCCCAGCCGGAGCAACTGCTTGGCACCCAGCCCCAGCGCGGCGGCCGCTACGGGTGCCGCGGCCGCGTCCTTCCACAGGATGGCCGCGCAGCCTTCCGGACTTATGACGGAGTAGACCGCGCCCGAATTGATCAGTACACGGTCGGCCACGGCGAGAGCGAGCGCTCCCCCACTGCCGCCTTCTCCGATGATCACGGCTATGACTGGAACGGGCAGACCGGCCATCAGCCGGATGTTCTCCGCGACCGCGAACGCCTGTCCCCGTTGCTCAGCCTCGATGCCGGGGTACGCGCCCGGTGTGTCGATAAGGGTGACCACCGGAATTCCCAACTTCGCCGCCAGCCGCAGCACACGGGCGGCCTTGCGGTAGCCGCCAGGCGTGGGCATGCCGAAGTTGCGTGCCGCCAGTTCGCGAGGCGTATGCCCCCGCTGGTGGCCGATCAGGGCGATCGCCTGACCCTCGAGCATCCCCACCCCAGCTATCAGCGCCGGGCAGTCCTCACCGAGCCGGTCACCGTGCAGCTCGACGAAACGATCGAGAACCAGGTTGGCATAGTCCATCGTGGTCGGTCGATTGAGATCTCGGGCGGAGCGCACTGCCGCCCAGGCATCCTGGTCGGGAAGCTGGCTCGGTTCGGTCGTCAGCACGGCCTCGACCGCGGACGGCTGCCACGATCGACCGGTTCCGCCCTCGGCCACGGCGAGCAGTCGGCTTAGGGTCGCCCGCAACTCCGACCGCGGACAGATCCCGTCGATCAGGCCGTGTTCGAAGAGAAACTCCGCGGTCTGGAAGCCCTCGGGCAGGCGTTGTCGGATGGTCTGCTCGATGACGCGAGGACCGGCGAAGCCGAGTCGCGCGCCCGGCTCGGCGAGGATGACGTCGCACAGCGTGGCGAAAGAGGCCGCCACCCCGCCGTACGTCGGATCCGTGATCACGGAGATCGTCAGGATTCCGGCCTCATCCAGCTGGCCCAGCGCCTGACTGGTCTTCGCCATCTGCATCAGCGACAGCGCGCCCTCCTGCATGCGGGCGCCTCCGGACGCAGCCACGATCACCAAGGGCGTGCGCTCAGCCAAGGCCAGTTCGGCCGCTCTGGTTATCGCCTCGCCGACCGCCGTGCCGAGACTTCCACCGAGGAAACGGAAATCCATCACGGCTACCACGACGCAGTTGCCGTCAATGGTTCCCTGCGCGCACATGACGGCTTCGTCGAGGCCCGTCTGCCTCCTCGCCCGCTCCAACCGCTGCGAATACGGCTCCGTGTCCACGAAGCCGAGCGGATCGCCGCCATCAGCGATCTCGACAATGCTGCGGACCGACCCGGGGTCGAGTAACTGGGCCAGCCGTTCCAGGGCGGTCAGTCGGTGGTGGTGGCCGCACTCCGGGCACACCGACAGCTGCCGGCTGAGTTTCTTGCCGTACACCAGAGTCCCACAGGACGGACACAGCACCCACTCGTCCTTCCACTGTGGCGTGTGGTGGGATAACTGGGTCATGGTCATGCCGCTCGGTCGAGCTTTTCATTGACGAAGGCCACCAGCTCAGCCGGCGTTTCGATGCTGGTGACCACGTCATCGGGCAGCGAGACGGCGTACTCGCGCGCGATCCAGCCCGTGGCTTCCAGCAGCGCGAGTGAGTCGTAACCGAGATCTTGGAACGGTACGTCGGCGATGTCTCCGGTGAGCTGGACCTCGTCCAGCTCACCGGCGCAACGGCGCATGATCGTGATCAGGTCGTTCAGGGTGAACGCGCTCATGTCGTCTCCTCACTTGTGACTATCGACAGTCAGACCTGGGGAGCGGTCAGCACGACCGCCGAGTTGAAACCCCCGTAGCCGCGGGCAAGGACGAGCACGGTTCGCACCGTGCCCGGTCGCGCAGCTCCGGTAACGAGATCGAGCTGGTATTCGGGGGCTGGCCGGCCGGTACCGACAGTCGGTGGCAGGACCCCGTCGCGGATGCTGAGCAGCGCGGCCACCACATCCAGGGCAGCGCCACCCGAGAAGAGACGGCCGGTCATGGACTTCGGTACCGTGACCGGCACGCCGTACGGCCCGAACACCGCGCTGATCGCAGCTGCCTCGACCCGGTCAAGCTCCGCGACCCCGGCGCCGTCGGCGAACACGGCGTCGACATCGTCTGCAACGACCCCTGCATCCGACAACGCCAACTCGATCGCCCGGCGCAGACGCGGTTGCCGGCCGGACCTCGGCGGAGGGTCGAAGGTCGACGCGTAACCGGCCAGCACGCCGTAGATGGGCCGATCACATCCGGCCTTTGCGATTTCGAGCTCCTCCATCACCAGAATCGCTCCGCCCTCGCCCGGCACGTAGCCCTGCGCGGCCGCGTCGAACGGCAGATAGGCCCGCCCGCGCTCGGTCGACCTGCTCAGAAGGCCACTGGGGATTTGCGCGGTCAGACCCCATGGACACAGCGAGGAGTCCACTCCGCCAGTCAGCACCAGTCGGGTTCCCTTCCGCAGATGCCTGCGGGCGTGGGCGAGGGCGTCCAGGCCGCCGGCTTGCTCGCTGACGAGCACGCCGCTCGGTCCACGCATGCCGTTACGGATGGATATTTGTCCAGTATTGACCGCGTAGAACCAGGCGAAGGACTGGTAGGCGCTGACGTACTCGGGCCCGCGACCCCAGAGGTTCTCCAACTCCCGCTGGCCGAATTCGAACCCGCCGGAGGCGCTCGCGGTCACGACGCCCATGTCGAACTCAGGCATCTCGCCGGGCTGCACCGCCGCGTCCGCCAGCGCCCAGTCAGCGGCGACCAGCGCCATCCGGGTCATGTGGTCCGTCTGCGGGAGCAGCCGACTCGGTAGATGGGCTTCAGCGGCAAACCCGGAGACTTCACCGGCCAACTGCACCGGATAGGAGCTCGCATCGAAGCGAGTGATGCGGTCGATGCCGCTGGTTCCGTTCAACGTCGCCGACCAGTACTCTGCTGTGCCCAGGCCGTTGGGCGCCACCACCCCGACACCCGTGATCGCTGCAATGCTCACGACCGAACCCCAGAGCCGGTCAACACCATGGCGCTCTGGAAACCGCCGAACCCGCTCCCCACCGTGAGCGCCACATCGACGCGTTGCTCGCGTGCGGTAATCGGCACATAGTCCAGGTCGCACTCCGGATCGGGCGTATGAAGGTTGGCGGTAGGCGGCACGACCCCGTACTCCACGGCAAGGGCACACGCCGCGATCTCGATCGCGCCGATGGCACCCAACGAGTGACCGATCATCGATTTGATCGAACTCATCGGGATCGTCCGGGCATGGTGCCCCAGGCTGCGCTTGACCGCCGCTGTTTCATGCCGGTCGTTCTGCTTGGTGCCCGAGCCATGCGCGTTGACGTAGTCGACCTCGGTCCGGTCGAGTTTCGCCTCCGCCAGGGCGGCGGTGATGGCCTCTGCCATCTCTCGCCCGTCCGGGCGCAACCCGGTCATGTGGTAGGCGTTGCACCGGGAGGCAAATCCCTTGATCTCGGCGTAGATGTGGGCGCCACGCCGGCGCGCGCGGTCGAACTCCTCGACGACCAGGACCGCGGCACCCTCCCCCAGCACGAAGCCGTTGCGGCTCTTGTCGAACGGCCGGGAGGCGTGCTGAGGGTCGTCGTTCCGCGGCGAAGTCGCCTTGATGGCGTCGAAACAGGCGACCGTGATCGGCGAGATCGGAGCGTCCGTGGCGCCGGCGATCATGACGTCGGCGCTACCCTCGCGGATAAGATCGACGGCGTAACCGACCGCGTCCAGACCGGAGGTGCACCCGGCCGAGACCACCGTCGCCGGGCCCTCGGCGCCCGCCACCCACGCGACCTCACGAGCCAGCGAGCTGGGCACCAGGTAGTCGTACAAGGCGGGCACGCCGTAGCTGTGATCGACCAGCCACCGCCGTCCGCCGTCACTGACCACCGCGTACTCCCGTTCCAGGCTCATCGTGCAGCCCACGGCGCTGCCGATCGACACGCCGGTACGGTCGGCCGGCAACTGCTCCGGTTCGATGCCGCTGTCGGCGATCGCCTCCCGCGCGCTGACCACAGCGAATTGCGCGGCGCGGTCCATTCGCCGCAGTTCCTGCGGTGACAGGCCGTGCTGCTCGGGAACGAAATCGCATTCGGCCGCGATACGGGACCGGTACGGCGTTGGATCAAAGAAGGTAATTGATCGGGTGGCTGTCTGCCCACTCGTAATCAGCTCCCAGAAACGCTTTGCGCCAATCCCCCCCGGGGCTATCACGCCGATGCCGGTAATCACGACCCGGCGACCACCAGCCTGGTAAGACCTGGACGGAGACATCAGAACTCACTCCTCGGCCGCGTCTCGGTTGTCGGCGGACCCGGCGGCGACACCACCACTGTGGCCACGACGAGCAACCCTGTACGCCAATAGTGGCACCATGCGCTGGAGCACAACTGGAGCGTGAATGGCCGTGCGGCACGTCCAGTGTCTACAAAAAACTCGCGCCGGCACTCAGAGATGTGCCGGCGCGAGCAGGGGCGACCAGGGGAGGTTCTAATCAGTCAGCGACGCCCACCGGCGCGTTCGACAGAGACCCGATCAACTGGTCAACAAGCGATGCCGACGATGTGTGCGGCGGCAGGTTCAGTGAGGGTTCGGAGTTAAGCACGGCGTAGTGGAGCTGCGTCAAATTCATCGTCGGCTCAAGCCCAGTCTCAGCGACCAGGGTGCTGCGCAGTCGCTGAAACACCGCCAGCGCCCGATGTCGTTGTCCCGACCGATAAAGCGCCAGCATGAGCTTGGCATGAAGGCTTTCGTTGAGCGGATAGTCAAGGGTGAGCTCGACGAGTTCGCCGAGAAGGTGCTGATGCCGCCCCAGCCGCAAGTCGGCCTCGATCCGCTGCTCAAGCACGCCTAGCCGACACTCGTCCATACGGGTGACATGGGCCTCGAGCAAGGGGCCTTTGGGCACGTCCGCTAGCGCGGCCCCGCGCCACCTCGCCAGCGCGCGATGCAGGAGGTCGGCCGCCAGTTCGTTCTCTTGCCGAGACAGGGCCTGCATGCCCGCCCTCGATTCTCGCTTGTAAACCTCGAGGTCGAGTTCATGGGAGCCGAGCCTGAACAGGTACCCTCCGGGCACGGTGCAGACGGTCTTCTTTGTCTCCGCGTACGTCGGGGCACCGTCGAATGATGCGAGTATCTTGCGCAGCTGCATGACGTAGGTTTGCAACGTTGTGTGGGCCGTGGCGGGCGGGTCGTACTCCCAGATTTCCTCAATCAGCTGATGCTTTGAAACCGTCGAGTTTGCGCGGAGCACCAACAGCGCGAGCATCTTCTTGACCTTACCGGCACTTGGCGTCGTCGTGACTTCATTCGAACCGATGGTCAATGGACCCAAAATGCCGACTTTCATGTCTCCCCCGTTGAGAAGTCGTGGCTGCTAAATGCCTGCAGGTGGTTGCAACTTCCATCGGCTTTCCGGTGCCACTTCGGGACGCTGGATGTCAACTACTTTCTATATCACCCTTCCCCGTGGCCTCCATGTGAGAAATACCGCCTCGACGATCCGGCGCACGTACCGCGAAGGCGGCTTCGCTCACTTCACCATGACTGACGTTGCCTTTGACCCTGTACGGCGCTCGCGTCCCGCCTCTGTCGGCATCCCGGCTGGTACAACTATCGGCCTCAAGCTGCTGTGCCACCACTCCAGTTGGTAGCGCGCAATTTTCTGCCGGCACAAGCCGCTGACCAGCGCGTACCGACGGAAGGAGAGAAAATTTATCCTGCTCGAAGGAAGAAACCTACCCCGCCTTCCAACGCCAGGTACGGCAGCCGTACGTCGAGAAGCTGTGGATCTAACGGCTGCACCCTGATCCGCACCGACGACCGACTGTCCGGATCAGCCGACCGGCGCCACCACGCCGACAAACACCATTGCCATGGTGTCAACGCCCAGGTCATCGCCTACCCGGCCGGCCGGCCGCGCCGGATCTCCCAGGCGCTGCCCGGCTCGACGCACGACCTGACCGCCGCCCGTACTCACGGCATCGTCGACGCCTTGGCCGTTGCCCAGGTCTTGACGTTCGCAGACAAGGGATATCAGCGGGCCGGCGGCCGGTCCGCACCCCGTTCCAGCGTCATCACCGGCATTCGCGCCCATCCCGACGGCAGAAGGCCGTCGACCGCGTGCACGCCAAGGTCCGATCCATCGGTGAGCGTGCCATAGCCCACCGTCAAGTGCCGGAAGCTTCTGGCCAGGCTGTACTGCTGTCCCAGCGTGCGGCCGCCTTGCTCGCGGCGATCCTCCTCCTTCAACTCGTGGAGGAGCAGCGTCAACCAAGATGAAAACAGCTGGATGTGCATCATTGCCGCATTCATGGCTGATCGGTGGAAGAAAGCTGCCGGTCGGTAAGGATCACTTCGATCTTGACCACAGCCAGGTCGGGCTCTACCCGGACCTGCTATACCACCTCGTCCTGACCGTGATTGTCCAGAGTGCCTGCGCGGTGACCACGGCCGTGATACGGGCGGTCACCAACGCCCTGGTAGCACCGCCGATCCGCCGCTACGGCGAGCCGCCCCAGGACTGCAACTCCTTCCGATGCCCGTCGCGGAGATCAAACATCGAGCCTGGCTGCCAGCCCGAGCCGGACGCGCACTCGCTCACCATCCGCGACCGCCGTGGTGGCGCTGACGCCACGACGCCCGCGAGCGCAGGTCCCACACCCCGCACCTGGACTACGTCGCGGCACCAGGTGAGCACGAACATGACCAGATCTCGGGGTGCGGCTGCAGTACACGGTGCGCTCAATCGACCTCTAGGACAACCTTGCCGACATGCGCTCCGGACTCCAGGTACCGGTATGCCGAGACGACCTCGTCGAACGCGAAGCGCTTGTCGATCACCGGACGCAGGCCATGGCGCTCCACAGCCTGGTTCATCTCCTCGAAGGTCTCGCGACTGGCGTTGGTGAGGCCCCTCAGGGTGAGCTGCTTGGCCAGCACCATCAGCGGATCCGCGCCCGTTCCCTGGGTCAGCACTCCCACCACGCTGATGTGCCCGCCCATGCGGGCAGCGATCATCGACTGCCCGATGGTGCCGGCGCCGCCCACGTCGACCACGTGGTCCACCCCGCCGGCAGTGAGCTCCGCCGCCGCTGCGCCCCACGCGGGCGTCGTCAGGTAGTTGATGACGTCCGCGGCGCCGACAGCGCTCAGTTTCTCCAGCTTCTCGTCGGAGCCGGACGTGGCGATGACCCGGGCGCCACCGAGCGCGGCGAACTGCACGGCGAAGGTCGAAACGCCGCCGCTGCCCATGGTGAGCACGTTCTGGCCCGGTGCCAGACGGCCTTCCTCGACCACCGCCCGCCACGCGGTGACCCCGGCGCTGGGCAGCGTCGCGGCCTCAGCGAAGTCGAGATGCGCCGGTACCGCCACGACGGCGTCCGCGCTGAACGTGACGTACTCGGCCAGCACACCGTCCACCGTGCCGCCGAGGTCGTGCGAGGTCTTGTCCTCGGTCCCCGGACCCGAGACCCACCGCGGGAAGTAGGTACCGACAACACGATCGCCCGGCGACCACCGGGTAACGTCCGCGCCGACCTGGACGACTTCGCCGGCCCCGTCGGACAGCGCCACCACGTCGGCCTTCACCGCCTTCGGGTACAGGCCCTTCGCGATCATCAGGTCCCGGAAGTTGACCGACCACCCGCGCATCCTGACGAGCACCTGGCCGGGACCGGGTTCAGGGACGTCGCATTCGCGCTGGACCAGCCCGCCACCAGGCTGCGGCACACAGAAGTACTTCACCGTTGCTCCAAGTTGAAGTCGGCAGAATCCGTCAACGTCGCGTGGACCAGTGCTCCGACGTGGCCAGCTCGTCATCGATGCGCGCCAGCAACTGCGGTGTGATCTCGTCGAGCGACCCGACGATGTGCCGCACGCCGGCCTCCGCCATGAACCTCCGTTGCCGCCGATGTGCGGGGCCACCGGGAAAGCCGATGAACCCCGTTCCGTGCTCCCGTGCGGCCTCGGCCACCCGGCTGACGTCATCGATGAAGACGGCCTCGTCGAAGGCGCACCCGATGACCTCGCGAACGATCCATTCGATGCCCGGGCGGTGCTCGTTGACGCTCACATACGGAACCTCGGGATCGAGAAGGTCCACGAGGTGCCCCAGGTACTTGTCGAACGTGTGCTCGCGCGTGCGACCGCCGTAGCAGACCACCCGGACGTCGAGTTTCCGCAGCGACGCCAGGAGATCCGGCACACCGTCGTTGACCCTGATGGGGTGCTCTCGCAGGTACTGCTCCCGCTCGGCCCAGATCGCCGCCAGGGTGTCGGCGTTCGACTGCTCGAGCCCGCACAGCTCCGCGATCAGGTCAGCGACGACCACGTCCCGCAGGCCGACAATTCTCCGCTCGGCCTGTTCGTCGTAGTCACCGCCGTGCCTGCTGATGAATCGTTCGATGACGGCCAGGTAGGTGTCGTTGATGAGGACCCCGTCGCAGTCGACCGCGACGAGGCGGACCTTGCGAAGTTCCGCCACTAGCCCACGCCCCGTTCCGCGAACACTTCCCGCGCGGCGGCCATGGCGTTGAGCGCTGCCGGGAAGCCGCAGTAGAACGCCACGTGCAGCAACGTCTCGACGACCTCCTGGCGGGTGCCGCCGACGTTGAGCAGGCCGTGGATGTGCACCTTGAGTTGCGGCAGGGCCGAGCCGAGCGCCGCGCAGGCCGCCACGGTGACGATCTCGCGATGTTTCAGGTCGAGGTTCGGCCGGGTGTAGATCCCGCCGAAGGTGAACTCGATGATGTACCGGGCCAGGTCGGGCGCGACGTCCTGGAGCGCCTCCACGACCTTCCTACCCTCGTCTCCGTCGACCTGCTCCATGACGCGCAGGCCGCGTTCGTAGCGGTCCTCGACGTCCGACGCCGGCCGGTGGTCCGCCTCGTCGGACGGGCCCTCCGCCACCTCGGCTGCGCCGAGCGCCGCCTTCACCGCGGTGAGCGCGTTGAGCGTGGCCGGAAAACCGGCGAACGAACTGACCTGAATGACGGACTCGATGATCTGCCGTCGGCTGCACCCGACGTTCAACGCGGCCTTGGCGTGGAATTGAAGCTGCGCGGACGCATAACCGAGAGCGGTCAGGGCGCCGACGGTGGCCAACTGGCGGGCCGGCAGGGACAGCCCCGGCCGGTGGTAGACACCGCCGTAGATGAACCCGACGCACTCCTCACCGAAGGCGCCCTCGTTGAGGCTCTCGAACAGATCGAGCACCGCCGGACGTTCCACGCCACCCAACTGTTGGATGAGCTTCAATCCTCGATCAAAGTCGGACTGCGCGCCAGCTACGGGTACGTCGCCCATTGTCCACTCCTTTCCGTCGTCGATCGGTGCATCAGGGGCCGGTCCGGGTGCCTGGGTCAGGGCTCGAGCAGCCCGGCCAGTTGCGTTCGAACAGCGCGCGCGGCCTTGTTACGTTCCAGGCGGTCGATACGTTCCTGCCGCACCATGGAGTACTCGATCTCCGCCGAGGCCACCACGTCGTCGTACTGCCGCACCGACGTCGCCACCCGGAACCGGAGGTTGGTCTCCGTACTCAGGTCCGCGTCGGCGATTTCGCAGACCACCGTCGCGGGGAGAGCGAAGAGGAATCCCCCGAAGGTGACGTTCATGCGCCGCCAGACTCCGACATAGTCGTACGACGGCAGGTCACGACGATAGGCGGTTTCGAATTGGGCGATGCATATCTGCCGCATGGCTTCGATGACCACCATGCCCGACACGTGCCGCGCGGTGTGATCCAGGATGAGTTCGTTGTTCCGGTGTACCCGCAGGGCAGCGACGCAATGCGTCCTCGACAGGTTGCTGAGATCTGCCAGCAGGACGTTCTCCGCCCGGTTCTTGTGCACCGCGGACGGCGGAACCGGCCGGCTCGCAAGAGGGGCGGGGCCCGCGAACCGGATCCGCAAACCGCCGGCTGCCGCACGAGCGGCTTCGAGCGCATCCCAGTCCGGTCGTTCTGTTCCCTGGCCGGCATGGAGAACCCATTCAGCGCCGGACTCCGCCGCGGCGCCGGAGGACACCAGCGTCATGAGTTCCGACACGGTAAGCACCTGCTCGCCATCGGCGAACTGCGCGAACCTGTCCGCCACCACGATGACGCGTCTTGAGCCGCGTTCTTCCCGCCTGCTTTGCGGTAGCGATGAATCTGATCGAACCAAACCCGAAGGCGGCCCGGCTGACGCGCGTAGCAACATTCCCCCCGTTAACCTCAGCGCTACATCCGAAAAGGTTCTCACCTCAGCGCGGAACAGATACTTGTGTGTCGCGTAAGGCGTCGACTAGGTTGCAAGCGGTGCTCGAACTGCACCAGCGTGGACCGGCGAGTTCCCCCGCAAGGACTTTCAACATCGCCCGCACCATGTCCGGTTGTCGGCCGACATCCACCGAGACAAAGGGTTCTAGTTCGGCGGCAGCGGCGTCGAACTCACCCAGCCGCAGATAAGCACGGCCGGTGTCGATCCTGATCATCGGCTCCATTGCCTCCCACCGCTCTTCGGGCGCCAACCCCTCATAGACCTGCCGTGCGGTCCGGAGTTCCTTGAGCGCGAGGCCGGTACGCCCCACCGAAAGCAGTGAGGTTCCGGCCATGTAGTGCCGCCGATCCTTGCTGATGTTGAAAAACCTGTCCTCGTCGGCGACCGTCGGTTCGGAGTCTTCAATTCTTGCCCAGCGCCCGATCGCGTCGAGAACCTGGCGCTCGGCCTGAATACTCGCCCACCCTCTGGCCTCCGCCAGAATAAGAGGCGCATCGGCCATCCGGGTGCCCGCCGGGTGCCTCAACCCGTCTTGAGCCAGCCGAGCCGACTCCGCACCGTTGCCGGCCCAATACTCCACTCGCGACTGTGCGGTGCGTACCCATCGCCGCGCGAAATGGTCGTCTACATACTGAGCGTAGAGCCAGGCGGCGGAGTTGAGCTCCTGCGCGGCGCCGTATCTCCCCAAATCCGCGGACATCCATCCCATCATCGCGCAGCACTTCGCGCTCACTAGATACAGATCTTTGGTCTGCTTCGGTCGCTGGCGCCCCTTCAGCAAGGTCATGGTCCGTTCCCGCACCAGGGACAACTGACGGAGAACGGAGTCCGGCGAACTGCGCGCGTAAGCATTGCCGAGATGGATTGTGTCAGACCACAACTGGTCCAACTGAACATCGTCAACGTTTGTAGTCGTTAGAATCATTGCCTCGGCCAGCGGCTTCGGTGCATCGGCGGTGGCGCGATGAGGTATCTGCCTCCCGGTTTCGAGGGGTTGGCGCACTGTCACCGCAGCTGTCGATACCCGTGGCTCCTCCTCCTTCGTGCCGTGGTATTCGGCAAGGTCCCTCGGCGGTAGATGTTCCAGGTCACGAAGGTCGAGCAGGGATTTCCAGGATGTGCCGTACACCTGGGCCAGAGTGCGCAGCGCCGATAACGTGGGGCGAACGCCCCGGTCGGGCCACTGCTCGTACTCCCATATTCGAGAGCCGCGCATTCCCGCACGAGCGTCTCCGTTGACAGCATTGTAGTGGCGCGCCGCCAGGTCCAGGGACATGTCGCACGCTAATCGCCACGCGGTGCGTGGGCGGATCTGGCATTCTGCAGTCAGGTGTTGCGCGACCCGGGCGGGGATGGCATCTTCAGAAAATCCCAAAGCGGCCAGCCGATCACGCAACTGTGTGCGGTATGGTTTACTCCCGGGCTTGACCTGCCGACTCATCCCTCATCCAACGATTCCGCGGGTGTTGGGTTCGCCGAGGAGACGGGAAATATCCCATTACAACCTCAACGTTAACTTGATCTCACCTGATTTCCACGCGGCACATGAATCCTATTGAACGAGCCTTTCCGAGAACCTCGGATGAACTCCGCCAGTCGACGAGCCGTCTCGCCGCTCTCGACGTCAGCCCTCGTATTGGCCGCGCTCACTCGTGTAACGCGCCGGACCTTGCGCCTTTCAGGCCGCGTCGAGTCACCTGACAATCAATCACGGCCCCGAGCCTGAGGCTAATTCGGCACGGCCGCGCGGGATTCGCAACGCCGAGAAATGGAGAGATCTCCGACAGTGTCATCCATGACTAATAGCCCCCGCTAGATCGATAGATTTATTGTCATGATACTTTCGATGGAGCACCTTCGTCAAATCATTGTCGCGCCTATCACTCAGCCCACGCGCCCCTGGGACCCGTGCGGGCGCCGTTGGGTTGAGCGTTGGCAAGATCGAGGCAGACTTGAGCAGCGAGCTGTTTTCAACCTGAGCTGGGCTGTTGCAGGGGCGTCGTCGCCGCCGGTCAGCTCACGCACGCGCGCAATGCCTTCCTCGCCGCGTTCGGCGACCACATCGGTGGCCCCGAACTAGCGGCACAGCTCGGTACGCGTCTTTGCCGTGTGGATGCCAGCTAGTCAGTCACATCACGCGGGCTGCGAATACTCGCCGATCAGACCGCCGAGACGATCGCGCCGCACTACCCGCCGGCCGGCTACCGCCGTCGATGGTGGCGCTGGTCCACGCGGCGGTCGCTGTCCCAGCGAGCGGTGTGGGCGATGCATGTTGTAGTGATCGACATACTCGGTCAACACCGACTGCAGGTGCCGGCTCCCGAAGTCGAGCATCCGGTCGAGTAGCTCCCGGCGTGCCGTGCCGACCCAGCGGTCTGCGTACGCGTTGGCGCGCGGCGCTCGCACCGGTGTGGTGAGCACGTCGATGCCCACGGCGGCGAAGACCGCGTCGAACGCGGCGCTGAACTTCGTGTCTCGGTCTCGGATCAACAACCGGAACCGATCGACTCGGTCACCGCGGTCCAGCATCAGGTTCCGGGCCTGCTGGGTCACCCACTCCGCCGCTGGATGCGCGGTGACGCCGCGCAGATGGACCCGCCGGTTGCCTATCTCGATCACGAACAACACGTACAGCCGGCACAGCACGACCGTGTCGGCGCTGAAGAAGTCGACCGCCAGCATGCCGCGCGCCTGGGCCCGCAGGAGCTGTCGCCAGGTCAGCGCCGAACGCATCGGTGCCGTGTCCACTCCGGACCGCTTCAGGATGGCCCAGACGGTGCTCGCACCGACCCGGTAACCCAGCCGGCACAACTCGCCGTGGATCCGGCGGTAGCCCCCAGGTCGAATTCTCCCGAGCCGGCCGCAGCACCAGGCTGCGGACCTCGGCACTAACCGGCGGTCGACCGCAGCGTTGCCGGCCGCACGAACAACCCGCCCCGCAGCCGGTCAGACAACAACCGCGCCAGACCGGCCAGTACCGCCCGGTCGGCCCAGTCGACCCGAGGCCGCAACACCTGCCGGCACAGTACCGCCACCTCGTGCCGCAACACCAACAGCTCGACGTCCTTCGCGGCCGAGTCCCGGGCCAGCAACACCAACCACTGCATCAACTGCGAGACCACCAGGTAGAGCAGTCGCAGTGCCACTCACCGATCATCGCGGCCGGTACCCGGCCCACGAAGCCCCAGCTCAACCGCCACGGACGGCTTTCTGGCACCCACGCCCCGAAGAGGTAGACGATCATGCGCTCCCATTTTGCTCCCAATGTAATTGGCATAGAGCAAACGGCTCGTTACCGAAGATCCGGTAACGAGCCGTTGACCTGCTGTTTCTTTGGTGGGCGATACTGGGTTTGAACCAGTGACCTCTTCCGGTGTCAACGAAAATCCGATCTTGCACTGAACTGCACGAACGCGAGGGTCCGCAGGTCACGGCGAGACGATGTGGGCAGCTCAACCCGGTCGGACGCGGTTCAACGCCGTTGAACGCGACCCGCTGCTCCCATTCTGCTCCCCCACCGATCGGTCCATGTCCGGGACGTGCACCCACGATTAACCACTACAAGCCGAGCTACCGTCCCAGAGGCCAGGATTGATCTTGTGGTGACAACTGGCGTTAGTCGCGCGCTGGGACCCAGCCCTGAGGCGCGCCGGTGGGTCGAGGGCTGGGCGCTGCGGCCCTCGCTTTGACAAGCCGCAGCGTCCACATGCACCTTTGCTCAGCAGCAACTGGTACGGCCGTCGGCGGTGACGGCCGGTTCGCCCGCTTCTGCGGATTGACCGCAACACTCGCTGCCGGGCTCCTTGGCGAGGGTGTCGGCGTCGCCCTTGACGACGTACACCTCCCAGGGTTCGTCGCCGAGGTGGTCCGGACCGCCTGCGACGACATCCGTGCCCACGTCGAGAAACTCATCAACGACTTCACCTCCGGCCCGGCGCAGCCCTGACCGACGCCTTCCCTCCCGCTCATGCACGACCACCCGGCCCTGAAGCGCAGTCACGACCGCGCCGTGAGCAACACACTCTGGGGCGCATCGGGGCGGTTGAGGTGCCGAACGGGTGGACGGATACAACGCCGACTGACACCCTGAAGGCACCCGGAACCGCTACCCGACGAGGAGCGCCCATGGCCGAGTCGCGTGAATGGACGTACGACGGGACGCAGGGCAAGCTCGCCGCCAGAACTTGGAGCGGGCCGGACCAGCCTACGCACGTCGTGGTCATCGCCCACGGCTACGGAGAACACATCGGCCGGTACGAACGCCTCGCGGGCGCACTGGTCCAAAACGGCGCGGTCGTCTACGCCGTCGACCATGCAGGCCACGGTAAGAGCGAGGGCGAGCCTGTCGTCGTGAGAGACTTCGAGGACATCGTCTCCGATCTCCACCTGCTGGACGAGACGGCTCGGCGCGTACATCCCGACCTACCGGTCGTCCTGCTTGGCCACTCGATGGGCGGCCTGATCGCTGCGCGCTACGCCCAACGCTATGGACACACCCTCGCCGCGCTCATCCTGTCCAGCCCGGTAATCGGCCGCTGGGACGCGGTATCGCAACTGCTCGCCCTCGACGAGATCCCGGACGTACCGCTCGACGTCACCACGTTGTCGCGCGATCCAGCCGTCGGGCAGACCTATGCGGCCGATCCCTTGGTATGGCACGGCCCGTTCAAGCGGACCACACTTGAAGCCCTTCAGCGCGGACTGGAGACGATCGCCCGTGGGCCGAGCGTGGGCGACCTGCCACTGATGTGGATCCACGGTGAGGACGACCAACTCGTACCGATCGATGGAAGCCGCCCAGGGATCGAACACCTACGTGGCTCCCGCTTCGCCGAGCGGACCTACCCGCAGGCCCGCCACGAGTTGTTCAACGAACTGAATGCCGACGACGTCCTCCGCGACGTCACCGAGTTCATCCACGCGCAGGTGACGACTCGCTGACCGACATGCCCAGACCGGCATGACCGACGAACGCTGATCGGTTCCACTGTCCGGTGTGAGCTGCCCGAGCATGCTCAGACGACTTCCTCGGCCACATGACCAACACCTGTACGGTGCCAATACGCGCCGCATGACCTCTGACCTGCGGCTCGGGTGATCGGTCAGGCGGCAAGGTCCTCCACTGCCAGCCCCCTGGATCCGAGAGTTCTCTGTCGAAGTTTGTCAGCCGGCGCGCCCGAGAGCTCGAAACAAACTTCGTAGGCGACTTGTTCGTCGTGGTGAAGCTGTCCAACTACCCCTCCCTGAGCTTGTCGAAGTGCGCGCGGACCACCTCGACGGGAAGTCCCATGCGCACAGCGAGCGTCTCTATCGCCCTGTCCACCGTCTCGGACGTGACGGGGTTGTCGGGCAGGGTTCCGGCGCGACGTAGCGCGTCAGCATTGTTGCCGTCGCGGCGCTTGCTTCCGCGCTTGAGCGGCTCGAGATCCGGCTCTCGGTGCTTGGCCATGCCGAGCAGGTTAGCGATCTTCGAACACTTGTTCCAGAGGCGTTTTCGCTAGTGGGCCGTTCAAGGGCAGCAAGCGTGCCTCTGAGCTGCAATTTCTCTCCGGCGCTTCCGGGCGGAGCGGGAGCGCGGAGCGGGAGCACAGTGTCGAGGCAGGTGAGACAGCGACCATCACCGTCTCCGGTCGCCCCGCCGCCGTGCTCAGTCCGGTCACGTCACACACTTGGCGACGGTGGGAGGACGTCAGCGACGCGTTCGAAGCGTCAGCCGTTCCCGACCAGGAAGGCGACCAGGGCCTGCTCGAGCACGGCCTACGCGACCTGTGGGAGCAGCAAGGAGCCGAGCGGTGCTCGACAACAGCCTGCTGATCGACCCCACCCGCACCGAATCCCCGGGAGCGCGCCGAACACCTGAACTTCTGGCCCTCCGAGCCCCTCGCAGGCGGCGGTGGGAGTTCAACCCGACAGATGGCTCAGCAGTAGACCTCGGCGGTCGTTCTCGCTGACGTCGTGGCCGGGACTGCTGAGCGGTCGTCCGTGGCTGTCGATCCCGGCGGCCACGTCGGCGAGCTCGTCGAGCACCCGCCGAACCACCAGGCGCTCGGCCCGGTCGCGACGCACGAGCGCGTCCACCCGTCGGCCCGCGCGCACTCCGCTGATCGGCAGCAGCCGGACGCCGGGGTGGCCTCCGGCGCTGTAGCGGGGCAGCAGGGAGACGCCGTGCCCAGCCGCGACTAGCGCCTCGACAACGCTGAAGTCGTTGATCCGGTGGGTGATCCGCGGCGCGGTTCCGGTGTGGGCGGCGATCGCGGTGAGCACGATGGCGACCGGGAAGCCCTCACGCACCGTGATCCAGTCCTGGTCGGCCAAGTCCTCGAGCCGGACGTGGGGACGCTCGGCGAGCGGATGGTGCAGGGCCACCGCCACGTCCAGCGGCTCGCGCAGCAGCGGCACCACGCGCAGCGGCACGCCGTCGGCGTTCCAGTCCACACCCTCCTCCGGGCCCTCGTCCGGCCGGTGGGCGATGACGACGTCGACGCGGTCGGTGAGCGCGGCGAAATCGGCCTGGGCGACGTCCTCGTCGGAGCACTCCAGGGCGATCCCGCCGAGCCGCTGAACCCGGGTGAGCAACTCGGGCAGCAGCAAGCGGGCGCCGCTCTGGAACGCCGACACCCGGACGGTTCCGGTCGGCTGGTCCAGGAAGACCTCGCAGGCGGCGCGGGCCCGCTCGACAGCCAGCACCACGTCGTCGGCCGCAGTGGCCAGCGCCTCGCCGGCGGGTGTCAGGCGCACGCCGCGCCCGACGCGCTGCGTGAGGGCGACCCCCACCTCCCGGGTCAGCGCCGCCAGCTGCTGGGACACCGCCGAGGGGGTGAGGTGCAGCACCGCGGCGGCCGCGGTGACACCGCCCTGGGTGCGTACCGCTCGCAGCACCTCCAACGCTCGAAGATCCATGAAGCGAAACTACACCGACATGAGCAGAATCGTTGATGGTGCTGAACAGTCGGGGCTGCGAAGCTCGAGGCATGCCAGCCCGGGACCGCCTGCTCGCCCTCACCGTCGCCGCCCTCTGGGGGCTGAACTTCCCGGCGATCCACCTGTCCCTCCAGCAGTTCCCGCCGTTCTTCCTCGCCGCGCTCCGGTTCGCGGTCATCGCCGTCCCCACGGTGCTCCTGGTCCGGCGTCCGGCGGTGCGGTGGCGGTGGCTGCTCGGCTACGGAGCCGGATTCGGCATCCTGCAGTTCCTGTTCCTCTACCTTGCGATGTCCATTGGGATGCCCTCGGGGCTCGCCTCGCTGGTCCTCCAGTCGTCGGCCCCGTTCACGGTGGTCCTCGCAGGTACGCTCCTGCGTGAGCGGCTGACTGCCCGTCAGACCGTCGGCGTCGGCCTCGCGGTGGCGGGGCTGGCCGGCATCGCGGTGCACCGCGGCGAACTTGGTGGCGGCGCCATGCTCCTGCCCGTCCTGCTCACCCTCTGCGGCGGCCTCGGCTGGGCGCTGGGCAACCTGAGCAACCGCCTCGCGCAGACGTCCGAGCCGTTCCGGCTGACACTCTGGATGAGCGTCGTCCCACCGCTGCCGCTGCTAGCGGTCTCCCTGGTGGCCGAGGGTCCGGCGCGCATCACCTCATCTATGACCACGCTGGCCGACCGCCAGGGCGTACTGGCGCTGGGCGGCCTGGCCTTCACGGTGCTGGCCGCGACGCTGGCCGGTTCGGGGATCTGGACCGCCCTGATGAGCCGCCACCCGTCGAGCGGCGTGGCGCCCTTCTCGATGCTCGTCCCGGTCATCGGGATCGGCGCCTCACGGCTGTTGCTCGGAGACCCCGTGTACCCGGTCGAGCTGGTCTGCGGGGCGGTCGTGGTCGCCGGGGTCCTGCTGGGTACCGGTGCCCGACCGGCACGGCGCGTGCGCCGCGATGCGGCCGAGGAGGGTGCGTCGGTCCCGACCATGCCGATCCCGTAGGCCTGTGGGCGAGCGAGGGGCCATATGGGTGCCTCACGGGCGGCAGCCAAGCCCTGCCCCACCGACAGCGGCGCCGAGATTGGCACACGCAACTCTTGGCTCACGCAACTTCTCTGCCATTTCCGTGCAACTGCTCAGCTGTACGCGACCGGCGTGACCACCAGCGGGCTCGGCAGCCCGGGCACATCCGTCGCCGGCGTACTCGTCGGTGCTCGTGTGGGGCTCGAGAATTGAGTTACGTCGGTTGACCTGCGGTTCGGCACATGCTCGACGCCGACGTACCCGACGATGGAGGCCATGAGCGCGTCGCTTGTGTACTTGCTGCTGCGCCAGGTCCTGCAGATGTTGACCCAGCTCGCCCGCGACGGCGGGGCCAAGGACGTGGAGCTCCTGGTGCTCCGCCATCAGGTGGCGGTACTGCGCCGCCAGGTGCACCGCCCTGATCTGCAACCGGCCGATCGGGTGGTGCTGGCGGTGTTGTCGCGGCTGCTGCCCCGCCCACGATGGTCGGTATTCTTCGTCACCCCGGCGACGCTGCTGCGGTGGCACCATGAGCTGGTCGCCCGACGGTGGACGTACCCGCATACCCGGCCCGGCCGGCCACCGATAAGCAAGCAAATCCGTGACCTGATACTGCGGCTGGCCGCCGAGAAGCCCACCTGGGGCCACCGGCGCATCCAGGGTGAACTGCTCGGTCTGGGCTACCGAGTGGCGGCCAGCACGGTGTGGAAAATCCTGCACAACACCGGTATCGACCCGCCACCGCGACGGTCCGGACCAACCTGGAGACAGTTTCCGCCCGCCCAGGCACACACGATCCTGTCCTGCGATTTCTTCACGGTCGACACGGTGTTCCTCAAACGGGTCTACGTACTGTTCTTCGTCGAGATCGCCACCCGCCAGGTCCACGTGATCGGGGTGACCGCCCACCCGACTGGCGCCTGGGTAGCCCAGCAGGCACGCAACCTGCTCATGGACCTCGACCAACGTGCGGCATGCCTACGGTTGCTGCTCCGCGATCGGGACACGAAATTCACGGCGGCCTTCGGCGCCGTGTTTACTGGGGCCGGCATCGACGTGATCAAGACTCCGCCGCAAGCGCCTCGGGCGAATGCGTTCGCCGAACGCTGGGTCGGCGCCGTACGCCGGGAGTGCACCGACCGGATGCTCATCGTCGGCGAGCGGCACCTGGCGGCCATGCTCGCCGAGCACACCTCGCACTACAACGGTCACCGTCCACACCGTTCGCTCGGCCAGCAGCCACCCAACCCGTTACCGCACGTCGCTGACCTGAACGCCGCCCGGATCCAACGACGGCCGATCCTCGGCGGGCTGATCAACGAGTATGCGCAGGCAGCGTAGGCGAGCCGAATTTACGAGCCCGACAACGGCCGCCGTTGTCGTCCGACAGCGTCACCGTGGGCCGGGTCGTCCCGGGGTCGCCGGCGAGTTGTGGCCCCAGCCCGTCCAGCCAGCGGATCGTCGCCCGTGCCATGGCGATCCCGTACCCGAGGGTCGCGAGCACAAACGGATCCGCGCCCGACTCACATCGCCGGTCACGGCCGCGGAGGTATCCGGCCAGCAGTTCGGCCTGCTGGCGGCGTTGCTCGAGGAGCATCGACGCGAGCCGGTCGGCGCCGATGTGGCGGCCCAGCACGACGAACAGCAACAGCGGCATCCGCATGGTGGCACTGTCGGGCCCGCCGGCGGCCCAGTCGGAGAACGCCTGCCGTCCGGCATCCGTGATCGTGTACGGCCGGACGTCGCGCCGCCCCCACGGGTCCGGGCGCGACCAGGCCGTGCTCAGTCATGTAGGACAGCTCCCGATAGACCCGGCTACGGGTCAGCGACCAGAATGGCCCGATGGTCTGCTCCGCCCGGGCAACCAGATCCCGGCCGGTCTGCGGGCCGTCGTGCAGGAAGCCCAGCAACGATTCCGCGGTTGAGTTGATGTTGACCTCGCTCACCGGAGCGCCCGGCCGGTCACGGGTTCAGGAACAGGCTTCGAAACCGCAGCCCGAGCCAGGGCCGACGACCGTAGGAGATCACCTGGCCGGTGGTGAGCGCGCGCCACACCGACATCCGGTTGAATCCGATAAGCAGCGCAGCGCCCGCGGACAGGGATATCACACAGTCGACCTGGCGTTCGGTGGACGGGGCGGGCGCGCTGCGCGCGGCACCGTCGGACATGTGCAGCACGAAGCTTCGCCCGCCACGGATACGAAGCTCGAACGTGGCGGTGAGCCCGCGGGTGGCCTCCGGGTCGACCAGCAACGGCAGCATCTCGGACATAACCGTCGGCGCGGCGAAGACGGCCGCGGCGTCGGGCACCCGGGGATCGCCGCCCAGAGCAAGAGCGAGGTCGCGGCCGTGCACGAGGGTCTCACTCACGCCGATCGCCCCAAGCGTGGCGACATAGCGCGTGACGCCAGGACCGTACCAGGGCGCGGGTCGGGCCACCTCCAAGTCCGGGCTCGCCGACAGCGCGTCGGCCAACTCCGACGCGCCCGCCGCAAGCGCGTAGGCCGCGTCCGACGGCTTGTCGAAGTTGACCTCTTCGACCATCCGCGCGTTCGTCGCGGCCAGCACTTCGGGCAGGGTGTCGCCGTCGCCGATCGCGCTTTCGAACTCGGGCCCGAACGGCTCCCCGCGCACCGTGCCGGCGAATGCTCGGTAGACCACGCACAGGTGCCCAGCGAGCTGGCCGGCGGTCCAGGCGAGCCCGGGCACCGCGGCGTTGAGCCGCTCGGCGCGCCGCACCATCGTGACGACCCGGCGGCTCTCGCGCCGCAAGGTGTCGACGAGCACGTCCCGATCCGGGGCCGCAGTCATCATGGCGAGCAGTCTGGCGGCACCGCGCGTCTGCCGCAAGACCTGTCTAAATGGGAGCAGACGCAACGCGTGACGATGCCGTCGGGCATCATCATGATGCGTGTCGCTGCGTCTAATCTACCGCGTGTTTTGCCATGTTGCCGGTTGGCTCGCACTCCTCGCCCGCACCAGCGCAGCCAAAGATGTAGAGATCTTGGTGCTTCGTCACGAGAACGCCGTCCTACGCCGGCAGAACCCGAAGCCCCGGCTGGACTGGGCCGACCGAGCGGCGCTCGCCGCCCTGATTCGGCTCCTCCCCCAGGCACTGAAAAGACACCGCCTGGTCACCCCGAGCACGGTCATGCGCTGGCATCGGCGGCTGGTCGCCCGACACTGGACCTATCCGCACCGGTCCGGTCGGCCGCCGATCGCACCGGCCCTCGTCGCAATCGTCGGGCAGATGGCCCGAGACAACCCCGGCTGGGGCTACCAGCGCATCCAAGGCGAGCTGCTCGGCCTCGGACACCGCGTGAGCGCATCCACGATCCGCCGGATCCTCAAACGACTCGGCATCCCGCCAGCGCCGGTACGCTGCGACCACACCACCTGGCGGCGCTTCCTTGCCGCCCAGGCGTCGACCATGCTCGCCTGCGACTTCTTCCACGTGGACTGCGCGCTCACCCTCCAGCGCCTGTACGTCTTCTTCGTCCTCGAAGTCGGCAGCCGCTACGTGCACATCCTCGGCGTCACCGCCAACCCCGACGGGGCCTGGACCACCCAGTCCGCCCGCAACCTGCTCATGGACCTGGGCGAACGCGCCGACCAGTTCACCGTCCTCATCCGCGACCGGGCCGGGCAGTTCACCGCCGCCTTCGACACCGTGCTCGCCGATGCCGGAATCACCGTCTGCAAGATCCCACCACGCAGCCCACGGGCCAACGCCTACGCCGAAAGGTTCGTCCTCACCGCCCGCACCGAGGTGACCGACCGCAGGCTCATCCTCGGCGAGCGACATCTACGTCGAACACTCGACGAATATGCCCGTCACTACAACGGACGCCGCCCACACCGGGCCCTGCAGTTGCAGCCGCCACGGTCCGACCGACCCGCCGTCGACCTCACCCACGAACGGATCAGGCTTCGATCAGTCCTCGGCGGGCTCATCACCGAGTACGAACGAGCCGCATAGAACTGCAGGTGACCCACAATGCCAGAGTTTTGATACCCCACAGGCTCGACGGCGGCGGCTACTGGTGACGACGACGTAACCGGCACAGCCGCGATCGACAGTTACCGTGGGAGCAAAACTGCTCCCACAAGAAAAAGATCGTCGATCTGTAAGATCGACGATCAATGCCCTGACCTGCAGTTTTGGTGGGCGATACTGGGTTTGAACCAGTGACCTCTTCCGTGTCAACGAAAATCCGATCATGCCCTGACCAGCACAAACACAAGAACCCGCAGGTCACGCCCAGACGATGCGAGCAGTTCAACCCGGTCGGACGCCGTTCAACGCCGTTGGAAGCGCCCCGCTGCTCCCATTCTGCTCCCCCACCCTCGTCCCGGTCCAGCCCGGGTGTTGTGCGGCGAGTCCGACCCGTGGTCGGCTGTCGCCGCGGGACCGCGCCCGGCAGTTCACCGCCGCCTTCGACGCCGTACTCACCGACGCCGGCATCACCGCCTGCAAGATCCCACCGCCGCAGCCCGCGCGCGTACGCGTACGCGTAGATCTCATCACGGACGTCCGGTACGGCTTCCACCCCACCGGCGCCGGCGGGCCCTGTGTCTAGTAGCGCACTCGCTTTCGTTTGTGCGTCGGCGGCGGCCTCGGCCCGAGCGGCTGCCTCCTGTGCCTGTTGAGCGAGGGCGTGAGCGTTCGCAGCCGCTTGCTCGGCGGTGGTGGCGTCACGGTCGGCCTGGGCCGCCGTGTCGCGAGCGCTCGCAGCGTCCCTCTCGGCGCCCGCCCGCAGACGACGCCGCGGCCTGGATCGCCGGCGCGGTACCCGACGACTGGTTCACCGACGCCCCTCCCTTCGCCAGGATCGCGCCGGTCGACCCAGGCTCCGGCGCGGTGTCGGTAGGCGTGCCGGTGCCCAGCACGGTGGCGCGAGCCGGTCGACGCCCTCACCGATGCGCAACCGGGTGACCGGTCACGCCGTCCGGTGCTGCCCCCCTTCCGCGGAGCCCGTCCGGACCACCGAGCCGTTGATCTCCTGAGGATTACGGAGCAGGTTCAGAATCGGGCATACCCGCTGCACCTCGGCGTGCAGGCGGGCCAGGTCCTCGTCCGAGGCGGGCGAGGAAACTTCTACCTGGTAGCGGAAGTTTTGCGGGTAGACCGGCACCTCGGTGTTGCCCGGTTCCTGGGCGCGCGGGTCGTACTCGGCCTGCACATCGACCGCGAGCGAGTCGAGCGGGATCTCCAGTTCCGCAGCCTTGATCAGGAAGATGTGCGTCACGCAGCTGCCGAGCACGCCGGCCTGCAGTTCCGGTGAGCCGGGGCCGAGGTCGTAGCCGGCGAAGTTCGGGCCGCTGTCGCTGATGATCTGGAAGTCACGGATCCGGATCCGCCGTATGCCGCTGCGTCCCTCGGCGGTGACCCGCGCGTGCAGGGGGACGGTACCCCGGTTCGGGGCCGCGCGGCGGGCGGTCAGCGCTGCCCGTTTCTGGGACAGGTATTCACGAAGGTTGCTCACGCTTCTGCTTTCGTTAGAAGTTGCGGGTTGTCAGCGCAGCGTCACGGGGCCGCGCGGGGTGTCGAGCAGCGCCTCCAGCGCGGCCCGCGGTCCGGCGGTCACTTCGAGCTCGACACCGACCGCGGCGAGATAGCGGCGCACCGCCGTGGGATCGGGATGGGTGGCCGTGAGGGAGGTGAGCCCCAGCTGCGGCAGCCGAGAAGAGGCGGGGTGTTCGGCGCCGGTCCAGTCGATCAGGAACGGCACCAGGCCGTCCGCGCCGCGTTCCGTCCGTCGGGTGAGTCGCCACGACAGCAGAACTCCGTCGGGTCTGCGGCGCGACAGCGGCTGGATCTCGCCGGGGTCGTACCCGTGTTCGCGGGCGAGGCTCACCGCGTTCTCGATGTCGTCGGTGTGCACCGCCCAGGTCGCCAGGCGCGGTTCGGTCAGGGTGTCCAGCCCGAAGGTCGCGGGCCGGTCGGTGGCGTCGGCCTCCGGGTCCGGGCCGAGGATTTCCAGGTACGAGGTCGGTCCGAACCCGACGAGGTAGTTGGCGGTGCCGCTCGGGTGCCGGCCACCGGGGACCGGGCTGACTCCGGTGCGTACTGTGAAGTCCGCGACAGCGGCGGCGAGGTCGGGCACCGTGTAGACGATGTGGTCGAGCTGAGGTTCGGTCACGTGACTTCCCTTTCGTGGGAGGTGTCGGTCGCGCTCAGGCGGCCGGTGGCGTCGGTTCCCCGAGGGAGAGCATGAGCCGGTTGGCCCAGTTGAAGAAGGCGGCGGCATGCAGCAGGTCGCTGATCGCCAGGTCGTCGAGGCCGGCCGCGCGCAGGGCGTCGATGTGCTCGGTGGTGAGTGCTGCCGGGGTGGCCGTGAGCGCCACCGCGGCGTCGATGATTGCCCGCCAGCGCTCGTCCTGCGGTGCGAGGACGCCCTCGTCGAGCAGCCGCTGCACGTCGTCGTGCCGCTTGGAGTAGTGCGAGGCGAACCGGGCGTGCACGGAGGCGCAGAACACGCAGCCGTTGTGCCGTGAGGTCGCGGCCGCGGCGAGCTCCCGCTCTGCCCGGGGCAGCCCGCCGTCGGCGTTGTAGAAGATGTCGTTGTCGGTCTTCGTCCGCGCCTGCAGGATCTCCGGGTCACGGGCGAGCAGCCGGAAGTACGGCGATTTGGCGCGCGCCTTGTCGACCAGCGCCTCCCGGTGCAGATCGGTGAGTTCTTCCTCGATCAGCGGTGCGAGCCAGGGCTCCCAGCCCAGTTGGTCGGTGGTGAAAGCGAACGGGCGCTCGGCGGCGGAACGGTCGAGAACGCTCACGTCAGGCTCCTTTCCGGGGCGCAGCGGCCAGGAGCCGCAGGCCCACGACGGCGCGTACCTGGAAGCTGAGAAAGGCGACGAGTTGCGACAGGGTCACCACGTCGGTGGCGCTCCAGTCCGCGTCGGCAAGCGCCTGCAGGGCTTCGGGGCTGGATTCGCGGGGACGGAACACCAGCAGGTGGGCGTGTTCCAGCGCGGCGGCGAGCCGCGCCCCGAGGGCGTCCGGTCCGGCCGCCCGGTAGACCGGTCCGGCCACGCTCTCGGCCGCGAGCGGGCCCGCCGCGGGATAGGCGCCGTAGGGTCCGGTGGTCCGGCCGGCTTCAATCTCGTTGGCGATCGGTGCGGCCAGCTCCGGTGCCTGCTCGGCCAGCCGGGCGGCGTAGAAGGCGGCGGTGGCGGCGTCCTGGTGCAGGCCGGTCACGAACGCCGCGACGGCCAGCCGCTCGGCTGCGCTGAACCCGCCGGGACGGCGCGGGGCGAAGAGCGCCTCGAAGCTGGCCTGTGCGTTGCTTCTGGCCTCCGGTCGCTGGCTGCGTACCCGGTCGAGGTGGGAGCCGGGATCAATGCCGGCCAGGTGGTCGATGACGTCGGTGATGGAGGTGCTCATGCCCTGCTCAGTTCGGTTGACGGGGTGGCGGTGGTCTGCGGCGCCCAGCCGAGTGCGGGCGCGACCTCGGTCGCGAGCAGCTCGATCGAGCGGAGGATGTGGGGGTGCGGCGGGTCGACCGAGTGCACCTGGAAGACCAGGTCGGTTGACCGCTGGAGGGTCGGGTCGGCCCGCAGGCTGGCGATGACGTCCTCCGGGGTTCCGACGTGGACGTCGAAGGCGGCGATGAGCTGCTCGAGACCGCCGTCCGGCACCGGGTGACCTCGCTCCTTAAGTTGCCGGGCGGCGCGGCCCAGCCCCGCCTCGGCCAGGCGCAGCGCCTCGGCGCGGCTGTCGGCGACGAACGCGGTACGCGAGGTCATGATCCGGGGTGTCCTGCCGTCCGGCAGGTTGTCGTAGTAGGCGTCCACAATGGGCCGCTGGATCTCGCCCAGCGTCGCGTGGGGGGCGTCCTCGGTGCGTGGCTGGGTGCGCGAGAGCATCAGCCCGTGGCCGGCTCTGCCCGCACGTACTCCCCCGCTCACCGAGAAGGTCGCCTCCCAGACGGCGCCGAGCAGGCGTGGTGCCGCCGGGTAGAGATGGTTGCCCTCGCCGCTGAGGGAGCGCCCCGCCCAGGCGTGGATGAGTACCGCCAGATGCTCGGCGTAGATGGCCGAGCGGTTGGCGCTGTCGTGCCCGAACGCACTGAACGATGAGGGGGTGCCACCGTTACCGACGCCGATTTCGAGACGGCCGCCGCTGAGCAGGTCGAGCACCGCGGCGTCCTCGGCGACGCGTACCGGGTTCTCCAGCGGCAGCGTGATGATGCCGGTGCCGAGCCGGATCCGGCTGGTCCGCGCGGCGACGTGGCTGAGGAACACCAGCGGCGCGGGCAACCCGCCCTCGGCCTCGTTGAAGTGGTGCTGAGCCACCCAGGCGGAGTCGAATCCGTACGCCTCGGCGTGGCGGATCTGCTCGGTCGCCAGCCGATAGCGCAGATCCGCCGGTCCGTCGTCGAGCAGCCGGGTGAAGAACCCGAGTCGCAGCCGGTTCATGCTGCCTGCTCCGCTCCAGCGCCGGGTACAGCGGCCAGCAGCTCGCCGGTGTAGGCGTGTTGTGGTGCATGGAAGACCTGCTGTGTGGTTCCAGTTTCCACGATGCGTCCCTTTCTCATGACCGACACGGTGTCGGAGATCTGCCGCACCACCGCGAGGTCGTGCGAGATGAACAGGTAGGTGAGCCCGAGGTCGCGCTGCAGTCCGTCGAGCAGGTCGAGGATCTGCGCCTGCACGGTCACGTCGAGCGCGGAGACCGCTTCGTCGAGCACGATCACTTCGGGGTCCACTGCCAGCGCTCGGGCGATCGCGACGCGCTGACGCTGGCCGCCGGACAGTTCGCGTGGCCGGCGGTCGTATGCGGCCTGCGGCAGGGCGACCCGGTCGAGCAGTTCCCTGACCCGCTTGCTGCGGCCGGCCCGGTCGGCCAGCCGAAAGTTGCGCAGGGGTTCGGCCACGATGTCGCCGACGGACTCCCGGGGGTCGAGCGAGCCGGCCGGGTTCTGGTAGACGAGTTGCACGCGGCGGCGAAACCGGCGCAGCGCCTCGCCGCGCAGCCGGGCCACGTCGGTGCCGTCGATCGTCACCGAACCGGAGGTGGGCGTGGCGAAGCGGACGATCATGCGTGCCGTTGTCGTCTTGCCGGACCCTGACTCACCGACGAGGGCGTGCGTGGTTCCCCGCCGTACCTCGAACGAGACTCCGTCAACCGCCCGGAACGGCTTGCGCCCTATCCGGTACTCCTTGACGAGGTCCCGAACGGTGATCGCGGACGGCTGCTCGTCCGCGGCCGGGGTGTGCGCCGGAGGGCGGGCGTCGCGGAATCGCCGCGGTGTCAGCGAGGGTGCGTCCTGCAGCAGCTTCCTGGTGTAGTCGGCTTGCGGGCCGGCCAGGACCGCACGGGTGGTGCCCTGCTCCTCGACCTGTCCGTTGCGCATCACGACGAGACGGTCCGACCGGTCAGCGGCGACGCCGAGGTCGTGGGTCACGAGGAGCACGGCAGTGCCGAACTCCCGACGGAGGTCGTCGATGAGGTCGAGGATGCGCCGTTGCACGGTGACATCGAGGGCGCTGGTCGGCTCGTCGGCGATGATGAGCCGCGGTCGCAGGGCGATGGCGCCGGCGATGAGGACCCGCTGGCGCATCCCGCCGGACAGCTCGTGCGGGTACTGCCGGGCGCGCATCTCCGGATCGGACAGGCCGACCCGGGTGAGCAGTTCGATCACCTGGCGGGCGATGGTACGGCGGTCACCGCGCTTGTGGATGCGCAGCGTCTCGCCGATCTGCGCGCCGATCGTCTTGACCGGGTTCAGCGAGCTGGTCGGGTCCTGTGGAATGAGGCCGATCTGGGCGCCGCGGACCGACTCCAACCGCTTCGACGACCAGCCGGCGATGTCCGTGCCGCCCAGCAGGATCTGGCCGGAGTCGACGGATCCGTTGCCGGGCAGCAGACCGATGATCGCATGAGCGGTGGTCGACTTGCCGGAGCCGGATTCGCCGACGACCGCGACAACCTCACCCGGTTCGACGGTGAAGGAGATCCCGCTGACCGCCTGGTGGACCTGGTTGCCGGTGCGGTAGGCGACGGTCAGATCGCGTACCTCGAGCAGGCTCATCGGTCCTCCCTGCTGATCGAGCGGCTGATGCGGCCGGCGGCGACCACGACCAGGACGACGACCAGGCCCGGCAGCGTGGTCAGCCACCACGAGGTGGCCAGGTAGTTTCGCCCTTCGGCGATGAGCAGCCCCCACTCCGGGTCCGGCGGTTTCGCGCCGTAGCCGAGGAAGCTGAACGTGGAGATGGCCAGGATCGCGGAGCCGAACTGCACCGCGGCGAGCGCCACAACGGGACCGAGCGAGTTGGGTAGCACGTGCCGGCGCAGCACGGTGAAGAACCGGCCGCCGCTGCCGAACGCGGCCTCGACGTAGTCGGTGCGCCGCACGCGTACCACCTCGGATCGGGTCAGCCGGGCGAAGGCCGCCACCGAGCCGATGCCGACGGCGATCGCCACGTTGGTGGTGCCGGCGCCGAGCAGGATGATGGCCGTCAGCGCGAGCAGCAGCCCGGGTACCGCGAGCAGGACGTCGACCACCCGCATGACCAGTTCGTCGAGCAGGCCGCCGACCGATCCGGCGAGCAGGCCGAGCAGGGTGCCCACGACGAGGCCCACCGCCACAGCGACGAACCCACCGGACAGCGAGCGGGCCGAGCCGTGCACGACCCGGGCGAGGAGATCCCGACCCAGGGCGTCCGTGCCGAACAGATGCGCCGCGCTCGGCGCCTGGAGCTTCTCCGCCGGTACGCCGTTGATCGGATCGTGCCCGGTGAACAGGCCCGGCACGGTCGCCCACAGCACGGCGACGGCGATCGCGAGCCAGGCGAGCATCAGCCCGGCGGGGGGAAGGCGCAGCGATAGCCCGGTGCGGGCCGGCGACGTCGGCTGGAGAACGTCGATGCCGGATTGGGCGGTCATGCGGTGACACCAACCTTCGCGGCCAGTCGTGGGTCGAGGACGGGATACAGCAGGTCGACCACGAGGTTGACCAGGACGAACACGGTTGCCGAGAGCACCACGATGGCCAGCATCACCGGGGTGTCCTGAACGGCGACCGCCTGCTCGGTGAGCCGGCCGATGCCGTTGCGGCCGAAGACGGTCTCGGTCACCACCGACCCGGCGATGAGTTCACCGAAGGTCACCCCCGCGATCGTCAGCGTCGGCAGCAGCGCGTTGCGGGCGACGTGCCGCCACAGGATCCACCGCTGTGACGCGCCCTTGGCTGCCACCACCGCGACGAACGGTTGTGCCTGGACCTGGTCGAGGCTGCGAGCCAGGACCTGGGCCAGCGGCGCCGAGATCGGTACGGCGAGAGTCAGCACCGGCAGGATGAGCTGCTCGAACCCGGTGCCGCCGATGACGGGTACCAGTTTGAGCTGGAACGAGAACACCTGGATCAGCACGATGCCCAGCCAGAAGGTGGGCACCGAGACGAACAGCGACGGCAGCGCCAGCAGCGCACCGCGGATCCAGGCGAACCGGCTGTAGCTGGACACGAAGGCGATCGTCACGGCGATCAGCACGGCGACGAGGAAGCCGAGGGTGGCGAGCTTGGCCGTCGCCGGCAGGCCCTCTGCCAGCCGGTCGAGCACCGGTGTGCCGGTGTCGATCGAATAGCCGAAGTCGCCGTGCAGGAACCCGAGCAGCGTGTGGACGTACCGGACGATGGCCGGCGCGTCGCTGCCGTACAGCCGGCGGATCTCGGCGATCTGGTCGGGTGAGAGCCCGAGTTCGGGGTTCTGGAACTTGATCAGAATGGAGTCGCCCGGCAACAGTTGCAGCAGCACGAAGCCGGCGGTGAAGGCGGCCCACAGCACGAGCACCGCCTGCCCGACCCGCAGAGCGAGATACCTGGTCATGAGCCGCCGCCCGCCCTACTTGTCCTTCTTGGACAGCCACACGTCGTAGAAGCTGGGTCGCGCGACCGCCTCGAAGCTGACGCCGTGCACGTACGGCGCGGCGCCGTACACCTGCGGCTCCTCGAACAACGGGATCGCGTAGCCCTGGTCCACCACGTACCGCTGGATCTCGGCGACCTTCGCGTTGCGCGCATTCGCGTCGACGAGCGCGGACTGCTCCTCCAGCAGCCGGTCGAGCTGCGCGTCGTTGGACAGCAGCACGTCCCGGTTCCTGGTGTGGAACTGGCTCTTGATGACGTCCTGGTCAGCCCGGCCCACCATCGAGTGGACGAGGGGCGTCTTCTCGGCGTCCTTCAGCGCCGCCGCCTGGGTGCCGGAGTCAGCCTGCCGGACGTCGAGCTTCACTCCGATCTTCGTCCACTGCTGGGCGACCAGTTCAAGGGTCTGCTTCGACAGCGGTTGCGGGCCGGACACGAAGACGCTCAGTTGGAGCTTGCGGCCGCCCTTCTCGCGGATACCGTCGGCGCCCCGGACCCATCCGGCCTGGTCGAGCAGACTGTTGGCCTTGGCGGGGTCGTAGCCGAGCTGCGCGGACAGGTCGACGTAGCCGGCGGCGAGCTTGCTGAGCACCGAGGTGGCCACCGGGTAGCTGTCGGTAAAGAGTGTCTCGACGACCTCCTTGGCGTCGGTGCCCGCCTGCAGGGCCTTACGAACATTGACGTCCTGCAGGATGCTGTTGGCCGGTCGCAGGTAGAGACCGTTGTTGACGCCGCGGGTCGGCTCGGCGTAGATGCGGTAACCCGCGGCCTTGACCGTCGCCTCGTCGTACGCCTGCACATAACGCACGTAGTCGGCCTGCCCGGAGGTGAGCGCACCCACCCGGACGTTGTCCTCGGGAGTCACGATGATCTTGATCTTGTCGAGGTATGCGCGCCCCTGGTGGGCGAAGGACGGGGGCGCCCAGCTGTAGTCCTTGCGGGCGACGAGGTCGATCTCCTTGTCGACGACCTGGTTGGCCACCGTGAACGGGCCCGAGCCGACGACGTTCTTGAGCTGGCACTGCTCCTCGTACGGCAGTGAGATGGTCTTCTTTGACACGAGACCGGCCCCGATGACCGAGGTGCCCTGCAGGAAGCCGGGCGACGGCTTGTTGAAGTGGAACTTCACCGTGCTCTTGTCGATGACCTCGCTGCGCGCGTAGTTGTTGACGAACTCCGCCACCGGAAGCTTCAGTTCCTTGTTACCGAGGCCGTAGACGTCGAAGTTCGCGGCCACGGTCTCGGCGTCCAGCGGGCTGCCGTCGCTGAAGGTCACGCCGTCGCGCAGGTGGAAGGTGTACTCGGTCGCGTCCGCGTTGATCTCCCAGGACTTCGCGATCCAGGGCTCGATCTTGAGCGTCTTCGGGTCTTGCCAGGTGAGCTTGTCGGTGAGCTGGTTGAGCACCCCGCCGTTCGGATAGAAGCCCGCGGCCGGCAGGTAGAGGCAGCTCGGCGGCTGGTGCTCCAAGTAGGTCAGCGTGCCGCCGTAGACGGGCTGGCCGGCGTCGCCCGCGTCGGACGCGGCATTGGCCGAGCAGGCGGCGAGCAGGCCGATCGTGGCGAGGGCGGCGACCCCCGCGCGCAGCGTCGACCGCAGTCTGGTTCGTGGCATGGATGATGGCCTTTCGATTTTCTACGGGGCAGCCATTGGGCAGCGTTGCGCAGCCGCGACCTGGGCGGGGCCGAGGCCGGGAACGGAGCCTGTACCCATGGCGTGTGCCGTGCGGCACGGACCACGGGTCCAGGGGATGGGGATGAGCCGGAGGATCTGGCGGTCAGAGTGCGCTCCCGCGCGACAGCGCTGCCTGCCGGGCGCAAGCCGGAGTACCGGCCTCGGGTCCGGCCATCGAGCGGCCGGATCTGGTGACCTAGGCCGGACAGAGCGCGCTGGAGATGCGCATCAGATCGACGTGACGCCGCGCAACCAGGCAGGTCATGAGACCCAGCCTCGTCGGGTGGTCACTGCGGATGATCATGGCTTGGAATATATCCTATTGGTTTAGTATGGATCAAGGATGCCACCCTGGGACACCGGTCACGTGAACGCCACGCCACGGCTAGGGCCTCACCGCGCGACTACGACACGCCGACCAGGTCCCGCAGCCCGGCGAGCAGTCGGTCGACGTGCTCGACGGTGGTGCCGATGCCGATGCTCGCCCGTACCGCACCGCGGGCCACCGGCCGGCCCAGGCGCGCGGACGCCTCGCCGAGCAGCCGGCGGGTCAGCGGATGCGCACAGAACAGGCCATCGCGGACGCCGATACCGTGCCGGCGGGCGAGGTGGGCGGACACCTCTGGGGCGGCCACACCAGCGACGACGAAGCTGACGATGCCGACCCGGTCGTGGTCGGCGGCGAAGGTACGCAGTTCCGCCACGCCGGGCAGGCCCGCAAGCCCCGCGCGAAAGCGAGCCAGAAGCTCGTTCTCGTGCGAGGTCAGCGCATCCCGGTCGGCGGCGGCGATGTCGGCGCAGGCGGCGGCGAGCGCCACCGCGCCGAGCAGGTTCGGGGTGCCGGCCTCGTGTCGGGCCGGCCCGACGTGCCAGTCCACATCGCACAATGCGTCGCCGACACGTGCGGACGCGCCGCCGCCGGCCAGGTACGGCGGCGCGGCGTCGAGCCAGTCGGCCCGCCCGGCGAGCACCCCGGCCCCGAACGGGGCGTACAGCTTGTGCCCGGACAGCGCGAGGTAGTCCACGCCCCACTCGGCGAGGGAGACCGGCCGGTGCGGGGCGAGCTGCGCGGCGTCGACGGCGATCCGGTCGCCGAACCGGTGCGCCACCTCGGCCAGCGCCGCGATCGGCCACACCTCGCCGGTCACGTTCGACGCGCCGGTGACCGTCACCAGGACCGGGCCGTCGAGCCGCCCGAGCGCCTCCGCTAGGGCGTCGACGGCGGCGGCCGGGGAGTCGGGCACGGGCAGCCGTACCGTGCGCGGCCAGGGCAGCAGGTTGGCGTGGTGCTCCCCCGCCCAACCGACGACGGTCGCGCCGGCCGGCAGGCAGCGGGCCAGCAGGTTCAACGCGTCGGTGGTGTTACGAGTGAAGACCACGTGGTCACCCGCGCGGGCGCCGACGAAGTCGGCGACGGTCTGCCGGGCCTGCTCGTAGGCCAGCGTGCAGCGTTGCGACGCCGCCCCGGCGCCCCGATGCACGCTGGAGTACCAGGGCAACAGCTCATTGACCGCAGTCGCCGCCACGGTCAGGCAGGGCGCGGTCGCGGCGTAGTCGAGGTTGACGTGGTCGACGGTACGACCGTCGGCGAGCCTCACCGGCAGCCGGTCGCCGAGCACGACCGGGCCGGTCCGAGCAGTGTGGACGATGGAGCTGGCGAACGTGGCAACCATGATGAATCCCTCCGGACTCAGGACCCCGGAGGATCCGCGCTTGCCCGAGCGCGGACACGCGCGGGCCTGGTCTTCACCCGGGGCACCCCACCGCGAACAACGAGGGTTGCCGGCCAGCAAGCCGGGGCTTGACGCTGGCGCTCGTGACCTTCAGCAATATCCTATAAAAACAATAGGTTTGATGGGCAATGCTCGGGAGCAGTGCGCTTGATCACTCCAGCCAGGCAATTCCCCGCCCTCACGCTCCCGCTGAGAGCGCGGCAGCGATGGGCCACCGGAACCGGCTGTCAGCGAGCTGGCGCCTTTGTCGAACGCCGTCGGCTACTGCCGTAAAGGTGGACCCGCTCGTCGCTGTCGCGGTCAGGTCTGGCCAGCAGGAACAGGTCCGTACTGGCCGGCGCGTTGGCCACCTGGATGGCCTCTGGTCGCCGCATTCGTCCTCATCATCCAACCCGAAGCCGTCACCCGGTACGCGGCCCGAGCGGACACTCGGTCGACCGCCACCAGCTCGCCGCAGCCACGGCCAGCCGGTCGTCGCGCCGACGCCACCACACTCCGTCCAGCCTCCACCCGCCGGCCATGATTATCGTCCGGTACGGCGACCAAATCCGCCAGCGCCTGGACCACCAACTGCCCGGCATCCGCGGCGTTTACGCCCACGCCACCGAACCCATGCAGGCGCCGCTACTGGCAGCCCTGCAAGACCGCTGGCTCGACAGCGGCGGCCACTGGTGACCACGGCGTAACCGATACACCCCCGACCAGCAGTTACCGTGGGAGCAAAACTGCTCCCACAAGCAAAAGATCGCCGATCCGTAAGATCGGCGATCAATGCCTTCACCTGCAGTTTTGGTGGGCGATACTGGGTTTGAACCAGTGACCTCTTCCGTGTCAAAAACGAAAATCCGATCATGCGCTGACCAGCACAAACACGAGAACCCGCAGGTCACGCCGAGACGATACGAGCAGCTCGGCCCGGTCGAACGCGATTCAGCGCCGTTGGACGCGCCCCGCTGCTCCCATTCTGCTCCCCTACCGTCGGCCGCCGCAACGCCTTCGAGCTTGGCGCACCGTCATCTTCCATCCCGCGCCCCGCGGCCGAAGCACGGCGTAAACGCAAGCACAACGCGGCCGGCGGTGGGCCAGGCGAGATTCCTGTTCACCGAGGACCTTGACATCATTGGCAACCTGCCGAGTCCCTGATCCAGCTCAGGAAACACCCCTTTGATCAAGTCAGAGCGACACCGGGTGGGCAGCCTGCCGCAGCTCTACTGACCGCCGAGGACACCTCACCGCCGTCTTCGCACCAAAGCCGTTTGATCGGCAGTCCCCCCACGGCCCGACCGACCCGCCGGTTACTTCACCCATGAACGGAACGGACGTCGATTCGTCCTCGAGGGGCTCGTCACCGAGTACGAACGAGCCGCGTAGAACTGCAGGTCACCCACGATGCCAGGGTTTTGACACCCCACAGGTATGTGTCAGCGCATGGTGCGGAAGGCGCGCCGGATCTGGTCGACGAACAGTTCCGGCTGTTCGAACGCGGCGAAATGGCCGCCACGGGGAAGCTGTTCATAGAAGCGAAGATCGGAGCAGTACCGCTCGCACCAGCGCCGCGACGGACGGAAGATTTCGCGTGGGAACACCGACACACCGACCGGCACGGTGAGGAGCCCGGGATCGGGCCCGTGGGCCGACGGCCGGCCGAAGCCGTGCTCCCAGTAGATGCGGGCCGAGGACGCGGCTGTGGCGGTGTGCCAGTACACGCTGATGTTGTCGAGCATCTGGTCGCGGCTGAGCGCGGCGAGGGGATCACCGTCGTGGTCGGTCCAGGCCCAGTACTTCTCGGCGATCCAGGCGCACTGGCCTACCGGGGAGTCGGCCAGCCCGTAGCCGACGGTCTGCGGTCGGGTCGCCTGTTCGACGGCGTAGCCGCTGCCCCATTCCCGGTGGTGGGCGGCGTCGGCCAGGCTCTGCCGCTCGAAATCCGTCAGGTCGTCGGAGGCGAACTGGTCGCGGCGGGCCATCGGGAATAAGTTGAGGTGGATGCCCACCATGCGTTCGGGTTGCTGCGCCGCCAGCGCGGCGGTCACGATCGCGCCCCAGTCGCCGCCCTGTGCGCCGAACCGCTCGTAGCCCAACCGGGTCATGAGCGTCGCCCAGGCGCGTGCGATCCGCGCCGGACCCCAGCCCGGCTGCGTCGGTCGGGCGCTGAACCCGAAGCCGGGCAGCGACGGGCACACCACATGGAACGCATCGCCCGCCTCGCCGCCGTGGGCGACCGGGTCGGCCAGCGGCTCGACAACCTCGAGGAACTCCACCACCGAACCTGGCCAGCCGTGCGTGAGGATCAGCGGCAACGCATCCGCGTGGGGTGAGCGCCGATGCAGGAAGTGAACGTTCAGGCCGTCCAGTTCGGTGGTGAACTGCGGCAGCGCGTTGAGCTGGGTCTCCAGGCGTCGCCAGTCGTATCCGTTCTGCCAGTACCCGCACAGGTCTCGCAGCCAGTCCAGCGGTACACCCTGGCTCCAGTCGGCAACCGTCGCCGGCTCCGGCCACTGGGCGCGACCCAGGCGCTGCCGCAGATCGTCGAGCGCATCCTCGGCAACGCTGACCCGGAACGCGGCCAGCTCAGCGGTCATGCTGCCACCGTACGCCGGAACCCGGCCACCACCGTGCCCCTCGGGCGCTCTTCACCTGGCGCGGGTGACCGGAACCAGGCGGCGACATCCGCCTCGCCGCGGCAGCTGTACTCCTCGCCTTCGACCTGTGCTGGACCCGCCACTCTCGCTGACCACGCCCTGGGCCGCGTCCCGGGCCAGCCGGTTGGCGCTGTCCGGCTCGTGCCCGATCGCGGCGTGTCCGTCGATCAGTAGGGGACCGGCCGGTTCTCGCGCGCCCAGAGCTGTTCGGCTTCGCTGCCCGAGGCGGGAGGCCACATCCCGTTGATCATCCATAGGTCCCGAGGGGTGTCGTCGATGTGGAACTCGTAGTAGAGGCCACGGTCCACGGTGTGGGGAGCCAGCAAGCGGCTCAGGGCCTCGCAGATCTGTGTTCGCGTGGCGGGATCCGGCGCGTGGCGAGCGATGTGATCGATCATGATTCGGACGGTGGTGCTCGATGGTTCTCCGCCGACGAGAAAAGAGGACTCGGGGATCTCCTGGAAGATGGTCACGACATAGAACTTCGGCAGACCTCGTCCGGCGTAGAACGCCGTGACGTCGGCGGCGAACTCCTGTTTCTGCCGCGCGGTGTAGGCGCCGGCCGGATGGTAGACGTTCCATAGCGGCATCGCCGTTTCCTTTGCACGTGGCGGTGGTAGGACGGGGTGATGGTGATGGTCAGCGCCCGATGGGAACGGTGAGGCCCGTTACCGGTCCGGAGAGCGCCGCCTTCATCTGCCTGGTCAGGGTGTCGACGAGTACCTCGTCGCTGCCCTCCTCGACGCCGTCCAGGGCCAGTTCGGCGACCTCGGCCGGCGAGATCTTCTGGGTCGGGAATCCAGCGACCATGTCGGTGTCGGCGAAGCCGAGGTGCACGCCGACGACCTGGGTTCCCTGCGGCGCCAGTTCGACTCTCAGGGAGTTCGTGATTGACCACAGTGCGGCCTTCGAGGCGCCATAAGCACCTGCACCGGCACCCCAGGAGAACAGCGAGTGCATGTCGACCAGCGCACCGCCGCCGTTCGCTGCCAAGACCGGGGCGAAGCTCTGGGCGACTCGCAGGGCCCCGAACACGTTGGTCTCGAATGTGGCCACCACTTCGGCCATGTCGGCCTGCAGCAGCGGCGACGGAAACAGGACTCCCGCGTTGTTGACGACGATGTTCACGTCACGGGCATGGTCGGCCAGCGCCGAGACCGCGGCTGGGTCGGTGACGTCGAGGGCAACGGCCTCGACACGCGGGTCTTCGCTGGGACCGGGCTTGCGTGCGGTCGCGTAGACCTTTGCCGCACCGCGCTGCAGCAGCGCCTCGACGAACGCCTTGCCGATACCACGTTGACCGCCGGTCACCACGGCCACGGAGTCATTGATCGCCACCATCTGAGACCTTCTCGCACCTTTCGCCGGGACCGTGACGGCCGCTGTCACATCGGCGGCCCGTGACCGCGACGAGCACGCGCTGGGACGCCGGTCGCGGCCACGTCGGTCGCTGTGTGACCGGCGTCAGGTCCGGCCGGCAGCCTGGCATCGGCGGTCATGACATATGGCAAGACCACTGCGGAACCCCGACGGCCTACCCGTTCAAGGGCGCGGGAAACCGCACCGGCCAGTGTCCACGCCCAGACCCACGACCCGCCGGAGTCTCATGCTCGGTTGGTGACCGGGGTGCTGTCCCCTCGGTCACGTAGAGGCCCGCCGCGATCTCGGCGTCGTCAGCTCACGACAGCTGTGGATCGTGGCCCTACGCTGGGACAACTCGGTGTTGTGATCGTGCGAATGGTGGACGCCGCGTGCGGGCGCGTGGTGGAACACTGATGATCGCTGACTCCGAGGGTCCCGTACGAGGGTCGGTCCACCGACGCGGTGGTGCCAGCTGTGACAGGCGGTGCGGGATACGTTGAGTATTGGATCGAACGCGCCGCCAAGGCGCCCGAGCTGAGCCCCCTGCAGGCCAGCGACCGCGAAGACGAACTCGGCGACTGGATGGACGAGCGCGGCATCGCGGCCGGCTGGGATCTGGCACCCGTCCTGGCCGCGGGCGGCCTCGACGTCGACTGCCTGGACGAGATCGCCCGCAGCCTGGCGCCCGGTCTGCTCGACCAGGCGCTGCGGTGGATCGGGTACGCCCTGGAGACCGAGCAGCTCATGACCGACATCGAGGACGCCGGCAACCGGATCTCGTCGCTGGTCGCCGCGGCGCGACAGTACTCCCAGCTCGACCGGGCCTCATACCAGTGGATCGACGTGCACGACGGGCTCAACAGCACCCTCGTCATGCTGACCCACAAGATCGGCGACGGGATCCGGGTAGTCAAGGACTTCGACCGCACCCTGCCCCGGATCCCGGCCCATCCGGGCGAGCTTAACCAGGTCTGGACCAACCTCATCGACAACGCGGTGCACGCCATGAATGGCTCCGGCACGCTCACCCTGCACACCGGCCGGGACGCCGACCGGGTCCTCGTCGAGATCGGCGACACCGGCCCGGGCATCCCGCCGGAGCTGCGCCGACGGGTCTTCGAACCGTTCTTCACCACCAAGCCGGTCGGCGAAGGAACCGGCCTGGGCCTCGACATCGCCTACCGGGTCGTGGTCAACCGCCACGGCGGCGACATCAGCGTCGTACCGAACCCGGGTGACACCCGCTTCCAGGTCAGACTGCCGTTGAGTGAGCCGGCCTCCCACTGATGGCAGACAGCGGCGCTGCGCCTGCCCCGGTCCATCAGCGCACTGCTGGCGCGCCGACGGTCGAGTTCGGCACCGCGCGAGGCAGGTGGGTCCTGCTGGCGACGATTCTCGGTTCCGGGATGGCCGCGATCGACGCCACCGTGGTCGGCATCGCCCTGCCGGCGATCGGCCGCGACTTCCGGGCCGGGTTGAGCAGCCTTCAGTGGATGGTCACCGGGTACATGTTGACGCTGGCAGGGCTCCTGCTGGTCGGTGGGGCGCTCGGGGACCGGTACGGCCGGCGCAGAGTGTTCGTCGCCGGCGCGGTGTGGTTCGCTGCGGCGTCGCTGCTGTGCGGGCTGGCTCCCACCGCCGGACTGCTGATCGCCGCCCGTGCCGTGCAGGGAGCGGGGGCGGCGCTGCTGGTCCCGAGCAGCCTCGCCGCCATCGAGGCCACGTTCATGCCCACTGACCGCGCCAGGGCCATCGGCGCCTGGTCCGGTTTCGGGGGCGTGGCGACGGCGGTCGGCCCGTTCGTGGGCGGGTGGCTGATCACCAGCGTGTCGTGGCGGTACATCTTCCTGATCAATCTGCCGCTCGCGGTACTCGTGGTGATCATCTGCATGTGGCAGCTTCCGGAAACCCGGGACGAGTCAGCGACCGGGTCGATCGACCTGCTCGGTGGCGCGGTTGTCACGCTGGCGCTGGTGGGCCTGTGCTTCGGGCTCACCGAAGGGGCGCGGCTGGGGTGGCGCTCGCCCGCCGTCGCCGGGTCCCTGATCGCCGGGGTGCTGCTACTCGCGGCGTTCGTGCTGCGCGAGCGTTCGGTCCCTGATCCGTTACTGCCGTTGAGCCTTTTCACCAGCCGTCGGTTCAGCGCGACGAATACGGTCACATTCATCGTGTACGGAGCGCTGGGCGCCATCCTGTTCCTCCTGCCGATCCAACTGCAGCAGGTCAGCGGCTACAGCCCGCTGGAGTCGGGGTTGGCACTACTGCCGGTGACAGTGATCATGTTGGTGTTGTCCGCCCGGTCCGGGGCACTGGCCGCCCGGATCGGCCCCCGGCTGCAGATGTCCGTAGGCCCTATCGTCGTCGCCGCAGGCATGATCCTGTACACCCGCATCGGCGCCGGCGGCACCTATCTGACCGAGGTACTTCCGGCCGTGGTCGTCTTCGGCCTCGGCCTGGCGGCCACGGTAGCGCCATTGACAGCGACCGCGCTGAGCTCCGTGCCGAGCGGCCACGCGGGCATCGGGTCGGCGGTCAACAATGACCTTTCCCGGATGGGCGGTCTGATCGCAATCGCGGTGCTGCCAACCGCCGCCGGCATCGGGGAACTGACGTACCTGCACCCGGACGCCTTCGCGGCGAAGTTTCGGAGCGCCTGCTACATCGCCGCCGCGGTGTGCGCCCTCGGCGGTCTGCTGGCGGCGGCCACCCTTGGCGGCGGTAACCCACCCGCCCCTGAACCCGTGCCCGTCCCGTCCGGAACCCAACCGATTCCGGACTTCCACTGCGGGCTCGACGCGCCACCGCTCCAGTGCCAGACGCCCGCTCGGCCAGCGGCGAGTGGGCGGACCTGACCGATCGGCTCGAGGTACCCGCTTGACGTCTTCTCCTCATGGCGGGTCCGGCACGTGCATGACCAGCACAGGTGCGCCGGTCATCGTCGTTCCCGTGCGCGTGTCCGCGCGGGCTCGCGCTGCCTGCTGACCGGCGAACCCTCCCTCGGGGCGCACAGAACGACTCCTCATGTGGCCCCGCACCGCGTCGCTCGTGTCGGTGGACCTCAGCGCGTTGCTGCCGTGTCGGCGCTGCCGGGCCGGGTCATGTCGACGGGTACGACGACCCGGTTGTACAGGTCCTCGCTGACGCCGCACTGGAGTGCGGCTTGCTTGAGGGGCAGGTCGTTGTCGATAGCCAGGTGGGCGATCTCGGACGCCCGGTCGTAGCCGATCACCGGGGAGAGCGCGGTGACCATCATGACCGAGCGGTCGACGTTGCGCCGCAACTGCTCGTCGTCCACCTGGGCGCCCTCGACGAGGAACCGGCGGAAGTGGTCGGCGGCGTCGGCGAGGATCCGGATCGAGTGCAGCACGTTGTCGATGATGATCGGTCGGAACGCGTTGAGTTCGAAGTTGCCCTCGTTGCCGGCCATGCCGACGGCGGCGTCGCAGCCGGCGACCTGGATGCAGACCATGAGCATGGCCTCGGCCTGGGTGGGGTTGACCTTGCCCGGCATGATCGAGGAGCCTGGCTCGTTGGCCGGCAGGTTCAGCTCGTGCAGGCCGGTGCGCGGTCCGGAGCCGAGCCAGCGCACGTCGTTGGCGAACTTGAACAGCGCCGTGGCGACGCCGCGAATGGCAGCGGAGGTGCGCACGAGCGGGTCGAGGGAGGCTTGGGCGGCGAACTTGTTGGGTGCGGTGACGAACGGCCGGCCGGTCAGCTCGGCTATCAGCCTGGCGGTGGCCGCATCGAAGCCGGGTGGGGCGTTCAGCCCGGTGCCGACGGCGGTGCCGCCCATGGCCAGTCGGTACAGGCCGGCCATGGTGGCGGTGAGGTGGGTGCCCGCGTCTTCGAGTTGGGCGGCGTAGCCCGACCACTCCTGGCCGACGGTCAGCGGGGTGGCGTCCTCTAGGTGGGTACGCCCGATCTTGACGACGTCGGCCCACTGCCGGCTCTTCTCCGCGGTCGCGTCGTGCAGCCGGATGAGTGCCGGCACCAGGTGCTCTTCGATGGCGGTCACGGCGGCGATGTGCATCGCGGTCGGGAAGGTGTCGTTGGACGACTGCCCCATGTTGACGTCGTCGTTGGGGTGTACCGGGGTCTTGCTGCCCAGTTCGCCGCCGACGAGCTGGATCGCCCGGTTGGCGATGACTTCGTTGACGTTCATGTTGGACTGGGTGCCGGAGCCGGTCTGCCAGACGTAGAGCGGAAACTCGCCGTCCAGCTTGCCGGCGATCACCTCGTCGGCGACCCGGGCGATCAGGTCGGCCTTCCAGCCGGGCAGCCGTCCGGCGCGGGCGTTGACCATCGCCGCCGCCTTCTTGACGTAGCCGTAGGCGTGGTAGACCTCCTTGGGCATCCGGTCGTCGCCGATGTCGAAGTGCTCCAGCGAGCGCTGCGTCTGCGCGCCCCAGTAGTGGTCGGCCGGGACCTCCACGGCGCCGAGGGAGTCGGTCTCGGTGCGGGTGCCGGTGGCGCGGATGCCGATGGGCACGTCGTGGATGGTGGGTGCCTGCTCGCGGGTCTTCTGGCGGGTGGTCATCTCACTCACCCCGCCTTGATCGGGCGGTACTCGGGCTGCCACATGGCGTCGCGGACCTGACGTGCGGCGTCGGTCAGCCTGGTACGAGCGAGGCCTTCGGTGGCGGCCTGCTCGGCAACAGCAGCTCCGACCGTGGCCGACACATCGCGCAGGTTCTCCACCTGCGGCAGCAGCGACGCGCCCGGGGTGCTCACGTCCACCAGGCCGGCGACCGCGTCGGCGGCGGCGTGGAACATCCCGTCGCTGATCTTCGTCGCCCGGGCCACGATGGCGCCCAAGCCCAGCCCGGGGTAGAGCAGGGCGTTGTTGGCCTGTCCGATGGCGTACGTGACACCCCGGTAGGTGACCGGCGGCACCGGGATGCCGGTGGCGACCAGGCCGCGGCCGTCGGTCCACGGGATCAGGTCGCTGGGCATCGCCTCGATGCGCTCGGTGGGGTTGGACAGTGGGAAGATGATCGGTCGGTCGACGTGCCGGGCCATCTCCTTGACGATCGGTTCGGTGAACGCGCGGTGCGCGGTCGAGGTGCCGATCAGCATGGTCGGCCGGACGCGGGCGACGGCCTCGGCCAGATCGATGCGGCCGTCGCGGGCCCAGCCGGCGACCTCACCGGCCGGGCGGGCGTACGGGACCTGGAAGTCGCGCAGGTCGGTCATGTCGTCGGTGAGCAGGCCCTGCTTGTCCACACACCAGACCTGGCGGGTCGCGGTGTCCCGGTCGAGGCCGTCGCGCGCCATGGCGTCCCGCAGCTGGTCGGCGATGCCGATACCGGCCGTGCCGGCGCCGAAGATGAGGATCCGCTGGTCGCGCATGCGGGTCCCCGCCACCTTGACCGCGCTGAGCGCCGCGCTGAGCACGATGGCGCCGGTGCCCTGCATGTCGTCGTTGAAGGTGCAGACCCGGTCCCGGTAGCGCTCCAGGATCCGCCGGCCGTTGCTTGGGCCGAAGTCCTGCCAGTGCAGCAGCGCATGGGGGAAGAGCCGGGTCGCCGCCCGTACGTACGCGTCGATGAAGTCGTCGTAGCGCTGGCCGCGCACCCGGGCGTGCCGGTTGCCCAGGTAGTTCGGATCCTGCAGCAGGTGCGGGTTGTCGGTGCCGACGTCCAGCGACACCGGGATCACCCGCGCCGGGTCGATGCCGGCCGCGGCGGTGTAGACGGCGAGCTTGCCCACGGCGATGTCGATCCCGCCGACGCCCCAGTCGCCGATGCCGAGAATCTCCTCGGCGTCGGAGGCGACGATCAGGTCGACGTCGCCGGCGCCCAGCCCCAGGTCGGCGAAGGCCGCCTCGATCCGGTCCGGTGCGTCGACCGACAGGTACACCCCACGCGGACGGCGGTACTCGTGGCTGTAGTGCTTGATCGCCTGGCCCACGGTCGGGTCGTAGACGACCGGCAGCATCTCCCGCAGGTGTCCGGCCAGCAGTCGAAAGAACAGCACCTCGCTGTTGTCCTGCAGCATCGCCAGAAAGATGTTCTTGTGCAGGTCGCTCGGCTGTTCGTGATACTCCTGGTACACCCGCCTGACCTGGTCCTCCAAGGTCTGCACGGCCGACGGCAGCAGCCCCTCCAGCCCCAGGGCCTGCCGCTCCTGCGGGGTGAACGCGGTGCCCTTGTTCAGCAGCGGAGTGTCGAGTACCTCCGCCCCGCGCGCCGTGGTGACATAACCGCCATCCTCGACCCGGAACTTCCGCTTCGTTGACACCAAAGTCGCGGCGGTCATGCGAACACTTCCTTTCGGGACGCTCAGGCTTACCGGTTCGCCGCTGTGAGGAGTCTTTTGATCTCGTTGCCGTCGCCGCAGGTACATGCCCCACGGTGAACCCGATGTCCCTACCCCGCAGGGGTCGGATACACCGTTTGCCGAGCACGAGGGATGGAATTGGCGACGTTGTCCCGGTCCCTGGCGGCGGTGGCAGCCAGGGCAGCCGGCCGCATAGGTGATTGGTGGCGGGTAGCCGGGCGGCATGAAGCTCGGGTACATCCTGTCGTGTGAAGAGAACGGGCCGGCTGACCTGATCGAGCGGGCCAGGGCGGCCGAGCGGGCCGGCGTCGAGGGGCTGTGGATCTCCGGCCACGTCCACCCCTGGCTGGAGGAGCAGGGTCAGTGCCCGTTCGTCTGGTCGATGATCAGCGCGCTCAGCCAGGTCTGCTCGCTGCCGATCACCACCGCGGTGACCTGCCCGAGCATGCGGATCCACCTGGCGATCGCCGCCCAGGCCGCGGCGACCGGCTACGCCGGCGCGCTGGTCGGCTGGGCCCGGGCCACGCTGCGGCTGACCGTCACCGTCGTGCACAAGCTCGCCGGCCAGATCGGCTTCCAGGTCCTGCCGCGCAGATGGGTCGTGGAGAGAACCCTGGCCTGGATCAACCGCTGCCGCCGCACCGTCCGCGACTACGAGCGCCGTCCCGACCACCATGCCGCGATGGTCCAATGGACGATGATCATCATCATGACCCGGCGCCTGCCCGCCAGCGCAAACCACCCACCCGACCGCCCCGAGCAGCCTGAACCCGTTATTTCACAGGCACTGAGACGCCCCACTGGACGGCACACCCGATACCCGCTCGGATGCCGTCATCTACAGCGCCATTCCGTGACGGCGTCCCATATCCGTCCGATTCGCACCGTCAGCGGCCCCCACCAACTCGCACGGTGCACATCGCAAGAAGCGCAGCTAACCGCACAGCCTCATCGATCGATCGACTCGTCGCTATCGACCACCCGGCCCACCTCACACACGGCAGCGGCCGATGCCCAGGGCGTCGGCCGCTTATTCATGCCCGACAAGGCAACCGGCAGTCTCATCCCGCTCTCGCAAGGAGACCGTTCATGGCTACGCCATCCCAGGCACGCCGATCCGCCCACCCCACACCCCGACCAGCCAGCGGCCCGTCTGCCAACGACGCGCTGCTCTACACCCCCCGCCGAGGCCGCGCAGCGGGTGCGCGTGCGTGAGTCCTGGTTGCGCAGGAAGGCCACCGCGCGGGGTGCCGTGCACGTTCCTGGGCAAGCACCTGCGCTTCTCCCCCACCGACCTCGCCGCGATCGTCGCCGCCTCCGCCCGTCCCGCGGTCGGCCGGCGTGGCCGGCGAAAGACCCCGCCCACGGTCCGGGATCGCGACTTGCCACCCGGCCGCCAGCGAAGCGTCCATGCACCCACCGACGACCACACATCGAATGGGAGCAGCCCATGGCATGGGTAGAACGACGCGGCAACAGTTTCCGCGTGCGCTACCGCAACAGCCACGGCCGCTGGTGATCACTACGCAATCCGTACATCCAGGTTCGGTCGTTACCGTGGGAGCAAAACTGCTCCCAAAAACAGATGATCGCCAATCAGTAAGATCGGCGATCATCACCTTGACCTGCAGTTTTGGTGGGCGATACTGGGTTTGAACCAGTGACCTCTTCCGTGTCAACGAAAATCCGATCATGCGCTGACCTGCGCAAACACGAGAACCCGCAGGTCACGCCGAGACGATGCGCGCAGCTCAAACCGGTCGAACGCCGTTCAACGCCGTTGGAAGCGCCCCGCTGCTCCCATTCTGCTCCCCCGCCCTCGGCCCGGTCCAGCCCGGGCATTGGGCGACGAGTCCGACCCGTGGCCGGCTGTCGCCGCGGGACCGCGTCGGGCAGTTCACCACCACCTTCGATGCCGTGCTCGCCGACGCCGGCATCACCGCCTGCAAAATCCCACCGGTCCCTGCACCTACAGCCGCCGCGGTCCGACCGTCCCGACGTCGACCTCACCAACAAGCGGATCAGACGTCGATCCGTTCTCGGCGATACGAACGAGCCGCATAGAAGCCCAGGCCACCCACGATGCCAGGGTTTTGACACCCCAAAGGGTCATGGCCGCCGCCGACGGGCGCTCGGCGTTCACCCGGCCCGCCGTGACGTGACGACCATGCCCAGCGGGAGGTCTGGCGATTTCCGCCAGGATGCGCGTCGCCGCCCGCGGATCCGTACCTCGACGGCTTCGTCGACGTCCGGGGCGGGGCGCCGATACACGCGGTGAGGGTCTGGCGGTCGTGGCGCCGGTTGGCCCGGTGTGGGAACCGCTTGTTGCGCCGGATGCTCGCGCGCGAGCTCTTGTCGTTCTCGCCGTAAACGTTGCGGCAGTCCCGGGCGTAGCTCAACGCCACCCCCTGCGGCGACCGACGCCTCACCGGTGACTCCCGCCCTTACTTGCTGCGAATGATCGTGCCGACGCTACCTATGGCGACTGCGGCGCGTCACGGGAATTTCGGCCGGTTGCCAGGCCACGGCCAGGCACTTCCCCACCCTCACGCCTCCACGGAGCGGCCGGAAGTGATGGGCCACCGGCCCCGGCCGTCAGCGAGCCGGCGCCGTTGTCGAACGGCGCCGACTGCCGCCGTAAAGGTGGACCCGGTCGTCGATGTCGCGGTCGGGTCGGGCCCGCAGGAACAGGTCCGTAATGGCCGGAGTGTTGGCCACGTGGATGGTCCACTGGTCGTAGTACCACTGCGGCGCGCAGTGGCAGCCGGTGGCACGGAGGTTGGCCCGGTACCGCCCAACCTGACCGGCAGCCAGCGTGAACAGCCGTCCCCGGATCTGCCACCACCGCGGGTAGGCGGCCCATCCGGGCAGCCGGTCGACGGTGACCGTCCCTAGTCGGTCCAGCAGTCGTAGATCTCGGACAGCGTCGCAAACCACACTCCGTCGTGCTGGAGGACGTGGTCCAGAAAGCGTTCCAGCATCAGAAGGTTCGCAGGTCGCCCGATCGTCTGCGGATGAAGGATCCACGCCAGCATGCCGCCTGGACAGCGGTCGTACGCGAAGTCGAAGGCATCGATCCACCGGCGGAGAAGTACGTGCGCAGACTGCATCAGCGCATTGCCCTTGAATGTCTCGAGCTCAGGGAAGTCGTCGAGGGTCCACGACACAGGGAGTTCCAGGACCTTGCTCGGCGGCCCGAACGTATTGCCGTGCTCGAAGTCAACAGTCTGGACCATTCGCGGGCGATACGGCGTCACATCGCGGCCCATAAGCGACGAGTCCCATTCGAATCCGAACTCGGCGAGCAGTTCCAGGGTGCGCCCGGTGACGTCGAGCGCCGGCGACCTGTACCCGCGCGGACGGCGGCCGAGCAGCTCTAGGTGCTGCCGCACCTGGAGATCGAGCAGCCGCCGCTCCTCATCTGGGGATAGCTTGGGGACGTACTCATGGTAGACGCCGTGGGCGCCGATCTCGTGCCCATGCTCGACGATGGCGTCGACCTGCGACCGGAAGGTCTGCATCGTATGCGTCGGTACACACCAGGTCGTCGTAATGCCGCGGCGCGCGAAGGTCTCGAGGAGCCGTGGCACACCCACCATGGCACCGAACTCGCCCCGAGACAGGTCTGTCTGGGACGAGGATCTGAACGTGCCGTGCCAGACGCTGTGCGCGTCGAAGTCGGCTCCGACTGATACCGCGAGGCGCTTTCCCTCGGGCAGGTGCAACGGCATTAAGCTCCTCGTCGGGTTGTCGTGATCGTCGTCGCCGGGGTGTCCGGTTGTGGCCTAGCTCAGCAGGTCGAAAACCTCTGCCGCGGCAACCGGGTCGTGCTGGTCCAGGGGTTGGTAGTAGGCGGCCCGGCTGATCCGGTACTGGCCCTGGCGGTTCATGTCGGCCAGCACCTCGGCTTGCTTCAGGGCGACGATGTTCGGGTTGATGACCGACAGCTTCTGGTAGTCCGCATTGCCGGACGAGGCCACCTTCTCGTAGCACGCCGAGACGATCGTGCATCCGATGATCACCGTCTCGGCGCCGGACTCAGCCAGGACCCGCGCGCTGGCGTCGTACGCGTCCTTGGCGACGCCTTCGGTGTCCCGGACCATGGCGTTGACGAACCAGCCCACGGACGTGACCGTCTTGCAGTTCGCCTCCATGCCGTACAGCCGGATCCGGTCGGCGATTTCGGGCACTGCCTTGTGATGGTCGGTGACGACGGCGAAGCTGTGGCCGAAGGCGCGCGAGATGCCGACGGATGCCTCGAGGGGCGCGACGACGGGGATGTTCACCAGCTCGCGGGCTTGTGTGAGGGCGGGGTCGTAGCAGCATCCGATGACGAACGCGTCGAAGCCGTCACGTTCCGCGCGGATCGCCGCCTTCATGATGCCGACCTCGATCAGGTGCTTGGCGGCGTAGTAGTCGATATTCTCCGGGCGGAGGTCGAGGTGCTGGACCACGACCTCCGCGTCGGCACGTGCCGCCGAGGTCAGGGCGTCGGTGACCAGCTCGTCGTACGCGGCGGTGCCGAAGGGGTTCAGGAAGGCGATACGCATCGGCGGCTCTTTCTGCGGTCGTTCGGTCGATGGAGGCACTGGAACCGGACTACCCGACTGTGCTAATTGGTGCGGTCGCGCCAATTAACGGGCGTGATGGACAGCACCAGCCTGGTGCCCTTGTCTGCGCGATACCGCACAGTCGTGCCTTCCGGGAGCACCAGAAGTTCTCCGACATCGCCCACAACGGTCGCGCCGGTCACGCCGGTCACGCCGTCTTCGATGATGTCGAGCTCCAGCCGACCGGCGACGACGTAGATGGTCTCCTCGTAGCGCAGTGTCCACGGATCGCTCGCGCCGGTCTCGGTGAACTCCATGAACGAGGTGCCGAGGTTGGCGAGCGGCGTGTTGGCGGTTCGCTTCTCGATGACGGCCGGCCCGAACGGAGCGGCGTTGGCGGCGTCGCATGGCGGCTTGAAGTCGGCGGTTGCGCCCATCGCGAGTGGCTCTCCTATCGGGGTTGGCGGGTGATCATGACCGGCGCGGTTCAGGCCGGGCGGCGCGAGAGCAGGACGACCCAGTCGCCCTCCTGGCAGATCTCGTCGCGCTGGTTGCAGATCTCCACCCGCGTCACGACGACGCCGCGGTCCGGCTTGGAGGACGACGGCCGAACTTCGATCACGCGCTCGCGGACGTAGATGGTGTCGCCGATGTGCACTGGGGCCTTGAGGTTCCAGTCGCGGATGCTCAGGAACGCGATCGCCGAGGGGTTCTTCCACCCGAGTCCCATCTCCAGTCCGAAGGCGATGGCCAGCGCACCGGGGCCGTGGAAGATCCTGGTACCGAACTGGGTCGACCGAGCGAACTCCTCGTTCGTGTGGAGCGGGTGCATGTCGCCGGACCACGTCGCGAACGTCACGACGTCGGTTTCCGTGATGGTCCGCGCCCGGGTGACCCAGCTGTCGCCAACCGAGATGTCCTCGAGGTAGCGGACGGTCTCGGATCGGTTCTGCTGAACGGTAGGCGTGCTCATAGGGGTTCTCACTCTCAACTCGGTGCTGGCGGGCGCACGTTCGAAGTCAGGGATGCCGGGAAACGCCGGCTCGTCACCACCGCACCAAGCCGTCCTCCGTCGCCTGCAGGCCAGGCCGGTCCAGGGCCAGCTCGTCGATCCGGAGGCTGGTTTCCACGCCGGAGGCCAGCTCGGAGATCAGCTTTCCGGAGATCGGACCGGCGACGTTGCCGTAAATGTGTCCGGTGGCCAGGAGCAGCCCGGGCACGGCGTCGACCCGGTCGACGATCGGCAAGGAGTCCGCGGTACTGGGGAGGATGCCGGTCCACACGCCCTCGACACCGAGGTTGCGGTACTGAGGGAACGCCTCCAGCAGGGCACCGATGCCCATCTTCAGCCCGATCGCCGACATGCGGTGGTCGAGATCGTCGGGCATGTCCATCGGGCAGCCGATGAACAGATTGCCGTCCTCGGTCTTGGAAACGCACTCCAGGTGTTCGACACCGTGTCCGGGATCCTCGTAGGAGGCGGTGAAGTACTCGTCCTTGTAGCTGGGCAGCGAGCGGATCATCGCGTAGTTCTTGGCCGCCAAGGGGCCGTACAGGACCTTGTCGAGTTGCTCAGGGACTCGGCCGAGCATGATGGCGCCGAGCCGCTCCGGCTTGAACGGGACCTCGACGCCGTCGGCCTGCAACATGCCCGACCACGCTCCGGTCGCCCAGACCACCTGGCCGGCCGGAACATCCCCGCTGACGGTCCGGACGCCGACGGCCCGGCCGCCCGACCGCAGCAGGCCGAGGGCCGCAGTGTCCTCATAGATCCGCACACCCATCCGGCGGCAGGCCTGCGCCAGGGACCGCACGAACTTCGGGGTACGAATCTGGCCGTCCTCCGGGCTGAAGGTGGCGCCGATGACGTCGGGCGACAGGATCGGCGCGGCCTCGTGGGCGGCCTGTTCGTCGAGCAGCTCGATCTTTAGGCCGTCAGCGCGGCGGGCCTCGACGAACTCGGCGTACACGCGACGCTGGTCATCGGTGTGGAAGTAGATCATGCCGCCGTTGCTGCGGTACTCGAAGGACGGGCCGAGCTCCTCCGCGAAGCCGTCGTACAGGGCTCGGCCGGCGCGCGCGAGTTCCAGGGAGTAGCCGGCATTCCTGTTGTGCATCCAGAGGTAGCCGAGGTTCCTGCCGGAGGCGCCGTGAGCCAGCTCGTGCTGCTCCACGAGCGCGACATCGTGGCCTCGTTTCGCTAGGAAGTAGGCCGAGCTCACGCCGACGATGCCACCGCCGACGACGACGACGTCTGCCTTGTCCAGAATCATGTACTGCTCCTGCTGTCGGTATGCACGGTCCGGTTGTGCTGAGACTCGTCAGCCGGTGCGGCGTGGCGTCGCCGCGCCGGACCGCGATGCGGGGTCGACTGCTTGGGCTGGCCGAGCGCGGAAGCCGCTGGTTCGGCCAGCCCACGCGCCGGATCGGTGCGGCTACTGGATGAGCTGGAGTTCCCCGGTGTTGGCGGCCGAGCCGCTCAGCCCGTTGTCCTCAAGGATCTTGGCCAGCTTGCCGTTGTCACGCAGCGTCTTCAGGTCCTCGTTGACCGCGTTGTACAGCGCCTGGTTGTTCTTGGACATCGGGAAGCACACCTGCGGCGGCTGCTTGCTCGCGGCCACCCGCGAGTCGGCCGCGGGATTGACGACCTTCCACTTGTCGCCATTCTGCTTGTTCGCGTACGTCGCCGAGCCGAACGAGTCCGCGGCGACCTCGATGCGGCCCGCCTTGAGGTCGTTGTACATCGCGGTGGGCGTCGGGTAGACCTTCAGGTCCGAGCCGTAGATCTTCTTGAACTCCTCGTTCCACAGGTAGCCGTCGACCGTGCCCATCGCGCGACCCTGGAGTTCGGTGAACGTGCTGGCGCCGTTGGTCGAGATGATGCCGATCTGGTCGCCGTAGACGGGGCCGGCGAGGTCGACGACCTTGGCCCGCGCGGCGGTGCAATACCAGTTGCCGGAGGCGATGTCGGCCCGACCGTTCTGCGCGGCGGTGACGACCGAACCGGTATCGAGCGGCTGCCCGGTCAGGCTCAGACACTCCATGCTGGCGATCTCTTTGAGGATCCCGCCTTCGGCGCCCGTCACCGTGGTGCCGTTCACGTTCGTGAACGGGGGGAACGTGTAGGTGGACGTGGTCAGCGTGCCGCTCTTGGCGGTCTTGAGGTTGGCGTGCGCCGGCTTGCACCCGGCGTTCGCCGCAGGGGCATTCTGGTCGTTGCCTCCGCAGGCGGCGAGTGTCGCCGCGGAGAGCAGCAGTACCCCTGCCAAGGCTATCTTCTTGTACATCGTTGTACCTCTCTACGGGGTGTGTGCACGGCTTCAGACGTGCCGCGAGAGCCTGCGCTCGACGCGATCGGTGAAGGCACTGGCCGAGATGGTGATCGCCGCGTACATCACGGCGGCGATGATGAAGAGATTGAAGTAGTGGAAGTTCGAGTTCGCGATCGACTTCGCCTGCGACATCAGCTCTGGAACCGCGATCGTGAAGGCCAGGGACGTCGCCTGAAACATGATCACGCTGAAGGACATCAGCGAGGGCAGCGCGATGCGCAGTCCCTGGGGGATGACGACGTCGCGCAGGGTGTCCCAGCGGCTCATGCCCAGCGCGCTCGCCGCTTCGATCTCCCCTTCGGGGACGGCCTGGAGCCCGCCGCGCATGATCTCGCTCGTGTACGCGGCGGTCGTGAGGGCGAGCGCGATGCCGGCCGACAGCAGGCCCGATAGGGTCACCGGGATGCCGTTGTAGACCAACTGAAGCATCACCAGCGCGGGCGTGCCGCGACCGATCTCGGTCAGGGCGATGGCGACGTAGCGGGTGAGCCGCGTCCGTGACGTGCCGGCGATGGCGAGGATCAAGCCGCCGGGCAGGCCGAACAGAAGGGTCAGCCCGGCAAGCTGGAGGCTGACAATCAGTCCGTCGATCAGCTGGCCTTGGTGCGTGACGAAGTCCTGCCAGATGCCGGTCATCGCATAACCTTTCTGCGCAGGTTGCTGTCCAGCCGACGTGCCGCCCAGGCGGCGGGAATGGTGAGGGCGATGTAGTACACGCCGGCCACGACGAACGGGGTGGCTGAGCTCAACGTGCTGGAGATCGTCGTGGCGTAGTAGGTGGTTTCGAAGACGCCGATCGCCGAGACCAGCGACGAATCCTTGATCAGCGACAGGGCGTACGTCGTCGATGCAGGCACCGCGACCCGCGTGACTTGCGGCGCGATGATCCGGGAGGCGGTGTCGAACCGGCTCATCCCGAGCGCTTGGCTGGCCTCCCACTGCCCGGCGTTGATGGCGCGAAGCGAGCCCCGGTAGATCTCGGCCATGTAGACCGCCGAGACGAGACCGAGTGCCGCGACGCCGGAGCGCCAAGAGGTGAAAACGGTTCCCAAGGAAGGATCGAACTGGGTCGGTCCGTTGTAGATGAGGAACAGCCAGACGATCAGCGGAACACCGCGGACCAGTTCGATGAATGCCCGGCCGGTCCAGCGGGCCGGCCGCCACGTGGAGACGCGGAGCAACATGACCGGCACGCCCAGAACGGCACCGAGCGCGAACCCGAAGACCGTGAGCTGGACCGTCGTGAGAATCCCGTTGGCGACGCCGCTCCAGACCTCGCCGCTCATTCGCGGTCCAGGACGGCGCGAAGGAACTGGCGAGTGCGGGCCTGTTGGGGGTCGGCGAAGATCTGGTGTGGATCGCCTTCCTCGATGATGTCCCCGTCACCCATGACGACCAGGTGATCGCTGACGTCGCGGGCGAACTGCATCTCGTGGGTGACAACCGCCATAGTCATGCCCTCGTCGGCCAGCTCCCGCATCACCTTGAGCACCTCCAGGCCGACCTCCGGGTCGAGCGCCGAGGTGGGCTCGTCGAAGAGCATCACCTTGGGGTCCAGCGCGAGCGCTCGGGCGATGGCGATGCGTTGCTGCTGCCCGCCGGAACATCGCGCCGGGTACTGGTCCGCCTTGTCGGCCAGCCCGACACGCGACAGCAGGGCGCGCGCCCGCGCCTCCGCCTCCGCCTTGCTACGACCGAGGACCCGCTGCTGCGGCAGCGTGATGTTCCGCAACGCGGTCATGTGGGGGAAAAGGTTGAACGACTGGAAGACCATCCCGACCCGGGACCGCAGCGCCGCGAGATCCCGCTCCTTGATCTCGTGGTCGGCATGCACCGTGACACCGTCGACAGTGATCGTTCCCGCGGTCGGACGCTCCAGCAGGTTGATGCACCGCAGCAGCGTGCTCTTGCCGGCGCCGGAGGGCCCGATCAGCGCGACGACCTGACCCGGCTGCACCTCCAGCGAGATCCGCTTGAGCACCAGGTGATCGCCGAATCGCTTCTCGACGCCGTCGAGCCGAATCGCTGAGGTGGTTTTCGATGCCGCCGCATCGGCCAAGCTCATAGCTGCACTCACCTTCTGACCAACCTCCCGGGCCGATGCGCTGCCGCACGGGGATGACGCCTACTGAGATCTGCACCACGTCTTCGCGGTCTGGTAGGACCCTAGGCTCTGGCTATAGGGCCCCGGCACTGGAAGATCCGCGAAGTTCTGCGGTTCCGTCCGTGGAAGTTACGAACCAGATGCCGGCCCGGCAGTGACGGTCAGGCGTCGTGCGCCAGGAGCTGGTTCAGCAGCTCCTTACGACTCAGCTTGCCGGTGGAACCGACCGGCAACGCCGGCACGGTCACGATTCGGCTGGGCACCTTGTAGGGCGCCAGCCGGGAGCGCGCGAAGGCGATCAGCTCAGCCGCATCGACGGCGTGTCCTGCGCGCGGGACGACCGCCGCGACCACCGCCTGGCCGTAGGTGTCGTCGGGCAGCCCCACGACACCTGCATCGGCGACGTCGGCATGTTCGCGCAGCACGGTTTCGACCTCGGCCGGCGAGATGTTGGTGCCGCCTCGGATGATCAAGTCGGAAAGACGGCCGACGACGAACACGTAGCCGTCTGCGTCGATACGGACCAGGTCTTTGGTTCGGTACCAGCCCTCAGGCGTGAGTGCCTCGCAGGTCGCGTCCTCGTCGCCCCAGTAGCCGAGCATCAGGCCCGGCCCGGCCGACAGCGCCTCGCCGACCTCGCCCACCCCGACGTCGGTCCCGTCCGCGCGCAGGACCTTGAGCTTCGCCCTGGGCACCAGCCTGCCGGCCGAGCCGGGCTTTGGTGTCGTGTCGACCTCGGGGTCGTACGTGACCAGGGGCAGGCACTCAGAAGCGCAGTACGCATCCAGGACCGCGGTGCCGGTGGCCTGCCTGAACAGTTCGAACGCGACCTCGTTTCGCGGCTCTCCTCCCGAGATACACAGCCGGAGGGTCTGAAACCATCGCCAGTCGGGTTGATCTCGCGCGATCTCAGCCAGCTTCGCGAAAGTTGCCGTGACGCCCGGAAGGAACGTCCCCCCCTCGCGTTCGATCGTGGCGGCGATGACGTCGGGCCGGCCGCGCTGGAGCACGACCACGGTGCCTCCCCCGATCAGCGTGGCGAGCGAGGTGCTGGCCAGTCCGTACATCCACGCCAACGGCAGCGCCACCACGGTCGTGTCGTCCGGGCCCAGGCGCCACACCTCGCGATAGGTCTCGGCGCAGTTGTAGATGGCCAGCGACGAGACCATGATCGCTTTCGGCCGGCTCGTGGTGCCCGACGAGAAACAGATCATGGCGAGCTGTTCCCGAACGCTCTGCGGCGTTGGTGCCGCTACGCGTCGGACGTGCGTGACGTCGAAACGGTCGACGGACGCTACCGGAAGCTGCATGTCCTGCAGCGGCACGGCCGACAGGTCGCAGTGCCCGTCGGTGAGCAGCAGCACCGGATCGGCCAGCTCCACCGAGTACCGCATGTCCGAACTGCCGGAGGAAGGGTAGATCGTCACGATGACGGCGTGTGCGCGCCAGACCGCGAGCACGGACACGAGGTAGTGCGCCGAGCTTTCCGCGACGATGGCCACGCGGTCGCCGGGGCCGATCCCCGACGCGCGCAGCGCCTCGCTGCGGGCCGCCACCAGCGACCAGAGCTGCCGGTAGGTGAGGCGCATGTGGTCGTCGACGACAGCCAGGTGATCCGGGTGCGCTGTAACCACCGACTCCAGCGCGGCCAGCACGTCGCCGTGCGGCAGGCCGTACAGGGTGCCGTTGGGAAGCAGATCGCGTTGCACGGTGTCGCCTCTCTAATTCCGAAGTGGTCTCACGCCCTTGTGCTCACCTCAGTTTCGAGGGGCTGCGGCGCGCAGGATCTGCTCGGCCTCGGCCGCCATGGTGCGCACGATGTCCCCGGCAGGCGTGATCTTGTGAATCAGCTGCACGCCCTGGCCGACCGGCATCATGCCGAACTCCGTGTCACCGTCTTGATAGCCGGTCTCCACCCGGGTGCCGGCCACCGCGTACTGGCCGGGGAAGCCCGCCGGGCGCTCGCCCGATGTCTCCCACTGACGCGTCCAGGCATTCGTGAACGCGCGCATCCGCTTGCCGCTGTAGGAGAAGGTGATGGTGGTGTCCTTCGCCTGCCCGGCCAGGACGCGCTGCTTGAAGGTGTCGTGGCCGTACGCCTCGGGGCTGGCGATGAACCTGGTACCGACCCAGACGCCGGCCGCGCCCAGGCAGAGCGCCGCGGCCAGACCACGACCATCCACGATGCCGCCGGCGGCCAGGACCGGCTGCTCGACTGCGTCGATGATCGCGGGCACCAAGGTGAGCGTCGAGACGTAGCCGGTGTGCCCGCCGGCTTCGTAGCCCTGCGCCACGATGAAGTCGACTCCGGCCCGGGCGGCCTCCTCGGCCTTGCCGAGCGAACCGACCAGGGCGATCACCTTTATGCCGCGGGCCCGGCATTCCTCGATGAACCAGTCCGGCGTCGCGAACGTCAGGACCACCGCTGCCGGTGCCGCGTCCAGCACGACCTCGACCTGGCCGGCCACGGCACCGGGCGTCAGGAGCGCCTCGACGCCGGCCAGCTTCGCGCGGTCGGTCTCGTCCAGGCTGCCCCACAGCTCGCGAACCGGCGCCCACTGGGCCTCGTCCTCGGTCGTCAGGGAGTCCGGCAGCAGGAGGTTCACGGCGAACGGCCGGTCGGTGCGGCTCATGATGTTGCCGATCTCGTCACGCAGCCGGTCCGGCATGAAACTGACGCCGCCCAGGCAGCCCATGCCGCCGGCGTTGCTGACCGCGACAACGAGATCGGCCTGCGCCACTCGGGCCATGCCGGCCGAACAGATGGGGTGGTCCAGCCCGAAGGCGTCGGTGAGAGGCGTGGTGAGCAAGCTGTCACTCCATGGTTAATCGGTGATGACCGGAGAAGGCGGCCGATACCGGACCCGGCTTCCGGAGCCTGCGTGGCTCCGGGCGGCCGCCGCGGTTAGTGGTCAGACGGCGTTCCATCCACCGTCGACCTGGATGACCTGGCCGTTGACGTAGGAGGCCTGCGGCGAGGCGAGGAAGACGACCACCGACGCGATCTCGTGCACCTCGCCCGGGCGCCGGGTGGGAATGAGGAAATTCCAGATGTCAGGGGACACACCGATGCCACGGTTCTGGTCGGCGACGAGGTCGCCGAGCAGTTCCTCGGACGTCGCCCGCAGATTCGTCTTAATCACGCCGGGCGCCACGACATTCGCGGTGACGCCATGCGCCGCGACGTCCACCGCCAGGCGGCGGTGCATGCCCTCGATGCCGGCCTTCGACGCCACATACGACAGGCCGTCGGCAGCGCCGCGCTGCCCGGCGACCGATCCGATCGTGATGATCCGGCCGTGCCCCTGCTTGACCATCACCTGGGCCGCGGCCCGGCAGCCGTAGAAGGTGCCGGACAGGTTTACGTCGATGACTCGCTGCCACAGCTCCGGCGTGGTCTCCAGGACGTCGGCGTAGCCGTCGAAGACGCCCGCACTGTTCACCATCACGTCCAGCGCGCCTTCGTGCTCGACGACGTCGGCGACGACGCGCTCGACGGCCGCCCAGTCGCTCACGTCGAGCACCCGGGTCAGCAGGTCGTCCGCGCTACTCGCCGCCGCCTTGGTTGAGGCCAGGCGGGCCTCGGAGATGTCGGTCGCGTAGACCCTGTAGCCGGCCTCGACGAGGGCGTAGGCGATCCCTTGCCCGATGCCCGAGCCGGCGCCTGTGACGATCGCGATTCGCTGCTTCACAACTGGTGACCCTAGGCCGACGGCGTGCGCGGTTGGAGTGGGAGGTTCACGGAGGATCCCCCGGTTCATTGTGAGGACTACCAACTGAACCCAGGAGGTGGGCGATCGCTTCTGGCAGCGGCCGTGAGCGTGCCGACGCAGCGGTGACGTTCACATAGGTGATCTCTGCCCGGGCGGCGACGTGCTCGTCGGTCGAGTACGTCGTCTCGAGGGTGAAGCTTGAACGGCCCACTCGCGTGCACTGCACGTGGACCTGCACCACCTGGTCGAACCGGATCGGGCGCTGGAAGGTCAGCTGCGCCGCCACCACGGAGGGGTCGACGCCGATCTCGTTCAGTTGCGGATAGGTCCACCCGAGGTCACGGAAGAACTCGGTCATGGCGACGTCCGCGAGCTCGAGGTAGCGGCTGTTGAACAGGAATCCCTGGGCGTCGGTCTCGTGGTAGCGGACCCGGTGTTCGTGGATCACGAGCGGGCCGTGCTGCGAAGCTTGTCGTACAGGTCCGGACGGCGCAGGGCCAGGCCGGGAGTTTCCGGCCGCTCGCGCGATGCCCGCAGCAGGTCCTTGTCGATCGTGACGATCAGCAACCCCTCGGCAGGGTCGCCCCGCTCGGCCAAGATCCCGTTGTTGAGCCCGAACGTCTTGTCGACGGGCGCCGCGACGAACGGAGTACCAACGGCGTGCAGCGGGGCATCGGCCGGGAGCCCGCTCGAGCCCACCAGCGGGGCCATCGCGACGTACAGCTGGTTTTCCATCGCGCGGGCCAGCGCTCCGGTCCGCACGCGATGCACCCCGCGCCGGTTCCAGGTCAGCGACGGGCAGAGGATCAGCTCGGCGCCGTTGTCGACCAGATACCGCGACAGCTCCGGGAACTGGATGTCCGCGCAGATCAGGACCCCGGTGGTGAACGGACCGACGTGGGCGACGAGGAGTTCGTCGCCGCCGGTGGCGCCGAGCGCGTGCTCCTGCGGCGTCAGCTGGATCTTGTCCTGGGTCTCGACCCTACCGTCGGGGTGAATCAGGAAAGCGCTGTTGCGAAGGGTTCCGTCGGATGCGCGACGGTTGTGGCTGCCGGCCAGGACCGAGACGTGGTGCTGCTGAGCCTGCGCCACATGACCCTCAAGAATCTGGTCGGCGAGGCCGGCGAGATGGTTCCAGTACGCGTCGGAGATGGTGCCGGCGACGACGCGCCCGCCCGGGGCGGCCGCCAGCAGACCGGTGCTGGCCAGCTCCGGGAACACCACCAGGTCCGCGCCTTCGCGCGCGGCCTGATCGACAAGCTCGCCGGTATGGGCCAGGTAGTCGTCGACCGAGTGCTCCGGGCGGAGTTCGAACGCGGCGAGGGCGAGGGTCAGGCGGCTCATGGACGTACTCCTGCAGAATTCGGCGCCTGCAGCAGCGGTGCCGCAAGGCGGAACGTTGGAGGCGGGATGGTGTGCCGGCGCTCGGATTCAGCCGATCACGTCGGACTCGAGCGCACTCCGGTCGATGCTCAACGCATCGGCGAAGTCCGACCGCTCGCCGGAGATGATCTCCGCCATCACCTGCCCGGAGATCGGGCCCGTGGCGACTCCCCAGGTGTGCCCCACGTTCACGTACACACCGTCGACCCGGTCGAGGATCGGCAGCCCATCCGGCGTGGTGCTCATCAGGCCGGCCCAGAGGCCGGTCACGCCGAGTCCGGCGTGACCGGGGAACCGCTCGAGCGTGGTTGAGATCATCGCCTGGGTCGCCGCCATGCTGATGTGCGGGTTGAGCGACCCCACCGCGTCGATACTGTGCCCGATGAACAGCGACCCGGCCCGGTTCTGCGTGATCACGTCGTCGTAGCCGACGGATTGCCCATGGTTCCCGGTGGGCGGAGCGAACGTTGCCGCGGTGAAGCCCGGCAGGTCCCGTAGCGCGCCGACGAGGTCGACACCTCGAGGTCCGTGCATGACGGGGCCGAGCAGAGCGTCGATGGATTGCGTCACGACCTGGCCCATGCGCGCCGTGCCGACCGGCACCATGGCGCCCTCGTTGCCGAGGCCCGTGATCCACGCGCCGGTCGCCCACACCACCCCTGAAGCGAGAATGTCCCCGCGAATGGTCTTGACGCCGGTCACTGACGGCCCGTTGCGCAGCTCGGACAGCACCGCCGTGTTCTGGAAGATACGGACCCCTGATCGGATGCATGCGGCGCTGAGCGCCGCAACGAACTTCTGGGAGTCGATCTGGGCATCGTCGGCGCAGTACACCGCACCGAGCGCGGTGGCCGGAAAGGCAGCCGACAGATCCTGCGCTTCCTTCACCGAGAGGATGCTGACGTCCAGTCCGGCCGCGCGGCGATCCTCGACGTACTCCTCGAGGATCCGGCCCTGCGCCTCGGTCTCGAAGAAGAAGAGGCCACCCTTCTCCTGGTACTCGAACCCGTCGCCGAGCTCGGACACGTACTGGCGCAGCTTCGCCTTGCCCGCGCGGGCGAGGTCGAGCTCGGTACCGGTTCGGCAGGTCTGCAGCCACACAGCGCCGGCGTTGCGGCCGGAGGCGCCGAAGGCGGCGAAACGCTGCTCGACGACCACCACGCTGAAGCCGCTCTTGCGAAGCTCGTACGCCGTGCTGAGGCCGGTGATGCCGGCACCGACGACGACGACGTCAGTCGTCGCGAGCGTTGCGGCCTTGGTCACTCGCCCCACCGTCCCTCAGTCGGCCTGGCCTCTTCGTCCACTTCGGCCACCTCGTCGCAGTCTCTCAGGAGGAATGCTCGGAACTGCCGAGCTCTCGCCGCGGAACGTCGTAGTCGACGTCCTTCGCCTGCAGCACGCGGATCCGCCGACCGCTCGACAGCTCCTCGGAGATGTGAGCGACCACACCGGGGAGTGTACCGATGACGGCGAGTGCCGTTGCCTCCTCAGGCGTGAATCCGAGCGACACGCAGAGCAGCGCCATCATGCCGACGTCGTTGATTGGGATGTCCGCCTTGCCCGGCAAGGAGGTGAACTCCGCGTGGATCGCCTCGTACAGGGTGGCCGCATCCGACCACACCCCCTCATCCACGGCAATCTTGCGCAGCACCTGAGCCCGCGGGTCGATCTGCTTGAAGACGGGATGGCCCAGGCCCGGGATGCGTTCCTTGCGGCTGCGCAGGTCTTCGACGATCGTCCGAGCGAACGCCCGCATGTCGTTCGAGGCCGAGGCCACGTACTGCTCGTACACCCGGGTCGTGAACCGGGCGGTGGCCTCCGGCGCCAGCGAGTACTCCCCGGCCGCGAGCGCCGCCGCCGCCAGGCCCGCCTGCATGCTCGGGTTGCTCGAGACCACGAACCGTGCCGCGACCGTCCCCGGCTTCTCCAGTGCGTAGTCGAGTACCGCAGTGAGGATCGCGTCGAGGACGCGAGCCTGCCCCGCAGTCGGCAACTCGCCCCGGATCAGCAGGTAGGTGGCGGCGGTGAAGGACGAGCCGATCAGGTCATCGAGCCGATAGCCGCGAATCACCACCGAGTCGCCGGTGATCTCGCTGACACTCGACTTCCAATAACGGTCTTCGCTCACCGCATCCTCACTCACTCGACGCCTCGATCCTCCGTGACTGGACGTTAGGCGCGGGAGCCCACCACCCGTATGGGACGAAGTCCAAAGACTCGCCCCGTTTGTTGATAGATTTCCAATACTCGGTCACGGCCATTGGCTAGACGCTGACCAAAACGTGCCGAGGCCGGGAGAACGGATCGGAAACTCATGACGCGGTTAACGTCTCCATCGCTGCGCGACGTGCTCGCTCGGCTGGGCGTCGACGAGCATTCGGTCCCGCCATCAGCGATGGACAACCGCGTCACGGACGCACGCATCTGGTGGCCCGGGAACCCACTTCCCGCAGATCCAGCGACCCTGGTCATCTGCCCTCCGCGCTTGGACGAGGGCGGACGCCGGCTACTGAAGGAGCTTCTGGCAGCAGCCGAGCCTCGAATCGTGATTCTGGCCTCGTCCGAAGGAGACCGTACTGCTGACCGCGGCCATGTAATCGTGCCGATCAGCCCCGACGATTACGACGTCGAATCGCTGATTCTCGAAATCAGACATGTCATCGAACACCCGGATCAGGCAACGACCCGGCACCTGGCCGCGTTGCAGCGCTCGTTGAGCATCTCACTCAGCCACGACCAGCCAATACCCGATCTGCTCCGACGGCTCAGGATGCGGTACAACGCCGCCTTCGCGTTGATCGACAGCGACGGCCGGGCGGCTCACGCAACCGGACCGGTCCCACTCAGGATGATCTACGAACAAATCTCGTTGACAACCGCAGACTCACAACGTATCGCCGTCGAGGGCTGGAACGGCGTGGCAGCGCGCATCCACCCTGTGGACGAAACGGACACGATGGGCGGCTGGCTCGTCGCCGCGACCCGCCGCAACGACTTCGCCGACCAATCGATCACGGCTGCGGTGCACATCGCCGCCACCTTGGTCGAGACCAGTCAGCGCGTTGCGGCGGTGGCCCGCGGCCAGGAACGCGCGGTGCGTGCAGCGCTACTCGAGCAGGCGATCGCGCTGCGCCCCGTGCGAGGGGATCAGCAGCTCGGTGGGCGCATCGCCGGGCTCGGCATCTCCTTCGGCGAGGAACTCCGCGTCGCCGTGTTGCGTCCGCGATCCACGCGCCCGGGAGCGACGCGCAACAGCAGCCTCGCCGAACTCGACGTCGTCCTGCAACAGACGCTCGCCGCGGCTCATGTTCCCGCGCTGACCGCGACCCGCAACGGCGTGCTGACCGCCCTGCTGCAGACCTCTCCGCGGGACCTGCGACGGCTGCTCATCTCCAGCCCAGTGAAGTTCGGGGGCGTCACCGTCGGCGTAGGACGCCGCGTGACCGATGTCGGTGACGTCGCCGACTCGTACCACGATGCACAACTGGCCCTTCGCATGATCCACCGCCGGCGAACCGGGACGCTGCTGTTGTCCTACGAGGACTTCGACATGGCCTCGCGGCTCTTCGCCGACGTCGGCCTGGAACGCATGGAGTCCTGGGCACGCCGGTACCTCGACGTCGTCATTGACAAACCCGGACTGCTGCATGCGCTGGTTATCTACTTCGAACACGACCAGAACATCAACGCCGCTGCTCGGGCCTTGGGGATTCATCCCAACTCACTGCGCTACCGGCTAACAAAGGTCGAAGAGCTACTCGACATCAGCCTGCGGTCGCCGTCGGCCATTGCATCGCTCCTCCTGGCGCTCACCGCACTCGACTTGAGCCTGAATGAGAACCAGCGCATCAGGCCGGGCGCCCAGTCACCGCCCGACAGCGACGCGACGGGCGCCGCCACCGACTTCGGGCAGGAAGGTCCGCGCACGGGCGTGGTCCGAGGCTCAGACTCGTAGCGCTTGCCAACGCTCGGCCTACGAGCCTGGTCCCTGACCTACAATGCCTACTGGTCCCAGACCTCGGTCGACGAACGGTAGAAGCCAGCCGCAGCAGCGGCAGATTCACCCCTGCCCTATCTTGCCCGCTATTGTCGAGGCCATATCGGGCATTTGCCTCGAACTTTGCCTCCGGCTGGTCTGCACCGCCAACGATGGGTGTCCCCCAATGGCGACAATCTGGTTGATTGTATGGATCGTTACGTGGGATCGAGGCGGGTCTGTGTCCACGATGGTCGGCCGACCATGGAGGACAATCGAGCACACTGGTGGTCGGTGGCGTCTGATCCAGTCCCGGATATCGCGCATTGCTTGTCCATGTCGACCCACGGCCCCCGGGTTGTTGCAGCTTGAGGTGTTTTTTTCGTGTTGAGGACAGGACAGAGCGGGGGTTGTGGGACGAGCGCGACTTCTGACTGCGACACGAAGTCGCACATTGCGAGTGGGCTCGCAGATTGGAGGGCCGACGTTTGTCGGTTGTGTAGCCTCGGGTGAGTGCTCGATGCCCGTCCCCGCCCTGGCGTGCGCCGCAGGTCTTGCCTGTTGGGGTGCGAAGCCCAGGGAAGAAGCGGGTTCGGCACGACGGGAAGCGTGAGGTAGGACGAGCCGCCGGCGTGGACGACCTGGTTGGCCAGTTGCATCGTCGACGGATCGGTCTGCTGCAGCGAGTTGAGATTGCGGTCCCACCGCGGGAAGCAGCTCGGCGTCACGTGCACCCAGAGGCGGTGGCCGGCCTTGAACAACGTGCTGGTCGACCACAGGTCGACGTCGACCGAGCGCGGGGCCACTGGACGTTGCCCATGTAGCTGGGTCCCCACATACCGACCCGGCCGTTGCTGCCGGACAGGCTTGCCGCCCAAGCGATCGTGTCGAAGCCTTCGTGAGCGTCGGCTGCGCCTGGCTGCCAGGTGTAGCCGCCGGAGGCGTACCGGCCGCGGACGTCCTGGATGACCGCGATGAGTCCTTGGCGGATTGCGGTCAGGGGGTCGAGGAAGGAGTTCTCGTAGGTGCCGGACTTTCCGTACGGGGCGCGAGCGACGATGATTGGCCAAGGCCCCTCGTCGGAGGGGCGATAGACGTCGGCGTAGAGCACGACTCCGTCACGCATCGTGGCCGGAACGTCGTACTCGATCGTGGTACCAGACAACGGCTTCTTCTGTTGTGGACGCGGGTTGTCCCCCGAATGGGCATGGACGTGCGGGGCGTCGAGGTCCCAGCCTCGCCAGCGGTATGTCGTCTCGGCGACTCAGGGCACGATGACGAACTTGCCGACGTGCTGCCGCTTGACAAACTGCGCCTGTGCTTCACCCAGCTGCTCGAGTGAGAAGGACTGCTCCAGCATGGGCTTGAGCTCACCGGACTCCACCAGACTGACGATGCGCCGGAACGTCTCGGACGTCGGGCACGTGATGCCGTACATCTCGAGATCCTTGTAGATTAGGTCGCGCAGGTCGATAGTCTCAAGCGGTCCGGCGATCGCACCGGCGGTGGTGTAGCGGCCGCCACGACGCAGGATCTTCAGGAGGCTGCCGAATGCGGGTCCGCCCACGACGTCCGCGACGACGTCGACGCCACGGTCACCGCAGATGTCTCGGACTGCGGACTCGAGATCGTCGGTCTCACGTGGAATGAAGTGGTCGGCCCCGAGAGATCGGATGCGTTGCTCCTTCGATGCGCTCGCAACCGCGACGACGGTGGCGCCGCGGATGTGCGCAAGCTGGAGGAGCGCTGTGCCCACTCCGCCGGCAGCTCCGGTGACGAGCACCGTTTCGCCGGCTTGGAGCTCGGCTCGGGCCAGCATCTCCTCGGCGGTGTCGTAGGAGCACGGGAAGGTAGCCAGCTCGGCGTCGCTCAGGTTGCTGCTGATGGACAGCGCGTTCTCGGCAGGGACTGCGATGTACTCCGCGAATCCCCCGTCACGTTCGCTTCCGAGGTATTCAACCAGCTGCGCGCGCTTCGGGAGGCTGGTATCACGCACGCACGGGTCGACCAGAACGCGTTCCCCAACTCGCGACGGGTCGACGCCGTCGCCGACCGCGACGATCGTCCCAGCGGTCGCGGCGCCACTGATGCGCGGGAAAGTGACGGTGTTGGTGTTCCACGAGGCGGCGTCGTCGCCCGTGGGCTGCGGCGCGTCGGCGCTGCCTTCACGACCCGAGACGCCAAAGTCCTCGGTCAGCTCGCTTGCCACGACGCGGTCGTACCAGCCCGTCCGGGTGTTTATGTCGGTGTTGTTCACGCCACAAGCACCGACCTTGACGAGAACCTCGCCCGCGCCCGGCTCAGGGATGATCAAGTCGTCGCGGAAGGACAGCTTGTCCAGACCCCCATGACCGGTCAGTACGACACCTCGCATGGTGTTCGGTGCCTGCTGTGCCTGGGCGGTCTCGCTCATCAGGCCACTCCCTGTCTTCATGGTTTCTCCTCGACGTTCCAGATCGGTGGTCACGAGAACACGGCGACAGGCGACCCGAGCACGTCGAGGTCGGGCGCGACGCCCAGGCCGAGCTCGGCCTCCACGACCATGTCCCTTTCGGCTGACGGCTTCCTGTCAAGTGCACGCGAGCCTCGTCCACGGGCCCTGCGTCGCAGTTCCCGCCAGTCTTGATCAGCCCGTCACCCCGGTGAACTGTTCATCGTCCAAAGGATCGCGGCGTCGCTTGGCACTTGCCCTAACGACTCCGCCTTCGCGGGCGGCCCCCGGCATACCGGAACGGTCGTGAGGATAGGCGCCACACGGCGTCACGTGGGCGATACTGGGTTTGAACCAGTGGCCTCTTCTGTGTCAAGGCTGATTGCAACTCCCGGCGGTTGTCGACGGGTACGGAATCGCGGCGTCCGGTGCTGGTCAGATGCGTTCCTGCGTCATCGGTGCGCGTCGGTCGGTACGGCGTTCGCTGCCTTTCTGCTGCCTGCCTGTCCGGGTGCGACCAGCGGCTTACCGGCGGTGGAGCTGGCTTTCCGCCCGGCCGACCACCGGGAGGCCGGGCGGCTTCCCGGGCCGCCGGCTCACCGCGTACCCCCAAACCGGCGAGACACCAGGGCAAGATCGCAAGATGGACAGGGCGGGTTGGAGGCTGTGGATGTGACCAGGCATCGTCCTGGCATCCTGAATCCGTCCTGATCTGCGAAAACGATGGCAGCGAGACCCGGTCACCAGTAGGGTCCTCGATCACGATGTTCCTGTCGGCTGCGAGGCCGGATCGGGTGTGCGATGAGCTGGGTTGCAAACGTGATGCTGTCGGTCGAGGGCGACGACCAGGCCAACGCTGAGGAGTTCAGCAGGTGGCTCGACGAGGAGTGCCCTCGTCGTGAGCTCGGCATGGCGCGAGGCGGCTGCGGCAATCTGGCCGTGATCACCGGGTCCGACACCCAGTGGGGCGGGTACAAGTATCCGGAATGCCACGTGTACGCCGGGGCGCTGAATCACGCTGATCTCGACGCCGTTGTCGATCGCTTCGGCTCTGTTCCGTGGCGTAAACCGAACGGCGTGCAACTGTTCCTCATGGACCAGGAGCAGTCGTTCTTCCGCGTTTGGATGATCCGAGACGGCAGGGTGCAGCAGTACGCGCCCATATCGCCCGACGAGGAAGACGACGAGTTCTGGCCCGCAGACGAGGCCTCCTCGTCGCTGAGCGCTAGGAGCCCGAACCGATGACGGCCGAGAACCTGGACACCGACGAACTGATCGCGCTGCTCCACCTCGGAACCGATGAGTTGTTCTACATCGAGGCGGCGGTGAGGTTGGTGGAGCGGCACCGGTACTGGCTGGAACAGCCCACCTTTCGCCGGTTCATCGAGCTGTTCGACAATCCATACCCCAGGTCAGCGGGCATCTGGTGGAAGGACGCCGTCGCAGCGCTCGACCGCGGTGAGTTGGAATGCGACCAGGAGGCGGCCAACGTCTTGAGAATCGCCGCCAGCATCGCGACCTTCTACCAGGTCTCGTTCCGCGACGTCATGGAGAGTCTTTCGCCGGAGACCATGAAGCATGCCGCCGAGGCCCTCATGTGCGCAGGTGGCTACACCGAATCGGTCGCCACACCGAAGTTCTGAGGCTCGTCATCAGAGACCGAGCAGAGCCGGGTTCTTGGCACCTCGCGTGCTCGCTCGCTGCCCTCCCGATACCCCCATGGATGGCAAGGGCCGGCGACAGAGACTTGGACGGAGTCACGCGGGTTAGGAATTGTCGATCGTCGGTCGACGGCGGTCCGCTTACCTGCTGCCCTTGCTGGTCACGGCCTGGTCGTCGCTCTCGTCGTTGACCGTGGTTGCCCGCCGTTGGCCGCCGTATCGAGCACGCAACGGGCACGCCGAAGCCGGTTCAGCGATCCGCCTCCCACTGTTCTGCACTCTCGTAGACGGTCACGAGGTTGATTGCCGTGGGCTCCCGGCGGCCTTCCGCACGCCAGATGTCGATCACTTTCTGGGCCTCGGCCTCAGTCGAGAAGGCGCCAGCCTGGTACACGATGCCTTCTTCGTCGTCTCGCAGCAGAACGGGCTCGTACAGCAGTCGCGGTTCACGGGGCGCGGACACCAGAGGAACCTATCTCGTCCTGGCCGCCGAAATGGCGCGGACGGCCCGGCGCGCCCGGCTGTCACCGCTCTGCCCCCGTCCCCCGACAGGTGCCGGATCCGCGGCTCGCGGGCGGGGTCAAGGGTGGCCGTAGGCCATCGGCGCAGCCGACGCGAAGCGCCCTTGACGCCGGCCGGGAGGCGTGGAGAGTCGAGCACTGGGACGGGACACCAACCCATACCCGGTTGCGCCGCGCCGAGGTTCGGAGTGAAGTCGCGCCGAAAGAGCGTCCCGAATGCCTAGGCTTCCCGGCGTGGGCGTTGATGTTGAACTGATCCGGGTTGAGCAACAGGGTACGAGCCCGAGACGACGCCGGGATACCCAGGTGGCGGTGGTCGCTGACGCACGCGGACGGTTTACGGAGGCACTTGAGCGGGTCCAGCATGGCGGCAAGACGCCGATGCTTGACCGCATCGACCCGTACGGGCTGCTAGAGCTGTCCCCGGTCGAGATGCCGCAGTTCCTCGGCGAGCTAAGCGAGCTGGTCGCCCGCGCGGAAGGCACAGCGGAGCACGAGGTCCTCGCGGCCGTACGTCGGCTGGCAGAGGCATGCCGTGACGACTCGGACCTCCGCCTCCGTCTTGTCGGTGACTGAGCCCCGCATGCTGGTGCGGCCGGCCGGCGCGTGCGCGGCGGGCCGGAGGTCCAGAGCGCGACGCGCCGCGCCGGCACGGTCGCGCCGCGCTTGCGCGGCGCGCTTGATCCTGAAGAGAACAATTCGGCAATACCAATCGCTGGCACGGCCTAAGGTAGCGACGTGTCACGGGTGTTGATGCCGTTATTCATTGGCGTGATGATGGGCCTGTTCTCGGCCGCCTGGATTATTGGCCGACCGCAGACCAGGCAGGAGGAACGCAAGCGACGGCAGGCACTGGCGGTACGTCGGCGACGCCGGGAGTGGTTCGCAGGCAAGGAGCTGTTTGCAGACCGAATGGGCTCCACGCGCCGCGGTTCGCTCTTGATGGCGGCATGCTTCGGTGCGTTCTCGCTCTATTGCTTCACACTGGCCGCCGCCGCACTGTTCGATGAGCTTCGTTAGCTCGGCACCGCTACGCCGCGAAGGACTGGATCTCGTCGAACAGCTCGGCGGCTTCCCGGGACTTGTCGTACGGCTCGTGACGGAGCATCCCCGCGAAGCGGCCGAGCCTGTGGGGCTCGAATACTAGGTTCGGCCGTCCTGAAGTGCAGTTCTGTGCAAGCTCGAGCCCTGCACAACCATCATGCTCGTGGCCATGAGCGCATCGCTGGTGTACCTGCTCCTGCGCCAGATCCTGCAAATGTTGACCCAGCTCGCCCGGGACGGCGGCACCAAGGATGTCGAGATCCTGGTGCTCCGCCATCAGGTGGCGGTGCTGCGCCGCCAGGTGCACCGCCCCGACCTCCAACCCGCCGACCGGGTGGTACTGGCAGTGCTGTCGCGGCTACTGCCCCGCCCACGCTGGTCGGTATTCTTCGTGACTCCGGCCACGCTTCTTCGTTGGCATCGAGAGCTGCTCGCCCAACACTGGACGTACCCGCACGCACGACCCGGCCGGCCACCGGTCGACAAGCAGGTCCGTGACCTGGTGCTGCGCCTCGCGGCGGAGAACCCATCGTGGGGGCACCGACGGGTACAGGGTGAGCTGGTCGGGCTGGGCTACCGGTTGGCGGCCAGCACGGTCTGGAAGATCCTCAACCAGGCCGGGGTCAACCCGGCGCCCCGGCGGTCTGGGCCGACTTGGAAGCAGTTCCTCGCCGCCCAAGCGCACACAATCCTGGCGTGCGATTTCTTCACCGTCGACACTGTGTTGTTCAAGCGGATCTACGTGCTGTTCTTCGTGGAGATCGCCACCCGCCAGGTCCACGTCGTCGGGGTGACCGCACATCCGACCGGCACCTGGGTAGCCCAGCAGGCACGGAATCTACTCATGGACCTCGACCAGCGCGCGGCGGGGCTGCGGTTCCTACTCCGCGACCGCGACACGAAGTTCACGAGCGTATTCGACGCGGTGTTCACCACCGAGGGCATCGACGTGATCAAGAATCCGCCGCGGGCACCCCGAGCGAACTCATTCGCGGAGCGCTGGGTGGGCACCGTACACCGCGAATGCACCGATCGGATGCTCATCATCGGCGAGCGACACCTGGCGGCCGTACTTGCCGGATACACCTCGCACTACAACGGCCACCGTCCACATCGCTCACTGGGACAACGGCCACCGGACCCACCAACGAGAGTCGTTGACCTGAACGCCGCCCGCGTTCAACGGCGGCCGATCCTGGGCGGGCTGATCAACGAGTACTCGCAGGCCGCGTAGCCCGAACCGACTTTACGAGCCCCACACGCTGCAACGGCCGGAGCCCGCCGCCCGCGCCGAGCGACGAGCTGCTCCGGCCAGGAAAGCCGCAACGATCGCGTGGGTGGCCGGCTGTCGTCGTGCTTCCGGCGATCGGCTGCCGCGCCGGCAGGCCGGCTTGCCCTCGAATCCGCTGGCTGCTGTCCGTCGGCGGCGACGAGGACCAGGGCGACACCATCCCCCAATACCCGAGGCTCCACGCCGCCCGCCCGGTTCACGGCACCGCAAACGCACGGCGCGACCGTGCCGGCTCGGCGCGTCGCGCTCTGGACCTCCGGCCCGCCGCGCACGCGCCGGCCGGCCGCACCAGCAGCCGGGCACATGAACCCAGTCGCCTCCGGCGGGGGCCTCAGGCTCCGGGATAGCCGCCACCGCCATCCCGAGCATAGCCGAGCACACCAGGGCCGGGGTGTCCCAAGGCGGGACGACGGCGACGGGATGGCACGACAACATCCGACGGGGGCGATCGCGGCCAGGGCTGATGACTACCTCACTGAACGATGACGGCAACCCTGACGGCAACCCAGGCGAACGACCACGCTCACCGACGCACTCCAGCGCGAGCTCACCACGCACCGCAACAACATGTCACACTAGCCGGTGACCGCAAGAACTGCTTCGAGCTGATCTATCACGCTGTTTTCCGCGAAAACTTCAGCACCAACAAGAACATCATCGAACTGACCGAACGACCGAACAACAAAAAGACCACCGGCAATCTGACGAACCGCCGCGCGGAGGAGCTCAACGGAGTCTTTCGGTATTGGTTCTAGGGACAACAAGAACCGTTCCCAACCAAAGTCATCCGGCTCACCAATCCGACCAATGCAAACGGCGTTCTCTCGCCGCGTAACCTCTAGTGCGACCGAAAGATCAGTCATCGCAAACTCGATGACGCCGCCGAATTGCCTGACGTCATCAGAGTGAGTGACGCCGACCTCGGCACTATTACCATGCGGAAGCACGACCCCAGCCTTTTCGAATGCCGCCCACAACTTGTCCCGCTCAGCGTTGTAGGCAGTGACACGGTTCGGCCGAGTGAGAGGTTGCCCTAGAGCCACGAGTGACAGTTTTCCCTGGTCAGGCCTCATGATCTCACTGAGAGCGTCCCCAAGAATCGCCGCAGCAGCCGCCGCCGCTGAGCCGATCGACTCGTCGGCCTGCCGCCGCACGTCCACAGAGGCCACACCGACCGTGTTAGGGATCTCCGAGTCGGAAGCGAAGATTGGCCACTCATGCACGACTTCTCGACGGAAAGTGATACGGCTAGTAATCATAGTGATCACCATTCTCCGTGTTAAAGTGCGGCCCACGGTTCTGCGATGGGTCATCGGGGAATATGTGCCCCGCAGAGTCATCTCGGATTCTGATAGTCCGCGTACCGCCACCAGGAGCCGGCACCTCGAATTCATAGATGGTACCAGGCTGCGGATTGCCTCTCCGGTCGACGTTCGGGAGTACACGACTCGGCGACTGACTCGTAGGTATTCCAGAATCGCGCTTAGCCTGATTGAATGCACCGCTCCGGCCAGCTCCAGCAGGCGACAGGTTCGGAGGAGCGCACCCGCCTTCGTTATGTACTAGTACCGGAGTGTTACCGGCCATCACATAGTACGTGTGGAGGTCGTTGACGGTGAGGTTGTGCATGTCGTGGAGTCCGCCGAAGCTACGGACGGCCACGACCCGGACATTGTCACCGTCTGGGGCATGAAGCGTGTCCCCCGGCCGCAGCGTTGCCGCTGAAGTCCACTGCTGGGTTGTGGCATCCCAGAACGGGTGATTCTGGGTGGTGTGCAGCACCGCCTGGGTGCCGTCGGCTGCTGCGACGGTGACGTCGGCGAGGTCGGCGTCGTGGTTGAGGTGGAGTTGCGTGACCTCCTCGCCATGAGTGGTTTGAGTTGTGGGATCGGTGGCTTGCACTCGATCGCCGATTTGAATGTCTTTAATGGGTTTGGTGGTGCCGTCGGCCATGAGCACGGGAGTGCTCGGGTCGAAGCTATTACATGAACCGGATTTGACACCACTGAATCGGCCGTTACCGAAACCGACTGACCCATCTACCATAACGGCGAAGGGCAGGGCCATCTTCGCCCATATTCCGCCCGCCTTCGGGTAGGTCAAATTGACGGCTTCATCGAGACGTTTATACATTCCCAAGTAGAACGTCTCGGAGCACGCGCCGCCGGCCAGGTTCATCAGTTCACAGCCTGCCAGCATCAACCGAAGCTCATTTTCGTAGTTGACAGAATTGAGGAAGGGGTACTTTTTGCGAGCCTGGTCGATGTATTTGGAGAAGGCGATGGCTTCGGGGTGGTCAGTTGGCAGAGTTATTCCATTGACGGTGGTTGTACCGTCGTTGCGCACGACGGTGTGTGTGCCATTTGGACCGTCGTACTGCTGGGCAGGGCTGTCTTGGGACCCACCACCCCCGCCGTTGTTGCCTGCGCAACTGGGTTGGCAGATGTATCCAGGGGCGTCGGGGCGGCAGTCGCCGTCGGGGCATGGGCGCGAGGTGAGCCCGCTGGGGTCGCTGGCGGTGGTGGGGTTGTTGTTGGCGTAGTTGTAGCCGTTCATCTGGATGGGGTCGGCGACGTCGAGGATGGGGTCGACGGAGATGAAGCGGCCGGTGGCGGGGTCGTATTCGCGGGCGCCGAGGTGGGTCAGGCCCGTGGGGTCGGTGACGCCGTTGATGAACCCATGGGTGGTCGGCCAGGTGGACTGCGAACCCCGCGGATTGCCGAAGGGGTCGGTTTTGCGGCGGGTGACGGTGAGGTCGCTTGAGTTGATGGCGAGTTCGCCGGTGCCGTGGCTGTCGGCGGCAAGCCAGGTGAGGTTGCCGGGATCGGTACGGACCGCCACGGTGTCGTAGTAGCGGGTGGCGCTGACCGCACCCGTCTTGTCCCGGTGCACCTCCGTGCCCCCGAGGTAGAGGGTGGTGCCGGTGGCGTCGTGGGCGATAAGCCGGTTGCCGTCGGCGCCGTAGACGTAGGAGGTGGTGCCGGTGCTGTCGGCGAGGGTGGCCAGGTGGCCTTCGGGGTCCCAGGTGAGGGTTTGGCCGGGTTTGCCGGTGATGTTGCGGGTGGTGGTGTCGCCGACCGCGTCGTAGCCGTAGCTGCTGGTGCCGGTGGTCGCGCCGGTCGTGGCGATGGAGGTGACGGCGTGGGGCCGGGTGGCCTTGGCGGCTGGGTAGGTGTAGGTGCGGGTGGTGTCGCCGGTGGTCGCGTGGGTGGTGTCGCTGGTGCGGTTGCCGGTGGTGTCGTAGCGGTAGCTGTCCCAGTACGGGTCGGGGCCGCCGACGGCCGACTGCGACGGCGAGGTCTGGCAGGTGGTGGCGGTGGTGGTCCAGGCCTCGGCGAGCTCGTGACGGCCGTCGTAGGTGAAGCACTGGTTGGACACCAGGGCGCCGCCGGTGGTCTCGCTGATGGAGGTGACCTGGCCGCCGGGGTTGTAGGTGTAGTTCTCGGTGAGCTGTTCGGCGAAGGTGGTGTCGGGGGTCTGGGTGGCCGTCGACACCTGGGTCAGCCGGCGGGTGGCGTCGTCGATGCCGGTGGTGAGCCGTACCTGTTTGGGTGCGGTGCCGAGGAACTGGTACTGGACGGCGCCGAAGTAGTAGTACTTGGTGTCGGCGATGTAGGTGTCCAGCCCCGCCAGGGTGATCGGCAGGCCGGTGGTGTCGTAGCCGGTGGTGACGGTTTCGGCGCCGAGGCCGGCGGCGGCCGGATAGGTCGTGGAGGCCACCGAGCCGTCGATGTTGTAGCTGGTACTGGTGGTCCAGTCGCCGGCCAGTCCGGTTTCGGCGCCGGGGATGCGCACGGTCACACCCTTGGGTCGGTAGGCGTTGTCGTAGCCGGTGACCATGGTGGTGTAGGTGTTGCCGTTGTTGTAGCGGCTGGAGGTGGCGGGCTGACCGTTGACGACGGTGCCGTCGGCGAGGGTGTCGTAGGTCCAGGCGGCCAGCTTCGTGCCGGTGTTGACCGCGCCCTGCCACAGCTGGGTCTTGCGGCCGAGGTTGTCGTAGGTGTAGGCGAGGGTGGTGTTGCGGGCGTCGGTGGTGGTCAGCAGCTGGCCGGCGTCGTCGTAGGTCGACGTGGTGGTGCCCTTGTCCGGGTCGGTGGTCTGGGTGACGCGGCCGCGTAGGTCGTAGCTGGTGGTCCACTTGTTGCCGGCCTGGTCGGTGACCGAGGTCTGGCGGCCGAGCCGGTCGTAGCCGTAGGTGGTGGTCGTGAGCGGGTCGCCGGTGGAAATTACGTCGCTGGAGGCGTACTGCTGGAGTTTGGTGGTGCGGCCGAGGGCGTCGACCAGGGTGGTGGTGGGGATGCCGCCGGCGGGTGGGGTGACGATGGTGCGGTCACCGTCGTAGGCGGCGGTGGTCTGCCACTGGAAGACATTGCCCGCGTACAGCCCGTCGAAGGTCTGCCGGCCGAGGGTGTCGTAGGCGTAGCGGTGCTGGTTTTGCACGTCGGAGTCGAGGTAGGTCAGCAGCGTGTCCGACGGCGCGGAGTGGTTCCAGAAGGTCGATTCCTTGGCTTTCAGGCCGCTGCGGTTGTAGGTGACGTCGGTGATGACCCGCCCGCCGTACCTCTGCGGGGCCGGGGTCTGGGTCTGGCGCAGCCGCAACCGGCCGTCGTAGAGGGCGTAGGAGGTGACCTGCTGCGGTGTCTTGGGCGAGCCGATGAGCTTGGTGGTGGCCACCACGTTGGCGCCGGTGGCGCGCAACGTGTAGGCGTACTGGATGTTGGGGGTGTCGCTGGTGAGCCGGCCGGGCAGCCACACCTTGAGCAGCCGGCCGAGCGGGTCGTAGTTGGCGGTGGTGACCTTGCCGTTGGGGTCGGTGACGGTCCGCGGCACGCCGAGCTGCTTGTCGAGGGTGGTGGTGGTGTCGAACCCGGCCGGGTTGGTGACGGTGACGGCGGTGACTGGGCCGCCGGTGGCCGGGGTGTAGGCGGTGGTGGTCTTGCGGTTGAGGGCGTCGTAGGCGGCGACCGGGCGGCCGTAGGCGTCGTAGTCGGTCTTCGCGGTCTGGGCCCAGTTGCGGGTGCCGCCGGTCACCGACGTCATGGCCAGGGTCTTGGTCGGCAGGCCCGTGGTGGGCGTGGAGTTGCCGCTGGCGCCGTCGTAGTAGGTGGCGTCGCCGGCCAGGTAGTCGCCGTCGCCCGGGGTGCCCGCGCAGTCGGTGGTGATGTGCTCGTACACGTAGTCGACCAGCCACCGGGCCGTGTCCTGACCGGCGTAGTAGATGGTGGTGCAGGTCTCGTCGCCGCTGCTGGCGACGTCACCGTCGTTTTGGACGTAGGTGGTCAGGCCGTAGGTGGTGTCGATCGTGTTGCGGGTGTGGGTGTGCCGCCAGCTTTTGCTGGCCGCGATGTAGGTGTAGCCGTCGGTGTCCCAGGTACGCACAATGGTGGCGTCGAAGGGGCCGAAGGCGGCCTGGTGGGCGGTGTAGGAGCCCCACGGGTTGTTGATCGTCTTGGCGACCGGCAACGCCGGGCTGACGTCGTTTTGGTAGCCGATGTGCTCGCGTAGGAACCCGGTCAGGTAGGGCCAGTCGGTCTGGGTCGTACCGTTGCTGTCGGTGATTTTCGCCGTGCGGGGGGTGGTGTCGGTGCTGTCGCCGTTCATGCCGCGGAAGTACAGGTCGGTGGTGTAGGTGACCGGCTCGCCGCCGCTGCCGTGCCAGGTGTACACGGTGGTGTAGCCGCGCCAGTCGTTCCAGGACCGGTTCGGCAGCGGTACGAAGTAGTCGTGGTCGTGGTGCCACAGCACGTTGGTCGACGATCCGGCCGTGCCGTAGTTGTAGGCCCATACCTCTTCCGGGCTGCCGCCGGTCATGTCGTCGACTTTGACGTCGGCGACGAGGTACTTGTTGAACCAGGCCCACCCTGGAGGGCTGGTGCCGTAGGTGATGTGTTGCGGGAAGCAGCGGTACGGATTCTGGGCCGGGTCGACCTGCCCGGCGGACAGCATCGCCGGGGTACAGTCGACGCCGGTGTAGTCCACGGTGGTCTGCGACCCGGCATCCGAGTCGATCCGTTTGATGCGCCACTTGTTCAGATACTCGACGCCCTTGCTCAGGTTGTAGTCGGCCCGGTTGGCCATGGTCTGCCCGTTGAAGGTCAGCGTTGGCTCGTCGAGACTGCCCCCGGCCAGGCCGGTGTGGGTGATACAGCGTCGGCGACAGGCTGTCGCCGGGATCCGGATAGATCTGGCTGGCCGTCCACCGGTCGACCAGGTGGTACGCGCTGGTGGTCGCGTCGGTGAGGACTTCGGTGGTGACCCGGTCAAGCCGCCACTCGGTCCAGAACACCGGTGACTGCAACGAACACGCGCTGCTGGCGTCGCACCATTTGTCCCACGGGGTGTCCGGCCAGTTGTCCGGATGGCCTTCGCAGTTGCCCGACGAGTAGAGGTAGGTGCAGCGCACTGCCACGTCGAAGATGACCTTGTCCGGCGCCGGCCCGGCGGCCTCCTGCCCGGCCCGGGTGCCGTACTCGATACGCGACAGGTACCCGCCCCGGGTCTCGTACAGCCGGTTGGTGCCGTTGTTGGCCGCGTAGTAGTGCCCCTCCCGCTTGTAGAACAGCGACATCGAGTTGCCGGCCGGGTCCACGACGTAGTCGAGGTTCCACCGCCACGCTAGCCAACACCATGAGTTGGCCCAGGTCGCGTTGTAGCAGGGGTAGCTGCTGTGGGTGCTGTAGACCGGCACCGACCACACCGACTGCTGCGCATCACCGGAGTCCACGCTTGGACGGCTGGAGCGGCCGAAGTAGTACTGGGTGCCGTCCTGGGTGGTGACCACCCAGTACTCGGCCCGCTTGTCGGTCAGGTACGTGCCGGAAACCGGAGCGTCGAACTTCCGCGTGACCTTCCAGCCTGGGTCGTCGACCAGCTTCCACTGATGCGTGCTGTCATCGACGATGATGTCGCTAGATACCCCGTTGAGGCTGATCGTGACGTCGTCGGACAGGTAGCACAGGTCGCCGGTGCCCTTGCCGGCGTCGGCGCAGCTTTGGAACTTGCGTTCGATGAAACCCTGGGTGAGGTCCCAGCCCTCACCCACCCACGACGGCTGCGCGTTCTTCGCCTCGGTCCGGCCGTCCACCGACTGCGCCGAGTACGACAACGCCAGGTTCGGCTGCGGGCCCGCCGGCGGCGTCGGCACCTTCATCGGCACGGAGTAGGTGAAGTCCCCGGCCTGCTTGCCGGCCGCCCAGGACTGCGTCATCGACAGCGGCGTGGCCGTCCAGTCCCCGGCCTGCGACGAGTTCGACGCCGTCACCGCCATCACCGTCGCATTGCTGGTGGTCGCCTGCGGGGTCGCCGACGACGCCGACGGGGAGCTTCCGGCCGGGCTGTCGCCGGCGACCGGCACGGCGTCGGCCGACACCACGTGCGCGCTCGGGATGTTGACCGCCCCGGGCACCGGCGTGGTCTGCTGGCAGGCGGGGTTCTCCGGCGTGGTCAGCACACACCCCGGCAAGGTCACCAACTGCAGCCGTGCGGCGTAGTCGCCGCCGTACGCGCCGGCGAACGCCGAATAGTCCACGTCGAGGGCCGCCTGGCCCGACCTGGTGACGCCGTCGGCGCGCGACACGCCGAAGATGACGCCGTTGATCCCGGCACGCTTGGCCAGGTCCTGCCCGGCCACCTGCACCCGCACCGACCCGGGCGGGGTCGCCGCGGCCAGGTTCGCGCGCATCTGCGCCGGCGTCTGCGGATCGTTGCCCGTCGCATCACCGGCAGCACCGCGCACCCGCACCGGCAGTTGACCCGGCGTACCCGTGCCCGCCGGCGCGGCACCAGCGGCCCCGCCGGCCGGCGGCACCGCCGCCCGCGCGGCACCGACCGCCGCCGTGTCCACCCCGACCACCGCCGCGCCACCGGCCGGCCATGACACCGACGGCGGCGTCCACTCCGGCATCTTGGCCGGCGCGGCAGCCTTGGCCGGCACCGGCGACACCGGCACCGACTTCGTATCCGGAACATCCGGCGGCGTCACCGGCGGCGCGGCCAACGCCGGCACCGCCGGCGACAACCCCACCGCCACCGTCGCCGCCAGCACGTAGGCGACCGCCCGGCGCAACCGGCGACGACGCCCGGCAGTGTTGCCGAAAACAGGTACGACGACGCCACGCCCCGATCGACCGGCCATGCCACAACTCCCCACCCAACGACAAGCTGGGCCGGACGCTAGAGCCACAGGGGGAAGAGATCAACAATCCCGCCGACACGAAGATCGTCTATCAGTGTCTCGAGATCAGCCAATCGGCCGACAAACAGATCGGATTAACCAGACAAGGGCAAGGAAAAGATCCCTGAAATGGAAGAAGCAGTTACAAAGATCTTCAAACAGTGCCCCTACGGCAACGCAAGTCGTCGATCCGGGCACGGGTTGGATCCGGGCCGACCTGCGCCGACACAGCACTACCGTATGGAGCACTGGCCAACAGCCCAACAATCAGAGGGCCAGCGGCTCGAGCGTTGGTCGGTGTAGCCCGTGCTCGCCCAACCGCGCTTCTCGCGGCGTCCCCGCCGTCTGACTTCGCGGCTACGGTAGCGACATGCGTATCAGCGGCCCGGGCGTCGAGGCGGTCACCGAGCTCGGGTACCGGCGGGCGCGTCCGGGTGGTGGGACCGAGGCCGCGCGGTTGACGGTGGGCCGGCTGGCCGTTGCCACCGTGCCGGACGGCTGTGATGCGGTCTTAGTTACGGGGACCTGCAAGGGGTCGCCGCGTCGCCGTGGGGCGGCTCACCGGTACTGCTGGGCGTCGCCCTGGCCGACTACCTGTCGGTGTGGGCCGGCCAGGGTGCCTCCGGCGCGGTCGACGACGTGTGGCTGGCGTTCGCGGCAGCCGGGTGCCCCTGGATTATCGGGGTGGCCGGCAACCACGATGTCGTGTCACCCGACGATCTACGTGACCTCGGCCCGACGGCGGCGCTGCTGGACGGCATTTGGGCCGACCGCGGCGCTGTCCGCTTCGCCGGCGACCCACCCCGGCCGGGATGCAGCAGTGAGAATCTACAGCTGGCGACAATCGATGCCGTGCTCGCCAGCAACCCTGACGTCCTTGTCCTGCACGAGGGCCCTCCGGGCAACCGAGCCGGCCAACCCGGCAACCCGGCTATCGGTGCGCGTCTGCGCGCCCACCCACCCGCGCTGACAGTCTGCGGCCACGTCCACTGGGACACGCCCATGGCTCGCCTCGGCGACGGCTACGTCCTCAACGTCGACGATCGGGCAGTGATCCTGAGGTCTTCACGGTGATCCACTCCCCCCCTCCGCGGCGCGGTGCTCCCGGCACGGCGGGGGTCAACGGCGAGATGAACACGCACTCCCACGTGTCCGTTGCCGTGCGACGCCGCGGCGCCTGCCTGAGGCCGGGAAATCACATCGATGAGCCTGCGTGTGTCCGCCTACCCTGATCGGCGTGGCCACTCCGTTCCTGTTCTGCAGCGACCCGCTCCACCCACGTCGGGTGGATGAACATCTCATTGCCGAAGCTGAGACGGTCCGCGCCGCGAGCGGCCCGGTCGCGCTGATCGACCACGACGAGTAGCCGCGGGGCCTGTGGCACCATGAGCTGCAGGCAGGCAGGTCGGACGTGGGCAGCCGGTGTACCTGCCGGAGATCAACGAGCGGTCGCTCATCGGCCTAAGTTCAACTCGGCGCTGCCCCGGCTGTTAGCCATGGCCACCCTGGCTGCACGGCTCTCCGATCTGCCGAACGCGCTGACAGCGCTACGCGAGCCAGCCCGATTCGTGGTTGGTTGACCCTCCGAGCTCACCAGCCGGGATAGCGACTCCACCAGTACGGATCGGTGCCCTCGCTGTATTCGCCCCCAGAAGGGTGCTCGGTGATTTGTCGGACAAGGTCGCGGGCCAAGGTGTCAGCAACCCAGACCAATTCGGTACGCGACAACCAGTCGATCGGTAGCGCGTCTGGACCGTGCAGACCCCCGAGCAACGTTCCGCTGACCGTGGCGACATGGCCGCCGTCGCCTGCGGACGCCGCGAAGCACAGTGCCTGGCGGATGTCTCCGCGTTCACTGAAGGATGCTGCTGTGTAAAGGCCTCCGGCGAGCGCCGATAATGCCGTGGCGTTGGAGGCAAAGTTCCTCAGCTGGGTGAGGTCACCTGGGTTCTCCCCGGCCGCTTTCATGGCGTCGAAAAGGATGGGAACGTCGGCGTAAACCTGCGGACGGACTGCTGTGTCTACTCTCGATCGTGCCAGCGCATACGCTTGTTCAAGGCGGTGGCCTTCCCCGATCATGCGTACCGTGCCGGCGCCGATTGCGGCGGCGACGACAGCTTCGCCGCGGTGCGTCAAGGCCGCGATCTCTGCCGCCAGTTCAACAGCAATCGGTAATGGGCTGAATAGCCCCACCGGCAGCGCGCGGGTGCAGGCATGCGCCCCGATGCTGGTGCCAATTGGCGCGGTAACAGTACCTGGTCTGTTCTCGCGCAGTGCTTTGACCGTGGTGGGCGCGGTGCCGCGCTTCTCTTTGAGGACAGGCACATCGGCGAGCCAGCCGTCCGGCCAGCCGAGAGGGTTGCCGTCCGCTTCCTCCGCGTGGGCGATGAGGCCCTGCATGGCCGCCCAGCGACGGTATGCATGCCAAACCACCCCAGGCGGATGACAGATGCCCTTGTGCGACATTCGGACGTCAGCCCGAATCAAGCCTTCTGTCGTCAAGCAGGCGAGTTGCCCTCCGGCTTTTGCGTGTAGCTGCCCGGTCGGCGGCACCTCGCCGTTCACTGCCCCAACCGCATCCCCCAGAATCAAGCCGAGCAGTGAGCCCCTTGCGAAGGTCAGCCACTTGTCCGGTGCCAGCATGCGGTCCTGCATCTGGGTACTCTCCTGCTCGTGCCACCTATTGGCGATCTTGTCCAACGTCTACGTACATTCGCAGATGAATGGAACTGGGGCCAGTTCCACACTCTGAAAACCTGGTGATGGCTGCCGCCGGCGAGATGAGCGAACTGGCCGCAGGGTGCCTGGATAGAAAAACGCACCGCCCGCTACCGCGTCCGGTACCGGCTCGCCGACGGCACCGTCGGCACCGACTCCTGGCACCCCACCAAGGCCGCCGCCGAACTGCGCTGCAAGCAGGTCGAGGTCGAACAGGCCCTCGACACCTACCTCGACCCCGCCCTCGGCCGGATCACCCTCGCCGAATGGGTCGCCATCTGGGAACCCGGCCACATCGCCGGCCCGGCCAAGTGGGCGGCCTACCGCAGCCATCTGCGCAACCACATCCTGCCCCGCTTCGGCGACACCCCGCTCAACCAGATCACCCGCCAGTCGGTCAAGGTCTTCGTCAAACACCTCAAACAACACCTGGCCGACAGCAGCGTCGCCAGCGTCATGTCACTATTCAGCCTGTTGATGCGCGAGGCCGTCATCGACCGGCGCATCCCCTACAACCCCTGCCACGGCGTCAAGGTCATCACCCGACGCGCGGACGAACGGCCGCACGCGACCCCCGCGCAGGTCAACGAGATCGCCTCCCGCATCGACCGGTTCAGCGACCAGATCCTCGTCATCACCGCCGCGTACACCGGCATGCGCTGGGGCGAACTCGCCGGCCTCGCCCGCACCAACACCCACCTCGACGACGGGATGCTGCGCGTCGACCCGAAAGTCGGCGCCCTGCACGAGGTCGCCGGCGAGCTCTACCTCGGCCCGCCCAAGACCCCCGACTCCGCCCGCGACGTCCACATCCCGCCGTTCCTGGTCGGCCTGCTCCGCCAGGTTCTCGACGGTCACGATCACGACCAGGTCTTCTGCGGCGCCCGCGGCGGCCTGCTCCGCCGCTCGTCGATGTCCCGCCGCGTGTTCGGCCCCGCGGTCAACGGCAACCAGCGCAACGGCCTGCCGCCGGTCATCGCCGGGATGCACTTCCACGACCTCCGCCACACGCACAAAACCTGGCTCATCGAAGACGACATCCCCGAAGTCGCCCAGGCCCAACGCCTCGGCCACCGGCTGGCCGGGGTCCGCGGCATCTACAGCCACGTCACCCCCGCCATGCGGCAACGCATCGTCGACGCCCTCCAGGCCCGCTGGGAGGCCCACCAGCCCGGCCGCACCGCCAACCCACCCATCGCGGCCTGACCACCAACGACCGGTCGGGGCGGCGCCAACGCGCCGCCCCGCCGCCGTCACCCGGCCACAGCCGCCCGCACGCCCCCACGGGCTACCCAGCAGCCAGCCGGCACATCGACGACCAGAAATCGCCCTACACAAGACGGCGGAGCCGCAAAACGATCACGTGCTCCACATTTGCTCCACTTGTAATGCACAAAAGCAGAACGGCTCGTTACCTTGATCTCGGTAACGAGCCGCCTACCTGCGGTTTTATCTGGTGGGCGATACTGGGTTTGAACCAGTGACCTCTTCCGTGTCAAGGAAGCGCGCTCCCACTGCGCCAATCGCCCTGGGTCTTGCGTTTGTTGAGCCCCCGTGTACTCACTCTCGAGGTGGAGACGGGATTTGAACCCGTGTACACGGCTTTGCAGGCCGTTGCCTCGCCTCTCGGCCACTCCACCGGGGCGTCGCCTCGAGATTATCTGGCGGCCTCCGAGCGGACGACGGGACTCGAACCCGCGACCCTCACCTTGGCAAGGTGATGCGCTACCAACTGCGCTACGTCCGCACCGTCACCGTGTGTTCCCGGCGACGGATGAGAACTTTAGCCCAGTCGAGCCCCCACTGCCAAACCGGGCCCCCCTCGGCGCGTCGCGCACCCCGATCAGCAGGGCTCCGAAACCCAGGCGGAGGCCACCGAGATGCACCGCGACCAGGGAAAACATGGCCGGCCCCGCACATTGGCGCAGCCCGGCCAACCACGGGCCGACCACCGGCCGACCTTGTCAGCCGCCGCACCAGCCGCTGCACCACCCGCCGCCGCAGTCGCCTGTCTTGTGACCGATACCACCAGCAAGATCAGCTCAGTACAGGCAGGTCGCGTTGGGGAGCGCCCCGCGTCACCCGCGCGGAGCCGGCGCCAGCCCCGTACACGAATGCAGATCGGCGTACTTTTTCACAATCCGGTCCGCTTCCCCGCCGCTGACCGGCAGCGGCTGGCCGGTGTCCCTCGAGATGGACGCGGGTACCAGCTCCGAACGGCTCACCGCGCCGCCGTGCAAGGTCAGGCGCAGCACTCCCGTGTCGTTGCTGAACGCGTCGTCGCGCCACCACAGGAAGTTTCCCAGCCCGTACGCGACATAGGTCTTGCCGATCATGCCGTCGCCGAGCAGCAGGTGGGCATGGGTACCCACGACGGCGGTGGCGCCGGCCTCGGCCATGCGGGCCGCGAAGGTCTTCTGCTCGCCGGTTGGGCAGTCGTTTCCTTCCTGGCCCCAGTGCACGTACACGATGACCACGTCGGCCTGCGCCCGCGCGGCGCGCACCGCGGCGATCGAGCGGGCGACGTCGGAGGCCATGGCGATACCGGACCGGTTGTCGGTGGCGGCCCAACTGCTCTCGAGCTCGTGGATCTGGCTGACGGCGACGAAGGCGATGCGGGTACCCCGGACCGTGGTCACCCACGGCGCATACGCCTCGGTGGCGTTCTGGCCGGCGCCGATCGCCGGTACCCCGGCCTTGTGGGCGTCGTCGAGGGTGTCGGCGAGCCCGGTACGTCCGTAGTCCAGCGCATGGTTGTTCGCGACCGTGACGACGTCCACGCCGGCGGCGCGGACCGCGTCGAAGGCCGTGGCGGGCGCCCGGAAGTGGAACTCCTTGGGCTCGGGGGTACCCCGGTCGGTGACCGACGTCTCCAGGTTGACCATGGCGACGTCAGCGTCCTTGAACACCGAGGCGATCGGACCGAAGGCGGTGGCCGGGTCGGCCAGCAGCTTGGCCGTACGGTCGGCGAAGTGCACGTCGCCGGCGAACTCGAGCGTGATGTCCCCGCTGCGCGACGGCGACGGGGAAAGCGACGGCGACGGGGAAGGCGAGGCGGCCACGCCGTGGCCCGCGCCGGCGGACGCCGGAGTCTTCCAGGAGGCCTTCGCTGTGCCCGCCGAACAGCCGCCGATCGCCAGCAGCGCCGCCAGCACGGCGCAGGTCCGCATTCTCACGTGCGAAACCTTACGGACCCCCGGCTAAGATCGAGGGGTACTCGTGACTGGCGCATGCAAAAGGTGGAACCGACCACCGGGGAGCGACCTCGATTGCGACACCGCGCGCCTGGGTGTCCGGTCCTCGGCCGAGCCTGCCTGGAGGGGCCCTCATGCATCTCCCACCGATCCCGCACCTGACCGCGCAAGACCCGGAACTGGCCGCGCTGGTCGAAGGTGAAGCGCGACGCCAGCACGACGTCCTGCGGATGATCGCATCGGAGAACTACGTCTCCCCCGCCGTGCTCGAGGCGACCGGCTCGGTGCTGACCAACAAGTACTCCGAGGGGTACCCGGGTAAGCGCTACTACGAGGGCCAGCTCTTCATCGACCAGATCGAGCAGCTCGCGATCGACCGGGCGAAGGCGCTGTTCGGCGTCGAGCACGCCAACGTCCAGCCGTACTCCGGCTCGCCGGCCAACCTCGCCGTCTACCTGGCGTTCGCCCAGCCCGGCGACCCGGTCATGGGCCTGTCGCTGCCGATGGGCGGTCACCTGACCCACGGCTGGGGCGTTTCGGCGACCGGCGCCTGGTTCCGCCCGGTGCGCTACGAGGTACGCCGCGAGGACGGCCGCATCGACCTGGACCAGGTCCGCGACCTGGCCCGCCGGGAACGGCCGAAGATCCTGATTGCGGGTGGCACGGCGATCCCGCGCACGATCGACTTCCCGGCGTTCGCCGAGATCGCCCGGGAGGTCGGGGCCGTCCTGGTCGCCGACATCGCCCACATCGCGGGTCTGATCGCCGGTGGCGCGCACCCCTCGCCGGTCGGGCACGCCGACGTGATCACGACGACCACGCACAAGACGCTGCGCGGCCCGCGCGGCGCCATGATCATGACCACGGCCGAGCACGCCAAGGCGATCGACAAGGCGGTCTTCCCCGGCCTGCAGGGCGGCCCGCACAACCACACCACCGCCGGCATCGCGGTCGCGCTGAAGGAGGCCTCGACGCCCGACTTCAGCCGCTACGCCCACCAGGTCGTCGCGAACGCCAAGGCCCTGGCCGCCGCGCTGACCGAGCGCGGCTTCGACCTGGTCACCGGCGGCACCGACAACCACCTGCTCCTGATCGACCTGACCAACAAAGGTATCGGGGGCAAGCCGGTGGCCCGCGCGCTCGACCGCGCCGGCATCGAGACCAACTACAACACCGTCCCGTACGACCCGCGCAAGCCGTTCGACCCGTCCGGGCTGCGGCTCGGTACGCCCGCGCTAACCACGCGGGGGCTCACCGAGGCGCAGATGCCGCAGGTCGCGGCCTGGATCTCCGAGGCGGTCGACGCGGCGGCCAAGGACGACGAGGCCACCCTGGACAACATCGCAGCCCAGGTACGGGAGCTGCTGGCCGCGTACCCGATGCCGGGCTGGGAGCCGACTCCGTAACCGGGAGCCGACTCCGTAAACGGGAACCGACCCGCTAAAGGAAGCTAGACCGACGAGGCTGCGCTCCGGAACTTCTCGGCGTCGAAGGCGCCGTACAGTTCCGGAGCCAGCCAGTCGGTGACGCGCTCGCGGAACCGGGCCGGCTGCCATCCGCCGACCCCGTCCGGCACGATCCCGGCGAGCTCCGTCGGCAGGTCCTCCAGGTTGGTGCGGTGCACCAGCTCGGACTGCGCGGGCCACGACCCGATCACGACCGCGGCCGGGATCTCGCGCCGGTCGAGCGCTTCGAGGGTCAGCGCGACATGGTTGAGCGTGCCGAGCCCGGCACGGGCGACCACGACCGCCGGCGCGCCGAGCGCGATGGCCAGGTCGGCGATGCTCCAGCCGCCGTCACCCAGCTGTACGAGCAGCCCGCCGGCCCCTTCGACGAGGACCAGCTCGTGGTCGGCGGCGAGCTCCTCGACGGCCGTGAGCACGTCGGCGAGCACGAGGGGCGCGAGCCCGGCGACCCGGGCGGCCGTCAGCGGGGCGAGGGGGTCGGGGTACGAGGCGAGGGTACGGACGGTCGCCGGCGCGGCGAACCGCTGCACGGCCTCGGCGTCGGTCTCCTCACCGTCCGCGACACCGGTCTGGCCGGGTTTGACGACGGCGACCCGGAGCCCGGACTGGGTGGCGGCGGCGGCGATCGCGGCGGTCACGATGGTCTTGCCGACTCCGGTGTCGGTGCCCGTCACGATGACCGGCCCCCGCCATGGTGTCATGGGCGCTCCTCGAGGATCACATCAACGGCGCGCTCGAAGTCGTCGCGCGCCACTCCGACATTGATCGTAAGCCGCAGTCGCGAGCGGCTGTCCGGGGTGGACGGCGGCCGGAAGCAGCCGACGGCCACGCCGCGCGCCCGGCAGGCGGCGGCCCACCCGACGGCCTGCTGCGGCCCGGGGGCGGTGACCGACAGGACCCCGGCGGACGGCGTGGGCACCTCCAGGCCCGCCGCCCGCAGCCGGGCCGTCGCGTACCCGGCCCGGTCGGCGAGCTCGGCGCGCAGCTCGTCCCCGGCAGCGGCGGCGATCAGGCGCAGCGCGGCGGCAGCGCCGGCCGCCACCGCGGGCGGCAGCGCCGTGTCGTAGATGAAGGTGCGGCCGGTGTCGACCAGGTGCCGATGCAGCTGGGCCGGCCCGGCGACCAGGCCACCGGCCGCGCCGAACGACTTCGACAGGGTGGCGGTCACGACGATGTCCGGTTCGCCGGCGAGACCGGCGGCCGCGACCCCACCGGCGCCCCGCGGCCCGAGCAGCCCTACGGCGTGGGCGTCGTCGACGAGCAGGAGGGCGCCGAACTCCCGGCAGACGGCGTGCAGCGCCGCCAGCGGCGCGAGGTCGCCGTCGACGGAGAACACCGACTCGGTGATGACCAGCGCCGGGCGGCCGGGGTGGGCGGCGAGCGTGTCGCGTACCGCCGAGACGTCGGCGTGCGGGGTCACGACGGTCTGTACGCCGTCGTTTCCGGCCTTCGCCGTCCGGCAGCCGTCCACAAGCGACGCATGGTTGTGCGCGTCGGAGACGATCAGGGTGCCGGGGCGGGCGAGCGCCCGGACCGCGCCCACGTTGGCGAGGAAGCCCGACGAGTACACCAGGGCGGTCTGCGTGCCCAGCCAGTCGGCCAGGCCGGCCTCCAGGTCGGCGTGGGCGCGGGTGGAGCCACGGACGAGCCGTGAGCCGGTGGCGCCGAGACCGTACGCCCGGACCGCGTCCACCGCCGCCTCGACGACCGTCGGGTGGGTCGCCAGGCCGAGGTAGTCGTTGCCGGCGAGGTCGACGACCTCATCCGCGGGCCCGTGCGGGCGCAGCTCACGCCGTAGCCCGGCGGCCTCCCGGTCGGCCGCGGCAGCCGTGAGGTCGTCGAGCCAGCCGGCCGCGATGCTGAGTTCGGCCGTCACGCGGTCACCTCGCCCGCTGCCGCTTTCGCCCGGCTGACCGCGGGCGGCTGGTCGGGGCCGGTCGGGTCGGTCGGGTCGGTCGGCTTGGGGTCGGTCGGCCCCTCGGGGTCGGTCGGGCCCGGGCCGCCGGGCTCGTCGGGGTTGGGCGGCGGCAGCTGCGGCTCCTTCGTGGCACCGGGTACGGTCGCCGCGGCGCGGCCCGCCGCGACGGCAGCCGGCGACGCCGTGCCGAGGACCCGGTTGCGGTCCACGCCGTACTGCCAAGACCCGCCGATCCGGGAGATGACGGTACGCCGATCGCCGTGCCACGGGCTGTTCTGAGTGAACGGGTGCCACACAGACGCCGCGTCGCGTTCGAGCCGGTTCATGGCACGCCTCCTGGCGTTGTATCGAGTTGAGGACGCCCCGTTCGTGTCCGGAGACATCTGGCTCATGATGGCACCGAGTAGGTTATCTATCGCTGCACGGGTGCGCTCCGTGACGAGATCAGCCGCGTATATACGCGCAGCGTGAGGGCCGGCTCCGGGCGCGGTGCGCCCATCGTGGACCCCGCGTCGAGGAAGATCACTCCGGGTGGGATCGCTCAGCGCGGCCGATCCCCGGGCCTTGTAGGGTACGGCCATGCCTGAGACCGTACTTGCACGTGCCCAACGCGTTCTGGAGACCGGTGTCGGTCTGGACGAGACCGGCGTGCTCGAGGTGCTGCGGCTGCCCGACGACCAGATACCGTCCATTCTCGAACTGGCCCACCAGGTACGGATGCGCTGGTGCGGCCCGGAGGTCGAGGTCGAGGGCATCGTGTCGCTCAAGACCGGCGGCTGCCCCGAGGACTGCCACTTCTGCTCGCAGTCGGGCCTGTTCGCGTCGCCCGTACGCTCGGTCTGGCTGGACATCCCCGCGCTCGTCGAGGCGGCCAAGCAGACGGCGGCCACCGGCGCGACCGAGTTCTGCATCGTGGCCGCCGTCCGCGGCCCGGACGCCAAGCTGATGGCGCAGCTGCGCGAGGGCGTGGCGGCGATCCGCGAGGCCGTCGACATCAACATCGCGGCCTCGATCGGCATGCTCACGCAGGCACAGGTCGACGAGCTCGTCGAGCTCGGGGTGCACCGCTACAACCACAACCTCGAGACGGCCCGCTCGTACTTCCCCAACGTCGTCACCACCCACTCCTGGGAGGAGCGCTGGGACACGCTGCGGATGGTGCGCGACTCCGGCATGGAGGTCTGCTGCGGCGGCATCCTCGGCCTGGGCGAGAGCGTCGAGCAGCGGGCCGAGTTCGCCGCCCAGCTGCAGGTGCTCGACCCGCACGAGGTTCCGCTCAACTTCCTCAACCCGCGCCCCGGCACGCCGCTGGCCGACCAGCCGGTACTCGACCCGAAGGACGCGCTCCGGGCGATCGCCGCGTTCCGGCTGGCGCTGCCGCGTACGATCCTGCGCTACGCCGGCGGCCGGGAGATCACGCTGGGTGACCTCGGCACCCGGGACGGCCTCCTGGGCGGGGTGAACGCCGTGATCGTCGGCAACTACCTCACGACGCTCGGCCGCCGCCCCGACGAGGACCTGGCGCTGCTCGAGGAGTTGAGCATGCCGGTCAAGGCGCTGTCTGCGACGCTGTGACCATGCAGTGGTGTGATCGATGCGGCGGGGCGCTCGCCGACGGTGGCCACGAGGCCTGCGCCGCCGCCCGGCAACTCGAGCCGCCCCGTTACTGCGGCAGGTGCCGGCGCCGGATGAAGGTACAGGTGCTGCCGGCCGGCTGGCGGGCCAGCTGTGTGGAGCACGGCGAACTGTCGTCGGTGTGATCACGAATCGGAGCCGGCGAGCGGCCGCCAGTCGCTGGCGCCCGCCGCGGCGGCCTTGAACAGCCGCGGCGCCACCGTACCGAGCGCGACGCGCCGGGCCCGGAGCCCGAGCCGGCCGCCCGCGCCCTCCAGCACGGCCGCCACCCGCCGGCTCTGCCGGGCCAGCCGGGCCGCCCGGCGCCGCCGGGCGCGTTGGTACGCCCGCAGCGCGCCGGCCAGCGCGGGGCCGGGTGACGCGTCGCGGACGAGCGCCTGCAACGTCGCCGCGTCCTCGAGGGCCACGGACGGGCCCTGGCCCAGGTGGTCGGCGAGGGCGTGCGCGGCATCGCCGAGCAGCACGTACCCGCCGGCGCCGGCGGGGAAAGCGAACGCCGCGGGCAGCGGGCTCAGCTCGCTGACGTCCTGTTGAACCAGGTCGTCGGGCTCGGTCACCGCCAGTAGCTGCGCCACGGGCGCGTGCCAGCCCGCGAACCACCGCCGCAGCAGGGACAGCTGCACCTCGGGCGGCTCCGGCCGGGCCGCACCCGGCACGGTCGCCAGCCAGCAGATCCCGCCCCGGCCCGACACCTCGGCCGATCGCCGCTCGCCGAGGGACGCGTACCTGAACCGCTGCCCCACGCTCAGCGTCTCCCCGGCGGCCGGGGTGCTGTCCGGCAGCCGCGGGGCGCGGTACCACGGGATAACCGCCCGCCAGGCCGCGTACCCGCCGCTGACGGGTCGGCTGTCGGGGACCAGCCGCTGCCGTACCGTGCTGCCCACCCCGTCGGCGGCGACGACCAGGTCGGCCTCCCAGGTGGCGCGCCCGTCGCCGACCGCGGGGCGACCCTCCCGGCCGGGTACCGTCCGCACGGCCACCCCGGGCCGGAGATCGACGCGTTCGCCGAGCCCGGCCACGAGCGCGTCGTGCAGGTCTTCGCCGTGCACCACGTACGGCGTCATGCCGTCGGCCGGGCTCCCCTTGTGCAGCCAGCGGCCGTCGGGACGGCGCAGGCCGGCGGTGTGCACCGGGGTCGCGACCGCGTCGAGCCCCTCGTCGAGGCCGAGGGACCGCAGCGCGCGCAGCCCGCCCGGCCACAGCAGCACCGCACCCGGGGCCGGTCGGATCCGCTCCCGCTGTTCGAGGAGCGTGACCTGCCATCCGGTCCGGGCCAGCGCGCCGGCGGCGGCGAGCCCGCCGATGCCGGCGCCGACGACGACCGCGGAGCGCATCCGGGATCCGGCTACGGTTGCGACGGCGCGGACTCGCTCTCGGACGTGTCGGCCGGCGGTTCGTGGGCGGGTGGCTGGTCGGTCTCGGCCGCCGGCTCTGCCGCTGCCTCGCCCGGGTCCGCCGCCGTCTCGGCCTTGCCGGGCTCCGCCACCGCTCCGGCCTCGCCGGGCTCCGCCACCGCTCCGGCCTCGGCTGCCCCGGCCGCCGGCGCCACCAGGATCTTGCCGTCCTCGGCGACGGTGAGGCGCTGCTGCGGGCCGCGTACCCGTACGAAGTAGATCAGCGCGCCGAGGAAGACGATGATCGCGGTCCAGTCGTTGAGCCGCAGGCCCAGGAAGTGGTGGGCGGGGTCGTCGCGCAGCGCCTCGACCCAGAACCGGCCGACCGTGTACGCCATGACGTACAGCGCGAACGCCCGGCCGCGCCCGAAGCGGTAGCGCCGGTCGAGCTGCCAGACCAGGATCGCCACGCCGATGTCCCACAGCGACTCGTACAGGAACGTCGGCTGGTAGAGCCCAGGCAGCGTGTAGGCGTGGCCGGCCGCGTCCTTCTCCGCCATGCCGGTGGTGCCGTCCCACCGGTGGACCTGCAGGCCCCACGGCAGCGAGGTGCGCCCGCCGAACAGCTCGTTGTTGAACCAGTTGCCCCACCGGCCGAGGCCCTGGGCCAGCGGCAGGCCGGGCGCGAGCGCGTCGGCGACGAACGCCAGCGGGATGCCCATCCGCCGCGCCCCGAGCCAGGCGCCGAGCGCGCCGCCGGCGACCGCGCCCCAGATGCCCAGGCCGCCGTTCCAGATCTTGAACGCGTCGAGCGGGTGGCCGCCGGCACCGAAGTACGCGTCCGGTGAGGTGATCACGTGGTAGATCCGGGCGCCGACGATGCCGAACGGCACCGCCCACACCGCGATGTCGAGCACGGCCCACTCCGGCGCGCCGCGGCGGCGCATCCTGATCTCGGTGACCGCGCAGGCGGCGATGATGCCGAGCACGATGCACAGGGCGTACGCACGGACCGGCAGCGGGCCGAGGTGCCACACGCTCTGCGTCGGGCTCGGAATCTCGGCGAGGGGGGTGAGCGCCACAGAATTCACGGGTGCACACGCTACCCCGTACTCCTGCCGTGTGCGTTGCGGTGGTCACACCCGTTGCCCGGTTCTAGGCTTCCCAATATGAGCCAGCTCTCTTCGGCTGAGAAAGCCGACGCCACGCATGTGAGCGACCATCCGTGCACCTCGGTGGTCGCCGCTGTTATCTCAGACGACGCCGGGCGCCTGCTGCTGTGCCAGCTTCCCCAGGGCCACCCGCTGTGGGGCCTGCCCGGCGGTCGGATCCGCAACAGCGAGAGCCCCGTCCACGCCGTCATCCGCGATGTCCGCCAGGAGACCGGGGCGGAGATCGAGCTGTCCGACCTGGTCGGCCTCTACCAGCTGACCGGCGACGGCTGCGGCAACGGCCTGCCGGACCTGGTCGTCCACGTGTTCCGCGGCAGGTGGCACGGCGGCGAGGTGGCCGTGAACGCGCCCGGCCGCGTCCAGCGACTGTCGTGGCACGATCCGGATTCGCTACCGGAGGCGCTGACCGCCACGGCCCGGGCGGCCCTGTCCGACGCCGTCGCCGGCCGGTCCGGGGTGCTGCGCACCGTACGCCGCGACGTGATGCGGGAACGCACCGACCTCACCGGCGCGACCGAGCCGACCCCGGCTGCCGTCGGCTCACCATGATCGCGGAAACTTTTCCGTGCTGGAACACGGAAAAGTTTCCGCGATCATGAAGAAGTACGAGTAACGCCGCCGGCCAGGTCGGCGGTGAGGGTGCGCAACGCGCTCAGCCCCGCGTCGAGGTCCGGCGCGCCCAGCAGGCACCCGACCAGGGCACTGCCGACGATGACGCCGTCGGCGAAGGACGCGACCTCGGCCGCCTGGGCGCCGTCGCGTACGCCGAGGCCGACGGCGACCGGGAGGGCCGGGTCGGCCGACAGGCGCCGTACCCGGTCGACGAGGACCGGCGCGGCGCTCGACGTCTGGTCGCGGGCGCCGGTGACGCCCATGACGCTGCTGGCGTACACGAAGCCGCGGCACGCCGCCGTGGTCATGCGTACCCGCTCGTCGGTCGACGACGGCGCGACCAGGAACACCCGGTCGAGCCCGTGCTCGTCGGACGCGGCGATCCACTCGTCGGCCTCGTCCGGGATCAGGTCGGGGGTGATGAGCCCGGCGCCGCCGGCGGCGGCGAGGTCACGGGCGAAGGCCGCCACCCCGTAGCGCTCGATGGGGTTCCAGTACGACATGACCAGGATGGAGGCGCCGGCGTCGGCGACCGCCTCGACCGTCCGCAGCACGTCGGCCGCGCGGACACCGCCCGCGAGCGCGGCTTCCGCGGCCCGCTGGATCACGGGTCCGTCCATGACCGGGTCGGAGTACGGGAAACCGACCTCGACCACGTCGACGCCGGCCTCGACCATGGCCCGGATCGCGGCGATGCCGCCGTCGACGGTCGGGAACCCGGCCGGCAGGTAGCCGACGAGCACCGAACGCCCCTCCGAGCGCGCCTTGTCAAAGGCAACCGAGACGCTCATACGATCGCTTCGCTTCGCTCCGCGATGCTTTCGCGACGCACTGCGCCCCTGATTCGCTCGCTCCGCTCGCTCATTCTTCACCGTCCAGCACGCCGAACCACTGGCCCGCGGTCTCGACGTCCTTGTCGCCGCGCCCCGACAGGTTGACCACGATCGTCGGCGTACGCCCCAGCTCCGCCGCGAGCGTCGGCGCGATCCGCAGCGCGCCCGCGAGGGCGTGCGAGCTCTCGATCGCCGGGATGATGCCCTCGGTACGGCACAGCAGCCGGAACGCCTTCATCGCCTCGGCGTCGGTCACCGGCTCGTAGGTCGCCCGTCCGGTGTCGTGCAGCCACGCGTGCTCCGGGCCGACCGCCGGGTAGTCCAGCCCGGCCGAGATCGAGTGCGACTCGATCGTCTGCCCGTCCTCGTCCTGCAGCAGGTACGTCTTCGCGCCGTGCAGCACGCCGAGCCCGCCGCCGGTGATGCTGGCCGCGTGCCGACCGGTCTCGACGCCGTCGCCGCCGGCTTCGAAGCCGTACAGCCGGACGTCGGTGTCGGGGACGAACGCGTGGAAGATGCCGATCGCGTTGGAGCCGCCGCCGACGCACGCCGCGACGGCGTCGGGCAGCGACCCGGTGGCGTCGAGGATCTGCTGGCGCGCCTCGACGCCGATACCGCGGACGAAGTCGCGCACCATGGCCGGGAACGGGTGCGGACCGGCCGCGGTGCCCAGCAGGTAGTGCGTCGAGTCGACGTTGGTCACCCAGTCCCGCAGCGCCTCGTTGATGGCGTCCTTGAGGGTACGAGAGCCGGTCTGCACCGGGACGACCGTGGCGCCGAGCAGCTCCATGCGCGCGACGTTGAGCGCCTGCCGGCGGGTGTCCTCCTCGCCCATGTACACGACGCACTCGAGGTCGAGCAGGGCCGCGGCGGTCGCGCTCGCGACACCGTGCTGCCCCGCGCCGGTCTCGGCGATGATCCGCTTCTTGCCCATCCGGCGGGTCAGCAGCGCCTGGCCGAGCACGTTGCGGACCTTGTGCGCGCCGGTGTGGTTGAGGTCCTCGCGCTTGAGGAAGATCCGCGCGCCGGCCTGGGCCGACAACCGTTCCGCGAAGTACAGCATCGACGGGGTGCCCGCGTAGTCGCGCAGCAGCCGGCCGAACTCGGCCTGGAACTCGTCGTCGGTCATGGCCTTGCGGTACTCGACGTCGAGCTGGTCGAGCGCCGCGATCAGCGCCTCCGGCACGAACCGACCGCCGTAGCGGCCGAAATGCCCGGTTTCATTGGGACCGAGGTCGCTCATCGGGTCGGCCTCGGGGTCGCCGGGTGGCTACCGGCCGTCACCAGCTCGGCCACCGCCTCCCGGGGGCTCTTGTGTGTCACCAGTCCCTCTCCGACAAGTACCGCGTCGGCGCCGGCCGAGGCGTAGCGGATCAGATCGTGCGGGCCACGCACGCCCGACTCCGCGATCTTGACGACGTGCCCCGGCAGCCCCGGGGCGATCCGCTCGAACACCGAGCGGTCCACCTCGAGGGTACGCAGGTCGCGGGCGTTGACGCCGATCACGCGGGCGCCGGCGTCGAGGGCCCGGTCGGCCTCTTCTTCGTTGTGCACCTCGACCAGCGCCGTCATGCCGAGGCTCTCGACCCGGTCGAGCAGGCCCGACAGCGCGTTCTGGTCGAGCGCCGCGACGATCAGCAGGACGACGTCCGCACCGTAGGCGCGGGCCTCGTGGACCTGGTAGCTGGAGACGACGAAGTCCTTGCGCAACAACGGGATGTCGACCTTGGCCCGTACCGCCGCGAAGTCTTCCAGGCTCCCGCCGAACCAGCGCCCCTCGGTCAGCACGCTCACGCACCGGGCGCCACCCGCCGCGTACTCCCTGGCGAGCTCGGCGGGGTCCGGGATCTCGGCCAGCTGTCCCTTGGACGGCGACGACCGTTTGACCTCGGCGATCACCCCGACTCCGGGGGCCCGCAAAATCGAGTACGCGTCCTTGGCCGGCGGTGCCGCCGCGGCCAGCTCCTTGATCCGCTCCAGCGGAACCCGCTCCTGACGTACGGCCACGTCTTCACGTACGCCAGCCAGGATCTCATCCAGCACGTGACCGGACTCGGGCTGGAATCGCGACGGGTTCGTCGGCGGACTCCCCTCTTCCGCTGTCATGCGCCGATGCTAAGCGGATGCCGCGGACGACAGGCGTCCGGGGTATGGGCGCGGTCACCAAACGGGGTGGGGCATAATGTCAAGCCCCCTATCGGGTGGGGTCCTCGCCCCGGTCGAGCGCGTCCCACAGCTGTGCCTCGGTGCGCGGCGTGCCCGCACCGCCCGAGCCGCGCGTCGGACGGTCGTACCGCGCACCCATGCCCGGCCAGGTCCGACCGCGCGCGACCGTCACGACGCCCGCCGCGGCCACGAGCAGACCGCCCACGACCACGACCAGCGGCCAGCCCGGCGACGCACCGCTGGAAAGGCGCGTGCCGGCCCCGGCGACCAGGCCCAGCCCGGACAGCACCAGCAGGACCCCTACGGCGGCGCGTACCAGCCCCCGGGTGGCCAGCAGCGCCCCCGCCCCGGCGAGCGTCGCCAGCGCGAGCGGGGACAGCCAGGGCAGCAGGGCGGCGCCGGTCCTGGCCTGGTGCAGCGGCGGCAGCGGCGCCGGGCGTACCACGGTGACGTGCCCCCAGGTGCGGCCGGCGGCCATCAGCACCAGCCCGGCACCGGCGGCGCAGCCGAGGACCGCGAGGAGGCGTACCCGGTTCGGGCTCATCGCGCCGGCCGCAGCGTCTCCGCGGCCGCGATCGCGGCGAGCACCGCGGCGGCCTTGTTGCGGGTCTCGGTCTCCTCGGCGTCCGGGTTGGAGTCGGCCACCACCCCGGCGCCGGCCGACACGTACGCGACGCCGTCGCGGAACAGCGCGGTGCGGATCGCGATGGCCGTGTCCATGTCACCGCCGAAGCCGAAGTAGCCGACCACCCCGCCGTACACGCCGCGCCGGGTCGGCTCCAGCGACTCGATGATCTCCATCGCGCGTACCTTCGGCGCGCCCGACAGGGTGCCGGCCGGGAACGTCGCGGCGAGGGTGTCGAACGCGCAGGACCCGTCTGCCAGCTCGCCGGTGACGGTGCTGACGATGTGCATCACGTGGCTGTACCGCTCGACCGTGGCGAACTCCGGCACGTCGACCGTGCCCGGCTTGCAGACCCGGCCCAGGTCGTTGCGCGCCAGGTCGACCAGCATCACGTGCTCGGAGCGCTCCTTGGGGTCGGACAGCAGCTCGGTGGCCAGGGCCGTGTCCTCCGCCTGCGTCGCGCCGCGGGGGCGGGTGCCCGCGATCGGGTGCAGCATCGCCCGCCGGCCGGTGACCTTGACGTGCACCTCCGGCGACGAGCCGACGATGTCGAACCCGTCGAAGCGCAGCAGGTACATGTACGGGCTGGGGTTGGTGGTGCGCAGCACCCGGTACACGTCGATCGGGTCGGCGTCCGTGGGGCGTTCGAAGCGCTGGGCGACCACGATCTGGAAGCACTCGCCGGCCCGGATCGCCTCCTTCGCCGCCTCCACGGCCTTCGGGTACTCCCCGGCCGGTGTCCGGCTGGTCGGCGGCGCGACCCGGCCCACCTCGACGGTGGAGACCATCGGCGGGGTCGGCCGCGACAGGGCGGTGGTCATCGCGTCCAGCCGGCCGATCGCCTGGTGGTAGGCGGCCTTGAGGTCGTCGTCCGACGGATCCACCGGCAGAACGGCGTTGGCGATCAGCACCGCGGCGCCCGCGAAGTGGTCGAGCGCCACCAGGTCGGTGGCGAGCATCATGCCCAGCGCCGGCTGTCCCAGGTCGTCCTCGGCGAGCGCGGGCAGCCGCTCGAACCGGCGGACCATGTCGTAGGCGACGTACCCGACCATCCCGCCCGACAGCGGCGGCAGGTCGATCTCGTCGGGCTCCGGAGTCTGCAGCGCCGCCACCGTCGCCCGCAGCACCTCCGCCGGGTCGCCGTCGGCCGGCACCCCGGCGGGCGGGTCGCCCAGCCACACCGCGCGGCCGTCCCGCTCGACGAGCGTCGCGGCGCTGCGTACGCCGATGAACGAGTACCGCGACCAGACCGCGCCCGCGGAGCCGACGCCCTGCTCGGCCGACTCCAGCAGGAACGTCCCCGGACCGCCGGCGAGCTTGCGGTAGACCCCGACCGGCGTCTCGCCGTCGGCGAGCAGCCGCCGCGTCACGGGGACCACCCGCCGGGTACGGGCCAGCGCCCGGAAGGTCGACTCGTCGGGTACGACGGCGCCCGTGGTCACGGCTTCGCCTCCTGGAGAACGTCGAAGAAGCAGCTGTGCGCGCCGGTGTGGCAGGCCGCGCCGACCTGGTCGACGGTCAGCAGCAGCGTGTCGCCGTCGCAGTCGAGGGCCACCGAGCGTACGTGCTGGTGGTGGCCCGAGGTGGCGCCCTTGACCCAGTACTCGCGGCGGCTGCGCGACCAGTAGGTCGCCCGGCCCGTGGCGAGCGTGCGCCGCAGCGCCTCGTCGTCCATCCACGCGAGCATCAGGACGGTGCCGGTGCCGGCCTCCTGGACGATCGCGGGGACCAGGCCGGCCGGGTCGCGCTTCAGCCGGGCGGCGATGTCCGGGGCGAGCTGTGTGTCTGGGTCTGGTTGGGGCTGCACAGTGCCCGATTGTCTCCCATCCGCCGCGCCGGCCGGCGGCCCGCCCCACCCGCTGCGACCTGCGGTCCCCCTGGCGGCAAACCGGAAGGATGCGCACCGGTCGCGATCGGCGGTACGTTGAGGACGCTCATCGGCATGCATTGATTGCCACCGGCGCCGCGCGCCGGTGCTCGGGTCAGCCGGACCGACAGTGGCCTAAGGAGCATCATGTACCCGGATACGACGGGCGGCGCGTTCGACCGCGGCGTACCGCCTCCGCCCCTCCAGCCCTTCCCGCCGGTGGCCGGCGCGGCCTGGATACCCGCGCAGCGCAGCCCGTGGGAGCCGCCCCCGCGGCAACAGGGCGAGCCGCTGCCGCCGGTGCCGGTCCCGGCGCAGCCGGAGGGCACGTCCGGGGGCCGTCCGACGGTGGCCGGGCCGACGTCGGCCGGGCCGACGGTGGCCGGGCCGACGGTGGCCGGGCCGACGGTGGCCGGGCCGACGGTGGCCGGGCCGACGGTGACCCCGGCACCGGCACGAGCGGGTGCGGCCGACCCCGCCGACTCTGCCGACGCTTCTGCCGACGCCTCTGCCGACGCCTCTGCCGACGGCGTGGAGATCGTCGAGCCGGACCGCCCGGAGACGGCGGAGGCCACGGAAGTCACGGAGATCACCGAGCCGGACGGCGCCGACGCCGAGGCAGACGAGCCGGACGGTGCCGACGCCGAGGCAGTCAAGCCGGACGGCGCCGAGGCCGAGGCTCCCGAGCCACCGACGGAAGCGGCGCGGGCGCTTCGCCCCGGTGACCTTCCTCAGGCCCGGATCGCGCTGTGGAGCGGCGCGAGCGCCGAGGCCGAAGCGTTCCGGGCACGGATCCGCGAGGCGGGCAGCCTGTTCGTCGACGATCCGAACTTCGCGGTGACGGCGACCGCCGCGGTCGTCACCGAGGCCGTGAACGCGCTGACCGCCGCGCTGGCCCGTCAGCACGCCGAACTGGATCCGCGGCACAGTTGCGACAACCCGGACACGGAGGAGCTACGGGTGGCCGTCCTGCGGTACCGGGAGCTTCTCGACCGCGTCCTCGCCCTCTGAGCCACCTGCCCACGCCGCAATCTTGGGGATTTTGACATCGAATACGGTGTCAAGATCCCCAAGATCTAGGTGGTCGGCACAGTTGTCCACAGGGGGACCGCGGCGCCCGTCGCGAACCACGACACTCGATCGGATGTACGCCGACGACGCGTCTCCCCTTCCCGCCCGCGATGCCCCGGAGCTGGACTGGCTGCTCTACCAGCAGTGCCAGGTGCTCAGTCGGGAACAGGCGCTTGCCGAGGTCGGCCGGGGCTCGTTGCAGAACCTGTTGCGCAGCGGCCGCTGGCAACGCGCCGGACGGGGCGTGGTGGTCGCGCACAACGGTCCGCTGACCCGGTCGCAGCGGTTGTGGGTCGCGGTTCTGGACGTCGGTGACGGCGCGGTCTGCGCCGGCGCCACCGCTGCCGCGCTCGGCGGACTGCGGGGGTTCGACGCCGGGGCCATCGACCTCCTCGTGCCCGGGCACCGGCAGGTCGGGCGGAGAGCCGGCGTGCGCATCCACCGCACCGAGGTGCTCCCGCCGGATCACGTACGGCCGGGCGCTCCGCCGCGCACCACGATGGCCAGGGCCGTCGTCGACGCCGCAGCGTGGGCACGTACCGACGGTGACGCGCGCGCCGTCGTGGCCGCGGCGTTCCAGCAGCGACGGGTGTCGAGAGAAGAGATCGAGTCGGTGGTCGCCGCGCTGACCCGCAGCCGGCGGCGGGCACTCGTCCTCGAGACCGCGCGGTATGCCGCCGGCGGCGCGCATTCGCTGACCGAAGTGGACCTGGTCAAGCTGTGCCGGCGGTTCGGACTGCCGTTGCCGGATCAGCAGACGGAGCGGACGGACACGAGCGGCCGACGGCGGTACCTGGACGCGTACTGGAGCGGGTGGCGGGTGCACGTCGAAGTCGACGGCTCCTTCCACCTGGAGGTCCGCACGTGGTGGGCGGACATGCGGCGGCAAAATGACCTCTGGATACGGGGTGACCGCGTCCTCCGCTTCCCGGCCTGGGTCGTGGCGCGCCGTCCCGACGAGGTGGCGACGCAGATGCGCGCGGCGCTGAGCGCAGCCGGATGGCGATCCGCCTGAAACCGGCAGATCTTGGGGATTTTGCCATCGAATACGGTGTCAAAATCCCCAAGATCGCAGAGATCAGGATCCATAAGAAGCGATCTTGCGGTCGATCACCTCCAGGTCGGCCTCCAGATCGGCGATCCGGGCGAGCACCCGGCGCCGGTGCGCCTCGAGGAGCGCCCGGCGCGCCGCTTCCGTCTCCGACCCCAGCCGCGCCAGCTCGACGTACCGCAGCATCTCGCGTACCGGCATCCCGGTCGTGCGCAGGCGGGTCAGGAACGCCAGCCGGTTGAGGTCGGCCTCGGCGTAGCGCCGCCGCCCCGCCCCGTCACGCGGTACCGGGTCGACCAGGCCGACCTGCTCGTACCAGCGAAGCGTGTGCGCGGTCAGGCCGAAGCGCGCCGCCGCCTCGCTGACGGTCAGTGCCGTGTTCATCGCTGTCTCCACAAACGTCAGCCTCCCGCTTCGAGTGCACTCTAAGTCAACTCGCTTGCGCCGCGTCCGGAATTCATCTACCGTCGATTTCAACACTCGTTGACTTATCGGAGACCACCATGGAGAACGCGGTCGTGATCGACGAACTGGTCGTCACGCGCGGCAGGCGCCCGGTGCTCCACGGCCTGAGCTGCGCTGTCCCGCCAGGCAGCGTCACCGGGCTGCTCGGCCCGAGCGGCAGCGGCAAGACCACACTGATGCGCTGCGTCGTCGGCGTGCAGAAGATCAGGTCGGGCAGCGTGACCGTGCTCGGCCGGCCCGCCGGCAGTCCGTCGCTTCGACACACGGTCGGCTACGTGACCCAGGCGCCCAGCATCTACGCCGATCTGACCGTCCGGGAGAACGCCCGGTACTTCGCCTCCCTCTACGGCGTCGGCCCGCGCGAGGCCGACCGGGCGATCGCCGACGTAGGGCTCAGGCAGGCGGGCGACCAACTCGTCACCACCCTGTCCGGCGGGCAGCGGGCCCGGGCGTCGCTGGCCTGCGCCCTGATCTCCCGGCCGGGCCTGCTCGTGCTCGACGAGCCGACCGTCGGCCAGGACCCGGTCCTGCGCAACGACCTGTGGCAGCAGTTCCACGCCCTCGCCGAGGCCGGGACCACGCTGCTGGTGTCCAGCCACGTCATGGACGAGGCCGGCCGCTGCGACCGGCTGATCCTCATCCGGGACGGCCGCATCGTCGCCGACGACACGCCGGCCGCGGTGCGCGCCGCCACCGGCACCGACGACCTGGACGAGGCTTTCCTGCGCCTCGTCCTCGCCCGGGAGAACCAGGAGAAGGTGAGCCCCTGATGTCGGCCCGGATCACCCTGCACACGACCGCGCGCATCCTGCGTCAACTACGCCACGACCCGCGCACCATCGGCCTGCTGCTGGTGGTGCCGGCGCTGCTGCTGACGCTGATGCGCTACGTCTTCGACTCGCAGCCGGCCATCTTCGACCGGGTCGGCGTGATCATGCTCGGGGTCTTCCCCTTCGTCGCGATGTTCCTGGTCACCAGCGTCGCCATGCTGCGCGAGCGGACCACCGGCACCCTCGAACGTCTGCTCACCACGCCCGCGCACAAGCTCGACCTGCTTTTCGGGTACGCGCTGGCGTTCGCCCTCGCCGCCGCGGTGCAGGCGGCGGTGGCGGCCGGGCTGGCGTACGCGCTGCTCGACCTCACCACCGCCGGCAGCGCCTGGACCGTTGCCGGGCTCGCCATCGCCAACGCCGTTCTCGGCATGGCGATCGGGCTGCTGGTCAGCGCGTTCGCCCGCAGCGAGTTCCAGGCCGTGCAGTTCATGCCCGCCTTCGTCCTGCCGCAACTGCTGCTGTGCGGCCTGATCTGGCCCCGCGACCAGATGGCGGGCTGGTTGGAGAAGATCAGTAATGTGATGCCGATGACGTACGCGGTGGACGCGCTCATCGAGGTGAGCCACCACGCCGACGCCACCGCCACGATGTGGCGGGACGTGACCGTCGTGGTCGGCTGCATCGTGGTCGCCCTGCTGCTCGGCGCGGCAACATTGCGCCGACGCACCGCATAGCCGGCGACCAGGAAACACCAAGGAGAGGCATGCCCCGCACCGGACGGCGGCCCGGCAACCAGGACACCCGGGAGGCGATCCTGGCGGCGGCCCGGCAGGCGTTCGCCGAACGCGGCTACGACAAGGCCTCGATCCGGCAGATCGCGACCACCGCCGGGGTCGACCCGGCGCTGGTCCACCACTACTTCGGCGCGAAGGACAAGCTGTTCCTCACGGCCATGGAGGCGCCGATCGACCCGGGCAAGGCGATCGACCAGGTCGTCTCCGGCGGGTTGGCCGGGATCGGCGAACGCCTGGTCCGGATGTTCCTGACCGTCTGGGACTCCCCCGCCGGCACTTCAGCGGCCGCGCTGGTACGCAGCGCCGTCAGTCACGACTGGTCGGCGCGGATGCTGCGGGAGTTCATCACCACGCAGATCCTGCGCCGGGTCATCGCCAAGCTCGATCTCGACCCCACGGAAGCGCCGCTTCGGGCGTCCTTGGTCGCGTCGCAGCTGATGGGGCTGATCATGGCCCGCTACATCATCAAGCTCGAACCACTCGCCACCGCGCCCCGGGAGACGCTGGTGGCGACGGTCGGGCCGACGATCCAGCGGTACCTCAGCGGCCCGCTCGATCAGTAGCGGTCGCGATACCAGGACCGGGCCGTCGGCAGGTTGAGCAGCACCACGTAGACCACCGGCAGGACGAGCCCGGCGAACACGTTCACGCCGCCGCGCCCGACCAGCCCGACGTAGAGCGTGACGCCGATGCTCAGGAGGCACCCGGCGACCACGAGGACGCGTACCCACTGCCGGCCCCGGTGCAGCCGGCGCGCGACCGCGAGCACGAGCAGGCCGGCGAAGACGTACACCAGTCCCCCGGCCGGGCCCACGTCGCGCAGGTCGGCGCCGAGCAGGCCCATCCGGTCCACGCCGAGCGCCTGGTCACCGCCGGCCCAGACCGTCCACGCCCCGGCGCCGATCGCGATGAGGGCGAGCCCGGCCAGGTACCCGACGAGGGCGGCCACGCGCACCGACGCCGGCGCGGAGCGGCGGACGGGTTCGGCCGGAGTCGGGGCGAGGTCCTCGTCGTACTCGTCGTAACCGTCGTACCCGGCCTCGGTGGCCGGGTAGCCGCGGGAGCGCCTGAGTGACATGCCCCAAGCGTGCACCTTTGTGGCAAGACTCCGCGGTGTTTTGCCGCTGATTACGACGACCGGGTCTGCTCCAGCCAGGACGCGTACAGCCGCCCGTACACCGAGCCGGGATCGCGTACGAGGTCGTCGTGCGGGCCGCGCTGGACCACCCGGCCGGCGTCGACGACGAGCACCTCGTCGGCGGACTGCGCGGTGGACAGCCGGTGCGCGATGGCGATCGTGGTCCGGCCGCGGGTGACCGCGTCGAGGGTCCGCTGCAGCCGTACCTCGGTCGCCGGGTCGACGGCGCTGGTCGCCTCGTCGAGGACGAGGAGGTCGGGGTCGGCCACGTACGCCCGGGCGAGCGCGACCAGCTGGCGCTCCCCGACCGACAGCGCCTCACCCCGCTCCCCGACCTGGGTGGACAGCCCGGCGGGGAGCCCGTCCACCCAGTCGGCGAGCCCCAGCTCCTCGAAGGCGAGGTACAGATCCTCGTCGCTCAGCTCGGGCCGGGCGAAGCGCACGTTGTCGGCGACGCTCGCGTCGAACAGGAAGCCGTCCTGCGGCACCATCACGACGCGGCGGCGCAGCGAGGCGAACCGCACGTCCGTCAGCGGTACGCCGGACAGCAGCACCGCACCCGTGGTGGGATCCATCAGCCGGGTCAGCAGCTTCGCGAAGGTGGTCTTGCCGCTGCCGGTCTCGCCGACGACCGCCACCCGGGTCTGCGCGGCGATCGCGAGGTCGACGTCGCTGAGCACTTCGGGTCCACCGGGATAGGCGAAGTGGACGTGCTCGAAGACGACGTCGATCGGGCCGGGCGGCAGGTCCCGGCCGGCCTCGCCGGGGTCGGCCACGTCGGGCTGCTGGTCGAGCACGTCGAGGACGCGGCGCCAGCCGGCGAGCGCGTTCTGGGCGTCGTTGAGCACCTCGGTGGAGATCTGCACCGGCTGGACGAACAGGTTGACCAGGAAGAGGAACGCGGTGAGCCGCCCGACGCTGAGGTGGCCGCCCACGCCCAGCGCGACGCCCACGATCACCACGCCGGCCATCGCGAGCCCGGAGGCCCACTCGCCGACCGTGGAGGCGTTGACGCTGATGCGCTGCGCCCCGTACTGCGCCGCGCGGCTGTCCTCGATGGCGGCGTCGAGTCGCCGCTCGGTACGCCGGCGCACCCCGTACGCCCGGATCACACCGGCGCCGACGACGCTCTCGGAGATCGCGGCGAGCATCACGCCGACGCGCACCCGGGTGGCCGCGTACGCGGCGGTCAAGCGCCGCTGGAAGAGCCGGATGATGAACGCGACCGGGAGGAACGCCGCGTACACGACCAGGGTCAGCTGCCAGGAGTAGATCGCCATGACCACGGTCGTGATGGTCAGCTGACCGGTGCTGACGAGCAGCGTCACCCCGCCGTACTGCAGGAACTGGCTCATCTGGTCGACGTCGCCGGTAACCCGGGAGACCAGCGAGCCGCGCCGCTCGCTCTGCTGGTGCAGCATCGACAGATCGTGGACGTGCCGGAAGGTCCGCGTCCGGATGGCCGCCAGGGCGGTCTCGCTGACCGTGTACAGGCGCACGTTCATCAGGTACGCGCTGGTCATCGTCATGAGCAGCACGAGGGCGGTGAGGCCGACGATCCCGGCGATGACGCCGAGTTTCGCACCGCCCGAGGCGGGCAGGCCGCGGTCGATGCCCTGCTGGATCGCGATCGGCACGGCGACCCGGCCGGCCGTCGCGATCACGGCGAGGACGAGCGTGCCGGCCAGGCCGGTGCGCAGCTCGGGCGACATGGCGAGGCCACGCCGCAGGGTGCGCCAGGTCGACGCACCGGTCACAGCCGTCGTCACGCGGAGACCTCCTCGTCGTCGAAGGCCTTCTCGCGTTCCCGTTCGGCGTCGGCCTTCTCGTACGCGGTGACGAGGTTGGCGTACCCGGGGACGGTGGCCAGCAGATCGGCGTGGGTGCCGTGGGCGACCACCCGGCCGTGTTCGAGGTAGACGACCTCGTCGGCGAGCGCGATGGTGGCGCGGCGGTACGCGGTCACCAGGATGGAGGTTCCCGATTCGCGCTCCCGCAGCGAGGACAGGATCGCCGCCTCGACGCGCGGGTCGACCGCGCTGGTGGCATCGTCGAGGATGAGCAGCCGGGGCCCGCCGGCCAGCGCCCGGGCCAGGGTGAGGCGCTGGCGCTGGCCGCCCGACAGCGTCGTGCCGCGCTCCCCCACCGTGGTGTCGAGGCCGTGCGGCAGCGCCGAGACGAAGGATTCGGCCTGGGCGGTGCGCAGCGCCCGCCACGCGACGTCGTCGTCGACGCCGGGCCGGTCGAGGGTGACGTTGCCGCGGACGGTGTCGTCGAAGACGAACGGCACCTGCGGCACCAGCGCGACGGTCGCGGCCAGCGACTCGTGGGTGAGCGTCGAGACGTCGACGCCGTCGACGCTCACGGTGCCCGCTACCGGGTCGACCAGCCGGGCGGCGAGCGAGGCGATGGTGGACTTGCCGGATCCGGTGGGTCCGACGAGCGCGACGGTCCGCCCGGCCGGTACTTCGAAGGTCACGTCGTGCAGGACCGGCTGGCCGTCCAGGTGAGCGAAGTCGACGTGCGCGAAGCTCAGGGCGGCCGGCTTGGGGCTGGCCGGCAGCTCGGCGTCGCCGTACGCCATGTCACCGCTTGCCGTGAGCACGTTCTGGATCCGTTCCCAGCCGACGGCGGCGCGCGGCAGCTCGGCGAGCACCCAGCCGATCGCGCGGATCGGGAACGCCAGCACCGTGAACAGGAACGCCACGCTCACCAGGTCGCTGACGCCGATCGCGCCCTGGCGCAGCCGCCAGGCCCCGACCAGCAGCACGCCGAGGGTGCCGAAGCTGGGCAGCGCGTCGAGGGCCGGGTCGAACAGTCCGCGTACCCGGCCGACCCGGATCATCGCGTCGCGCAGCTCACCGGCCTTGGCCGCGAACCGCTGCGTCTCCTCGCTCTCGCGCCCCATCGTCTTGACCACGAGCGCGCCGTCGAAGCTCTCGTGCGCGACGGCGGAGACCTCGGCGCGCAGCCGCTGGGCCGCCGAGACCCGTGGCGACATCCGCCGCGAGTACGTGACGTTCATGCCGAGCAGCGCGAGGAACACCGCGACACCGACGAGCGCGAGTACCCAGTCGGTGACGAACAGCGACGCGATGGCGACGACCAGCATCACGACCGTGCCGACGCCGAACGGCAGCGGCGCGATCGGGTAGAACGCCGCCTCCACGTCGGAGTTCGCGTTCGACAGCAGGGTGCCGGTGGCGTGCCGGTGGTGCCAGGCGACGGGCAGCTCCAGGTACCGGCGGGTGACGCGGCGACGGTAGGTGGCCTGGAGGCGGTACTGCATCGCACCGGCCCCCAGCCGCCGGCCGTACAGTCCGGCGACCCGGCCGGCGCCGACGGCGAAGATCAGCCCGGCGCCGAGGGCCACCGGCGCGGCCGGCGCGTGGCGGTGCTCGACCGCCGGCACCACCACCCGGCCGACGACGCCGCCGACGACGAACGCCCCGGCGATGATGAGCACGCTGTACAGCACGCTGCCGACCACGCCGAGGGTGAACATCAACGGCTGCTCACGGATACTGTGACCGAGTACCCGAAGACCCTTGCCGAGTACTCCGTCGCCACCCAACGCCGCTCCCTGGGGTAAGTCACCACACGCGGTGTCCATCCTTACCAGAACCGGCTGCCTCCGTGCACGTCAGCTTCCGGCTGTGTCTGTCCTCACAGATGATCAACACCTACGATGGGGCCATGCCCCGGTACGCCCGGACAGAGCGCTCCGCCCTCGCCGATGCCCTGCTGGCGGCGGGGCCGGACGCCCCCACCCTGTGTGACGGCTGGACCGCGCGCGATCTCGCGGCCCACGTGGTGCTGCGCGAGCGCCGTCCTGACGCGGCTCCCGGCATCGTGCTGAAACCGCTGGCCGGCTGGACGGCGCGGGTGCAGCGCGGCTACCGCGACGGCCACCCGTACGAGGAGCTGGTCGACCTCGTCCGCCACGGCGCGTGGTGGAGCCCACTCAACTTGCCGGCCGTCGACGAGGTCGCGAACACGATCGAGTTCTTCGTCCACACCGAGGATGTCCGCCGGGGCCGGCCGGGCTGGCGGCCCCGCCCCCTCGACGCCGGGCTGGCGGAGCGCCTGTGGCAGCGGGTGCGGGGGCTGGCTCCCCGCGCGGTGCGCCGGGTCGGCGCGACGACCCGCGTCGAAGCGCCCGGACACGGCGCGTTCACGGTCGGCGACGGCGCACCGGCGCTCACGGTGAGCGGCGATCCGGGCGAGCTGCTGCTGTTCTTCTTCGGCCGCCAGCGCGCCGCCCGGGTAGATCTCAAGGGTCCCGAGAAATTGATCGGCATCATACGTAACGCGCCGTTCGGCGTGTGACCAGGAGGGGCTAGCCGAGAGCGGCGGCCACAAATTACTCTTCAGTAACACTGGCCGTGACCCCCATCACGCTCACCCCCCGCGGAGGCCACCGTTGACTGAGCTGCCCTACCGGTCCATCCCTGACATGTTCCTCAAGCGGGTGGCGGCGACGCCCGGCGGTCGCGCGTTCGCGAGCCCCGCGCCGGGCGACGCCGGTGCGCCGCTGTGGCTGACCTGGTCGCAGGTCGCCGCGCGGGCGAAGGCGATCGCGGCCGGCCTGTATGAGCTGGGAGTACGCCCGGAGGACCGGGTCGCGATCCTGGCCGGGACACGCCTGGAGTGGGTGCTCGCCGACCTCGGCGTGATGTGCGCGGGCGCGGCGACCACGACGGTGTACCCGACGACCGAGCCCGCCGACGCGGCGTTCATCGTCGGCGACTCCGGCTCCAAGGTGCTCATCGCCGAGAACCCCGACCAGGCCGCGAAGGTCAAGGGCGCCACCCTCCCCGACCTCGCCGCGATCATTGTCATAGATGGCGAACCGGGTGCGGCCGACGTGCCCACGCTCACCCTCGCCGAGCTCGAGCGCCGGGGCGACGACCTGCTCGCCCGGCAGCCCGACCTGATCGAGCGAATCGTCGAGGGCATCGGCCCGGACCATCTGGCCACCCTCATCTACACGTCGGGCACGACCGGCCGACCCAAGGGGGTCGAACTGCTGCACGCCGGCTGGGTCTGGCAGGGGGCCAAGCAGTCCGACCTGGGCCTGCTGCTCCCCGACGACCTGCAGTACCTCTGGCTGCCGCTGTCGCACTCGTTCGGCAAGACGCTGCTGTGCGGCGTGATCTACGTCGGCATGCCGACCTACGTCGACGGCCGCGTCGACAAGATCATCGACAACCTGGGTACGGTCCGGCCGACCGTCATGGCGGCCGCGCCGCGCGTGTTCGAGAAGGTCTACAACGTCGTGGTGACCACGGCGAAGGCCGGCGGCGGCGCGAAGTGGAAGATCTTCACCTGGGCGCTGCGCGTCGGCAAGCAGGTCGCCGCGCTCAGACAGGCCGGCAGATCCGTGCCGACCGGGCTCGCGGTCCGGTACGCGATCGCCGACAAGCTCGTGTTCGCCAAGCTGCGCGCGAAGATGGGCGGCCGGATGCGCGGCCTGGTGTCGGGCTCGGCACCGCTGGCCCGCGAGATCGCCGAGTTCTTCTACGCCGCCGGCATGCCGATCCTGGAGGGGTACGGGCTGACCGAGACGTTCGCCGGCTCGTTCGTCAACCGCCCGGAGAAGGTACGGGTCGGCACAGTGGGCCAGCCCCTCGGCGACGACCTGGAGGTCAGGCTGGACACCGACGGGGAGATCCTGCTGCGCGGCGTGCCCGTGATGCGCGGCTACCACAACCTGCCCGCGGAGACGGCGGCCGCGTTCACGCCGGACGGGTTCTTCCGCACCGGCGACATCGGCGAGATCGACGTCGACGGCTACCTGCGGATCACCGACCGCAAGAAGGACCTGATCAAGACGTCGGGCGGCAAGTACGTCGCGCCCAGCCACGTCGAGGGGCTGTTCAAGTCGATCTGCCCGTACACCTCGCAGGCGATCGTGGTCGGCCAGGCGCGCAACTACTGCACGATGCTGGTCACGCTCGATCCGGAGGCGATCGCCGGTTGGGCGGCGGGTGGCCCGCTCGAGGGCAGGCCGTACGCCGAGATCGTGTCCTCCAAGGAGGTGCGCGAGCTGGTCGACGGCTACGTGCGGCAGCTCAACGAGCGGCTCAACCGCTGGGAGACCATCAAGCGGTTCGTGATCCTGCACCGCGACCTGTCCATCGAGGACGGCGAGCTGACCCCGTCGATGAAGGTGAAGCGCCGCGTCGTGGAGCAGAAGTTCGCCGACGACATCGACCAGATGTACGCGGGGGCGGTGGCCCAGCTGTCCTGAACGCCAGCTTTCAGGCCACGATGGCCGGCGCGCGCAGCGGGCGGACCGGCGCGTGGTCGAGGTTCTCGCGGGCCCGCGCCAGCCGCCGTACGGCCTCGACCAGGTCGGCCTCCGGCAGCGTGTACGGCAGCCGCAGGAACCGCTCCATCGTGCCGTCGACGCCGAAGCGGGGCCCGGGCGCGACGCGTACGCCCAGCTCCTCGACCGCGCGGGCGAGCGCGCTGGAGACCGGGGCGTCCAGCTCCACCCACAGGCACAAGCCCCCGTGCGGCACGGCGAACCGCCACCCGGGCAGGTGGGCGCGCAGCGCGGCGACGAGCGTGTCCCGGCGCGCGGCCACCTGCGCCCGCCGCGCCGCGACCACCCGCTCCCGGTAGGCCATCAGGTGGACGGCGACGAGCTGGTCGAGTACCGGCGACGACATGTCCACCGCGACCCGGGCGGCGGCCAGCCGGGCGGCTATCGACGAGGCCGCGCGGATCCAGCCGATGCGCAGGCCGCCCCAGTACGGCTTGCTCATCCCGCCGATGGTGAGCACCCGGGCGGCGCGGTCGAAGGTCGCCACCGCCGGCGGGCGTGGCGGCCCGTCGAGCCGCAGGTCGGCGAATGACTCGTCGACCACGACGTCGGTGCCCACGGCGTGCGCGGCGGCCGGCAGCCGCTCCCGCAGCGCGGTGTCCATGAGATGGCCGGTCGGGTTGTGGTAGTCAGGGATGAGGTACGCCAACCGGGCCCGGGCGTCCCGGAGCGTGCCGAGCATCAGGTCGTCGTCCCAACCGGCGTCGCCGAGCGCGTACCCGATGACGCGGGCGCGGCTGGCGATGACCGCGCTGAGGGCGTTGGGGTAGGTCGGCGTCTCCAGCAGTACCCGCTGTCCGGGCGCGACGAGCAGCCGTAGCACCAGGTCGAGCGCCTGCTGTGCGCCCGAGGTGACCATGATCTGGTCGGGCAGGGTCGGCAGACCGCGCTCGGTGTACTCGCGGGCGATCGCCTCCCGCAGCACCGACAGCCCCATCGGGTGGTACCCCGCGCCGGCGAGGTAGGGCGGCAGGTCCTCGGCGGCCGCGGCGACCGCGTCGGTGAACTCGGGCGGGGCGGGCAGCGCCGCCTGGCCCAGGTCGATGACGCCGGCGTCCTCGATCGGCGCCCACAGGCCCGAGGTGCCGATCCGGTGCCCGTTGGGCAGCGCGGTCCAACTGCCGGCACCCCGACGGCTGGTGAGGTGGCCGGATTCCCGCAGCATCCGGTACGCCGCGGTCACGGTGGTACGGCTCACTCCGAGCGCCTGGGCCAGCTCCCGCTCGGCCGGCAGGCGCAGCCCGAGCGACAGCCGGCCGTCGGTGAGCAGCCCGCGGACGGCGGCGGCCAGTCTCGCGTACTCGGGTCCGCGCGGCCGGCCGGCGCCGGCCGGCCCGCTGGAGGCCTGCCAGCCGCCCAGGAGCCGCGCGAGCTGGGAGCCACGAACACTGCCGGCCAAGGCCACTCACCCCAAATTGGCTCTATCGACATCACCGATTGGCCTTCAGAGTGTCATGCATGAGTGCCACTAGCAAGCCAGTACCGATGCCACTGCGCCACCGGCTCCCGCGACGTCTCATCCAGTTGTACGTCGGTCTGGTCTGCTACGGCGTGAGCATGGCACTCATGATCAATGCGAGGCTCGGGCTGGACCCGTGGGACGTGTTCCACCAGGGGGTCGCGCGGCGTACCGGCCTGAACTTCGGCCTCGTGGTCATCGCCGTCGGCGTCGCGGTCCTGCTGCTGTGGATCCCGCTGCGTCAGCTCCCCGGCATCGGCACGATCAGCAACGCGATCGTGATCGGGCTCGTGGTTGACCCGGCCATGGCGCTGCTACCCACGCCCCGCGCCCTCGCCGCCCGCTGGGCGCTGCTGATCGGCGGGATCGTGCTCAACGGCATCGCCACCGGCCTGTACATCGGCGCCCGGCTCGGCCCGGGCCCGCGCGACGGTCTGATGACCGGGTACGTGGCCCGCAGCGGTCGCTCGATCCGCCTGGTCCGCACCACGATCGAGGTCACCGTGCTGGTGGTGGGCTGGCTGCTGGGCGGCACCGTCGGCTGGGCGACGCTGCTGTACGCGGTGTCGATCGGCCCGCTGGCCCACGTGTTCATCCCGCTGTTCGCGGTCCGCCCGCCGGCGATCGAGCCCGCCGGGGCCGTGGAGCCCCTGGTGCCGGGGCCGGCCGCAGAGCCCGACGCCTCACCGTCATCGGCATAGCGCCGCTATGCGGTGACCGTGGCCTCGGCGCACTCGATCCGGGCACGGCCGGCGTCCTTGGCCCGGTACAGCGCCCGGTCAGCGCGGGCGACCAGTTCGTCGGCGCTCTCGGCGCCGTTCCAGGTGGCCACGCCGGCCGAGAACGTGCAGCCCGTCGGGGTCCGCGGGCGCAACCGGTCGAGCAGCGCCACCGCCTCGGCGGCGGTGGCGCCCGGCAGCAGGACGACGAACTCCTCGCCGCCGTAGCGGGCCACCAGGTCGACCGCGCGCAGGTTGTCCGCCCAGGCGACCGCGACCTCCTTGAGTAGCTGGTCGCCGGCCTGGTGGCCGTACGCGTCGTTGAACTGCTTGAAGTGGTCCAGATCGAGCACGGCCAGGGTCAACGGCGTGCCGTCCCGCGCGGCGCGCTGCAGCGCGGCGGGCAGGGCGGCGTTCCAGGCGCGGCGGTTGGGCAGCCCGGTCAGCGGGTCCTGCTGGGCCACCTCGCGCAGCCGGTCGGCCTGCTCCTCCAGCACCACCGCCTGCGCCTGCACCTGGCGTACCAGCATCATCATTCGAGCCACGACCAGCAGGAACATCACCACGCAACCGAGCACGATCGCGTACGCGTCGTGTACCTGCCCGTGCCCGTGCCACGCCTGCCAGGCCAGCAGCGCCGGGGCGATCAGGGTCGCGGCGGCGAGCAGCACCAGGCGCTGCACGGTCATGGACTGGAGCCGGTCCGGGCCCACGGGCCGGCCGATCTGGACCATTCCCGGATGCAGGGCCCCGGCGCCGAAACAGACGTAGGCCACCAGGTACGCGCAGTCGATGAGCCGGCTGCCCAGGTTGCTGGGGTTGTACATGGTCTGCTGGGCGAACGCCCAGAAGTAATCCCCGACCAGGAAGCCGACCATGTTCGCGGTGACCAGCAGGAACGCGACGTTGCGCGGGCCGTCGCTGGTGAGCAGCCAGGCGAGCATGGCCAGCACGAGCAGGTCCAGCGTCGGGTAAGCCATCGCGACGAACTGGCCGAGCAGGCCGAGTGACTTGTCCTCCGCCACCGGCCTCATCAGGAAGACCCAGCTCAGCAGCGCGAACGCACTTGCGAGGATCAGCGAGTCGACCAGGCCGGCGCGGTCCCGCCCGTGGTTGCGCCGGCGCAGCAGCGACAGCAGCCCGAGCACCATCAACACGTAGCTGAGCAGGTACGGGATGTCGTACGGGGCCGGGAAAGCGTCGTGGTGCAGGACGTTGTACACGTAGAAGTAGATGCCGTCGCCGAGGACGTTCAGCGCCTGGCCCACGACCAACAGCCACCAACCCGCCGCCCATTCCGGCCGGTTGCGCCGGATCCCGACGGCCATCGCGGCGACACCGGCCGTCGCGACCGCGTCGTACCAGAACTGCTGCAGCGGGCCGTCCGAAAACCACACGTACGGGACGATCATCAGCAGCCCGACGATCAGGAACCGCGCCCATGCCGGGACGTTCTTCAGCATGGCGCGCCACCTCCCTCGCTGCCTGACCTGACACCCCACTCAGTCAGAGTCATCGGCGGCGCGACGGGAGGGTTGAGCCAAACCATCCACGCACGATATCGGCGCTCCGGGGCGGAGTCACGGCCGTCGATCCGGCCGGACGGTGGGTCAGCGGACGGGGTGGCCGTCGGCGCGCAGCGCGGTCTTGACCTCGGCGATCGACAGCTGGCCGAAGTGGAACACGCTCGCGGCCAGGACCGCATCCGCGCCGGCCGACACCGCGGGCGGGAAGTGCTCGACCGCGCCCGCGCCGCCCGAGGCGATCACGGGGATGTCCACGGCCGCCCGGACGGCGCCGATGAGCGGCAGGTCGAACCCGTCCTTCGTGCCGTCCCGGTCCATCGAGTTGAGCAGGATCTCCCCCGCGCCCAGTTCCGCGGCGCGGGCGGCCCACTCGACCGCGTCGAGCCCGGCCCCGCGCCGGCCGCCGTGCGTGGTCACCTCGAACCCGCTGGGCTGCTCGGCCGACCGGCGTACGTCCAGCGACAGGGTGAGCACCTGGCTGCCGAAGCGATCGGCGATCTCGGCGATCAGCTCCGGCCGGGCGATGGCCGCGGTGTTGACGCCGACCTTGTCGGCCCCCGCCCGCAGCAGGGTGTCGACGTTGTCCACCGAGCGGACCCCGCCGCCGACGGTCAGCGGGATGAACACGCTTTCGGCGGTGCGGCGGACGACGTCGAGCATGGTGGCCCGCTCGTCGGCCGACGCGGTGACGTCGAGGAAGACCAACTCGTCCGCGCCGGCGGCGTCGTAGGCGGCCGCCAACTCGACCGGGTCACCGGCGTCCCGCAGGTCGGCGAAGCGCACCCCCTTCACCACGCGCCCGGCGTCCACGTCCAGACACGGGATGACGCGTACCGCGACGGTCACGGCTTGTATGCCTCCACCTCGACCTCGACCAGCATCTCCGGGTCGATCAGCCGGTCCACGAACACCATCGTGGCGACCGGGCGGATGTCGCGGAACACCGCGCCGTGCGCCCGCCCGACCGCGTCACCGTTCTCCACGCCGACCACGTACATGCGGGTGCGCACCACGTCCTCGGCCGTCACGCCGAACTGCCCCGCCGCCTCCAGCGCGATCTCGACGGCGAGCAGCGTCTGCGCGTACGCGTCCCCGGTGTGCTTGACGACCCCGTCCACGGTGGCCGTGCATCCGGCCGTCAGCACCAGCGGGCCGGCCTGGACGACGCGCGAGTAGCCGATCGTCTCCTCCCACGGGCCGCCCGACCCGAGCCGGCTGATCACTGCTGCTCCGCGGAGCTGTCCTCCGCCGCGGTGTCCGCCACCGTGATGTCCTCCGCCAGCGTGGCCAGCGCCTCGGGCACCGTGAACGCGCCCGCGTAGAGCGCCTTGCCCACGATCACACCCTCCACGCCGGCCGGTTCGAGCGCCGCCAACTGGCGCAGGTCGTCGAGCTTGGAGACCCCGCCGCTGGCGATGACCGGCTTGTGGGTGCGTTCGCAGACCTGCAGCAGCAGGGTGACGTTGGGGCCGGTGAGCGTGCCGTCGCGCAGCACGTCGGTCACCACGTACCGGGCGCAGCCCGCCCGGTTGAGCCGGTCGAGCACCTCGAACAGGTCGCCGCCGTCCTTGGTCCAGCCCCGGGCGGCGAGGGTGTGCCCGCGCACATCCAGCCCGACCGCGACCCGGTCGCCGTACGTGGCGCAGACGTGGTCGGTCCAGTCCGGGTTCTCCAGCGCGGCGGTGCCCAGGTTGATCCGGGCCGCCCCGGTCGCCAGGGCCCGCTGCAGCGACTCGTCGTCGCGGATGCCCCCGGACAGTTCGACGGCCACGTCGAGGCGCTTGATCACGTTGGCGAGCAGCTCGGCGTTGGAGCCCCGGCCGAACGCGGCGTCCAGGTCGACCAGGTGCACCCATTCGGCGCCGTCACGCTGCCAGGCGAGCGCGGCCTCGAGCGGGTCGCCGTAGACCGTCTCGCTGCCGGCGGCTCCTTGGACGAGGCGTACGGCCTGGCCGTCGGCCACATCGACAGCGGGCAGCAGGGTCAGGGCCACGTCAGGTCCTCCGGTCCACGGTGAGTACGAACAGTACGGGTACGCACAGCGCCACCAGCACGGTCAGCGCGATGCGGGTCGACAGGCCGTCGACCAGTAGCCAGACGAACGTTACCGCCGTCAGCGCGCCGACCGTGATGGCGGCCCGCTCGGCCCGGGTCACCCCCGACGCTAGCCGGCCGGAGCGCCCCCGGCGGGGTACGGCCGGACGCAGCCGGGCCAGCAGCGCGCGGCGGCGGGCCGCCCGCTCCCGGCGTACCCGCGCCTTCTGCGCCTCGGCCTCGCGCGCCGCCCGGCGTAAGGCGCGCTCCTTACTCACGGGACGTTCTCACAGCGAGCCGACCCAGTTGGCGAGCAGCGCCGCCCCGGCGTCGCCGGACTTCTCCGGGTGGAACTGGGTCGCCGACAGCGGGCCGGCCTCGACGGCGGCCGCGAACGCCGCGCCGTGGGTCGCCGTGGCCACCGCGGCGCCCTCGACCGCCGGCGGCGCCGCGTAGGAGTGCACGAAGTAGAAGCGAGTGTCGGGCGAAAGGCCCCGACCCAGCAACGACGAAGCGGGCCAGTCGACGGTGTTCCAGCCCATGTGCGGCACGACCGGCGCGGACAGCCGGGTCACCGTGCCGGGCAGCAGCCCGAGCCCCTTCGTGACCACGCCATGTTCCGCACCGGCGGAGAAGAGGATCTGCATACCGACGCAGATGCCGAGCACGGGCCGGCCGTCGCGGACCCGCTCGGCGATGACCGGGCCGGCGCCCGCCGCGTCGATGCCGGCCATGCAGGCGGCGTAGGCGCCGACGCCCGGCACGACGAGACCGTCGGCCGCGCGGGCCGCGTCGAGATCAGCGGTGACGGTGACGGCAGCGCCGACGCGTTCGAGGGCCCGCTGCGCCGAGCGCAGGTTGCCCGAGCCGTAGTCCAGGACGACGACGCGCGCCGCCACCTACAGCACCCCCTTGGTACTCGGGATGCCGGCGCGCCCGTCCAGCGCCACCGCCTGGCGCAACGCCCGGGCGACCGCCTTGAACTGCGCCTCGACGACGTGGTGAGCGTCGGGCTGGGCGCCCGGCCGGGACGCGCGCAGCACGCTCACGTGCAGTGTGATCCGTGCGGTGTGGCCGAACGACTCCCAGATGTGGCGGGTCAGGCTCGTCGGGTACACCGGGCCGATGTACGGGGCGATGTTCGTCGGCTCGTCGTGCACCACGTACGGGCGCCCCGACAGGTCCACGGCCGCCTGCACGAGCACCTCGTCGAGCGGCACGATCGCGCTGCCGAAGCGGGTCACGCCGGCCTTGTCCCCGAGCGCCTGGGCGAACGCGGTACCCAGCGCGAGCGCGGTGTCCTCGACTGTGTGGTGGGCGTCGACCTCGAGATCACCTGACGTCTGCACGCGAAGGTCGAACCCGCCGTGCTTGCCGAGCTGCGCGAGCATGTGGTCGTAGAAGCCGATGCCGGTGCTGACCTCGACCGAGCCGCTGCCGTCGAGGTCGACCTCGACGAGCACCTTCGACTCGTGCGTGTTGCGCTCCACTCGTCCGGTGCGGCTCACGGCAGACTCCGATCCAATGCGGCCAGGAAGGCGTCGGTCTCGTCGGGGGTACCGGCGGTGACCCGCAGCCAGCCGGGCAAGCCGACGTCGCGGATCAGCACCCCGTGATCAAGCATGCGCCGCCACACCCCGGCGCTGTCGGCCAGCCCGCCGAACAGGACGAAGTTGGCGTCGCTGTCGGCAACGGAAAGACCCCGGGCGCGCAGCTCGGTGACGATCCGGTCGCGCTGCACCTTGATCGCCTCGACCGTGCCGAGCAGCGTGTCGGCGCAGGCCAGCGCCGCGCGGGCGGCGGCCTGGGTCAGCGCCGACAGGTGGTAGGGCAGGCGGACGAGCTGGACGGCGTCGACGACGGCCGGGGCGGCCGCGAGATACCCCAACCGGGCGCCGGCCAGGGCGAACGCCTTGCTCATCGTGCGGGAAACAACCAACCGCGGGTACGCCGGGAGCAGCGTCAGCGCGCTCGGGGTGCCGGGCCGGGCGAACTCGGCGTACGCCTCGTCCACGATGACCATGCCGGTCGCCTCGGCCGTCACCGCCTCGATCACGTCCATGGGCATCGCCGTGCCGGTCGGGTTGTTCGGCGAGCAGAGGAACACCACGTCCGGGCGGTGTTCGCGCACCTGTGCCACGGCGTGCTCCACGCTGAGCGTGAAGTCCTCGGCGCGCGTACCGTCGATCCAGCGGGTGCCGGTGCCGACCGAGATCAGCGGGTGCATCGAGTACGCCGGGGTGAAGCCCAGCGCGGTGCGCCCCGGCCCGCCGAAGACCTGCAGCAGCTGCTGCAGGATCTCGTTGGAGCCGTTGGCGGCCCACGTGTGGGCGGCCGTCAGCCCGTGCCCGAGGTAGGCGGCGAGGTCGGTGCGCAGCGCCACCGCGTCGCGGTCCGGGTACCGGTTGAGGTCGCGCAGCTCGCCCTGGAGCGCCTTGGCGATGGCGTCGACGACCTCGTCGGGCACCGGGTACGAGTTCTCGTTGGTGTTGAGCCGCACCGGCACGTCGAGCTGGGGCGCGCCGTACGGCCGCAGCCCCCGCAGCTCGTCGCGCAGCGGCAGGTCGGTCAAGTCGGTCACTGGTCGAACCTCACGCTCACGGCCTGACCGTGCGCCGGCAGGTCCTCGGCCTCGGCGAGGGTGACGACATGGCCGGCGACGTCGCGCAGCGCCTCCTCGCTGTACTCGATGAGCTGCACGCCGCGCAGGAACGTCTGCACCGACAGGCCTGAGGAGTGCCGGGCGCAGCCGCCGGTGGGCAGGACGTGGTTGGAGCCGGCGCAGTAGTCGCCCAGCGACACCGGCGACCAGGCCCCGACGAAGATCGCCCCGGCGCTGTCGACGCGCTCGGCGACCGCGCGGGCGTTCTCGGTCTGGATCTCCAGGTGCTCGGCGCCGTACGCGTCGACCACCCGCAGCCCCTGGTCGAGGTCGTCGACGAGGACGACGGCCGACTGCTCGCCGGTGAGCGCCGTGGTCACCCGCTCGGTGTGCTTGGTCGCGGCGACCTGCCTGGTCAGCTCGGCCTCGACGGCGGCCAGCAGCGTCTCGGACGGTGTGACGAGCACGCTCGCCGCGAGCGGGTCGTGCTCGGCCTGGCTGATGAGGTCGGCGGCGACGTGACGCGGGTCGGCGGTGTCGTCGGCGAGAATCGCGATCTCCGTAGGGCCGGCCTCGGCGTCGATGCCGACGGTCCCCTGTACGAGTCGCTTGGCGGCGGTGACCCAGATGTTGCCCGGCCCGGTGACCAGGTCGACCGGCTCGGACTCTTCGGTCCCGTAGGCAAACAGCGCGACCGCCTGAGCGCCGCCGACCGCGTACACCTCGTCGACGCCGAGCAGCCCGCAGGCGGCGAGCACGAGCGGGTGCGGCCGGCCGGTCTCGCGCTGCGGCGGGCTCGCGACGGCGAGCGACCGCACGCCGGCCACCTGGGCCGGCACGACGTTCATGACCACGCTCGACGGGTAGACCGCGCGGCCGCCCGGTACGTACAGCCCCACCCGGCGGACCGGCCGCCAGCGCTGGGTGACCGTGCCGCCGGGCACGACCTGGGTCGTGTGATCCTCGCGGCGCTGGTCGGAGTGGACCTTGCGGGCCCGGACGATCGCCTCGCGAATCGCCGACAGCAGCGCCGGGTCCAGGGCGTCGACCGCCGCCTCGATCTCGGTCGCGGGTACCCGCAGGGTGTCCAGCCGGACGCCGTCGAAGCGCTCCGTCGCCTCGATGACCGCCCGGGCGCCATGGTCGCGGACCGCCTCGACGACCGGTCGCACCCGCTCCATGGCGGCGGCGACGTCGAGGGCGGCGCGGGGCAGCAGGCGGCGCGGGTCGGCAGACGAGCCGCGCAGGTCGATCCGGTTCAGCACACCTGAAGTTTAGGCGGCTCTCACGGAGCGAGACGTGCTCCGTCCAGTGAGTGAGACCTACGCGGCACCGCCCGGGCGCGCCGTCGGCGTACCCGGGCGGTGCCCGAGGGCGTGGCTCAGGTCGCCAGGGCCGGCGTGGCGGCCACCACCTCGGGCGACCGGCCGAGCAGCCGCGCCCCGACGACGGCGAACCCGACGGTCTCCAGGAGCGCCCCGGTCACCTCGAACCACTCGCTGCCGACGATCAGCCCGATCACGTGCAGCGGCGGCCATGCCATCACCGCCGCCGCGGCCCAGACCGGCACGCGGTGACTGCGCCAGAGCGCGAGGCCCAGCAGGAACGTGCCGACCAGGTTGCCGAGGACGAACAGCAGGAACACCCAGATCACCAGCGGGTTCTGCTGGCTGGCGTCGAGCACTGCCGCGTACTCGGCGCGCGGCCCGTCGTTGTCCACCATCGCGAGCGCGGTGAAAGAGCTCTGGGCGACGGAGAAGTAGCAGATGTACCCGGCGGCGACGAGGACGCCGCCCACGAGGCCGAGCCTGGCGGCCCGGTCTCCGATCAGCCGCATGGCGCCGATGGCGGCCGGCACCATCAGCAGCGAGCCGAGCATCGCGGCGAGGATGGCGGCGCTGAGGATGGTCGGGTGTGCTGCGGCGAGGGCGAGGGCGTTCGCGCCCGTGCTGTCGTCGCCGCCGTTGCGGGTGGCCCAGGCGTACGAGGCGTTGGCGACGACGAAGCCCCAGGGCGCCAGGAACAGCGAGACGGCCAGCCCGGTGCGGCCCAGCACTGTGCTCATGGTGGCACTCCCCTTCTTCGGTACGGACGGCGGTCAGGCGACGGCGGGCTGGCGGCGCAGCTGCGGCGCGACGAGCGCGACCGCGAGCAGCGTGATGACGATGCCCACCGCCGCGACGATCCGCGCCGGGGCCGGCACGCCGTCGGCGATGAACGCCGGCACCGCGGTCACCGCCGCCAGCAGCCGGGTCACGACGATGGTCGTCACCCCGCCCCGGCGTCCGCGCCAGGCGAGCACGATGCCGGCGACGGTCAGCAGTCCGATGGCGGCGATGACGAGGCCGATCGCCAGCGGCGGGTGCTCCCCGTCGCTGGTGATCGGGGTGGTGATGTCACCCAGGGCGAGCAGGCCTGCGATGACGAGGCCGGTGACGAAGCCCTTCGAACGGCTCATGGTGCGCTCCTCCGGTACGGGGTCGGCTGATGTACGCCGAAGTCTTCGCCGGGCGCGGCCGGAGGTCATCGGGGCTGTCGCGGGTCAGATCTACGTGCTGGCACGTATCCCCATCGACGCTTTCGCGGCCTACCGTGAGGCGCATGCCGGGCACCCGACACCTGCCGCGCCGGATCGCGTACGCGACGGCCCTGCTCACCCTGCTCCTCGCCGGGACGGCGGTAACACTCGCGGCTCTGTCCGGCAGCGGCTACGCGCTGTGGTACGTGAGCGTGGGCGTCCTGCTCGGGCTCGTCTCCGTCGCGCTCGGGCTGGTGGTCGCCGGCCGCCGACCGGACAACGCCGTCGCGCCGCTGCTCGTCCTGGTCGGCCTGATCCCGATCTGGATGACCGGCAGCGACAGCTACGGCGCGGCCGTCGCCCACCGGCCGGATCTGGTGCCCGTCTCGGCGCTCGTCGTCACCCTGCAGCCGGGCACCTGGATGTTCCTGTACGTGCCGCCGGCCCTGCTGGCGCTGCTGTTTCCCACCGGCCGGCTGCCCGGGCGACGCTGGCGCTGGGTGGTGGCCGGCCTCGTCGTGGTGCCGGTCGCGTTCACGGTCCTCGCGGCGCTCGACCCGACCCCCTTCCCGGCGCCGTTCGCGCACGTGCCGCACGCGTTCGGCACCGTGCACGGCACGGCGTTCCGGATCGCCCAGGTCGCCGCCATCGCGCTGCTGCCGGTCCTGCTCGGGCTGCTCGCCGCGACCGCCGCCGCCATGGTCGTGCGGTACCGGCGGGAGCCCGACGAGGTACGCCGCGCGCAGGTCAAGTGGTTCGCCCTCGGCGCGCTGTTCGTACCCGGGACGCTGCTGCTGTGCTGGTGCAGCTACCTGTTTCTCGACGGGCCGGACCTGGTGCTGGTCGGGCTGGCCGCCACGTTCCTCGCCGTCCCGACGGCCACCGCGATCGCGATCCTGCGCCACGACCTGTACGACGTGGACCGCGCGATCAGCGCCACCGTCACGTACGGCATCGTCACGGCCGGCCTGCTCGGCTTCTACACCGCCGCGACGCTGCTGGGCGGGCTCGCGCTCGGCCGGCGGTCAGCGGTCACCGCCGCGGTGGCCACCGCGCTGTGCGCCGCCGCGCTGGCGCCGCTGCGTACCCGGTTGCAGCGGCGGGTGGACCGGCGGCTGTACCCCCGCCGGCAGGCGGCGCTCGCCACCGTGGAGGACCTGGGTCGGCGTACCCACGCCGGCACCGCCCGGCCGGAGCAGCTCGAGGCGGCGCTCCGGGTGGCGCTGCGCGACCCGCAGTTACGGGTCGGGTACCGGCTGCCCGGCACGACCACGTACGTCGACGCGGCCGGCGCGCCGCTGGAACCGGCCGGGCGGCGGCCGGTACCGGTACGCCTCGGCGGCGAGGAGATCGGCGTCCTGGTACCCGGCGGCGCCGCCTCCCGTGAGCTGCTACGTGAGGTCGCCGGAGTGTGCGCGCTGCCGGTCGAGGTGGTCCGGCTGCGCGCCGAGCTGCGCCAGGCGCTGCGCGAGGTCGAGTCCAGCCGCGCCCGGCTGCTGCACGTCGGGTACTCCGAGCGCCGCCGGCTGGAGCGCGACCTGCACGACGGCGCGCAGCAACGACTGGTGTCGCTCGGCATGGCGCTCCGTCTGGCGCAGCGCCACCTCGGCGACGGCTCGGTCGACGTCGATGGCGTGCTCGACCAGGCCGTCGCCGAACTCGGGACCGCCGTCGCGGAGCTGCGCCAGATCGCGCACGGACTGCGGCCCAGCAGTCTCGACGACGGGCTCGCGCACGCGCTGACGACGATGGTCGGCACCGTGCCCGTGCCGGTGACCCTGGACGTGTGCCCCGACCGGCTGCCCGACGAGGTGGCGACCACGGCGTACTACGTGGCGAGCGAGGCCGTGGTCAACGCGGTCAAGCACGCCGACGCGGCGACCATCGGGCTGCGGGTCGCCCGCGTGGACGGCCGGCTCACCGTACAGATTCGCGACGACGGCCGGGGCGGGGCCCGGCTGCTGCCCGGCGCCGGCCTGGCCGGGCTCGTCGACCGGGTCGCGGCGGCCGGCGGCGGGCTCCGCCTGACCAGCCCGCTCGGCCACGGCACGCTGGTGGAGGCGGAGCTGCCATGCGGATCGTGATCGGCGAGGACTCGGCGCTCTTCCGCGAGGGGCTCGCCCGCCTGCTCGCCGACGCCGGGCACGAGGTGGTCGCCAAGGCGCCCGACGCGCCGTCTCTCGTCGCCGCGGTCGACGCGACCGGGCCCGATCTCGCGATCATCGACGTCCGCATGCCACCCGACCACACCGACGACGGCGCCCGCGCGGCGCGCGAGGTCCGGGCCCGCTGGCCCCAGCTCGGCATCGTGCTGCTGTCCCAGCACGTGGAGACCCGGCACTCGGTGGAGCTGGTGGCCGGTGGCCGGTTCGGGTACCTGCTGAAGGACCGGGTGTTCGACGTCGACGACTTCCTCGACGCGCTGCGCCGGGTGGCCGCTGGCGGTTCGGCGCTCGACCCGGAGGTGGTCGGGCGGCTCATCGGGGGCCTGCGGACCAGCGATCCGCTCGCCTCGCTCACCGCCCGGGAGCGGGAGGTGCTGGCGTTGGTCGCGGAGGGCCGCACCAACGTGGGCATCGCCCGGCGACTGTGGTTGACCGAGCGCACCGTCGAGACCCATGTCGGGTCGATCATGAGCAAGCTGGGGCTGGCGGCCACCGACGAGGACCACCGCCGCGTCCTCGCGGTACTGGTGTACCTCGGGCAGAGCCGCTGACCCTCGGGGTGCCCGAATTCCCGTCGGATACGCTCAGCGGCGTGACCGCAGCGCTTCCGCTGTTCCCCCTCGGCACCGTCCTGTTCCCGGGCCTGGTGCTACCTCTGCACATCTTCGAGGACCGCTACCGGGAGCTGGTCCGCGATCTCATCGCCCTGCCCGCCGACGAGGCGCGCGAGTTCGGCGTCATCGCCATCCGCAGCGGCTGGGAGGTCGAGCACGCCACGCCCGGTGGCGAGCCGGCCGCCGCGCCGACCCCGGGCTCCGCGCCCAGCCTGTACGACGTGGGGTGCAGCGCCGTGGTGCGGCAGGTCACCGAGCATCCGGACGGCCGCTTCGACATCGTGACGGTCGGCCGCCGCCGGTTCCGCGTCCTGGACGTGGACACCACGTCGGCGGCGTACCTCAACGCCGAGGTGGAGTGGCTGGACGAGGAGCCGGGCGAGCCGGGGCTGGCCGACGCGATCGCCCCCGGCGTCCTGGCCGTGTTCCAGCGCTACCTGCGCATGATGCGCGGCGACGCGCTGCCCGTCGGCGAACAGCTGCCCGACGACCCCAACGTGCTGTCGCACCTGGTCGCGGCCACGACCACGCTGACCCTCGACGAGCGCCAGCAGCTGCTGGCCCTGCCGGACACCGCGAGCCGCCTGCGGACCGAACGCAGCCTGCTCAATCGCGAGGTGACGCTGCTGGATCAGATCCGGGCGGTGCCGGCGAACCTGTCGGAGCTGGCGACTCCGTCGGCTCCGAACTGATCCCATCCGGGTGCTCGGCGGGTACCGCCGGCTGACGCAGGTCGGGCTCGGCGTGGAAGGCCGCCAGCAGCAGGTACATCGCCGTGGCGGTCACCGCCTGCACCAGGACCGCGCCCTGCGCGCGCGGAAGGAATCCGAGCCACAGGCCGGACGAGCCGGACCGGACGGCCGGCGGGCGCGGGAAATGCGTGCCCACCCGGGCGTGGGACAGCAGATACCGGTAGTGGTCGTATCCGATGATGTGCCCCAGCCATGCGGTCAGCACCCCGCCCACGGCGCAGCCGACGGCCAGCCCGAGCAGCATCAGCGGTCCACGCCGCCGGTGCAGGAGCCCCCAGACGGCCATCGCGGCGATCAACCCGACGGCGAAGGTGAGCAGCACGTACGAGCCGTCGGCGGCGACGAAGCCCTCCGGCTCCGACTGCACGGTCGTCGGCCCCTGGTCGGTCATCACGAACTCGACCTTGGGCGTGATCACCCGCCACAGCAGGCCCAGCGGCAACCCGAGGACGGCCAGCGCCACCGCGACGGCGAGCGCGATCAGCGCCTCCCGCCGCCATCCCCCGTCGCGCGCCGGGGGCGGCGCCGGGTCGGGATCCTGATCGAGGGCTGCGGCGGGGGTCGTCACAGCCGCGATCCTGCCACGCCCGGCGGAGCGCGCCCACCCGGCACCGCTCAACCGGCCAGCGCCCCCGGGCCCAGCAGCGCCTCGAGGTCGCCCATCAGCGCGGGCGTCGGGTCGACCCGGTGCGGACCGAGCCGCAGCACGGTCGTCTTCGTACCGTCGACCAGCTTGAGGTGTACCTCGGCCGGGCCCGGGTGGTTCTTGAGCACGTCGCGCAGCCGCTCCACCAGCGGGGGCGTGCACCGCTGCGTGGGCAGTGCCAGCACCACCGGTTCGGCGTCGGAGTCCACCGTGCGGTCGGGCAGGGACAGGTCCATCGCCATCAGGCGGGGCTGGTCGTCGCGGCGGTCCACCCGGCCCTTCACGACGACGATGGCGTCCTCGGCGAGGTACTGGCCGACCAGCTCGTACGTGTTGGGGAAGAACAGCACCTCGACCGCGCCGGTCAGGTCCTCGAGCGTGGCCGAGGCCCAGGGCCGTCCCTGCTTGGTGATCCGGCGCTGCAGGCCGCCGAGGATCCCGGCGAGCGTCACGACCTGGCCGTCGGCGATGCCGCCCTCCTCCGTCAGCGCCGCGATCTGCCGTTCGGCGGCCCGGTTGAGGACGTGCTCGTAGCCGTTGAGGGGATGGTCGGAGACGTACAGGCCGAGCATCTCCCGTTCGAAGGCCAGCCGGTCGGGTTTGTCCCACTCGCCCGCCGGGATCGGCGGCGCCGCGACCAGCGCCGGCCCGTCGGCCGGGTCGTCGTCGCCGAACATCGAACCGAACAGGTCGAACTGCCCGACCGCCTCGTTGCGCTTGACGTCTCCGAATACGTCGATCGCGTCGGCGTGCACCGCCAGGAGGCCCTTGCGGGGGTGCCCCAGTGAGTCGAACGCGCCGGCTTTGATCAGCGATTCGATCGTCTTCCGGTTGCAGACCGCCGCGTCGACCTTGCGCAGGAAGTCGTAGAAGTCGCGGTATGGACCCTTCTCGCGGCGGCAACGGATGATCGCCTCGACGACGTGCGCGCCGACGTTGCGCACCGCGCCGAGTCCGAACCGGATGTCGGTGCCGACCGCGGCGAACCGCGCCTGCGAGGCGTTGACGTCCGGCGGGAGCACCTTGATGCCCGTCCGGCGGCACTCGGCCAGGTAGACGGCCATCTTGTCCTTGTCGTCGCCGACGCTGGTGAGCAGGGCGCTCATGTACTCGGCCGTGTAGTTGGCCTTGAGGAAGGCCGTCCAGTACGACACCAGGCCGTACCCGGCGGTGTGCGCCTTGTTGAACGCGTAGTCGGAGAACGGGACCAGGATCTGCCACAGCGTCCGGATCGCGTCGTCGGAGTACCCGTTGGCCCTCATGCCGGCCGCGAACGGCTCGAACTCCCGGTCGAGGATCTCCTTCTTCTTCTTGCCCATCGCACGGCGTAACAGGTCCGCCTTGCCCAGCGAGTACCCGGCGAGCTTCTGGGCGATCGCCATGACCTGCTCCTGGTAGACGATCAACCCGTAGGTGTCGCCCAGGATGTCGGCGAGCGGCTCGGCCAGCTCGGGGTGGATGGGCACCACCGGTTTACGGCCGTTCTTGCGGTCGGCGTACTCGTTGTGCGCGTTGGCGCCCATCGGCCCGGGCCGGTACAGCGCGAGCACGGCCGAGATGTCTTCGAAGTTGTCGGGCGCCATCGAGCGCAGCAGGGCCCGCATCGGACCGCCGTCGAGCTGGAACACCCCGAGCGTGTCACCACGCGCGAGCAGCTCGTAGGTGGGCTTGTCGTCGAGCGGCACCTCTTCCAGGACCAGGTCGACGCCCCGGTTGGTCCTGATCGCCGCCAGCGCGTCTTCGATGATCGTGAGGTTGCGCAGGCCCAGGAAGTCCATCTTGAGCAGGCCAATGGTCTCGCAGGCACCCATGTCCCACTGCGTGATGATCGCGCCGTCCTGCTCGCGCTTTTGGATCGGAAGCACGTCGAGCAGCGGCTCGCGCGACAGGATCACGCCGGCCGCGTGTACGCCCCACTGCCGCTTGAGCCCCTCCAGCCCCTTGGCCGTGTCGACGACCTTCCGGACGTCGGCGTCGGCCGCGTAGAGCTGGCGGAGCTCGGCCGCCTCCGCATACCGCGGATGGGACGGGTCGAAGATGCCCGACAGCGGGATGTCCCTGCCCATCACGGCGGGCGGCATCGCCTTGGTGATGCGGTCGCCGAGCGCGAACGGGTATCCGAGCACCCGCGCCGCGTCCTTGATCGCGGCCTTGGCCTTGATCGTGCCGTACGTGATGATCTGCGAGACCCGGTCCGCGCCGTACTTCTCCGTGGCGTACCGGATCATGTCGCCGCGCCGGCGCTCGTCGAAGTCCATGTCGATGTCGGGCATCGACACCCGGTCGGGGTTGAGGAACCGCTCGAACAGCAGGCCGTGCGCGAGCGGGTCCAGCTCGGTGATGCCCAACGCGTACGCGATGAGCGCCCCCGCCGCGGAGCCGCGCCCCGGTCCGACCCGGATCCCGACCTCCTTGGCGTGGGCGACCAGGTCGGCGACGACCAGGAAGTAGCCCGGGAAACCCATCTCGCAGACCACGTCGAGCTCGTACTCGGCCTGCCTGCGGTGGGTCTCGGGCACCCCGCCCGGGAACCGGCGGGCCAGGCCCCGGCGCACCTCGGCGCGCAGGAACGACTCCTCGGTCTCCCCCGGCGGCACCGGGAACCGCGGCATCAGGCTGCGCGGGGCGAAGACCGCGGCGTAGTCGCCGATCCGCTCGGCGATCTCCAGGGTGTTGTCGCAGGCGCCCGGGACCTCCGTGTCCCAGAGCTTGCGCATCTCGTCGGCGGACTTGAGGTAGAAGTCGCGGGCGTCGAACTTGAAGCGCTTCGGATCCGCGAGGGTCGAGCCGGACTGCACGCACAGCAGCGCCTCGTGGGCGTCGGCGTCGCCGGGGTACGTGTAGTGCAGGTCGTTGGTGGCCACCGGCTTGAGGCCGAGCCGCTTCCCCAGGCGCAACAGGTCGGCCCGGACCCGGTTTTCGATGTCGAGGCCGTGGTCCATCAACTCCAGGTAGAAGTTGTCCGGGCCGAAGATGTCGCGGAGCTCCGCCGCCGCCGCGCAGGCCTTCTCGAAGTCGCCGATGCGCAGCCAGGTCTGCACCTCGCCGGAGGGGCACCCGGTCGTGGCGATGAGGCCCTTGCCGTACTCGTGGAGAAGCTCCCGGTCGGCCCGCGGCTTGTAGAAGTAGCCCTCGAGGCTGGCCCGCGAGGCGAGCCGGAACAGGTTGCGCAGGCCGTCGGCGTCGGCGGCGAGCATGGTCAGGTGGGTGTACGCGCCGCCGCCGGAGACGTCGTTCTCGCCGCCCTCGGCCCACCGCACCCGGGTCCGGTCCCGCCGGTCGGTGCCCGGGGTCAGGTACGCCTCCGTGCCGATCACCGGCTTGATGCCGGCTGCGGTGGCCTGCTGGTAGAAGTCGAAGGCGCCGTAGAGGTTGCCGTGGTCGGTCATGGCGAGGGCGGGCATGCCCATCCGGGCGGCCTCGGCGAACAGGTGCTTCAGCCGGGCCGCACCGTCCAGCATCGAGTACTCGGTGTGCACGTGCAGATGCACGAACGAGCCGCCCACGCCAGCTCCGCCCCCCTTTCGCCACAGGCCCCCCGCGTGCCCGTCGGAGCGATGTTAGCCCCGGGGACCGACAAGGCCGTGGCGGTCGGGTCAGCGGGCGAAGGGCTCCAGGATGGTCGCGGTCGCCCGCAGCCAGGCCCACTTCGTGGCCGGGTGCAGCATCGCGTAGTCGATGTTGGAGCCGCTCTCGAGCTGGGGGTCGTACGGGACCACGGCGACGGCCCGGGTCCGGTTGCGGAAGTGCGCCGCGAGGTCGTCCAGCAGCGGCGACCTGGTCGGCGTCGGGCAGGACAGCAGCGTCACGGCGTTCTTGACCATCCGCCCGAGGCCCGCCTCCTCGAGCAGGTCGAGCATCCAGTCGGCGGTGAACGCGGCGTCTTCGCGCGGCACGGTCGTGACCACCAGCTGGTCAGCCGACTGGATCACCGTGCGCCAGTTGGGGCTCTCGACGTTGTTGCCGGTGTCGACGCAGACCACGTCGTGGGTACGGCAGAGCACCTCGAGCACCCGGCGCACGATGTACGGGTCGAGCTTCTGCGCGAAGCGCGGATCCTCCTCGCCGGCGAGCACGTCGTAGGTGCCGTCCGAGGCGTGCTTCAGGTAGTCGTCGAGGCGCGCCCGCAGCTGGATCCCGTCGTGAATCTCGAGCTGCGCCAGGTCAGCGAGCAGGTGGCGGATCGTGCGGGCATGCCGGGCGCTGCCGGCGCGCAGGCCGAGGGTGCCGCGCAGCTCGTTGTCGTCCCAGGCGATCACGCCCCGGCCCCGGACGCTGCCCGCCGTGGCCGCGGCGAGTGCGGTCGCGGTCGTCTTGTGCACGCCGCCCTTGGGGTTGGCGAAGGCCAGCACGCGCGGGCCACCCAGGTCCGCGCGGATGACGGCGGCCGCCCGGTCGGCACCGTCGGGCTCGGGAGCGGGCGCGGGCGTGGGCTGCCAGCGCAGCGACGGGCGGCCATCCGGCTCGAGCTCGTCGAACTCGGGTGCCCGGCGGACGGGACGGTCGTCGTCGAACTCGGGTGCCCGGCGAACGGGACGGTCGTCGTCGTCGACGAGGATCTGCTCGCTCGCCCGACCGTGCCGCGCACGCTCGAGCAACGCCCGCCAGCGCGGGGTGGGCTCGGCGGATCGACTCCAGCCCGCCTCGGTGCCCAACGTTCGCCCTCCTGCCACCTGCGTACCGCCCACCACCAGGCTACGGACCGGATCGATATCCGACCACACTCGAATTGTTCATACGGGCCACGATGCCCGTTGGGTTCAACGGGGGTCAGCCCGACGGGGATGCTGCGGGTTGCCCAGAATTGTCCGGTGGGACGGCCAGCTCGCGCTGTTCGGGTAGCGGCGGTAGGAACACCGCCCGATCCAGTTGCTGTACCTCCGGCGCCGGGTCCACCACCCGTACCCCGTCGCGGTGGGCCAGCTGGTCGAGCGCCGCCGGGGCGGCCCGCACCACCGCCGCGTACACACAGGCGCAGTGCGCCCGGTACGCGGCCGCCTCGACGGTGGCGATGTGCTGGCCGGACGTGTACACGGCGCGCAGGTCCCGCTCGGAGTCCGTGGTGCCCAGCCCGGCGACCAGGCGCGCGTAGTCGGCGGCCTCGGCATTCTTTTTCGCCGCGATCCGGTCCATTCCGGCGGTGACGTCGGCCGGCACCCGGAAGGCGTCCAGCCGCACGATCTGGGTCTGCAGGTTCGACGCGGGCACCCGGGCGTACACCTGGCTCAACGCGACTCCCGCCAGGACCGGCGGGAGCTGGTCGGGGGCGAGGTAGGCGCCGAAGGTCACCAGCGCGACGGTCTCGCCGGTGTGCCCGCCGGCCACCAGGGCTGCCAACTCCGCGCGGCTGCGCTGCGCGTAGTCGGGGATGGAGGCGCCGTCGGCCACCCCGACCCGGACCACGGAGCCGGAGGTGGTGTCACGGGCCGCCGTGCCGGCGCCCCGGCCGGCCAGCCACACCGTCGTCGCGGTCACCGCGATCGCGGCCAGCATCGCGATCAGGACGAGGCCGCGCAGGCGGGCGGCGCCGCGCCGCAGTCGCCGCAGCACGCCGAGCGGACCGCTCAGGCTCATTCGTCACCGCGCAGCACCGACAGGGCGTGCGCCAGGTCTTCCGGGTACTCACTGGTGAACCGCACGTACTCGTCGGTTTTCGGGTGCACGAAGCCCAGCGAGCGGGCGTGCAGCCACTGCCGCGTCAGCCCCACCCGGGCGGCGAGGGTCGGGTCGGCGCCGTACGTGAGGTCCCCCACGCACGGGTGCCGCATGGCGGAGAAGTGCACGCGGATCTGGTGGGTACGTCCGGTCTCGAGGCTGATGTCGAGCAGGGTCGCCGCTGGGAACGCTTCCACCGTGTCGTAGTGGGTGACACTGGGGCGCCCGCCGGCCACCACGGCCCACTTGTAGTCGTGGTTGGGGTGGCGGTCGATCGGCGCGTCGATCGTGCCGCGCAGCGGGTCGGGGTGGCCCTGGACGATGGCGTGGTACCGCTTGTCCACCTCGCGCGCCTTGAACGCGCGCTTGAGGACGCTGTACGCCCGTTCGCTCTTGGCCACCACCATCAGGCCGGTGGTGCCGACGTCGAGCCGGTGGACCACGCCCTGCCGCTCAGCGGCTCCGCTGGTCGCGATCGTGTGGCCCATGGCGGCGAGGCCGCCGATCACGGTCGGCCCGGTCCAGCCCGGGCTCGGGTGGGCCGCGACCCCGACCGGCTTGTCGACAACGACGATGTCGTCGTCGCTGTAGATGACTTTCAGACCGGCCACCGGCTCGGCCACCACCCGCACCGGTGCTTGCGGGCCGGGCAGCGTCACCTCGAGCCACGTGCCGGCGCTGACCTTCTCCGACTTCGACCGCGGCACCCCGTCGACGAGCGCGTCACCGGCTTCGACGACCGCGGCGGCAGCGGTCCGGGACAGCCCGAACAGCCGCGAGATCGCCTGATCCAACCGCAGACCGTCGAGGCCGTCGGGTACCGGCAGGGAACGATGCTCAGCCACGTGCGGAGTCTGACACAGCCGCCTGGTCGCGATCGCGGGTACGGGTGCCGTCGACCCGCCGGCCGGTGAGTTCGAGCAGGAGCGCGAGCGCGACACCGACGCACAGCGCCGAGTCGGCGGCGTTGAACACCGCGAAGACCTCGCCCCGCGGCGCGAAGAGGCTGACCATGTCGACCACGTGGCCGACCATCGGCCCCGGGGCTCGGAAGATCCGGTCGACGAGGTTGCCCACGGCGCCGCCCAGGACGAGGCCGAGCGCGATCGCCCACGGCACCGACCGCAGGCGCCGGGCGGTCCAGACGATCCACGCCGCGACCGCCATGGCGATCACCGGAAAGACGAAGGTGTACCCCGTGCCGAGGCTGAACGCCGCCCCGCTGTTGCGAATCACGTCCAGGTAGACGGCGCCGCCGAACAACCGGACCGGTTCGCGTCCGGCCAGCTCGCTCACGGCGAGCTGCTTGGTCACGAGGTCGATGCCGAGCACGACGGCGCTGGCCAGCGCGAGCACCGCGATCGGGCGGCGGGAGCGCGCCGATGCGCCCGGCACCGGCGTGGCGGCCTCCCCGCCCGACGGCGTGGTCTGCCCCAGGCTCTGGTCGCTTGCCAACGCCTTCTCGCCGTTCAGCGCCGCTCCTCCAACTGCTTGCACGTCACACAGAGCGTAGCCGAAGGGAACGCCGCCAGCCGCTCGACCGGGATGGTGTTACCGCACCGCTCACACCAGCCGTACGTACCGTCATCGAGACGCTCGAGCGCCCGCTCGACCTGGCTGATCCGCTCCTGGATGCTGTTGGCCAGCGAGATCTCCTGCTCACGCTCGAACGTCTTGGTGCCGGTGTCGGCCTGGTCGTCGCCGGCCGAGTCGGTCAGCCGGTCGCGCTGCAGCTCGGCGATCTCCGACATGGTCTGGTCGTACTCGAGCCTAAGCTCGTCACGGCGCTCGGACAGCGCGGCGCGGATCTTCTCGGTCTCGGCCGCCGAGCGCGCGCGGGGCGCCTTGCCCGTGCCGGTCTTGGTGCCCGCCGCCTCGGTGGCGGTCTTGCTGTCGGCGGTCTTAGCCATCGTCGCTCCCTCGGCCGCGGTCGTCCGCGGCGGTTACCGGTGCTTGGCAGCAGGGGTTGGAGTGGTCGCGGCCACCCCGGTCGGCGCGGGGGCACACCGGCGGGACGCCCCGACCGAGGGCCGCACCGGGGTGTCGGGCCCCCACGGGGTGATCGGACGCCGTCAGGAACGGCGCGGAGTGGGCGATCGGCGCGTCCGGCCGTACCGATGCGCGTGGTACGTTCGCCCCAGAAGCGGCCGGCGTGCCGGCGGCTACCGGCAGGGCCGGCGTGCCGGCGGCTACCGGCAGGGCCGGCGTGCCGGCGGTCAGGCTCACCGCTCGCGAAGCCGTCCCGAAAGTCGCCTTTTTCACGCTTTTGGAGGGTTCAGCGAAGCCATCGCCCGCCGTAATGTTTCTGACGGGACGCGGCTGATCAGGGGCACCGCTCATCGCGGCGCGCCAACGCACCGCGATCGCCCGAGCCGCCATGGCGTCCCCCAAAATACAAAACGGGCGCGTGACGAAACCGCCACGCACTCCAGAGAGTGGCAAGAATACGGAACGTGCGTGCGTCCGACAACGTCCCACGCAATGTGAGCAGACCGGAGTGCTCGATTTCGCGTTAGGCGTTCCGCCCTCGCCCTTGACTTCGCCGTTGCATACCCACCCGTATCGTCCTTCAATCCTGTGGCATCCGGAATCGGACGACGGACCCGACATCGGGTAACGGCTCAGCTCGACGGGTCGCGCAGCCGCCGCACCCGGTCGGCCAGATCCGGCGGCGGCGGGTCGACAGCGAAGATCTTGTCCCGGCTGGTCGCCCCGGAGCGCAGACTGACCGTCGCGGGCCGCAGCTGGAGCGCGTCAGCGAGCGCCCGACGTGCCGCCTCCGTCGCCCGCCCGTCCACGGCCGGCGCGGTCACCGCCACCACCAGCGCGGCCCCGTGCGGCCCGGCGTAACCCCCGCCCACCCGGGTACGTGACGAGCCGGGCTTGACCCGGACGGCGATCGTGAACACGTCTCCCATTCTGCGTCCGCCCCGGCGGTCAGGCCCGATGGTCGTCGGCCAGCAGCGCCGTGGCGGGTTCGCAGAGGCCACACGGCGTGAAGCCCAGTTCGACCGCCTCACGTACGGGCAACCGCTCGCTCTCCCGCATGAGCAGGTGGACGCAGCCGGGCAGGTGGTAGCGCGGCCGACCGTCGATCACCACCACGGCGTCGTCCAAGCCGGCCAGCCGCTCCGCCTCGGACCCGGCCAGCGGTTGCGCCACCGGCTCGTCCGGTGGTTCCTCGTCGTCGGAATCGCCAAGATCACCAGGGTCGTCGACGTCACCGACACCCGCCAGGCCGCCGAGACCGTCGAGGCCTGCACGGTCGGCGGCGGGGCTGACCCCGTTCGGTCCGCCGACGTCGCGGCGCTCACCGGAGTCGTCGGCGGCGGAGATCAGCAGCTGCCCCGAACGGGTATGAGTCGGGCTCGGCGCGCCGACGCTGGCCGGCTGGCGCTGCACGGCGCCGTCGCCACCCCCGACGCGGGCCGGCGCAATCTCCTCGGTCCGGACCTGCGAGAACTCCTCGTTCACCGGCACCGGACCGACGTGGTCGCCGACGTCCGGCTGGACACCGGCGACGCGGTCGTCGGACGGGTCGCCACCGACCCGGCCGCGCTCGCCGCCGGGTTGGTCGGTGGAGCTCTCAGCGGGGTGGTCGGCGGGGGCGGCACCGACGCGTCCACTCGCGGCGTCGGCCGGCTGCGCGCCGAACTGCCGGCCACCAGCCACAAGGGAGATCGCGGCGAGCAGGCTCGCCGCGATCGAGCCGATCAGATATGGACCCGAGCCACCGGCCAGGCCGACCACGAGAAGTGCCACCGCGCCGATCGCGAGAAGCAGACTTGCGACTATCACCGCATACCCTCCGGGGCAGCCGTGCCGACCAGTCACCTTGTCTGACGTACGGACCCCGGATGGTCGAGCACACGGCGGCGCGTCGTGCAGGCGACCCGCCGCCGTGGGTCAGTCAGCGTCCTCCGTCGATCGCGGACCGGGCACCGTAGGCGCCGGCCAGCGTCGCCAGGTTGCCCGAGTTGCCACCGGCCGACCGGCCGTTCTCGGACCGGGTGAGGTCAGCCTCCAGGCCCTGGGCGCGCCCGTCCAGGTCACGCAGCTGGCTCTCGAGGTATGCCTTCAGGCGGGTGCGGTACTCGCGCTCGAACTGCTTGAGCTCCTCGATGTGCTTCTGCAGCGCGGTGCGCTTGGTGTCGAGCCCGGCGATGGCCTCCTGGTGCCGCTGGCGCGCGTCCCGCTCCAGGGCGTCCGCCTTGGCGCGCGCCTCGCGGGTGACCTCCTCGGCCTTCGCCCGCGCGTCGGACAGCAGCTTGTCGGCCTCGCGACGGGCGTCGTTGACGTGGTCGTCGGCCGTGCGCTGGGCCATCATGAGCACGCGCAGCGCCTGCTGCTCGCCGTCACCGCCGCCCACTCCGGGGCCCTGCGAACGAAGCTGCTCGAGCTCGACCTGCATGCTGCGGGCCGCCTGCTCGGCTGCCGACTTGTCACGCTGAACGCGGTCGAGCTGGCTCTGCAGCTCGGCGAGCTCAGCCGCCAGGCGCGAGTCCGAGCCGCCACCGCCGACGACGCGGCCGCCACCGCGCTCGGCCTGCGCCCGCAGTTCGTTGTTCTCTTCGATCAGACGGGCGAGTTCGCGCTCGACCTCGTCCAGGAAGGCGTCGACCTCCTCCTCGTCGTACCCCCGCTTGCCGATAGGGGGCTTCTTGAATGCGACGTTGTGGACGTCGGCCGGGGTCAGCGGCATCGAAACTCCTCGGGTCAGTTGCGGCCGCGTGGCGTCGTCACTACGGGCTGTCACCTAGATCAGACGCCGTACCACGACGTTCATCAGCACGTACAGAATAATCAGCAGCACAAGGGAGGCCAGGTCGACACTCACAGTACCAATACGAAGCGGCGGGATCACTCGCCTCAGCGCATTCAGCGGAGGGTCGGTGACGCTCCAGACAATTTCGAGCGTTGCGGCTGCTCCGCGCCCCGGATGCCATCGCCGACCGTACTGGAGCACGGCCCCCATCACGAACCTCGCGAGGAGGATCAGGAAGAAGGCGTACAGCAGCAGGTAGACGACCTGCATGGCGACCGATAGCACGGTGGTCCGGTCCTCGCTCAACTCTGGTTGAAGAACCCACCCTCGGCGATCTTCGCCTTGTCTTCTGCCGTGACCTGGACGTTGGCCGGCGAGAGCAGGAACACGCGGTTAGTGACGCGCTCGATCGTACCGCGAAGGCCGAACGCGAGACCCGCCGCGAAATCAACCAGTCGTTTAGCGTCCGCCTCGTCCATTTCGGTGAGGTTCATGATGACTGGCACGCCATCGCGAAAATGCTCGCCAATGGTCCGTGCTTCGTTGTACGTGGTCGGGTGCAGCGTCGTGATCTGGTAACGACGCTCGTCCTCTTCGGCCTGGGTCGCCGGGCGCTCGCTGACCCGCGGGGCGAGCGCCAGGTTCTCACGGGTCGGGTAGCTGACCGTCGGCGACGCCGAACGGGCGATCGACCGCACGGTGGAACGTTCGGAACGCGCCTCCCGCTCCGCGGCCAGCCGCTCGGTGACCCGGGTTCGCGTGGACACGACCGGCTGCTCGTCGACCTCGTCCTCATCGGCGAAGTCCTCGCCGTACCGGTAACCACGGTCGTCGTACCCACGGTCGCCGTACGCGCGCTCGTCGTCGTCCTCGACGAGGCCAAGCCAGACGCCTGCCCTCCGCATTGCTCCCATGCCGCGCCCCTTACCTCTGTGCGGCACTGCCCCGTGCCGTGCCCCCAACCCGCGTCGACACTGTGCCCGGTGCCGACTTCGGCAAAACCACATTGATGTAGTTTCGATATCCCTATCGGCAGGCTACCTCAGCGGCGGGCGTTTCCCGAGCAACGCGGCACCGATCCGGACGTGTGTCGCGCCGGCCGCTATGGCCGGTTCCAGATCGGCGCTCATGCCCGCCGACACGATCGTCGCCTCCGGATGTTCCCTGCGTACGTCCGCCGCGATGGCGGCGAGCCGATCGAACGCCGAGCGCGGATCCCACGCCAGCGGCGCCACGGTCATCACCCCCCGCAGCCGCAACGCCTCCGACTCGACCACCGCCGCCACCACCCGCTCCAGCTCGCGCTCGGGAACGTCCGCCCCGACCGCGGCGCCGCCGCGCTCCAGGTCACCGTCGAGGCTGACCTGTACGAGCACGTCGAGCGGGCGGTCACGGTGCCGGGTGGCGGCACGGTCGAGCGCCGCCGCGAGCGCCACGCTGTCCACCGAGTGGACCAGGTCGGCGTACCTGGCCACCGACTTGGCCTTGTTTCGCTGCAGTTGGCCGATGAAGTGCCAGCGCACCGGGGCATCGGAGGCGGCCAGCTCGGCGGCCTTCGGCGCGGCCTCCTGGTCCTTGTTCTCCCCGAGGTCGTGCACTCCGAGATCGACCAGGTGCCGCGCGTCGCTGGCCGGATAGGTCTTGGTGACCGCGATCAGCGTCACCTCGTCCGCATCCCGGCCCGCGTCGGCGCAGGCCGCCGCGATTCGCGCGCGTACGTCCGACAGCCGACGCGCCAGCTCCGCACGCCGCGCTTCGGCCCCTTCCTCGACTGCCATAGTCACCAGATATACGGTGTCGCCGCCCCGGGCCCGGGCCCGGGGCGGCGACACCGTCACCTCCGTCCTGTCGTCACCCGGCGCGCCGCGCGGGCCGCCGTCGCCGTGGCACCCGGTCAGGCGCCGTTCTTGAGGAAGTCGGGAACGTCGACGTCGTCGAAGAGGACGCGGCGGGGCGTCGACTGCACCGCGGGGCGGGGCGGCGCCGCCGGCGGGGCCGGGGGCTCGACCGGAGGAGCGGCCTTGCGGGGCGGCTCCGCCGGCTTGTAGGCGGGCGCGCCGCCGTCGAAGCCGGCCGCGATGACGGTCACCCGCACCTCGTCGCCGAGCGCGTCGTCGATGACGGCGCCGAAGATGATGTTGGCGTCCGGGTGCGCAGCATCGGTGACCAGCTGCGCGGCGTCGTTGATCTCGAACAGACCCAGGTCGGAGCCGCCGGCGATGGACAGCAGCACGCCGCGCGCGCCGTCCATGCTCTGCTCGAGCAGCGGGCTGGAGATCGCCGCCTCGGCGGCCTCCACCGCCCGGTTGTCGCCGCGCGCGCTGCCGATACCCATCAGGGCGCTGCCGGCGCCGCTCATCACGCTCTTCACGTCGGCGAAGTCGAGGTTGATCAGACCCGGCGTGGTGATCAGGTCGGTGATGCCCTGGACACCGGAGAGTAGCACCTGGTCGGCCTGCCGGAAGGCGTCCATCATGCTGATGCCCCGGTCCCCCAGCGCGAGCAGCCGGTCGTTCGGGATCACGATGAGCGTGTCGCACTGGTTGCGCAGCTCCTCGATGCCCGCCTCGGCCTGAACCTGGCGCCGCTTGCCCTCGAAGGAGAAGGGCCGGGTCACCACACCGATCGTCAGCGCGCCGAGCTTGCGGGCGATGTTGGCGACCACGGGGGCGCCGCCGGTGCCCGTACCGCCGCCCTCACCGCAGGTGACGAAGACCATGTCGGCGCCCTTGAGCACCTCCTCGATCTCGTCGCGGTGGTCCTCGGCGGCGTTCTTGCCGACCTCGGGCTGCGCGCCGGCGCCCAGACCACGCGTCAGCTCACGTCCCACGTCGAGCTTGACGTCGGCGTCACTCATCAGCAACGCTTGGGCGTCCGTGTTGATCGCGATGAACTCGACGCCCTTGAGCCCGACCTCGATCATCCGGTTGACAGCGTTGACGCCGCCGCCACCGATGCCGACGACCTTGATGACCGCCAGGTAGTTGTGCGGATGTGTCATCGGACGTGCCTTTCCCCTTGAGTATCGTCGAGCACCGGTCCGGTTTGGGCGCCCGCGTCGGGTGCGCCCCTCACGGGCGGCGTCCGCTTCGTGCAGACGGCGCGAGGGTCGCAAAACCCTCACCCTTTACTAGAGGCTTATAGTTATGTCAACTAATGCCTGGGGGAAAGGTATGTGGCGACCCGCCGCGATCCAAGGACCGACCTCGGCGTGTCGTGAGGTCGACGGCCAATAAACCTTCCCGACGTCACAAACGGCTGAAAATCGCCGGCGGACGGCCACGGCCGGTCAACGAGTGGTAACCACCGACGGGGCACTGACGTCCGTCACCTTCTGACCGGCCCCCATCAACGTGAGCGCGACGCGCGCCTTGTCGTCGTTCTGCGTCGCGTCCCCCCAGACGATCTGGTGGCCGTCACGCAGTTCCAGCCGGATGCGGGCCGGTGCGTCGGCCACCAGCGCCGCCATCGGCTCGCGCAGACCGGACGGCAGCGCGGCGAGAACCGTCAGCGCCGCGGCGGTCGTCGGATCGTGCGGGCCCGGGCTGCGCAGCTTGAGCAGCGGCAGCGCGGCCGGCTGGCGCGCCGACCAGTCGAACACGGTGCCGGTGTGGTCGATGACCGCGTACCGGCCTCCCATCGGCACGGCCGCCGTCGGGGTGCGCTCGACGACGCGGACCACGAGAGTACGCGGCCAGGAGCGGCTCACCGTCACCCGGTAGACCGGCGGCAGCGCGCCGACCCGACGGGCGACCGCCGCCGGGTCCACCCGCACCAGTGGCGTGCCCGGCGCCACCCGGGCCGCCGCGCGCACCTGCGCGTCGCTCGCCAGCCGGGCGCCGACCACCCGGACCCGAGCCACCCCGAGCAGTGGAGTCGTGTAGACGACCGTGCCCGCCAGGGCGAGAACCACCACCACGCCGAGCGCGACCAGCCAGGGCCTGGCCGCGCGCAGCCGGCGTCGACGGGCCCGCTGCGAGAACCGGCGCACCGTGGCGGGAACCGCGTCACGGCGCGCCCGTACCAACCGCCAGCGACTGCTCAACTACGCTTTCGTCCGTTCCCCCGTGGCCACCGGTCACTCGCCGCGCGCGTGGCGCGCCACGTACCCGTTGCCGTCCTTCTCGATCGACGCCGTCAGCGCGGCGAGCAGTTCGTCACCCATGAGCGAGATCGGCGGCGCGCCCATCGTCACGACGACGTCGCCCTCGCGGGCCCGCCGGACCACTTCGGCCGGCACGTCGTCCCAGGTAGGCACGAACACCTTCCGGTCATCGGGCAGGTCGATCGCCGCGGTCAGCGACGCGCCGCCCTCACCCGGCTCGCGGACCTCGCCGGGCCCGAACACCTCCAGCACGATCGCCTCGTCGCCGATCGCCAGCGCGGCCGCGATCTCCGCCTCGTTGTCCCGCGTGCGGTAGACGCGGTACGGCTGGAAGACCACGATCAGCCGGCCGTCACCGGCGACCTCGCGCAGCGTGGTCATGGCGGCCTTCATCGACGTCGGGTGGTAGGCGTACTCGTCGTACACCCGCACGCCGGCGGCCGTCCCCTTGAGCTCGAAGCGCCGGCGCACACCCGGGAACTCGGCGAGCGCCTCGACCGCCGCGCTCGGCTCGACCCCCAACTTCAGCGCGGTGAGCACGCCCGCGGCGGAGTTGAGCCCGAGCACCCTTCCCGGTACCCGCAGGGAGACCTCGCCCAACGACTCACCGTCGAGCGCCGCCATGTACCGCACCCCGCCGACCGAGGAGACGATCTCGGTGATGCGCAGGTCGGCGTCCTCAGCCTCGCCGTACGTGTAGACCCGGATGCCCTCGGCCCGGGCCCGCTCGGCCAGCCGCCGCGCGCCCGGGTCATCGGCACAGGTCACCACGAACCCGTCCGGCTCCACCCGCCGGCAGAACTCCAGGAACCCCTCCTCCAGCCCGGCGAGGTCGCCGTAGGTGTTGAGGTGGTCGGCGTCGATGTTGGTGACGATCCCCACGTGCGGGCGGTACACGAGGAACGACCGGTCGCTCTCGTCGGCCTCGGCGACGAAGTACTCGCCGCTGCCGTGGTGCCCGTTCGAGCCGGTCTCGGAGATCTCACCGCCGATGAAGAACGACGGGTCGAGCCCGGCGTGCTGGAGGATCAGCGTCGTCATCGAGGTGGTGGTCGTCTTGCCGTGGGTACCCGCCACGGCGATCGTGCGGCGGCCGGCCATGGCGGCCGCGAGCGCCTCGGACCGGTGCAGGATCCGCAGGCCCCGGTCGCGGGCCGCGACGAGTTCGAGATGGTCTGACGGGATCGCCGACGAGTAGACGACGGTGTCGACCCCGTCCAGGTTGGACGCCTCATGTCGCATGTGGATGGTGCCGCCGAGCGCGCGCAGACCGGCCAGCGACGGCCACTCGCGCAGTTCGCTGCCGGACACCGGGATGCCCCGGGTGAGCAGCAGGCGGGCCAGCCCGCTCATGCCCACGCCGCCGACCCCGATGAGATGTACCGTCCCCAGGTCCTCCGCCGTCAGCTCGGCGAGCTGATCGGGCTTGGCCGCATTCACTGACCCCTCACCTCTCTGCGATCGCTCGCGCTCACTGCCCCGCCACCTCGTACATGAAGGCACGCAACGCCTCGTCGCCGTCGCGGCGCCCGTACGCCGCGGCGGCCGCGCTCATCGCGGCCAGCCGCGCCTCATCGCGCGCCAACGGCACCACCGTGCGCTCGATCCAGTCGGACGTCAGCTCGCCGTCATCGACGATCAACCCGCCCCCGGCGTCGACGATCGGCAACGCGTTACGGCGCTGCTCCCCGTTTCCGTACGGTAGTGGCACGTAAACCGCCGGCATACCCACGGCAGCCGTTTCCGCACATGTGATCGCACCGCCCCGGCACAGCGCCAGGTCGCCGGCCGCGTACCCGAGCTCCATCGCCTCCAGGAACTTGACGGTCACGTACGGGACCGGCAGGTCCGGCGGGATGTCGACCGGCTCGTTGCGGGCGCCGATGATGTGCAGCACCTGCACCCCCGCCGCGGTGATGGCCTTGGCCGCGCCCGCCATCGCGAGGTTGATCGAGCGGGCGCCCTGCGACGCGCCGAACACGAACAGCGTGGGCAGGTCCGGCCGCAGACCGAAGTGCGCCCGGGCCTCGGCGCGCCGCGCGGCCCGGTCGAGCGTCGTGATCGACCGTCGCATCGGCACCCCGGTCACGCGGGCGTGCTGCAGCGCCGGCACCTGCTCGACCTGGTGTGGGAAGCCCACCGCCACGTTGCGGGTGAAGCGCATGCCCATCCGGTTGGCGACGCCCGGCGGCACGTTGACCTCATGGATGACGATCGGCGTCTTGCGCCGCCAGGCCGCGAGGTAGGCCGGCACCGCGACGTAGCCACCGAAGCCGACCACGACGTCGGCCGACACCTCGTCGAGGACCGCGCGGGTCGCCCGGGCCGCCCGCCACATCCGGTCCGGCGTACGGACCAGGTTCATGTTGACCGACCGCGGCAGCTGGTAGGCGGGAACGTTGCGCAGGTCGTAGCCGCGCGGCGGGATCAGCTCGTTCTCCAGGCCCTTGGGCGTCCCGAGACACGTGACACGTAGCTGCGGATCGTGCTGGCGCAGACAGTCGGCGAACGCCAGCAACGGGTAGATGTGCCCACCGGTGCCACCGCCGGCGAGCACGACCGACCGGATGGGCTTCCCGTACTGTCCCGCCATCTCGCGCGTTCCTCCCCTGTCAGCTAGCGCTGTCGGACGCCGCCGGCGGCGCGTCCGCCGTTGTCCGCGCGCGCCCCGGCGGCACGGGCCCGGCCCGTCCGCGCGGACGCTGCGGCGCCCGGACGCGCGGACGCCCCGGTGCCTTCGCGCGCCGACGCGCGGCGGCCCGCCCCACGCTGTGGCAGCGGCGGCAACGGCGCCCAGACTAGCTGTACCCACCGACGGGGCGGACGGGCGTGTAGCGCTCTCGCGGCGTCGGGCTCCGCGCGGGCGAAGGACGTCAGGATGCCGGCCGCGCCGAGCGCGACGACCAGCGCCGTTCCGCCGTCGGAGATGAACGGCAGCGGGACCCCGGTCATCGGCATGATGCCGATGACGCCCCCGATGTTGATGGCTGCCTGCCCGACCAGCCAGCAGGTGATGCCGGTGGCCACCAGCCGGCGGAACGGATGCTCGACCCGGCGGGCGATGCGCAGCCCGGTGCAGGCCAGCACCGCAAGCAGCACCAGCAGCACCAGGCAGCCCACGACCCCGAGCTCTTCGGCGATCACCGCGAAGATGCTGTCGTTGTGGCCGTTGGGCAGCAGCCCCCACTTCGAGGGGCCCCGGCCCAGCCCGACGCCGAACCAGCCGCCGTCGGCGATGGCGTACAGGCCCTGGAAGAACTGGTACGCGGGGCCGTTGCGGTCGGCATGCGCGGGATCGAGGAAGACAGTGACGCGCGCCATCCGGTAGGGCGCCGCCTGGATCAGTACGGTCATGCCCACCACGGCGGCGCCGAACAGCACCGCGAAGACCCGCTTCTGCACGCCGGCGGCCCACAGCACCCCGAGAAACGCGAGGAACAGACAGGTCATGGTGCCGAAGTCGCTGTAGCCGACCAGGCCGAGCAGCAGCAGCGCCACCGGGAACACCGGCGTGATCAGCTCACGCCAGTTCGCGATCTTCGTGCCCTTGCGCGTCAGGATGTCGGCCGACCACAGGATCAGCCCGAGCTTGCCGAGCTCGGACGGCTGGCCCTGGATCGGGCCGATGTACAGCCAGTTCTCGTCGGCGTGCAGCGGGCCGAGCCGCAACGGCGTCGGATTCGGACCCCCGCTCAGCCCACCCAGGAACGTCAACATGTCCAGGACGACCATCAGCACCATGGACACGATCAGCACGTACCTGGCGATCCCCCGGTACGTGCGCATCGGCAGGCGCTGGCAGAACCAGAACCCCAGCAGACCCACCACGGCCCAGGTCGACTGCTTGATCAGCGAGGTGTACGGGCTGTGCGTCTCGCGGAAGTTCTCCACGCTGGTGGCGCTGAACACCATGACCAGACCGAACACGAGCAGCAGGCCGAGGCTCGCGAGCAGCAGGTAGTACGACGCGAGGGGCCGGTCGAGCAGCCCGCGCAGCGCCGCCAGCGGACCCGACGCCGTGCGGCCGGCCGGCGCCGTCGGTGTCGGCCCGGGCGCGGCGGGACGGTCTGAGTCCCGGACGGTCGTGTCGGTCGTCACGCCACCCCCTCGGTCTCGTCGATCGGTAGCACCCGGGCGTCAGCCGTCCGCGGTCGGCAACGTGCGGACCGCGGCGGCGAAAGCCTCCCCGCGCTCGGCGTAGCTGACGAACATGTCCCGCGACGCCGCTGCCGGCGAGAGCAGGACGGTGTCGCCCGGGCGCGCGAGCGCCGCCGCGGCGCGTACGACGTCGTCCATCGCCCCATCATCGGCCCTGGCGACCTCGACCACGGGTACCGACGGGGCGTGTCGCGCCAGCGCCGTGGCGATCTCGGCGCGGTCCACACCGAGCAGCACCGCGCCGACGAGCCGATCCGCGACGGCCGCGACCAGGTCGGCGACGTCCACGCCCTTGAGCTGGCCGCCCGCGATCCAGACCACCCGTGGGTACGCGTTGAGCGCGGCCAGCGCCGCGTGGGGGTTGGTGGCCTTGCTGTCGTCGACGTAGGCGACGCCGTCGACGGTGGCGACGTGCGCGTTGCGGTGGGCCTGCGGCTCGTAACCGGCGAGCCCGGCGTGGACGGCCGCCGCGTCCACCCCGTACGCGCGGGCCAGCGCCGCCGCGGCCAGGGCGTTGGCGACGTTGTGCGCGCCCGGTGGGCGGATGCCGTCGATCGGGGTGAGCTGCACCCCGTCGTGGACCAGGTAGCCGTCGACGACGCCGAGCTGACCGGGCCCCGGCTCGCCGAGCGTGAAGCCGACCCGCCGCCCCTCCACCCGGGACAGCAGCGCCGCCACCCGCGGGTCGTCGAGGTTGCCGACCGCCACCCCGCCGGCCGGGGCCGAGCGCCAGATGGCCGCCTTCGCCTCGACGTACGCGTCGAAACCGCCGTGCCAGTCAAGGTGGTCGTCGGCGAGATTGAGCAGCGCGCCCGCCTGCGGGGCCATGGTCGACGACCAGTGCAGCTGCTGGCTCGACAGCTCCACCGCGAGCACGTCGTAGCCGCTCGTGGCGAACACCAGCGGCTCGCCGATGTTGCCCAGCGCGGCCGTGCGCCGGCCCGCCGCGGCGAGGATCGCCGCCAGCATCGTGGTGGTCGTGGTCTTGCCGTTGGTGCCGGTCACCGCGAGCCACTGCGGCGCGTCCGGGCCGCGCAGCCGCCAGGCCAGCTCCGGCTCGCTGTACACGTCGAGCCCGGCGGCCGTCGCCGCCGTCGCGAGGGGGTGGTGCGGCGGGAAGCCGGGCGAGACGACGACGTCGGTCACCCCGGTGAGCTCCGCCACGCCGTCGCCCACCACGGTCTTCGCGCCGAGGTCGCGCAGTTGCGCCAGGACCGGCCCGTCGGCCCGGTCCACGACGGTCACCTCGGCGCCCGCCGCGATCAGCACCCGCGCCGCCGCGGCGCCCGCGACGCCGGTACCGGCGACAAGGACGCGGCGGCCCGCGTACCCGATGCCGTCGTCGCTCACCCGATCGCTCCCTTGGTCACGACCCGCAGGAAGTCGGCGTAGAACAGGCCGATGCCGATGGCCACCCCGAGCCCAGCGATGATCCAGAAGCGGACCACGATGTTGACCTCGCTCCAGCCGGCCAGCTCGAAGTGGTGCTGCAACGGCACCATCCGGAAGATGCGCCGGCCGGTCAGCCGGAACGACCCGATCTGCATCACCCACGTGATCGTGATGATGACGAACAGCAGCCCCAGAATGGGCACGAGCAGCACGGTGTTGGTCGAGTACGCCAGGCCGGCGATGAGCGAGCCGAGCGCGAGCGCGCCCGTGTCACCCATGAAGATGCGGGCCGGGGACGTGTTCCACCACAGGAACCCCGCCAGTGCGCCGGCCGCGGCGGCGGCAATCATGGCGACTTCCAAGGGGTCCCTCGACTCGTAGCAGTACTTGGCGAGGTACCCGTAGTCCGGGTCGACGCACCAGTGCCGGTACTGCCAGAACCCGATGATCGCGTAGGCGCCGATCACCATGATGGACGCCCCGGTCGCCAGGCCGTCGAGGCCGTCGGTCAGGTTGACCGCGTTCGACATCGACATCACGACGAAGATGAACAGCAGGACCGCGCCGAACTTGCCGATCTGCAGCCAGTAGATGTTCTTGACGAACGACAGGTACTCGCTGCCGACGGTGATGTGCCTGGTCTGACTGGTGTTGTCGATGAAGGTCCGCGGGAAGTACAGCGCGACCACGCCGAAGACGGCGCCGACCAGCGCCTGGCCGATGAGCTTGCCGCGCTTGTTGAGCCCCAGGCTGTTCTTCTTGCTGACCTTCAGATAGTCGTCGATGAAGCCGACCGCGCCGGTGCAGACGAACAGGCCGAGCAGCACGACCCCGGTGGTCGTCGGCCGCGCCGGCGTCCACCGCAACTGCTCGTCCGGCAGCGTGCTCAGCACGAGATGGCCGGCGATGTACGCGATGATCGTGGCGATGATGAACGCCACCCCGCCCATCGTCGGGGTGCCCTTCTTCGCCAGGTGGGGCGGGACCTTTCCTTCGGCCCGGATCGGCTGGTCGGCCCGCATACGGGTGAAGACCTTGATGGCGATCGGGGTGAGCAGGATCGACAGGATGAACGCCGCGAACGCCGCGACGATGACAGCCCTCACGCTTGTACCTCGGCCGTCTCACGGAGGGCGTCGACGACGTCCCAGGTGCGGTAGCGCGACCCCTTGCACAGGACCACGTCACCCGATCGCAGCTCGTCGCGCAGGACCGCGATCGCGGCGTCCTGGTCGATCACGAGCACAGACTTCCCTCCCCAATTCGCATTCGCCTCCGCGCCGGTGAGGATCGGCGCGGCCTGGTCACCCACCGCCACCAGCAGGTCGACGCCCAGCTCGGCGGCCAGCCGTCCAACCTCCTCGTGCCCGGCACGCTCGTACTCGCCCAGCTCCGCCATGTAGCCGAGCACCGCGATGGTGCGCCGGCCCCGGCCCAGCTCGGCCAGCGCCCGCAGCGCGGCCGCGGTCGACGACGGGTTGGCGTTGTACGAGTCGTCGATGACCGTCACCCCGTCGGCGCGGTCGAACACATCCATGCGCCGGCTCGACACGAGCCCGGCCTCGCTCAGCGCGGCGGCCGCGTCGGACACGGACATGCCGAGCGAGGTCGCCACGGCGGCGGCGAGCAGCGTGTTGCCGACCTGGTGCCGGCCGGTGACCGCGAGCCGCACGGCGGCCCGCTCGGCGCCGGCGACCAGCTGGTACGACGCCCGGCCCCGCGCGTCGACGACCACGTCCTCGGCCCGCAGGTCCGCGTCGGCGGCCTCCCCCGCGAGCAGCACGCGCCCGGGCGTGACCGTCGCCATGGCCCGTACCCGGGCGTCGTCGGCGTTGAGCACGGCCAGGCCGTCGGCCGACAGCGACGCGACGAGCTCGGACTTCGCCGCCGCGATGCGCTCGACCGAGCCGAACTCGCCCAGGTGCGCCTCGCCGACGTTGACCTCCACCCCGATGTCGGGGCGGGCGATGTCGCACAGGTACCGGATGTGCCCGACGCCGCGCGCGCCCATCTCGAGCACCAGGTACCGGGTGTCCGGAGTGGCCTTGAGCACGGTGTGGGGCAGGCCCAGCTCGTTGTTGAAGTTGCCGGCCGGTGCGACCACCTCGCCGAGGCGGGCCAGCAGCTGCGAGATCAGGTCCTTGGTGGTGGTCTTGCCGGACGATCCGGTGATGCCGACGACGGTCAGCCGGGGCAGCCGGTCGCGCACGGCGCGGGCGAGCCGGCCGAGCGCGTCCAGCGCGTCGCCGACGACGAGCGTCGGTACGCCCTCGACCGGGCGGGTGCCGAGCACCGCGACGGCGCCGGCGGCCATCGCCGTCGCGCCGTAGTCGTGGCCGTCGACCTTCTCGCCGGCGAACGCGACGAAGAGCCCGCCCGGTCCGACCCGGCGCGAGTCGAACTCGACCGATCCGGTCACCCGCGCCGCGGGGTCGGCGCCGGCCAGCTCCGCGCCGGTGGCCTCGGCGATCTCGGCCAGGGTCAGCGGGATCACCGGGCGCCTCCCGCCGGAGCCGGCCGCTGATCCGTAACCGCCTCGGCGGGTACCGGGCCGAACCTCGCGGTCAGCGCCTTCGCCAGCTCGTCACGGTCGTCGAACGGGTACACCTCGCCACCCACCTCCTGTCCGCGCTCGTGCCCCTTGCCGAGCAGCGCGATCACGTCACCGGCGGCCGCCAGCCGCACCGCCTCCCCGATCGCCGCGCGCCGACCCGCCACCTCTACAAGGGCGATCGTCCCGTCCGCGGCGTCACGCGCGCCGGCCAGCACCTCGGCGCGGATCGCCGCGGGGTCCTCGGTACGCGGGTTGTCATCGGTGACGATGACCACGTCCGCGCCCCGGGCGGCGATCGCTCCCATCAGCGGCCGTTTCGACCGGTCGCGGTCACCGCCGGCGCCGATCACGCAGATCAGCCTGCCTCGACCCCGCAGCGCGGCGAGCACCTGCGCGACCGAGTCCGGCTTGTGCGCGTAGTCGACGATCCCGAGTACCGGCCCGGGCGCCGCCACGCGCTCCAGCCGGCCGGGCGTGCCGGGGCAGTCGGCCACGCCACGGGCCGCCACGGCCGGCTCGATGCCGACAGCGGAGAGCGACGCGATGGCCAGCAGCGCGTTCGCGACGGAGTGCCGCCCGGGCAGGGCGACGCCCGCGTCGACGGCGATCCCGCCGGGCCCGTGCGCCACGAAGCGCTGCGCGAAGCCCAGGTCGGTGAGGTCGGAGGCGTGCCAGTCGCCGTGCGAGACCGCGTACGTCACGGTGCCGGGCCGGACGAGGCGCCGGCCGTACTCGTCGTCGATGTTGACGATCTCGACGGCGCACCGGCCGTCGAACAGCTTCGCCTTGGCCGCGAAGTAGTCCTCGACGTCACGGTGGAAGTCCAGATGGTCCAGGCCCAGGTTGGTGAAGCCGCCGACGGCGAAGTGGACGCCGCCCACCCGGCCGAGCGCCAGCGCGTGGCTGGACACCTCCATGACGACCGCGTCGACGCCCCGCTCCACGGCGACGGCCAGGCAGGCATGTAGATCCGTCGCTTCCGGCGTGGTGCGGGCGCTGCTGATGACGAGGTCACCGAGCCGGGTCTCGACGGTGCCGATCAGCCCGGTGGTCCGGCCGGCGGCCCGGAGGCCGGACTCGACGAGGTACGCCGTCGAGGTCTTGCCCGCCGTACCGGTGATCCCGATGACCGCGAGCCGCCGGCTCGGGTCGCCGTAGACGCGCGCGGCGGCGACGCCGAGCACCGCGCGTGGGTCGGCGACGACCAGCGCGGGCAGCCCCGCGGCCGCCGCCCGGTCGGCACCGGCCGGGTCGGTGAGGACGGCCACCGCACCGGCTGCCGCGGCGGCGGCGATGAACTCGGCGCCGTGCCGATTGGCGCCGGGCAGCGCGGCGTACAGGTCACCGGGGCGCACCTCGCCGCTGGCGTGGGTGATCCCGGTGACGGTGACGTCGGTGGCGGCATCGACGGAAGCCGACAGCAGCGCCCCCAGCTCAGGTAGCGGGGTCGCCGGCACGGCGAGGGGACGGGGGTAGCCGGGCACGGAGCTAGACCCTACCCGTTGTGGTTTCAGTCGGTCGGGGAAGGCGGGTCACGTCAGCGTCCACCTCAGCGGGTCACCTGGAACGACGGCGGCGCCGTGCTGCTCGGCGGGACGTGGTTCTGCGCGAGGGTGAAGCCCATCATGTCGGAGAACGCGGGCGCGGAGACGTCGCCGCCGTTGCCGGTCGCGTGGGCGAACACGGCGATGACGTAACGCGGCGCTTCGGCCGGCGCCATCCCGATGAACGAGGCCACGTCGTGGGAGTCGTACTTGCCGTTCGGCATGACGAACTTGCCCGTACCGGTCTTGCCCGCCACCCGGTAGCCCGGGACGGCCGCCTTGTGCCCGGTCGCGCCGGGCACGGTGACCACGGCCTCCATCATCTGCCGGAGTTCGTCGGCGACCTGCGTCGACAGCACCCGGTGGGTCCGCGGCGCGGGCGCCGGGGTGACGGTGCCGTCCGGCGTGATGGTGTCCTTCACCAGATGCGGCTGTACCCACACGCCGCCGTTGGCGATCGCCGCGTACGCGGCGGCCATCTGCAGCGGCGTGGTGGAGATGCCGTCGCCGATCGGAATGGAACCGTAGCTGGAGCCGCTCCAGTTCTTCGGCGGCTGGATCAGGCCCGGTGACTCGCCGGGCAGCCCCTCGCCGGTCGCCTGGCCGAGGCCGAACTTCTGCTGGTACTCGTACAGCTTCTGCGCGCCCAACTGGTCGCCGACCGTGATCGCGCCGACATTCGACGAGTACGCGAAGATGCCGGGCAGCGTGATCCTGGTCCCCTGGGGCAGCGGGTGGGTGTCCGCGAAGGTGGTGTCGCCCTTGCGGATCGCGGGCCCGATCGTGACGGTGCTGTCGGGCTTGACCACGCCCTCCTGCAGCGCGGCCCCGATGGTGACCGCTTTCATCACCGACCCCGGGTCGACGACGAGGTCCGTGTTGGCGTCCCGCAACTGCTTCGCGGTCGCGTTCGCCGGCTCCGCCGCGTCGTAGCCCGGGTAGCTGGCCTGCGCCAGCACCTCGCCGGTGTGCACGTCGAGTACCACCGCCGAGCCGAAGTCCGCCTTCACCTTCTGCATCTGCTGCGACAGGACGGTCTGCACGTGGTACTGCAGATCGCTGTTGATGGTGAGCTGCACCGATGAGCCGGGCTTCGCCGGCTTCTCGTCGTTGTACCCGCCCGGGATCTCGGCGGCCACGTCACCGCCGCCGACCTCGAACTTCCGCTCGCCGGGGATCCCCTGCAGGACCTTGTTGTAGCCGGCCTCGATGCCGGTGACGCCCGTCAGGTCGTAGTTGGTGAAGCCGAGGAGGTTCGCGGCGAGGTCGTGGCCCGGGACGTCCCGGCGCTCGTCGTACTCGACCCGTACGCCGGGGAGGTTCAACGCATTGACCTTGTCACCGACCGCGACGTCGACGCCCCGCGCGAGGTACTCGAAGCGGACCGGCGTGCCGTTCTTGAAGGTGTGCTTGGCCAGCTTGGGCAGCAGTTCCGAGACCGGCTTGGCCAGCAGCGGCGCCAGTTGCCGCGCCGCGGCCTGCGGATCTTTGACCATGCCGGGGTCGGCGTAGACGAGCCGGGCCTCCACGCTGTGCACGAGGATCTTGCGATCGCGGTCGTAGATGGCGCCGCGGGGTGCGGGCAGCGCCACGGTCTGGATGCGGTTGACCAGCGCCGTCGCCGCGTACGCCTTCGCGTCGATGAGCTGGAGCTCCACCAGCCGGCCACCGATGACGACGAACAGGGCGAGCATGAGCACGCTCGCCAGGCGTAGCCGCCGGCGCGGCTCGGGCAGCGCCACCTGACGCTTCGGCCGCCGGACCGGCTTCCCCGGCCCGCCGCGGCCCGCGCCCTGCGCGATCCGGCTCCTGGTCGGGATCCTGTTGCCGGCGGCGCTCCGGCCACCGGTACGGGCGCCGCCCGCCCCGGCGCCCCTGCCCTGACCCATCCGGCGACCGGCCACCGGGTCCGCGGGCGGGGTACGCCGTGCCCGCGGCGCCGGTTCGGGCGCGCCGTCGGCAGCCGCCCGGTCCCGCCCGGTCCGGTCGATGGGCGCCCGGTCCTGGGCACGTGCCGCCCCGGCGCGACCGCCCCGGCGCGCCGGCTCGTCCGCCCCGCCCTGCACCACCTTCAACGCGGGCCGGAACGGGTCACCGCCCCGGCGCTGACCCCGCTCCGCGTCGGCCTCCCGGAGGCTGCGACCGCGTGGCGTGTAGCGCCGGGCGTCGCCTATGCCCGAGCGGCTCCGGCCGGTTCCGTGCTCAGCGCCGCCCCGCGGCGACGCCCCCGCCGGATCGAGGTCCGGATCGGTGACGCCGCCGCGGGTGCCGCGACGCGGGTCGGTTGGGCGGGGCGGCATGGGTTACCGCCGGGTCTGGCCGGCTGCGCCGTTGTGCGTCGCCGAGGTGCTCTGCTGCCCCGAGGCGGGCTGCGGCACGGTCAGGACCTTGCCATCGGGCAGCGTGATGAACGCCGGGCTACCGGCGGGCACCAGGCCGAGCCGCCGGGCGGCCGCCGCTAGGCTGGTCGGCGACTCCTTGTCGGCGAGATCCTGGGTCAGCTGCGCCTCGGTCCGGTCGAGCTTGCCCTGCTGCTGCTGGAGCGCCTCCAGCCGGAACGCATTCTCGTTGATCTTCGTGTTGAGTACGAGGATGCCCACGACGCCCGCGATCACGACCGCCAGAACGCCGGCCACGAAGGGCGCCTTCGGCGCGCTGACCGGCGCGGGCGGCGCCACCCGGAGGCGCGGAATCGTGGGGCGGTTCGCGGTCGCCCCGCTGTCCGGCTCCGGCGCCAGCGCCGTGTTACCGACCGTCAGCGGCGCTCCGCTGCCGTACTCCCGCTCCATGGCCGCACGCCGATCCCCCGCGATCCGGCCCCCCGACCGCGGTGTAACCTGCTGCCGCCGGTACGGCAGTGCTGTCGTCATACAGTTTCACCCCTTTTCGCAACTTTTGGTTGCGTAAATGGACGGTCCTCAGTCCTGATCCGATGCGGACCGTCCGTTCCGTTCCCCGGCGCGCCGATTCGCGGTCGGCGTACCGGGCTGATGCATTGCCGTCGGCCGGCGCGGCGGCCGGGGTTCCCGCCCCGGCCGCCGACCTCCGCCCTTCCCCCGTGGTCCAGCCCCTGCTTCGTACTGCGGCGGTCCCGGCGCGGCCGGGTCCACCTTCTCCGCCGCGCGCAGCTTCACCGAAGCCGCGCGCGGATTCGCCTCCACCTCCGCCTCGTCCGGCGGCTGTGCTCCCCGGGTCAGGAGCCGGAAGGTCGGCTCCGTACCCGGTAGTTCGATCGGCAGGTCGACCGGCGCGGTCGACCTGCTACGCGCCGTCAGCTCCCGCTTCACCAACCGGTCCTCCAGCGAGTGGTAGGACATCACCACCACCCGGCCGCCGGGAGCGAGCGCGTCGAGCGCGGCCGGCAGAGCCCGTTCGAGCGCCGCCAGCTCCTGGTTGACCTCGATGCGCAGCGCCTGGAACGTGCGCTTCGCAGGATGTCCACCGGTCCGCCGCGCCGGCGCCGGGATGGCGTCCCGGACCAGCTCGGCCAGTCGCGCCGAAGACGTGAGTGGCGCCTTCGCCCGTTCCCTAACGATGGCCGCCGCAATCCGTGACGCAAATCTCTCTTCGCCATATACCCGAAGAATCCGGGTCAGCTCGCCGGCGCTGTACGTGTTGACGACCTCTTCGGCCGTGAGTCCCCGGCTCTGGTCCATGCGCATGTCCAGGGGGGCGTCCTGCGCGTACGCGAATCCCCGGGCCGCCTCGTCGAGCTGCAACGAGGAGACGCCGAGGTCGAAGAGGATCCCGTCCACCCGCTCGATCGACAGCCGCTCCAGCACCTCGGGCAGCTCGTCGTAGACGGCGTGCACGAGACGCGTACGACCGGCGAACCTCTCGAGCCGCCGCCCCGCCAGCTCGAGAGCCTGGGGGTCGCGGTCCAGGCCGACCAGCGTGACGTGCGGATGGGCCTCAAGTACCGCTTCCGCGTGACCGCCGAGCCCGAGCGTCGCATCGACATGCACCGCACCCGGCCGGCTGAGGGCTGGGGAGAGCAGCTCGAGACACCGCTCGAGCAGTACGGGTACGTGGATGCCCCGCTCCCCCATTTCGACCCCCTCGTAACCTCAGGTCTGATGGCGATTCGCGGTCGCCATCAGACCTGCGGTAGTCCCGCGGACCGGTCCGACGTACCCCCAGATCCCCATCCGCTCGTCCGCCTGGCACTGGGGAAGTAGAGCCAGGAGCACTCGCGGCTGGAGATCTGGAGATACGCCCCGACCGGTGCGGAGTGTATGTCCCTTATGGACTGCTGATGTCGGTCACAGCCCGCCGGGCAACACCCCCTCTTCGATGCCGGCGAAGTCCTCCTCGCTCTCGGCGAGGTAGGTGTCCCAGGCTTGCCGGTCCCAGATCTCCACCCTGGTGCTCGCGCCGATCACGACGAGTTCGCGGTCGAGCCCGGCGTACTCCCGCAGGTGCGCCGGGATGGTTACCCGGCCCTGCTTGTCGGGCACCTCGTCGTGAGCGCTGGCGAAGAACACCCGGCTGTAGGCCCGGGCGGCCTTGTGCGTCATCGGCTGCTCGCGCAGCTGGTCGGCGATGCGGGCGAACTCGGCGACGGGAAACACGTAAAGGCACCGCTCCTGCCCTTTAGTGATCACGACACCTCCCGCCAACTCATCCCGAAACTTCGCCGGCAGGATCAACCGGCCCTTTTCGTCCAGGCGAGGAGTGTGGGTGCCGAGAAACAAACGACCTCCACCCCCTCCCGCGCTCCGCGGTTTCCCCCCGGGGCCGGCCGAGCCCCCCGGCTCCGCCAATGTGCCCCACTCTACTCCACTTCCCTCCACCGTCAACGTGAAAACGCGGCGAATGGTGGCACCCGACCCGGCAAAATGCCTGCTCAGGGAGGGTGGGGCGGAGTGGAGCGCACCACGCGAGATCAGCTACCCGGTCGCCAATCCGACACGATCGTGCCGTGATGGGTCGACCGATAAGAGTATTTTGTTCCTTTGATCCTTGGCGTGTCGCCGATCCGCCACCGTTCGGCGGGCACGGTGGAGGAAGGTGGAGCGGTTCGGCTCGGCCGGGCGGCCGGGCGGCCGGGCGGAGTACGACACGCGATGGTGACGTCACGTCACCGGCTCCCGGCACGGCGCACCGCCGGGACGGACGATAGGGTCGCCGTATCGCCGACCCCGGCCGTATCGCCGACCCCGTGAGAGCGAGATGACGACGAAGAAGCTGCCGCTGCGGGCCAAGCTCGCCACGTCGGCGACGCGCAGCGCCGCCGCACTGTCGAGAGTCACCGGACGCGGCGACGGTTCGGTCATCGGCGGGCGGATCGGGCTCATGATCGACCCGAACCTGCTCTCCGAGCTGGCCGCCGGCCGCCACATCGTGCTGATCTCCGGCACCAACGGAAAGACCACGACGACAAGGCTCACCACCGCCGCGATGAGCGTGCTCGGCGACGTCGCCTCGAACGCCCTGGGCGCCAACATGCCCACGGGACACACGTCGGCGCTCGCCAAGGCCGGGCCGACACCGTACGCCGTGCTCGAGACCGACGAGCACTACCTGCCCCAGGTCCTGGACGCGACCCGGCCGCGCGTGGTGGCCCTGCTCAACCTGAGCCGCGACCAGCTCGACCGGGCCAAAGAGGTCGCCATGATGGCGGCGCTGTGGCGCGAGACCCTCGCCTCACGTGACGTTCAGGTGGTCGCCAACGCCGACGACCCGATGGTCACCTGGGCGGCACAGGCCGCCGAGCACGTCACCTGGGTCGCCGCCGGCCAGCGCTGGCACGACGACTCGTGGGTGTGCCCCGAGTGCGGCTCCCCCATCGAACGCATCGGAGAGGTCTGGCGGTGCACCGGCTGCGCGCTGCACCGGCCGGTTCCGGAGTGGACGATCCAGCGCGAGGGCGTGGTGGACCCGACCGGGATGTACCACGAGGTCAAGCTGCAACTGCCGGGCCGGGTCAACCGGGCCAACGCGGCGACCGCGCTCGCCGTCGCGGCCCACTTCGGCGTACGGGTGGCGGACGCCCTGCCCCGGCTGGCCGAGGTGAAGTCGGTCGCCGGCCGGTACGCCATGGTGGAGCGCGACGGCCGTCTGATCCGGCTGCTGCTGGCCAAGAACCCGGCCGGCTGGCTGGAGGCCTTCGACATGGCCGACGACGTGCCCACCCTGCTGTCCATCAACGCCCGCGACCCCGACGGCCTCGACACGTCGTGGCTGTACGACGTGGACTTCTCGCCGCTGCGCGGCCGTCGCGTGCTGATCTCCGGCGACCGGGCCATGGACCTCGCCGTCCGCCTGACCGTCAACGGCATCCCGTTCGAGCACGTCCCGTCGTTCCGTCAGGCGGCGGCCGCGGTGCCGCCCGGACGGCTGGAAGTCATCGCCAACTACACCGCGTTCCAGGACATCCGAGCGGAGCTCGATCGTGTCAACTGAGTCCCACCTGCGCCTGGTCTGGGTCTACCCGGATCTGCTGTCCACGTACGGTGACCGGGGCAACCTGCTGATCCTCGAGCACCGGGCGGCCCTGCGGGGCCTGCCGGTCGAGTGCGTCGAGGTCCGCTCCGACCGGCCGCTGCCCGCCGACGGCGACATCTACCTGCTCGGCGGCGGGGAGGACGGGCCGCAGTCACTCGCGGCCCAGCGGTTGATCGCCGACGGCGGCCTGCACCGGGCCGCCAACCGCGGCGCCGTCGTCTTCGCCGTCTGCGCCGGCTACCAGCTCCTCGGCCGGTCCTTCTACGCCAAGGGCACTCAGTACAGCGGGCTCGGGCTGCTGGACCTGCACTCGGACCGCGGTCCGAGCCGTGCCGTCGGCGAGCTGGCCGGCGACATCGACGCCCGACTGGGCCTGCCGCCCCTCACCGGCTTCGAAAACCACGGCGGCCGCACCCACCTCGGCCCGGAGGCCCACCCGCTCGCCCGGGTCACCGCAGGCATCGGCAACGACGGCACGACCGAGGGCGCATGGCGCGGCCGGATCCTCGGCACGTACTCGCACGGCCCGGCGCTCGCCCGCAACCCCGCCCTGGCCGACCTGCTGCTGCAGTGGGCGGTCGGCGGCGCGCTCGCTCCGGTCGACAACACCTGGCCGGAGCGGCTGCGCAAGGAGCGCCTGAGCGCGGTCACCCCTTCTTGATGATCGGTCCTATCCGACGGCGCGTCCCGCGAACGCGGCGAGCCGGTCGGCCGCGGTCGCACCAGCAGGGGCCGGCTGCTCGGGGCCGAACGGCGTGCCGCCACTCCGGTCCGCCGGCAGGGCGGCCCGTAGCGCGCTGAGCGCGACCTCGGCCAGCTCAGGGTCCAGGTCGGTGGACTGCCCCGTCGCCTTCGCCAGGTCCCACGCGTGCACCGTCGTGTCGACCACCCGCATGGTGAGCAGTAGGGGGCCCGGCCGCTGACCGAACGGCGTCGGATACGTGCGGTCGAGCGCCCCCTCGACCACGAACGCCGCTCGTGCCTCGAGGGTGGCGGCGCGGAACGCGGCGAGCGGGTCGCCGCCGAGGTGATCGCGTTCCGGGTCGGGACGCGGGCCGCCGGTGAGGATGCTGACGAAGGTCAGGTTGGCGGTCACCAGGTGGTTGATGAGCTGCCGCACCGACCAGTCGGTGCAGGGCGTCGGATCGTCGAACTGGTCCCGCCGGATCGCGCCGATGACCTGCTCAGCGACGGCGGTCGACCGATCGAACTGTGAGAATGGATTCTCAGTCATGGCGCGACAGTGCCACAGGGGTCCGACATTCCGTCGTCCCGCGCCAAGATCCGCGCAGTGTGTGAAACATTGCTGCTATTCCAGTCGTGGAGGCAGCAATATGTGCCACACTGCGCGGATCTTGGACGCGCCGCGACGCGCCTGGACGCGCTACGGGCTGCGCGGACCTTGGACGCGCCGCGACGCGGGCGTACTCAGACGACGACGCTGACCATCCGGCCGGGCACGACGATGACCTTGCGCGGTTCCCGGCCGGCCAGGTGATCGGCCACCTCGGCCAGCGCGGCCTCCCGCACGGCATCCTGCGAAGCGTCGGCGGGCACTTCGACCCGGCCGCGTACCTTGCCGTTGACCTGCACCGGGTAGGTGACGCTCGCAGCCACCAGAAGGGCGGGGTCGGCCTCCGGGAACGGCGCGTACGCGATCGTGTCCTCGTGGCCCAGCCGGTGCCACAACTCCTCGGCGACGTGCGGCGCGAACGGCGACATCATCAGCACCAGCGGCTCCGCGACCTCCCGCGGAGCGCCGTCCGACGAGACGGTGGTCGCCCGGTTGGTCAGCTCGATCAGCTTGGCGACGGCCGTATTGAACCGCATCGCGTCCATGTCCTCGCGGACACCGGCGATCACCCGGTGCAGCAGCCGGCGCGTCTCGTCGTCGGTCGGGGTGTCGACGACGCGGGTCGCCCCGGTCTGCTCGTCGACGACCAGCCGCCACACCCGCTGCAGGAACCGCTGCGCGCCGATCACGGCCCGCGTCTCCCACGGCCGGGACACGTCCAGCGGCCCCATCGACATCTCGTACACCCGGAAGGTGTCGGCGCCGTACAGCTCGCACATCTCGTCCGGGGTGACGACGTTCTTCAGGGACTTGCCCATCTTGCCGTACTCCCGGTTGACCTCCTGGTCGTTCCAGAAGTAGCGGCCGTCGCGCTCGACGACCTCCTCGGCGGGCACGTACACGCCCCGGGCGTCGGTGTAGGCGTACGCCTGGATGTAGCCCTGGTTGAACAGCTGCCGGAACGGCTCCCGGCTGCTGACGTAGCCCAGGTCGTACAGGACCTTGTGCCAGAACCGGGCGTACAGCAGGTGCAGCACGGCGTGCTCGACGCCGCCGACGTACAGGTCGACACCGCCGACGTCGTTCGCGTCGCGCGGGCCCATCCAGTACCGCTCGTTCTCCGGGTCGACCAGCGCCTTGTCGTTGTTCGGGTCCAGGTAGCGCAGCTCGTACCAGGACGACCCGGCCCACTGGGGCATGGTGTTGGTCTCGCGCCAGTACTTCTTCGGCCCGTCGCCCAGGTCCAGGGTGACCTCGACCCAGTCGCGCACCCGCGACAGCGGGGTCTCGGGGTCGGTGTCGGCGTCGTCGGGGTCGAACGTACGCGGTGAGAAGTCGTCGACCTCGGGCAGCTCGACCGGCAGCATCGACTCGGGCAGCGCGATCGGCAGGCCGGTCTCGTCGTAGACGATCGGGAACGGCTCGCCCCAGTACCGCTGCCGGCTGAACAGCCAGTCCCGCAGCCGGTACGTGACCGCGCCGGTGCCGTGGCCGTTCGCCTCCAGCCACTCGATGATCTTCGCCTTGGCCTCGGTGACACCCAGCCCATTCAGGAAGTCGGAATTGATGGCTGGACCGTCGCCGGTGAACGCCTTGCCGTCGAAGCCCTCGGTCGGCTGCACCGTCCGGATGATCGGCAGGTCGAAGACCTCGGCGAACTCCCAGTCGCGCTCGTCCTGGCCGGGCACCGCCATGATCGCGCCGGTGCCGTAGCCGGCCAGCACGTAGTCGGCGATGAAGATCGGCAGCTTGGCGCCGTTGACCGGGTTGGTCGCGTACGCGCCGGTGAAGACGCCGGTCTTCGCCTTGGCGTCGGCCTGGCGCTCCACGTCCGACTTCGACGCCGCGAAACGGCGGTAGGCGGCGACCGCCTCGGCCGGGGTGGCGTGCCCGCCGGTCCAGGCCGGCCGGGTGCCGTCCGGCCAGGTCTCCGGCACGATGCCGTCGACGGCCGCGTGCTCGGGCGCCAGCACCATGTACGTGGCGCCGAACAGGGTGTCCGGCCGGGTGGTGAAGACGCGGATGTTCCCGCCGGCGAACGGGAAGTCGACGTGCGCGCCGACCGACCGGCCGATCCAGTTGCGCTGCATGGTCTTGACCTTCTCCGGCCAGTCCAGGCCGTCCAGGTCCGCCAGCAGCCGGTCACCGTAGGCGGTGATGCGCATCATCCACTGCCGCAGGTTGCGCTTGAAGACCGGGAAGTTGCCCCGCTCGCTGCGCCCCTCGGCGGTGACCTCGGCGTCGGCCAGCGCGGTGCCCAGGCCGGGGCACCAGTTGACCGGGGCCTCGGCCACGTACGCCAGCCGGTGGTCGTCGATGATCCGGCGGCGCTCCACCTCGCTCAGCTCCGCCCACGGCCGGCCGTCCGGCGTCGGGCGGGAACCCGCCTCGAACGACGCGATCAGGTCGGCGATCGGGCGGGCCTTGCGCTGCGCCGGGTCGTACCAGGAGTTGAAGATCTGCAGGAAGATCCACTGGGTCCAGCGGTAGAAGTCGACGTCGGTGGTCGCGAAGCTGCGCCGGTCGTCGTAGGCCAGGCCCAGCCGGCGCAGCTGCGAGCGGTACCGCTCGACGTTGGCCTCGGTCGTGGTGCGCGGGTGGGTGCCGGTCTGCACCGCGTACTGCTCGGCGGGCAGCCCGAACGCGTCGAAGCCCATCGGGTGCAGCACGTTGTACCCGGTCATCCGCTTGTACCGGGTGTAGGAGTCGGTGCCGATGTAGCCCAGCGGGTGGCCGACGTGCAGCCCCGACCCGGACGGGTACGGGAACATGTCCATCACGTACAGCTTCTCGGCACCGAAGCGGGGGTGGCTCGGGTCGGCGAGCGGGCCGGTCGGGTTGGGCGCGTGGAACGTGCCGTTCTCGGCCCAGTAGTCCTGCCACCGAGCCTCGATCTCGTTCGCCATCGCGGCCGTGTACCGGTACGGCGGGATGTCTCCGGCACCGTCCGCCGCGTGCACCACCGTCGTGTCGGCTGCCTCGCTCATCTCGTCTTCGCCACCTTTGTCTGCCGGTTCGTCGCGGGCTGGGCATGAAAAAACCCCTCGCGCAGGAGGGGTCGCCGTGCCGTTCACCGCATGGTGATCAGCACGGCCCGCTAAGAAGCCGGAACTGCCGGGTCACGGACGCGAGTGTAGCGCGCCGGCCGGGACCCGGGCACATGAGTACTACAGCGACAGCAGGTTGCCCTCGGGGACGACGATGCGCGGGCGCACGACCCGGGCGACCATCGCGGCGGCGTCGTTCGCCGCGGCGGCGTCGCCATTCGTCGCGGCCGCGTCGGCGGCCTCGGCGACCGCGAGCGCCGTCGGCCGGCGCAGCGTGCCCCCGTACGCCTCGACGGTGCGGCGCGCGACCGTCGCCCAGCTGTACTTCTCGGCGACCATGGTGCGCGCGTTGTGCGCGACCGTAGCCGCGAACGACGGGTCGGCGAGCAGGCTGCCGACCGCGTCCGCGAGCCGGTCCGGGTCGCGCGCCGGGAAGGTCATCCCGGTCACCTCGGGCGTGACGATCTCGGTGAGGCCGCCGGTGGCGGTCACGGCCAGCGGCGCCCCGGCGGCCGCGGCTTCGAGCGCGACCATGCCGAACGGTTCGTAGATGCTGGGCACGACGACGGTGTCCATCGCCGCGAGCACCGCCGGGAGCTCGTCGTCGCCCAGGAAGCCGGCGAAGCTGACGGCGCGCTGCAGCCGGCGGTCGTGGACCTCATCGCGCAGCGCCTGCTGGTGCGGGCCGTCGCCGGCGATGACCAGCCGGGCGCCCGGGTGCGCCGCCCGCAGCCGGGGCAGGGCCGCCACCAGGTCCTGCACGCCCTTCTCGTACACCAGCCGCCCGGCGAACCCGAGCAGCGGGCCCTCCCCGGCGTAGCGCGACCGGGCCGCCGCGACCGCCCGCGGCGCCGGTCGCCAGGCGGCGGCGTCGACGCCGTTGGGGACCACCTCGACCTTGCCGGCCGTGAGCTCCAGCAGGCGGCTGACCTCCCAGCGCATGTACCCGGAGCAGACCAGCACGCGGTCGGCCTCGTGGCCCAGCCAGTACTCGATCGAGTGGATGCACTTGTTCATGTCGCCGGGCAGCCAGCCCTGGTGGCGGCCCGCCTCGGTGGCGTGGATCGTGGCGACCAGCGGCAGGCGCAGGTGCTCCTTGAGGGTGATCGCGGTGTGGGCGACCAGCCAGTCGTGGGCGTGGATCAGGTCGTACTCGCCGCCGTCGGCGGCCCGGAGGGCGGCGCGGGTCAGGGCGTGGTTGAACGCCATGGTCCAGGCCAGCAGCGACGGGGTCGACAGCGGGAACAGCGGGGGGTCCTCGGGCGCGCGGACCACCCGGACGCCCTCGACGTACTCGTCGACCGGTGCGCCCGGCGCGTGCCGGGTGACGACGGTGACCTGGTGCCCGGCCGCCACGAGCGCGGTGGACAGCTGGTGGACGTGGCGACCGAGGCCGCCGACGACGACGGGCGGGAATTCCCAGGACAACATCAGCACGCGCAGCGGACGGGAGTTGCCAAGCACATCGAGACTGGTCCTGTTGTCGTCCACGCCGCGGCCCCTTTTGTCGCCAGTGATCGCCGTTCGGACAGATTCTCCGGCATTTCGGGTGAATTTGACTTCCCTCGAACCGGTGAACCGTCAGTGGGATCGGACCCCATCGTGCCTGGTGGGGGTTACCGACGAAGCAAAAAGCATTTCCCCGATGTAACGCTTAACCGATGCTTTCGTGAACCCTGAGCGCCTCCGCCACCGACCACGCCTGGAACGGGCAGCCTGTCGCCCGATGTGGCGGATCCGCGTCGGCGGTCTCACTGACCGACCCAACTCCCCACTCTGACAGATGTACATCGATACCAACCAGTAACTTTGTTGGCACTGTGCGCAAAGACACGACGTCATCACGCAGAGTCATGGCGGCGTCCACGTACGGGCCGATCAGCCAGGGCCAGACGGTGCCCTGGTGGTAGGCGTGGTCGCGCTCAACCGGGCCGCCCCGGTGCACGCCCCGGTACGCCGGATCACCGGGCGCCAGGCTGCGCAGCCCCAGCGGAGTGAGCAGGTTCTCGCTGATCGCGCGAAACGCCGTCGGCCCGCCCGCCGGCCGCGGCGCGTACGGCAGCGACCAGGCCAGCAGTTGGTTCGGACGCAGGGCCGGGTCGTCGCCACCGGGACCGTCGACCACGTCGTACAGCCAGCCGGTCGGGGCCGGGAAGCGGCGCGCGAAGCTGGCCACGGCGCGGTCGCGCAGCGCGACCAGGTCCGCGGCGTCGCGCCCGACGAGCGTGCGGAGCCGGGCGAGCGCGCCCAGCCCGTTGATCCACAAGGCGTTGATCTCGACCGCCTTGCCGATCCGGGGCGTCACGGCCACCCCGTCGACGCGGGCGTCCATCCACGTCAGCGCGTACCCGGGCGCGCCCTGGGTCAGCAGCCCGTCGCTTCCGTCGACCCGGATGCCGTACCGGGTGCCCGCGACGTGCGAGACGACCACGCTCATCAGCGGATCCACCAGCTCGGCGGCGAGGTCGGCGTCACCGGTGCGCTCCACGTGGCGGGCGACGGCGTGCAGGAACCACAGCGTGCCGTCGGCGGTGTTGTACTCGGTCGCCCCGGTGTCGGCCGTGTTGGCGCACATCCCTTCCGACATGGTCGCGGCATACCAGCGCAGCAGCTCGCGGCCCTCGTCGGACCGCCCGGTGGCCAGGAACAGGCCCTCGTAGGAGATCATCGTGTCCCGCGACCACGCCCCGAACCACGGGTAGCCGGCGACGACGTCGGGCGCGGCGTGCCGGATCACGAACGCGTCGGCGGCCAGCGCCAGCGCGGCCCGCGTACCGTCGGCGGGTTTCGCGGCCGCGACCACCGCCCGGGCCCGGCGCCGGGCGGCCTCGACCACCGCCGTCGGCCGGGGCGGTCGGGTCGCGAGATCGCCGGCCCAGGCGGACACCTCGATGACCTCGCCCTCGCGCAGGTCGGCCGAGAAGGAGCCCGCGTACCAGAGATCCTCCACCGCGTTGAGCCCGCGCGCGGCCTCCTCCCGGGCGTACGCCCCGGCGTACCACTCCCCCGCCGGCCGCCAGCCCGGCCCGGCCAGCCGGTACGCGTCGGCGATCACCGCGCCGTCGTCGGCAGCCGTCATCGGCAGGTCACCGCCGTCGGCGCGCCGCTCGCCGTGCGCGTCCCGCCACGTGCACAGCGCCTCCAGGGTCAGCGTCGCCGTGCCGGACACGAGCCGGTGCACGACCGCGACCGAGGGGCTGCCGTGCACCATGGCCAGCTCCCGCTCGACGACGACGTCGCCGATCCGCCAGCGCCACGACGGCAATCCGTCAATGACCGTGAATGACTCGAGGAGACGGTATCCTTGCGGCGCCACGGCACCCGAGGCCCACTCGTGCGTGCCGAGGCGGATCACGGCTCCCGACGGGAGCGTGATCACCGGGTCGAGCGCAACCAGGCCGACGTGGCGCGCAGCCGCGGTCTGCCCGGCCACCACGAGCAGTCCGTGGTATCGGCGGGTGCGCAGCCCGGCGACCGTACCCGTGGCATAGCCGCCGCGGCCATCGGTGACCAACCACTCGCGGGCGGCGCCCGCGTCCAGGTCGGCGCAGACCTGCGGGCCGAACACGATCGGGGGCGCGGTGACCATCGGCAGAACCTCCAGGACGGCCGGCCGTAACCGGCCGTGGCGACGATGGTGGCCGAGCGTAGCCGGCCAAAGGGACAATGCCAGTGTGATCGAGGAGCCGACCGTGATCGAAACGGACCCCGACGCCGAGCGCACACAGCCAGCGGCGGTGGACGCCGATGCCGAGCGCACACAGCCGGCGGCGGTGGACCCCGACGCCGAGCGCACCCGGCTGGCCGAGGCGGACTCCGGCGAGCGGGCGTGGCGCGCCTGGGGCCCCTACCTGTCGGAGCGGGCCTGGGGCACCGTCCGCGAGGACTACAGCGAGTGGGGCACCGCCTGGGACTATTTCCCGCACGACCACGCGCGGTCGCGGACGTACCGCTGGAACGAAGACGGCATGGCCGGCATCTGCGACGACCTGCAGACGTTCTGCTTCGCCCTCGGCCTGTGGAACGGCAAGGACCCGATCATCAAGGAACGCATGTTCGGGATGGGCGGCGACCGCGGCAACCACGGCGAGGACGTCAAGGAGTACTGGTGGTACCTGGACTCCACGCCGACCCACTCCTGGATGCGCTGGCGTTACCACTACCCGCAGGCGGAGTTCCCATACACCGAGCTCGACGTCGAAAACGGCCGCCGCGGCCGTAACGAGCCCGAGTACGAGCTGGTCGACACCGGCGTGTTCGACGACGACCGGTACTGGATGGTCGAGGTCGCCTACGCCAAGGCGTCGCCGACCGACATGTGCGTCAAGATCATCGCCGAGAACCGCGGGCCGGATCCCGCGACCCTGCACGTGCTGCCCACCCTGTGGTTTCGCAACACGTGGTCGTGGGGGCTGCCGGGGCACGACTACGTCCCGACGATCCGCGGCAAGGACACCTCGCTGGTGGCCGAGCACCGGTCGCTCGGCCGGCTCGTCCTCACCGGAGACGGCTCGCCGCAGCCGCTGTGCTGCGACAACGAGACCAACGCCGAGCGGCTGTGGGGCAAGCCGGGCCGCTCGCGCTACCCCAAGGACGGCATCAACGACCACGTCGTCCACGGCGCCGCCACGGTCAACCCGGCCGGCGAGGGCACCAAGGGCGCGCTGCACTACCTGCTCGCGGCCGCGCCCGGCGAGCGCGTCGAGATCCGGCTGCGGCTCGCGCTCGCCACGCCCGACCCGAACTCCGAGGCTGACGCCGGTGTCAGCGCCGACGCCGCGCCGGCGGTCGGCGCCGGCAGCGCCACCCGCAAGCGGCCCCGGCTCCGGGCCCGGCTCACCGGCACCGCTGATCTCGGGGCTGAGTTCGAGCGGGTGATGGCCGACCGCCGCGCCGAGGCCGACGCGTACTTCGCCGACATGGTCCCCGCCGGCACCCCGCCGGAGGAGGCCGAGATCGTCCGGCAGGCGGTGGCCGGCCTGATGTGGGGCAAGCAGTTCTTCCACTTCGACGTGCGCCGCTGGCTGGAGGGCGACCCGGCGTCCGAACCACCGGCGCCCGGCCGCCGGCACGGGCGCAACAGTGCGTGGTGGCACATGAACTGCCGCGACATCATCTCCATGCCCGACCCGTGGGAGTACCCGTGGTACGCGGCGTGGGACCTGGCGTTCCACTGTGTCACCATCGCGCGCGTCGACCCGACGTTCGCCAAGGAGCAGCTGCTCCTGCTGCTGCGCGAGTGGTACATGCACCCCAACGGCCAGATCCCGGCCTACGAGTGGGCGTTCGGCGACGTCAATCCGCCGGTGCACGCGTGGGCGGCGCTGCGGGTGTTCGAGCTGGACGGCGGTACCGACTTCGACTTCCTCGAACGGGTGATGCACAAGCTGCTGCTCAACTTCACCTGGTGGGTCAACCGCAAGGACCTGCGCGGCAACAACCTGTTCGAGGGCGGCTTCCTCGGCCTGGACAACGTCGGGCCGTTCGACCGCTCGGCCGCCCTGCCGGTGGCCGGCGTCCTGGAGCAGAGCGACGGCACGGCCTGGATGGCCATGTACGCGCTCAACCTGCTCGACATGTCGCTGCTGCTGGCCATCCACGACGCGGTGTACCAGGACATCGCGGTCAAGTTCTTCGAGCACTTCGCCTACATCGCCGGGGCGGCATACTACCACGACCTGTGGAACGACGCCGACGCGTTCTTCTACGACGTGCTCCGGCTCGACGGCGGCGAGGCCGTCCCGCTGAAGGTGCGCTCGGTCGTCGGGCTGCTGCCGCTGGCCGCCACCACCATCGTCAGCTCGGCGACGCTGGCGCGGCTGCCGGAGCTGGCCGAGCGCATCCACTGGTTCCTGACCAAGCGCCCGGAGTACGGCGACGTGGTCGGCTCCAAGCGCGTACGCGACGGCGACGAGCTGCGACTGCTGTCGATGGTCGGGCCGGACCAGCTCGTCCGGATCCTGCGGCGGATGCTGTCGCCGGGCGAGTTCCTGTCCGACTTCGGCCTGCGTACGTTGTCGCGTAGTCACGCCGAGCACCCGTACACCGTCAACCTCGCCGGCACCGACTTCACCGTCGAGTACGAGCCGGGAGAGTCGACCAGTGGCGTGTTCGGCGGCAACTCCAACTGGCGCGGGCCGATCTGGTTCCCGGTCAACTTCCTGCTCATCGAGGCGCTGCGCCGCTACGGCAGCTTCTTCGGCTCCGACCTGCTGGTGGAGTACCCGATGGGCAGCGGGCAGCGGCGCAGCCTGACCGAGGTGGCCGACGACCTGTCGCGCCGGCTCATCGCGCTGTTCCGCGACGACGCGGACGGCCGCCGGCCGGTCTTCGGCGCCCAGCAGCTGTTCCAGCGCGACCCGGCCTGGCACGACCTGCTGCCGTTCTACGAGTACTTCCACGGTGACAGCGGAGCCGGCCTCGGCGCGTCCCACCAGACCGGGTGGACGGCGCTCGTGGTCGACCTGATCATGCAGCTGCGGGAGCCGAGGCCCGGCCGGCCGGAACGCTGACGCCGCGGCCGACTGGAATTCCCACCGCCGAGGTCATCGACGGACGTGCTCCGCGGAGTACTGTTAGCATCCCGCGCTGAACGGTGTCCGGCACCCCATGACGATGGCGGCTAGCCTGAGCACTGCGGATACCCCTGCGGGGACGTAACGGACCGGCCTACCCTCACCGGCTGTCCGGTCGCCACGTTCGACGGTGGCCGCACCGCGTACACCTAGGAGGAGGCCCGTGACGACCCAGCGAACCCAGGATGAGCTCGGCAGGCCCATGCCGCCGCCGGAGTTCCGCGCGGTCACCGAAGCCATCGTGGCGAATATCGAAAGGGTCATCGAGGGCAAGACGGCGACGGTCCGGCTCGCGCTGGCCGTGATGCTAGCCGAGGGGCACCTGCTCATCGAAGATGTGCCCGGCGTCGGCAAGACGAAGCTCGCGAAGGCCCTCGCCCGGTCCATCGACTGCTCGGTGCGCCGCATCCAGTTCACCCCGGACCTGCTGCCCAGCGACGTGACCGGCGTGAGCGTCTTCAACCAGGAGGAGCGCGACTTCGAGTTCAAGCCGGGCGCGGTGTTCGCCAACATCGTCGTCGGTGACGAGATCAACCGGGCGTCACCCAAGACGCAGTCCGCGCTGCTGGAGTGCATGGAAGAGCGGCAGGTGACCGTCGACGGCGTGACGTATCCACTGCAGACGCCGTTCATGGTGGTCGCCACCCAGAACCCCATCGAGATGGAGGGGACCTACCCGCTGCCCGAGGCGCAGCGGGACCGGTTCACCGCCCGCATCGCGATGGGCTACCCGGACGCGGGAGCGGAGCTGGCCATGCTCGACGGCCACGGCGCCGCCGACCCGGTCCTCGACCTGCTGCCGGTCTCCGACGCGGGCACCGTGCGCCGGCTCATCGCCACCGTCCGCGAGGTGCACGCCGCGGACGCCGTCCGGCAGTACGCGGTCAACCTGGTCAACGCCACCCGCGAGTCGCCCGAGCTGCGGCTGGGCGCGTCGCCGCGCGCCACACTGCAACTGCTGCGCACCGGCCGGGCGGTCGCCGCCCTCGAAGGGCGCGACTACGTGCTCCCCGACGACCTGCAGTCCCTGGCCGTACCGGTGCTCGCGCACCGCATCATCCCGACCGCGGAGTCGCAGCTGTCGCGGCGCACCACCGACGCCATCGTGGCCGACATCGTGCGCCGCCTGCCGGTGCCCGCCGACCGCCAGCGCTCCCCGTACGGCACCGGTACCCAGTACGGCACCGGGAGGAGGTGACGTGCGCGAGGCGCTGCGCGGACTGACCACGCGCGGCCGCTGCTTCGTGGCCGCGGCTGTGGCCTCGGCGCTCGCGGCGCTGATCCTCGGCGAGAAGGACCTGCTCAGGGTCGCCGTCCTGCTGGCCGCGCTGCCGCTGCTCGCCGCCGCCTACGTCGGGCGCACCCGCTACAAGCTCTCCTGCACCCGTACCCTCGACCCGCACCAGACCCAGGTGGGCGGGACGGCCCGGATCACCCTGCGGCTGGAGAACCTGTCCCGGCTGCCGACCGGCACCCTGCTGCTGGAGGACCGCCTGCCGTACGTGCTCGGCAGCCGGCCGCGCCTGGTCCTGGAGCGCCTGGGCGCCCAGCAGGCCAGCTCGGTGACCTACAGCGTGCGCCCTGACGTCCGGGGCCGCTACGAGGTGGGTCCGCTGGTCGTCCGGCTCACCGACCCGTTCGGACTGTGCGAACTGGCCCGGTCGTTCGCCACGGTCGACCGGCTCACCGTCATCCCCCAGGTGGTCGCGCTGCCCACGGTGCGGCTGGCCGGGGAGTACGCCGGCCAGGGCGAGAGTCGGGCCCGGGCGGTCGCGGTGCACGGCGACGACGACGCCGCGACCCGCGAGTACCGGCACGGCGACGACCTGCGCCGGGTGCACTGGCGCTCGACCGCCCGGGTCGGTGAGCTGATGGTGCGCCGCGAGGAGCAGCCGTGGGAGAGCCGCGTGACGATCGTGCTCGACACCCGCGCCGCCGCCCACCGCGGCGAGGGCCCGGCGGCGAGCTTCGAGTGGGCGGTCTCCGCCGCCGCCAGCATCGCCGTGCACCTGCGGCACAACGGGTACAAGCTGCGCCTGGTCACCGGCGCCGGCATCGAGGTCGACGCGAGCGAGATCGACGGCGGGGGCGCGCTGCTGGAGCACCTGGCCGAGGTGAAGCTGACGCCGGACGGTGACATCGGCACCCTGATCGAGCGGGTCCGCCGGCGCACCGACTGCGGCCTGCTGATCGGGCTGTTCGGCCTGCTGTCGCCCGCCGAGTCCGAGCTGCTGGCCGGCCTGCGTGGCAACGGCGGCACCTGTGTCGCGCTGTTCGTCGACAGCACCACCTGGGTCAACCTGCCTCCCGGCGCCCGCGGGGAGGCCGCCCAGCGCCACGAGTCCGCCGAGCTGGCGCTGATCCGCGCGGGCTGGCGGGTCGTGCCGGTCACCCACGGCGCCCGGCTGCCGGCCCTGTGGCCGCAGGCCGCCCGCGGGACCGAGGGGTTCGCGTACCGCGCCGCGATGGCCGAGACCGTCTCGGGCGGATCCAGGATCGGCTCATGAGCCAGCGCCGCCGCACCACTCTCGTGGCCGCCAGCGCGACCCTGCTCGCCGCGCTGCCGCTGTCGAGCGTGTTCGCCACCTGGGCGTGGTTCGTCGACGCGGTCATCATGGTCGCCGTGATCACCGGGATCGCGCTCGGTGTACGGAGCCTGCGCACCGCCGCCTGGGTGCCGACGGCCGCGACGATGCTGGGGCTGCTGTTCGTCCTCACGGTGCTGTTCCGCAGCGGACATGAGCTCCTCTGGCTGATCCCGACGCCGGGGACGGTCGGGCATTTCCACTCGCTACTGGTGAACGCCGGGGCGGACATGCGGGAGCTGGGCGTACCGGTCCCCGACCGGGAGGGCCTGCTGTTCCTGTCGACGCTCGGGGTCGGTGTCGTCGCGATCGTGGTCGATCTGATGACCCTCGTGCTGCGCCGCCCGGCGCTGGCCGGCCTGCCCATGCTCGCGATCTACTCGGTGCCGGTCGCGGTACGTGAGGACAGCGTCAGCTTCCTGCCGTTCGCGGCGGGCGCGGCCGGGTACCTGTGGCTGCTGGCCACCGACAACGTCGACCGGATCCGCCGGTTCGGCCGCCGGTTCACCGGTGACGGTCGCGACCTCGGTGCGTGGGAGCCCTCGCCGCTGGCGGCGGCCGGCCGGCGGCTGGCGCTGGCCGGCGTGGCCGTCGCGGTCGTGCTGCCGATGGCCGTCCCGGGCAGCAACGGGGGCCTGCTCGCCCGGTTCGGCCCGACCGCGGGCGACGGCACGGGCGACGGCCTCGGCCGGGGTGGCAACGGCGCGTCGGTGGACCTGTACGCGGCGCTGAGCGGGCAGTTGAACAGCAACCGCACGTTCGACATGGTCAAGGTCCAGACCACCGACCCAACCCCGTACTACCTGCGCTTCGGCGTGGCCGACGACGTGACGACGGCCGGGTTCCGCAGCCGCCGGCCGGCCGGCAGCCAGCCGGCGACGGGTGGCCTGCCGGCGCCTGCGCAGGAGGCCGGCGTCACGCTGCGCACCTACCACGCGCAGGTGCAGATCGTCTCACTGAACATGAACTCGCTGCCGGTGTACCTGCAGCCGACCAGGACCGGCAAGCTCGACTCGGCCTGGTTCTACGACCGCACCGACCAGCTGATCTACTCCCGGCGCGACAACAGCCGCAACAAGAAGTACGACTTCGACTACGTACGGGCCGAGTTCAGCCCGGACGCGCTGCGTACGGCCCGGCCGCTGGAGCCCGACAACCCGATCCAGCGGCAGTACACCGCCGTCCCGCCGGTCGGCGAGGTCGAAAAGACGGTCGCGTCGATCACCGCGGGCAAGCGGACGCCGTACGACAAGGTACTGGCGATCCACAGCTACTTCTCGGCCGACAACGGCTTCCGGTACAGCCTGGAGACCAAGGGCGGCACCAGCGGCAGCGCGATCGTCGACTTCCTCACCAACAAGCAGGGCTTCTGCGAGCAGTACTCGGCGGCCATGGCGTGGCTCGTGCGGGCGGCCGGCATCCCGGCCCGGGTGGCGTTCGGCTTCAGCCGGGGCAGCAACCAGAGCGGCAACACCTGGACGCTCACCAACCGCAACCTGCACGCCTGGACCGAGGTGTACTTCGACCGCTTCGGCTGGGTGCCGTTCGACCCGACCCCGTCCGCCTTCGTCGACGGCGCCCCGTCGGCCTGGGCGCCCGACCCGAGCGCGCCGCAGAACGCGCCGGACACCACGGCGCCGCGCAACGACCTGCCGATCCCCGGTGGGCCGGATCGCAGCGGCGCGGCCGCGGCCAGCGGCGGCCCGCGCGAGGACCGGGCCGTCGACAACGGTGCCGGGGTCCCGGCCGCACCGGCGGATCCGTGGCCGGTGTGGAGCGTGCTGGTCGCGGTCCTCGCCGTGGCGCTGCTGCTGACCCCGGCGGGCTGGCGCGCACTGCGCCGCCGCCGGCGGCGACCCGGCCGGCGCCTCACCGTGCCGCCGCCGACGGTGCTCGGAGCGACGGTGGTCAGCGACGACGCCGCGGCCGACCTTGCCCGTCGGGACGCCCATGACGCGTGGGACGAGCTGGTCGACACGATGATCGACTACAGGTTCCCGGTCGACCTGGCGAGCACGCCCCGGGTGATCGCCGAACACCTGATCGTGTCGGCCGCGCTGGACGAGTGGGCGACGACCGGGGCGCGCCTGCTCGGGCAGGCCGAGGAGCGGGCCCGCTACGCCCGGCAGCCGCTGCGCAGCGACGACCTGGCGGGGTCGCTGCGGGCCGTACGTGACGCCATCAGTCACCGGGTGTCGTGGCGTACCCGGCTGCGGGCGGTCTTCCTGCCCGCGTCGGTGCTGAGCCGGTGGCACGCGGCCGTGAACGAGGCGTTGACGCGGGTGGCCGAGTCGATGGTCCGCCAGCGTGAACGGTGGGTGCGGTCGCTGAGTCCGCGCCGGCTCCTACCGGGAAGGCGCGGCTGAGCGCCACCACCGCTCCCGGCCGGTAAACCGGCACAAGCGTCCAACATCAGCAACAAACCAATATCAGCAACAAAAGGGACCCGGCAGCGAACGCGGGTCCCTTTTGCCTGAGTTTTCGGATCAGCCGTTGCCTTCAGGGCGCCGACGCCAACGCTCCTCCAGCCGGTCGACGACCGACAGCCGGCGTGGCCGCACGCGTCGGCTCGCCGTCCCACCGACGACCCGCAGGTCTCTGTTCTGTCCTTGACGGTACGACTGCACCGCGAAGACGGCCGCACCGAGCATGACCACGAACCCGGCCACGCCCATCGGGACTGTCTTGCGGAACGCACCGTAGATCAGCAGCGCGATGCCGGCCAGGAACAGCACGGCAGCGATGACTATCCGACGACGCGCATGGAAGCGCGGGTCGGTGGCGCGCACCGCCGAGGCGAATTTCGGGTCCTCGGCAAGCGACCGCTCGATCTGCTCGAACAGCCGCTGCTCGTGCTCCGAGAGCGGCACGGTACTCCTCCCCGGTCATCGAGGGCCGATCCACGCGGATCGACAGACCGTGACAGCCATCCGGCTGCTTAGTCGCAAGTTTACGAGCGGCTAAGCGGGTCGGAAAGCCGGACGACCGTCCAAGCGTACTGTTTTTCCTCGTTCAATGGTCGCAGGCCCCCAAAGTAGTGGGGAGATCACCCTTGGCGCGGGCGTCCGTGGGTGTGTGGCGCCTCGCGCGGCTCGCGCGCGCCGAGCAGGCTGGCCGGGCGCACCACGCCGGCGCCGAAACGGGCGGCCACCGCGTCGGCGGCCCGCTCGGCCTCCCGCCATCCGGAGTCCGGCTCGCCGAGCGTGAGCTGCCGCGGCGCCCCGTCGCCCGAGGACAGCCCCTCGACCCGGACCCCGACCAGCCGGATGCGCTCACCGGTGCCCAGCGCGGTGAACAGCGCCCAGGCGGTTTCGAAGATCTCCCGGGTGACGTCGGTGGCGACGGGCAGGGTCCGGGACCGGTTGAGGGTGCGGAAATCGGCAAGCCGAACCTTGATCACAACCGTGCGCCCCACCTGTCCCGCCCGGCGCAGCCGCCCGGCGGTCTTACCGGACAGCGCCAACAGCGACCGCCTGATCACGTCCGGGTCGGCCACGTCGACGTCGAACGTGGTCTCCGCCCCGATCGACTTCTCGACCTGCTCAGGGACCACCGGCCGCGGGTCGCGCCCCCACGACAGCTCGTGCAGGTGCGCGGCCGCCGCCTCGCCGAGCGCGGAGCGCAGCATGCGCGTCGGCGCGTTCGCCAGGTCGCCGACCCGAACCAGCCCGAGCCGGCGCAGCACCTCGGCGCTGCGCTCGCCGACCCCCCACAGCGCCTCCACCGGCAGCGGGTGCAGGAAGTCCAGAATCCGGTCCGCCGGCACCACCACCAGGCCGTCCGGCTTGGCCCGCGTCGACGCCAGCTTCGCCACGAACTTGGTCGGCGCCACCCCGACCGAGCAGGTCAGCCCCTGCTCGTCGAGGACCCGCCGGCGGATGGCCGCGGCGATCTCCGCCGGCCGGCCGAGCAGCCGCCCGGCCCCCGCCACGTCGAGGAACGCCTCGTCCACCGACAACGGCTCCACCAGCGGCGTCATGTCCCGGAAGGTCGCCATCACGGCGCGTGAGGCGGCGGCGATGGCGGGCCCGTCGACCGGCAGGACCACCGCGTGCGGGCACAGCCGCCGCGCCCGCGCCATCGGCATCGCGCTGCGGACCCCGTACGCCCGGGCCTCGTAGCTGGCCGACGACACCACCCCGCGCGGCCCGTCACCGCCCACGATGACCGGTTTGCCGCGTAGCTCGGGCCGCCGGCGGACCTCGACGGACGCGAAGAACGCGTCCATGTCGACGTGCAGGATCGGACAGCCGGTGTCGTCGGCGTCGGGACCGAACTCCCCCGCCCCGCCGTCTCGCGGTAGTACCTGGCTGCGCCCCACGACCCGGAGGCTACTGCCGACCTACGACAAGTCCGCCGCCGACGCGCCAGCCACCACGAAGAGTGGCACCCGCATCTCGGCCGCGGTGTACGAGCCGTGGAACGCCACCATCCGCGCCACGAACGGCGGCTCGGAGCGGGTCGCGACCACCACGTTGCGGTCGTGGCAGGCCACCACCACGTCGCCGATGCGGGCCAGGTGCTCCTCGGGTACGGGCCCGAACCACCCGGCCGCGACCGCCTCCTCGCGGGGCACGACCCAGGCGCCGTCGCCCAGCACCGCCCGCCAGGCGGCGACGACATCGTCGCGGGCCCCGGGCGCCGTGTACAGGTACCGCACCCGCGCCTCTCCGGCCGCCGCGACGACCCCCGCCCGCAGCCGGGCATCCGTGTCGAGGTCGAACCGCCCCTCGGCGGGGATGTCGAGCTGACCGTGGTCGGCCGTCACCACCAGCGCGGCGTCGGCGGGCAACTCCGCCGCCAGGCGCGTCACCAGGCGGTCGACGTCAGCGGCGGCCGACGCCCACTCGGGCGAGGCCAGTCCGTGCCGGTGCCCGGCCCGGTCGAGATCAGGGTGGTACCCGTAGACCAGTCCCCCCTGGACCCGCAGCGCCGACAGGAGCTCCGTGGCGAGGGCGTCCACCCCGGCGGCGCCCCGGTACGCGGCGCCCCGGTACGCGGCGACGGTCAGACCGCTGCCGGCGAAGTCGGCCCGGCTGACCACGGTCACCGGTACGCCGGCGGCTGCCGCCCGTTCGAACACGGTCGGCACCGGCTGCCACACCGCCGGCGCCGGGTCGTCCCGCCACTCGATGTGATTGAGGATCCGGCCGGTCTGCGGTACGCGGAGGTTGAAGCCGAGGACGCCGTGCTGCCCCGGCGGGGCGCCGGTGCCGACGCTGACCAGGCTCGTCGGCGTCGTGGACGGGAACCCGGCCGTGATCGACCGGGAGTGCCCCAGCCGCCCGGTCGCGAGGTCGGTCAGGGTCGGCGCGTACGGTGCGGCCAACGGGATCTGGTACTCGCCCAGCCCGTCCACCAGCAGCACGGCCACCCGGCGCACGCCCGCGAGCGGTCCGGAGGCCAGCCCCAGCGGATCGGCGAGCCCTGGCGCGCCGAGCGCCGTGAGGACGCCGGGCAGCACGTCGGCCAGGGTGTCGGTGCCGTACCGGGGCTGGACGACGTCCATCTCAGCCGGCCGGGCGGCGGGCGAACAGATGCAGCTGGGTGGCCATCTCCCGGTAGGGCGACAGCGACGAGGTGGCCAGTTCGAAGGCGAGCAGCGCCTCGGACTGCCCTTCCAGCACGGCGCCCGGCAGCAGGTCGGCGACGACGCGTACCCCGTGGGTCTGCTCCACGACCAGCCCACCGGCGGTGAGCAGGCGGGTCGCGGAGTCCAGGTCGAACCGGCGGCGCAGGGTGTCCCGGGCGCCGGCCTGGCCGTCGGAGTCGGTCAGCAGCGCCGTCGCGACGTCGAGGTGACCGCTGACCGCGCGGGCGAGCACGGCCGCGACGCGGTTGGCCACGACCGCGCTCGCCGCGCCGCCCGGTCGCAGGCTCGCGGCGAGCGCCTTGACCACCGTGGCGGGCTCGTCGACGATCTCGAGCAGGCTGTGGCAGAGCACCAGGTCGGCGCTCTCGGGCGGAACCAGGTCGGCCAGGGCGTCACCGTCGCCCTGCATCGCGCGTACCCGGTCGGCCACGCCGGCCTCGGCCGCGCGCCGCGTCAGGGCGGCGAGCGCGTCGGGGCTCGCGTCGATGACGGTGACCCGGTGTCCCATCGTCGCGAGCGGCACGGCGAAGCCGCCGGTGCCACCGCCGACGTCGAGCACGGTCAGCGGCCGGGCCGCCCGTTCGAGCTCGGCACGCAGCACCGACCAGACCGCAGCGGTCCGCGGTGAGGCTGTTCCCCTGGGTCCCTTGGGCTCCACGCACAGGAGCCTACCCGTGCTCACCGCCATGATCGAGGCGAGCCGGCCATCACGGCGCGCGGTAGATCTCGGCTCCGGTCGCCACGAACTCGGCCGCCTTCTCCTTGAGCCCGAGGTCGCGCGCGGCGATCTCGTCCACGCCGTGCTCATCGGCGTAGCGGCGCAGGTCCTGGCTGATCTTCATGGAGCAGAACTTGGGCCCGCACATGGAGCAGAAGTGGGCGGTCTTGGCCGGCTCGGCCGGCAGGGTCTCGTCGTGGTACGCCTGCGCGGTGTCCGGGTCCAACGCCAGGTTGAACTGGTCCTCCCAACGGAACTCGAACCGGGCCTTCGACAGCGCGTCGTCCCAGCCCTGCGCGGCCGGGTGCCCCTTGGCCAGGTCGGCGGCGTGCGCGGCGATCTTGTACGCGATGACGCCCGCCTTGACGTCGTCGCGGTCGGGCAGGCCGAGGTGCTCCTTCGGCGTGACGTAGCAGAGCATGGCCGTGCCGTACATCGCGATCATGGCGGCGCCGATGGCCGAGGTGATGTGGTCGTACGCGGGCGCGATGTCGGTGGTCAGTGGCCCGAGCGTGTAGAAGGGCGCCTGCCGGCACCACTCCTGCTGGAGGTCGACGTTCTCCTTGATCTTGTGCATGGGCACGTGGCCCGGCCCCTCGATCATGACCTGGACGTCGTACTCCCAGGCGATCTGCGCCAGCTCCCCGAGCGTCTTCAGCTCCGCGAGCTGGGCAGAGTCGTTGGCGTCGGCGGTGCACCCGGGCCGCAGCCCGTCGCCGAGCGAGAACGCGATGTCGTACGCGGCGAAGATCTCGCACAGCTCGCGGAAGTGGGTGTAGAGGAAGTTCTCCTCGTGCCGGGCCAGGCACCAGGCGGCGAGGATCGAGCCGCCGCGGGAGACGATGCCGGTGATCCGCTGCACCGTGAGCGGCACGTAGGACAGCAGCACACCCGCGTGCACGGTCATGTAGTCCACGCCCTGCTCGGCCTGCTCGATGACGGTGTCCCGGTAGGCCTCCCAGGTCAGTTTCAGCGGGTCGCCGCCGACCTTCTCCAGGGCCTGGTAGATCGGCACGGTGCCGATGGGTACGGGCGAGTTGCGCACGATCGCCTCGCGGGTGGTGTGGATGTGCTTACCCGTCGACAGGTCCATGACGGTGTCGGCGCCCCACTTCGTCGCCCAGGTCAGCTTGGCCACCTCTTCGTCCACCGACGAGGTGACCGCCGAGGTGCCGATGTTGGCGTTGACCTTCACCAGGAACCGGTTGCCGATGATCATCGGCTCGCTCTCCGGGTGGTTGACGTTGTTGGGCAGGATGGCCCGGCCAGCGGCGATCTCCTCGCGTACCACCTCCGGGTCGAGGCCTTCCCGCAGCGCCACGAACTCCATCTCCGGCGTCACCACGCCCTGCCGGGCGTAGTGCAGCTGGGTGACCGTACGGCCGGCCGCCGCGCGGCGCACGATGCGACCCACGTTGGCCGGACCGGCCGCCGGTACCGAGACGACGTCACCGCGCTCGGCGATCCAGCCGGCACGCAGCGCGGGCAGGCCGGCGACCGGGTCGGTCGCAGGCCCAGATGTGTCGTACAGCCGCACCGGCGGGTTGTCGCCGGACAGCGTGACCTCGGCGAAGGGCACGCGGATGTCGGGCCGCGAACCGGAGACGTACACCTTGCGCCTCATCAGACAGCCTCCCAGGACAGGGGTCCGTGCCCCGCGCCGAGCCGCCAGGTGGCCGACCCGGACAGGGCACGGTGGACATAGGACTTCGCGCCTTCCAGCGCGGTGCGGACGTCGTCGCCGCGCGCCAGGCGGGCGGCGGTGGCGGCCGCGAACGTGCAGCCGGTGCCGTGGTTGTTCGCCGTGTCGATCCAGGGTGTGCGCAGCAGCTCGACCCGGTCGTCGTGCCAGACGACATCGACCGCGTCGGCGCCACCGTCCAGGTGGCCGCCCTTGACGACGACCCAGGCCGGACCGGTCCCGCCCAACTGCCGGGCGGCCGCGATCGCGTCGTCGACGCCGGTCACCCGCCGGCCGGTCAGGACGCCCGCCTCGCGGGCGTTGGGCGTCACGACGGTCGCCAGCGGGAACAGCTCCTCCAGATAGGCCCGCCGGGCCGCGCCGTCGAACAGCTCGTCGCCCGACGACGACACCAGGACCGGGTCGACGACGAGCCGCGGCAGTCGCCGGGCCCAGCGGGCGACCACATGGACGTTCCCGGCCGTCGCGAGCATGCCGGTCTTGACCGCCGCCACGGGCAGGTCGTCGAGGACGGCCGACAGCTGCTCGGCCACGAAGTCCGGCTCGACCGGCCGCACCGCGCGTACCTTCGCGGTGTTCTGCGCGGTCAGCGCGGTGATCGCGCTGGTGCCGAAGACCCCGTGCATCGCGAACGTCTTCAGGTCGGCCTGGATGCCGGCCCCGCCGCCGGAGTCCGACCCGGCGATGGTGAGCGTGACAGGCGGGTTCACGGCATCAGCTCCTTCACCACCGCCGCCGGGTCGTCGGCGCGCATCACCGCGCCCATCACCGCCACCCCGGCGGCCCCTGCCGCGCGGCACCGCGCGGCGCGGTCGGCCGACTCGACCCCGCCCAGGGCGTACACCGGCAGGCCGGCATGCGCGCACAGCCCACGCAGCCGGTCGAGGCCGAGCGGCGGACCGTACCCGGGTTTGGACCGGGAGGGAAAGACCGGCGACAGGGTGGCGTAGGAGCAGCCCTCCGCCGCGGCCCGCGTCAGCTCGCCCGCGTCGTGGCAGCTGCGCCCGACCATGCCGCGCGGCGCGTCCGGCCACGGGTCGGCCGCGGCGAGGTGCTGACCGTCCGCGACGGCGAAGCCGGCCCGGTCGGCCCAGCCGGCTTCGCGGCCGGCCAGCAGCAGCCGCCCACCGGCCGGCGCGATCACCTCGTACAGTCGCGCGGCGAGATCCGCGCGTTCGCCGTCGGGCAGGTCCTTCTCGCGCAGCACCACGGTCCGCGCGCCGCCCTCGACCGCCGCCGCCACCACCTCCGGCAGCGGCCGGCGGGCCTGCCGGCGGTCGGTGAACACGATCACCATGCCGGCATCCCCTCGGTCGGGCTCGACGCCGTCGCGTACAGCCGGCGCGCGATCCGCCCGGCGCGATACGCCAACCGGCCGGCGATCACCGCGTGGCGCATCGCCGCCGCCATCTCCCCCGGCCGCTCCGCGCGGGTCACCGCCGAGGCGAGCAGGACGCCGTCACAGCCGAGCTCCATCGCGAACGCCGCGTCCGAGGCCGTGCCGATCCCGGCGTCCAGGATCACGGGTACGCTCACCGCCTCGCGGATCAGCGCGATGTTGTACGGGTTGCGGATGCCCATGCCGGAGCCGATCGGCGCGCCGAGCGGCATCACGGCCGCGCAGCCGAGGTCGGCCAGCCGCCGCGCCAGCACCGGGTCATCGCCTGCGTACGGCAGGACCGTGAACCCGTCGTCGACCAGCCGCTCCGCCGCTGCCACCAGTTCGACCGCGTCGGGCAGCAGGGTGTCGGAGTCACCGATCACCTCGAGCTTGATCCAGCTCGTGTCGAACGCCTCCCGGGCCAGGTGGGCGAGCTTGACCGCCTCGACGGCGGTGTAGCAGCCGGCCGTGTTCGGCAGCAGCCTGACGCCGGTCTTGTCCAGGACGTCCAGCAGGGTCCCCGGCGCCTGCGGGTCGATGCGGCGCAGCGCCACGGTGACCAGCCCGGTGCCGCTTTCAGTGATCGCGTCGGCCAGTACGGCGTGGTTGGTGGCACCGCCTGTCCCGAGAATGAGCCGGGAGTCGAACGTCTCCCCGGCGATGACGAAATCGTCGCCGCTACCCACCTTGCACCGCCGTGAGGATCTCGATCGCGTCCTGTGCGTTCACCGCGGTCGTGGTCCACGCCGAGCGCGGCACGACCTCGCCGTTGACCGCCACCGCGACGCCGGTCCCGCGGTGGGTCAGCTCCCGGACGAGATCGGCGACGCTGGCCGGACCGGGCAGGGTCCGGTGTTCGCCGTTGACGGTCAGGTCCACAGTGCCTCCCTGTCGGGTGAGAAGGGCTTCAACTGCTGCGGCGGCGTACCGGTGACGACCAGGTCGGCGATCAGGTCGGCGGTGACCGGGGTGAGCAGGACGCCGTTGCGGTAGTGGCCGGTCGCGACGAAGACGCCCGCCTTCAGCGCACCGAGGATCGGGGCGTTGTCGGGCGTGCCGGGCCGCAGCCCGGCCAGGATCTCGCGGACCGGGTACTCCATGACCTCCGGCAGTAGCTCGGCGGCGGGGCGCAACAGGTCGAGCACGCCGCCGACGGTGACGGAGATGTCGGCGCCGCGCTCCTCCTCGGTGGCGCCGACCACCAGCTCGCCGTCGCGGCGGGGTACGAGGTACACCGGCCGGCTGCGCGCGTACCCCCGGATGACGTGCCGCAACGGCGGCGCCGGCGCCGCCAGCCGGACCGTCTGCCCCTTCACCGGGCGGACCGGCAGGCCGGTCAGCGCGGTCGTGCCGGTGCCGGCGGCGACGACGGTCACGTCAGCGTCCACGCTGGACAGATCGGTGACCTTCACGGGTACGACGCGGTCGCCGACGGCCTTGCGCAGCGCGGCGAGGACGCGGCGCGGGTCCACCTGGCGGTCCTGCGGGGCGTGGGCGCCACCGCGCACGCCGGGCGCGAGCAGCGGCTCCCGCTCCCGCAACTGCTGCACCGACAACGGGTGTACCGGCTGGCCCGCCCGCTCGTAAACGCCGCACAGCCGGTGTACCTCGCGCAGGTCGTCGCCGGTGAGCGCGACGAGCAGCGTGCCCTCGTCGCGGTAGCCCACCGGGACCCCGGTGGCCTCCTCCAGCTCAGCGGCAAAGCCCGGCCAGAGTCGGGCGGAGGTGTCGAGCAGGCGCTGAAGCTCCGCCTCGCCGGCGTGGATCTCGCTGGCCGGCGCCAGCATGCCGGCGGCGACGGTGGACGCCTTCCCCTCGTCGGCGTCGTAGACGGTGACGTCGAGGCCGCGCTGGACGCAGCGCCACGCGACGGCGAGGCCGATCAGCCCGCCGCCGACGACGGCGACCCTGGCCGTCACCGCAGCGCCTCCCGTAGTTCGAGGGTCACCTTTGCCGGATCGGCGGCCTCGCTGACGGCGCCGACGACCGCGACGCCGTACGCGCCCGCAGCGGTCAGCTCACCGACCCGGTCCGCGGTGACCCCACCGATCGCGATCACGGGTACGGTGACGGACCGCGCGACCGCGGCGACCCCGGCGGGGCCGATCGGGTCGGGCAGGCCGTCCTTGGTTCGCGTGGCGTACGCGGGACCCACCCCCAGGTAGCTGGCGCCGTCCGCGACCGCCCGCCGCGCGGACTCCGGGTCGCGGGCGGTGGCGCCGAGGATCCCGTGGGGGCCCAGGATCTTGCGGGCCACGTCCACCGGCAGGTCGTCGGCGCCCACGTGCCCGCCGTCGGCCCCGGCCGCGAGCGCGACGTGCAGCCGGTCGTTGACGAGACAGGTGGCGCCGCTTTCCCGGCACATCCGCAGGATTTCCCGGGTCAGCCCATAGGCTTCCCGGTCGGTGGTGGCGTCGGGTACCCGTACCTGAATCGTGTCGGCGCCCACCGCGAGCCCGGCGGCGACGACGGACAGCACGTCGCGGCCCGGCCGCGCATCGGTGATGACGTGCAGACGCCCGATCGAGGGCATCGCTCCTCCCTCCCTGCGCCGGCATGATCCGGATCAGGTTCGACGGTCGGGGGCTGACAGCCCCCCTCTCAGCCCGGTTACACCGGACTCCCGTGGGTTGTGCTCATGCTGACCCTAGTCACCTCGCGTCGCCAACACAATGCGGGGCGCCATTGTCGGCGCCGGGCCCCGTTGTCGTCTTGATCGACGGGCAGCGGCGCTGGACGGGATTGACTACGGTGACTCGAACCAGAGCAGCGAAGTCACGGGGGTGATTCGTGGTCGGGCCGCCGAACCCGCTCATCGCCGCGCGCCATGACTCAACCGACGTCTGGGACGGGTTCGGCTTGGCCGAGGACATCCGCGACCTCTCCCACGGGATCTCATCGGGCAACTGGGTCGACCTGAGCCTCGGCGGGTTCGCCGCGTCTATGGACGCCCTCGGGTTCGTCGTCGACCCGCTCGGGTCAGTCGTGTCATGGGGCGTCGCGTGGCTGATGGAACACGTCAAGCCACTCTCGGACGCCCTCGACCGGTTCGCCGGCGATCCGGATCAGATCACCGCGTACGCCCAGACCTGGCGCAACGTGGCCGGCGTGGCCTCCTCGGCGGCCGCCGAACTGTCCGACGCCATGGCACGTGATCTTGCGCAGTGGTCCGGCGCGGCCGCCGACGCCTACCGTCAGCATGCCGGCTCACACGTCGGCGCCATCACCGCCACCGCCGAGGCCGCCGGCACCATCGCCGTGATCACCGAAGCCGCCGGGCTCGTCGTCGCCCTGGTACGTAACCTGGTCCGGGACCTGATCGCCGAGTTCGTGTCGGTGCTGTCGGTACGGCTCTGGGAGTGGCTGGCAGAAGAGGCCTGCACGCTCGGCATCGCCACCCCGGCCGTCGTCGCCCAGGTCAGCACGCTGGTCGCCAAGTGGACCGCCAAAATCGCAGAGTTGATCAAGGGTTTGGCGAGCAGCGTGCGACGGCTGGCACACGAGGCCGGAAGTCTCGACAAGCTGATCGACCTGGTGCGGGGCAAGCTCACGAAGAGCGGAAAGGCCGTGGACGAGGCAGCCCAGCGCATGCGGATGGGCGACCGCGCGGCGGCCGACATTCCGGGTACCCCTGACGGGCCCACACTTGCTGGTCGGCCGGCCATGCCAGGAGACCCGATGCCTGCCGTCCCCGACGATTCCGCGACGGTGGTCCAAGGGCATACGCGCTCGGTCGATTTCAACAACGTCAGCGTCCTGTATTCGCGGTCGGGCGCCCTTTCCAACCGGGAGGTCGCCGATGGTGACGTCGGCCTACCCCGAACAATGGAGACCGTGAGCCACTATGCGCGGCTAGCAGAGGTGGATTTCCACGGTGCACCGGTCGAAATTATTGAGAGCGCCGACGACATCGCGTACCTGGATTTCCAAAATGCCATCGCACGGACAGATGTCGACGGTATTCAGCTAGGGCCCGCGTCCTTCCAAGACGAAGAGACCCTCGTACGGACTCTGGGACACGAGAGCGTCCATGCCAGGCAGTATGCGGACGGCAGGATAAGCACGGTCACTGGACCGCTCGAGGATGAGGCGTACGCTGCGGAAGACAGGTTCGTCGAGAACTGGAGGAGGAACTCGAGGTGACGGAGGCAAGCCCGTCCCGGCTCGTGATCGAGCGGGTCGACAAGCTTTCATCTCGTCCCTGGCCCCTGGTGACCGGCAGGCTGGAAGGAAAGAGGCTGACGGTTGGCCAGCGAGTCATAATCCGACAGCACGATTCTGTCGAGACTCCCGCCACCATTAAGGGAATCGAGTTACATACCGCCCCCGGCATGACAACCGTAGCGATCGACGTACCGCACGAACAGATCGAGATCGGTTCGGTACTCACGGCACCGTGATGTTGATTATCGCGCAAGCGACTGCCGACCAGCCGTTACAGCAATCCCGACCGAAGCGAATGCCGAGGAAGGGAGGTGCCGGTGCGGGTAGACCTTGAGGCGTGGTTGATCGAGGACGGCAAGATCGAGCCGTTACGCAAAGGCGACACGCTCGTCTGCGGGGTGGAGATCGCCATCGAGGAGTTGGCTCCCCTGCCCGTCGGCCAGCCCCACCGGGTCAGCCTCCTGGACGCTGAACGCTTCGCCTACGAGGTGGCGGGACGGCCGCTTCACCCGGACTGGCTGGGGCGCGGCCTGTGGGTCGTGGAGGCGGAAGGAATCCAGTTCTGGCCGGCCACGCCGGGGCCGATGCCGCCGGCACCGGCGTCGGAGGTGCGCATCGTCGGCCCGCTCTCGGTGCCCTGGCAGCACGTCGGTGGCAGTCCCCTGGCACGACAATGGCGGGTGACGCGGATCCTGCGTGAGTCGACCGAGGTCGATCACATCGCCCGCTGGCCGGACGCGCGCCGTTACGCACTTGACCTTGAGACGACGGCCACCTGATGGGATCGCGTCGACCGGGGTCGCCGGAGCGCGGTCGCAGCGCAAGGATCGAATCATGAAATACACGCGACTTGGCTCCACCGGCCTGAAGGTGTCCCGGATCTGCCTCGGCATGATGAGCTACGGCGACCCCGACGTGCGCGCGTGGGCGCTCCGCGAGGACGAGGCCGAACCGATCGTGCGCCGCGCGGTCGACGCCGGGATCACCTTCTTCGACACCGCCGACACCTACTCCAACGGCGCGAGCGAGGAGATCACGGGCCGGCTCCTCGGCCGACTCTTCCCCAACCGCGACGACTACGTCCTCGCCACGAAGGTGTTCAACCCGATGGGCAAGGGCCCCAACGACCGGGGCCTGTCCCGCAAGCACATCATGTCCGGCATCGACGCGTCGCTGCGACGCCTCGGTACCGACTACGTCGACCTGTACCAGATCCACCGCTTCGACCCGGAGACGCCGGTCGAGGAGACCATGGAGGCGCTCCACGACGTGGTGCGCGCCGGCAAGGCCCGGTACATCGGCGCGTCCAGCATGTACGCCTGGCAGTTCGCCAGGATGCAGTACACCGCGGACCTGAGGGGCTGGACGCGGTTCGTGTCGATGCAGGACCACTACAACCTGGTGTACCGCGAGGAGGAGCGGGAGATGATCCCGTTCTGCGTCGACCAGGGGGTGGGGATCATCCCGTGGAGCCCCCTCGCCCGGGGCCTGCTCACCGGCACCCGCGGCCCGGGCGGCGAGAAGCGGACCCTGCGCGCGCAGACCGACGAGTTCGGCGACACGCTCTACACCGACGAGGACTTCGCCGTGGTGGACGCGCTCAACGCGGTGGCGCAGGAGCGGGGTCTGCCGCCGGCCCAGATCGCCCTCGCCTGGCTGCTGTCCCGGCCGGGGGTGACGGCGCCGATCGTGGGCGCGACGAAGGTGAAGCACCTGGAGGACGCGGTCGCGGCGGTCGATGTGAGCCTGAGCGCGGAGGAGATCAAGCGGCTCGAGGCCCCGTACCGCCCGCACCCGATCCGCGGGCACCAGTAGCACGTGAATCTTGGGGAGTTTGACACCGTATTCGATGTCAAACTCCCCAAGATTCAACGAAAGTCACGCGACCCGGGACGCACCGGCAGGGTCAGCGGCGCCAGGTGGTCGGCGCGCAGGTTGACCACACCCTCGGCCCGCTCCAGGGTTCCGCGTACGACGAGCGCCGACGACGTCCGCGCGGTTTTCCGGTAACGGCTCCACAGCCCCGGTGAGCAGGTGATGTTGAGCATGCCGGTCTCGTCTTCGAGGTTGATGAAGGTGACCCCGGCGGCGGTCGCCGGGCGCTGCCGGTGGGTGACGAGGCCGCCGACGAACACCCGCCTGCCGTGTTCGATCGTGGGCAGACGCTCGATCGGCACCGCTCCGATCCGATCCAGGTACGGGCGCGCGAACTGGGCGGGGTGCGCGTCCGGCGCGAGCCCGGTGGCCCACACGTCGGCGATCATCCGCTCGACGGCGTCCATGCCGGGCAGCATCGGCGCCTCGATACCGGTCGTCGTCCCCGGCAGCCGGTCCGGTTTCTCCTGGGCGGCGGCGCCGGCCGCCCACAGCGCCTCCCGCCGCGACAGCCCGAAGCACGCGAACGCGTCCGCCGTCGCCAGGGCCTCCAGGTGCGCGGTGGTCAGCTCCGCCCGCCGGGCCAGATCGGCCATGTCGCGGTAGGGGCCGCCGTCGGCCCGTCGCGCTTCGATGCGCTCGGCCACGCCGGCCCCGAGGGTACGCACGGACTCCAGCCCCAGCCGAACCACCGGACCGCCCCGGCCCCACTGGTGGGGTCGCCTTCCCGGCGTCTCCCCTGCTATCGGCGGCTCCAACACCGCCTTCGCGTTGCTTGCATTGACGTCCGGCCGGCGGACCGTCACCCCATGCCGGCGCGCGTCGTCCACAAGGGACTGCGGTGAGTAGAAGCCCATCGGCTGCGCGTTGAGCAGTGCCGCGCAGAACGCCGCCGGGTGGTACCGCTTGAGCCAGGCGCTCGCGTACACCAGATAGGCGAAGCTCATCGCGTGGCTTTCCGGGAAGCCGTAGTTGGCGAACGCGGCGAGCTTGTTGTACAGGTCCTCGGCGAGCTCACCGGTGATGTCGTTGGCCGCCATGCCCGCGAACAGCCGGTCCCGGATGGCCGCCATCCGCTCAAGAGAGCGCTTGGAGCCCATGGCCCGGCGCAGCTCGTCGGACTCCCGCGGCGTGAACCCGGCCACGTCGATGGCCATCTGCATGAGCTGCTCCTGGAACAGCGGCACCCCCAGGGTCTTGCCCAGCGCGTTCTCCAGCAGCGGGTGCGCGAACGTGACGGGCTCCTGCCCGTTGGCGCGCCGGATGTACGGGTGCACCGAGCCGCCCTGGATCGGGCCGGGCCTGATCAGCGCCACCTCGACCACCAGGTCGTAGAACTTCCTCGGCTTGAGCCGGGGCAGGGTCGCCATCTGCGCCCGGCTCTCCACCTGGAACACCCCGACCGAGTCGGCCCGGCACAGCATCTCGTAGACCTCAGGGTCGGTCAGTTCCATCGTGGACAGATCCCAGCGCAGGCCGATCATGTCGTACGCGTAGTGCAGCGCCGACAGCATGCCCAGCCCCAGCAGGTCGAACTTGACCAGCCCCACCGCCGCGCAGTCGTCCTTGTCCCACTGCAGGACGGTGCGGTTCTCCATCCGGGCCGGCTCGACCGGGCAGACCTCGATCACCGGCCGGTCGCAGATGACCATGCCGCCGGAGTGGATCCCCAGGTGCCGGGGGAACGTCAGCAGCTCATTGGCGTACTCGACGACCTGCGCCGGGATGTCCTCGTGGTCGGCCACCGCACCCCAGCGCTCCAACTGCTTGCTCCACGCGTCCTGCTGCCCCGGCGAGTATCCGAAGGCCTTGGCGACGTCGCGCACCGCCGACTTCGGCCGGTAGGAGATGACGTTGGCGACCTGGGCCGTGTGGTGCCGGCCGTACTTGCGGTAGACCTCCTGGATGACCTCCTCACGCCGGTCGGACTCGATGTCGACGTCGATGTCGGGCGGCCCGTCGCGCTGCTCGGACAGGAACCGCTCGAACAGCAGCCCGTGCGCGACCGCGTCGACGTTGGTGATGCCCAGCGCGTAGCAGACCGCCGAGTTGGCCGCCGAGCCCCGCCCCTGACAGAAGATGTCGAACCGGCGACAGATCTCGACGATGTCGTAGACGATCAGGAAGTACCCGGGGAAGTCGAGCTTTTCGATGATGTCGAGCTCGTACGTGAGCTGCTCGTACGCCTTGGGGTGTTCTTCCCGGCTGCCGTAGCGGCGCGCCGCGCCTTCCATGGTCAGGCGGCGCAGCCAGTCCATCTCCGACAGGCCGGGCTCGGGTACGGGGTAGGCGGGCAGCCGCGGGGCCACCAGCTTGAGGTCGAAGGCCAGCTCACGGCCGAACGCGGCGGCGCGCTCGACCGCTCCGGGGTAGGCGGCGAAGCGCTCGGCCATCTCGGCACCGCTGCGCAGGTAGGCCGTACCCATGGCGGGCAGCCAGCCGTCGATCTCGTCGAGGCTGCGCCGGGCGCGGACCGCGGCGAGGGCAGCGGCGAGGCGGCGGCGCCCGGGCGTCGCGTAGTGCACGTTGTTGGTCGCCACGGTCGGTAGCCCCGCATCCTTCGCGAGCGCGGCGAGGGCGTCGTTGCGCTCGTCGTCGTCGGGGTGGGCGTGGTGGGTCAGCTCGACGGCGACGTGCTCGGCGCCGAACAGGGCGGTCAACCGGTCCAGTTGCGCCGCGGCAGCCGCTGTCCCTTCGGTGAGCAACGCCGCCGGTACGTGGCCCTTGCGGCAGCCGGTGAGCACGAGCACGTGGTCACGTAACTCGGCCGCGACCTCTTCGAGGTCGTAGACCGGGCGGCCTTTCTCCCCTCCCCGCAGGTGCGCCTCGGACATCACCCGGGACAGCTTCGCGTAGCCGGCCGGCCCGCGGGCGAGGACGAGCAGGTGCCGGCCGACCGGGTCGGGTACGCCGTTGCGTCCCCGCGGAAACGCTCCGCGTTTCCGCGGGGACCCCGGCGGCGGGCCGGGCAGGTCCAGCGACAGCTCCGCCCCGAAGATGGTCTTCAGATCGAGGGCGCGGGCCGCCTCGGCGAAGCGAACCACGCCGTAGAACCCGTCGTGATCGGTGATCGCCACCGCTTCGAGGCCCAGCCGGGCCGCCTGCTCGACCAGCTCTTCGGGGTGGCTGGCACCGTCGAGGAAGCTGAAGTTGGTGTGGCAGTGCAGCTCGGCGTAGGGGGTGGTGTCCTCGCGGCGCGTAAGCGGGGGTGCACTGTATTCGGGGCGCTTGCGACTCCACGCCGGCGAGTCCCCGCCGTCGGCGTCGACCGCGAGCGGGTCGATCACCGGCGGACCGGGCCGCCCGGACAGGACCCGCTCCAACCGCGACCACGGCACGTCAGGGTTGTTGAAGCCCATACCCGCTCCTAGTCATAGACGGCCTCCAGTACCCATCGGCCACCGGACAACGACATCAGGAAGGCCTGGCCGTCGGAGAGCAGCAGCTGGAAGCGCACCCGCCGGTCGGCTTCGTCCGGCGCCCACCAGCGCTCGTCGACCGGCCACGGGCCGGCCCAGCCCCACACCTCCACCGGGCGGCCGTCGCCGACGGTGACCAGGGCCGGCTCACCGGTCACGGCCAGCCGCCCGGTGACCCCGACCGGCGTCCCGTCGGCGGTGGTGACGCAGGCCGGCAGCGGCTCGGGCAGGATCGTGGCGGGGGCCGGGGGCGGCAGCCGGCCCGGCCACGGCGGCTCGCCAGAGCCGCCTCCGGAGCACGGCTGATCGGACTCACCGGAGCTGCGCTCATCCCCCCAGGGCACCAGCCGGACCCGGCCTCCCGCCGACCGGCCACCTCCCAGCTCGGCGAGCACGACGGCCTCCGGCCCGATGAGCCCCTGGACCCGGGTCAGGGCGCGGTGCGCCCGGTCGCGCTCCTCGCCCGCCTCGCCCCACAGCCCGAGCTGCAACCCGGCGTGCTCGACCACCCCCTCGGGGACCAGCCGCAGCGAGACGAGGGCCGAGGTCGCCACCGAACGCTTTCCCGCGGTGGTGAGCCAGCCGTCGAGCTGCCAGCGCACCCGGTCGGCGATGCCGGCGGCGCTCAGCAGCCCGTCGTGGCGCCAGGTGCGGTACAGCTCCTCACCGTGCACGGTGCGCGCCTCGATCCCGAGGCGGGTGCAGGCCAGCCCGTGCCCGGCCAGGCGCTGGTGCAGCTGCTCGGCGAGGGCCCGGGCGGCGAACGCGGCGGCGTCGACCCGGTCGACCGGCTCGTCGAACTCCTGCGTCACGTCCAGGTCGGGTGGCGGTTGGCGGGGGGCGAGCGGGTGGGCGTCCCGACCGGCCGCGAGCTGGTGCGCCAGCGCCGCGTCGAACCCGAACCGGGCGAGCACGTCGCCCGCCGGCAGCGCGGCGAAGTCCCCGAGGGTACGGATGCCCAGCCGGCGTAGCAGGTCGACCAGGGCGGGCCGGCCGAGCGCGCCGACGTCGAGGCCGGCGAGGAACGACGTGGTCCGGTCGGGCGGTATCAGCCGGCCGGCCCGCGCGGCGAGGGTCGCGGCGAACACCCCGTCGGCGATACCGACCTGCGCCTCCACGTCGCACGCCTGCGCGACGTGCTCGACCAGCAGCTCGGCGGCTGCCTCCTCACTGCCGAAGTACCGGGCCGGTCCGCGGGCGGCGACCGCGCACACGCCGGGGCGGACGACCTCGACCCCGGCGGCGAGCTGTTCGACCGCGGCCAGTACGGGCTCGAACGCGCGCGTGTCCCGGCCGGCGTCGTGGTCGACGACGACCAGCCGCGGGCAGCGCCCCTGCGCCTCCCGCTTGCGCAGCCCCCGGCGTACCCCGTCGGCGCGGGCGGCCGGCGAGCAGGCGAGCACCCGGCCCGCGTGCAGGACGGCCACCGGACCGTGCGCGGGCACGCCTTCGACGATTCCGGCGGCGATCACCGGCCAGTCCGGACACCACAGCACCAGCGTCCGCACCTCCGGTTACCCGGTCGCCTCGAGGACCCGCTCGCGATCGTGGACAGTCGGCGGGGCTGTCAGCCCGTCCACCGTCCACGATCGCTGAAGGGCCGGCCACCACACCTCGGTGCGCTTGGGCGCGGCGGCGGCGCCCCGACCGCGCGCCATGATCGTGAGCTGCCGGCAGCGCAGGCGGCCCCGGCCCCGGCCGAGCCCGTACCAGACGCCGCGTACCGCGTCGAAGGTGATGTCGGCGCCGGGCAGGTGCCCGTAGGACACGAGCACGCTTCCGCGCTGCCTCGCCCGAGCGGCCAGCCGGCTCGCGGTGGACGGGGCGATCGGGCCGGGCGGCGCCGCCACCACGATGTCGACGCCGTCGAGCAGCGCGGCGACGACCGTGGTCCAGTCGGGCCCCGGATACGGAACGAGAGCCAGCCGGTCGAGGGCGATACCGGCCTCCGCGGCGGCGACCGCGCCGAGCGTGGGCACGCCGACGACCGCGCACCACGAACCGGCCCCCGAGGCAGCGGCCAGCAGCGCCAGCAGGAGGGAGGTCGCGCCGATGGACCGGGTCTGCCGAGCGCCGCCGGCCCGGGCGGTGCCGTCAGCCTGGACGGTGCCGCCGGCCCGGGCGGTGCCGTCAGCCCGGGCGTCCGTGACGTCGGCTGTGGTGGCGACCGCGACGGTGGCGCCGCGGCGCAGCCCTCTGCCGGGCAGCAGCGCCCGTAACTCGGGCAGGACCGGAAGGAGCCGCTCACTGCCGAGCGCGTCGACGGCGTGGTCGCTGGCCCGCCGAACCGTGCCGGTCAGCGCGGCCGCCCGGACGATGGCCAGCCCCTTGCCGGCGCGGTCGCCCAGCGCCCGGGTCACGTCGGCCAATGCCCGGTTCACGTCGCCCGGCGTCCGGATCACCGATCTCGGCGCGTCAGATACGTCAGGTGCGTCAGACGTGTCGGATGCCGCCGGCGCGTGCGGCGACGTTGCTGTAGACAAGCCGGCCACCGCCCGCTTCTCCCCCCGTTGATGTCCTACTCCGGGCCCCCAGCCCGGTGATGTGAGTCGTCGTGTGCGCCCCTGGCGTCAGCTCGCCAGGCGGCCGCCGTTCAACAGCGACTGGTAGGACAGGCCGAGCGCGACCTCCACGATCGCGATGAACTGCTCGGCGGCGCGGATCAGGTCGTCGGCTTCCCGGGCGGTGACCACCCGGGGGATGCCCGCCTCAGCGGCGGCCCGCTTCTGGGCTCCGGCAGCGAAGAAGGAAGCCCACTCGCTCAGCTCCGGCGCGACCAGGACCAGCAACTCCCAGACGCTGGTGACACGACTGCGCCGGCCGGGTGCCGGGCGGGCCCGGGCGGCGAGCACGGCGGCGGCGGCGCGCAGCGCGGCGAGGTGCGCGGTGGCGTAACGCAGCCCGTCCTTGCGGGTCTCGCCCGCCTCTTCCAGCCCCTGCCGGGCGAGCGAGAGCAGCTCCCGAGGGGTGCGGTGAGGGAGCGCGTGTGCGGGGACGGGGAGCTCCTGGCGCCCGTCCTGGGCGGTAACGGACCTGGGGCCGGGAACGGGCTTGGGTCGGGTCGTCGGCATCAGGTCTCCCTCGGGTGCGCATGGTGGTCGAAGGCCGCTGCGGAGGAAGACGCAGCAGCGTTGCCGGCCAGGCGTGGCGCTTCCCCACACCACGCCCGGCCAGCGGACCGCCAGCCGCCGCCCGGGGGTCGGGGGCGGCGGCTGGCGGCCCCGCTGTGAGGCCGGCCCGCGATGACCGGGCCTCGAGCGGTGTCGCGAACCGCTCCCGGAAGGGGCGCCGCGAATCGCCCCTTCCGAATGATCGAACGAGTGTTCGAACTGGAGATAAGACTACACCGGCCCCCCGACAAAAACTCAATGCTCGCGGAGAAATTTCGAACAGAAGTTCGAACGGTGCCGATCGCGGGTCGCGCTCCGCCTTCAAGATCTGCGCAGTTACGCCGTAACTGCGGTCTCCGGCGCCGCGGTGACCGCAGTTTGGCCCACACTGTACGGATCTTGAGCTCCCACCCGAGCTGGCCCGCCTCGGGGCGCCCGCGCTCGCCGCCGCGCCCCACCGCACCCCACCGCGCCCCGCCCCGCTCGCCGCCGCGCCCCGCCCGCCCCGCCCGCCCCGGCGCGCTACTGCGTGATCATCGGCGCGCCGCGGACCGGCACACGACCGTCGACCCGCCGGGGGCTAACCTCTGGTACCGCAAGAGATCACATGACGTAGCGGAGGTAACGATGTCGGCGGGCGCAGCCCTGCTCCCACCGGCCCGGGCGCTCGCCGCCGGGGACGCGTGACGACCCGATCCGCGCCGAGCGCCACCGGTACTCGAAGCGCGGTCCGTCCCGCCCTGGGCGCCGTCATGGTCGTCCTCTCCGGGGCCCTGTTCGCCATCAACGGCACCGTCTCCAAGCTGGTGATGCGCGCCGGAATGGACCCGCTTCAGCTGACCACGCTGCGGGCCACCGCCGCGTTCGTCGGCCTGCTCGTCCTCACCCTCGCGGTCAACCCCCGCAGCCTGCGCTTCAGCCGGCGCGACCTGCCGGTACTGCTCGGGTACGGGCTGACCGGGTTCGCCCTCGTGCCCCTGCTGTACTTCATCGCCATCAGCCGGCTGCCGGTGGGCATCGCGCTGCTGTTCGAGTACACGGCGCCGCTGCTCGTGGCGCTGTGGGCCCGATTCGGTCAGCGCCAGTCCGTACGCCCGCGGTTGTGGATCGGGCTGGGCCTGAGCCTCGCGGGGCTGGCCGCCGTCGCGGAGGTCTGGGGCAACCTGCGCCTGAACTCCGTCGGCATCCTCGCGGGCCTCGGGGCGGCCGCCATGCTCGCGGTCTACTACGTGATCGGCGGGCACGGCGCGGCCCGCCGCGATCCGCTGTCGCTGACCTGCCTGTCGTACGGCGCGGCGGCGGTCGCGGGCGCGGTCATCCGGCCGTGGTGGCGCTTCCCCGGCCACCTGCTGGGCACCACCAGCGACGGCGTGCCCGTCTGGCTGCTGTGCTGCTACGTGGTACTCCTCGGCTCGATCGCACCGTACCTGCTACTCACCGCCGCGCTGCGGCACCTGCCGCCCACCAGCGCCGGCATCATCGGCATGGTCGAGCCGGTGTTCGCCGGCGCGGTCGCCTGGCTCGTGCTGGGCGAGGCGCTCACCCCGGTCCAGCTGACGGGCGCCGCGCTCATCCTCACCGGCGTCATCCTCGCCGAGACCGCCCGGACGGCCACGTCGGAGACGCTCCCCGACATACCGCCCACGTGAAACGGCGGACGCCCGCCGGATGATCGGCCAAGATGGACCTATGCAGCTTCATCCCAACGCGCAGGCGGTACAGGACGCGCTCGACGCCGCCGGGGCGCGCGACGCCGCCGGCCGGCCGAGCCGGGTGCGGGTCCTGCCCGACGCGGTCCACACGGCAGCGGCGGCCGCGGCGGCGCTGGGCGTACAGGTCGGCCAGATCGCCAACTCCCTGATCTTCGACGCCGACGGCGAGCCGCTGCTCGTCCTGACCTCGGGCGCCCACCGGGTGGACACCGCGAAGGTGTGCGCCCTGATCGGCGCGCAGCGGGTGCGCCGGGCCACGCCGGAGTTCGTACGCGCCCACACCGGGCAGGTCATCGGCGGCGTGGCCCCGCTCGGCCACCCCAAGCAGCTCCGGACCCTGGTGGACACCACGCTCGAAGGCTACGACGAGGTATGGGCGGCCGGCGGGATCCCGCAGGCCGTCTTCGGAATCACGTACGCCGAACTGGTCCGGATCACGTCGGGCTCCCCCGCCGAGGTGGCGTGAGTCGGCTGATCACCCTCCACGTCTGGCGGGTACCGCAGACCGCCCTGCCGCAGGCTCTGTGGCGCATGGCGACCGACCGTCAGCGGCTGCGCCGTACCAGGGGCGTGGAGTTCGCGAAGCTGCTCGGCACCGGACGCGACCTGCGCTTCGGGCCCGGCGCCGCGGATCCGACCCGGTGGGCGGCCGTCATCGCCTGGAACGACCCCGACGCGGCCGGCCGCTTCGACGACTCGGCGGTGGGCCGGGCCTGGGGCGCCCTCGCGACGGCGCGCTGCCGGGTCGCGCTGCGCGCGGTTCGCAGCCGTGGCGTGTGGGCCGGCCGCGCACCGTTCGATGTCGACCGGCCGAGCGGGCCCGACGGTGTCGACCGGCCGAGCGGGCCCGACGGTGTCGACCGGCCGAGCGGGCCCGACGGTGTCGACCGGCCGAGCGGGCCCGACGGTGTCGACCGGCCGGGCGGAGACGCCGCCAGGCCGGACGGAGACGCCCCCGGGCCGGGCGGACACGCCGACGGCCCTGTTCTCGTTCTCACCCGGGCCCGGCTGCGGCCGACGCGGGCGGTCACGTTCTGGCGCGCGATCCCGGCCGTCGAGGCGACCCTCGCCGGCGCGCCCGGCCTGCTCGCCGCGTTCGGCATCGGGGAGGCCCCGCTGGGCTGGCAAGGGACGGTCAGCGTGTGGCGCGCCGCCACCGACGTCACAGGCTTCGCGTACGGTCGGACGGAGCACCGGGCGGTGGTCACGGCGACGCCCGTACGCCGGTGGTACGCGGAAGAGCTGTTCGCCCGCTTCACGGTGCTCCACGTCGACGGCGACCGTGACGTGCTCGGCTGGAAGGAAGGAGAGGACTACCCGCGATGAGGCTCGTGACGTGGCAGCCCGACGACCTGGTGCACCGGCTGGACGACGTCATCGAGGTGTACGGCTCGGCCATGGGCTACCACGCGGACCTGCTGCAGACCCGCCGCGGGTACGTGGCGGCGCACGCGGGCCGGCCGGGCTTCCGCGCCGTCGCCACCCTCGGTGACCGGGGTGGGTTGCTCGGCTTCGGGTACGGCTATACCTCCACGCCCGGCCAGTGGTGGCACGACCAGATCAGGGCGTCGCTCCGCCGCGACAACGCCAAAGGCTGGATGTCGGACTGCTTCGAGCTGGTGGAGCTGCACGTGCGTCCGAGCGAGCAGGGGCAGGGCATCGGCCAGCGGCAACTGGACGCCCTGCTGTCCGGCCTGTCGCACCGCACCGTCCTGCTGTCGACCCCGGAAGCCGACGAGAACGTCTCCCGCGCCTGGCGACTGTACCGCCGCTTCGGCTTCGTCGACGTGCTGCGTAACTTCTACTTCCCCGGCGACGACCGCGCCTTCGGGATCCTCGGGCTGATCATGCCGCCACCCGGGCATCTACCGGCATGAGACACCGGCTCGTCTGGGTGGCGTTCGCGGCGCTGGTCCTGGCCGAGATCGGGTACCCGCTGGTGTCCGGACCGGCCCGGGCCCACCTCACCGTCGCCACCGTGCTGATCGGGTTCGCGGTCTCGGTCGCCCACGCGGCGGTCAGCCGCGGCCCGCGCGCCGCGGCCGCCCTGGTGGCCGTCGCGGGCGGCGGGGGGCTCGCCGTCGAGGCGCTGGGGGTGGCGACCGGCGTCCCGTTCGGCGCGTACGGCTACGGCGACGCGCTGGGCGCCGAGCTGCTCGGGGTGCCGCTGGTGATCCCCCTCGCCTGGACGTGGATGGCGTGGCCCGCCTGGCTGACAGCGGGGCGACTGGCGCGTGGCGTCGCCGCGCGGGTGGCGGTCGCCGGGCTCGGCCTGGCGGCGTGGGACCTGTTCCTCGATCCGCAGATGGTCGCCGAGAAGTACTGGACCTGGGCCTCCCCCCGGCCGGCGCTGCCCGGCGTGCCGGACGTGCCCCGCTCCAACTACCTGGGCTGGCTGGTCGTCGCGGTCGCGCTGATGGCGCTGCTCGCCGCCGTCCCGGACACCCGGCGCCCCGGGCCCGACGCGCCGATGTACGCGCTGTACCTGTGGACGTACGCCTCGGGCGTACTCGCGCACGCCGTGTTCCTGGACCTGCCGGCGTCGGCGGCGTGGGGTGGGCTCGGGATGGGACTGGTCGCGGTGCCGTTGGCGGTGGCGCTGCTGCGCGACCGGTACCCGCGCACCGCGCCGCGGCAGGCGCGGGCAGAGCGGCGGATCTCCGCATGATCGCCTGGGCCGTCACGGCCGTCGTCGCCGCGCTGACCGTCCACACGGGTGTCAACGCCGCGCTGCTACGCCGGCCGCCGGCCCGGCCACCCACGGTCGACCGGCCGGTCGCGGTGCTGCTGCCGGTACGCGACGAGGCGCACCGGGTGGAGCCGTGCCTGCGGGCGCTGCTGGCCCAGCAGGGGGTACCGGACCTGGAGATCGTCGTCCTCGACGACGGCTCCGGCGACGGCACCGCCGATCTGGTCCGGGCGATCGGCGGCGACCGCGTCCGGCTGCTGACCGGTGCGCCGCTGCCGGCCGGCTGGCTGGGCAAGCCGTACGCCTGCGCGCAGCTCGCCGCCGCCACCGCCGCCGAGGTCCTGGTGTTCGTCGACGCCGACGTGGTGCTCGCCCCGCACGCCGTGGCCGCCGCCGTCGCGCTGCTGGACGACGTCGACAAGGTCGCCGGAGGCGACAGCTTCGACCTCGTCTCCCCGTACCCGAAGATCCTCGGCCAGCCGCTGGTGCAGCAGCTGCTGCAGTGGTCGTGGTTGACGTTCCTGCCGCTGCGGGCGATGGAACGCTCGCGTCGGCCGTCGCTCGCCGCCGCCGGGGGCCAGTTCCTCGCCGTCCGGGCGGACACGTACGCGCGGGCCGGCGGCCATGCGGCGGTGCGCGACCGGGTACTCGAAGACATCGAGCTGGCCCGGGCGGTCAAGCGGGCCGGGGGGCGGATCGCGCTCGCGGACGGATCGGCGCTCGCGACGTGCCGCATGTACGCGTCCTGGCGGGAGCTCGCCGACGGGTACGGCAAGTCGCTGTGGGCGTCGTTCGGCTCGCCGGGCGCCGCCGCGGCGGTCGTGGCGATGCTCATCGCGCTGTACGTGCTGCCGTTCGCGCTGCTGCTGACCGGCCCGGCAGCGGTGCGAACGGCGGGGCTCGCCGGCTACCTGTGCGGCGTCGCCGGCCGGGTCGTCGCCGCCCGCGCCACCGGCGGCCGGCCGTTCCCGGTCGCGCTGGCCCACCCCGCCGCGATCGTTACCTTCGCGATCCTGCTGGGGGTCTCGTTTCGGCGCCGCCGCCACGGCACACTGACCTGGAAAAACCGTCCGGTGGAGGCCCACGAGGGGACCCCATGAGCGAAGTCGTCGTGATCGGTGCGGGCGTCGGCGGCCTGTCCGCCGCACTGCGGCTCGCCACGGCCGGGCACCGCGTCACGGTGTACGAGCGCGCCGGCGTCGTGGGCGGCAAGCTCGGCCGGTACGAGCACACCACCCGCGCGGGCGCCTTCCGCTTCGACACCGGCCCCAGCCTGCTCACCCTGCCCCAGGTCGTGACCGAACTGCTCGGCGACGACCTGGCCGGCCAGTTCGTCGGGCTCGACCCGATCGTGCGCCACCGCTTCGCCGACGGCACCGTGCTCGACTCGTCCGCCGACCAGACCACGTTCACCGACCGCATCGCCGCCGCGGTCGGAGAACAGTCGGCCCGCGAATGGCGGCAGCTGTGGCGGCGCGCCGAACGGGTGTGGGAGACGTCCTGGCGGCACGTGCTCACCGTCCCCGCCCACTCGACGCTCGCACTGTCCACACTGGCCTGGCGGATCGGCGACCTCAGCGCGGTCGGCCCCGGGCAGACCATCCGCGGGGTGGCCCGCCGGTACCTGTCCGATCCGAGGATGCGCACGCTGCTGGAGCGGTACGCCACCTACTCGGGCGCCGATCCGCGGCGGGCCCCGGCCGCGCTGCTGGCGATCCCTTACGCCGAGATGCGCTACGGCGGCTGGTACCTGCGCGGCGGCCTCGCCACCCTCGCCGACGCCCTGCTGGCCCGCTGCGACTCGCTCGGGGTCCGGGTACGTACCGGCACCCGTGTGGTGGAGATCGAGGCCGCCGGCGGGCGGGTGCACGGGGTACGGCTCGCCGGCGGCACGTTCGTGCCCGCCGACGTGGTCGTGGCCAACACCGACGCCCTCGAGGTGTACCGCGACCTGCTGCCCGACCGGCGCCGTGCGGCCCGGCTGCGGGAGCGCAGCCTCGCCGGCTTCGTCCTGCTGCTCGGTGTGCAGGGGCGTACGCCGGGGCTGGCCCACCATACGGTGCTGTTGCCCGACGACTACGACGCCGAGTTCGACGACGTGTTCGGCCACCCGCGCCGGGGTGTGGTGGCCAGGCCGGCCCGCGACCCCGCGGTCTTCGTCACCGTCGCGGACGATCCGCTGGTGCGCCCCGACGGCCACGAGGCGTGGTTCGTCCTGGTCAACGCGCCGCCGCACGGCGACAACGCGGCGGGGGTCGACTGGACGGTGCCGGAGCTGGCCCAGGGGTACGCCAACCGGATCCTCGACGTGCTCGCCGCCCGCGGCGTGGAGGTGCGCGACCGGGTGCTGTTCCGCAAGGTGCTCACGCCGGCCGATCTCCAGGTCGCGACCGCCTCGCCGGGCGGGGCGATCTACGGTACGCCGGTCCACGGGCTCACCGGCCTGCGCCGGCCCGGCAACCGGGGACCGGTCCGCGGCCTGTTCCTCGTCGGCGGATCGGTGCACCCCGGCGGTGGGTTGCCGATGGTCATGCTGTCGGCGAAGATCGTCGCCGGGCAGATCGGGTCGGCGTAGCCTCGCGCGAACGGCCAGTCAGCGCAGTCTTGCGCGAACGGCCAGTCACCGTAGCCTCGCGCGAACGGCCAGTCAGCGCAGTCTTGCGCGAACGGCCAGTCAGCGCAGTCTTGCGCGCACGGTCAGCATCAGCTGGGCGAAGCCGACCACCGTCAGCGCCGTCCAGACGGCCGTGACCGCGGTCGCCGCCGCTCCCCCGACCGTACCGGCGGCGACGAGCGCCGCCACGGCCAGGATTATCCGGGTCGGTCGCTCCGCGACGGTGACCACCCCGATCTCGTTCATGCCCGCCGCGGTCGCCCGCGCCCGCACGTACTCGTGCAGCCAGGCGCACCCGCCGCAGCCGAGCAGCAGCCACGCCGGCACGCCGAGCACACCCAGCGCCACCAGCCAACACGCTTCGCCGACCCGGTCGGCGAGGCTGTCGTACACCTGACCGGCGCGCGAAGCCCGGCCGGTCAACACCGCGACCGCGCCGTCGATCGTGTCCGCGACGGCCGACAGTACGACCAGGAGGGCCGCCAGCAGCGGCAGCCGGGCCGCCACCGGTACGCCCACCGACAGCGCCAGCCCGATGCCCGTCACGACCCCCGGGGTGGCGCCGACCCGGGCCGCCGCCCGGCCGAGCAGGTACGCCAGCCGCAGCCAGCCGCGTACGAACGCCGAACCGGTGTGCGGGTCGTACCCGCCGTGCAGTTCGCGCCAACCGGCCGCGTACTGCTCCCAGGTCAGCATCGGGTCGGGGTGTACACCCCCAGGTTGTGCCAGACCTCCCGGGTGGCGGTCGACCGGTTGAGGGTGATGAAGTGGATGCCCGGCGCGCCCTCGGCCAGCAGCCGGGCGCTCAAGTCAGTGGCCACCTCGACGCCGATCGCGCGAACCGCGGCGGGGTCGTCGGCGACCGCGTGCAGCCGCTCGGCGAGGTCCGCCGGGAACGCCGCGCCGGACAGCTTCGCCATCGTCTCGATGCTCTTGACGTTGGTCACCGGCATCACGCCGGGGATGATCGGCACGTCGCAGCCGCGCGCCGCCACCTTGTCGCGGAACCGGGCCCAGTCCTCCCAGCGGAAGAAGAACTGTGTGATGGCGAAGTCGGCGCCGGCGCGGCACTTGCGGACGAAGTTGTCCACGTCGGTGTCGAGGTCGGGTGAGCGCGGGTGCTTCTCCGGGAACGCCGCCACCCCGACGCAGAAGTCGCCGCTGTCGCGGACGAGCCGGACCAGCTCGTCGGCGTGGCTGAAGCCGTCGGGGTGCGCCACCCACTCCGCCTGCGGGTCGCCGGGCGGGTCGCCGCGCAGCACGAGCATGTTGTGGATGCCGACCTCGGCGTAGTTGCCGATGACCCGGCGCAGCTCGGCGACCGAGTGGTTGACGGCGGTGAGGTGCGCCATGGGCAGCAGCGTGGTCTCGGTGGCGATCCGTCCGGTCACCGAGATGGTGGTGTCGCGGGTGGAGCCGCCGGCGCCGTAGGTGATCGACACGAAGGACGGCTTCAGCGGCTCCAGCTCGCGGATGGCCTGCCAGAGCAGGCGCTCGCCGTCAGCGGTCTTGGGCGGGAAGAACTCGAACGAGAACGTCGGCCCGGACGTGCGCACCAGGTCGCCGATCGACGGTCTGTCATCCGGCATCACCGAGGGAAGTCCGAGAGCCACGGCTGGGACTGTACCCAGGTGGCCGCGTCTTCAGCGTCCACATCTCGACAAATGGCCACGTGATCTCCGCCGCGTACCGGTCTGGTGATCTCCGCCGCGTCCAAGATCCGGCTCGGGTCTGCGTTATTCATGCCTCGACCGCCCCGAGACCCCGACAACGCAGACCCGAGCGGGATCTTGTTCTGCCGCGCCGAACCGTCGTACCCGTGCGGTACCACTGTCGGCACGGGGGTCTTCACCACATCGGGGGTCGCGACCGCAGGAGGCGTCAACCGTACGGAGGTTGCTCGATGACGCCGTCGCGACGGGACTTCGATCCGGAAGCCGGATCGGAGTCGATCGGAGCGTTGCTCGTACGGCTCCGGCTGGCGTCGGGCCGCTCGCAGCTGAGGCTGGCGGAGCTGTTGTGCGCCGCATCCGGCGTGCCGACGTTGACCCGCCACGAGGTCTCCCGGTGGGAGCGGGAGGAGCGCATCCCGAGCCAGCGCTGGCTGGTCTGGCTGGCCGCGGTGCTCGAGGCGCCGCTCGACGACCTGGAGCGCGCCGCCGCGCTCGCCCGGGCCAGACGCGACGCGCTCCCCGGCCCACCGCTGCCGGACGAGGTGCCGCCGTGGCGATCCATGCCGGCCAACGGTGACGCCGTGCTGGCCGCCCGCGACGTGACCATCCTGGCCGCCAGCGTCGACACGTCCGTCCTGGCCACCCGCGTCGACACGTCCGTCCTCGCCACCCGCGTCGACACGTCCGTCCTCGCCACCCGCGTCGACACGTCCGTCCTCGCCGCCCGCGTCGCGGCGCTGCGGCGGATGGACGACCTCGTGGGTGGCGCCGACCTGAGCCGGCTGACCGAACGGGAGCTCGCGGCCGCGCTCCAGGTGCTGCGCGCGGACGGCCTGACCGAGCGGCAGCGGCGCCGCCTGCTCCCGGTCGTCGCCGAGCTGGCCCAGCTCGCCTGCTGGGTCGCTGCCGACGCGGGTGCGCCCGGACGGGCCCGGCGGGCACACCGGATCGGCGTCGCGGCGGCCACCGCCGCGGAGGACTGTCCCCTGCTGGGCCACCTGCTCACCACGCTCGCCCACCTCGGCACGCCGGACGGGTCCGATCCACTCGAGCTGGCCCGACGCGGCTATCGGCTGGGTCGCTCGGCGGCATCGGCCACGGTCCGGGCGCTGCTGCTGCACCGCATCGCGTTCGCCGCCGCCCGCGCCGGGCAGCGCCGCGCCTGTGAGGAGTCCCTCGCCGGGGCGGAGCGCGCGTTCGAGCGGCGTGACCCCGCGCGCGACCCCGCCTGGGCGTACTGGTTCGACGACGCCGAGCTGACCGCGATGGCCGGTCGCTGCTACGCGGCGGCGGGTCGCCCCCGGCTGGCCGAGCCGCTGCTGCGCGCCGCGCTCGCCGATCGCCGGATCCGGCTGCGGGCCTGGGCGCTGTACGCCGGCTGGCTCGCGGGCGTACAGCTGGACACCGGTGAGGTCGACGGCGCGTGCGCGACCGCACGGGCGGCGCTGCTGGAGACCGTACGCGTCGGCTCGGTCCGCGCCGCGCGCCAGCTGACCGCGCTTCATCCGCGGCTGCGCCCGCTGCGCGCGGTCCCGGCCGTCCGCGAGTACGCGGAGCTGTACCGGTCCGCGGCCCGCTACCTTCCCGCTGCTCCGGGGGGTGCTGCCGGGGCGCTTGCCGGGTGAGACTAGGTTCGGGTCTCGTGACGGCGTCTGTGTTGGACCAGGCCGGCCTGCGCACCCGGGTGGACTCCGCCCTCGCCGCGTTCCTGGCCCGGCGGCGTGAGCAGCTGACAACGATCGATGAGGCGCTGGTGCCGATCGCCGACGCCATCGAGAAGTTCGTGCTCGGCGGCGGCAAGCGGCTGCGGCCGGCGTTCGCGTACTGGGGCTACCGGGCCGCCGGCGGGGTCGACCGCGACGAGGTCGTGGCCGGTGCGGCGGCGCTGGAGTTCGTCCAGGCCAGCGCGCTGATGCACGACGACGTGATGGACGCCTCCGACACGCGACGCGGCGAGCCCGCCGTGCACCGGCGCTTCGAGTCGCTGCACCGCAGGTCGAAGTGGCTGGGCGAGCCGACCGGGTTCGGCACCGCCTCGGCGATCCTGCTCGGCGACCTGTGCCTGGTCTGGTCGGACCAGTTGCTGCACACCAGCGGGCTGGACCCGCAGACCCTGGCCCGGGCCCGTGGCGTGTTCGACGACATGCGCACCGAGGTGACCGTCGGCCAGTACCTCGACATCCACACCCAGGTGGCCGGCGACACGTCCCTGCAGCGGGCGGGGCTGGTGGCCCGGTACAAGTCGGCGAAGTACACCGTGGAGCGGCCGCTGCTGCTCGGCGCGGCGTTCGCCGACGCGCCCGCGGAGATCATTCGGGCGTATTCGGCGTTCGGTCTGCCGCTGGGCGAGGCCTTCCAGTTGCGCGACGACGTACTCGGGGTCTTCGGCCACTCGGCGGTGACCGGGAAGCCCGCCGGTGACGACCTCCGGGAGGGCAAGCGCACCTACCTGGTGGCGGCCGCGTTCGAGGCGGCCGATGAGCAGCAGGCCCGCCAGCTACGGGAGGGGCTGGGCGACCCGCACCTCGACGAGGCGGGCATCCGCCGGTTGCGCGACATCATCACCGCGACCGGGGCGCTGGACCGCACCGAGGAGCGCATCGCCGAGCTGACCCGGTCGGCGCTGGCGGCGCTGGACGCCGTGTCGCTACAGCCCGAGGGCGCCGAGGCGCTCAGGCAGCTCGCGGCCGCCGCGACGCACCGGCTGACCTGAATCTGAACCATCCATGATCGTGGAGACTTTTCCGTGCCGGGACACGGAAAAGTCTCCACGATCATGAGAGGTCGAATTCGCCCCTGCGGGCGCCCTCGATGAACGCCTCCCACTCGTCCCGGCTGAACGTCAGGACGGGGCCGGTGCCCTCGGCCTTGCTGTCGCGGACCTGGATCGCACCGTCGTGCCGGCGGACCTCGACACACTGCCCACCGTTGCTGCCGGATCGGGTGGACTTGAACCACGGGGTATCGGTGCTCATGGTACGTACTCCTCGATAGGGACTGCCTTCACGCAGATCAGGTCGAAGATCCTGCGGTACTGGTCCAGTTCCTCGGGCCTCTCCAGATACCGGGCGCCGGTGTGCGTCTCCAGGTACACCACTGCGGGGTCGTCCGGATCGTCGAAGTCGAGGATGGTGAACGCGCCGGTGTGCATCGCGGCGTGCGCGCCGGCGTCCCAGGTCAGCACCCGGATGTCGATGTGGTCGAGCTTGGACAGCTCACACAGCCGGTCAACCTGCTCGGCCATCACCTGCGCGCCGCCGACCGACCGGGCCAGGACGCCCGCGCCGAGGACCACGGCGACCCGCAACGGCGGGACGCGGTCGCGGATGCTCCGCTGGCGTTGCATCCGCAGGTTGATCTGTCCCTGGACGGCCTGCTCGCTGCGGTCGCCCGCACCGGCCTCCCACAGCGCCCGCACGTACGCGGGGGTCTGGAGCAGGCCGTGGACCAGTTCGGGGTCGTAGATCCGGATCTCGCTCGCCGCGGCTTCAAGGCCGATGTACAGGCCGAACCAGTCCGGGACCGCCTCGCGGTAATCCTCCCACCAGCCCTGCTCGGTCGTGCCGACCGCCAGCCCGGCGAGGGCGTCGGTGGTGGGCGCGTCAGCGCCGTACAGCCAGCAGAGCGCCCGCACGTCGGCGACCTTGATCGCCGTCTTGCCGCTCTCGATGCGCCACAGCTTGGTGCGGCTCAACAGCTTGGCGGTCTCGACGTCACGTTCGGACTTGCCGGCCGCCTCGCGCAGGCGTCGCAACCGCCGGCCCAACTGGCGCCGGACGAGCGTCGAACCCGAGATCGGCATGCCGTCCTCCGCGGGAAGAGTGTTCCACGCCGGGACGCCGACCAGGGACCTTGAATCTATCAGCGTCCATGTCTGATCCTGACACACCGCGCTTCACAATGAAACGTTGTGCGTCGATGCGCGCCCCCGGATGCTGACCACGTGACCCGCACCGAGGAGGTCGGCACGATGCTGATCCGGATTCGCCGCTGGTGGCGCCGTAGACAGGACAGACACCTGCCGGTACCGGCCGCCGTCGAGCAACCGGCCGGGCCACCGGAGCCGGAACCCCGGACGTCGCTCTACGTGGTCAAGGAATGTGACGGATAAGCGTCACCTCGGGTCGTGGCGCCCCAGCCACACCCACACCGACAGCGATGTGAGCACCAGGGCGAACCCGAACGCGAGGTCCTCCACCGGCGCGTACGCGATCCGTGGGCCGAGGATCGTCGCCGGGTTGTAGCGGACCACCTGCAGCCCGGTCAGCACCCCGTTGGACAGCAGCTGAAACCCGACAATGATCGGGTACGTGGCCCAGAACACCAGCCGGGTCACCAGCCGGGTACGCAGGAGCACGAGGTCGACGACGAGCGCGCCGAGGACGCCGAGCCCTGCGGCGACGGTGTAGGTCACCGGGACCTCCGGCGGGCCAGCACGGTACGGACCGCTTCGAAGCCGAGCACCGCGCAGACCGGTACGACCACGAAGAAGAGCAGCTCCTCCAGCGGCAGCCGCCCCGGCAACCGGACGCCGGTGGTCTGGCCCGGGTCGAAGCTCCAGTGACCGGCCGCGATCGCGGCGAGGTCCCAGGCCGTGAACACGACGACCACGGGCAGCAGCGTCAGCAGCAGCCGGCGCCACCGGCGCAGTACGCCCACCCGCAGGACGGGCTCCAGCCAGAGCGCCCCGGCCAGGCAGCCGAGAAGCACACCGAGATAGACGAGGTGACGCACCCCGGCCGGCCGGTCAGAAGCCCAGCGCCTGGGCGCGGCGCTTGACCTCGGTGGCCCGCCCGCTCGACAGCGCGTTCGCCGGGGTCCCGGGAAGCGTCTCGTCGGCCGTGTACAGCCACCTGAGCGCCTCTTCGTCGTTATACCCGGCGTCACGCAGCAACGTGAGTACTCCGGGAAGGTGCTTCAGCACGGTGTCGCCAGCCACCAACTCCTCAGGCACACGCAGCACGCCGTCACGCCGCACGGCGATGAGCGCGTTGTCGCGCAGCAGCTGGTGCACCCTGGTGATCGGAATTCCCAGACGCTCGGCGATGTCCGGCAGCGCCAGCCAACGGGCCGGTTCCACGGCGTGATCGGTCACCCCTTCACCCTGCCACGCCCGGCGGGTGTAGATCCAATAAACCCGCGCAATCCGCACCGCACGAACCGCCGGCCGCCGGTCCCGAACCGGCGGACGGCATGGAAAGGGACAGCGACGTGAAGCCCTGGGACAGACTCCGCCGGGAGGTCATGGGCGCGTGGCGGTCGGTTCGTTACGACCTCCGCCACCGCCCCAAGGCCGGAACCGAGCCCAGGGGCGGCGCCGGGGCCACGGGAGGCGCCGGACCGCGGGCCGGCCGTACCGCGACCGGCTCGAACGGTGTGAGCAGGCCGATCGGCTTCGACGGCGCGAGCGCGCCGGTCAGCTTCGACCCCGCCACCACGGTCGCCTTCACCCCCGGTCACACGGCGCCGTTCGACCCCGCGGTGACCGTACCGTTCGACCCCGCCGCGACCGTACCGTTCGACCCCGCCGCCACCGTCGTCTTCAACCGGGTGCCCGCCTTCGGCCCGGCCCCGGTCGCCGACTCCGGAGTGCCGCCCGCCGGCCGCTCCGAGCGGGCGCTGCCGCCGCAGGAGACGGTGTGGTCCCAGCTTCGCAAGCCGCGTCGGGTACTGGCCGCGTCGGCCGTGGCGAGCGCGCTGGCCGCGTCGGCCATGGGGGCGTTCTTCGCGGTGTCGGGCAGCCTGGGGGTCACGTTGGTCAACTCGCCCGGCGCGCCGACCACCCCGCCGCCCGCGCCGGCGAGCGCGCCCCAGGTCGTACCCTCGGTCGCTCATTCGCCTTCGAAGGCCCCGGCGGCACACCGGCCGTCGTCGTCACCGTCGCCGTCGGTGCGGGTGTCGGCGCCCGGATCGGCCGCCCCGACCGCTCAGCCGTCCGCGACCGCGGTTCCGAGCCCGTCGGTCTCCGCGACGACGGTCCCGCCGTCGCGCAGCCCGGAGCCGGAGCCGAGCAAGGAGGCTACGGCCAGTGAGGCCCCGTCACTGAACGCGACACCGGCGGCTGAAACCACGCCCTGATTATTTCGTTGGCCCGGCTCACCGGACCTGTCACCGACATCCGCCGTACACTCGCTGCCGATGGACACGACAGTCGCCGACACTCTCATCGGGGCGCTCATCGACGGACGCTACCGCGTTCGCGCGCGGGTCGCACGCGGCGGGATGGCGACCGTGTACACGGCCACGGACGAGCGCCTCGAGCGGACCGTCGCGCTGAAGATCATCCACCCGGCGCAGGCGAACGAGCCCACGTTCCTCGAGCGGTTCACCGACGAGGCGAAGCTCATCGCCCGGCTGACCCACCCCAACGTGGTCGCCGTCTACGACCAGGGCACCCACGAGGGCCTGCCCTACCTGGTGCTGGAGTACGTGCGCGGGCGGACCCTCCGGGAGGTGCTCGCCGACAAGCACCGGCTGCCGCCCACCGAGGCGCTCGCGATCATGGAGCAGATGCTCGCGGCGATCGCCGCCGCACACCGCGCCGGCCTCGTGCACCGCGACGTCAAACCGGAAAACGTACTGGTGGCCGACGCCCCCAACCACAGCCTGCTCGACAGCGTCGTCAAGGTCACCGACTTCGGGCTGGCCCGCGCGGTCGAGGAGGCGAGCACCGAGGCCCCGAGCAACGGCGGTCACCTGCTCGCCACCGTCGCGTACGTGGCGCCGGAGCTGGTCACCGAGGGGCACGCGGACCCGCGCACCGACGTCTACTCCGCCGGCCTGGTGCTGTTCGAGATGCTGACCGGTCGGGTGCCCTACGAGGCCGACCGCCCGGTCGAGGTGGCCTGGCAGCACGTCGACCGGGACGTCCCGGCGCCGTCGCGTTACGTGCCCGGCCTGCCGCCGGTCGTCGACGACCTCGTGGTCCGCGCGACCCGCCGCGACCCGGGCGCCCGCCCGACGGACGCGGGCGCGATGCTCGCGGAGGTGCAGGAGGCGCGCGAGATCACCGCCGTCGCCGAATCGACCCGGACCCGGCCCGAGGCCGCGCCGACGGTGGTGGTTCCCCGATACGACCTCAGCCGGAACGCCGAGGCGACCGCGCACCTCGCCCAGTCGGACGCGACCATGCACCTGGCGTCGCCGGACGCCACCATGCACCTGGAGGCGCTGGACGTCTCCGCGCTGCACGTCGACCCGACGGTGGTCGAGGACCGGCCGCAGTGGGCCCGGCTGCCGCAGCCCCGGCAGACCCGCCGGTCCCGCGCCCGGCGACCGCGGTACGCCGAGGAGCTCTACGACGACGACCCGGTCGTCACCGAGCGCAGGAGCCTGCGGCAGCGGATTCTCGGCAGCCCGCGCGGGCGGATCAGCGTCGCCGCCGTGCTCGCCGTACTCGGCCTGCTCGTGGCGTTCGGCGGCTGGTGGTTCGGGGTGGGCCGCTTCACCACCGCGCCGAACCTCGTCGACTTCAAAAAGGCGCAGGCGGTCGCGTTCGCCGAGAAGAACGGCTTCACGGTGCGTTTCGACGGCGGCCGGTACGACGAGAAGGTTCCCAAGGACACCGTGGTCGCGCAGAGCCCCACGGCGGGTCGGCGGGTGGTGGGCGGCAGCATCATCACCCTGTCGCTGTCGCTGGGGCCCGAGCGGTACAAGGTGCCCGACGAGGGCGGCAAGGACGTCGCGCTCGCCCAGAAGGACCTGGCCGAGATCAAGCTCACCGTGCAGGTCACGCAGGTGTACGACGACGTCGTGCCGGCCGGCACGGTCGTGGGCACCGACCCCGCCGCGGGCAGCACGGTGAAGCCCAACACGAAGATCGTGCTCAAGGTCAGCCGTGGCCGCGCCCCGGTCACCGTGCCGAACGTCGTCGGCCAGCCGGTCGACCAGGCGCAGAACGCCCTCGCCGGGCAGGGGCTCAAGGTCGCGGTCAAGCAGCAGGACAGCACGCAGCCGGCCAACACCGTGCTCTCCCAGGACCCCGTCGACGGCACCGGCGTCGAGCCGGGTACGACGGTGACGCTGACGGTGAGCAAGGGTCCGCCCGCCGTCACCGTCCCGGACGTCAACGGCCGTAGCGCCGACGAGGCCCGCCAGATCCTGACCCAGGCCGGCCTGCAGGTACAGGTCGTCGGCGGGGGTACGGTCCGGGTCCAGAACCCCGGTGCCGGGCAGCAGGTGCCGCCCGGCACGACGATCGTGTTGTTGTGCTTTGGATGATTGTGTGGATGTGCAGCAAATAGCTAAAAAGCCGGTGATCGGAGGCCACGCGACGCTCGGCGGCGGGCTGGCCAAGGGCACCCTCCGCTACCTGGAGCGCAGCGAAGCCGACGCGGTCCAGGTGTACGTGTCCAACCCCCGGGGCTGGGCCCTCCCGACGGGCGACCCGCGCCAGGACGAGGCGTTCGCCACCTGCTGCGGCGACCGCGGCGCCGTGGCCTACGTACACGCGTCGTTGCTGGTCAACCTCGGCTCGCCGACGCCGGCCACGGTCGAGCGGTCGGTGGCCACGCTGGAGCACGCGCTGCGCCGCGCCGCGATGATCGGCGCCCGCGGTGTCGTGTTCCACGCCGGCAGCGCGGTGGACGCCGAGCACGCCGACAAGGCCGCCGCTCAGGTACGCGACGCGCTGCTGCCGCTGCTGGACCGGGCCGCCGCCGAAGGGCTGCCCAAGCTGCTGGTCGAGCCGAGCGCGGGCGGCGGCCGGTCACTGGCTTCGCGCGTCGAGCACCTCGGCCCCTACCTGGACGCGGTGGAGCGCCACCCGTGGCTGGGTACCTGCTTCGACACCTGCCACGCCTGGGCCGCCGGGCACGACCTGGCGACCCCGGGCGGTATGACCGCGACGCTCGACGCGCTGGTCGACGCCGTCGGCGCGGACCGCCTGTGGCTGGTGCACGCCAACGACTCCAGGGACGCCCTCGGCTCCACCCGGGACCGGCACGAGTCGGTGGGCAAGGGCACGATCGGCGCGGCGGCCTTCGGTGAACTGCTGGCGCATCCGGCGACCCGGGGCGTACCGATCATCGTCGAGACGCCGAACGACGACGGCGCCGGGCATCCCGCGGACATCGCGCTGCTCCGGTCCCTCGCCCCTGGTGCGTGATCCTGAAGGATTTTCCGTGTCGGGACACGGAAAATACTTCAGGATCACGAAAGCACGCGGGTGAGGACCTCGATCGCCCGGTCGATCCCGGCGTCGTCGACGTCGAGGTGCGTCACCAGCCGCGCGCTGTGCGGGCCCATCACGGACACGAGCACGCCGGCGTCGCGCGCGGCAGCCCCGAGCGCCAACGCGTCGACCGGCGACTTCGTCAGGTCCAGCGGCACGAGGTTGGTGCGCACCGCCTCCACGTCCACCACCCCGAACGGCGCCAGCGCCGACGCGAGGCGGGCAGCCCGGGCGTGGTCGTCGGCGAGCCGGGCGATGTGGTGGCGCAGCGCGTACTGGCCGGCCGCCGCGAGTACCCCGACCTGCCGCATCCCGCCGCCCATGCGCTTGCGGATCCAGCGCGCCTTCTCGATCTTCTCGGCGGAGCCGACGACCAGGGAGCCGACCGGCGCGCCCAGGCCCTTGGACAGGCAGACCGACAGGGTGTCGAACAGCCGCCCATAGGTGGCCAGCGGTACGCCGTCGGCCACGTGGGCGTGCCAGATCCGGGCGCCGTCGCAGTGCAGGGCGAGGCCGGCGTCGTCGGCGACCGACCGCAGCCGTTCGAGGGTGGCCAGCGGGAGGACCGCCCCACCGGCCCGGTTGTGGGTCTGCTCGACGGCGATCGCCCGGGTGGTGACGGCGTGGTACCCGTCGGGGCGGATCATCGCGGCGATCTCGTCGGGGTCGAGATCGGCGCCGCGCGCCGGCCAGGTACGGGTGGACACGCCACCGATGGCGGCCGCCGCGCCGACCTCGTAGTTGACCACGTGCGCGTCCGCGTCGCAGAGCAGCTCGTCCGCGCGCGGGACGACCAGCTGGATGGCGATCTGGTTCGCCATCGAGCCGGTCGGCGCGAACAGCGCCGCCTCGTGCCCGAACAGCGCCGCCACCTCCGCCTGCAGGGCGTTGACCGTCGGGTCCTCGGCGTACACGTCGTCGCCGACCTCGGCGGCGGCCATCGCCTCGCGCATGGCCGGGGTCGGCTTGGTCACGGTGTCACTGCGAAGATCGACGATCATCCGCGCCGCATCTCCGCCACTCATCCGCGCAGCATCTCCGCCACCAGGAACGCCAGCTCCAGCGACTGCTGGGTGTTGAGCCGGGGGTCGCAGGCGGTCTCGTACCGCTCCGACAGGTTGAGCTCCTCGATCGCCTGGGCGCCGCCGAGGCACTCGGTGACGTCCTCGCCGGTCAGCTCCACGTGCAGGCCGCCCGGGTGGGTGCCCAGCTCGCGGTGCACCTCGAAGTAGCCCAGAACCTCGTCGACGATCCGGTCGAAGTGGCGGGTCTTGTAGCCGTTGGACGACTCGATGGTGTTGCCGTGCATCGGGTCGCACTGCCACACCACGCGGGCGCCGGAGGCGGTGACCTTCTCGACGATGCCGGGCAACACGTCGCGAACCTTGCCGTTGCTCATCCGGGAGATCAGCGTGAGCCGGCCCGGGATGTTGTCGGGGTTGAGCTTCTCGCACAGCTCGATCGCGGTCTCCGGAGTGGTGCCGGGCCCGAGCTTGACGCCGATCGGGTTGGCGATCCGCGACATGTAGTCCACGTGCGCGCCGTCGATCTGCTTGGTGCGCTCACCGATCCAGAGGAAGTGCCCGGACAGCCCGTACGCCCGGTCCCCCACGATGCGGGTCAGCGGCCGCTCGTACTCCAAGGCCAGGGCCTCGTGCGAGCAGTACAGCGTGACGGTGCGCAGCGCCTCGTCGTCGGTGACGCCGCAGGCCTTCATGAAGCCGATCGCCCGGTCGATCTCCCGCCCGATCGCCTCGTAGCGCTGGCCGGCCGCGGAGTTGCGCACGAACCCCTTGTTCCAGTCGTGGACCGCGTGCAGGTCGGCCATGCCGCCGCCGAGGTAGGCCCGGAGCATGTTCATGGCGCTGGACGCGTTGGCGTACGCCCGGATCATGCGCTGCGGGTCGGCGACGCGGGCCTGCGGATCGGGGTCCAGCGAGTTGATCATGTCGCCGCGGTAGGCCGGCAGCCCGAGGGCGTCGGTCGGCGACGAGCGGGGCTTGGTGTACTGCCCGGCCACCCGGCCCACCTTGACCACCGGCAGGCTCGCGCCGTACGTGAGCACGACTGCCATCTGCAGCAGCGTGCGCGCGTTGGCGAGCAGGTGGCTCTCGGTGTTGTCGGTGAACGTCTCGGCGCAGTCGCCGCCCTGAAGCAGAAACGCCTTGCCGTCGGCGACCAGGGCGAGCCGCTCCCGCAGCTGGTCGACCTCATAGGGCGCGACGATCGGCGGCACGGTGTTGAGCACCGAGGCGACCTCGTCGACGACGGCCGGGTCGGGCCACGGCGGGGTCTGGGCGCGCGGCAGCTCACGCCAACGGTCGAGCCCGAAGGCGTCGATGTCTTCCTGGGTCAGGGCCTGGCGGCCGATCTCAGGACCGGGGTAACGAAAGTGGTGCCACTCCTCTGGCATGCGACCAGGGTACTTTCGCCGCCGGGCGGGCTGTCGCAGGAGGCGGGTGATCCCGACGGGTGGACGCCCGGAATGACACGGTCACAGCCAGTCTCTGCGCTTGAACGAGACGTAAAGCGCGACGGAAATCACGACAGTGACCGCCGTCGAGGCCACAAAACCCCACATCTTGCCGAAGCCCGGGTACGGCACGTTCTGGCCGTAGAAGCCGGTGATCGCCGTGGGCACCGCGATGATCGCCGCCCAGCTGGTGAGCTGTTTCATGATCTGGTTCATCCGGTTGCCCTGGATGGTCAGGTTGGTCTCCAAGATCGTGGTGACCAGGTCCCGCAGCGACTCGGTCCACTCCGACGCGCGCAGCACGTGGTCGTACACGTCCTGGTAGTACGGCAGCATCGGCTCGCTCACCACGTGCAGGGTGGGGCGCATCAGCGCGTTGACCACCTCCCGCATCGGCAGCACGACCCGGCGCAGCACGACCAGGCTGCGCCGCAGCCGGAACGACCGCCGCTGCACATCCCGGATCGACACCCGGTCGCCGTCGAAGAGCCGTCCCTCGACGCCCTCCAAAGACGCGTCCAACTCCTGCACGGCGGCCATGTGCCCGTCGACGAGGTAGTCGAGCAGCCCGTACAGGAGGAACGCCACGCCGTGCTTGGTCAGGTCGGCGTTCTCGTCCCAGCGGGCCACCACCGCCTCGATGTCGACGGTGTCGTCGCGGCGCACGGTGATCAGCGCCTGCGGCGTGACGAAGACCCCGATCTCACAGGTCGTCAGCCGGCCGTGGGCACGGTCCAGCCCCACCGCGTACGCCGAGATGAACAGGTGCGTACGGTACCGGTCGAGCTTCGGCCGCTGGCCGAAGTTCATCGCGTCCTCGACGGCGAGGTGGTGCAGCCCGAACTCCTCGCTGAGCACATCGAAGTCGGCCTGCGTCGGCCGGCACAGGTCGAGCCACACCACCGCCTGGTCGTCGGCGAGGTGGTCGGAGACGTCCTCGACCGGGAAGTCCTCTGCTTCGAGGACCCCGTTTCGGTACAGCCGGGTGCGCGCCATGCGCCCAGGGTAGGCGGTCAGCTGGGGATATCGACCAACCCCGCGAGTGTGGCGCGGTGCCGCTCCGCCGTGCCGAGCGCGATCGCGTCGCTTTTTGCCCGCTTCAGGTACAGGTGCGCCGGGTGCTCCCAGGTCATCGCGATGCCGCCGTGCAGCTGCACGCACTCCTCCGCCGCGCGTACCGCGACCGGCCCGCAGTGGGCCTGCGCCAGCGACGCGGCGACGGCCAGGTCCGGGTCGCCGTCGGCGAGGCACCCCGCGGCGTACCGGGCGACCGCGCGGGCCTGCGTCACCGCCACCCACAGCTCGGCGAGCCGGTGTTTGAGCGCCTGGAACGAGCCGACCGGCCGGCCGAACTGGTGGCGGGTCTTCACGTACTCGACGGTGGTCGAAAGGCACCACTCGGCGATGCCGAGCTGCTCGCTGGCGAGCAGCACCGCGCCGGCGCGCCAGGCGGCCGCCCAGGCCGGCCCGACCGCGTCCCGGCCGGCGAGCCGCCGGGCCGGCACGCCCTCGAACGACACGTCGGCCAGCCGCCGGGTCAGATCGAGCGACAGCACCGGGGTACGGGTGGCAGCGGCAGCCTCGACGGCGTACAGCCCGTCGCCGGCGATCACGAACAGCACGTCGGCGGCGAGCGCGTCGGCGACGCTGGTGACCGCGCCGGTCAGGGTGTCGCCGTCGACGCGGGTGTCGCCGTCGACGCGCGCCGAGACCGGAGGCGCGGCACCGGGGCCGGTCGACAGCGGCGTGGCCAGCACAGCGGTCCGCTCCCCGGCCGACACCTGCCGGAGCAGGTCATCGTCGGCGATGGCGAGCAGCGCCGCCGTGGCCATCGCCGCGCCGAGGTACGGCACCGGTGCGACGGCCCGGCCCAGCTCCTCGGCGACCACGGCGGCCTCCCGCCAGGAGGCGCCCGCACCGCCGAGCTTTTCGGGTACGGGCAGCGCCGCGGTCCCGATCTCGGCGGCGAGGGTACGCCACAGCGCATGGTCGTACGGCTCGTCGCTCTCGGTGCGCTTGAGCACCGCGGTCCACGGCGCCCGGTCGGTCAGAAGCCGCCGGACCGCGCCGCGCAGCTCCTCTTCCACCTCGCTGTACAACAGGGTCATCGGGGCAGGTCCTTCCACGGGACGTCCTTGTCGACGCGGATCTCCGGCGGCAGGCCGAGCACCCGCTCGGCGATGATGTTCGCGAGGATCTCCGAGGTGCCGCCCTCGATGGAGTTGCCCTTGGCGCGCAGGTACCGGTAGCCCGGCGAGCGCTCCTGCCACGGCACACCCGTCGGCCGGCGCATCGTGTAGTCGTCGTAGCGCAGGCCCTCCTCACCCAGCAGCTCCAGCTCGAAGCCGGAGATCTCCTGGTTGAGCTTGGCGTACGCGTACTTGACCGCCGACCCCTCGAACCCCGGCTGCCCGGTGGCCAACTGCTCACCGAGGCGCTGCGCGGTCAGCCGCCCGGCCTCGGCCGACACCCACAGCCGCATGAGCGCGTCGAGCTGACCCGGGCTGCGCAGCTCGGGCCGGGACCGCCAGGTGTTCGCGACGACGCCGATGAAGCCGCCCTCGCGCGGGACGGCGCCGCCGCCGATCGCGACCCGTTCGTTCATCAGCGTGGTCTGCGCGACCCGCCAGCCCTCGCCCACCTCGCCGAGGCGGTGCGCGTCGGGGATGCGCACGCCGGTCAGGAAGACCTCGTTGAACTCCGCCTCGCCGGTGATCTGGCGCAGCGGCCGGACCTCGACGCCCGGGTCGGTCATGTCACAGACGAAGTAGGTGATGCCCTGGTGCTTGGGCAGCGACGGGTCGGTGCGCGCGATCAGGATCGCCCACCGCGCCTCGTGCGCGAGCGACGTCCAGACCTTCTGCCCGTCGACGGTCCACCCGTCGTCCTGTCGAACGGCCCGGGTACCGAGGGCGGCGAGGTCGGAGCCGGCACCCGGCTCACTGAACAGCTGGCACCACACCTCCTCGCCGGTCCACAACGGACGCAGCCAGCGCCGGCGCTGCTCGTCGGTGCCGTGGCGCAGGATCGTCGGGGCGGCCATGCCCAGCCCGATCGCGATGCGCATCGGATCGTTGTCGGGTGCGCCGGCGGCGGCGAACTCGTCGTCGACGACCGGCTGCAGCGAGCGGGGCGCGCCGAGACCGCCCAGCGCTGGCGGGTAGCTGATCCAGGCCAGGCCCGCGTCGAAGCGGGCACGCAGGAACTCCAGCCGGTCCATGGTTGCCGGGTCGTGGTCGCGGAGGAAGGCGCGGACCCGCTCGCGCAGTTCGGTGGCGTCCATGACTAGTTGAGCGGCCCGCCGGCGACGTAGATGACCTGGCCGGACACGAAGCCGGCGCCCTCGCTGGCGAAGAACGAGATGGTGTGGGCGACGTCCTCGGGACGGCCCACGCGCTGCACCGGGATCTGCTTGGCGGCGCTGGCCTGGAGCTCCTCGAAGCCCACGCCGATGCGCTCGGCGGTCGCGGCGGTCATGTCGGTGACGATGAAACCGGGGGCCACCGCGTTGACCGTGATGCCGAACTTGCCCAGCTCGATGGCGAGCGTCTTGGTGAAGCCCTGCAGGCCGGCCTTGGCCGCCGAGTAGTTGGCCTGGCCGCGGTTGCCCAGCGCGGAGCTGCTGGACAGGTTGATGATGCGGCCCCACTTCTGCTCGGTCATGTACTTCTGGGCGGCCTTGCTCATCAGGAACGCGCCCCGCAGGTGCACGTTCATGACCGTGTCCCAGTCGCTGTCGCTCATCTTGAACAGCAGGTTGTCGCGCAGCACGCCGGCGTTGTTGACCAGCACCGACGGCGCGCCGAGCTCCTCGGCGACGCGCGTGACGGCGGCGTCGACGGCGACCGAGTCGGACACGTCGGCGCCGACCGCGAGGCCGCGCCGGCCCGTCTTGGTGACGCGCTCGACCGTGTCGGCGCAGGCCGCCTCGTCGAGGTCCAGCACGGCGACGTCGAAGCCGTCGGCGGCCAGCCGCTCGGCGGTGGCGGCGCCGATTCCGCGGGCGGCGCCGGTAACAATCGCGACTCGGGCCATGGTCCGTCCCTTCGAAAGAACATGCACTTTCGGTGCACTCTACTGGTCGGTAGGTGGCTGCGAAAGCAGTGAATACAGCATGCGCGCCATCGTCTGCCGGGCCACCGGCACCCCGAGGCCGAGGTCGTCGCGCAGCGCCGACCAGGCCGGCCAGGTGCTCGCCGCGGTGAGCGCGTTGAGCAGCTCGTCGGCGCCCGGGCCGGCCGCTTCCAGCTCCGCGGCGAACAGCTGCGCCAGCTCGTCGCGGGCGATCTGGTACTGCCGGGCCCGGTTGGCCCGCAGCTGCGCCGAGAACGGCTCGCGCAGCTGCGCCGCCCGCGCCACCGGAGCGAGGAACTCCAACACCTGGGCCCGTTGCCGGGCGAGCGCCGCCACCCGTTGTGCCAGGGGCAGCCGGGGACTGATCCGGCGCGCCAGCTCTGCCTGCCGTTCGAGCTGGCGCTGGCCGGCCGCCGCGTACAGCGTCTCCAGGTCGGCGAAGTTGGTCCACAGGGAGCGCAGCGACACACCGGCCCGCTCGGCGATGCGTTCGGCGGTCGGCCGCGGGTCCCCCTCGGCGAGCAGGGCCAGGAACGCGTCCACGACCGCCCGGCGGGTACGCACCGCCCGCGCCGTACGACCATCGACGTTCACAGCCAAAGAACTTACACTCCGAGTGCATGAGAGAGTTCCCGTCTTTGGCCGCGCTCACCGAATCGGTCGGACAGCACCTCGGATACAGCGACTGGCACGAGGTCGACCAGGAGCGGATCAACCTGTTCGCCGACGCGACCGGCGACCGCCAGTGGATCCACGTCGATCCGGAGCGGGCGGCGCAGGGTCCGTTCAAGCGCACGATCGCCCACGGCTTCCTGACGCTTTCGCTCGTGCCCATGCTCAACGCCGAGGTCTACCGGGTCGACGGGGTACGGATGGCGGTCAACTACGGGCTCAACAAGGTCCGCTTCCCCGCGCCGCTGCCGGTCGGCAGCCGCGTCCGCGGCGGGGTCGAACTGGTCGAGGTCACGCCGGTCGAGGGCGGGGTGCAGGTGGTCGCCCGCGTCACCGTCGAGGTCGAGGGCGAGGCCAAGCCCTGCTGCGTAGCCGAGACGGTCGCGAGGTTCTACGCGTGACCACCGCACTGGTGCTCGGCGGTGGCGGGATCACCGGCATCGCCTGGGAGGTCGGCGTGCTGTACGGGCTGCGCGCGGCCGGTATCGACCTGACCTCCGCCGACCTGGTCGTCGGCACGTCGGCCGGTTCGATCGTGGGCACGATGGTGGCCACCGACATGGATCTGGACCTCGCCGTCGCCATGCAGCGGCAGGAGGAGGAGCGCAAGGCCCCGACCATCGACGTGGCGCTGGCGATCCAGGCCTTCAGCGTGCTGCGCGACCGCTCGCTCGAGCCCCGCGAGGCCCGGGCCCGGGTGGGCGCGCTGGCGTTGAGCGCGCCGGTGGGCGACGCGGAGGAGGAGGTCAGGTGGTTCGCCTCCCAGATGCCTCAGCAGGAGTGGCCGCAGCGACCGCTGGTCATCACCGCCGTGGAGGCCGAGACCGGCGAGTTCACCACGTTCGACCGGAGCTCCGGTGTACCGCTGGTGCGCGCCATGGTGGCGAGCTGCGCCGTGCCGTGCGTGTTCCCACCGGTGGCCATCAACGGCCGTCACTACATCGACGGCGGCGTCCGGTCGGGCACGAACGCCGACCTGGCCGCCGGCCATGACGAGATCGTCGTGATCGCGCCGCTGGCCGACTCGCCCATCGGCGCTCCCCACGCCGAGCTGGAGGCGCTCCGTGCGCAGGCGGCGGTCACCCTCATCAAGCCCGACACCGAGGCGCTCCGGGCCATCGGGCCGAACGTGCTGGCCGCCTCCCGGCGGGTACCGGCGCTGGAGGCCGGCCTGCGGCAGGGCGCCGCGCTGGCGCGGGAGGGAGCCCTCCCCCGCTTCGCGTGATCACGGAGGATTTTCCGTGTCCCGGCACGGAAAATCCTCCACGATCATGAATCCGGTGCGCGGTCTCGCGGCTCCAGAACTCGCGGCCGCCGCAGACGACACAGTGGAACGCCCGGCCGTTGGCCGTGGCCACCCGGGGAGTCCTACGAAATAGACCCATGCCCGCATGGTGATCGATGACCGCAAGTGCCGGACGTACTCAACGGCGGATGCGGAGGGCGCTCGGGCCGACGACCCGGGCGCCGAGCGCGGTCACCCGGTCCCGCAGGCCCCGGTCCGCGGTGACGACGACCTCGTCGCCGGTACCCTCGCGGCGCAGCAGGTCCACGATCTCGTCGTCACCGGACCGGTTGTCGGCGGCGACCACGCGCACCCCCGGCACGGCCCGCACCGAGCGGGCGGCGCCCTCCACGACGAGCACCACCTCGTCGCCGTCGGTGCCGCCGGCCAGGACGCCGGGGCCCGCGGCGGCCAGCGCGTCACGCAACCGCGCCGCGGCGCCGGCGCGGTCGCGCCACCAGCCGTCGGGTACCGATCCGACGACGTTCGCGCCGTCCACCACTATCAGCATCCCGCTTTTCTACCCCGTCACCTGGACCGTAAGAGGCCGAGCCGGTCACTCCGTCCGCAGCCCGTCGGGGCGGACCAGCCGCCACAGGACCGGCAGGCTCAGCCCGGTGACCACCAGGACGACGGCGGCCGCGGTCCCCGCTATCCCGCTCACGTTCCACCAGTCGAACCGCACCGGTTCACCCACCATCGCGAGCAGCACCGCGCCCAGGCCCGCCCCGGCCACGACGGCCAGCCCGAGGCCCAGCAGTACGGGCACCGCCGTCTGCCACAGCACCGACCAGCCCAGCGTCGCCCGCTGAGCGCCGACCGCGACCAGCGCCGCGAGCAGCCTGCGCCGCTCCTGCAACTGCTCCAGCGTCGACACCAGCAGGCTCGCCCCGATCATCAGAAGCGTGACCACCAGGCCGATGAACAGGCCGCGTTGGATGGTGATGAACTGGCTGGACGCACGCGTGCCCTGCAGGACGGTCACGTACATGGCCGGGTCAATGGCGAACGCCGTGTTGCGGACGTACTCGTACACGTCGGGCTTGGCCTGGTCGACCCGCAGGAACGTGCGCACGCTCGGTTCCCGCAGCGCGGCCACGCCGGCGGCCGACGGGGTGGCGTAGACGCCGCTGGCGGTGCGGGCGAGGGAGTCCGGCTTCGGTTCGGCCGGGCGCGCGGACGGCGGAACGGTCCACTCGACGGAGCCCACCCGGACCCGCTCCCCCGGCCCGGGGGTCGCCCCCTTGAAGGGGTCCCCGGCGGCCCTCGCCACGAGGAAGGCGTCGCCGTCGGCGCACCGGTCGATCGCGGCCAGCTCGGCCAACGTCCGGCAGTCCGCGACGTAGATCGGGAAGGTGGGCGCCATGCCCTCCGACGGCGCGGGCGCCTTCGGGTCGGTACCGGTGAGCTCGGCGAAGCTGAGCACGGAGCGCACGCCCGGGGTGGCGCGGAACCTCGCGCCGGCCTCCGCGGCGATCGCCGGGCCGGTGGCCCGGTCGAAGCCGGCCTCGACCTGCGCACGGGTGATGTCCTGGCCGGTCGGGATGGAGTTGCTGGCCGCGGCGGCGGAGAACAGCATCTGCAGCGCGATGCCGCCGGCGACCGCGACCGCGACCCCGTTGACGATCCGGGCGGCGGTTCCGCTGCTCAGCTGGAGCCGGCGGACCGCCAGTTGCCAGGCGACCCCACCGCCCCCGAGCCGGCGTACGACAGCCTCGATCAGCCAGGGCAGGATGACCGCCACGCTGATCAGCAGCAGGACGGCGCCGCCGGCGACCTGGAACGGGTTCGCCCGGGCGGTGGACCTGCCGACCTGGCCGACCAGCGGGTACAGCAGCGCCAGCCCGACGGCCGGCGGTGCCAGCCGCCACCAGAGCCGTCGGCGGGTGCCGCCGGACCGCCGGACGACGCCGAGCGGCTCGATGACGGCGCGGCTCATGGCGAGCACGGTGATCCCGACGGCCGCCGCCGGCACCGCCAGCGCGACGAGCGTGGCGAACACCGCATCGGGGCGCACGTCCGAGGTGAACACGCTGATGTCGGTCAGCGTGACGCCCTCGACGAACTGGATCCCGACGAGGAAGAACAGCGCACCGGCGAGGAGGCCCAGCCCCGCGGCGACCAGCGCTTCGCCGGCCGCTATCCGCCGCACCATCCGGCTGTCGGCGCCGACCAGACGCAGCGCGGCGAGGCGCCGGTCGCGCCGTTCGTCGCCGAACCGGATCGCCGCGGCGATGAACATCCCGATGGGCAGCAGCAGGACGACGAAGATGATGACGATCAGCAGTGCGAGCATCGGGCTGAACGCGTCGCCCACGTTCCGGTCGCCGAAGTGGTCGATGCGGTGCGCGTTCGAGTCGGCGGTGAGCTGGTCGCTGCCGAGGTAGAAGGCGTACTCGCGGGGCCCGGCGAGACCCCGGTCACCGATGCTGCCGACGATCCGGTCCGGCAGTCGCGGTCTGAGCAGCGCACCGTCCGGTGCGGACAGCAGTGCCGCCAGGGCCGGGGACACGACCATCTCCCCCGGCCGTGGCAGGGTCGCCAGGCCGGGCGGGACCGGCGCGTGGGGGCCGTCGGGCTGCAGCAGCCGGCCGCGGACGGTGATGCCGCGGAACTCGGTGTCGGCCTCCGTCACCAGCAGAGTCCGGTCGCTCTTGGCCATCGGCGTATCGCCGTACATCTGATAGTCGCGGGCCGCGGTCCGGTCGTGCCGGGCCTGCAGCATCGCCGGGATGGAGGATGCGGCCAGCAGCATCGCGACCCCGATCCCCACCCCGACGGCGGTCATCGCCATCCGGACCCGGCCGTCGCGGCCGCCGGCCCGGCTCAGGCGCGCCCCGAGGATCAGGTCCCGGATCCACCGGGCGATCATGCGACCAGCTCCGCGTCGTGGCTGGTGCCGTCGCGGACCACGATCTCGCGGTCGGAGTACGCGGCGACGCGCGTCTCATGCGTGACCAGCACGACGGCCGCTCCGGCTTCCCGGGTCGCCCGGGTGAGCAGGCGCATGACGCGCTCGCCGTTGAGCGAGTCCAGGGCACCGGTCGGCTCGTCGGCGAACACGACCCGCGGCTGGTGGACCAGCGCACGAGCCACCGCGACGCGCTGGCCCTGGCCGCCGGAGACCTCCCCCGGCCGCTTGTCGGCGACGTCGGCGACCTCCAGCCGGTCCAGCCAGCCGGCCGCCCGGCGCTCGGCCTCGCGGCGCTTCAGGCCGTCCAGCCGCAGCGGCAGCGCGACGTTCTCCAGGCAGGTCAGCTCGGGTACGAGCTGACCGAACTGGAACACGAAGCCGAACTCCCGGCGCCGGAGGGCGCTGCGCTCCCGGTCGGACATGGCCGTCAGCTCCCGACCGTCGTAGACGATCCGGCCCGCGTCCGGCGCCACGATGCCGGCGAGGCAGTGCAGCAGTGTGGACTTGCCGGAGCCGGACGGCCCCATGACCGCGAGCACCTCACCGGCGCGGACGCAGATGGTCGCGTCGACGAGGGCGGGGGTGGCGCCGTACGTCTTGCGCAGGCCGGTGCCGGCGAGCAGCGGCGTCGTCGTGCCGTTCACGAGCGGACCTCCCGGGTGAGCTCGTCGAGGCGGGCGGCGGTCAGCTCCAGCCAGCGCAGATCCGCCTCGAGGTGGAACAGGCCGTAGTCACAGATGAGCTGGTCGGCGAGGTCGCCGTCGGTCTTGCGCCGGGTCAGGTCGCGCATCAGGCGCAGGTGCTCGGCCCGCTGGGTGTCGAGGATCTCGGCCGCGCCGCGGCCGGTCAGCAGCGCGATCACGACCTTGGTGTACAGCGTGTTCTGCAGGTACAGGTCGGGCTTTTCCGGATTGGCGAGCCACCGCTCCACGTCGGTCACCCCGGCGGCGGTGATGGCGTAGCACTTGCGCTCCGGTCCCTCGCCGGGTTCGATGCTGTCGACCTCGACGAGTCCGTTCTTCAGCAGTCGCGACAGCGTCGCGTAGACCTGCCCGTAGTGCAGTGGACGGTCCTGTCCGAACCGTTCGTCATAGGCCCGCTTGAGGTCGTACCCGTGGCGGGGGTGGGACTCGAGGAGCCCGAGGAACGCCTGACCGATTGACATGGCCAAGACTATACACACCACGTATACACATCATGTATACGTGACCGGCGTGCCCTCCCGGTAGGCGCGGCGCCGGGACCGTCAGGGCCGGGGAAACCGCATCGCCATCGTCGGCGCGTCACCCATCACCGAGCGCTGCCGGGCGGCACCCTCCGGGGCGCTCTGACGGTCGGCCCGGCACAGCTCGACGCCCTCGAACAGCTGGACGACGTCCCAATCGCCGAGCGGGTGCGGGCGGTCGTAGGGCAGCCCGGTCGGTCGCGCCGCCCCCCGGGGTCCGGAGCGCTCCAGGATCACCGTGCCGTTGGTGCTGAGGTCGGTCACCAGCAGCTCGTCGCCGCGCAGCTCAAGGCGCAGGTGGTTGCGGCTGACCCGGAGCACCGCCTCCTCGCCCAGGTGCGGCCCGAGCACCACCCGTTCCCGGTCGTCGGGCGCCCGGCCGACCGCCACCGGCCGGCCCTCGGTCACCGTGAACCGCTCGCACACCGCGCCCTCGACCCGGGCGACCATGGGTACGGCGAGCGGCTGCGGCCCCTCGTCGACCAGTCGCTCACCGTGGCGCGGGCAGCACGGCACCCCGCGTACGAACTGCGGCGGCGGCTGGGCGCCCTCCCGGACCGCGCCGCCGGAGAACGGACCGGCGGTGGCACCGAAGCTGGCGCAGTCGGACACCGGGCACTCCCAGCGCCGGCCGAGCGCGGCGGAGCGCTTCGGGGTGGCGCCGAGCCCGCCGTCGAGCGTGGCGCCGCCCGCCGCGGCCTTGGGGGCGAACCGCACACCGGCGTACCCGGGAAGCTGCTCGCGGCTGAGCAACGGCTGGCCGAGCAGCGTGGCGACCTCCCCGGCCCGCCCCAACGCCGACGCCTCGGCCGGCACCACCTCGACGAGCCCGTCGTCGGACCAGCGGCGGATGACCATCCGCTCGTTGGCGGTGAGATCGGTGTCCGACAGCAGGCCGCGCGAGGCCACCGGGTAGACCGCCAGGCCGTCGTCGCCCGTCTGCCAGGTCAGCGCGTCGACGACCAGCCCCACCCGGATCAGCTGCGCCGGCCGGCCGCCGTCGAGGTCGGCGAGCCGGGCGACTTCGCCGATATCGATGACGGCACCGGTACGCAGCGGGTCCGTACTCAGTCGGCGCTCGATCGCGTCCAGCGCCCGCGTCATTTCGAATCGCACCCGACGTAGGCTACCGGCTCGTCAATCCGCCGCAATGACGGCGAACGGGCTCAGCCGGTCTGGTCGGCGATCTCCCGGGCCCGGTCGCGGGCGGCCTCGAGCGCCGCGAGCAGCGCCGCGCGTACCCGATGGTCCTCCAGCTCCCGGATCGCGCTGATGGTGGTCCCCGCCGGGGACGTGACCGCCTCGCGCAGCTTGACCGGGTGCTCCCCGGAGTCGCGGAGCATGATCGCGGAGCCGATCGCGGTCTGCACGATCAGGTCGTGGGCCACCTGCCGGGGCAGGCCGAGCAGGATCCCGGCATCGGTCATCGCCTCGACCAGGTAGTAGAAGTAGGCGGGGCCGGACCCGGACAGCGCCGTGACGGCGTCCTGCTGCGACTCGGGCACCCGGATCGTGCGACCGAGCGGCCGGAACATCTCCTCGGCCAGGCTCAGGTGGTCGCCGGTGGCGTGCGCACCGGCGGAGATCGCCGTCATCGCCTCGTCGACGAGGGCCGGGGTATTGGTCATGACCCGTACGACCGGGGTGCCCGCGGGCAGCCACTTCGCGAAGAACGACGTGGGCAGACCGGCGCAGAGGCTCACGACGAGCTTGTCGGCCGGGATCCGCGGCCCGAGGTCGGCCATCAGCACCTCGGCGTCCTGCGGCTTGACGGCGACCGCCAGGACGTCGGCCCGGGCGATGGCCGTGTCGTTGTCGACGATCTCGACGCCGTAGCGCTCCTTCAGCTCGGCCCCCCGCTCCGGGCGGCGCGTCGTGGCGAGCAGCCGGTCGGCCGGCCAGCCGGCGCGCAGCAGGCCCGACAGGAGCACCTCGCCGATCTTGCCCGTGCCGATCACCGCGATCGTGTGCATACCAGTTCCTTCCCCCCGACGATCGTCGCGCCGGACGCTCGGAGCGCCCGGCGCGACGGTCGCGCACGTGTTGCGGTCGAGGACGACCCCGACCCCCCATACTGTCAGCCGAAGAAGACCTCGGCCTCGCTGTACCGCTCGATCGGCACCGTCTTCAGCTCGCGGGTCGCCTCGGCCAGCGGCACCCGCACGATGTCGGTGCCGCGCAGCGCCACCATCTTGCCGAAGTCGCCGTCGTGCGCGGCGTCGATGGCCTGCAGCCCGAACCGGGTCGCGAGCACCCGGTCGAACGCGGTCGGCGTGCCGCCGCGCTGGATGTGCCCGAGGACGACGGTCCGGGCCTCCTTGCCGGTGCGCTTCTCGATCTGCTCGGCGAGCCACTGGCCGATGCCGCCGAGGCGGACGTGGCCGAACGCGTCGAGCTCCTGGTTCTGCAGCACCATCTGGCCCTCGACCGGGGTCGCGCCCTCGGCGACGACGACGATCGGGGCGTACTGCGTCTCGAACCGCTTGTCGACGTACTCCGCGACCTGCTCGATGTCGAAGTGCCGCTCCGGCAGCAGGATCACGTTGGCGCCGCCGGCCATTCCGGAGTGCAGGGCGATCCAGCCGGCGTGCCGGCCCATCACCTCGACGACGAGGGTCCGGTGGTGGCTCTCGGCCGTCGTGTGCAGCCGGTCGATCGCCTCCATCGCGATGTTGACCGCGGTGTCGAAGCCGAACGTGTAGTCGGTGGCGCCGAGGTCGTTGTCGATCGTCTTCGGTACGCCGACGACGTTGACGCCCAGGTCGGCCAGCTTCGCCGCGACGCCCAGGGTGTCCTCGCCGCCGATGGCGATGAGCGCGTCGACGCCCTGGTCGGCCAGGTTGGCCTTGATCCGCTCGACACCGCCGTCGATCTTGAATGGATTGGTACGCGAGGAGCCGAGGATCGTCCCGCCGCGCGGCAGGATCCCGCGCACCTCGGGGATGCCGAGTGGGCGGGTGAGCCCCTCGAGCGGGCCGCGCCAGCCGTCGCGGAACCCTACGAACTCGTGACCGTACGTGGAGATGCCCTTGCGGACAACGGCGCGGATGACCGCGTTGAGGCCGGGGCAGTCACCGCCGCCGGTGAGCACGCCGATACGCATAACCTGGCCGTCCTTCCATGTGTTCGTGCGTAAACGACAAGCGAGCCCTCGGGCGGAGACCGGACGCACCTGAGGGGTCCGGCCCCGCGATCGGCACCGTTGCCGGCCCGGGGCGGGCCGCAACCGGCACTGTAGTCGCCGTCCGGCCTCCGGTCGCATCAACCCCTTCGCGGTTGTCGATATGTTTTCCCTGTTCAACCCCTACCATTCAGTAACGTTACGGCTACCTCCCGCCGCGGCCGAGTGGCCCCATCGCCCGCCACCGGGCGAGGTTGTGCCGGGCGTCGACCAGGGCGTCGTGGCGGTCGGCCATGGTGGGCAGCGACGGACGGCCGTGGTCGTCCCAGAGCTGCCGGAGGTCCTTGGTGAAGCGCGGGATCTCGCGGGGCAGCGCCGTCATCGGCCCCCACAGTTGGGCGAGCGCGACGTGGTCGTACGAGGCGTACCACGCCCACAGCTCGATCTCGTCGGCCGCTCCGGCCTCCAGCGGCTCGACGAGGAAGCTGTACAGGTCGTCCCGGATGCGTTCGCGGGACCGCCACGCCCGGTCGGCCGGCGACGGCAGCCTGTCGAGCACGTTCCGGCGCACCCAGGGGATCGCCCTGGCGTCGTCGAACTCGGTCGACACGGCGTAGAACTCCCGGCCGCGTTCATCGACCACGCCGATCGACACGAGGTCGATCAGTCGGCCGTCCTCGATGAACTCACAGTCGTAGAAGTAGCGGTAAGGCATCGCAGACCATCCTCCACCGCGGCGCCGATCACCGATGCGCCGACCCGTCGCCCAATTGTGCAATTGACCGTGACGGCCGCCCCGCCCCCCTCGATCATCCTCCTGCGAGCGGCTAGCCTCGGACGTTCCAAAGAATCGGACAGCCGACCCCAGGGTGTACACAGGGCGGCCCGCAGGCCATGATCTGGGTAGCTGTTCGGATGGTTACCGGGAGGGGTTGGACCGTGGAGGTTCGGCTGCCGGATCCCGGCGATGCGTTGACCGGTGTGGAGATGTTCGCGGCGCTCGAGCCCGAGGTGCGCCAGCGCGTCATCGCGGCCGCTGTGCCGCGGACCTATCGCAAGGGTCAACTGCTGTTCGTCGAGAACGATCCTGGCGAGTCGGTCATCGTGCTCAGGCGCGGCGCGGTGATGGTGTTCCGCACCGCACCGACGGGCGAACGCGCCGTGCTGTCGGTCATCCGACCACCGGACGTGCTGGGCGAAGTGTCGCTGTTGGACGGTTCGCCCCGGTCGGCGTCGGCGGAGGCCATCGAGGACAGCCAGGCCCTGGCGCTGTCCCGTGGCGCGTTCCTGGAGCTGGTGCACGCCAACCCGCGCATCCTCGACGCGGTGATGCGCTCCCTCGGCGGGTTGATCCGCCGACTGACCGAACAGAACACCGACCACGTCTTCCTCGACCTGCCCGGCCGGGTGGCCAAGACGCTCGTCCGCCTGGCCGGCGACACGCAGGCGCCGATGGTCACCATCGAGCTCAACCAGAGCCAGCTGGCGGAGATGGCCGGCGGTTCCCGACAGAGCGTCAATCAGGCGATCGGGTCCTTCGCCGGCCGTGGCTGGCTGCGCACCGAGGGTCGGCGGATCGTGGTGACCGACCTCGGCGCCCTGCGGCGCCGCGCCGGCATGGCCGACCGCTGACGCCCGTTCAGGGGCATCACGGGGCGTCCGCGGCCGTGGCCTCCGTCGTGCGCGCGCAGGCCACGGCCGCGGACGCGGTCGGGTCAGGCCTCGATCCCGGTCTCCCCCGCCCACTGCGGCTTCACACCGGTCTCGCCCGCCCACTGCGGCTTCACACCGGTCTCGCCCGCCCACTGCGGCTTCACACCGGTCTCGCCCGCCCACGCGGTCAGCACCGGCGTCTCCCTGGTATCGGACGCCTCGACGACCCCGTCGGCCTCGAGCTGCGCCAACGTGACCGCGTCGACGTCGACCATGTCCCCGGCGTCGTGCTCGAGGCCTTCGTCGTCCGTCCAGTCCCGAGCCAGTCGTACGTAAACCATCGACAACCCCCACACGAATTCTGATCAGATCGGTCGAACTCTAGACCCGGCGGGCCCACGCGAGCTGTCTTGTTCCGTACACCGGCCGTTCGGCGGCCGAACGCCCGATTGGTTGTCACAGGGGCGTGTGACGATACTCGAGCGTCAGGCCGAAGGAGAGGCATCGTCGAAGGAGCGGCATTATCGCCACCTCGTGCTCTCGCTGTGGACGCCCAGCCGCCGCTGAAGACCGGTTCTGCGGCGGCTGCGGCACGGAGCTGACTCTCGCCTGCCCCGCGTGCGGCCGGGCGCTCGCCTCCGACGTCGCCTTCTGCACCGGCTGCGGCGCCCGGCTCGGCCACCTCACACCCACCGCGACCAGCGAGGACCGCCGGCGCATCAGCGTGCTGTTCATCGACCTGATCGACTTCACCCCGTACGTGGAGCAGTCCGACCCGGAGCTGGTCCGCGAGATGCAGCAGGGCTTCTTCACCACCGCCCGGCGGATCATCGGCCAGTACGGCGGCGTGGTCGAGAAGTACATCGGCGACGCGGTCATGGCGCTGTTCGGCGCGCCGGTGGCGACCGAGACCGACGCGGTGCGCTGCGTGCGCGCCGGCCTGGAGCTACAGCGCGCCCTGACCCGGTACGCCCCGGACGGCGCCGCCGACTCCCGCACCGGCCGCCCCGGCGACACGTTCGTCGGACGGTTCCGGGTGGGCATCGCGACCGGCGAGGCGCTCGTCGACGTCGCGGCCGCCCGCGACGGCGGCCAGGCGATCGTCGCCGGCGACGTCGTCACCACCGCCTCCCGGCTGCAGTCGGTCGCGCCGCCGGGCGGGGTGGTCGTCGACGAGGCCACGTACGCCGCGACCAAGTCGGCCATCCGGTACTCCGAACAGGCCCCGGTGACGCTGCGCGGCCGGTCGTCGCTCACCCAGGTCTGGCTCGCGGTCGCCCCGCTGCACCGCACCCACCCCGACCGGGAAGCCGACGGCGCACCGCTGGTCAACCGTACGCACGAGCTCGGGCTGCTGGTCAACGGCCTGCACCGGGCGGTGCTGGACCGGATACCGCAGCTGGTGAGCGTGCTCGGGCGCGCCGGCATCGGCAAGAGCCGGCTGGTGCGGGAGCTGTACCAGCACAGCGAACAGCTCCTCGATGCCAGCGTGGCCTGGCGGACCGGCCGCTGCCCGCCGTTCGGCGAGAACGTCACGTACGCGGCGCTGGCCGACATCGTCAAGGCCGAGGCCGGCATCCTCGACACCGACCGCGCCGACGTCGCGCGTGAACGCCTCGACGCCGCCCTGCGCGACCTCGTCGGCGCCGCCGAGATGGCCCGCCTGTCCGACGCGCTCGGGCCCCTCGTGGGCCTGCGGGGATCCGCGCTCACCGGGGAGGAGGCCGAGTCGGCCTGGCGGCGGTTCGTGGTCGCGCTCGCGTCCCGGCGGCCGACCGTGCTGGTCTTCGAAGACCTGCACTGGGCCGACGAGAAGATGCTGCGCTTCGTCGAACTGCTCGGCGCGACGGTCCGCGACGTGCCGCTGATGCTGCTGTGCACCGCCCGTCCCGAACTGGTCGAGCGCAACCCCGGCTGGGCCGGCACGATCGCCGGCTCGCTGACGATCGCGCTGCCGCCGCTGCGCCGGCCCGAGATCGCCACGATGTACGCGCACCTGCTGGGCCGGGCGGCGTTCCCGCCCGAGCTGTTCGATCCCCTCGTCGAGCTGGCCGACGGCAACCCGCTGTACGCCCACGAGTACACCCGGATGCTCATCGAGCAGGGCCGGCTGCGCCCGGCCGAACTGCTCGGCGCGCCGGACGGGCTGCCGATGCCCGACAGCGTGCACGCCGTCATCGCCAACCGCGTCGACCTGTTGGACGCCGCCGACCGCAACGTGCTCCAGGCGGCGGCCGTGGTCGGTATGCAGTTCTGGCCGGGCGCCGTCGCCGCCGCGCTGGGCCAGCCGGCCGACGTGGTCGACCGCACGCTGCGCCGGCTGGAGCAGCGCGACCTCATCCACGAGCAGCCCAGCTCCACGATGGCGGGCCAGCCCGAGTACCGGTTCGGCCACGTCCTGGTGCGCGACGTCTGCTACCAGCGGCTGCCCCGTACCGAGCGGATGGCCCGCCACGCCCGGACCGCCGACTGGCTCGACCGGGTGGCCGGCGACCGCTCCACCGACCTCGCCGAGGTGCTCGCGCACCACCGGTACACCGCGCACGAGATCGCCCGTACCCTCGGCCTCGACGCCCAGCGGTACGCCCCGGCCGCGCGCGACGCGCTGCGCCGGGCGGCCCGGCGGGCGTACGCGCTCCAGGCGCACGAGACGGCGGCCGGTCACGCCGCGCGGGCGCTCGCGCTGTTCGACGTGGCCTCGGGCGACGCGGCGCAGGCCCGGGAACGGCTGGGCGTCGAACTGCTCGCCGCCGAGATCTCGTTCTACGCCGACCGCGACGCCTTCCTCAGCGACGGCGGCGAAGAGCGGCTCCGGACGCTGGCCCGGTCGCTGCTCGCCGGCGGCGACCGGGCGCACGCCGCCCGCGCCTGGACCCTCCTGGGGCAGGCGGCCTGGCTACGCGCCGATCGGCTCGCCGCGCTGTCGTGCCTGCGCCACGCGGTCGACCTGTTCGACGGTCTGCCGGACACGCCGGAGAAGGCGGACGCGTTCGCCGAGCTGGGCCGGCTGCACATGCTCAACCACGAGCGCGACCCGGCGGTGGCGGCCGCCGGCCGGGCTGCCGACATCGCCGAACGGCTCGGTCTCGTGGAGGTCGCGGCGAGCGCCCGGGTGACCGTGGGGACCGCCCGCTACAAGGCCGGTGACCGGGGCGGCCTGGCCGAGCTGCGGTCGGTCACCCAGCTGTGCCGCGACCGCCACCTGCTGGCGCTGCGCCGGGCCATTCAGAACCTGTCGTTCGCGCTGCGCGAGGAGGGCGACATCGCCGGCTCGCTGGAGCTGCTGGAAGAGGTCCGCCTGGGCATGCCGGGCGGGCACAACCTGGCGACCGGGTACTCGTACGAGGCGATGTGCGCCCACGTCGACGGCGAGTGGGAGAAGATGCTCGCCGCCGAGTCCGACCTGGCCACCAGTGGCGGGGAGTGGGACCTCCAGGTGCGCGGGCTGTGCGCGGAGGTACGCCTCATGCGCGACGACGACGCCGGCTGCGCCGATCCGGACGAGATCGAGGAGCTGCTGGCCGCCGGCCGCCGCAGCGGCTTCTACCGCCTGGAGTGGACCGCGCTGGCACACGTCGCGCTCTGCCGGGTCCTGCAGGGGCGCGCCGACGAGGCCACGGCGCTGCTGTCGGAGCTGGTCGACTCGTGGCGGACCGTCCGCGCGCTCGCCAGCGGGGAGTGGATCGACGCGGCGTCGCACGCGGCGGCGATCTCCGGGCGGGCGGCCTGCGCGCGGCTACGGGAGCTGCTGGACGAGGTGCCGCACCGCACCCTGTGGGTGGACGCCGCGACCCGTACCGTCACCGGTGGCCTCGCCGCCGCCGACGGCGACCACGCCCGGGCGGCCGAGCTCCACCTGGCGGCCGCGGACCTGTACGCGGAGATGCGGCACGCGACGAACCGGGCCCTGTCACTCGCGGCGGCCGCCCGGTCGCTGGGCCGGCTCGGCTCCGACGACCGGAGCGCGCCGGTCTGCCGCGAGGTGGAGGCGTTCGCCGACCGCAACCAGGCTCCCGGCCTGCTGCGCCTGGCCGGGATGGCCGCCCCATAGGCAGGCCGGGCCGGTCGGCTCAGGCGGCCACCGCGGCCGGCTTGTCCGGCGTGTCGGCCTGCTCGGACCTGGCGGCCTTCGCCTGGGCCGACTTCACCTTCTGGGCGTACACGTCCACGTACTCGCGGCCGGACAGCTCCATCAGCTCGTACATGATTTCGTCGGTCACGGCCCGCTCGATGAACCGATCGCCGGCCATCCCGGCGTAGCGGGAGAAGTCCATGGGCGGGCCGAACCGGATCCGCACCCGCTTGATCCGCGGAATGATCTTGCCCGGCGGCTGCACCTTGTCGGAGTTGAGCATCACCACCGGGATGACCGGCGCGCCGCTCTCCAACGCCAGCCGCGCCACGCCTGTCTTGCCCCGGTAGAGCCGGCCGTCGGGGGAACGGGTGCCCTCGGGGTAGATGCCGAACAGGTTGCCCTCGCGCAGCACCCGCAGGCCGGTGTCGATGGCGGCCTGCGCGGCCCGGCCACCGGACCGGTCGACCGGGATCGTCCCGGTGCCGACGAAGAACATCTTCGTCAGCCAGCCCTTCAGGCCACGGCCGGTGAAGTACTCCTGTTTGGCCACGAACGTGACGCGCCGCTTCACCATGAGCGGCATGAAAATCGAATCCGAGAAGGACAGGTGGTTGCTCGCGATGATCGCCGGCCCCACGTCAGGCACGTACTCGCGACCCTCGACCTTGGGCCGGAATATCAACCGCAGCCAGGGCCCGAGGATGACGTACTTGAGCACCGAGTAGAGCACACGCGTCCTTCCAGATGCACCGGTTGCCTGCCCACCGACGCATGACGACCCCGCCGGCCGTATCCGTCTGGTTTGCTGTTGAGCCTACGAACCCTGCACCTCACACCACAACGCACTCCCCGAACAGAGGGGAACCGTGTCAGGATTTCGGTCAGCGGACACGCGCGGCGTACCGGTCGCCGTAGCGGGGCCCGCGAGGGAGGGCAGAGCCGGTGCCAGCAGGTGGCTTCCGGCGCGGAAGGCGCGACAACGGGCTCAGCGCGGCCGAGTACGCCGCGGTGGGCGACGTCGATCCGCGCGTGGGCGAGCATCTGCTCGACGTGCTCGCCGGTGAAGGCATCGCCGCCTATCTGCTGCCCGCCACGGATCTGCACCCCGTCACCCGGACGACGACCCTCCCCGCCCGCCCGACCGACCGTCTTTATGCAGATCGTGAGCACTTGGGCACAGCGCGCGAATACCTCGCACGGCTGCGAGCCGAGGAAAATGCGGACACCGCCGTACCGTCGGCCGGCGTTACCGACCCGTCGACCGGTGCGACCGCCACGGTGAGCCGGGACGACAGCGTCGACATCGACGCCGCGTGGGCGAGCATCGTCGCCGCGTACGAGACGACGGTCGACGACCCGACGCCGCCGTGGCCCGAGGCGGAGAACATCTCCGCGCGCGACCTCGACGACACCGATCCGGACCTGGGCGACCGGCTCGCCGCCGACGCCGGTGAGCTGGTGACCCGCGACGGCGCCGCCGACAGCGGCGACCCGGCCCGCAACCGCCCGGCGGGCAGTTCGCCGGACGAGCCGACGCTGCTCGATGCGCTCGACCGGTTCGGCGCGGACCTGCCCGACGACGACGAGGGCTACACCCCACCGCCGCCCCCGCCGGTGCCCCGGCCACCCGCGCAGGTCGTGCTCGCGCTGGTCGGGATCGTGGGCGGTCTGCTGCTGTTCTTCAAACCCGAACTGCTGCCCATCGATGCCGACGTCGCCCAACTTCTCGGCTTCGGCGCGCTGCTTGGCGGCGTCATCACGCTGATCTGGCGGCTGCGCCCCGGCGACGAGGAAGACGACGACAGCGACGACGGCGCGGTCGTCTGACCTACTGACCCGGCTTGTCCAGCCAGTCCAGGATCGCGTCGATCGGCTCCTGCCAGCGGGCGTCGAGCATCAGGTCGTGCCCCATGCCGGGAAACAGCAGCGGCGCGCCGCCGTACCGGTGGGCCACGGCCGCGAGCGCCCGGCCCGCGATGCGGTCGTCGGGGCTGCCGACCACGAGCACCGGCGGGTTGCCGACCGGCTCCTCCGGGGCGCGGTGCGCGACCAGCTGCCACTGCGCGCGCCCCGAGGCCCCACCCCGCCGTCGGGCCGCGTAGCGCCGGGCGTCGGCCGCCGGTACCTCCCGGCTCAACAGCAGTCCGCGCCGCAGCCGCAGCGGACGCCCGAAGAGCGCGGGGACCGTGCCGAGCGGAGCGCGCCCGAGCGCCGAGAACGCCGCGCCCACCCCTCCGAACACGGGAGCGACCAGCACCGCCGCCCGGGCCGGATACCGGGCCAGGGCCATCGCCACGACCAGCGCCGAGGCGCCGTGCCCGACGAGGACGGCCTGCCGGGGCAGGCTCGCCGCCACCTGGGTGACATCGTGCACGTACGCCCGCAGCGTCGCCTTCGCCGCCGGTCCGCTCTCGCCGTGCCCGCGCAGGCTCATCGCGTACGCCGGGAAGCCCCGCTCGGCCGTACGCTCGAGCCAGTGCTCGGCGAAGACCCACGCGCCCTGGCCGAAGCCGGCGACGAACAGCACCGGCGGGGCGTCGGCCGCGCCGGTCGGGGTCGCGGACAGCACCTCCCGGCGTACCGGCGCCGGCGGGAACGCCCACTCCCGCTGCCGCACGAGCCTGATTCCCGTCATCGGGCGGCCCCCAGCTCCTCCAGCGAGCGCTGGAGCGCCCGCAGGTAGACGACGTGGTCGACGTCGAGCCGGCGCCCGCCGGACGCGGCGCGGCGGTTGCGGGTGTACGGACGCTCCGACCCGCGCCTGCGCCGCGCCCAGAGCGCCGCCGCCCGCTGCGGGTCGCTCCCCCACAGCCGCAGCCAGCGCGCGATCGTCACGGTCTGCCAGTGCACGATCGGGAACAGGCCGCCGGCGGGCTGGACGAGGCCGGCGACGGCGAGCGTCGGATGGGTTCGGGAGAACAGCTGCAGCCGCAGCCGGGGACACCCGTCGGAGTCGATCCCCAACAGCTCCGGGTCGGTGAACTCGAACACCGGCCGGTACCCGGTGGCCAGGACCACCAGGTCCGGTTCGGCCGTGGCGCCGTCGGTGAACTCCACCCCGTCGCCGGTGAACCGGGCCACCTCCCGCACCGCCGTCACCGAGCCCTGCCCGAGGTGGTCGACGAGCTGGCCACCGGTGACCGGGCGCCGGTCGTACAGCTTGTGGTCGGGTCTGGGCAGGCCGAGCCGGGTGACGTCACCGACGGTCACGGCGAGCAGCCGGGCGAACAGCCAGCGGCGCAGCCACAGCGGCAGCCGCAGCCACCGCAGCGCCTCGCCGGCCTGGTCGGTGGGGCGGCCCAGCGCGTACCTCGGGAGGTACCAGTAACCGCGGCGGGTCGAGTGCCAGCAGCGCGCCGCCTGCTGCGCGGCCTCCACCGCGATGTCGCAGCCGGTGTCGCCGCCGCCGACGACGAGCACCCGGCGTCCGCGCAGCTGCGCCGCGTCAGAGTAGGCGCTCGCGTGCAGCACCTGTCCCCGGAACTCCTCCAGGCCCGGGATCGACGGCCACCGGGGCGACCAGTTGTGGCCGGCCGCGACCACGACGGCGGCGTACCGGAGGGTGCGTGGCTCGCCTCCCCGGGACCCGCGGATCGTGACGTCCCAGCGCCTCCCGTCGCCGACCGGCTCGACGCGGGCCACCTCGGTGCCGAACCAGATGTGCTCACGCAGCCCGAAATGGTCGGCGTAGCGCTCCAGGTACGTCAGCAGCTGAGAGTGGTGCGGGTAGTCCGGCCAGTCGTCCGGCATCGGGAAGTCGGGGAACTGGGTCAACGGCTTCGACGTGACCAGATGGGTGCTCGCGTACACCGGGCTGCGGTCGTGCCGCCAGTTCCACGCGCCGCCGACGCCGGTCTCGCGCTCGTAGCAGTCGACGCTGAACCCGGCCTCGCGCAGGTTCTTGATCGCGTTGAGCCCGCTGCCGCCCGCGCCGATCACGCAGACGGCTTCACCCCGGTCGTAGACCTCGCGGCTGTCGTGCGGTGCTCGGGCCGCCGGGGCCGCGCATTCATCGGTCACAATGCCTCCTGGCGCATCCTCCCGGCTGGGCGAGCCGGTTGTCCAGAGGGTCAGGACGGGGGCAGGGCGACGTCGACCAGCACCGGGAAATGGTCGCTGGCCCGGCGCGCCTCGGGCGGGTCGAAGACGCGGTAGTCCAGCACCGCGCAGCGCCCGTCGACGAAGACCGCGTCGATCCGCCGGTCGGGCCGGGCGACCGGGAACGTCGCGGCGTCCGCCCGGCCGGCGACGACCGCCGCGTCGACCAGGGAACCGGCCGTGAGGCGGCGCCAGGCGTCGCCGCCCGGCGCCTCGTTGACGTCGATGCCGAGCAGCAGGGGTTCACCGACTCGGGCGATCAACCGTCGCAGGATCTCCGCCTGGGCCGGCCGCTCGCCGTCGTCGGTGGCCAGGTGCGAGCCCGCGACGGCGAACCTGGTGCCGCCGACCGAACAGTCCACGACGACCGCGCCGCGCAGGTGCCGCCCGGGCGTCAGCGGGTACCGCACGCAACGCTGCTCGTGGACGCGTACCCGCAGGTTGGTCAGCACCAGGTTGCCCAGCGCCGGCAGGCCCCCGCCGGCCACGTACAGGCCCAGGCGGTGCGCGAGCGACGCCGACTTCGTGCGCCAGCGGAACCGGCGCGGCGCCTCCTGGACGACCACCACGTCCGGATCGACGGCGCGGACGACCGCGGCGAGGGCCGCGACGTCGTCGCGCAGTCCGTGCACGTTGTACGACAGCAGGCGCAGCCGCGGGCCGCCGGTCACGACGTCAGCGGCGCGCCAGATCGGCCGCGCCGACGACACCGGCCAGGTTGCCCATCTGCGCAGCGCGTACTCCGGCCACCGGAAGCTGACCGCGCGCCTCGAGGGCGTCGCGGAAGCTGGTCTCGGCCGGCACCATCAGCAGGTCGCCCGCGTCGATCACGCCGCCGCCGATCACGATCAGCTGCGGGTCCAGGATCTGCACGACGTCGGCCATGCTGTTGCCCAGCCAGTACCCGATCCGCTCGAACGCCGCGGTCGCCGCCGGGTCGCCCGCCTTGCCGGCGGTGGTGACCATCGGTCCGGTGATCGCCTCCGGCAGGCCGTTGGCCAGGGAGAGGAGGTACTCGGCCTTGTCGGGGGCTTCCATGGCGGTGGCCCTCGCGTAGCGGACCAGGGCGCTGCCGCTGGCGTACTGCTCGAGGCAGCCCCGGCGGCCGCACCCGCAGACGAGACCGTCGGGCACGGCCCGGGTGTGGCCCAGTTCGGCGGCGACGCCGAACGCGCCGCGGACCAGGTTGCCCCCGAGGACGATGCCGCTGCCGATGCCGGTGCCGACGGTGTAGAGCACCATCGATTCGGACGCCTCGCGGGCGGCGCCGAAGCGGAACTCCGCCCAGGCGGCGACGTTGGCGTCGTTTTCGACCACGACCGGCACGTTGAAACGGCTGGCGATGTGGTCGCGCAGCGGCTCGTCGCGCCAGGCGAGGTTGGGCGCGTACATGATCGTCGAGCGTGCGGCGTCGATCCATCCGGCCGCTCCGATGCCGATCGCGTCCACCTTCTGGACCGCGAGCAGCTCGGAGATCACGTCACAGATCATGATCAACGTACCGGCCGGATCATAAGCCGGCGTGGGGCGCCGCGTCTGGGCGAGAACCTCACCGTCAGGGCCGACGATCCCGCCGAGCACCTTGGTCCCCCCGATGTCGACGCCGATGGTCAACGACACGCGTGCCTGCCTTCATCACTCTTGCGGGCCGTCACCGGCATCCCTGGGGACCGCCTTTTTGACAGCCTTCTTCGCCATCGCCTTCTTCGCGGTGGCCTTCCTCGCCACGGGCTCCGTTGCCGCGGCCTTCCCGACGGTGGCCTTCTTCGCGGTGGCCTTCTTCGCGGCGGTCTTCTTCGCCGCCGGCTCCGATGCCGGCGTCGAGGCCCCCGCGGCCATCGTCGGGGTGGAGTATGCCGCACCCGCGGTCGAAGTCGAATCATCCGGGGTCCGGTCGTCCCCCGGCACGTCGTCCCAGGCCGGCGCCGGTGCCCTGGTCGCCGCGCGCCACGGGTCAGCCTCGGCCTGACGCCACGCGCCATGCTCGGCGCGGTGGCCGTGCTCGGCACGATGGCCGTGCTCGGCGCGGTGGCCCTGCTCGGCATGGTGGCCCGGCGTCGGCACCACACCGCTCAACGCCCGCAGCAGGCCGCTGATTCCGACGGCGAGGTCGCCGGCCGCCGACGCCAACCGTTCGGCGAACTCGGGGCTGGGATCCCGCAGCGCGGCGATCAACCGGCACACCGGGCACACGCAGCAGTCGGCGGATCCCGTCGACCATCCCGCGGCCGGTCCGGCCGACTCCCGGGGCCGCGGTCCGGCCGCCGCGTCCGGCGACGGTCCGGCCGTCGGGCCCGGCGATCCGGCAGCCGCGTCGGCCGCCGGACCGTCGTCGTTCCTACCCAGCCCGTTCACGAAGCCCGCGAGGCCCGCGGCGAGGTCGTGCATCCGGTCGGAGCCGAGCACCTGCTCGGCGAGGCCTCGGAGCTGCCGGTTGGCCTCCATGCCGCGCAGCGCGGTGGACGCGACGGCCAGCCCCGTGACGACGAGCCGCTCAGCCTCCTCGCGCGCGGAGCCGAGCCGGGAGTTGTCCATGTTCACTTCCCCGCCAGCGACTCGACGCGGCGCTTGAGCTCTTTCAACGCCGAGTCCATGATCATTTTCTCGGCTTTGCGCTTGAACATTCCCAGCATCCCAATCGACAGCTCCACGGCCAAGGTGTAGGTCACCGTAGAGGTGCCGTCGCCGTTGTCGGCGAGATCGTACGAGCCAGCCTGCGATTTCTGCATCTTCGATGGCTTGACCAGGTGCCACTCGATGCGAGAGATGTCGTCGGCGTATTCGTAGGAAAGGGTGTACTCGTCAGCCACCACGCCGGCGTCCAGGACGAAACGCACCTGGCTGGCGTAGCCGTCTTCGTACTCCTCGACCACGTCGGCGGATTTGACCGCCGACACCCACTCCGGGTAACGAGGGAAGTCGCAGATAACCGCGGCGACCTTATCGCACGGCGCGTCGACGACGATCGACTGCGTCGAGGTATCCGTCATCAGAATTCCTTCCATGGATACCCCGGCCATCCGGCCGAGGAGGAAACGGAATCTCCTGCGGAGCAGGTCAGGGGTAGCCTATCCGCCGTCGCGGCGGATAGGCGCGCCGGTCGGTGCGCACTCGCCCGGCGTGCCGACGGTGGCGGGGGGCCGTCGACCGCGCCGCGCCGGTGACCTGGCTCACGGGCCCGCGGCCGATATGTTGCACCCCCCATACAGTTTGCGATCACATTGCCGGTAGGTTTCGAGCTACCGGCAGGCAGCCACACACGCGAGGAGTCGACGTGCGGGAGTTCTCCGTACCGCCGGTCGCAGACATCGCCGATTCGGCGACGCTCACCGACCCGGTGTGGGAAAACGCAGCCGTCGCGCCGGAGGCGATCCAGTTCGCTCGCCGCGCCGGTGACATATGGCAGGACGTGACCTGCGCGCAGTTCCGTGACGGCGTGGTCGCCCTGGCCCGGGGCCTGATCGCCGCCGGGGTGCAGGTGGGCGACCGGGTGGCGCTCATGAGCAAGACCCGGTACGAGTGGACGCTCATCGACTACGCGATCTGGGCCGCCGGCGCGGTGACCGTGCCGATCTACGAGACCTCCAGCGCCGAGCAGGTCGGCTGGATCCTGTCTGACTCCGGCGCGGTCGCGTGCTTCGTCGAGACCGCCGCGCACCGGGCGATCGTGTCGGACCTCCGGGCCGGGCTGCCGACGCTGACCCACCTCTGGCAGATCGACGGCGCCACCCAGCGCGGCGCGATCGACGAACTGGTCGCCGACGGCGCCGCCGTCCCGGCCGAGGAGGTCGAGCAGCGCCGCCACGCGGTCGGCGCGGACGACACGGCCACGATCATCTACACCAGCGGCACGACCGGCCGGCCCAAGGGCTGCGTGCTGACCCACCGCAACCTGGCGTTCGACATCTCCAACGCCCTGCCGAAGCTGCCGTCGCTGTTCCGCGAGGACGCGTCCACGCTGCTGTTCCTGCCGCTGGCGCACTCGTTCGCCCGCATCATCCAGCTCGGCTGCGTGCAGGCGCGGGCCCGGATGGGCCACGCTCCCGACGTCAAGAACCTCGTCGCGGATCTCCAGTCGTTCCAGCCGACGTTCATCCTGTCGGTGCCGCGGGTGTTCGAGAAGGTCTACAACACCGCGCAGCAGAAGGCGCAGGCCGACGGCAGGGGCAACATCTTCCGGCGGGCCGAGCGGGTCGCGATCGCGTACAGCGAGTCGCTCGACTCCGGCGGCCCGGGCCTGCTGCTGCGGCTGGAGCACGCGCTGTTCGACCGGCTGGTGTACGGCAAGCTGCGCGCCGCCCTCGGCGGCCGGTGCGGGCACGCGATCTCCGGCGGCGCGCCCCTCGGCGCCCGGCTGGCGCACTTCTACCGGGGCATCGGCATCGACGTGCGCGAAGGCTACGGGCTGACCGAGACCTCCCCGGTCATCTCGGCCAACTTCGACGACGGCGTCCGCCTGGGCACGGTCGGCCGGCCGCTGCCCGGTACCACCGTGCGCATCGCCGACGACGGCGAGATCCTCGTGAAGGGCGACCAGGTCTTCGCCCGGTACTGGAACAACGAGGTCGCGACGAAGGAGGCCCTGGACTCCGACGGCTGGTTCCACACCGGCGACCTCGGCGACCTCGACGACGACGGGTTCCTGCGGATCACCGGCCGCAAGAAGGAGCTGATCGTCACCGCCGGCGGGAAGAACGTCGCCCCCGCCGTACTCGAAGACCGGCTGCGCGGGCACGTGCTGGTGAGCCAGTGCATGGTCATCGGTGACCGGCAGCCGTTCATCGCGGCGCTCGTCACCATCGACGAGGAGTCGCTTCCGGCGTGGAAGGCCGCGAACGGCAAGCCGGCCGACGCCACCGTCGCTGAACTGCGTGAAGATCCCCAGTTGCGGGCCGCCGTACAGGAAGCCGTCGATTACGCTAACCAGGCGGTCTCCAAGGCCGAGTCGATCAGGTCCTTCCGGGTCCTGCCTCGGGACTTCACCGAGGCTACCGGCGAGTTGACCCCCTCGCTGAAGGTGAAGCGCAACGTGGTGATGAAGGAGTACGCCGACGAGATCGCCGCCATCTATGGCGGCTGACGAATCGGTGACGTCGGCCGCCCTGCGGCGGCCGCGTCTGCTCGGTATGGCGGTCCGGGGCGCGATCCTCATCCTCGTGGCCGCGCTGTCGCTGCGGGCGGTGCCCACCTGGTACGTACTCGTCTGGATCGCGCTGATGGCCGCCGCGGGCCTTCCGGCGGTGCTGCGGCCGGCGCAGCCGGTCATCGGACCGCTGTCCCGCCTCGCCGAAGTCGTGATCACCTGCCTCGCCGCGGCCGCGATCACGCACGCCGCCCACCGGCCCGCCGCCGGGATCGGCACCGCCGCCATCGTGCTGTCCTACCTGTGGGTGCCGGGCGTGTCCGCCGCCCTGGCCCGCCGCCGGTTCGAGGCGCCCCTGCTGTTGGCCGCCGCCGCCGTGGTGCTCGTCGCGGCCCGGCTCGCCGACCCCTCGCTGGGCGCGACCGGATACACCGGGTCGAGCATCCTGTGGCTCTGGCTGTCCGGCGTGGCCGCCGGGGTGGCCGTCTTCGTCCAGCAGAGCCTGCTGTCGGAGCGGGACTCCCCCCAGCCGTACGCGGAGGCCACGCGCCTGCTCACCCAGCTGCGCACGGTCGCCCGTCAGCTGCCCGGGGCCACCCTCGACCCGGGCGGGCTGGCCGAGCACCTGCTCGACGAGCTACGCGCGGTCGTGCCCGCCACCCGGGCCGCGGTCCTGTCCGCGAGCGGTGGTGGCCGGCTGGTCGTACTCGCGCAGATGGGCGCCGACCGGGTCGACTGGGAGACCGGGCTCGACGCCGATTCGGCGATCGCGGACGCGTGGGCCAGCCAGCAGCCGCAGACGGCCAACCGGTCCCAGGCGCGGTCGGCGGTGACGCCCGGCACGGAGGTGTCGGCGCTGATCGTGCCGCTGGTCGCGGGTGTCCGTACCGTCGGGCTGATCGCGCTCGAGACCGATACGCCGGGGGCGTACCCGCCACCCCTGGTCGCCCGCGCCGCTCAGGTCGCCGCGCCGGCGGCGCTGCGACTGGAGGCCGCGCTGCTGTTCGACGAGGTCCGCTCGCTGGCCACCTCGGAGGAGCGGCAGCGCCTGGCGCGCGAGATCCACGACGGGGTCGCGCAGGAGCTCGTGATGGTGGGCTACGGCATCGACAACGCCCTGGCCGCCCTGCCGGACGTCGACGCGACCACCGAGGAGCTGCGGGTACTGCGCTCGGAGGTCACCCGGGTCATCACCGAGCTGCGGCTGTCGCTGTTCGAGCTGCGCAGCGAGGTCGACCGGTACGGCGGGCTCGCCACCGCGATCGCCGACTACGCCCGGACCGTCGGGCAGTCCGCGGGTCTGCGCGTGCACCTGTCGCTGGACGAATCGACCGCGCGCCTGCCGGCCGCAACAGAGGCCGAACTGCTGCGTATCGCCCAGGAGGCGATCACGAACGCGCGCAAACATGCAGGCGCCGAAAATCTGTGGGTAACCTGCACCATTGATCCACCGTTTGCTGAAATCGAAGTATCAGACGATGGGCATGGAATGGTGGATACACCTAAGGAAGGCCGGTACGGTCTTGCCATCATGGCGGAACGCGCGGAACGGATCCGGGGGCGTCTGGAGATCAGGCCGCGTGTTCCCAATGGCACGACGGTGGCCGTTGTACTTGGCTCAGCGCCTCGGCGCGGTAGCGTGTGAGTCACCCTAAAAGGAGAGAGCTCCGGATATGTCAGCACCCGTGACCTCAACGGCCCGGACCAAGGTCCTGCTCGTCGACGACCATGACCTCATCCGCCGGGGACTACGTCACGCGTTCGAGCGTGACCGGCAGTTCGAGGTGGTCGGCGAGGCCGCCACCGCGGCCGAGGCCATCCGTCAGGCCGGCGCCCTGCAGCCCGACGTCGTCATCATGGACCTTCTCCTGCCCGACGGCAGTGGCCTCGAGGCCACCCGCGCGCTGCGCAAGACCAGCGCCACGATGGGCATCGTCGTGCTGACCATGTACGCCGGCGACGACCAGCTGTTCGGCGCTCTCGAAGCGGGCGCCAGCGCGTTCGTGCCCAAGACCGCTCCGGCCGACGAGGTCGTCGCCGCGGCCCGCCACGCCGCGTCCGCGCCCAGCGCGTTCACCGCGGCCGACCTCGCCGAGGCGATGAAGCGGCGGCTCGCGCCCACCGGCCCGCAGCTCTCCCCGCGGGAGGGGCAGGTGCTCCGCCTGCTCGCCGACGGCATGAGCGTCGCGGGCATCGCCAAGCAGCTGTTCGTGTCCGAGTCGACGGCGAAGACCCACATCTCGAAGCTGTACGAGAAGCTCGGCGCGGCCAACCGGGCCCAGGCGCTGATGACGGCGCTGCGGCTCGGCCTGCTCGAGGCACCGGACACCCCGAAGTTCTAAACGGCGGTCCGGCCGTCGCCGGAGGCACGGCAGTCACGCCCCGGCGACGGCCACGACTCCCCGCATCGTCGGCACGTACGCCCGGCCGCCGGCCAGCGTCGGCGAGGCGAAGTGCGGCACGTCCCCGACCTGGATGCGCTGGCGGACCGCCCCGGTCGCCGGGTCGAGCGCGGACAGGACGCCGGCCTTGACGTCGACCACCCAGACCGCGCCGCCACCGATCACCGGCGAGCCGCCGCCCGCCTCGCCGGACTTCCAGCCGACCTTGATCGCCCCGGACGGGTCGACCGTCACCGCGTGGGGGCCGTCGGGGCAGGGGACGTAGACCGTGTTCCCGAGTACGGCCGGGGCGCCGAACGCCCGGCACACCGTCGCCTGCGAGACCTGCCCGCCGATGCCGCCGAGCCGGCCGGGGCGCAACGTGTACCCGACCCCGCGCTTGCCGTCGGCGTACACGTACCCACCGACCAGGACCGGGGTCATCGAGCCCAGGTCGGCATCGCTGGCGTTGTCCTCGCTCCACGTCGCCGGCGCGAACCGATCCACCAGCTTGAGGTCGCGGCTCAGCGCGAGGACCGAGTCGCTGCCGTCGTACCCCGTCGTCGACTCGCCGTTGCCCACCGCGTACATCAGGCTGCCGCCGATGAGCGTCCCGCCGCCGGGCGCCCAGATGCCCGCCTCCCGGGAAGTGGGGACCGTGTAGCTGATCGGGCCGGCATCGCCGGTGGTCGGCAGCGCCACCACCGAACCGAAGTACTTGGCGCAGTCGCCGGCGAGCCCGCCGTACGGGATGTAGACCCGGCCGTCGACCAGGTTGAGCGCGCCGCGCTGCTGGTGGGCCAGCCGGTCACCGCGCGGCGGGTCGGCGTTGCGACGCTGGCGGATCTCGCCGGTGGCGGCGTCGATGCTGACGAGGACGTGTTCGCCCCCGGCGATCTCGGCGAGCGCGAACAGCAGCCCGGTGGCCGGGTCGTACACCATCGTGCTGGTGATGCCGAGCGGGTCGATGTTGCCGCAGGGCAGCTTCGACCGCGGCACCGGCGTGCCGACGTGGGTCGACCACAGCACCCGGCCGCTGTCGGCGGACAGGGCGTACACCGTGTCGTTCTCGGTGGCCGCGAAGATCCGGTCGCCCACGGCGAGGGGCTGGCCGTACACCGCTCCGTCGAGCCTGGCCTCCCAGGCCTGCGAGAGCGTGCCCAGCGGCGCCAGCGCCGGCGCCACACCGGCGCGGCTGTTGTCGTGGTGGTAGGTCGTCCAGTCCGCCGCGGTCACCGAGGGCATCGGCGACGCCGCCGGGTCGCGCACGTCGCGTGGCGGATGCTTCGGCCCGCCGCACGCCGCGATGAACAGCACGGTCAGCACCGCGCCGGCCCGGGCCGCCAGTGAACGTCGCACGCCGTACCACTCCCCTCGTTCCGTGGAAGGGTCGCACAGATCGGTCCCCGTCGCCGGGCCATAGATCGATCAGTGAGAATACGACGGATCGCCGTGCAGCAGGGCCCACATCCGGTCGGCCTGGCGCTGCCAGCCCCACTCGGCCTCGACCCAGGCCCGTCCTGCCGTGCCCAGCCGGCGGGCCAGCGCCGGGTCGGCCAGTAGGGTGGCGACCCGGTCGGCGATCGCGCCGAGGTCCCGCCCTCCCACCACGTAGCCTGTCTCACCGTCGACGACCGCGTCCGGCGCACCCCCGGAGTCCCCCGCGACGACCGGCAGGCCGGTCGCCGACGCCTCCAGGTAGACGATGCCGAGCCCCTCCACGTCGAGGCCGCCGCGCCGGGTCCGGCAGGGCATGGCGAACACGTCGCCCGCCGCGTAGTGCTCCGGCAGCTCCTCCCACGACACCGAGCCGGTGAAGACGACCGCGTCGGACACGCCGAGGTCGCGGGCCAGCCGCTGGAGTTTCTCGCGGTACGGTCCGCCGCTGACCACCAGCAGCACCGCGTCGGGCACCCGGCGACGGATCCCGGGCAGCGCCCGGATCAGCGCATCCTGCCCCTTGCGCGGCACCAGCCGGGACACGCACACCACGACCGGCCGGTCGCCGAGCCCGTACCGGGCGCGCACCCGGCCGCCGTCGACCCCCGGGTGGTACGTCTCGGTGTCCACGCCCGGCACCAGCCGCTCCAGGCTCGTCACCCGGTCCAGCACGCCGGCCAGCCGATCGCGCTGGTACCCGGTCAGGTACGTGACCACGTCGTTGCCACGCCCGATGCGCCGCAACAGGGACCGGGCGCCGGGGAGAGCGGCCCAGCCCACCTCGTGGCCGTGGGTCAGCGCCACCGCCCGCCGGATGCCTGCCCTCCGCCGCAGGCCGTCGGCGAGCAGCCCGAGCGGCGCCGCCGCTCCGAACCAGACCGTGTCGCAGCCGTACGCCCGCGCCAGCTCCGCCGCCCGGCGCGCGACGCGCGGGGTGGGCAGCAGCACCCCGGTCTCCTCGCGCACCACCTCGAACGGCTGCTCGGCGTCGAACTTCGCCGCGCCCTTCCAGGTCGACGCGTACACGACGACCGAGCCGGCCGGCTGGCGGACCGCCAGATTGTGGACGAACTGCTGTATCCCGCCCGGTCGGGGCGGGAAATCGTTCGTGACCAGCAGGGTCCGGCCGGTCCCGGTCATCGGCTGCTCCTTGCCCAGACGCGGGCGGCGGCCATCCGCCGCACGGTCGACGGATGCGACGCGAACAGCGCGTACTCGACCGGATTGGGGTCCGGGTCGCTCAGGTTGACCTGCGACAGCCGCGCCTGCATGGCCTCGAAGGTCACCGGGTCGCCGGTCAGGGCCAGGGCGTGCCGGTCGGCGCGCGCTTCGATCCGCCGGGAGACGGCGTTCTGCAGGGGCGCGGCGACGAGCCCGGCGACCGTGGCGACCGCCAGCAGCAGCGCCACCGCCCGGGGCTCGGCCAGCGAGTCGACCCCGGCGCGGCGCAGCAGCCCGGCCCAGGAGCCGAGCAGGTAGAGCGCGCACACGCCGGCGGCGGCGCCGAGCGCGCCGATGAGCGTGCCGGTGACCACGTCGCCGTCCTTGGCGTGACCGAGCTCGTGCGCGACCACCGACTCGACCTCGGCCGGCGGCGCCTGGCGCAGCAGCGTGTCGTAGACGACGATCCGGCGGGTCGGCCCGAGGCCAGAGACGTACGCGTTGACCGCCCTGGTGCGCCGCGACGCGTCGGCGACGAGGACGTCCCTGACCGGTACCCCGTCGCGGTCGGCCATGGCGATCAGGTCGCTGCGCAGCTGACCCGGCTCCAGCGGCGTGAACTTGTTGAACACGGGCTCGACCAGCACCGGGAACACGAACGTGAGCAGCACCGTCAAACCTGCTGCGCCGGCGGCCGCGAACGCCCACCACCAGCGCGGCGCGAAGTGGGTGACCGTGTAGAACACGACCAGCACGAGCGCGCCCAGCACCGCGCCGATCGCGTACCCCTTGAGCAGGTCGACGGCCCAGCCGCCCCAGCCCTGGGTGGACAGGCCGTAGCGGCGCACGACCACCTGCCGCCACGCGGCGAAGGGCAGCCCGACCAGCTCGCCGGCGAAGACGACGAGCAGCCCGCCGAGCAGCGCCTCGGCCAGCCAGTGTCCGTTGAAGGGCCGGCCGGCCAGCCGTACGAGCGCCGCACCCAGCGGGGTCAGGCCGAGGACGAGCGCGACGACGAGCCCGAAGCCCATGCCCGCGTAGGTGCTCGGCCGCAGGGCGGTGTGGAACGCCCGGCCCCGGGCGACGGCGTCGGCCGGCAGTTCCCGCAGGGCCGCGATCTGGTCGGCGCGCGGCGTCGGCGGGCCGCTCCACGGCACGCGGAGCGCCGCGATCAGAGCCACCGCGGCGAGCAGGGCCGCGAGCGTGACGGCGGCCCACCATCGAGGGGTCATCACGCGGCTCCTCCCGCTTGATCGGGCGAGCCAATCCTAGAGGGGTCCGGCAGGGGGCTAAGCGGCGTGGTGGCCGCGTCGGATGGTGGGGACCAGCCGTAAGCGCGGGCGGCTGTCCTCGCGGCTGAGCACGGTCACCTCGAAGCCGGCGCCCGTCAACGCCTGGATGGCCCGGCGCTCGGCCTCGTCAACCGAGGCGGCCTCGGCGTCCGGGCCGGCCGCCGACCCGGCCGGGCCGAACAGCAGATTGACCACGCATCCATCGCATGCCTGGCCGCGCACCTTGCACGTATCGCAGTCGATCAGCATCGCACCGCACCTCCCAGCGGTCGGCCGATCTTGCAGCTCTGCACCGCAGATCGGGCTGCCTTTCGACTCCGGAACGTAGCCCGCACGTACGACAAGAACGTCTCCACAAACACGGAGGGTTATTGGAGGCACGGCGCGACCACTTGCGCGAGGCTATGGCAGATTTCGATCGGCCTGCCATATTGCGCATTCTGTTGGCAAATTCTTGCAACTCCGGCCAGCAGGAGCCAATATGGCCTAGCGAGAGGAAGCCGGACGGAGAAGTGGACAACCGCCGTGACAGGGAAGTGGTGGCAATGACCAAGATTCTTGAAAGCAGAGTCTCCGCAGAGGGACGCGTGGTCATTCCTGCCGACGTCCGGCATCAGCTCGGCCTGGAGCCGGGTGCCCGGGTGCACTTCCTCGTCGAGGAGGACGGGGTACGACTCGTAACCGCGCAGAAACTCGCCGAGAACGTGTGGGCCCGCAACACCGGCGGTGACAATGTCGATACCGACGATGTGGTCCGAGCGGCGCGTGAGCAGGCCGAGGACCGTGGCTTCGAGTGGGATGAACGCCCCCTCGACACCAACGCCGCCGGTGACGACGAGGACGAGGTCCTCGCTTCCCTGTTCCCGGTCACGTGAGCGCCCCGAAGCCCCCGCACGTCCTCGTCTTCGACGCCAGCGCGTTGGTTGCCTGGGTGATTCAAGCCCAGGACCGGTGGCGACGCGTCCACAAGCTGTTCGGCAGCCCCGCCGAGTGCGTCATACCCGCGTCGGCGCTGACCGAGACGATCTACATCGCTCGTGAGCTCGGCAACACGGCCACCCCGGCGGAGATCCGCAGCGCCTTCCTCGCGCAAGGGCTTCGCGTCGAGCCGGTTACCGAGGAGGACGCGGAATGGGCGGGCCCCGTTATCGCCGAGTCACGAGCCAACCCGGCGCGGTGGAAGACCAACAAGGGCGACCGGGAGGGAACGCTATCGCTCGGTGACGGCCTCATCCTCGCGGTCGCCCATCGACTCGGAGCCCGGGCGGTGACCTTCGATGGGGCTTGGGCCAACTTCCCCACCCTCAAGCTCGCACTGTTGGACCCTTGGAAGGTTCCGAACTAGATAGCTCGAAAGAGGGTGGGGTGCACCGCACGGTCAACCGTGGCGTCCGACACCTGGTCAGCGTTGGCGCGGCAACGGGGGTAAATGGTGAGGCACTCGCCTCAGCAGCCACAGAGGTGACGCCCGGCCCGATCGAAGATCCCTTCCGGCACGTTGCCGGAAGGGCACGCAGGCTCAGGAGCGCGACAGCCGGCGCAGCAGCGCGTCGGCGCCCAGCGGGTACGCGCCGTGGCGGCGCACCCCGTCGGCGACCTCCCGGTCGGACGAGATGACCACGACCGGGCGGCCGGCCGGCTCGGCGCGTACCAGCCGGCGGATCAGCTCGTCGGCGGTCTCGCCCTTACGGGAGAACAGCACCCGCACGCCGCGCGGCGCCGGTGGCAGGCCGACCACCCGTTCGGCACCGTCGAAAACCACGGTGACCTCGGCCCCGGTCTGTGCCGCCAGCCCGCCCAACCCGCTGACCAGGCGACCACGCTGCTGCTCCAGCGAGATCTCGGCGAATCCGCGCTTGGTCACGTTGTAACCGTCGACGACCAGGTGCGCTTTCGGCAGCGCGAGCAGCTGGTCCAGCCGGACCGGGTCGTCGGCGTCGAGCGCCCGCGCGCCGGTCGCGCCGCCCGTCGCGCCCGGCTGTTCGGCGTGGGTCTCGGCGACGAAGTCCGCCGGCAGCCGGTCGGTCGGTTCGAGCGCCAGCTCGCGGCGCAGCCCCACCGCCGCCCGGCCGATCGTCTCCAGCAGCAGCCACAGCCGCGCGTCGTCGACGGCACGGGCGTCCTTGGCCGTCTGCCGGGCGGCGCCGGCCAGCGACTCGGCCTCGGCGAGCTTGGACTTCAGCCGCCGCAGCTCCGCGTCGTGGTCGGCCGCGGCGCGGGCGGCGCGCCCCTTCTCGGTGGCCAGCAGCTCGCTCGCCCGGCGCTCGCCCGCCTGCGCCTGGCGCAGCGCCCGGCTGAGCGTACGCACCTCTTCGCGCAGGCCGGCCGCCTCGTCGCGCAGCCGCGCCAGCTCGTCGCGCAGCTTGTCGGCCTCGACCCGGGCCACCGCGCGGTCATGTTCGGCGCGCGCCACGCGCTGCTCGATCTCGCGGATCCGGTCGGAGACGGCAGCGCTCGCGGCGTCGGCCCGTACCGCGTCGGTGGCGGCCGCGATCAGGTCGCGCCAGCCCTGCGGGCGGGCCAGGTATGCCAGGGCGGCGACCTCGACCGGGTCCGCGGCGGCCGGCAGCGCACCCTCGACGACGGCCCGGCCGAGCTCGCCTGCTTCGTCGACGGCGCGCGTCGCCAGCCGCTGCCGCAGGAGCGGGTCCCCCGCGATCTGGGTGGCGATGACGGCGCCGCCGAGCCGGGCGCGGCGGTTGGGCGCGAACCTGGCGACCCGGCGCAGGGCCATCGGCAGCTCGTCGAGGGGCATCCCGGTCATGGCGGCCGCGGCCATGCTGACCACCCGCTGCCGCACCGCCTCCGGCAGCACCGGCTCGGGCTCGGCGGCCTCTCCCCGCGCAGGATCGCCCACGGTCTCGGCGACCTCGTCGGCGAACGGCTCCTCTGCGGGCATGCGACAAGTGTTGCATTCTTCAGGGCGCAGCCGCCGTGGCCGATCATCCGACCCGCCGGGCCGGGAGACCCCGGTCACGGTGGGCGCGGCACCGACAAAGTGTCAGAGGAGGGTCGTAACCTGCCCGCCGTGACCGAAACGGTGCGGGAAACCTTCCATCAGGAGACGCTGGACGCGCTGTTCGACGACGCACGGGCCCGGTCACTGTTCTCGACCACCTTCGTCGTGCTCGACCTGGAGACCACCGGCGGCGCGCCGGACGGCGGCGGCATCACCGAGATCGGCGCGGTCAAGGTGCGGGGCGGCGAGGAGCTCGGCGAGTTCGCGACGCTGGTCAACCCCGGCGAGCGGATCCCGCCCTACATCACGGTGCTCACCGGCATCACCGAGGCGATGGTCCTGCCGGCCCCCCGGCTCGACAGCGTGCTGCCCGCCTTCCTCGAGTTCGCCAAGGACGCGGTGTGGGTGGCGCACAACGCCCCGTACGACACGGGCTTCCTCAAGGCCGCGTGCGCCGCGCACGGATACCCGTGGCCGAAGCCGCTGGTGCTCGATACCGCCGCCCTCGCCCGACGCGTGCTGACCCGCGACGAGGTGCCCAACCACAAGCTGGCGACCCTGGCGCGGTGGCTCGGCAACGGCCGCCAGCCGTGCCACCGCGCCCTTGACGACGCCCGCGCCACGGTGGACGTGCTCCACGCCCTCATCGGTCGGCTGGGCGGCCACCGGGTCCACACGCTCGGCGACGCGCTGGAGTTCGTCAAGGCGATCAGCCCCACCCAGCGGCGCAAGCGGCACCTCGCCGAAAACCTGCCCAACACCCCCGGGGTCTACGTCTTCCGCGACGGCCGCGACCGCCCGCTGTACGTGGGCACCAGCTCGGCGATCGCGACCCGGGTGCGCAGCTACTTCACGGCTTCGGAGAAGCGGGCCCGGATCAACACCGAAATGCTGGCCGCCGCCGAGCGGGTGGAGGCGATCGAGTGCGCCCACTCGCTCGAGGCGGAGGTACGCGAACTGCGCCTCATCGCCGCCCACAAGCCGCCCTACAACCGGCGGTCGAAGTTCCCCGAGCGGGTCGTCTGGCTGAAGCTGACCGACGAGGCGTACCCCCGGCTGTCGATCGTGCGCAAGCTCGCCGCCGACGGCGGGGCGTACCTCGGGCCGTTCTCCTCCCGTCGGGTCGCCGAACTGGCGGCGGACGGGGTGCACGAGGTGCTGCCGCTGCGCCAGTGCACCCAGCGGCTGTCGACCCGGCGCCCGTCGGCCGCCTGCGCGCTCGCGGAGCTGGGCCGCTGCCCGGCGCCGTGCGAACACCGCGTCTCGCCCGAGGAGTACACCGCCCGCGCCGCCGCGCCGTTTCGCGCCGCGACCGGTGGCAACCCCGGCGAGGTGGTGCGCCGGCTGCTGACCAGGATGCGGTCGCTGTCCGAGGCAAGGCGCTACGAGGAGGCGGCGGCGATGCGCGGCCGCCTCGTCGCGTTCCTGAAGGCCTCCGTACGGATGCAGCGGCTCGCCTCCTTCACCGCGCTCAGCGAGGTGGTGGCCGCCCGGCCCGCCGTGGACGGCGGATGGGAGTTGGCGGTCATCCGGCACGGCCGCCTGGCCGCGGCCGGCGCCTCGCCGCCGCGCGTACATCCCCGTGCGACCCTCGAGGCGCTGCTGGCCACGGCCGAGACGGTCCGCCCCGGCCCCGGTCCGGTACCCTGCGCATCGCCGGAGGAGACCGAGCGGGTGCTGGCGTGGCTGGAGCGTCCGGAGACGCGGCTGGTCCAGATGGCCGCGGGCTGGGCCTCCCCCGTGGACAGCGCCGCCCGGTGGCGCGAACTGTTGACCACCGCCGAGGCGGCCAGCAGTTCGGTAGTCCGTTCGGGTGATTAGTGGTTCATACAAACAGCCATAGGCAAATAACCGTTCGTTCGCCCGCTGGCTCACTACGCTGAATGAACCCCCGTTCTCCAGTGGCCAGACCCGGTCAGAGGAGGTGTCCGAGTGGATTCCGGCGTTTCCGGGATCAGCGGGCACCTGGAGCCTGCACCGGGGGCCCTCCCGGACGCGGTGGGGTGGGACGAGCTACAGCGCGCGAAACCGGTGCCCACCGACCCGCTGGTCACCGCAGCCCGGATCGACCTCGAGCCGCCCCCGACCGGCACCGGCACCGTGGCGCCGGCACCCCGACCACGACCCGCGACGCCGGGCCCTCGGGGTGGCGCGGGCAGGATACCGGTCGCGCCCCGGCGCGGCTCGAGCACCGGATCGGCGGCCGCACCGCTGACGGACACCCCGCCAACGAAGCCGGCCACCCCGCCCGCACCCGGCCGCCGACCGGACAAGCAGCCCGCGCCGCCCGCCTTCTCCGCGCCTGCCAACACCACAGCCGCCTCGCCCGCTCCGAGCTTCGCGCGGCGGCTTCGTTCGATGCTGCCGTGGCCGACGACCGCCGGACCGGTCGCCGACCTGATCCGCGCCCACCGCTCCGCCCACCCCGGCGGCGACCCCAACCTGCTGCGCCGGGCGTACGCGATCGCGGAAGAGATGCACCGCGGCCAGATGCGCAAGAGCGGCGACCCGTACATCACCCATCCGCTCGCGGTCGCGCAGATCCTCGCCGAACTCGGCATGGACACCACCACGCTGGTCGCCGCGCTGCTCCACGACACGGTCGAGGACACCAGCTACACGCTGCCGGCGCTCGAAGGCGAGTTCGGACCGGAGGTGTCGCTGCTCGTCGACGGGGTCACCAAGTTCGACAAGGTCTTCTACGGCGACGCCGCCGAGGCGGAGACGATCCGCAAGATGATCCTCGCGGCCGGTCGGGACGTGCGCGTCCTCGTCATCAAGCTCGCCGACCGGCTGCACAACATGCGTACGCTCGACGCCCGCTCGCACGCGTCCCGCACCCGGATCGCCCGCGCGACCCGCGACGTGCTGGTGCCGCTGTGCGACCGGCTGGGCATCCAGGCTCTCAAGCGCGAACTGGAGGACTGCGTCCTCAGAGCGCTCAGCCCGAGCGGGTACGCGCTCGTCGCCGACTACGTCAAGTGGCGCCCGGACCGGCGCCCCTTCTTCGACCGGGTCATCGGGCAGGTGTCGGCGGAGCTGACCCGGGCCCGGGTCGACGCGACCGTCTCGCCGCGCCCCCGCCACCTGTACTCGATCTGGAAGGACACGGTCGCCGGCAACTACACCGAGCCGCACGACCTGCCCCGCGTAGTCATCGTCGTGAACGGGCCGGACACCGACTGTTACGCGGCCCTGGGCGCGATGCACGGTCGATGGCGACCGGTGCCCGGCAGGTTCAAGGACTTCATCGCCTCACCGAAGAACAACCTGTACCGGTCGCTGCACACCACCGTGCTCGGCCCCGAGGACGAACTGCTCGAGGTGCTCATCCGGACCGCGCCGATGCACCGCGACGCCGAGTACGGGATCGTCGCCAACTTCCGCTTCCCGCAGCACGCGCCGCGGTCGGTGAGCGCCCAGGAGGAGCAACTGGCCTGGCTGCACCGGGTACTCGACTGGGAGAGCGAGGCGACCGACCCGGCGCAGTTCCTCGCGTCGCTGCGCTGCGACCTCGCCGAGTCCCAGATCATCGTGTTCACGTCCACCGGGCGGCCGGTGCTGCTTCCGGCCGGCGCGACGCCGGTCGACCTCGCGTACACGTTGGACCAGAACATCGGCGACCGGTGCATCGCCGCCCGGCTCAACGGCCGACTCGTCGCGCTGTCGTCCGAACTTGACGACGGCGACGTCGTGGAGATCATCACCCGGCAGGGGCAGCGCGACGAGTTCGACGTCGACGACGAGGCACCGGCGCCCGGGCCGTCCCGCGAATGGTTGCAGTTCGTCAAGACGCCGCAGGCGCGGCTGCACATCACCGACTGGTTCGCCGACGAGGAGCCGCCGGCCGCGACGATCGCCGACAAGGTGCGCCTCGGCCGGCTGGCGATCGGCCTCGCGCTGCGCCAGCGCGGTCGCGGCCTGGGCAGCGACCTGCCGCTGGTACGCCTGGCGACCGCCCTCGGCTACCCCGATCTCGAGACGCTGCTGGTGGCCGTGGCCGACCACAAGCTGTCCGCGCCCGCGGTGGTCGAACGGCTGATCGCCTCGGTCGACCACGCCTAGCCGCGAACAAGTAGCCTTTTGCCGGTGACGGCTTCCGTACGACCCGCGGCGATGCGCGCGCTGCGCCTGGCCGCGTTCCGCGCGTTCTACCGGCTACCGTTCCGGTGGCGGCGACGGCTGGTCCGGATGGGCAGCGTCCACTACATCGTCGGCGCGGTGACCATCGTGCGCGACGCGGACGCCGAGTCGCCGGGACGGATCCTGCTGCTGCGTCAGCCGCCCGGTCCCGGCTGGTCGGTTCCAGGCGGTCTGCTCAACCGGGGCGAACGCCCGATCGCCGGCGCCGCACGGGAGCTTGCCGAGGAGACCGGTATCCGGCTGCCCATCGACCGGCTCCGCCCCGCTACGCCCAACGCCGTCGTCCACACCGGAGGACGGTGGGTGGATATGGTCTTCGAAACCGAGGTACCGGCGGATGCGCCACTCGACCCCGACGAGGCCGAGGTGCACGAGGCGGCCTGGCACCCGCTCGACGCGCTGCCCCGACTGACCGGCCCCACGGCCCGCCTGCTCGCCCACTACGGCATCGGCCCGCTGAAGGCCGAAGATGACTGAGGTCTGCGCGGTCGTGCTGGCCGCCGGGGAGGGGCGCCGACTGCGTCCGCTGACCGAGATCCGGCCGAAGGCGCTCTGCCCGGTCGGCAACGTCCCCCTGCTCGACCGGGGCCTCACCCGGATGGCCGCGCTGGGCTTCTCCGGTCCGACCCGGGTCGCGGTCAACGCCTGCTACCTGGGCGACCAGGTGGTTACGCACGTCGGCGATCGAGCACGGCTGTCGGTCGAGCCGGGCGAGCCGCTGGGCACCTCGGGCGGCCTGGGCAACCTACGGGACTGGATCGACGGGCGCGGCCTGCTCGTCGCCAACGCCGACGCCTACCTGGCCTCGTCGGCGCCGCCCGGCCCCGACGTGGCGGCGCTGCTCGATGGCTGGGACGGTGAGACGGTACGGCTGCTCGGCGTGCCGGCCGGGGACAAACCGGCTGAGTTCGGCGCGTACCGGTTCGCCGGCCTGTCCCTGCTGCCCTGGTCGATGGTGCGGGGGCTGACGCCTGAGCCGGCTGACCTGGTCCGCACCGTCTGGCGCCCGGCCGAGGCCGCCGGGGCGCTCACGGTCGTGGAGTACCCGGGCGTCTACCTCGACACCGGTACGCCGGCCGACTATCTGCGGGCCAACCTGCACGCCGCCGGTGACGGCAACCTGGTCGCGCCCGGGGCCGAGGTCGGCGCGGACGGCCTGTACCGCGCGGTGGTCGGCGCCGGTGCGGTCGTCCGCGGCCGGGTGACCCGGGGCGTGGTGTGGCCGGGGGGCTTCGTCGGGCCGGACGAGCACCTCGCCGACGCCGTACGGGTCGGCCGTGATCTGACCGTCGCGACCTCCCCGTAGCATGTGGAGGTTCGCCACCCCACCCGCGCGAAGGAGCCCAGGGTGATCAACGCTATCGTCCTCATCGACTGCGCCACCGACTCGATCCCCGAGGTCGCCGAAGCGCTGGCGAACCTGCCGGGCGTCAGCGAGGTCTACTCGGTCGCCGGGAGCGTGGACCTGATCGCGATGGTGCGGGTCCGCGAGTTCGACCAGATCGCCGAGGTGATCGCGGGCGGCATCTCGAAGGTGCCGGGAGTGATCAACACCGACTCCCACATCGCCTTCCGGGCGTACTCCCGGCACGACCTCGAAGAGACGTTCGCGATCGGGTTCGACGAGACCGACTGAAGCGCTTCGCTCACGGCCGGCGCCGCCACCGGTCGCGTATCGCCACGCCGGGGAACAGCAGCAGCTCCACGGGTACGCCGCGCCACCCGAAGGTTACTGACTAGTAGCTCTATGCTGACAGGCGTGGATTACGCGCAGGAGTACGTCGACCGCGACGGCGAACGCATCGGGATGCACCTTTACCCGGACACGCCCGGCCCGGCAGTGGTGATCTGGCCGGCGATGGGCGTGCCGGCGGGCTACTACCGGCGGTTCGCCCTCTCACTGGGTGCGGCCGGACTGTCGGTCGTCGTCGCCGACCTGCGCGGCACCGGCGCCAGCACCCCGACGCCCAGCCGGGCCTCCGGGTACGGCTACGCGGAGATGATCGGTGACGTCGGGGCCGTCCTCGAGGCCCTGAAGCCGCGCCTCGACGGGCGGCAGGCCCTCCTGTTCGGCCACTCGCTCGGTGGTCAGCTGTGCGCCCTGCATCTCGCGACGCACCGGCCGACCGACGTCGCCGGGCTGGTGCTCGTGGCGGTGGGCACGCCGTACTGGCGGGCCTACCCGGGCCCGCAGGGACCGGTCATCCTGGCGTACACCCAGGCCATCGCCGCGACCTCCGCCCTGATGGGCGTATGGCCGGGGTGGACCTTCGGCGGCCGGCAGGCGCGCGGCGTGATCCGGGACTGGGCCTACACCGCCCGGCACGGACGCTACCCGCGGCTGGACGGCGAGGACGTGGAGGCGGCCCTGGCGACGGTACGCACGCCGGTGCTGGCCGTGAGCGTCGACAACGACCGGTACACACCGGCCTCGAGCGTGGACCACCTGTGCGGGAAGCTGCCGGCCGCAACGGTCGAGCGGGCGCACTACACGGTGGCCGAGGCGGGTGCCCCGCTCGACCATTTCCGGTGGGTACGCGCGGGCGCGCCGCTCGCGGCGCGCGTGGCCGACTTCGCGGCGCGGTCGTCGCTACCGCAGTGACGTCGCGGTGGTGACCCAGCGCTCCGTCAGCGCGGCGGCGGCACCGGAGTCGATCACTGCCGCCGCCCGGTCCATCGCATCGCGCAGCACGGCGCCGAGGTCGTCGCCCCAGCCCGCCTGCGCCGCCAGCGCGGCAGCCGCGTTGACCAGCACCGCGTCGCGCACCGGACCGGTCTTGCCCGCGAAGAGCGCGCGGGCCACGCCGGCGTTGTGGCGGGCGTCGCCACCGCGCAGGTCCTCCGGCCGGGAGCGGGCCACGCCGAGGTCGGCGGCGTCGACGACCGTCTCGGTCACGCGCCCGTCGCGGACGGCCCAGACGCGGGTCGGCGCGGTGGTGGTGAACTCGTCGAGCCCGTCCTCCCCGCGCATCACCAGCACCGAGTCCCCGCGGCGCGCGAACACCTCGGCCATCACGCCGGCCATCCGGGGGTCGGCGCAGCCCACCGCGGCCGCCGCCGGCTGAGCCGGGTTGGTCAACGGCCCGAGGAAGTTGAAGAAGGTCGGCACGCCCATCTCGCGGCGCGGAATGGAGCCGTGGCGCATGCCGGGGTGGTAGCGGGCCGCGAAACAGAACCCGATCCCGACCTCGGTCACGCACCTGGCCACCTCGGCGGGGCCCATGTCGAGCGGGACGCCGAGCTCCTCCAGCAGGTCGGCCGCGCCGCACGACGACGAGGCGGCCCGGTTGCCGTGCTTGATGACCGGCACACCGGCGGCGGCCACCACGATGGCGGCCATCGTGGAGATGTTGACCGTGTGGGCGCGGTCACCACCGGTGCCGACGATGTCGACGGCCGCAGCCCGCACCTCGGCCGGAAGCTCGACCCGGGTGGCGTTGGCCAGCATGGCCTCGACCAGCCCGGCGATCTCCGCGGCGGTCTCCCCCTTGGCGCGGAGAGCCACCGCGAACGCCGCGATCTGTGCGGGGGTCGCGCCGCCGGACATGATCTCGCCCATCGCCCAGGCGGTGTCCTCGGTCGAGAGGTCCTGCGCGTCGAGCAGGGTGGCGAGCAGGTGTGGCCAGGTCCGGTCAGCCATCGGACCGACTAGCTGGCGAGCGCGGCGCGCCCGCGCAGCAGGTTGGCGACGGTACGCCCGGTGAGCACGGGGTCGAGGGGGTGCACGAGGGTCGCGTCGACCCGCGCGTACGCGGCGAGCCAGCGGTCCGCCGCCCGCGCGATCACCACGCACGTCGGCGGCGCGTCCGACAGCTCGTCCTTGAGCTGGCGCGCGATGCCGAGGCCACCGGCCGGGGCCGCCTCGCCGTCCAGCACGACCAGGTCGACGTCGTGGGCGTCGATGAGGCGGATGGTCTCGTCGTACGTGGACGACTCGACGAAGTCGACGGCCAGATCCTTGGCGGGCCGGGTGCCGATGGCCAGCCGCATCCGGTCCCGCACCTGCGGGTCGTCGCTGTAGAGCAGAACCGTGTACTTGCCCTCGGTCATCGGCTGGTGGCTCCCTGCGTGTCTCGACTGCCGATGGGATCGTACCCGCCCTGCTGCTCCCACCACGGGGCGGTCCACTCCGGCGAGCCGTCACCCGACGGCTCGGCCGCGTCGGCGGTACCCGCCGCGGCCCGGGCGCTCGCCGCGGCCCGGGCGTTCGCCGCCGCCTCCTGCCGGTCGAGCTGCCGGTCGACCCGGCGCGCCTCCCGCTCGGACTGGCGGATCCACTGCACCACGAGCACGGCCAGCACGGTGACGCTGACCACCTCGCCGCCGGCCCACAGGATGCCGCCGGCGACGCGCTGGTCGGTCCACGGGTTGGCCCAGTCGAGGTGCAGCGAGGGGTAGTAGTCGCCGCCGAGCAGCACCGTGCTCTGCATGACCGTCAGCCCGAGCACCACGTGGAACGGGGTGGACAGCAGCATCAGCAACGCCCGGCCCGGGTACGGCCAGCGCCCGGGCAGCGGGTCGAGGCCGAGCAGCGGCCAGAAGAACAGGCAGCCCACACCGATGAAGTGGATGTGCACCAGCTGGTGGACCAGGTCGTTCTCCATCGTCAGCCGGTACAGGCCGGTGAAGTAGAGGATGAACGGGGTGACCACGAACAGGCCGTAGGCGAACAGGGGGTACGTCCAGATCTTCACCACCCGGCTGTGCACCACCGACAGCAGCGCCCGGCGCGCGCCGGGCGGAAGCGTCCGCAGTGCGAGCGTCACCGGCGCGCCGAGCGCGAGGAAGATCGGTGCGATCATGGACAGCACCATGTGTTGCACCATGTGCACCGACAGCAGGGTGTCGTCGTAGGTGCCGACGCCGGTGAGGGTGACGGACGCGATACCGCCGAGGCCGGGGACGAGGAACGCCACTGTGCGCAGCACCGGCCACCGGTCGCCGCGTCGCTCCAGCCGCAGGACCCCGTAGAGGTAGACGATGGCGATGACGGCCAGCGTCGTCGTGAACAACGGGTCGAGGTCGAGGTGGAACAGGCTGGCGGCCCGCAGCGGCGGCAACGGGTCCTCGCCCCCATGGGCGAGGACGGCGACCGCATCTCCTGGAAAGCGCACGGACAAGAGGCTAGCCCCCGCGTGCGGGAGCGCCCACCGGGTGGCGACACGCACGAATGCGGCGACCCCGGCGCGTGCCGTCCCATGTCGGGGGCAATAATGACCGCGTGACTGCGGCCCCAGCCATTCCCAAGAGTCAGGTCCATTCGCTGACCCGACCGAACATGGTCAGCGTCGGAACAATCGTGTGGCTCTCCAGTGAGCTCATGTTCTTCGCGGCGCTGTTCGCTATGTACTTCTCCATTCGGGCGGCGGCTCCGGGCCTGTGGAAGGAACACACCCCCCACCTGGCCCTGCCGTACGCCGTGACATTCACGACGATCCTCGTATTGTCGTCGGTGACCTGCCAGTTCGGCGTGTTCGCCGCGGAGCGCGGCGACGTGCACGCACTGCGCCGGTGGTTCACGCTCACCTTCGTCATGGGTCTGGTCTTCGTGCTGGGCCAGGCGAACGAGTACCGGAACCTGGTACACGAAGGCATCAAGATCAATGCCGACGGGTACGGATCGATGTTCTACCTGACGACCGGTTTCCACGGTCTGCACGTGACCGGCGGTCTGATCGCCTTCATCTTCTTCATGATCCGGACCACCATGGGGCGGTTCACGCCCGCCCAGGCCACCTCGGCGATCGTCGTGTCGTACTACTGGCACTTCGTCGACCTGGTGTGGGTCGCGCTGTTCAGCATGATCTACCTGCTGAGGTAACGCGACCAGTCACGAGTCGCACCCGTTTTCCGTCCTTGTAGACGAAGTACCTGACGACTGACGACAAGGTTTCAAAGGTTGAGGACATGACTTTCGACGATTCGGCCGGCGCTGCCGGCCCGCCACGTGCTGCCCGACGCGGCAGGCTGTTCGCCGGTCCGGTTCGGAGAAGCCGCCTACAGCGCCGCCTCTTCGCGGGGGTACGGCTGCTGCTCGCGCTCGTCGTCGTCGGGGGCATCTACACCGCGTTCGCGCCCGGCAGCCAGGCCGAGGACACGCCGAAGCTCTCCGAGGCGGCACAGCTGGGCAAGCGGCTGTACGACCAGAGCTGCGCCACGTGCCACGGCCCCAACGCCCAGGGCGTGAAGGACCGCGCGCCGAGCCTCATCGGCGTCGGGTCGGCGGATGTGGAGTTCCAGGTCGAGACCGGCCGGATGCCCGCCGCCCGTCCGCAGCAGGCGCAGGTCGAGCGCAAGCAGCCGCTGTTCACCGTCGAGCAGGCCCAGCAGATGGGCGCCTACATCCAGGAGCTCGGTGGCGGCCCGCAGCTGCCCGCCGGTACCAACCTGCGCGAGGGCGGCGACATCGCGAAGGGCGGCCAGCTGTTCCGCGTGAACTGCGCGTCGTGCCACGCGTTCAGCACCAACGGCGGCGCCCTGTCGTCCGGCAAGTACGCGCCGAGCCTCAAGCCGGCGACCGACCGCGAGATCTACGCGGCGATGCTGAGCGGCCCGCAGAACATGCCGGTGTTCGGTGACAACCAGATCACGCCGCAGGAGAAGCGCGACATCATCGCCTACATCCAGTACCAGAAGGGCGACCAGGACCCGGGCGGGTTCGGCCTCGGCCGCTACGGACCGGTCCCTGAGGCTCTGGTGATCTTCCTGGTCGGCATGGTTTCGATCATGTTCGTCACCCTCTGGATTGCAGGGAAGTCATGAGTACGAACAGTGACGTCGACTTCGACGTAAACGACCGATCCTTGACCAGGTTCGACCTGGTCAAGGAGGGTGCGCGCCGGGACGGCGTGGAGATCGTTCACTACGCTCCGCGATTCCCGGTGCCGGGTACCCGCGCCGAGAAGCGCGTCGAGCGCGCGATCGCGCTGATGCTGTTCCTCACCGGCCTGCTCGGTCTCGGCTTCGTGGTCGCCTACATCTGGTGGCCGTGGAAGTACACGCCGGGCAACGGGCTGCAGCGGCTCTACAACCCGGTGCTGGGCCTGACGCTGGGGCTGTCCCTGGCGTTCCTCGGCTTCGCGATCGTCACGTGGGCCAAGAAGCTGCTGCCGGAAGAGGTCTCGATCCAGGAGCGCCACGACCAGCCGTCGCTGGACGAGCGGGCCCTGACCGGCGCGACCATGCTCAACATGGTCGACGAGACCGGCATCAAGCGCCGCCCGCTGCTGAAGGGCGCGCTGCTGGTCGGCGCGGCTCCGTTGGGCCTCGCGGCGGCCGCGCCGCTGATCGGCGGCATGATCAAGAGTCCCAAGCACAGCCTGTTCGAGACCGCGTGGAAGCCGGCGAACGGCCAGCGGATCAAGCTCACCCGCGAGGACGGAAGCCAGATCCGGCCCGAGGACGTCAGCGCAGGCGGCCAGGCCACGGTCTTCCCCGGCGTTCCCGGCGGCGCGACCAACGAGCACGCCGACTCGCCCGTCCTGCTCATCCACCTGCGCGAGCAGGATGCGCAGACGCTGCGCGACAACCTGAAGAACGTCGCGGTCAACGCCGAGGACGGCGGGGCCATGTGGGGCAACTACGTGGCGTACTCGAAGATCTGCACCCACGCCGGCTGCCCGGCTAGCCTTTACGAGCAGCAGACCAACAGGCTGCTGTGCCCGTGCCACCAGTCGCAGTTCCAAATCACGGACAACGCCCGGCCGGTGTTCGGCCCGGCCACGCGTCGGCTGCCGATGCTGCCGCTGACCGTTGAGGACGGCGTCTTCGTGGCGAAGTCTGATTTCAGGGTCCCGATCGGGCCCGGGTTCTGGGAGCGGCCATGAAGCAAAGCAAGCTCGATCTGGCGGGACTACCCGCCAAGGCCGCTGGGGAGATCGACGACCGGCTACAGGTATCCTCTCCGCTGCGCCGCCTGCTCAACAAGGTTTTCCCTGACCACTGGTCGTTCCTGCTCGGCGAGATCGCGCTCTACTCGTTCATCGTCCTACTGCTGACCGGTACGTTCCTGACCCTCTGGTTCGACCCCTCGTCCAACGAGGTCACGTACCACGGCCCGTACACGCCGTTGCAGGGCATCCCGATGTCGCGGGCGTACGAGTCGGCCCTCCAGCTGTCGTTCGAGGTCCGCGGTGGCCTGATCATGCGGCAGATGCACCACTGGGCGGCGCTGCTGTTCATGGCCGCGATCGTGGTGCACATGCTGCGGGTCTTCTTCACCGGTGCGTTCCGCAAGCCGCGCGAGCTCAACTGGATCATCGGTGTGCTGCTGTTCTGGCTGGGCTTCGTCGAGGGCTTCGCCGGGTACTCGCTGCCAGACGACGCCCTGTCCGGCACCGGTCTGCGGATCGCGAGCGCGATCATGCTGTCGATCCCGGTGATCGGCTCCTGGGTGACGACCTCGCTGTTCGGCGGGGAGTTCCCGGGCCACGAGATCCTGGGCCGGCTGTACATCGCGCACGTGCTGCTCGTGCCGGCCATCCTGCTCGGTCTGATCGCCGCCCACATGGGGCTGCTGGTCAAGCAGAAGCACACGCAGTGGCCGGGTCCTGGCCGGAGCAACGACAACGTGGTCGGCATCCGGATGTTCCCCGGCTTCGCGGCCAAGGCCGGCGGCTTCTTCATGATCGTGTTCGGCGTCATCGCCCTGCTCGGTGGCCTCTTCCAGATCAACCCGATCTGGCTGTTCGGCCCGTACGAGGCGGCGGTCGTGTCGGCGGCGAGCCAGCCCGACTGGTACGTCATGTTCCTTGACGGCTCCACCCGTCTGATGCCGCCGTGGGAGGCCCGCTTCCCGCTGTGGCCGGGACATCACTACACGTTGCCGCCGCTGTTCTGGCCGACGGTCGTGCTGCCCGGTGTCCTGACGATGCTGCCGCTCTTCTACCCCTTCATCGAGGCGCGGAAGTTCAAGAGCAAGGCCTCGCACCACCTGCTGCAGCGTCCCCGTGACGTGCCGACCCGGACGGCGCTCGGCGCGATGGCCCTGGCGTTCTACATCGTGCTGCTGATCTCCGGCGGCAACGACGTGATCGCCGACAAGTTCGACATCAGCCTGAACGCCATGACCTGGGCGGGCCGCGTCGGCCTGCTGGTGCTCCCGCCGCTGGCCTACTGGATCACCTACCGGGCGTGCCTGGGTCTCCAGCAGCACGACCGGGAGGTGCTGGCCCACGGTGTCGAGACGGGCATCATCAAGCGGCTGCCCAACGGCGCCTTCGTCGAGGTGCACCAGCCGCTGGCACCGGTCGACGAGCACGGTCACCCCGCCGCGCTGCCGTACGCCGGCTGGGTCGTACCGAAGAAGATGAACCGCGTCGGCGCGCTCGTACCGACGATCAAGGGCTTCTTCTTCCCGATCGAGGAGCCGGCGAAGCCGGCCTACCCGAGCGAGGCACCGGTGTCGCCGGCGCCGACCCGCGAGGGAATCACCAGCGGCAAGCAGTAGTCCGCGTACGAGAGAGGGCGCCCGCCGGATATCCGGCGGGCGCCCTTTTTCGTGGTCTCCGTACCGGGCTCCCTACGCGATCCGCTACGGGCTCGACGGCTCCATCCGTGCTCCACGGCTCCATCCGTGCTCCACGGCTCACGGCCGTCCCCGCCTGCTCACGGGCCCGCTCCGCCGGCTCACGGCGGGCTCCTGGCGGGCCGCCAAGCGCGTTCAGCGCCATCCGCGCCGCCATGCGCGGCGAACTGCCTCGCCATGCAATGACCCGCGCGACGGCTGCCAGTCCGTGCGCCACTCCGCGCACGGATCGGAACGACCGTGCCGCGGTCGCGTGGGGGCGGGAGATCCGGCTTCGACACGCCGGGCGGGGTCCACCGCCGGGCTCGCCGGCCGTGGCAGGGTCGTACACGAGGACGAATGGAGGTGCCGGCGGTGCGATTCCTCGAACTCTACTGCGGCCAGTGCGCCATGGTGTGCGTGTTCGAGCAGCCGCCGTGCGAGGACGGTCACGGCGCGGACTGCGACGAGTGGGTCTGCACCGCCTGCGGCGACGCACTCCTGATCGCGTCCCTTCCACCGGTTCGCGTCGAGCGCCGCGCGGTCACGCCCGTCCGGCGCGCCGCGTAGCGCGCCACAGCGCCCGCACAGCCGCTCAGTCGCCCACACCCCTGCCCGCCCGCCCGCCCGCCCGCCCGCCCGCCCGCCGACCATGATCGTGAAGGGTCCGTGGGCCTATCACACCGCGAACCCTTCAGGATCATGACGGTGGAGGGCACGGTTCGGGGCCTGTAACGCCGCGAATTCTCCGCCTACCGTGTGTGGGACCGGGAGAAGCCACAAAAACGCCGTAGCGCCCCGCTCAGGGGGCGCTACGGCGTTTTCACGTGCGATTCGGTCAGTGCTCCGCGCTGCGCCGGGAACCGGTGTAGTACTCGAACAGCAGGCCTCCGGTCGCGAGGACCACGGCGACCATGCCGGCGCCGATCAGCCACGGTGCCCAGAACACCAGCCCGAGGCCGGCCATCGAGGCCGCCAGCGCCAGGCCGAACGGCCAGTAGCTGCCCGGGCTGAAGAAGCCGACCTCGCCGGCGCCCTCGGAGATGTCGGCGTCCGCCCGGTCTTCCGGCCGCAGGTCGATGCGGCGCGAGATGAACCAGAAGTAGCCGCCACACATCGTGCAGAGCAGGAACGACAGCAGCAGGGCGACCACGCCGATCCACTCCGGGCGGTGCACCGGGCTGTCGGCCTGGGTCCAGAAGCCGTAGACGATGGCGGCCCCCAGGAGGAAGCCCGCGACCACGGCGAAAAGCTTGTACTCGCTCTTCATGATGGTTCCTTGTCCGCCGTCAGCTCGCTGCGCGCTGGTTCTGGTTTTGCGGGAACGGATGCGTCGTCGTCGCGAACGGCTCCTCGCCGATGCTCTTCAGCGCGTCCGGCGTGCTCATCCCCTGCGTACGCGCCTGGATGTACCGCTCGTACTTGTCCGGCGTCACGGCCCGGACCTCGAAGTTCATCATGGCGTGGTACGCGCCGCACAGCTCGGCGCAGCGACCGACGTACGCGCCTTCCTTGTCGACGGTCACCTGGAACTTGTTCTCCACGTTGCCGGGGAACACGTCGCGCTTGAACAGCAGGTCCGGCACCCAGAAGGAGTGGATGACGTCCTCGGAGTGCTCGTAGAACAGGACGCTCTTGTGGGTCGGCACGACGAGCACCGGAACGTAGTCGCTGGTGCCGATCGTGGAGACGGCCTGGCCGTCCGGGCCCTTCGCGTTGTTGTCGAGGTAGCGGAACTGCCAGTTCCACTTGAAGGCGACCACCTCGACCTTGACGTCAGGGTTCTTGCTGATCTTGTCCACGTAGCTCTGCGTCGTGGCCGTGTAGTAGAAGAGCACGGCGATGATCAGGAACGGAGCGATCGTGTAAAGGAACTCGATCGGCAGGTTGTAGCGCGTCTGGAGCGGAAGCTCCTCGCCACGCTTCCGGTAGCGGATGACGCACCAGAAGATGAGCCCCCATACGAGGATGCCCACCACCAGCGCGGCCAGGACCGAACCGATCCAGAGGTCGTACATCCGGTGGGACTTGTCGGAGATTCCGCGCTCAGGCCAGCCGAAGCCTCCGAACGCCGAGCCGACCTGGCCTAGCGAGCAACCGGAGAGCGCCATGACCGCGCCGAGCGCCGTAACGCCGAGCCCGACGATGCGCGTGCCGACCCGCCCTCGGCGGTTACGCGCCCGCGCAGAACTCGCGCCCGAACCCCTTGCGAACACCTGCTGTTGCCTCCTTAGCCCAAGGGCCGCGATCCCCGCCCGCCGATCCGCTCCGGCGACCTTGACGGTCGCCGCCCGGAAGGCGCGTCACCGACGGTCGCAGACTACTCGACCACGCCTGGCCCACCTGGCAGGGGGTCGCCGTGTCTTTACCCTGGAACTCGTGTCCACCTACTTCGACGCGGCCGCTGCCGCGCCGTTACATCCGGTCGCCCGCCAGGCCCTGGCCGCCGCGCTCGACAACGGGTGGCTCGACCCCGGGAAACTGTATTCGCAGGCCCGCCGGGCGCGTCAGCTGCTCGACGCGGCACGCGGGTCGATAGCCGAGTCGCTCGGCGTACGCGACGACGAGCTGCACCTGTGCGGCAGCGGGACGGAAGCGGCGTACCTGGCCGTACGGGGTGGGATGGCCGGGCGGCACCGCGCCGGTGTGACGTTCGTCCACTCCGCCGTCGAACACTCGTCCGTACTACTGGCCACGCCCGGCGTGGCCGTGCCGGTCGACCGGTACGGGCGGGTGGAGCTCGACGCGTTCGCGAAGGCGGTGCGCGCGCCCGGGGTAGCGCTCGCCGCGCTGATGAGCGCCAACCACGAGGTGGGCACCGTCCAGCCGGTCGCCGAGGCGGCGCGGCTGTGCGCGGACGCCGGGGTCCCGCTGTACGTGGACGCCGCGCAGTCGGTGGGGCGGATGAACGTACCGAACGGCTGGTCGATGCTCACGGCCAGCGCGCACAAGTGGGGCGGCCCGCCGGGGGTGGGCGTGCTCGTCGTGCGCAAGGGGGCCCGCTGGATCGACCCCCGGCCCGCCGTGGGCCCGCCGAACCTACCGGCCCTCGTCGCGGCCGCGGCATCGCTGCGCGCCGTCCTGAGCACCGCCGGCGCGGAGGCGGCCCGGCTGTCGGCGCTGGTGGACCGGGTACGCGCGACCGTGGCGGAGACGGTGCCGGACGTGGAGGTCGTCGGCGACCCCGTCGACCGCCTGCCGCACCTGGTCACGTTCTCCTGCCTGTACGTCGACGGCGAGGCGCTCCTGCACGCTCTCGACCGGCACGGCTTCGCCGTGTCGTCGGGTTCGTCGTGCACGTCGTCGACGCTGCGCCCGAGTCACGTGCTGGAGGCGATGGGGGTGCTCTCCCATGGCAACGTGCGGATCTCGCTACACCGCGACACCACGTCCGACGAGGTCGACCGGTTCCTGTCCGTCCTTCCCGGGGTCGTCGCCGACCTGCGGGCGCAGGCGGGGGTGAGCGGGCTGTGAACGACTGCGCGGGTGAGCGGGCTGTGCACGACTGCGCGGGTGAGCGGGCTGTGAGCGACCCCGAGGTGCTCGACTGCCGCGGCCAGCGCTGCCCGTTGCCGGTCATCGCGCTCGCCCGCCGCCTGCCGGAGCTGCCCGTCGGCGCGGTACTGCGGGTGCTGGCCGACGACCCGGCGGCCGCGGTCGACATCCCGGCGTGGTGCCGGATGCGGGGTCAGGAGTACGTCGGCGCCGCGGCCGGCGGCTACGACGTCCGGCGCACCAACTAGACCCGCACGTGCAGGCGGCGCAGCAGGAGGTACACCTCGCAGCCCAGCGACAGGCCGGTCACCGCCTTGGCGAACGCCGCCGCGAAGGCCACCGTCGTGGCGACCATGCCGACCGTCGGCACGCCGACGAGGTACCCGAACGTGGCGACCGCCATGAGGACGAAGCCCAGCCCCTGCGCGAAGCGCACCGGCTGGGACGGCTCGCGCATCGGCGGTGGCGGGCCGATGCGGCGCGCCACGATCTTCCGGTAGAGCCATCCGTACGGCGCGTACCAGACGCTGGCGGCGCCGATACCGAACACCACCGTCTGGGCGAGCGCCAACCAGCCGCTGCTCAGCACGATGACGAGTGCGAGGACGACCGAGGTGACCGCCGCGACGAAGCGTGAACCGCGCGGGTCGAGCATTACCGGTTTCTCCTGACTGTGGTCGCTTTCGCTGGCCGCTGCGAGCGGGTACGCCCGTGGCCGGCGGTAGGACCGGCGGCGCGGCGCACCGCCCGTACGGCGGCGCCACAGCGGGCAGCGCGCGGACGCGCGACGCCCGGGTTCACGTTCGTCGGTCTGCGGCGGATGCCGCGACGGTGCCGTCCGGCCGCGCCGGACCGGTAGCGTCGGACGGTGCCAGCCGATATGGCGGCCACTCCAGAAAGCCCGGCCAGCGCGGCGGGCACCAGCCGAGCGTACCGCTCTCCGGCCGGGGCCCGGCCTAGCGGGACAGCGGCGACAGGTGCGGACGGACGTCCTCGGCCGCCTCGTCGCCGTACGAGGCGGCGAGGCGCTTGAGGAACTCGTCGGCGTGCACCGTGTACTCCTGCGTGCCCACGGTCTCGAGCACGAGCGTCGCGAGCAGGGCGCCGACCTGGGCCGACCGCTCCAGCGACAGGCCCCACGACCGGCCGGCGAAGAAGCCGGCCCGGAAGCCGTCACCGACGCCCGTCGGGTCGTACGCCCGGATCTCCTGCGCCACCGGTACGTGCACCGGCTCCAGGCCCCGTCCGGTCACCCGCACCCCGTGCTTGCCGAGCGTGGTCACCCGCACGCCGACCAGGTCGAGCAGTTGGGCGTCGGACAGTCCCGTCTTGCTCTGCAGCAGCTCGCTCTCGTACTCGTTGGTGAGCAGGTAGGCGGCGCCGTCGATGAGGCTGCGGACCTCCCGGCCCGACATCCGGGCGAGCTGCTGGGACGGGTCGGCCGCGAACGCGTAACCCCGCTCGCGGCACTCCTCGGTGTGGCGCACCATCGCCTCGGGGTCGTCGGCGCCGATCAGGACCAGGTCGATACCGCCGGTGCGGCTCTCGATCGGCGCCAGCTCGATGTTGCGCGCCTCGGCCATCGCCCCGGCGTAGAACGACGCGATCTGGCACATGTCCTCGTCCGTGGTGCAGACGAACCGGGCGGTGTGAGCCACTTCACTGACGTACACCGAGTCGCAGTCGACGCCGTGGCGCTCCAGCCACGACCGGTAGTCGCCGAAGTCGGCGCCGACGGCGCCGACGAGGGTGGGGCGCAGCCCCAGCTGGGCCATGCCGAAGGCGATGTTGGCGGCCACCCCGCCACGGCGTACCACGAGGTCGTCGACCAGGAACGACAGCGACACGTTGTGCAGCTGGTCGGGCAGCAACTGCTCGGCGAACCGGCCCGGGAAGTGCATCAGGTGATCAGTCGCGATCGAGCCCGTCACAGCGATCTTCATGGCAAACCTCATGGTGTTGGGGGGTTGTTCCCACGGCCGGCCTCGCCGAGCCTACCGGCAGACACAAAGACGGCCGTGCCTTCGCAAAGACACGGCCGTCTCCAGCTAGCTGACAGTAGAACCGGCGCTCCTAGTGGAACGAGTCGCCGCAGGCGCAGGAGCCCGACGCGTTGGGGTTGTCGATGGTGAAGCCCTGCGCGTCGATGCGGTCGGCGAAGTCGATGGTGGCGCCGGTGAGGTAGGGCACGCTCATCCGGTCGACGACGACCTCGAAGCCGTCGTACCCGGTCACCGCGTCCCCGTCGAGCGAACGCTCGTCGAAGAACAGCTGGTAACGGAGTCCGGAGCAACCACCGGGCTGCACCGCGACGCGCAGCCGCAGGTCGTCGCGGCCCTCCTGCTCGATCAGAGCCTTGACCTTCTGCGCGGCGACGTCGGTGAGCACGACGCCGGCCGGGTTGGCCTTGGATTCGGTCTGCGAAGCGGTCACGATTTATGCTCCCTGCGCTGGTCTGTTAGGTCACCCGGGGGCAACATCCGCCGCCCGGAGAGCATTCCCCATTGTGGCACAGCTCGCGACCCGCGCTCAGGCGCTCGCCGGGCCACCCGCGCACGACGCACGGCCCCGGCTCCACTGCCGGGCCACCCGGGCCCCGAGCGCACGCAGCCCCTCGGCCGGCCGGGCCAGCGCCTGGTCCACCGAGCCGAAGTGCTCTTCCAGTGAGTATGCCCCTACTACCCCGATCCGGGCCGTCTCGCGGCGTCCCGCGTCGATGCGGCCGGCGAGGATCACGCAGGGCAGCCCCCGCTCGAGCGCCGCCTCGGCGACCCCGGAGACGACCTTTCCCCGCAGCGACTGGTGATCGAACGTGCCCTCGCCGGTGATGACCAGGTCGGCGGCGTCCAGCGCCGCGTCCAGGCGCGACAGCCGCCGCACGAGCGCGATCCCCGACTCGCAGCGCCCACCCAGCGCGAGGATGGCCGCGCCGAGCCCGCCCGCCGCGCCCCCGCCGGGCAGCCCGGCGAGACCGGCCGGGCAGCCGGGCAGGTCGCGCTCGAGCACCTCGGCGAACCTGGTCAGCGCCGCGTCGAGGGCGAGGACTTCGGCCCGGCCGGCGCCCTTCTGCGGCCCGTACACCGAACTGGCGCCGTGCAGCCCGGTGAGCGGGTTGTCGACGTCCGTGGCGGCGACGAGCCGTACGCCCCGCAGTCGGGGGGCGCCGGCGAGCCGGTCGCACGCCGCGAGCGCCGCGCCGCCGTAGGGCAACGCGTACCCGGCGGCGTCCAGCGGAGTGGCGTCGAGCGCGGCGAGCAGGCCGGCCCCGCCGTCGTTGGTCGCGGAGCCGCCGAGCCCGATGACGACCTCGCGGGCGCCGGCGTCCGCGGCGGCGACCACCAGCGGGCCGAGGCCGAACGACGTGGTGACCATCGGGTCGCGCTCGGCCGGCGCGAGCAGGTGGAGCCCGCAGGCCTGGGCGCTCTCCACGTACGCGGTGCCGCCGGCGACGAGCACGCTGCCGGTGACCGGCCGGCCCAGCGGGTCGAAGGCGCGCACCGGGATCCGGCGCGCCCCGTCCAGGTCGAGTGCGTCCAGGAACCCCGGCCCGCCGTCGGACAGCGGCCGTACGGACACCTCGTCGTGCGGGGCGACCTCGCGCCAGCCCTCGGCGATCGCCTCGGCCGCGTCGAGCGCCGAGAGCGTGCCCGCGAACTTGTCCGGAGCCACCAGTACCCGCATGAGTCGGGAGTCTGCCAGGTCACATTCCCGAGGCCATCCACCGCCCGAGAAGCATGGGAGCATGGGTCCTGTGACCTGGGTTGAACCGACCTCGACCGCGACCGCCCTGCTGCTGCTGGGCCGGGGCTCCGATCCGGCCAGCGAACGGGGGGTTGACTGCCCCGGCGACCTTCCCACCCCCAGCGACCCCGACCTGGTCGCCCGTGCGACGGCGGCCAAGGCGGCGCTCGGCGACCGGGTCTTCGTCCTCGGCCATCACTACCAGCGCGACGAGGTGATCCAGTTCGCCGACGTGACCGGCGACTCGTTCAAGCTCGCGCGGGAGGCGGCCGCCCGGCCGCAGGCCGAGTACATCGTCTTCTGCGGCGTGCACTTCATGGCCGAGAGCGCGGACATCCTGACCGCAGACAGCCAGCGGGTGATCCTGCCCGACCTCGCGGCCGGCTGCTCGATGGCCGACATGGCCGTGCTGCAGCAGGTCGAGGAGGCCTGGGACACGCTCGCCGAGCTCGGCATCGCCGAGTCGACGGTGCCGGTCACGTACATGAACTCGTCGGCCGACATCAAGGGCTTCGTCGGCCGCAACAAGGGCGTGGTCTGCACCTCGTCGAACGCCGAGCGGGCGCTGCGTTGGGCGTTCGAGCGCGGCGAGAAGGTGCTGTTCCTGCCCGACCAGCACCTGGGTCGCAACACCGCCGTGCGGCAGCTGGGCCTGACGCTCGACGACTGCGTGCTCTACGACCCGCACAAGCCGGGCGGCGGGCTGACCGCGCAGCGGCTGCGCGCGGCGAAGATGATCCTGTGGCGGGGCCACTGCTCGGTGCACGGGCGCTTCAGCCTCGACTGCGTGACCGAGGTGCGCGACCGGATCCCCGGCGTCAACGTGCTGGTTCACCCGGAGTGCCGGCACGAGGTGGTGACCGCCGCGGACTACGTCGGGTCGACGGAGTACATCATCAAGACGATCGAGGCAGCGCCCGCCGGCTCGGCATGGGCGGTGGGCACCGAGCTGAACCTGGTGCGCCGGCTGGCCAACGCCCACCCGGACAAGCAGATCACGTTCCTGGACCGGACGGTCTGCTACTGCTCGACGATGAACCGCATCGACCTGCCGCACCTGGTGTGGGCCCTCGAGGAGCTGGCCGCCGGCCGGGTCGTGAACGAGATCACAGTCGATCCGCAGACGGCGCACCACGCGCGCACGGCGCTCGACCAGATGCTGGCGCTGCCGTAAGGCTCGCCCTCCCACGGGGCGCGGCTTCCGGCCGCGTTCCGTCGACTTTCGCTCCCCCGGCCGGTCCGGCAGGCGGCCGCCACGCACGGTGAGCACCACCGCGCCGGTCGGCCCGCGCCGGCCGCGCCCCCGGCGGCGGTCCGGTCAACGATCACGTTCCGATCAGCGCCGATTACGCTCCGCCCAAATAGTATTTATTGATTCTTATTTTCAGATTCCGGTACGGGCTCGCGCATCGCTCGGGGGATGAGCGCGGGGATATGCTGCCCGGGCGAGATCTGATCGTGATCTTCTCCGATCGCCCTTCCCCCCACGCTCGCTTCGCCCCCCCCGGAGGTTCGCGTTGAACGACGTCCTCGTCGTGCACGGTGGCACGCCCCTGAACGGAAAGACCCGGGTCCGGGGCGCCAAGAACCTCGTATCGAAGGCCATGGTCGCCGCGCTGCTGGGCGACTCGCCGAGCCGGCTGTACAACGTGCCGGCGATCAGCGACGTCGAGATCGTGCGCGGACTGCTCGAACTGCACGGCGTGCGGGTCACCGACGGCGAGACGGACGGCGAGCTCGTCCTCGATCCCTCGAACGCGGGCATCGCCGACGCCGACGAGATCAACGTCCACGCCGGCTCCAGCCGGATCCCGATCCTGCTCTGCGGCCCGCTGCTGCACCGGCTGGGCCACGCGTTCATCCCCGACCTCGGCGGCTGCAACATCGGCGGTCGTCCCATCGACTTCCACCTGCAGGCGCTGCGCGAGTTCGGCGCGATCGTCAACAAGACCACGTCCGGGCTGGACATCTCGGCGCCCAACGGACTGCACGGCACGAAGCTGGAACTGCCCTACCCGAGCGTCGGCGCCACCGAGCAGATCCTGTTGAGCGCCGTGATGGCCGAGGGCGTGACCGAGTTGCGCAACGCCGCCATCGAGCCCGAGATCATGGACCTGATCTGCGTGCTGCAGAAGATGGGCGCGATCATCCAGGTCCACACCGGCCGGGTCATCGAGATCGAGGGCGTCAAGCGGCTCGGCGGGTACGTGCACCGCCCGATCCCCGACCGCATCGAGGTGGCGAGCTGGGCGGCGGCGGCGCTGGCCACCAAGGGCGACGTGTTCGTCGAGGGCGCCCGCCAGGCCGACATGATGACGTTCCTCAACACCTTCCAGTCGGTCGGCGGCTCCTTCGAGGTCGACGACTCGCCGGTGGGCGGTGGCATCCGGTTCTGGCACCCGGGCGGAGAGCTCAACGCGGTCGCGCTCGAGACCGACGTGCACCCCGGCTTCATGACCGACTGGCAGCAGCCGATGGTCGTGGCGCTGACCCAGGCCCGCGGCCTGTCGATCGTGCACGAGACGGTGTACGAGCGGCGCCTGGGCTACACGAAGGCGCTGGGCAGCATGGGCGCGACGATCCAGACGTACCGTGAATGCCTGGGCGGCACCCCCTGCCGCTTCGGTCGGCGCAACTTCATGCACTCGGCGGTGATCGCCGGGCCGAGCAAGCTGCACGCGGCCGAGCTGGTGATCCCCGACCTGCGGGCCGGCTTCAGCCACCTGATCGCCGCGCTCGCCGCCGAGGGCACGTCGCGCGTCCACGGGGTCAACCTCATCAACCGCGGGTACGAGGACTTCGAGAACAAGCTGGCCGCGCTCGGCGCGCACGTCGAGCGCCCCTGACAGGTATGTGACGTGGGACGCGGTGTGCCGCGTCGGATACCCTTCACGGCGTGCCGTCGCTCTTTCGCCGTAAGTCAGCCGACCTGGTCGAGGATGCCGTAGCCGAGGCCGCTGCGCCTGAGGCCCCGGCCCAGCCCCGTCGCAAGGGGTACACGCCGAGCAAGCAGGAGCTCGGCGTGGTCACGCCGAAGCGCCCGAAGGCGGGTGCGGTACGGGAGGCCCCGCCGGCCGACCGCAAGGAGGCGATGCGCCGGGCCCGCCAGAAGCAGGCGGCGGCCCGGGCCGAGCAGCGCGCCGGCATGCTGGCCGGCGACGAGCGCTACCTGGGCGCCCGCGACCGGGGGCCGGAGCGGGCGCTGGTCCGCGACGTCGTCGACTCCCGGCGTACGGTCGGCACCTTGTTCTTCAGCTTCGCCTTCGTCCTGCTGATCATCTCCATGGTGCGGACGATGCCGCCGGCGGTCGGCCTGGCCGGCAACGTGATCTGGCTGCTGCTCGGCGTCGGCGTCGTCGTCGACGGCTGGCTGATGGCCCGCAAGATCAAGCGGCTGGTGCGGGAGCGCTTCCCGAATTCCCAGGAGAGGCTGTCCGGCCTGTACATGTACGCGATCATGCGCTCGCTGAGCTACCGCCGCTTCCGCATGCCGAAGCCGCGGGTCAGCGTCGGCGCGAAGATCTAGACGCCGTACAGGCGCGCCACCACGTCCTCGATATCCGGCTCGACCACCGAGATGTCGCGCAGCGACCCGACGGTCGCCAGCTCGGCCACCAGGGCACCCGCGGCCACCCCGTCCAGCAGGTAGGTCAGCCGCAGCCCGTCCGCGCTCACCGACTCGACGGTGACGCCGGGCAGGTCGACCGGCGCGGTCAGCGGCTCGGCCAGGTCGACCACGACCCGCCGGCGCGACCCGTACCGCTCGTGCAGCCGCTCCAGGCTGCCGTCGTGCACGACCCGGCCGTGGTCGATCACGACGAGGCGCCGGCACAGCCGCTCGATGTCGGCCAGGTCGTGCGTGGTCAGCACGACCGTCGTGTCGCCGGTGTCGCGCACGCCGGCCAGGAACCCGCGGACCGCCTGCTTGCTCACCACATCCAGGCCGATCGTCGGCTCGTCGAGGAACAGCACCTCCGGCCCGTGGAGCAGCGCCGCCGCCAGCTCGCCCCGCATGCGCTGCCCCAGCGAGAGCTGCCGGACCGGGGTGTCGGCGAACGAATCGAGGTCGAGCAGGTCCCGGCAGCGCTTGAGCCGGGTGCGGTGGTCGAGCGTCGGCACCCGGTACACGTGCCGCAGCAGCTCGAACGACTCCCGTAGCGGCAGGTCCCACCACAGCTGCGAGCGCTGGCCGAAGACCACGCCGATCCGCCGGGCCAGCCGGGTGCGCTGCGGCACCGGCTCCAGCCCGCACACCCGCACGTGCCCGCCGGACGGGTACAGCACCCCGGTCAGCATCTTGAGCGTCGTCGACTTGCCGGCGCCGTTGGGGCCGATGTAGCCGAGCATCTCCCCCGGCTCGACGGCCAGGTCCACGCCGTCGACCGCCGCCACCGTCCGGGACTCGCGGCGTAACCGACCGACCTTCACCCGTACCGTGAACTCCTTGCGCAGGCCCCGCACCTCGATGACGTTCATGATCCGGTACTCCGGTAGTGCCGGACGGCGTAGCGCCACAGCAGCGCCGCGGCGGTGGCGGCGAGGCCGGCGACGACCGGGCCGGCCCAGCCGGCGGCGGCGGGCAGCCCGAGCGGGTCCGGCCGGCCCAGCAGCGCCAGCGCTGGGTAGTAGCCCACGAAGGCGAAGCCGAGCCCGTACGCGAAGGCGCGGCGGAAAAGTCCCTGGTAGACGGTCATCGGGTACGAGGTGAAGTCGCGCCCGCCGTACGTGAGCGCGGCGGCGAACTCGCCGCTGTCGATCCACCAGAACGCCGCCGTCGATGTCGCCACGAAGAGGGCGCCGAACAGCACCGCGCCGCTGACCGGGGTGACCAGCAGCAGCGCGATCCGGGCCGGCGTGGGGTGGATGCCGGCGACCCGGACGGCCACCGCCACGAGCCCGGTCGTGAAGGCCACCCGGCCCAGCCGGCGCAGCGCCACGTCGGCCGCCAGTAGTTGCGGCAGCGCGCCGAGCGGGCGCACCAGGACGGCGTCGAACAGGCCGGTGCGTACGTAGAAGCGGATCCGCTCGATGTTGCCGACGGCCAGGTCGGCCAGCGAGAACGCGCAGCCGGCGAGGGCCGCCATCAGGAACGCCTCCCGGAACGTGAAGCCGCCGAGAGCGCGGGCGACACGGAACATGACGAGGACGGTGCCGATGTCGATGAACGCGAACACGGCGCTGCTCACCACCTCGACGGCGAACGAGGCGCGGTACTGCGTCTGGCTGCGCACCTGCGCCGCAACCAGCCGGCGGTAGGTGGCGAGGACACCGTCAGCCACCCTGGATCACCACCCGCCGCTCGGCCCGCCGCTGCACCAGCCGGGCCACGCCCAGCATCACCGCGGCCCAGACCGCCTGGCCGGCGACCATCATGGCCGTTGTGGACAGAGGGTACCGCTCGACGAGCACGTCCGAAGGCACCTGGATCAGGTACGGCAACGGCGTCGCCAGGTAGAGCCCGGCCACCACCGGAGCGGGCAGGAACGCCAGCGGAAAGGCCATCCCGGACAGCGCCGACGAAGCGGCGACCCAGCCCATCTGCGGGCCGCGCGCGTCGAGCAGCCAGTACGCGGACGCGTTGACCAGGTGCCGGCAGGCGAAGCTGACCACCACGGCGAGCAGCAGTGACAGCGCGAAGAGCGGGTAGGTGGCCACCCGGGCCGGCGTGTAGAGGTCGAACGCGATCGCACCGACCACGACCGGCACCAGCAGCCGGCTCAGCACCGCGAACGCACCCCGCCCGAGGTCGGCGGCGAGGTACTGCCAGACCGGGTCGACTGGGCGGAGCAGGTCGGCCACCACGTCGCCGGTGCGGATCCGGTCGGCGAGCTCGGGCCCGCCCCAGATGTTGACCGTCCCGAGCAGACCCTGGCCGATCCAGACGTACGTCACGAGCCGCGCGCGTGAGTAACCGGCCGCCATACCGCCGGTGACACCGCCGGCGACCGCCAGCAGCACGAAGCAGCGCACGAATCCGAAGACCGAATTTGTGAAGATCGCGGCAATTACCGCTTGTCGATAGGTGGTGTACCGGCGGAACTCGGCAGCCGCTAGGGCAGCGTACGTCGCCCATCTGTCCGAAAAGGTGCGAGCTACGGTGGCGGCGACGGGGCGCACGTCGTAACCTCCTTCCGCAACCGCGCCAGAAACTACCGGGTCCTGCCGTGGGGGGCTGGACAATTTCGACGCGGGCACTTCAAGGGGCATTGTCACGGGGCGAGGGGAACGACAGGGTGAGCGACGTGCACCCGGGCGAGGAGCCCGGACCCGCCGCGACGCCTGCCTGGGCGTCGCTGCCCACCATGCCCTGGACCCGGGCTGTGGCCGACACGGAACCCGAGCACGCCACCGACCTATCCCCCATGGCCGTGGCCGCGAGCCCGAGCGCCGGCACGCCCGCTACCGGGGTCCCGGTTCCGGAGTACCGGCTGCCGAAGCGCGTCGTCGGGCCGCCGAGGCGCGAGGAGGGCGACACGGTGCCGGTCCGGGTGCCCACGCCGTCGGCGCCGGTCTCCGGCGCGCCGGTCTCGGCAGCATCGGTCTCGCCGGCACCGGTCGCCGAGGCACCGGTCGCCGAGGCACCGGTCGCCGAGGCACCGGTGTCGGGGCCGGCGGTGTCGGGGCCGCCCGTGTCGGGGCCGGCGGTGAGCGTGCCGGCGCTGCCCGCACCCCGACCCCCTGAGACCTCGGGCGCGCTCACGCCACCGGCCGACGGGCCCACACCGGCCGACGCGCCCGCACCACCCGCCGACGCGCCCGCCCCGGACCCCGAACGGATACTCGCCGACTACCGGTGGCGGTTCGACCCGGACACGCTCCGCGAAGTCGTCGAGGAACCGGAGATCGACGAGCTCACCGAGGTCCGGCGGCTGTTGACCGGGAAGCTCGAGGCGACCACCGACAACGGTTCGCGCGCCCGCCTGCTCAGCCTCCGCGCGGTGGTCTCACGCGTCCTCGGCGACCTCGACCAGGCGCTCGCGGACGCCGAGCGCGCGGTCGCCCACGCCGAGGCGACCGGGCAGCTACGGCGGATCACGATCGCTCAGGCCCGGCTCGCACGCGTGCTCCAGTGGCGCGGCGAGTACACCGCGGCCGACCGGCTGTTCGCCCTGGCGAACTCCACCGAACTGCCCGACCGGCTGCGCTCCGCCATGCATCAGCACGCCGGGCTGTGCGCCTACGAGCAGGGCCGCTTCATCGAGGCGTGCAACCACTTCGAGCGGGCCCTCGACCTGCGCGGTGGAGGCGACCCGGACCTGATCGCGCAGATCGAGCTGGCGCTGGACGCGGTGTACCGGCGGGCGACGGAGGCCGGCTGGGGCCGGTACCCGCGCTCCCGCGATGAGATTCTCGGGATCCGAAAGGCCCTCACGGCCACGTTCGACGACGTCACCCGGCGCTGGGGCTACACCGACGAGCTGGGCGTCTTCCGGATCCCGCCCCGGTTCACCGACGCGCAGCCCTTCCGTGACGGCGTCGCGTGGGTGCAGCGGCCGGGCTCGCGTAACTGGGAGCTGATCGACGACGGCGGGGAGCTGCTCATCGACCGCACCGCGGGATACCGGGGCGTCGGCAACTTCGCCGACGGGGTCGCCTGGGTCTCCCGTGACGGCGTCACCGGCTGGATCGCCATCGACAAGGCCAACACCGTGCTGGTCGCGACCGGCTTCGACGACGTACGGCCGTTCCGAGGCGGGCTCGCGGCCGTGCGGTCCGGCGGGCGCTGGGGCGCGGTCGACGCCGCCGGCCGGCTCGTCGTGCCGCTGCACTACGACGGGTTCGTGACGGCGCTGCACGACGGGCGCTACATCGACGGGTTCAGCGACGAGGGGCTGGCCGTGGTGGCACTCGGCTCGGGGAAGGGCGTGGTGGACCGGACCGGGAGTGTGATCGTGCCGCCGGTATACCCGACCGTGGTCATCCACCCGGTGGCCTTCCTCGTCACCGACCCCGCCCACCGGTGGGGCGCGCTGGACCGGCAGGGCCGCCCACTGCTGGAGACGGAGCTGGCCAGCCGCGACGAGGTCACGCACGAACTCGACCGACTGCTCAGCGACGCGCGACCGATCCTGTAACCACTCGCTTCTCCCATGATCACGGATACTTCCCCGGGTCGGAACCCGGAAAAGTATCCGTGATCATGGGACAGCGCCCACCCAGCGATAGGGTCAAGGTCATGGAGTTCCGTCACCTTGGCCGATCCGGGATGCTCGTCAGCGAGATCTCGTACGGCAACTGGATCACTCATGGCTCTCAGGTCGAGGAGGAGCAGGCGACCGCGTGCGTGCACGCCGCCCTCGACCTCGGTATCACCACCTTCGACACCGCCGACGTCTACGCCGGCACCCGCGCCGAGGAGGTCCTCGGCCGGGCGCTGAAGGGCCAGCGCCGCGAGGGCCTGGAAATCTTCACGAAGGTCTTCTGGCCGACCGGTCCGGGTCGCAACGACCGGGGTCTGTCCCGCAAGCACATCATGGAGTCCATCAACGGCTCGCTGCGCCGGCTGCAGACCGACTACGTCGACCTGTACCAGGCGCACCGCTACGACCACGCCACGCCGCTGGAGGAGACGATGGAGGCGTTCGCCGACATCGTGCACTCCGGCAAGGCCCACTACATCGGCGTGTCCGAGTGGAAGGCCTCGGAGATCCGCGAGGCGTACACGCTGGCCCGCGAGCTGAAGATCCAGCTCGTCTCCAGCCAGCCGCAGTACTCGATGCTGTGGCGGGTCATCGAGGCCGAGGTCGTTCCGCTCTGCGAGGAGCTGGGCATCGGCCAGATCGTGTGGTCGCCGATCGCCCAGGGCGTCCTGACCGGCAAGTACCAGCCGGGCCAACCGCCGCCGGCCGGTTCCCGCGCCACCGACGAGAAGACGGGCGCCGCGATGATCTCGCAGTTCCTGGACGACAACGTGCTCACCCGCGTCCAGCGGCTCAAGCCGATCGCCGAGCAGGCCGGCCTGACCATGGCGCAGCTCGCGATCGCCTGGGTGCTGCAGAACCCGAACGTGTCGTCGGCGATCGTCGGCGCGACCCGCCCGGAGCAGCTGAAGGACAACGTCAAGGCCTCGGGCGTCAAGCTCGACGCCGACATGATGAAGGCGATCGACGAGGCGCTCGGCGACGTCGTCGAGCGGGACCCGGCGAAGACCGTGAGCCCGGCTCAGCGCCCGTAACCCCGGCGTACGCCGCCCGTAACCCCGGCATACGCGAAGTGCCCCTGCCGCGCGACACCGTACGGCAGGGGCACCCTCACGTTGATCAGTCTTCCTCGATCAGCGCCTCGAGGGCGGGGAGCGCGGCCACCAGCGAGGCCCGCTGCTCGGCGGTCAACCGGGCCACCCGGGCACCGAGCAGCGCCGTGCGCTCCGATCTGATCCGGGCCAGGGCCTGCAGCCCCGCCGGCGACAGCGACACTCGCACCGAGCGGGCGTCGGTCGGGTCGGGCTCGCGGTTGATCAGGCCACGCTCGGCGAGCGACGAGAGCACCCGGGTCATCGTGGGCGCGGTCACCGCCTCCCGCGCCGCCAGCTCGCCCGAGCGCAGCGGACCGTGCTTGTCGAGGGTCGCCAGCACCGACAGCTGCAGCGGCGGCACGTCGTTGGCGGCCAGTCGGATCCGCCGGGCCAGACGCCCGACCACGAGACGCAGCCGGGTCGCGAGTTCGGTATCCACGGGAGGCGGCTCGGTCACGGTGGTCACTCCTCGGGCGTGTGCTTCGCGGCATGCACCCTAGCAACGCGCCGCCAGCAAACTACCGCGCGCCCCGGTTACGGAACGGTCTCGTTGATCGACCTACAGTGACAGGTGCGGGAAGAGTTGCTGCCCGTACCAGACGTGGTCGAGCGGCAGGCCGATCAGCCGGCAGAGGAAGAAGACGAACCCGAAGAACAGCGCGTTGAAGCGCGGCGCCCACAGCAGGGCGATGAGCAGCAGCATCCCGTACGGCGCGACGTGCTGGAAGCCGCGCTGCCACTGCGGGCTCAGCCACGGCTGGATCAGGTTGCCGCCGTCGACCCCCGGGATCGGCACGAAGTTGAGCACCGTCGCGGTCAGCTGAAGGAACGCCAGGAACGCGACGGCCGCCCAGAAGGTCGGGTGTGCTCCTGAATCGACGCCCAACGCGAAAGGCGTCACGAGCACGAACGTGAACAGCAGGTTGGTGGCCGGGCCAGCGAAGCTGATGAAGCTGTCCCAGCCCCGGCTGCGGATGGCGTGCCGGTCCACCCACACCGCGCCGCCCGGCAGGCCGATGCCGCCGATCAGGACGAACAGCAGCGGAAGCACGAACGACAGGACCGGATGGGTGTACTTGGTCGGGTCGAGCGTCAGGTATCCGCGCTCGGCCACCATCCGGTCGCCGCCGTGGAACGCGACGACGGCGTGCGCGTACTCGTGCAGGCAGAGCGAGAACACCCACCCGGCGGCGACGAACAGGAACACGATCAGCCGGGCGTCGCCGATCTCGCGCCACGCCAGCCAGCCGCTGATCACCAGTACGGCGGTGATGCCGAGAAAGATCGGGCTGGGCCGAAAGTACGCGCCGACCCCGCTGGGCCGGCGCTCGCTCCCGAGCACGTCACTGCTCCCGGGGCAGCAGGCTCATCCGGTACTCCACCCGGTCCTCCTCGACCAGGCTCGCCGTGACCACGCCGTCGGCGAGCAGGTCACGCCAGGTCTGCCCGAGCCACGACTCGGCGTCGGACTGGCTGGAAAACGCCTCGTGCGGCCCGTCGACAGGCTGCCCCTGCACGTCCTCGTACCGCCACGTCCACGCCATGTCGCACATCCCTTCCCCGTCGGCCCCCGGTCAGCCTAACGACCTACGGCGTCAGGTCCGGACTCCGGGCACCGACGATGTTGTCACGCGCCATAAGGTACGGAGCATGTCATCGCAGTCGGCCACGCGCCTGCTCGTCCTCGGCGGGATCCGTTCCGGCAAGTCGGAGCTTGCCGAACGGCTGGTGTCCGGCGCCGGTGCGGTCCGGTACGTGGCGACCGCCACCGCCACCGAGGATCCGGAATGGAACGCCCGGATCGCGGCGCACCGCGCGCGCCGGCCGTCCGGCTGGGCGACCGAGGAGACCGGCACCGACCCGGACCGCCTGATCGCGCTCCTCGCCGCGGCGAAGCCGGAGGAAGCGGTCCTCGTCGACGACCTCGGCGGCTGGCTCACCGCGACGCTGGGCGTCGCCGGCGCCTGGGACGGGGAGGATCCGGACACCGGGGTCGGCACCGCCGCGGCCGCGCTGACCGGCGTCGTCGACGGCGCCGCGGCCACGCTCGCCGCCGCCGTCCGCGACTGCCCCGCGTCCACGCTCGTCCTCGTCAGCCCCGAGGTCGGGCTGTCGGTCGTGCCGGCCACGCCGTCCGGGCGGCTCTTCGCGGACGCGATCGGCGCGGTCAACCGGGCGGTGGCCGAGGCCTGCGACGCGGTGGCGCTCGTCGTCGCCGGACAGCCGACGTGGATCAAGGGTGCGGCACCCGCCGCGCCAGCGGCGCCGGCCGCTCCGGCCGCTCCGGCTCCGGCCGCTCCGACTCCGGCCTTCGGTGCGGTCACCCGACCGGTCCCGACCCCGGCCGTACCGGGCCCCGCCGATACGGCGACGGTCACGCCGACCGCCCAGGTCGCGACCCCGGCACCCGTACTGGCACAGGCCACCGCCGAGCAGGTCATCGCCGTCGGCATGGATCTGCCGCTGCCCGCCGAGGACGCCGCCGCCGCGGCCGGCGAACGGCTGGCCGGCCTCGACGTCGCGGGCGGCGGCCTCGGCGTCCTCACCCGGGTCGTCGAGTTCGCCGCCGGAACCCAGGGGCAGCCGGTCCCCCGACCGTGGCAGGACGTACGGATGCTGTTGCTGCACGCCGACCACGACGGCGGCGTCGCGGCGGGCGACTCCCCCGCGGCCTCGGCCCGCCGGCTCGACGCGGTCGAGCGCGGCGAGGGCGCGTGGGCGCTGCTCGCCGGCGCGGCGGGGGTCGCCGTGCAGACCGTCCGCTGCCCGAACGGCGCCCCGATCGAGGACGCGGACGCGCTCGCGGAGACCGACGTGGACGCGGCGCTGCGGTACGGGTGGCAGCTCGCCGACAGCGCGGTCGACGCCGGTGCCGAGCTGATCGTGGTCGGCGCCAGCGGCGCGGGTGCCGACGCGGCGGCCTCGGCGGTGATCGCGATGACGGCGAGCGGCGAAGTGGCCGCCCTGCTCGGCCGGGTCATCGCCCCCGGCGGCCGGATCGACGATGTCGCCTGGATGCGGCGCTGCGCGGCCGTACGTGACGCGCTCCACCGGGTACGCTCCCGGGCCCGCGATCCGCGGACCGTGCTGAGCGCCCTCGGCGGCGCCGACCACGCCATCGCGACCGGCATCCTGCTCGGCGCCGCTTCCCGGCGCACCCCGGTCCTGCTCGACGGCCCGGTGGGGGTGGCGGCCGCGCTCGTCGCCCGTGACTTCGGTGCCCAGACCCGGCACTGGATCCTGCTGCCGGACACCGGCGGCCACCCGGCCGTCCGGCTCGGCGCGGACGTGCTCGGCCTGACGCCGGTACTGGACCTCCGGCTCGGGCTCGGCGAGGGCGCGACGTCGCTCGCGGCGCTGCCGGTGCTGCGCTCGGCGCTCACCCTCGCGGCGACGCTGCCCACCGTGCCGCCGCCCGGCGCGACGCCCGGCGTACCCTCGCCCGGCACGCCGACTCCGGGTGAGCCGTCACCGGCCGCGCCACCGCCCGGTGTCTGAGCCGGCCGCCCGGCACCCGGCGTCCGAGCCGGCCGCCCGGCGCCTGGCCGCCGGGCTCCGGCTGGCGCTGACGACGTTCACCGTCGCGCCGGTCCGCGCCGGCCGCGTCGACCGCGCGGTGGCGGCCGTCGCGATGTCGCTCGCTCCGCTGGTGGGCGCGGCGCTCGGCGCGGTCCTCGGCGGCGTCGGCCTCGGGCTGCGCTGGCTGGGGGCACCGACGCTGGTCGCGGCCGGCCTCACCGTCGGCCTCGGCGTGCTGCTGACCCGGGGGCTGCACGTCGACGGGCTCGCCGACACCGTCGACGGGCTCGGCTCGTACCGCGACCGCGCCGGGACGCTGGAGGTCATGAAGTCCCCGGACGTCGGCCCGTTCGGCGTGGCGGCGATCGTCATCGCGCTGCTGCTGCAGACCGCCTGCGCGGCGACCGTGCTGACCCGCCCCTGGCCGGCGGCGCTCGCCGGGGTCGCGGCGGCCACCGCGGCGGGCCGGGCAGCGGTGACCTGGGCCTGCCGGCAGGGGGTGCCCGCCGCGCGTCCCGACGGCCTGGGCGCCATGGTCGCGGGTACGGTCCGGTGGCCGTCGGCGCTCGGCGCCCTGGCGCTGGTCGCGGTGCTGGCGCTGCCCGCCGCGCCGGGCCGGCCCGGGCAGGGCCCGGCGGCCGTCGCCGTCGCGCTGGTCGCCAACGCGCTGCTGGTACGCCATGTCGTACGCCGCGCGGGCGGCGTCACCGGTGATGTGCTCGGCGCCGTGGTCGAGGTGGGGGTATCGGTCGCCTACCTGGGGCTGGTGCTGTCGTAGGCCGCGCTGTCAGAGGCGGCGCTGTCGGAGGTGGCGCTGTCGGAGGTGGTGCCGTCGTAGGCCGCGACGAGGCGCTTGGGTGCCGTCCGCCGCCACGCCTCCACGAGCAGCTCGCGCAGCTCGTCGACCTCGATGCCGGGCAGGTTGATCGTGACCCAGCCGTACCGGCCGACGTAGGCCGCGACCGAGAAGGCCTCCGGACGGGCCGCGACCAGTTCGGCCTGCTCCTCCTTGCTCGCCTTCACCGACATGGTCGGCGAGTCGGGCGCGCCGGAGGCGAACATCTTGCCGCGTACGCGCAGCGTCGGGTGCCCCCACTCGGCGACGAACACCTCCTCCGCCTCGGGAAGGTCCGAGACGATGCGGAGGGCGTCGGCGTAGGTCGCCGTCACCGCACGCCCGACTTCACGAACGGCGGCTTGACCACCGTCATCCGCGACCGGCGGCCGCGCACGTCGACGGTGACCTCGCTGCCCTCGCCGAGCCCGGCGGCGGTGTCGAGCAGGGCCAAGGCGATGCCGACCCGCCGGGTCGGTGAGAAGGTGCCGCTGGTGACCTCGCCGACCGTGTCGTCGTCCCGCAGCACCGCCATGTGCGGGCGCGGAATGCCCCGATCGAGTGATTCCAGGCCCCACAGCGTGCGGCGCGGGCCGGCCTGCTTCTCGGCGAGCAGGGCGTCGCGGCCCCAGAACCGGGGCTTGGACCAGCCGACCGCCCAACCGGCCCGCGCCTGCACCGGCGTGATCTCGGGCGACAGGTCCTGGCCGTGCAGCGGGTACCCCATCTCGGTGCGCAGCGTGTCGCGGGCGGCCAGGCCGCAGGGGCGGATGCCGTGCTCGGCGCCGGCGGCCAGGATGGCGTCCCACAGCTCGGTGGCGCGGGCGACCGGCGCCACGATCTCGTACCCGTGCTCGCCGGTGTAGCCGGTCCGGCAGACGGTGACGTCACCGGCGACGGTGAAGCTCATGTACCCGTGCTCGGTCGGCAGGCCCATCGCGGCCAGCACGTCGGCCGACCGGGGCCCCTGCACGGCGAGGACCGCGAAGTCGCGGTGGCGGTTTTCGACCGTGACGCCGTCCGGCGCGGCGGCGGCGAGCCGGCGCACGACCTCGGCGGTGTTGGCCGCGTTCGGCACGAGGAACACGTCGTCGGGCGCGTTGAGGTAGACGATCAGGTCGTCGACCACGCCGCCGGTGGCGTCGTCGCAGCACAGCGTGTACTGCGCCTGGCCGGGAGCGATCCGGCCCAGGTCGGCCGTGAGGCAGGCGTTGAGGAAGTCCGCCGCGCCGGGGCCGCGGACCGTCGCCTTGCCGAGGTGCGACACGTCGAACACGCCGACCGCCTCGCGCACCGCGGTGTGCTCCTTGAGCACGCCGCCGCCGGCGTACTCCAGCGGCATCTCCCACCCGCCGAAAGCGGCGAACTTCGCGCCTAGCTCGACATGGCGTGGGTAGAGCACGGGACGCAGCAAGGCTTCGGTCATGGCTGGCAACCTACCCCGTCCGCCGCCGGGGGTTCGTCTCTGCCGCCGTTGATCGTCGCCTAGCATCGGCCGCAGTGCCTACTCCAGCGGACGGAGAACCCGTGACCTCGCTCAACCTGGTGGATACCGACCCTGCGGAGCTGCCCGTCGACGCCGTCGTGATCGGCGTTCACAGCGTCGCCGAGCCCGAAGCCGGCCGCTCGCCGCTGCTGCTCGCCTCCGGCGCGGAGAGCATCGCCGCCGCCTTCGACGGCCGGCTCAGCGAGACCCTGGCCTTACTCGGCGCGACCGGCGCGGCCGGCGAGGTGACCAAGCTCGCCAGCCTCGGCACGGTGACCGCCCCGCTGGTGGTGGCGGTCGGGCTCGGACCCGAGCCGACCGGCGCGGCGCCCGACGCCGAGGTGCTGCGCCGCGCCGCCGGCTCCGCGGTCCGCGCGCTCGCCGGGTCCGCCGGCGTGGCGCTCAGCCTTCCGCTGTCCGATGACCCGAGCGGCGCCGACGCCACCCGCGCGCTGCGCGCCGTCGCCGAGGGCGCGCTGCTGGGCGGGTACCGGTTCGTCGCGTACAAGTCGAAGCCGGCACCCGGCCGTCGCGACCCCGTGGAGACGGTGAGCGTGCACGTGCCGGACGCCGGCGACGAGACGATGCGGCGGGAGGTCGACCGGGCCGTGGCGGTGACCGCGGCGGTCCGCCAGGTCCGCGACTGGGTGAACACCGCTCCGAACGACCTGCGCCCGCCGGACTTCGCCGACGCGATCGCCGGCGCGGCCACCGAGGCGGGCCTTTCGGTCGAGGTCCTCGACGAGAACGCGCTCGCCGACGCCGGCTACGGCGGGATCCTGGCCGTCGGCCGGGGCTCGTCCGCGCCGCCCCGGCTGGTCCGGGTGGCGTACCGGCCGCAGGGGTCGGCGGCGCGACACGTCGCGCTCGTGGGTAAGGGCATCACGTTCGACAGCGGCGGTGTGTCGATCAAGCCGGCGCAGGGCATGTGGGAGATGAAGTCCGACATGGCCGGCGCGGCCGCGGTCGCCGCGACGATGCTCGCGCTCGCGGCGCTGAAGCCGGCCGTGGCGGTCACCGCGTACCTGCCGCTGGCCGAGAACATGGTCTCCGGCGCGGCGTACCGCCCGGGCGACGTGGTGCGCATGTACGGCGGCAAGCACGTCGAGGTGCTCAACACGGACGCGGAGGGCCGGATGATCCTGGCCGACGCGATCGCTCGCGCCGCCGAGGACGAGCCGGACTACCTGGTCGAGACGTCCACGCTCACCGGCGGCCAGGTGGTGGCGCTCGGCAAGCGGGTCGCCGGGCTGATGGGCGAGCCGGCGTTCCTGGAGCGGGTCAAGGCGGTCGGCGACGAGGTGGGCGAGCCGGCGTGGCCGATGCCGCTACCGGACGACGTGCGCAAGGGCATGGAGTCGGACGTGGCCGACATTTCGCAGGTGAACGCCGGGATGGACCGCGCCGGCCACATGTTGCAGGGTGGCGTGTTCCTGTCGGCGTTCGTGCCGGACGGGCTGTCGTGGGCGCACATCGACATCGCGGGGCCCTCGTACCACGCCGGCGAGCCGTTCGGGTACTGGACGAAGGGCGGCACCGGGGTCCCGGTGCGGACCCTGACGGCGCTGATCGAGGATGTCGCCGCCAACGGCTGAGCGGCAATTTACATATTCGACGGGTTGCGGAAATAACGACAAAGGGCGAAGCCGGGGCCATTTCTCCCAGACGCTGGTGAATTAGGCCTCGGCCCGCTTGCGCCGGGCGTTGTAATCGCGCATCCGCTGCGGGTATCCGACCAGTGCCACGTCATAGACCGGAATTCCGAGGCGGTAGCCCAGCCGGCGCGCCTCGTCCGGGCTTCCGATCCGCCGGCGGGTCCACTCCCCGTCGTGCGCGATCAGGATCAGGGTGGTCTCGGTGACGGTGGTCCGCGGCTCGATCAGCGCTTCCACCCCGCGCCGGGTACGCGCGAACTGCTCGAGGTGCGCGAGATCCGTCGGGCTGGCGGCGCGCCGACGGGCGGCCACCGCCTTCTGGCGCCGGCGAAACAATGCCACCGACGATCCTCCTCACCGATTGCCGCCGCGTCCCCGCCGGCAGTACGCACAAACGGCCGACCACGCGCCAGGGGCCGGCTGAGCGCAAAGGGTACGCCCTGACAGCGTGTCCTTGGGCACCTCCTTTCTCGAACTCCTTCACAAAGTGACAAGATGTCCGAGGTTCGTTATGAATAGCGCCGGCCATCGTGACCGGCCGTGCACCGCCAGGGAGACAACACGTGAGCGACCCGAACTCCGGTTTCGACCTAGTGATCCTCGGGGGCGGCAGCGGCGGTTACGCCACCGCGCTCCGCGCCGCAGAACTCAACCTGTCCGTCGCGCTGATCGAGAAGGACAAGGTCGGCGGCACCTGCCTGCACCGGGGCTGCATCCCCACCAAGGCGCTGCTGCACGCCGGTGAGGTCGCCGACTCCGCCCGCGAGGCCGAGCAGTTCGGTGTGCAGGCCAAGTTCGAGGGCATCGACATGAAGGCCGTCAACTCCTACAAGGACGGCGTGATCAGCCGGCTCTACAAGGGCCTGCAGGGGCTGATCAAATCCCGCAAGATCACGTACGTGGAGGGTGAGGGCCGGCTCGTCGCGCCGAACGCCGTCGAGGTGAACGGCCAGCGCTACGTCGGCCGCAACATCGTGCTCGCGACCGGGTCGTACTCGAAGTCCCTGCCGGGTCTGGAGATCGACGGGGAGCGGGTCATCACCTCCGAGCACGCGCTGACCCTCGACCGGGTCCCCAGCTCGGCGGTGATCCTGGGCGGTGGCGTGATCGGCTGCGAGTTCGCGAGCGCCTGGAAGTCCTTCGGCGTCGACGTCACCATCGTCGAGGCGCTCCCCCGGCTCGTGGCCGCCGAGGACGAGCAGAGCTCGAAGGCCCTGGAGCGGGCGTTCCGCAAGCGCGGCATCGCGTTCAAGGTCGGCAAGCCGTTCGAGAAGGTCGAGCGCACCGACACCGGTGTCCGGGTGGCCATCTCCGGCGGCGAGACGTTCGAGGCCGAGCTGCTGCTGGTCGCCGTCGGGCGCGGGCCGAGCACCGCCAACTGCGGATACGAGGAGCAGGGCGTACGGATGGAGCGCGGCTTCGTGCTCACCGACGAGCGCCTGCGCACCAACCTGACGAACGTGTACGCCGTCGGTGACATCGTGCCGGGGCTCCAGCTCGCCCACCGCGGCTTCCAGCAGGGCATCTTCGTGGCCGAGGAGATCGCGGGGCTCAACCCGCCGGTCATCGACGAGAACGGCATCCCGCGGGTTACGTACACCGAGCCCGAGGTCGCGTCGATGGGCCTTTCCGAGGCGAAGGCGCGCGAGACGTACGGCGACAAGGTCGAGGTTTTCACGTACGACCTGGGCGGCAACGGCAAGAGCCAGATCCTCAAGACCCAGGGGTTCGTCAAGCTCGTCCGCGCCCCCGAGGGGCCGGTCGTCGGCCTGCACATGGTCGGCAGCCGGGTCAGCGAGCTGATCGGCGAGGCCCAGCTGATCTACAACTGGGAGGCGTTCCCCGCGGAGGTCGCCCAGCTCATTCACGCACACCCGACCCAGAGCGAGGCTCTCGGCGAGGCGCACCTGGCGCTGGCCGGCAAGCCCCTGCACGTCCACGGGTGAGCCACAGCCCATACCCCTCACTAGTCGTCGTAGGCGTGAAAAGCTGGCGAGGCCAGCTACATACAAGGAGTCTGTGAAATGCCGGTATCGGTCACCATGCCGCGGCTCGGCGAAAGCGTCACCGAGGGCACCATCACCCGCTGGTTGAAGCAGGAGGGTGACCGGGTGGAGGCCGACGAGCCTCTGCTCGAGGTGTCGACCGACAAGGTCGACACCGAAATCCCCGCACCCGCCGCCGGGATCCTGTCCAAGATCGTCGTTGGCGAGGACGAAACCGCCGAGGTCGGCAGCGAACTGGCGATCATCGCGGGCGACGGCGAGTCCGCCGGCGGCGGTGCGCCGGCCGCGACCGGGCAGGCGGAGGCCGGGGTACCCCCGACCGCGACGCCCGCCGAGGCGTCCGAGCCGGAGGCGCCGGCCCCCGACGCCGGCCGGGTCGCCGCGAGCGAGCCGCCGGCCGCCGCCCCGCAGGCGGCGGGCGGGGCGAGGACCTCGGTGACCATGCCGGCCCTCGGCGAATCGGTGACCGAAGGCACGGTGACCCGGTGGCTCAAGGCCGTCGGCGACACCGTCGAGGCCGACGAGCCGCTGCTCGAGGTCTCCACCGACAAGGTCGACACGGAGATCCCGTCGCCGGCCGGCGGCACCCTCCTCGAGATCAAGGTGCCGGAGGACGAGACCGCGGCGGTCGGCGCCGAGCTGGCCGTGATCGGCGCCGCCGGTGGTGCGGCCCCGGCTTCCGCACCCGCCCAGCAGCCTTCGGCGCCCGCGCCGCAGCCGGCCGCACCGGCCCAGCAGGCACCGGCCCAGGCGGCCCCCGCGCCGGCCCGGCCGGCCCAGCCAGCCCCCGCGCCGGCCCAGCCGCAGCCCGTCGGCGCGTCGGCGGCCACGCCCGTCGCCGCGGCGGAGACCGCGCGGCCCGCGGCCAGCAACGGCAGCGGTACCCCGGCCGGCGCCGCTCAGGCGGTCGAGGAGTTCGGCGGGTACGTGACGCCGCTGGTCCGCCGCCTCGCCAGCGAGCACGGCGTGAACCTGTCGACGCTGCGCGGCACCGGCGTCGGTGGACGGATCCGCAAGCAGGACGTCCTCGAGGCGGCCGAGCGCCAGCGGGCGGCGGCGAAAGCCGCGCCGGCACCGGCGGCCGCGGGAGCGCAGCCGGCCGCGAAGCCGCAGCCGAGCCCGCTGCGGGGCCGTACCGAGAAGCTGACCCGGATCCGCAAGATCACCGCGCAGCGGATGGTCGAGTCGCTGCAGATCTCGGCCCAGCTCACGACCGTCGTCGAGGTCGACGTCACCCGGATCGCCCGGCTGCGTGACCGGGTGAAGGCGCAGTTCCAGCAGATGCACGGCGTGAAGCTGTCGTTCCTGCCGTTCTTCGCGCTCGCGGCCGTCGAGGCGCTGCGGGTCCACCCGAACGTCAACGCCTCGATCGACCTGGAGGCGGGCACCGTCACCTACCACGACGGCGAGCACCTGGGCATCGCGGTGGACACCGAGAAGGGCCTGATGGTGCCGGTGATCCACAACGCCGGTGACCTCAACCTGCCCGGGCTCGCCAAGCGCATCGCCGACCTGGCCGAGCGCACCCGCACCATGAAGATCGAGCCCGACGAGCTGTCCGGCGGCACGTTCACGCTGACCAACACCGGCAGCCGGGGCGCGCTGTTCGACACGCCGATCATCAACCAGCCGCAGGTCGGCATCCTCGGCACCGGGTCGGTGGTCAAGCGCGCCGTCGTCGTCGACGACCCGGAGCTCGGCGAGGTCATCGTGCCGCGCTCGATGGTGTACCTGGCGCTGTCGTACGACCACCGCCAGGTCGACGGCGCCGACGCGGCCCGCTTCCTGACCACGATCAAGGAGCGGCTGGAGGCCGGCAACTTCGAGTCGGAGCTCGGCCTGGCCTGACGATCTGCATGACGGCGGAAAGTCCGGGCACCCTACGGGCGGCCCGGACTTTCTCCTTTCCTGGCGGAGGTGACCATGCGGATCCTCATCGCCGGTTCGTCGGGATTTCTCGGCAGCCGGCTCGTACAGGCACTCACCGACGACGGCCATCGGGTACGCAGGCTGGTACGCCGCGAACCGCGTACCTCCGACGAGGCGCAGTGGGCCCCGGACGCGGGACGGATCGACCCGGGGGTGGTCGCCGACTCGGACGCGGTCATCAACCTCGCCGGTGCGAACGTCGGGGGTCGGCGCTGGACCGACGCGTACAAGCGGGAGCTACGTGACAGCCGGATCGACAGCACGGCGACGCTCGTGAACGCCATCGCCGCCGCCAAGGCCGCCACCGGCGGACCGGCGGCCCTGCTCAACTCCTCCGCCGTGGGGTTCTACGGCGACACCGGCGACCGTCCGGTCGACGAGCGCGACGCCGGCGGCACCGGCTTCCTCGCCGATCTGTGCCGGGACTGGGAGGCCGCCACGGCCCCCGCCGACGCCGCGGGGGTACGGGTGGCGCACCTGCGCACCGGGCTGCCGCTCGACCGGGACGGCGGCTTCCTCAAGCCGCTCATGCCGATCTTCAGGCTCGGCCTCGGCGGTCCGCTGGGCAGCGGCCACCAGTACGTGCCGTGGATATCGCTACCGGACTGGCTGGCGGCCGTCCGGTTCCTGCTCGATCAGCGCGAGCTGACCGGGCCGGTCAACCTGACCGGGCCGAACCCGGTGACCAGCGCCGCGTTCAGCCGCGCCCTGGGCCGTCACCTGCACCGGCCCGCGTTCATTCCCGCGCCGCGCCTGGCGCTGCGGGCGGTGCTCGGCGAGTTCGGCGACGAGGCGCTGGCCAGCCAGCGGGTGCTGCCCGGCGTCCTGGCCAAGGCCGGGTTCGACTTCCGGCACCGGGATGTGACCTCGGCGCTACGCTGGGCGGTCGATCATGCGGATTGACGGACGTGATCGGGCCCCGCTTGAAGGCGTTGATACGCTGCCCCGAGTGTCAGTGATCCAGCGCCACACCGCCGGCACCGTCGACGAAACCCAGCAGATCCGCACCGAGACCCGGCCGACACCGGATCGACGTCGTCGCCGGATCGACGCGCTGATGGTGGTGCTGGCTCTGGCCGGTGCCGCCTGGCTCACCGGCGGCCTGTGGATCGGCCCCAACCATCGGGCACTGACCGTCAACGCCAGCGACCAGGCGCTGTTCGAGTGGATGCTGGCGTACGCCTCCGCGACCATCCGCCACGGTTTCAACCCGTTCTGGACGAACCTGATGAACGCGCCGGGCGGCGTCAACCTCGCCGTCAACACCGCGGTGACCGTCCTGGGGTGGGTCCTCGCCCCCGTGACGTTGCTGCTCGGCCCGTCCGTGTCGTTCACCGTCGCCCTCACGTTCGGGATCGCCGCCACCCCGGTCGCGTGGTACCTGCTGCTGTCGCGCTCCGTGGTGCGAAGCCCCTGGGCGGCCCTGGTCGGCGGCCTGTTCTGCGGCTTCGCGCCGGGGCTCGTGTCGCACGCGAACGCCCACGTCAACTTCGCCTCGGGCTACCTCGTACCCCTGATCGTCTGGCGGATCATGCGGCTGGCCCGCCCCGGCCACGCCGTGCGCGGCGGCGTGATCCTGGGCGTACTGTGCGCCATCCAGTACTCCCTCGGGGCGGAGACGCTGTTCTTCACCGGGCTGGGCTCCGCCGTCTTCCTGGGCCTGTGGCTGCTGGCCGGCCACCGCGAGACCCGGGCCCACGTGGCGGCCTTCGCCAAGGGGGCGGGCGTGACGGCGCTCGCGGCGCTCGCGCTGCTGGCGTACCCGCTGTGGATGCAGTTCGTCGGCCCGGACAGCTACCACGGCACCGGGTTCGACCAGGTCACGCACAGCGAGGACCTGCTGGCGTACGGGTCGTTCCCGCGCCGGTCGCTGGCCGGGACGCTCGGGCTGTCCGGACGCCTGGCGCCCAACGCGACCGAGGAGAACAGTTTCTTCGGCGTACCCGGGCTGCTGGTCCTGATCGGCGCGGCCGTGCTCGCGCTGCGCCCGACGGCCGACCGCGCCCGGCGCAGCCTGGCGTGGGCCGTCGCCGGGAGCGCGCTGCTGTTCGCGGTGCTCTCGCTCGGGCCGGCGCTCAAGTTCGACGGTCGCCGGACCGACTACCTGCTGCCTTACGCGGCGCTGATGCACGTCCCGCTGTTCGACTCGGCGCTGCCCGGCCGGATCGCGCTGATCGTCACCGCGCTCGGGGGCGTGCTCCTCGCCCTCGGCCTGGACCGGCTGCCCGAGGTGCGGCATCCGCGGCTGGTCGCCGCCGCGCTCGCGCTCGGTCTGCTGCCGATCCTGCCGATGCCGCTGCTGACCATGGACCGGTCGCCGGTGCCGCACTTCATCAGCTCCGGGCGGTGGCAGGACTACGTCCGACCCGGCCAGACGCTGATCCCGGCACCGCTGCCGTCGGACTGGCTGCCGGACGGCCAGCGCTGGCAGACGGCGGCCCTCGCCAGCGACGGGACCTCGTTCCGTATCCCGTGCGGGTTCTTCCTCGGGCCGGACACGGACGGGCGGGGCCGCATCGGTCCCCAGCCGCTGTGGATGGAGACCACGCTGTCCGTCGCGGCGCTCACCGGGGACCGGCCGGTGGCCGTCACCCCGGTCATGCAGGCCGAGGCGCGCGCCGAGCTGCGGTACTGGGGCGGCAGCGTGGTCGTGCTGCCCGACGGCGGCTACGGCAACCGGTGGAGCCACCGGCACGACCTGCTCCTGAAGCTGCTCACGGAGCTGTTCGGCGCGCCGTCCCGGGTGGACGACGTCTGGCTGTGGCGGGTGTCGTGACCGGTCGTGTGGCATCCGGGCGGGCGACGGTGGCGGGCGGGTGCACGATCGACGGTCGCCGTCGCCCATCGCGGCATCAAGCCGCCGACAGGACACGACTAGTCCAAATTGCACCTTATTTCACTATTTTGGGATACCTTCTGTCCCGTGGCATCCGAGACCCCCCGCTCCTACCGCCCGGCACTTGACGGACTGCGCGCCGCCGCCGTCGGCGGAGTGATCCTGTACCACCTCGGCTACCCGTGGCTACCGGGTGGGTTCCTCGGGGTCGATCTATTCTTCGTGTTGTCCGGTTACCTCATCACCGGTCTCCTGCTCGTCGAGCACGCCGATCGGGGCAGCATCAGCCTGCTCCGTTTCTGGGCGCGGCGGGCCCGCCGACTGCTGCCCGCGATGCTGCTCATGATCGGCGCGGTGACCGCGGCCGTGCGATGGTGGTCGCCCGCGAACCAGTGGAGTGCCCGCCGCGGCGACCTCCTCGCAACCCTGTTCTACTACGCCAACTGGCACATGATCGGCAGCGACCAGTCGTACTTTGCCCGGTACGCGGGGGTATCACCTCTGCGTCACGCCTGGTCACTGGCGATCGAGGAGCAGTTCTACCTCGTCTGGCCGCTCATCACGATCGTCCTGCTGCGCTGGGGTCGACGCGCCGTGATCGCTGTGCCCGCCGTCGGGGCTCTGGCGTCGTGTCTGGTCATGGTCGCGGTGTACACGCCCGACAACCCCACCCGCGCATACGCCGGCACCGACGCCCGGGTGCAGCAGCTGCTGATCGGTGTCCTGCTGGCCGTCCTCACCCGCCAGTTCGCCGGTACCCGGCTGGCCGGTTGGCTCGACTCCGTCGCGGGTGCCCGACTCGCGGGCTGGACGGGTCCGCTCGCCGCCGTCGCCGTGGCAGCCTTCATGCTCACCGTCAATGACTCGAGCGGGTTCTACTACCGTGGTGGCGCGACCCTGGTTGCGCTCGTGGTCGCCGCCCTCATCTGGGCCGTGGAGCGGGCGCCCGACTCCCCGGTGGCGCGACTGCTGTCCTTGGCGCCGCTTCGCTCGGTCGGCCAGGTGTCCTACGGGCTGTACCTCTGGCACTGGCCGGTCATCCAGTTCGTGCCCGGGCACAGCTGGATGCGGGTGGCGTTGACCGTCGCGCTGGCGGCTACCTCGTACTACCTGGTGGAACGGCCGATACGGAGGGGCCGGCCACGCATTGTCGCCGGTACGCCACTACGGGTGGCGATGGCCGTACCAGTCGCGCTGGCCGGCTTCGCCGCCCTCGCGATCGTGAGTACGACGTGGGCCACCGGCACCCGTGCACAGCAGTTCGAGACGATGAACGAGGCGCCGTGCGGCGTGGGGCGGTGGCTCTGCCAGCGAGTGCCGGCCCCCGCCGGACACCCGGTCATCGCCGTGTACGGCGACTCGATCGCGATGTCGCTCGATCCGGGCTTCGTCGAACTGGCCCACCGTCACCACTGGGGCTACGTCCTCGCCGCCCAACAAGGCTGCAACCTGACCGGCCTGGTGAGCAGTGTGAGCCCTCAGCCGGAGTCTCGGCAGGTGACGTGCGCGAAGGAGTCGGCCGGACGGCTGCGGAAGTTGGTCGACGAGTACCGACCTACCGTGATCTTCTCGATCTCAAGCATGGAGTGGGAGGGCTTCGTCAGAGCCGACCGCAGCTACGTGAAATCGGGATCGGCCGAGTGGGCCGCCGGCATACACGACGGGCTGGCCGGCTACATCCGTACGGCGAGCCGGGCGGGTGCGCGGCTCGCGCTCGCCGAGATGCCGCCGGTCGCCCCCCGCTTCAAGTACTGCCCGGGCGCCACGACGACCTGCGCCCAGCCGCCCACGGCCGCCACCATCGCCACCAACAACATCTATCGCCAACTCCAGGAGGAGCACCCGGAGACCACTCTCATCGGCACCTCGGACATCCTCTGTCCGGCCAGAAGCTGCCCAATGATCATCAACGGAATCGTCGTACGCTACGACGGGGCGCACTTCACCCCCACCGGCGCGCGGTGGTTCGTACGCCGCCTGGAGCCGCGTCTGATTCCGGTCGTGGCTAGGAGTTGAGAGGGCCGGTGCCCTGTAGCTTGCGCCCCGGGACGGCGCGGGTCTCCGACTCCACCCACCTCCACAGCCGGCCGGGCCACCAGACCACCGGGCCGACGTCAACGGTGAGCGCCGGCACCATCAGCGACCGCACGACCAGGGTGTCGAGCAGGACGCCGAACGCCACCGTGAACGCGATCTCGGCGACGAACACGAGCGGCAGCACGGACAGGGCGCCGAACGTCGCGGCGAGCACCACACCGGCCGAGGTAATGACCCCGCCGGTCACCGACAGGCCGGCCAGCGTGCCCGGCCGGTGGCCGCGCCGGGCGGCCTCCTCGCGTACCCGGGTCATGAGGAAGATGTTGTAGTCGACCCCGAGCGCGACCAGGAACACGAACGCGAACAGCGGGAACGACGAGTCCGCCCCGGCGAAGCCCAGGACGTCGCGGAACACGACACCGGAGACGCCGAGCGTGGCGAAGAACGACAGGATCACCGTCACGATCAGCAGCAGCGGGGCGACCACGGCCCGTAGCAGCAGCATGAGCACGACGAACACCACCGCCAGCACCAGCGGGATGACCAGGTTCCGGTCGCGCTGCGCGGTGGTCTGCACGTCGAGGTTGATGGCGGTGAACCCGCCCACCTCGGCGTCGGCGCCGGGTAGGGCGTGCAGCTTCGCCCGTAGCGCCCGGACGACGTCACCGGCCCGGTCCGAGTCGGCGGGCACGGCGAGGGTCACGTCGACGCGGACCCGACCGTCGACGATCTTCGGCAGGGGCGTGGCGATGGGCGGGGTCGCCCCGGGCGGGGGCGTCGGGGCGTACGGGACGGCGCGGGCCACGCCCGGCACGCTCTGCGCGGTCCGCACCACGTCGCGCAGCGTGTCGGCGCGGGCGATGACGATGGCGGGGCTGCCGTCGCCGGCCGGGAAGTGGCGGCCGATGTCGGTCTGTGCGACCTTCGAGTCGGGGTTGCCCAGGAACTGCGCGGTCTGCGGTATGCCGTTCGACTGCAGCCGGAACAGGCCGGCGGCGAACGCGACGAGCAGGAGCGCGGTCGCCACCCACACCGTGCGGGGCCGGGCGCCGACCAGCCCGGCGATGCGGGCCCACACGCCGTGCTCCTCGGCCGGGCGGGCGCCGAAGCGGGGCAGGAACGGCCAGAACGCGACCCGCCCGCACAGCGCCAGGGCGGCGGGCAGCAGGACGAGCATGCACAGCAGGGCGCAGCCGATCCCGATGGCGGCCACCGGCCCCAGTCCGCGGGTGGACTTGAGGTCGGACACGAGCATGCAGAGCAGGCCCAGGATCACCGTGCTGGCGCTGGCGACGATCGGCTCGACCGAGGCGCGCCAGGCGGTACGGACGGCGTCGTAGCGCGAGGCGTGCCGGCGCAGCTCCTCCCGGAAGCGGGAGACCAGCAGCAGGGCGTAGTCGGTGCCGGCGCCGACCACCAGGACGTCGAGAATCGCCTGCGTCTGACCGGAAACGGTGAGGATGTCGTTTTTCGCCAGCAGGTAGACCAGCCCGTTGGACATGCCCAGGGAGATGCCGGCGACCCCGAGCACCACGAACGGCAGGATCGGGCTGCGGTACACGAAGACGAGGATGACCAGCACGATGCCGGCGGTGACGACGAGCAGCATCCCGTTGATCCCGTCGAACACCGACATCAGGTCGGCCATGATGCCGCCCGGGCCGCCGACGTGGGCCCGCAGCCCCGGGGTGTCGTCCACGCGGGCCCGGATCCACCTGATGTCGGCCTGCAGCTTGCGCGCGTCCGAGCCGGCGAACTGCACGAGGACCTGCGCGGCCTGCCCGTCGGCCGACGGGACCGGGCCGAGCGGCGACGCGGCGAGCTTGCCGCCGAGCCGGTCGCTGACGGCGCGCACGTCGGAGGCGATCTTCTGCCGGTCGGCCGGGGTCAGCCCGGACGGCCGGCTGTAGACGATGATCGCCGGCATCGTGTCCCGGCCGGCGAACCGCCTGATCTGCTGCTGGACGACGGTCGCCTCCGCACTGGCCGGCAGGTACTCGGCGGTGTCGTTGCGCTGCACCTCGTTGACTTTGCCGGCGAGGCTGCCGAGCGGCCAGCCGACCAGGAGAAACGCGATGATCGCAAGCGCCGGCAGCAGCCAGCGCAGCCGTCGCGGGGCCGTAGCGCCGCTGTCGAGAGCCATGACCGCTCCGCCTCCCCAGAACGCGAACTGTCATGCACTGCCAGAACGAGGACAGGGTACCGACGTCCACGCGGCCGGCCCACCCGGCGGCGCCGGTGTCGGCGGTCACGGCGGGAAAAGGCAGGACAGCGTTACGCTCGTCACCGTGACGAGTGCGAGCCTTGACCACCGTGCGAACCTCGACAGCCTGCGGACCGTACGCGCGGGCGTCGTCGACTACCTGACCGCCTGGGACGAGCAGCGACGGCTGCACGAGGCGGTGGTGGCGGGCACCGAGCCGGACACCGTGCTGCTGCTGGAGCACCCCAGCGTCTACACCGCCGGCAAGCGCACCGAGCCGTGGGACCGGCCGATGGACGGCACCCCGGTGGTCGACGTCGACCGGGGCGGGAAGATCACCTGGCACGGCCCGGGTCAACTCGTCGGGTACCCGATCCTCACGCTGCCCGACCCGATCGACGTCGTGGCGTACGTGCGTCGCGTCGAGCAGATGCTCATCGACGTCTGCGCCGAGCTGGGCGTGTCGACGACCCGGATCGAGGGCCGCAGCGGGGTGTGGGTGCCGGCCGACGACCGCGGCACCGACCGCAAGGTCGCCGCGATCGGAATCAGGGTCGCGCGCGGGGCGACGCTGCACGGCTTCGCCCTCAACTGCGACTGCGATCTGGGCGCCTTTGACCGGATCGTCCCCTGCGGCATCCGGGACGCCGGTGTGACCTCGCTCTCCGCCGAGCTCGGCCGCGACGTGACGGTGGCCGAGGCGCTGCCGCTCGTCGAGAAGCGCCTGGGCACCATCCTCGCCTGACCCCCCATTGTCACTTCGGTCACATCGACATCGGAGGATCGGATGTGATCGCGTCACCGCGACGTGACGCTCGTCGCGGTGGGGGTGGTAGCGGACCCGCGCGGGCTAGGCTGACCGAGTGACGATTGTCCAGCCCGAGGGCCGCCGGATGCTCCGCATCGAGGCCCGCAACGCCGAGACCCCCATCGAGCGCAAGCCGCCGTGGATCAAGGTCAAAGCCAAGATGGGCCCGGAATACACCCAGCTACGTGGCCTGGTGAGCCGCGAAGGGCTGCACACGGTCTGCCAGGAGGCCGGCTGCCCCAACATCTACGAATGCTGGGAAGACCGGGAAGCGACCTTCCTCATCGGCGGCGACCAGTGCACCCGCCGCTGCGACTTCTGCCAGATCGACACCGGCAAGCCGGCCGAGTTCGACGCCGACGAGCCGCGTCGGGTGGCCGAGTCGGTCAAGACGATGGGCCTGCGGTACGCCACGGTCACCGGCGTCGCGCGTGACGACCTTCCCGACGGCGGCGCCTGGCTGTACGCCGAGACGGTCCGCCAGATCCACGCGCTGGTGCCGGGGTGCGGAGTCGAACTGCTCATCCCCGACTTCAACGCCGACCCGGAGCAGTTGGCCGAGGTGTTCGGCTCGGCCCCCGAGGTGCTGGCGCACAACGTCGAGACGGTGCCCCGCATCTTCAAGCGGATCCGGCCGGCATTCCGCTACGAGCGCTCGCTCGACGTCATCCGGCAGGCCCGTGCGGCCGGGTTGGTCACCAAGTCCAACCTGATCCTGGGGCTGGGCGAGGAGCGCGCCGAGGTGACGCAGGCCCTGCGGGACCTGTACGAGGCCGGCTGCGAGCTGATCACGATCACGCAGTACCTGCGCCCGACGCCGCGCCACCACCCGGTGGAGCGGTGGGTCAAGCCGGAGGAGTTCGTCGAGCTGCGCGAGGAGGCCGAGTCGATCGGCTTCGCCGGCGTCATGTCCGGTCCCCTGGTCCGGTCGTCGTACCGGGCCGGACGCCTGTACCGGCAGGCGGTCGCCGCCCGCGCCACCGCTTCATGATCGCGGAGAGGTAGAGAGGTAGAACGGCGGCACCGGCAATGCCGGGCTGACCGGGCCCATTAGACTCGGCCCCATGGCCACCGCCCCCCAGAAAGTCAAGTTCCGCGATCGCCTCAAGCAGATCGGGATGGTGTTCTCGTTCACCGCGAAGCGGGACAAGCTATTTGTACCCCTTGTCCTGATTGCGGTGATCGTGCCGATCCTGGCGGCCATCATCGCGGTGGTCGTGGGCGCGAGCTGGACGTGGATCCCCATCGGGATCGTCGTCGCCGCACTCGCCACGATGATCGTGCTCAACCTGCGCTCCAACCGGGCCATGATGTCGGAGATGGACGGCAAGCCCGGTGCGGCCGCCGCGCTCATCGAGAACATGCGCGGCGACTGGCGGGTGACCCAGGCGGTGCAGTTCACCGGCCAGTTCGACGTCGTGCACCTGGTCGTTGGCCGGCCCGGCGTGATCCTGATCGGCGAGGGCAACCCGCAGCGGGTACGCCAACTGCTGGGCCAGGAGAAGCGGCGGCTGGCGAAGGTGATCGGCAGCGCCGAGATGCGCGACTTCATCGTCGGCGAGGGCGAGGGCCTGTTGCCGCTCGACAAGCTGCGCAACACCCTTATGCGGCTGCCCCGCACGATCAGCGCCAAGGACGTCAACGCGCTGGACCGGCGCCTGAAGGCGCTGTCGACCCGGCCGAAGATGCCGCAGGGCCAGATCCCGAAGAACATGCGCCCGCCGAAGGGCGCCTTCCGCGCGATGCGCGGCCGCTGACGCGCTCACTTGCAGACCTTGGGGAGTTTGACACCACGGGTGGTGTCAAACTCCCCAAGATTGTTAAGAGCGCCTCGTCTCGATCACGATCGAACCGGCCGCCTTGTCGTGCCAGCCGCGTCGCTGCCGGTCCATGATGAGCGCCGGCACCAGGAGCGACAGCAGCAGACCGCGCAGGAAGGCGCGGGGAATCCCGATCACGCGCCCATCGGCCACCGACACGCAGGCGATCTTCATGATCCACATGCCGGGGGTCTGACCGAACAGGCCGATGAAGAAGGCGTACTCGATGATCAGGATGAGCGGTGGCCAGTTGTTGTGCGGGAACCGGCCCAGGAACCCGGCGACCAGCAGGCACAGCACCCAGTCGATCATCAACGCCCCGAACCGGCGCAGCAGCGTCGGCACCGGCCACTGCGATCCCACCATCGCCGCGTTACTGTCGGTCACGGTCGCCGGCTCCACCGGTTTCTGCTGCTCCGCCACGGCACACAAGAGTATTCGGCCACCGCGTGGCGGTCGCGGCCGGCACCCGATGACACGTCGACACCGCCGCCCCACGTGACGCGGCCAACAGGACCGATCACGCGCGGAAACATGGCCGAAACAGTCGAGACACGCGAGGGCAACGCCGCCGCTCTACCGTCACGGCTAGCTTGGAGAAACACGAAAAGTCTGGAGGACGTGTGTTCGCCAATTACGAGGAGCTCCTGCGTTACCTCAAGGACGAGGGCGTCCGCTTCATCGACGTACGATTCTGCGACCTGCCCGGTGTCATGCAGCACTTCAACGTGCCGGTCGAGACGGTCGACGAGAGCATGTTCACCGACGGCCTGGCCTTCGACGGCTCGTCGATCCGTGGCTTCCAGGAGATCCACGAGTCGGACATGATGCTGCTGCCGGACGTGGCGACCGCGTTCATCGACCCGTTCCGGATCGAGAAGACTCTGGCCCTCAACTTCTTCGTCCACGACCCGTTCACGCGCGAGCCCTACAGCCGCGACCCGCGTAACGTCGCCAAGAAGGCCGAGGCGTACCTGGCCGCGAGCGGCATCGCCGACACGGCGTACTTCGGCGCCGAGGCCGAGTTCTACATCTTCGACTCGATCCGCTACGCCACCGCGACCCACGAGGCGTACTACCACATCGACTCGATCGAGGGCGCCTGGAACACCGGCCGGATCGAGGAGGGCGGCAACCGCGGCTACAAGACGGCCGTCAAGGGCGGCTACTTCCCGGTGCCGCCGGTCGACCACCTCGCCGACCTGCGCGACCAGATGACCCGCAACCTGATCAACGCGGGCTTCACCGTCGAGCGCGCCCACCACGAGGTCGGCACCGGCGGCCAGTCCGAGATCAACTACAAGTTCTCCACGCTGCTGCACGCCGGTGACCAGATGCAGCTGTTCAAGTACATCATCAAGAACACCGCGTGGACCGCCGGCAAGACGGTGACGTTCATGCCCAAGCCGCTGTTCGGTGACAACGGCTCCGGCATGCACACCCACCAGAGCCTCTGGCTGGGCGGCGAGCCGCTGTTCTACGACGAGACCGGGTACGCCGGCCTGTCGGACATGGCCCGCTGGTACATCGGTGGCCTGCTGCACCACGCGCCGTCGCTGCTGGCGTTCACCAACCCGTCGGTCAACTCGTTCCGCCGCCTGGTGCCCGGCTTCGAGGCCCCGGTCAACCTCGTGTACTCGCAGCGCAACCGCTCCGCCTGTACCCGTATCCCGGTGACCGGCACCAACGCCAAGGCCAAGCGCGTCGAGTTCCGGGTGCCCGACCCGTCGGCCAACCCGTACCTGGCGTTCTCGGCCATGCTGATGGCCGGCCTCGACGGCATCAAGAACAAGATCGAGCCGCCGGAGCCGATCGACAAGGACCTGTACGACCTGCCGCCGGACGAGTTCGCCAACGTCAAGCAGGTGCCGGGCTCCCTGGACGCGGTGCTCGACCGGCTCGAGGGCGACCACGAGTACCTGCTCGAGGGCGGCGTGTTCACGCCGGACCTGGTCGAGACCTGGGTCTCGTGGAAGCGGGCCAACGAGGTCGACCCGGTGCGCCTGCGCCCGACCCCGCACGAGTTCGCGATGTACTTCGACTGCTGAGTCATCGCCCGACCTGACAAGACCGACCTGACAAGACCGGGTCCGCCACCGCGGCGGGCCCGGTCTTGGCCGTTTCAGGGCCGGACCCACTCCCGGCACAGCAGGGCGTACCGGTACTCGCTCGTCCACTCGCCCTTGAACCACTCGGACTCGACGAAGTGCGCCTCCCTGCGCATCCCGACCCGCTCCAGCAGCGCGGCCGAGCGGGTGTTGCGGACGTCACAGCCGGCCACGACCCGGTGTACGCCGCGCTCGTCGAAGAAGTACGCCAGCAGCCGGCAGATCGCCTCGGTGGCCAGCCCCCGTCCCTGGTGCTCCCGCGCCAGGCTGAAGCCGATCTCCACAATCCGCGGATCCGCCGCGTCGGGACGCATTCCGCAGTCCCCGATGAGCACGCCGCCTTCCCGGGGGGCGATCGCCACCTGGAACCACTCCCCCGGCGTCCAGGGATCGCGGTCGGCCAACGCCTCGATGAACCGCTGTGCGGAGGCCAGCGGATACGGGGCCGTCCACCCCTGGTACCGCGCGACGTCCGGATCGGAGCGGTAGGCCGAGAACGCCTCGGCGTCCCCGGCCCGGAAGCCGCGGATCTCCAGCCGCGGCGTGAGCAGGCTCGGGAAATCGGCGGGGAGCGCAGCATCGACCACGCCGGTCATCTTGCCTGCACCGGGCAAATGGCGCCGCTCCTTTAGAGTCCTGCGATGTGAATGATGTCCATGTTCCGCGCCGTCGACGCCGCTGGCTGCGCGTCCTGGTCGGCACCCTGATCGGGCTGCTCGTCGTCGCGGTCGTCGGAGCCGGTGTCGGCGTCTGGACCGTACGGCGGTCCTTCGCGCAGTACGACGGCGTGGCGCGGCTGGGAGGGCTGTCCGCCCCGGTCACGGTGTACCGCGACGACCACGGGGTGCCGCAGATCTACGCCCACACCGCCGAGGACCTGTACCGGGCGCAGGGCTACGTGCACGCCCAGGAGCGGTTCTGGGAGATGGACTTCCACCGGCACGTCACCGCCGGGCGGCTGTCCGAACTGTTCGGCTCCGACCAGGTCGCCACCGACACGTACCTGCGCACGATGGGCTGGCGCCGGGTGGCGCGGCAGGAGTGGGACCTGCTGTCCCCGGACAGCCGCACGTACCTCACGGCGTACGCCGACGGCGTCAACGCCTGGCTGCGCGACCACAACGGCAGCCGGGCGAGCCTGGAGTACGCCGTCCTGGGCCTGCGCAACAGCGAGTACCCCATCGAGCCGTGGACCCCCGTCGACAGCCTGGCCTGGCTGAAGGCCATGGCCTGGGACCTGCGCGGCAACATGTCGGACGAGATCGATCGGGCCGCGCTGCTCGGCGCCGGGCTGACCCGCGCCCAAGTGGAGCAGTTGTACCCGGCCTACCCGTTCGACCGGAACACGACGATCGTCGCGGGCGGGACGGTCGCGGCGGGGACGTTCACCGCGAGCGGCGCGAGCGCGGCGGCCACCGGGGCCGGCGGCGGGGTCGGCGTACCGGTCGCTCCGGCCGATTACCACGCCGCCCCGCTCGACGCGGTGAGCCGGGACCTGGCGCGCATACCCACGCTGCTCGGCACGAACGGCACCGGCATCGGCTCCAACTCGTGGGTCATCGCCGGCTCGCGGACCGCGACCGGCAAGCCGATCCTCGCCAACGACCCGCACCTCGGTCCGAGCGCGCCGTCGGTCTGGTTCCAGATCGGACTGCACTGCGACTGCGGCCTGCAGGTCGAGGGATTCAGCTTCTCCGGGCTGCCCGGCGTGGTCATCGGGCACAACGACCGCATCGCGTGGGGCTTCACCAACCTGGGGCCGGACGTCACCGACCTGTACCTGGAGAAGGTCGACGGCGACCGGTACCTCGTCGACGGGCAGTGGCGGGACCTGTCCACCCGCAAGGAGACGATCAAGGTCGCGGGCGGCAAGCCGGTCACGATCACCGTGCGTACCGGCAAGGACGGGCCGCTCCTGTCGGACGCGTCGGCGGAACTGCGCGGCATCGGCGCCGCCGCACCGGTCGACGCGCACGGCGAGCCCACCGGCACCGCCACGAAGCAGACCCCGGCGTACGCGGTCGCGCTGCGCTGGACGGCCCTCGATCCCGGCCGCACGGCCGACGCCCTGTTCGCCCTCGACGCGGCGCACAACTGGTCGGAGTTCCGGAAGGCGGCGTCGCAGTTCGACGTCCCGGCACAGAACCTGATCTACGCCGACGTGGACGGCAACATCGGATACCAGTCGCCCGGCCGCATCCCCGTCCGAGGCAAGGGCGACGGGCGCTGGCCGGCAGCCGGCTGGGACTCCAGCTACGAGTGGAAGAGCTTCATCCCCTTCGACGCGCTGCCCAGCGTGTACAACCCGGCAGCCGGCTACATCGTGACCGCCAACCAGGCCGTCATCGGGCCGTCGTACCCGTACCTGCTGACCGACGACTGGGCCTACGGTTACCGGGCCGGGCGGATCAAGGAGATGATCGACGGCGCCGGTAAGAAGGTCAGCGTCGCCGACGTCACCCGGATGCAGTTGGACGCCCGCAACGGGATGGCGCCCACGCTCGTACCCCTGCTGTTGGAGGCACGGGTGACCGGCGCGGCGGCGAAGGCGCAGGCGCTGCTGCGGGGCTGGGACTTCCAGCAGCCGGCCGACGGCGCGCCCGGCTCGGCACAGGGACGCAGCTCAGCGGCGGCGGCGTACTACAACGCGGTCTGGCGCCACCTGCTGTCGCGGCTGTTCGACGAACTGCCCGCCGACCAGCGGCCGGACGGCAACGACCGGTGGTTCGAGGTGGTACGCGGACTGATCGACGACCCCTCGTCCGCGTGGTGGGCGAGTAACGGGAAGCCGACGACCCGCGAGGAGGTCGTGGCGGCGGCGATGCGCGACGCGGCCGACGAGCTGTCGAGCCGGCTCGGCGCCGATCCGGCCGGCTGGCGCTGGGGCGCGCTGCACCGGCTCACGGTCCGCAACCAGACCTTCGGCACGTCGGGGATCGCACCGGTCGAGTGGCTGTTCAACGTCGGCCCGGTGCGTACGTCCGGCGGAAGCTCCCTCGTAGACGCGACCGGCTGGAACGCCCCCGACGGGTACGACGTCATCTGGGTACCGTCGATGCGCATGGCCGTCGACCTGTCCGATCTGAACAGCTCCCGCTGGGTGCAGCTGTTGGGGCAGTCGGGGCACGCGTTCAGCCCGCACTACTCCGATCAGTTGGAGCTGTGGCGCACCGGAAAGACGCTTCCGATGCGCTGGGACCGCGCCACCATCGAGCGCGAGTCACGCCACAAGCTCGTCCTCCAGTGATCCTGAAGGATTTTCCGTGCTGGGACACGGAAAATCCTTCAGGATCATGAGGACTAGGAGATCACCGCGTCGACGGCCTTCTTCAGCGCGCTCGGCTGGGACGGCCGGCGGGGAGCGTCGTCGCGCTTGGCGATCATCGCCTCACCCAGCTGCTGGAGCTCCTTGCGCCCCAGGGCCTCGCGGACCTTAGGGAACCAGTCCTGCTCCTCCTCATCGATGTGGTGCGTCACACTCTCGATGAGGACGGTCGTCTTCGCGTCGAAGCGCTCGTCGGTCGGCTCCATACCGGCCAGCTCCATGCACAGCACGTCCGCGACGTGGTGCTCCTCGTACGACTCGAGCACGTCGTCGGTGAGGTCCGGGATGGCGTTGCGGACGGCGGGGTACATGACCTCGTTCTCGAGGTAGGTGTGGACCGTCAGCTCCTCGACGATCTGATCGACGAGCTTCCCGCGGGTGGTCCGCGCGCCCTTGCTGGACTGCTGGAACTCCTTGAACAGCCGGCGGATCCTCTTGTGGTCTTCCTTCAGTATCACGATGGCGTCGGTCGACATCGGGCCTCCTCACCCCAGGTTGGACCCGGCTCTCTTGCCCCGACATCGAGCCGACGAAACCCGTCGCGCCACCGACCGGACCGGTCAGCAGCGCGGTCCCGGCCGCAGCGCGCTGGTCAGCCGGTACCGTCCCGGGCGGCTGACCCGCACCGTCGTCCAGCCGTCGGCCGCCGGGGCGAGACAGGCACCCGGCCCGTCCACGCTCAACCAGCCCGACCAGCGCACCCGGACCTTGACATCACCGGGACGATCCGTGGCCAGCGTCACCCCGTCCTGCGCCGACGCCACCAGGCGCCCGGGAGCGTCGACCAGCGGGGCCGGGTCGACGACGGCGTACAGCCGCCAGGTCTGGTCGCTCCACACCTCCCGCAGGTAGGGCGGGTCCGACGCGACCAGGGCGGCCTCCTTCTGCCCGTACGTGTCGGGGTCGCTGTCGACGGCCAGCGCCACGTAGCTGACGGCGTTGCCGCGCAGCCAGTCGGCGTACGCGCCGGAGTCGAGCGTCAGGCGGTAGAACAGCGGGTTGCGGTCGACGTCGGACTGGCGTTCCCAGCCACGGGCCAGCGGGACGTGCGCCGCGACGTACACCGTCTCCCAGTGGTCCTGCAGCGGCACCACCTCGACCCGCCCGACCGGCGCGCGCCGGGCCAACTCGTCGAGCAGCGGCTGGTAGAAGCCTGGGTGCGCCTCCGGCGAACCGGTCCGCCTCAGGTCCGAGATGACGACCGGGGACTGCCACCACACGAGCGCGACGAGCGCCGCGGCCAGCCACCGCCGATCCAGCGTGGCGAACGCGGCGATGACCGGCAGCGCGAACAGCATCGGCAGCCGCAGCGCGTTCGAACCGATCGGGGTGGGCACGTAGGACGCCGCGACGAGCAGCGCGACGGTGAGGACCGCACCGAACCGCAGAGCGCGCTGGCGGGCCGGCACCATCGCGAACGCCACCGCCGTCAGCGCGACGTTGACCCGCATCGAGTCGGCGGTGAACGGCTGCACGCCGCCGTTGCCGAACAGCACCGTCATCGGTAACAGCGCCGCCACCGGCGCCAGGCACAGCACGAGGCTCTCGGCGAGCCGCCCGTCGGACCGCCACCGGCCGTCTTTGCGGACCAGCCCGGCGAGCAGCAGGGCGCCACCGGCAAGGCCGCTGAACAGGCCCGCGAGGGGGCTCGCCCAGGTGGCGAGCGCCGCGCACACCGCGGCGAGGACCAGGCGTACGACCCGCCCGGGCCGGGACGCCGACACCGCGCACAGGGCGAGCAGGCCGAACGCCGTGCCCACGGCGAAGGTGGTACGGCCGCTGACCAGGTTGGCCACCAGCACGAGCGCGCCGAGCACGCCGCCGAGCATCGGTCGGTGGGCGCGCCAGCGGTCCAGCAGGTACGCGAAGGCCACGGCCGACACGACGGCCGCGACCGCGCCTAACGTCCGTACCCCGACCAGCGCGCCGAGCGGCGCGGTGAGCAGGCTGTAGCCGAACTGACGCTGGCCGCCGTACCAGCCGAAGTCGATCGGCGCGAGGCCGTGGCGGGTAACGAAGCCGGCCCGCGCCACCTGCGCCGACAGGTCGGTACCCATCGCCGGCGCCAGGAGATAGATGATCGAGAAGACCAGCGCCGTGGCGCCGGCGGTCAACCTAACCCGCATCGAAGACCCGTTCCACCGCCTGCCGTGCCCGCCGTGCCGTCCGCAGATACTCCTCGAGGAACTCCTGGGGGTCCTCGACCGTCGTGTCACCGAGCACCGAGACGACGCCGGCGAGGTCGACGCCGTGGCGCGGCAGTTGGTCGACCGGCCGGCCGCGGACGAGCGTCAGCGCGTTGCGCACCCGGCTGGCCAGGCGCCACCCCGCGGCCAGCGCGGCGGCGTCACCGGCGTCGATCAGCCGCGCGTCGGTGGCGGCGGACAGCGCTTCGAGGGTACGGGTGGTCCGCAACCCCGCGACGTCGTGTCCGTGCCGCAACTGCAGCAGCTGGACGGTCCACTCCACGTCGGCGAGCCCGCCCCGGCCGAGCTTGGTGTGGGTCGCCGGGTCGGCGCCGCGCGGCAGCCGCTCGCTGTCGACCCGCGCCTTGATCCGGCGGATCTCGGTCACCTGTTCCCGCGACAGCCCGCCGGCCGGGTAGCGCACGGAGTCGGCCAGGCGCAGGAACCGCGCGCCGAGGTCGGGGTCGCCGGCCACGAACCGGGCACGCAGCAGCGCCTGGGACTCCCACACCTTCGACCACCGGGCGTAGTAGCGGCGGTAGGCGTCGAGGCTGCGTACCAGCGGGCCCTGCCGCCCTTCCGGCCGCAGGCCGGCGTCGACGCCGAGCGGCGGGTCGGGGCACGGCATGGACAGCAGCCGGCGCAGCTCCTCGGCGACGGCGTGGGCGGCCGCGCTGGCGGCGTCGTCGGGCGTGCCGGCCGGTGGCTCGTACACGAACAGCACGTCGGCGTCGGACGGGTAACTCATCTCGGCGCTGCCGAGCCGGCCCATGCCGATGATCGTGATCGGCACACCGGCCGGGTTCGCGATCGCGAGCGCCGCGGCGAGGGTGGCGTCGGTCACGCCGGCGAGCGCCTCCCCCACCGCGGTGACGTCGAGCAGGCCGAGCAGGTCGGCGCAGGCGACCCGGAACAGCTCGCGGCGGCGCAGCGCGCGTACGGCCGCGATCGCCTGCTCCGGGTCGGCGTGGCGGGCGGCGGCGGCCAGGAAGCCGTCGCAGAGCGCTTCGGTCGAGCGGGGCGCCAGCTCGGTGTCGTCGGCCAGCAGCCGCAGCGCCTCGGGGTCGTGGCTGAGCAGGTCGGTCGCGTAGCGCGACAGCCCGAGCAGCCGGGCCAGCCGCATCGCGACCGGCCCCTCGTCGCGCAGCAGCCGCAGGTACCACGGCGTGCTGCCGAGCTTCTCCGACACCTGCCGGTACGCCAGCAGGCCCCGGTCCGGCTCGGGCGCGTCGGCGAACTCGCTGAGCAGTACCGGCAGCAGCTGGCGCTGGATCAGCGCGGTGCGCGACACCCCGCCGGTGAGGGCCTGGATGTGGCGCAGCGCCCCGGCCGGGTCGGCGAAACCGAGCGCCTTCAGCCGGGCCCCGGCCGCCTCGGGCGTCAGCCGCAGCTCGTCCGACGGCACCCGGGCCACCGCCTCCAGCAGCGGCCGGTAGAGCAGCTTGGCGTGCAGGCGGCGGACGTCACCGGCGTGGCGGGTCCAGTCGGCGTGGAACGCCTCGACCGCGTCGCGCCGGGGGCCGCTGGTGTAGCCGAGGGCGTGGGCGAGCCAGCGCAGCGCCGCCGGGTCGTCGGGCACGGTGTGGGTACGCCGCAGCTTCTGCAGCTGCAGCCGGTGTTCGACGGTACGCAGGAACCGGTACGCCTTGCCGAGCGCCTCGCCGTCGGCCCGGCCCACGTAGCCGCCGTCGGTGAGCGCCCGCAGCGCCTCCAAGGTGGACGGTGAGCGCAGCGACTCGTCGACGCGGCCGTGCACGAGCTGCAGAAGCTGCACCGCGAACTCGATGTCGCGCAGGCCACCGGGACCACGCTTGATCTCGCGGTCCAGCTCGTCCCGGGGTACGGCGTCGACGATGCGCCGGCGCATCGCCCGTACCTCGTCGACGGCTTCCGGCCGTTCGGCGGCGTGCCAGATCAGCGGCTGGAGTTCGGCCAGCCACCGCTCGCCGAGCGCGCGGTCGCCGGCGGCCGGGCGCGCCTTGAGCAGCGCCTGGAACTCCCAGGTCTTCGCCCACTTGCGGTAGTAGGCCAGGTGCGAGGCGAGGGTACGCGCGAGCGGCCCCCGGTTGCCCTCCGGCCGCAGGGCCGCATCGACCGGCCAGGCCACCAGCCCGCAGATGTGGATCATCCGGCTGGCCAGGTCCGCCGCCGCGCGCAGCGCCTCGTCGGTGTCGCCGTCGTCGCCCGCGGGCTCCGCGACGAACACCACGTCGACGTCGCTGACGTAGTTGAGCTCCCGGCCGCCGCACTTGCCCATCGCGATGACGGCGAGCCGGCAGGCCTTCGCCTGCGCGGGCTGCTCGGCCGCCGCGATGGCGAGCGCGGCCTGCAGGGTCGCGTCGGCCAGCGCCGACAGGTCACCCATGGTCTGCTCCAGGTCGACCCCGTCGGTCAGGTCCGCGGCGACGATCCGCAGCAGACTGCGCCGGTACTCGCGGCGCAGCGCCGGTACGTCCGACGCGTCGCCGGCGATGGGGGCGACCGGCTCGGTCTCGCCGAACACCCGCCACTCCCCCGGGTTGGCGACGAGGTAGTCGCCGAGGCTGGCCGACGTGCCCAGGACCCGGATCAGCCGCTCCCGCAGCGGCGCGTCGGACAGCGCGGCGTCGAGGACCGCGGGCTGGCCGGCCCGCCGTTCGGCCTCGACCATCCGCTCCAACTGCAGCAGCGCCAGGTCGGGGTCGGCCGCCCGCGCGAAGGAGTCCAGCAGCGCCTCGGCGCCGTCGACCGGCAGGTGGTCGGGGTCGGACCATACCCCGAGGCCCTGCGGCCCCAGCAGTTCCCGGGCCCGGGCGCCGTCGGCGAAGCCGCAGCGCGCCAACCGCGCCGCCACGCTCGCCGGTCGCGTCATGACGCCCACCTACTCGCGCGCTGCTCCACCGTCATGCGCCGAGCAGCGGAAGGTGCCGGGAATTCGCAGCCCCCGGCCCGGTCAGCGCCAGCGACGCGAACCGCAGCGCGAACGGCCGCCAGACGTCGGCGACGTCGTCCAGCACGGCGTCGAAAGCCTCCAGCAGCTCGATCGGGTCCTGGCCGAGGTCGGCCAGCACGTCGAGGCCGTCGGAGGTCCACTTCGCGAGCATCTCGATGTCGCATTCGATGTGGAATTGCAGGCCCCAGGCCGCGTCGCCGAGGCGGAACGCCTGATGCGGGTAGTTGGTGGAGGCGGCGAGCAGCACGGCGCCGGCCGGCAGCTCGGTGATCTCGTCGACGTGCCACTGGAACACGTCCGGCGCGAACGGCACATCGGCGAAGAGCGGATCGCGGTCGGCGAGGTCGCGGCGGGCGACCAGCCGGGCGCCGATCTCCGGGCCGGCCGGGCTGCGCTCGACCGTGCCGGCGTGGGCGACCGCGAGCAGCTGCGCGCCCAGGCACACCGCGAGGGTCGGCACCCGCTCCCGTACCGCCTTGCGCAGTAGCCGGTCCAGCGCGGGGAACCACGGCGCGTCGCGCTCGCCGTCCGGGCCGGGGTAGGCGTCCTGCTCGCCGCCGAGCACGACCAGCCCCGCGTACCCGTCCAGGGTGTCGGGCAGCGCCTCCCCCGCGTGGGCGCGCAGGACGACCAGCTCCAGCCCGCCCTCGGTCAGCCAGTCGCCCAGCCGGCAGACGTCGTCGGTCGGGTCGTTCTCGACGACCAGGCACCGGCGCCCCCGCGGTGCCGGTGCCCGGCGGTCCTCAACCTCGCTGCTCACACCCATGAGGCTAGCCGGTGGCCCGGCTCACCCCGGAGCGCCGTACTAGTACAGGCAGAACTCGTTACCTTCGGGGTCCTGCATGATCATCCGATGGGTGTCGCCGTCGGCGGCGGCGCGCCGCGCCACAGCGCCGAACGTCTCCAGCCGCGCGGCCTCCTCCTCGATCCGCTCCCGGCGGGTGTCGGCGGGCGTGCCCGCTCCACCGCCGACGTGCAGGTCGAGGTGGACCCGGTTCTTGCCGGCCTTGGGCTCGGGCACCTGCCGCAGGCAGATCGGCGGACCGGCGCCGGCCGGGTCGAGCACCGTACGGACGCGGTCGTCCTGTGTCGGCGCCTCGTCCGCCTCGTCCGCCTCGTACCCGAGCGCCAGCGCCCAGAACTCGGCCAGCTTGGCAGGGTCCGCGCAGTCGATCACCACCTGCACCTGCGTAGCCATGCCGTCGGTGTACCCGCAATCGAGCGGGCTACAGCATCGTCAGGTAGCGCTCCCGCTCGTACGGCGTCACGACGCGGCGGTACTCCTCCCACTCCGTGCGCTTGTTCTTGAGGAAGTAGTCGAACACGTGCTCGCCGAGGACCTCGGCGACCAGCTCGGAGCCGGCCATCACGTCGAGCGCCTCGGACAGGTTCTCCGGCAGCGCCTGGTACCCGGCGGCCCTGCGCTCGGCGTCCGACAGCGCCCACACGTCGTCCTCGGCGCCCGGCGGCAGCTCGTACCCCTCCTCGATGCCCTTCAGGCCGGCGCCGAGCAGGACCGCGTACGCCAGGTAGGGGTTGCAGGCCGAGTCCAGCGAGCGCACCTCGACCCGCGCGGAGTTGGGCTTGCCGTAGGCCGGCACCCGGACCAGGGCGCTGCGGTTGAGGTGCCCCCAGCACACGTACGCCGGCGACTCGGTGATCCGGTCGGGCAGGACCTGCGGGAACAGCCGCTTGTACGAGTTGACCCACTGGTTGGTGATCGCCGTGTACTCGCGGGCGTGTGTGAGCAGGCCGGCGATGAACCCCCGCCCCACCTTCGACAGCTTCATCGGGTCGCCCGGGTCGTGGAACACGTTCCGCTCGCCCTCGAACAGCGACAGGTGGGTGTGCATCCCGCTGCCCGGCTGGTCGGAGAACGGCTTGGGCATGAAGGTCGCGTGCACCCCGTGCGAGATCGCGACCTCTTTGATCACGTGGCGGAACGTCATGATGTTGTCGGCCGTGGCGAGGGCGTCGGCGTAGCGCAGGTCGATCTCCTGCTGACCGGGCGCGACCTCGTGGTGGCTGAACTCGACCGAGATGCCGATCCGCTCCAGCGACAGCACCGCCTGGCGGCGGAAGTCCCGCGCGGCGGCGTGGGTGGTGTTGTCGAAGTAGCCGCCGGTGTCGACCGGCCGCGGCACGCTGCCGTCGGCGGGCACGTTCTCCAGCAGGAAGAACTCGATCTCCGGGTGGGTGTAGAAGGTGAAGCCCTTCTCCGCGGCGCGCGACAGCGCCCGGCGCAGCACGTGCCGCGGGTCGGCCCACGCCGGCGAGCCGTCGGGGAGCAGGATGTCGCAGAACATCCGGGCGCTCTCGCCGCTGATCCCGCCCTCGAACGGGAAGACCTGGAACGTGGTTGGGTCGGGCATGGCCACCATGTCCGACTCGTGCACCCGGGCGAAGCCCTCGATGGCCGAGCCGTCGAAGCCGATCCCCTCCTCGAACGCCGCCTCGAGCTCGGCCGGCGCCACCGAGACGCTCTTGAGCGTGCCCAGCACGTCGGTAAACCACAGGCGCACGAACCGGATGTCGCGCTCCTCGAGGGTGCGCAAGACGAACTCCTGCTGACGGTCCATGGTGTTTCCCCTGGTCGAGTCGGCCATTCCGGGCAAAGTCTTGCCCGCCCTTGTTACGACCACGTTACGGCCACGCCTCGAGCCGCAGTATTCGCCCGGTATCGCCAGCGGGGAGGGGATCTCGCAGGCCCGTTACCGGCTGCGCGAAGATGGATAGATGCCGCAGCTCCGCATCGCTCTAGCCCAGGTGGACCCGACCGTCGGAGACTTCTCCGGAAACGCCGCGATCGTGCGGGAGCACACCCGCCGGGCCGCCGACACGGGCGCCCAGCTCGTCGCGTTCCCGGAGATGATGCTCACCGGGTACCCGGTCGAGGACCTGGTGTTCCGGGAGTCGTTCGTGGCCGCGTCCAGGACCGCCCTGCACCGGCTCGCCGCCGACCTCGCCGCCGACGGCCTCGGCGACGTCGCGGTGGTGGTCGGCTACCTCGACGCGGACGGGCCGGCGAAGCTCGGCGCCGACGCCGACCCCGGCCGGGGCCCGCGCAACGCGCTCGCCCTGCTGCACGGCGGGCAGGTCGTCACCACGTACTTCAAGCACCACCTGCCCAACTACGGCGTCTTCGACGAGGACCGGTACTTCATCCCCGGCGACACCCTGAAGATCGTGCGCATCGCCGGGGTGGACGTCGCGCTCACGGTCTGCGAAGACATCTGGCAGCCGGGCGGGCCGTTCGCGGTCGCCGGGCAGGCCGGCGTCGGGCTGGTCGTCAACATCAACAGCTCGCCGTACGAGCTGAACAAGGACGACGTCCGGCTGCCGCTGGTGCGGCGCCGGGCGGCCGAGGCGGACTCGGTCGTCGCGTACGTCAACGTGATCGGCGGCCAGGACGAGCTGGTCTTCGACGGCGACTCGATGGTCGTCGCGGCCGACGGCACGCTGCTGGCGCGGGCGCCCCAGTTCGCCGAGCACCTGCTCGTCCTCGATCTGGACCTGCCGGCGGCCACCAGCGACGCCGTGGGTGACTTCGGCGAGATGGCCGTCGAGCGCCTCGAACTGGCCGGCGACCTGCGGGCGCCGTCGGGCGCGCTGCTGCCGCCGACGGTCACCGAGCGACTGACCGACGAAGCCGAGGTGTGGCAGGCGCTCGTGCTCGGCCTGCGCGACTACGTCCGCAAGAACCGGTTCCCGTCGGTGGTGCTCGGGCTGTCCGGCGGCATCGACTCGTCGGTCGTCGCAGCGATCGCCTGCGACGCGATCGGCGCGGACAACGTCGCCGGAGTGTCGCTGCCCAGCACGTACTCCTCGGAGCACTCCCGCGACGACGCCGCCGACCTGGCCAAGCGCACCGGGCTGGACTACCGGGTCGTGCCGATCCAGCCGATGGTGGACGCGTTCAAGGCCAACATGTCGCTGTCGGGCGTGGCGGTGGAGAACCTCCAGGCGCGGGTACGCGGGGTGATCCTGATGGCGCTGTCCAACCAGGAAGGCCACCTGGTGCTCACCACCGGCAACAAGAGCGAGCTGGCGGTGGGGTACTCGACGCTCTACGGCGACTCGGTCGGCGGCTTCAACCCGATCAAGGACGTGTGGAAGACGATGGTGTGGCGGTTGGCGCAGTGGCGCAACGCCGAAGCGGCCCGGCGTGGCGAGACCCCGCCGATCCCGGAGAACTCCATCACCAAGCCGCCGAGCGCGGAGCTTCGCCCCGGCCAGCTCGACACCGACTCGCTGCCGGACTACGCCGTGCTCGACGCGATCCTGGCCGGCTACATCGACGGCGACCTCGGCCGTGACGGCCTGGTCCGGGCCGGCCACGACCCGGCGCTGGTCGACCGGGTCCTGCGCATGGTGGACCTGGCCGAGTACAAGCGCCGGCAGTCGGCGCCCGGACCGAAGATCAGCATCAAGGCGTTCGGCCGGGACCGGCGCCTGCCGATCACCAACCGCTTCCGGGAGGGAGCCAGCTGACGCCGCTGTGAAATTCCGCATCGGGCGTACGCGCGTGGACGGCATCGGTGCGACGATCGACCCGATAGCCCGGGGACCCGGCAAGCGGGCCTCGAGGAGCGTGAGGGAGACGACGATGTCCCAGCCTGAGGTGGCGTCGCTCTACGGCGGAGTCACCAACCGACGGGTACGCACGCGCGACCTGATCACCGCGAAGGACCGTGGCGAGAAGTGGGCCATGCTCACCAGCTACGACCAGTACACCGCTTCGATCTTCGACGAGGCCGGCATCCCGGTCCTGCTGGTCGGCGACTCCGCGGCCAACAACGTGTTCGGTTACGAGAGCACCCTGCCGATCACCGTCGACGAGATGCTCCCGCTCGTACGCGCGGTCGTCCGCGCCACGAAGCGCGCCCTCGTCGTCGCCGACCTGCCGTTCGGCTCGTACGAGGAGGGCCCGGCGCAGGCCCTGCGCACGGCGGTGCGGTTCATGAAGGAGGGCGGCGCCCACGCCGTCAAGCTCGAGGGCGGCCGCCGCTGCGCCGCGCAGATCGCCGCGCTGACCGGCGCGGGCATCCCGGTCATGGCGCACATCGGCTTCACCCCGCAGAGCGAGCACACCCTCGGCGGGTACCGGGTGCAGGGTCGCGGCGACGCCGGCGCCGACGTGCTGGCCGACGCGCACGCGGTGGCCGAGGCGGGCGCGTTCTCGGTGGTCCTGGAGATGGTGCCCGGCGAGGTCGCCAAGGAGATCACGCACGAGCTTCCCATCCCGACGATCGGGATCGGCGCCGGTCCGGACACCGATGCCCAGGTCCTGGTCTGGCAGGACATGGCGGGGCTGCGCACCGGCAAGGGTCCCCGCTTCGTCAAGCGGTACGCCGACCTGGCCGGGGTGCTGACCGACGCGGCCCGCCGCTACGCCGACGAGGTACGCGACGGCGCGTTCCCGGCGGCGGAGCACACGTTCCACTAGCTCTTCTGCGCGATCTTGGACACTTGTGCGAGCCATAGGTCGCACAAGTGTCCAAGATCGGCTAAATCTCGACCGGCAGAGCCTCGAGGCCCCGGATGATGTACCCGGGCTTCCACGCCGGCTCCTCGACCAGCTTCATCGCCGGCGCCTTCGCCAGCAGCGCGCCGAACGACGCCGTCAGCTCGATGCGCGCCAACGGAGCGCCCAGGCAGTAGTGGATGCCGGCGCCGAAGCTGATGTGCGGGTTGTCGGTACGGCCGAGGTCCAGGCGGGCCGGGTCGGTGAACACGGCCGGGTCGTGGTTCGCCGACCCGAACAGCAGCGCGACCTCGCTGCCGCGCGGGATGTCGACGCCCCGCACGGTGATGTCCTCGAGCACCCAGCGCTCGAACATCTGCGCCGGGGTGTCGTAGCGCATCAGCTCCTCGATCGCCGTCGGCAACAGGTCCGGCGAAGCCCGCAGCCGCGCCAGCTCACCAGGGTTGCGCAACAGCGCCCACCAGCCGTTGCCGGTCGTGTTCACGGTGGCCTCGTGGCCGGCGTTGAGCAGCAGGACGCAGGTGCCGATCAGCTCGTCCTCGGTCAGCCCCTCGACCTGCGTCAGGGCGGTGATGAGGTCGTCGCGCGGGTCGGCGCGGCGCGCCGCCGCCAGCCCCCGCAGGTACGCGGAGAACTCCTCGCAGGCGCGCACCGCCCGGTCGGCGACCTCCCGCGACGGGTTCAGCTCGTACATCCCGCAGATGTCCGCCGACCAGGGGCGCAGCAGGTGCCGGTCGGACTCCGGTACGCCGAGCATCTCGGCTATGACGGTCACCGGCAGCGGTTCGGCGACCCGTGCGATGAGGTCTCCCCCGCCGTCGGCGACGAACTCGTCGACGAGCCGGTCGGCGATGCGCTGCACGGTCGGCCGGAGCGCCTCCACCCGGCGCGGCGTGAACGCCTGCGACACCAGCCGCCGCAGCCGGGTGTGGTCCGGCGGCTCCATGTCGAGGATGCCCGCGCGTACGACCCGCCAGAACGGGTCGAGGTACGCCGGGTCATCGGGCCGGCCCATCTCGGCGTGGCTCGCCACATGCAGGTACGTGCGCCCCAGCCGGCGGTCGCGCAGCAGCGCGTTCACGTCGGCGTACCGGGAGATCAGCCACTGGCCGGTGGGCTCGAACCAGCTGACCGGCTCGTGGTCGCGCAGGTGGGCGTACACGTCGTACGGATGGGCCACGAACTCCGGTGACCAGGGATCGAATACGGGCGTCACGCGGTGCAGCGTACCCAGGCGTGCGGTGACAGCTGCCGGGAGAGGACGGCACGGGCCTCGGCGAGCGAGGGGCCGTACCAGGTGAGGTGCCGGCCGGAGACGAGCGCGCACGGTCGGCCGGGAAACGCCTCCGGACCGTCGGTGGCGGTGAACGCGTACGGCTCGTCGGGCAGGACGACCAGGTCGGACTCCCGGATGTCGGCCAGCTTCGGGCGCGGATAGCGCTCGGCGTCGTCGGCGTAGACGTTCACGAGGCCGAACCGGGCCAGCACGTCACCGGCGAAGGTCCGGCCACCGAGGACGATCCAGGGGCGACGCCAGACCGGTACGACGACCCGGAGGGCGTACTCCGGCGGCGCGGCCCAGGCCGCCCGCGCCGCGTCGAGCCAGGCCGGCCGGGCCACACCGAGCACCGCGAGCATCCGTTCCAGCGAACCGAACGCCTCGTCCACCGTCTGCGGGAACGTCACCCACACCGGCACCCCGGCGGCCCGCAGCGCGGCGACGTCCTCGGGCCGGTTCTCCTCGGCGTTGGCGAGCACCAGGTCCGGCGTCAGGGCGAGGACGGCCTCGACCGACGGGTACTTCGACCCGCCGACCCGCGCGACCGGAAGCGACGCCGGGTGCGTGCAGTAGTCGGTCGCGCCGACCAGCAGGCCCGGCGCGCTGACCGCGACGGCCTCGGTCAGCGACGGCACGAGCGAGACCACCCGCCGGGGTGGCCCCGCCAGCGACAGTGGCTCGCCGAGGTCGTCGTTCACACGTCGGTGATGCGTACGCCGGCGTGCGCCTTGTACCGCTTGTTGATGGCGATGAGGTTGGCCGTCATCCCCTCCACCTGGGAGGCGTTGCGCAGTCGGCCGGCGTGCAGGCCGCGCATGCCGTCGATACGGCCGGCGAGCGCCTGCACCACGGCCACGGCCTCCCGGTCGTCACCGAGGACGAGCACGTCCAGGTCCATCGCGGCGACCTCGGGGGCGATCAGCAGCACGGCGCTGACGTGGTGGAACGCCGCGCACACCCGCGAGTCCGGCAGCAGGGCCGCCGCCTGCTCGGCGGCGCTGCCCTCCGGTACCGGCAGCACGTACGGGCCCTGCTTGTCGAACCCGAGCGGGTTGACGCAGTCCACGACGATCTTCCCGGCCAGGTGCTCGGCGAGGCTGGACAGCAGTTCGCCGTGGCCTTCCCACGGCACCGCGACGATGACCACGTCGGCGCCGCAGGCGTACGCGTTGTCGCCGCCGGTCACGTGCTCGCCGTTGACCAGCCCGCTGACCACGCCGGGCATCTTGGCGAGCTCAGCGGCCGCCTGCGCGCCGCGCTCGCTCGACCGGGAACCGATGCGGACCTTCTGACCGGCGCGCGCGAACCGGTACGCCAGGCCGCGCCCCTGCGGGCCGGTGCCGCCCAGAATGCCAACCGTCAGCCCGGACACGTCCGGCAACGTCGTCGGGTCGAAGCTCATGCCGTCAGTCTCGCACCGGCAGCGGCGCCGTGGATCGCGAGCGTCGCGATCATCACATGTTCCTGAGTTCCGGGAAGTCGTCCTCCCAGTACTCGTGCTCGGCGCGGCGGGTGCGGCTGTTCTCCGCCCCGCGCAGCTCCACCCGACGGATCTTGCCGGAGATCGTCTTCGGCAGCTCGGCGAACTCGATCCGGCGCACCCGCTGGTACGGCGCCAGCCGGCCACGTGCGAACCGCAGAATCTCCCGCGCCATCTCGGGCCCCGGCTCGTAGCCGTCGGCGAGCATCACGTACGCCTTGACGACCGCCAGCCGCAACGGGTCGGGCGACGGCACGACGGCCGCCTCGACCACCGCCTCGTGCTCGATCAGCGCGCTCTCCACCTCGAACGGCGAGATGCGGTAGTCCGACGCCTTGAACACGTCGTCGGTGCGTCCGACGTAGGTGATGTACCCGTCCGCCTCGCGAACCGCGACGTCCCCGGTGTGGTAGAGCCCGTCCCGCATCACGTGCGCGGTGTGCTCATCGTCGAGGTAGCCCTTCATGAGACTGACCGGACGCTCGTCGAGGTCCAGGCAGATCTCGCCCTCCACCCCGTCCGGCACCCGCTCCCCCGTCAGCACGTCCGCCAGAACGATCCGGTATCCGGGCAGCGGCCGGCCCATCGAGCCGGGCTTCAGTGGCTGGCCGGGCGGGTTGCCGATCTGGGCCGTCGTCTCGGTCTGCCCGTACCCGTCGCGCACGGTGACACCCCACGCCGCGCGTACCTGCTCGATGACCTCGGGGTTGAGCGGCTCGCCGGCCGCGACGCACTCGCGCAGCGGCACCGTCCAGGCCCCCAGGTCGGCCTGGATGAGCATCCGCCACACCGTCGGCGGCGCGCAGAACGTGGTCGCGCCGCAGCGGACGATCGCGTCCAGCAGCGCGGGCGCGTTGAAACGGGCCTGGTTGACCACCAGCACGGTCGCGCCGGCGTTCCACGGCGCGAACAGGTTGCTCCAGGCGTGCTTGGCCCAGCCCGGCGAGGAGATGTTCAGGTGCACGTCGCCGGGGCGCAGGCCCTGCCAGTACATGGTGGACAGGTGCCCGACCGGGTACGACGTGTGGGTGTGCGCCACCAGCTTCGGCTGCGCCGTCGTACCGGAGGTGAAGTACAGCAGCATCGGGTCGTCGGCCCGGCTGCGGCCCTCGATCGCTTCGTCTCCGAGGAAGTCGTACGCCTGGTCGTAGCGCAGCCAGCCGGCGACCGGCGCACCGACCGCGACGCGGGTCCACGCGCCGCCGATGTCGGCGAACTTGGCCGCGTCGACGCTGCGGGCCACCACGTGGTCGACGTTGCCCCGCTCGATCCGGTCGGCCAGGTCGTCCGGGCCGAGGAGCGTCGACGCCGGGATGACCACCGCGCCGATCCGGATGGCGGCCAGCATCACCTCCCACAGTTCGACCTGGTTGCCGAGCATCAGCAGGATCCGGTCGTACCGTCGGACACCGACGCTGCGCAGCCACGCCGCGATCTGCCTGGCGGTGGCCGACATCTCCGCGAAGGTCCGCCTGGCCTCGCTGCCGTCCTCCTCCACGACCCACAGCGCGGTCTGGTCGGGCCGCTCCGTCGCCAGCACGCCGTCGAACCAGTCCACGGCCCAGTTGAACGTGTCGAGCTTCGGCCACCGGAAGTCGCGATAGGCCATCTCGTAGTCGTCGCGGTGGTCGAGCAGGAAGTCACGGGCGGCGCGGAAGGCGCTGCCGGCGGCGGGGTCCGGGACGGAACCGTCGACCGAGATGTCGTCGTACTGCGGATCGTCGGGCACGCGGTCACCCTCCTCGTGGGTCATCGACCGGATCTCTTGTCATATCCGGTCCGGCCGCGGTCTGTCCATGCCCGCGGCGTCACCCGACCGGGTCACGGCGCGGTGTGGAACCGGACCTTCCGCTTTACGGGGTCGGCCTCGACGAGGCGGACGGGTACCCGGGCGCCGGCCACCAGGCCGTCGCCGTCGCAGCGGGCCCGCACCGGCGGCTCGTCCAGCGCGACGAGAGCGGGGTCGACGTCGAGCACCGCCGCCTCGAACACCTCACCGACCCGGCCCTGCAGCAGTACCGCCTCCAGCAGGTCGACCGCGCCCCGCTCGGCGGCGTTCGCGACCCGGTCGGTCGACGACATCACCTCCGGTAGCCGGGGCAGGGCCTGCCGCGTCCACTCCGGCGCCTCGACCCCGGCGTGCAGCGCCAGGCACACCTCGGTGGCGTACCGGTCGGCCAGGCGGCGCAGCGGCGCGGTGACGTGCGCGTACGGGGCGGCGACCGCCCCGTGTCCGGCGTCCGCCGGGGCCTCGCCGGCGAACGCCCGGTACCCGGCGCCCCGCATCAGCTCGGCCGCCTGGTCGAGGAAGGCCGCCGCCCGCGGGTCGGCCGGGTCGAGCGTCGCGATGACCGCCCCCACCTGCACCCCGTGCGGCCAGAGGACACCGAGGGCGGGCGCGGCGGCGCGCAGCCTGGCCACCGCGTCCGGTAGGGGCGCCGGCATCGTGCGCAGTAGACCCATCCGCCCGTCGATCATGATTTTCGCCGCGGCCATCCCGGTGAGGAGCGAGATCTGGGCGTTGTACTCCTCCACCACCAGCGGCGCGCGTAACCGCAGCCGCCAGCCGGCACCGTCGCGTTCGACCTCCTGCTCGGGAATCGGCAGGTTGATGGCGCCCCGGGCCAGACCGCGCTCGATGAGCAGCTTGCCGACCTCGGGCAGCAGGGCCACCGGCTCGGCGGGCTGGCCGGCATCCACGTCGGACTGCACCTGCTCGTAGTCCAGCTTCGCCCGGCTTCGTACGAGCGCGCGCTCGACCTCGACGGCCACGGTCGCCCCGTAGGCGTCCAGATCGATCGTCCAGAGCACCGCCGGCCTGTCCTGGCCGGGCAGCAGGCTCGCGGCGCCTTCGCTCAGCAGCGCCGGATGCAGTGGCACCTTCCCGTCCGGGAAGTAGACCGTCTGCCCGCGTTTCCACGTCTCGACATCCACCGCGCCACCGGGCCGTACCCAGGACGCGACGTCCGCGATGGCGTAGTACACCCGGTAGCCGCCGCTTCGGCGCTGGAGGCACATCGCCTGGTCCAGGTCGAGCGAGCCGACCGGGTCGATCGTCGCGAACGGGATGTCCGTGCGATCGACCGGCGGTCTCGGAGGGTCGGCGGCAGCCTGCTCCGCCTCCTGCTGTGCCGCCGACGGGAACCCGTCCGGCAGGTTCAGCTCACGGCGCAGTGCGCCGAAATCGAGATGGGGCGCACGTACGCGTCGAAGAGCCACAGGGTATGTCCTATCACTCTCGCGTACGGCGCCCCACCCGTCGTTACCTCAGGGAGTCCCGCAGCCGTTCTACTTGCGGAGGCTCGCCGCCTTGACGGCGCTACCGGCGGTGGCCGGCTTGCGGGTCGCCCCGTTGCCGCCGTTGGCGCCCTTGCGCTGAGCCGGGATCTTGACGCCGGCGGCGCGCGTCGCCTTGGTGGCAGCCGTCATGGTCACCTCGGTGGCCTTCACCGCGGCTGCGGTGGCCACCTTCGCGGCGGCGGCCGACGCGGCCTTCGCGGCGAGGTTCGCCGCCGACTTCGCGGTGTTGGTGGCCTTCGAGACCGCCTTCTTCGCGGTGCCGGTCGCCGACTTCGCGGTGCCGGTCGCCTTCTTGGCGGTGTCGGTCGCCTTCTTGGCGGTGTCGGTCGCCTTCTTGGCGGTGGCAGCGGCCTTGACGGTGGCGGGCTTCGTGGCAGCCGGCTTCGCCGGGGTCGTCTTGGCCGAGGTCGCCTTGGCGGCCTTGGCCGTCGCCGGGGCGGCCTTGCGGGTCGCCGCCTTCTTGACCGGCACGGCCGTACCGGTCGCGGTACCCGACGCCGGCGCCCGCTTGACCGCGGCCGGCCGGACCGGCGCCTTCTTCGCAGGCGCCGCCTTCGTGGCGGGAGCGGTCTTCTTGGCCACGGTGGCCGTCTTCTTGGCGGGAGCGGTCTTCTTGGCGGGAGCCGTCTTCTTGGCGGGAGCCGTCTTCTTGGCCGCCGTCGTCGCCTTTTTCGTAGGCGCCGCCTTCTTCGTAGGCGCCGCCTTCTTCGCCGCCGTCGTCGCCTTCTTCGCCGCCGTCGTCGCCTTCTTCGCCGGCGCCTTCGACGCGGCCGCCTTGCGGGCGGGCGCAGCCTTGGTCGCGGCGGCGGTCTTGCGAGCCGGTGCGGCCTTGGTCGCGGCAGCCGTCTTGCGAGCCGGTGGAGCCTTGGTCGCGGCAGCCGTCTTGCGAGCCGGTGCGGCCTTCGCCACCGTGGTCTTCTTCGCCACCGTGGTCTTCTTCGGCGCGGCGGTCTTCTTCGCGGCGGTGGCCGCCTTGACCGAGGTCGCCTTCTTCGGCGCGGCAGTCTTCTTCACGGCGGTGGCCGCCTTGACCGAGGTCGCCTTCTTCGGCGCGGCGGTCTTCTTCACGGCGGTGGCCGCCTTGACCGAGGTCGCCTTCTTCGGCGCGGCGGTCTTCCTCGCCACGGTGGCCGGCTTGGTCGCCGTGGTCGCCTTGGCCGTGGTCTTCTTCGGCGCAGCGGTCTTCTTCGGCGCGGTCACCTTCTTGGCCGCGGTCGCACGCGTCGCGGTGCTCTTGGCAACGGTCTTCCTCGCCGGGGCCGTCTTGGCGGTCGACTTGCTCGCCGGAGCGGTCTTGGCGGTCGACTTGGTCGCCGGCGTCGACTTGCGGGCGCTGGCCGCGCCGCGCACCGCCGTAGCCGTCGCCGCACGGCGGGTGCCGGTGGCCGCAGCCGCGACCGGCCGCTTCGCCGCGGCGGTCTTCGCCGCAGTCGTCTTCGCGGCGGTCGTCTTCGCGGCGGTCGTCTTCGCGCCGGCGCTCTTCGCCGTCGCAGCCTTGCCAGCCGCGGTCCGGGTACCCGTGCTCTTGGTCGTGCTCGTGCCAGCCGCGCGTTTGGCAGCCGGTCTGGTGGTGGCCTTGTTCGCTACGGCCATCGTGTTTTCCCCCTCGTCGGGGACGTTCGCTGATCGGTCGACGCAAGCGTCACAACAAGAGCGCTTACTCGTCCTCTCCGTTCCAGCGGGCGTCCTCCGCATCCCAAGTCTCGTTTCGTTGTCTTACTCGGTCGAGCGCTTGCTCGGCTTGCTGAGCCGACGCGTACGGTCCGAGTCGGTCCACCGCGGCGCACATGTTGTCGTTGTTCTCGACGCGGTGATGTGAAAGGCACCAGTAGTACTGGTCATCTCCGTTGTTGCTCATGTCCTCACTGCGCTCCCACAATCGGCCGTCGGTTACCGAGCCTTATAAATTTGACCAAGGGATCCACAATAGACCCGATCGAGTGACAGTCGAACACCATGGTCATGCCCGTAATCCGGCTTGCGAAACGCCGAGTGGGATACGCGGCACGTGCGGTAATTGCTTTGCGGCGAACCTGAACGGCACCTACCTGACCGCGCTGGAACAGCTGACTTGATCTCGGCGACCACGTCGCCGATACGGTGCCCGAGGAGGTCCAGAAATCGCGCCGATCATCCGGCGGGACCGTCCTGCTCGCCGGTTGTCGCGGCGCATCCGCGTACCGGTACGCCGACGGCACCAGCGCGGTGCCATCGGCGTACCGGTACGGGGGTCGCGCGGAAGCTAGCTGCTTCGCAGATACTCGGCCACCCGCTGGTGTTTGTGGTCGCGTGCCTTGACCGCCTTCTCCGCGTCGGTCTCTTCCGCGATTTCGGTCTTCGCGGAGCGGAGCACCTCGTTCTTGTTGCGGTAGTCAACCGGCGGCATACCCCGCAACGCTTTCAGCACCTGCTCCGGCGCACCAAGCTTTTCGGCCTCGCGGACGATGTCCTCCTTCATCGCCGGGAAATCCACCGTGTTGAGGTACGGCAGCACCTCGTCCCTGGTCACCATGACGGTCGCGCCTCTCGCTTCTTGACTCCTACGGCACATTGAGCACATACCCCGGCGTCTCGGAGCGAATCGCACCGAAATGCGTCAGACCGTCCCCAGCCGGTCGGCAAGGCGATCCAGCGCGCCCCGGACCAGCCGCCCGTACCCGTCGTCGCCGAGAGCGTCGACGGCGGCCCGTCCCCGCTCGAGGTGGTGGCGTGCCCGCTCGAGGTCTCCGAGCTTGCGATACGCCTCGCCCAGGTTGAGATGCAGTGACGGGTAGAAGCCGCGTACGGAGCCCGCGACCCCGGCCTGCCGCGCCCGCTCCTCGGTGATCGAATCGGCCGCTTCCAGCGCCCGCAGGTCCCAGGCCAGCTCCTCGGTCACGTCGTCCTGGGTGTCTGCCATGTGATGCGCGAGCGCGCAGCGGTGCAACGGGTCGCCGTCGGGTCCGATCTCGTCCCAGATCCGCGCGAACAGCTCACGGGCGGCAGCTCGGTCACCACGCTGGCTCAGCTCGATCCCCCGGCCGATCCGGACCATCAGTTCGTCCGGTTCGCTCACGACCCCTCCCGACGGTCACAGGCTGACGTCGATGTCCGCGATCGCCTGCTCGTTGTTCTTGAACAAAATGGCCTGCATACCCGCCTGGCGTGCGGCGTCGACGAAGGGTTCCACGTCGTCCAGGAAGATCGCCTCTTCGGGCCGTACGCCGAGCCGCCCGCACGTCAACTCGTAGATGCGCGGATCCGGCTTCGACATCCCGACCTCGTGCGAGTACACGATCAGGTCGGTGATGTCGCCGAAACCGTAACGTTCATGCTCCCGCTCACGCGCGCCGACGAAGCTGTTGCTGAGGATGGCGGTGCGGTAACGGGGGCGCAGACCCCGGAAGTACTCGCTGAGCTCGACGTTGAGGCTGCCCAGGTACTCGGTCCACACGTCGCTCATCAGGGCGTCCACCTGTGTCTCGGCCAGTCCGAGGAGGTCGCCCAGGCGCCGGTGGACGTCCGCTTCGCAGATCGCGCCGATCGAGCCGGCCCGCCACACGGGGAACGTCCGCTCGTAGAACTCGGCCGGCGACAGGCCGAGCCGGTCCGCCCACACGGTGTCCCAGCCGAGCGCCGGCGTGATCTCGAGTACTCCGCCGATGTCGAAGACGACAGCCCGTACCACCACGCTCGTCGAGGTTAGCCGCCACCGTCCACCCGCCATACATTCATCCGGCGCCTCAGCAGGTAGCGGCGGGCAGATGAAGGTCACGCGGCACGGGGATGCCCGGATGCTGCTGCTCGCCGGCGGGTGCCCTCATGGCCGCGACGGCCGGGGTGGCGACGATCGACCGCAGGCGCGCCGATCTCCTGCGGTCGCCGGGCCGCGTGAGCGCCGAGCGCCGGCGGCCGCCGACGGTGTCACAACCACCGTCGACGGTGTCACAACCCGCCATGCGCGGCCAACGCCTGCCGCAGTGAAGCCTTCGGCCGGGCCCCGACGATCGAACCGACGACCTCTCCCCCACGGAAGACAAGCAGGGTCGGCAGCGACATGACGCCGTACGTCCGGGTGGCGTTCGGATTCTCGTCAGAGTTGAGCGTGGCCACGACCATCCGGTCGCCGAACTCCTCGGCAAGCTCGGCCAGGCTGTTGGCAATCATCTTGCAGGGTCGGCACCACTCCGCCCAGAAATCGACCACCACGGGCCGGTCGCTGGTCAGCACCGTCTCGGCGAAGGTCTCGTCGCTGACAGTGATCAGGGAGCCGGTCTTCGAAGCTTGAGGCACGTTTCCTCCCGGTGCGCGATGGCGTGGGTGAGCTGGGTCTGTAGCTGCTGCCGTACCGCGCCGAGCCGGTCGATGCAGGCGTCGACCTCGGCGAGCTTGCGCCGCAGTACGGCCACCGAGTCGGGGCAGACGTCGCCGGATGTGTTGCCGGCCCGGAGGCACGCGACGAAAGGGCGGATGTCGTCGAGGCCGAAGCCTACGGCGAGCAGGGCCCGGATCTCCTGTACGACCCTCAGCTCCGCCTCGTCGTAGACGCGGTAACCGTTGGCGGAGCGCTGTGCCCGCACCAACCCGTGTGCCTCGTAGTACCGCAGCGTCCGGGTGCTTGTGCCGGCCCGCTCGGCCAGTTCGCCGATCAGCATGCGACCTCCCTCACCCGCTCATGGCAGCGACGCTAGACCTTGTCACCGGCGTCAAGGCAACGTGCGCCGGTGACAGTGGCGGTCCCCGGATCGGTCGGCGCGCTGCGGGGCGCCGGTACGAGCAGGAGCGACCGGATGTCGATGACGACGTGCAACACGATCGGTAGCAGCAGGCTGCCGGAGGCCAGATACAGGCCGGTGAGCAAGGCGCCCACCAGCGCGGTACCGACCATGCCGCCAACGCCCTGGTAGAGGTGGGCGACACCGAACAGCACGATCAGCGCCGCCGCCGCGACGTACGGGGACACGCCGAACAGCGCGACACCGGTGGCGATGAGCAGCCCCCGGAAGGCCAGTTCCTCACTGACTCCGGCCCCTACCGCGACCGCGAGGGCGTGCCACCGTTCCGCACGGGTGCGGGGCAGCATCGCCGAGAACGCCGCCTGACCGGGCACCGACCGTCCGCGACGGGCCCGGACCCGCATCGCAAGCCCCATGACGAGGATGATCACGACGAGGTACGCGGTGAACCCGGTCGCCTGCCAGCGCAGCGGACCGGCCGGCCAGGCCAGGCCGAGATGCCGTGCGTGCAGTCCCGGAGCGAGCGCGAGGCAGGCGAGCGTGACCGCCACGAAGCCGGCCTGGAAGCCCATCGTCTGGCGGAGAAACCGCAGCAGCGCATTCGGGTCGCGGTCGCGCTGCTGCTGCAGGCGTCGGTACATCCGCCTGCCCAGCAACGGCTCGCCGACCAGCAGGTAGCAGGCCAGGGCGAGAGCCAGCACCGCGGCCGGGAGGTTGAGGGCCGGGTGCAGCCACGCGAGGTCGGGATGGGTCACGTACTGCGCTCCTCTGCCAGGACAACGATGACGGGCTGCCGCGAATCCGTCCCTGAAGATCGGCACCCGGCACGGAAGAACGACGAAAACCCGCGAGAGGTACGGGCACCAGTGCTTCGGTCGCGACGGGATCGCCGTGGGCGGCCAACCACCGCTCGGCCAGGCTCCTGGCGCTTCGCGACTGCCGGTCGGGAACAGCTCGGCAACCAGATTCCGCGCGTCCGCCATCGGATCGCGATTCATCCGCGCAGCGTCGCAGGTGCCGCCCTGCCGGCAGGCGGATTACGCGGCCGGCACGGCTCCGGGGAGCCTGCCTCGGCACTGTGAGGGCGCCACCGACACACATGGTCAGGGCGCGCACGATGTCCACATCGCGACGGTGTCTTCGGCCCAGCGGCGCACCCGTTGCTCGTAACCCGGCGCGGGGAAGCTCCCGTCTGCGGCCACATCCGCGATCGTCACCTTGAGCGCCCTGGGCGCCGGACGATCCGGCATCGGCGGGCTCGAATCGAATGGCGGTCGAGCCGCGCCGCCACGGCCCCGATGTCCGCGTGAATTGCTCCGGCGAGCGGCGTCGGTCACGGCGTCGAGTGCCTGCTGCCCTCCCGCGAGGTAAGCGTGCAGGATCGCCCACCCCGGATCGTTCCTGCCGAGCGGGGCGAGCGGGTGCGCAGGGTGCTGCAGGAAGAAGCAGGTGACGGCCACGGCGTGGAGCGGGCCCCACGGTGGCCGGCGGGAATGATCCAACGCCAGCAGGCGCTCGAACAGCTCCTCGCAGGTCACCGCCTCGGTCCGCGCGCCGCACTGCGGGCAGCCCGTCACCGGCTCAGCATCCCTGTCCCGCTGTCACTGTTGAGATGAGCGTTCACGCTTCGCCCGACGCTTCCACGCGTCCTCTATGCCGCCGCGCACGGCCGCGCGGATGACCATGTAGAGGGACAGCAGGCCGAGCGCCCACCACACGATGGCTAACGCAGCACCGTCATTCATGCCGGCACCGTACACGTGATCATGTTTCGCCGCTGCCCCGATCGTCGGTTCAAAAGCCCTGCGACCAGGGCGTATCCAGGCGCGGGCGCAGCGTCGGCGGACCTGGCCGCTCCGGGGAGGGTGGACCGCGCGTGGTCCCCACGCAAACCTGGTTGGCGCCGACTGAGCGAACGGGCGTCGCCGGCGTCAGTCAGCGGCGACCTGGATGAGCGCGATCGAATTGCCTTCGAGGTCGGTCACGGTGGCCTTGCGTCCGGCGTCGCCGACCGTCTCGATAGGGCCACTGCTGATGCCCCGCGTTTCCAGGTCGGCCACCGCCTCATCCAGATCCGGCACGGAGATGGTGACCAGACTCCGGCCAGCGCGTGCGGCGTCCTTTATGACGTACAGCCACCCGGTGCCGGCAACTCGCCACATGACCTCGTGGTCGGTCACAACGACATCGGCAGCCCGGCCGAACAACCGGCCGTACCACTCAACGGCGTCGGCAAAGGCCCCAACCGCCACTCCCGCGAAGAGCAGTTCCATTTCCATGTACGCACTCTGCCAGCGCGACCGCGAGGTTGTCGATCTACTCGGCCACCTCGCCCGTCCTCTGCGGTGACGGCTCATGGATCGTGCGCTGCGCACATCGCGGTGTCGAATCCCACCCGACGCATGACGCGCGTCGCGATTGTCCGCTGTCAGGATGTCCGCGATGGCAGAGCGAGTGATGTTCGTGCAGTTGAAGACGGGCCACGACACGGACAAGGGACCAGCCTGGATCAGCCGCGTACGCTTCACCAAGAGTTGGCAGACGGCGTACTGGCTGTCGGGGCCGCACCGAGATCGCGCTGACACCCGCTACAGCAACATCCGACCGCAGATCGACGACGACGTCCGTGACCTGTACGAGGCTTTCCTCAGTGGGGCAACCCTGCCAGGTCGAGAGCGCGGCTAACCGCAGCCGCGGTCGCGCAGCTCGTCCATCATCATGTGACCCGAAAACTGATGTGCGACGCGCTCTGGACCTCCGGCCCGCCGCGCACCCGCCGGCCGGCCGCACCAGACGCCGGGACCGACTTCACGGCACTGGATCAGGGTTGGTAGCTGAGGTCGATGGCGGTCAGGAACGTGGGGCGTAGCCGTAGCCAAGCGGTGCCGCGTTCGGCCGGGTCGTCGTGTAGGTAGTCGCGGAACCGGGCGTCCCAGCAGGTCTCGTCATGGCCGAGGTAGCGGCTCAGTTTGCGTTTGCCACGCGGAACGTCGAAGGGCAGAAGCTCGGCGCGGCCGCGGGCGATGACCTGTTGCACGAGGCCGGTGGTGAGATCGCAGACGTCCACGGTGAGGGCCACCGTCGGATCGGTCTTAACTCGGCTGAACAGCTTGGTCCACGGACCGGTCAGAATCCAGAACGCTTGGTCTTCCCAGAGGTACCAGGTGGGCCGGATGGTCGGGCCGTTCGTGGCGACACGGGCGGTGAGTGGGCGGGCGAGGAATGCGTCAATGTCGAAGTCGGCACGGGTCACTGCTTGATTGTGACCATTACATCGGGCGGGCGTCCCCCCGGTGCTCGACTCGCCACGCCACGTCAAACGCCGCCCGATGACGACCAACATCGGCCAGCGACAACCGGCTATCCACCCAGCTCAGGAGCGCCGGGAGCGGCGACGACCAGGAAGGCGACGGACGAGTCGACCTGTACGCCGGGTTCTGTGACCCGCTTTGCGGCGGGCCGGCGGCCATCCATCTCGGCCTGCCGTCGCCGGCAGGCTCTAGCGGCCTACCCGCAGGCATCGGGCGGGCAGCCCTCGAACGCCTGCGCAGGTCGCCGCCGTGGGGCGGTGACCCTCTTGGCCTTGCTCCGGGTGGGGTTTACCGAGCCACCCCGGTCACCCGGGGTGCTGGTGGGCTCTTACCCCACCGTTTCACCCTTACCGCGCGGCCGAAGCCGCGAGGCGGTCTGTTTTCTGTGGCACTGTCCCGCGGGTCGCCCCGGGTTGCCGTTAGCAACCACCCTGCCCTATGGAGCCCGGACGTTCCTCGGCAACGAGGCTGAAAAGCCGCGTTGACGCGGCCGCCCGGTCGACTCGTCCGTCGCACGTCCCATCGTACTAACCCTTGCGGCCCCGACGCCCTTCCCCATGAGCTACGCCTCATACCGCCACAAATGGATTGCGGCTAGCCTGGCGGCACCATGACTGCCGCACACATCGCGCTCCTGCTGGTAGCCGGGCTCGCCGCCGGCACCGTGAACGCCATCGCCGGCGGCGGCTCGCTGGTGACGTTCCCGGCGTTGGTGGCGACGGGCCTGCCCACGATCGCGGCCAACGTGACGAACTCGATCGCGGTCTTCCCCGGGTACATCAGCAGTGTCGTCGGCAGCCGGCACGACCTGGCGGACCTCGCCGCCGAGGACCCGAAGCAGGGCCGGCGGCGCCTGCTCGCCCTCGCGCCGACCGCGATCGTCGGCACGGCCGTCGGATGCGGCCTGCTGCTGGCCACCCCGGCGAGCGCGTTCGACAAGGTGGTGCCGTTCCTGGTGCTCGGCGCGGGCGCGGTGCTCGCGTTCCAGCCCCGGCTGCGGAACATCGTCGGCCACCCGCACGACCTGCCGCCGCGCCGCCGACTGCTGTACCTGCACGGCATGGCCCTGATCGGTTCGGTGTACGGCGGGTACTTCGGCGCCGCGCTCGGCGTCATGTTCGTCGCCGCGCTGGGGCTGGTCCTCGCCACCACCCTGGCCCGTGTCAGCGCCCTCAAGAACGCCCTGTCGGCCCTGGTCGGGTTTATCACGCTGCTGGTGTTCGCGCTGTTCGGCCCGGTCGACTGGGCCGACGTGGCGATCCTCGCGCCGGCGACCATCACCGGCGGCTACGTCGGCGCCCGCCTCGCGCGGCGCCTGCCTGCGCCGGTGCTGCGCGGCATGATCGTGACGTTCGCCGGCGTGATCGGCGTGTACCTGCTGATCCGCGCATACCGCTAGCACGCAGATCTTGGACACTTGGCGGGCCTATGGCACCGCCAAGTGTCCAAGATCGCGGAGAAGCCGATCGCGGAAGTGCCGTCAGACCGGCGCCGGCTCAGCCGGCGTCGGTGTGACGCCCGGGTCGCCCGCGTCGACGTGGTAGTCGTCCTCGACGGTCGCGTCGACGCCGTCGGGCGTCTTCATCGCCCGCAGCACCAGCGTCGCGAGCACCACCACCACGAGGTTGACCAGGACCGCGAGGAACCCGGTGTACATGGTCACCTTGGTGTCGAAGCCGAGGTGGCTCAGCGCGTACGCCGATCCGCCGAAGTGCTTGTGCCTGGTGGCCGCGTTCGGCGTCACCCACAGCATCCAGAACCCGACCACCATCCCCGCGGCCCACCCGGCGATGAGCGCCCCGCGGTGGAACCACCGCGAGTACAGGCCGAGGGCGACCGCCGGCAGCGTCTGCAGGATGATGATCCCGCCGATGAGCTGCAGGTCGATGGAGAACTGCGGGTCGAGGAAGACGATGAACGCCAGCGCGCCCACCTTCACCAGCAGCGAGGCGACCTTGCTGACCTTCGCCTCCTGCGCCGGCGTGGCGTCCGGCCGCAGATACTCCTTGTAGACGTTGCGGGTGAACAGGTTGGCCGCCGCGATCGACATGATCGCCGCCGGCACGAGCGCGCCGATGCCGATGGCCGCGAACGCGATACCGGCGAACCAGCCCGGGAACATGTGCTGGAACAGCAGCGGCACGACCGTGTTGGCGTCCTTCGAACCGGCCTTGGCGCCGGGCAGCGGCACGATCTTCGCCGCGATCGCCATGTACCCGAGCAGCGCGATGAGGCCGAGCAGGAACGAGTACGCCGGAAGCGCCGACATGTTCCGCTTGATCACACCGCGGTTGCGGCTGGCGAGCACACCGGTCACGTTGTGCGGGTACAGGAAGAGCGCGAGCGCCGACCCGAACGCGAGGGTGACGTACTGCCACTGGTTGGCACTGGTCAACAGGGTTCCGCCGGCCTTCGGGTTGGCGGCGAAGTGCGCGTCGGCCGCGCCGAAGATCTTGTCCCAGCCGCCGAGCCTGGCCGGGATGTACAGCACCGCCACGATGATCACGAGGTAGATGAGGGTGTCCTTGACGAACGCGATCAGCGCCGGCGCGCGCAGCCCCGACTGGTACGTGTAGGCGGCGAGGATCGCGAACGCGACGATGATCGGCAGGTGCCGGGCGAGCATGCTGCTGCCGGTCACCCCCATCGTCTTCAGGACCGCCTCGATCCCGACGAGCTGCAGCGCGATGTACGGCATCGTGGCGACGATGCCGGTGATCGCGATGACCAGCGCGAGCGTCGGCGAGCCGAACCGGGCCCGCACGAAGTCGGCCGGCGTGACGAAGCCGTGCCGGTGCGACACCGACCACAGGCGCACCAGGACCAGGAACGCCATCGGGTAGATGATGACCGTGTACGGCAGCGCGAAGAACCCGGTCGCGCCGGCGCCGAACATCAGCGCGGGTACGGCCACGAACGTGTACGCGGTGTACAGGTCACCGCCGAGCAGGAACCAGGTGATCCACCCGCCGAAGCTGCGCCCGCCCAGCCCCCACTCGTCGAGGTGCTCGAGCGTCGCGGGCCGGCGCCAGCGGGCGGCGACGAAGCCGAGGGCGCTGACGGCGAGGAACAGGATCGTGAAGATGATGATCTCGGTGAGATGGTCCTTCCACATGGACTCTCACCCCCGCCGCTTCGTCAGCTGGTAGACCAGCGTCGTCGTGCCGACGCCGAGGATGATGAACGCGAGCTGGAGCCAGTAGAAGCGCGGGAAGCCGAACAGCCGAGGGTCATCGGCGTTGAACAGCGGTACGAGAAGCGGCACCACGACCGGGACGAGCAGCAGCCAGTACAGCGGGCTGCGGTCACCACGCGGCGGTACCGGGTCGGTATGAGGCGATGTCATCGTGATCCTCCCTGACACACGGGGTGTGGCGGAGGTAACCAGATCGCACTCAACTGAGGACACTGCGCGACGGTCCTTTGCGCCCAACGGTTCCCGCCCTGCGCCCAGCGGTCGGCGGCGCCGATACCGTTGCGTTCGATGATCCCCGTCCTCTTCCTCGTCGCGGTCCTCGGCTTCGCCGTCGCGCGGCCGTGCGGCCTGCCCGAGGCGGTCGCAGCCGTACCCGCGGCCCTGGTGGTCCTCGCGCTCGGCCTGGTGACGTGGCCCGACGCGATCCACGAGATGGCCTCACTCGGCCCCACCGTCGGGTTCCTCGCGGCCATCCTCGTACTGGCCCACCTCGCCGACGTAGAAGGCGTGTTCCGGTACGCCGGCGGGTTCGCCGCCCGGCTCAGCGGCGGGTCGCCACGGCGGCTGCTGGCGGTGGTGTTCGCGGTCGCGGCCGCCGTCACCGCCGTGCTCAGCCTCGACGCGACGGTCGTGCTGCTCACCCCGGTCGTGTTCGCCACGGCCGCCACGGTGGGTGTCCGGCCGCGCCCGCACGTGTACGCGTGCACGCACCTGGCCAACTCGGCGTCGCTGCTGCTGCCCGTGTCGAACCTGACGAACCTGCTGGCGTTCGCGGCGAGCGGGCTGTCGTTCGGCCGGTTCACCGCGCTGATGGCGGTGCCGTGGCTGGCCGCCCTGGCCGTCGAGTACGTGGTGTTCCGCCGGTTCTTCGCCGCCGACCTGTCGACCCCGCGGCACGCCGTGGCACCCGAGCCGGTCGCGGTCCCCGCGTACGCGCTCACCGTGCTGGCCGTGGTGCTCGCCGGCTTCGTCGTCCTGGAGCCGCTGGGCGTGCACCCCGCCTTCGTGGCGCTGGCCGGCGTGCTGGCGTTGACGGTACGGCACGGCGCGCTGGCCGCCCTCGGCCGGACCGGCGACCTGGTACGGGCGGCCAACCCCGCGTTCCTGGCGTTCGTGCTGGCCCTCGGCATCGTGGTGCTCGCGGTACGCCGCAGCGGGCTGGGCGCGATCGTCGCGCACCTGGTGCCGCGGCACGGCGACCTCGCGGGTCTGTTCGTCATGGCGGCCCTGGCCGCGCTGCTGGCCAACCTGCTGAACAACCTGCCCGCCACCCTGATGCTGGTCCCCCTGGTGGCGCACTCCCCCGCCCTCGTGCTGGCCGCGCTCATCGGGGTGAACATCGGGCCCAATCTGACGTACGTCGGCTCGCTGGCCACCCTGCTGTGGCGTCAGGTCCTGCACGCGCGGAACGCGCCACCGTCGACCGTCGAGTTCCTGCGGCTCGGCGCGCTCACCGTTGCGCCCTGTCTCGCGGCCGCGGTCGCGGGACTGTGGGTGGGTCTGCGACTCTGGGGGTCGTGAGGACCGTCGTCTGGATCACCGAGGGCACCTGGGAGGCGTGCGTCGACGCGGCCCGGGACTCGGCGCCGGGCCAGGTCGTACTGGTGCACGCACCGGATCCGGCGCTGGACGCGGCCATGCGGGGCGCCCGGCTGGGACTGCTCGGACGATGGCGGCACACCTCCGATCCGGAGATCGTGCTCGAACGGGCCATCACCGACGCGGTGGACGCGATGTTCGCCGCCGCGGAGCGCCGGCTCGGCCGTCCGTGCGTACACAAGACCCTGCGGGGCCGCCCCGAACGGGAGGTCGTGGCCGCGTGTGCCGGCGCGGACCTGCTCATCCTGGCCCGCGACGGCGACCACAGCCGGCTCGGTCCGGCGAGCCTCGGGCGGGAGACCCGGTTCGTCGTCGACCATGCGCCGTGCCGCGTCCTGCTGGTCTGGCCCGACGAGCCGCCCGACCTGGCGACGCTGCCGCCGCAGCCGCCCGACCAGGCCGGTCCGCACCCACCCGACCAGGCCGGTCCGCACCCACCCGACCAGGCCGGTCCGCACCCGCCCGACCATCCCCATCCGCAGCCGCCGCATCCGCCGCCGCATCCACACCCGCACCCGCCGCATCCACCGCACCCGCCCGAGCCCCCGCCGCCAAGGTGAAGGCTGCCGCGGCGCCTACAGCGAAGCGCGGCGCCTACCGCGAAGCGCGGCACCTACAGCGAAGCGAGGTGGGCGGTCTCGTTGACGGCCCGTACGGCGATGCCGCCGTCCGGCCAGAAGTCCACCATGGAGATTCCGGCCGGGTCGAGGTAGCAGCGGTGCAGGAACTCCGGGCCGGCCGCGAGCGCATCGCGCAGTATCAGTTTGATCGGCGACACGTGGCTGACGACGGCGACCCGCTCGCCCGGGTACGCCGCGCGCACCCGCTGCACCGTCCGGCTCACCCGTGCGGCGACCTCGTCGAACGACTCACCGGCCGGCGGGGCGACGGCCGGCGACGCCAGCCAGGACCGCATCTCGTCGGGCCAGCGCTCCTCCACCTGGGCGAAGCTGAGCCCCTCCCACTTGCCGAAGTCGCACTCCACGAGGTCGTCGTCGATGCGTACCGGCACGCCGCCGGCGGCTTGCGCGATCATCTCGGCGGTGCGGACGCACCGGCTCAGGGGGGAGGTGACGACCGCCGCCACCGCACCGACCCGCGTCGCGGCCGCCCGGGCCTGGGCCAGACCGCGCGGGGTCAGCGCGGCGTCGCCACGGCCGGAGTACAGCCGGCGCACGGTGTACTCGGTCTCCCCGTGGCGGACCAGGATCATGCGGGTCGCCGGGGCGTCCGGCGGCGTCCAGGACGGAGCGGGCGCGGCCGTGGGACCGGTGGGGGTCGACAGGGCCGGTTCGTCCGGCGCCGACCTGCCGTCCATCGCCGCGTTCGCGAGCGCGTCGGCGCGCTTGTTGCGCTCCCGGGGGATCCAGGTGAACCGCACCGACCGGAACCGGCGGATCAGGTCGGCGGCCTGCGCGGCGAGCGGCCGCAGTCCGGGGTGCTTGATCTGCCAGCGCCCGGACATCTGCTCCACGACGAGCTTCGAGTCCATCCGGACCTCGACCTCGTCGGCGCCGAGCTCGGCCGCGGCGGTCAAGCCCGCGATGAGCCCCTCGTACTCGGCGACGTTGTTGGTGGTGATCCCCAGTGCCCCGAGCCGCTGCGCCAGCACCTCGCCGGTGTCCGCGTCGAGCACGACGGCCCCGTACCCCGCCGTACCCGGATTGCCTCGGGCGCCGCCGTCGGCTTCGACGATCACCTTCACAGGCCGGACTCCTCCGTACGGACCATGATGCGCCCGCACTCCTCGCACCGGACGACCTCGTCGGCCGGCGCGGCCTTCAGCCGGGTCCGCTCGCTGCCGGACAGCTCCAGCCGGCACGCGCCGCAGCGGCCGGAGCGCAGCAGCGCGGCGCCCATCCCGGTCTGCTCCCGGATGCGCTCGTACAGGGCGACGAGGTCGGCCGGCAGGTCGGACACGAGCGGGGTCCGCCCCGAGCGCCGGAACTCCTCCTCCCGGCCGATCTCCGCCAGCGTCTGGTCCCGGGTGCGTTCGACCTCGTCGCGCTTCTCCCGCAGCGCCGCCAGCCGCTGCTCCACCTCGTCGAGCGAGTTCTGCGCGGACTCGCGCTGCTCCATCAGCTCCAGCTCGGCGTCTTCCAGCTCGCCCTGGCGGCGGGCTAGCGTGCCCAGCTCGTGCTGGAGGGCCTCCAGCTCCCGCGCCGGACCGGTGCCCGCGTCCAGCCGCGCCTGGTCCTTGGCGGCGCGGGCGCGTACCTGGTCGATGTCGTTCTCCAGGCGGGAGATGTCCCGGTCGAGGTCGTCGACGCCGACCTGTACGCGTACCCGCTCGTCCTCCAGCGCGGACAGCTCACGCGCCAGCCGGTCGAGCTCCGCGTACTCGGGCAGGTTCTTGCGCTTGTGCGCGAGCTGCGCCAAGGAGGTGTCGACGGCCTGCAGGTCGAGCATGCGTCGTTGGGCTTGCGGGTCGGCCTTCATCGGCTCTGCTCCTCGCTAGTAGAGGTGGCGTGCAGCGTCCACGGGTCGGTGTCGAGGTCGGAGACGACCGCCTCGACGCCGAGGGTGCCGCCCAGGTGGGCGGCGAGGTCGTCGAGCCACGGCCGCTCGGTGGCCCAGTGGGCGGCGTCCAGCAGCGCCGGGCCGCCCTCGGCCACGAACTCGCTGGCCGGGTGGTGGCGCAGGTCAGCGGTGAGGTACACGTCGACGCCGGCCGCCACCGCATCGGCGAGGAAGCTGTCACCCGCACCGCCGCTGACCGCCACGGTGGTTATCTTCCGCCCCGGCGTTCCCGCGACGCGCACCCCCCACACGGTCGGCGGCAGCACCCGGGCGGCCAGCCCGGTGAACTCGGCCAGCGTGGTCGACTGCGGCAGGCGGCCGATCCGGCCGTGGCCGCGCCCCCCGCCGGCCGCGGCACCGACCGCCGGGCGCAGCGGACGGACGTCGACCAGGCCGAAGCGGGCGGCGAGGGCGTCGGAGACACCGGGGTTGGCGACGTCGGCGTTGGTGTGGGCGACGTACAGCCCGATGCCGGCGCGGATGAGCCGGTGGACGATGCGCCCCTTGTACGTGGTCGGCGCCACCGACGAGACCCCGCGCAACAGCAGCGGATGGTGCGAAACGATCAGGTCGGCGCCGACGGCGACGGCCTCGTCGACCGTCTCGGGCACGCAGTCGACGACGCAGAGGATCTTCCGTACGCCCGCCTCCGGCTCGCCGAGCACGAGGCCGACCCGGTCCCAGTCCTCCGCCCAGGCCGGCGGGTAGCGGTCCTCGATCACGGCCACGACATCGGTGAGGGTGGGCGGCTGGGCGACTGTCACGGGCGCGAGGCTACCGCAATCCGGGTGACCGGTCAGCGCGCCGTCGTCACGCCGCTACCCCCATGTTCTCGGCCAGCTCGGCGATGGGTGGGGGCGGGGTGCCGCGGCTGCGGCGCAGCACGTCGGTCAGCACCTCGCGGGCGATCGGCCGGCAGCGGATCTCGGACGGGGCGAGCCGGTCGCCCTCCAGCAGCATCTCGCTGGCGCCCTCGACGTCGCCGATCTGCGCGTATCCGCGGGCGATGTCGAGGAAGTGGTGGGCCCGCCGCTCGGGCAGCAGCGCCCCGAAGCCCTCCGGGTCGAGCCGGTGGTGGGTCTGCACCGCCAGCTTGCCCTCGCCCAGTTCGACGGCGGCGGCCGCGCGGTGCAGCTCGACGTTGGTCGGCCCGAACGACGTCCAGTAGTGGTTCTGGTCGCCGCCGAGGGCGCGGGCCGCCTCGCCCGCGCCGGCGAGCAGGTCGCGTACGGAGGCCGTGTCGCCGATCCGCGCGGCGGCGATGGCTCCTTGCAGCAGCAGCATCCCGTACACCGACAGCCGCTCCGGTGTGGTCGGCTCGCTGCCGCCGGGCGCCAGCCGGTTGGCAACGTTGACATTGACCTCGAGCGCCGGTCGGGCCCGGCCGAGCGCCAGCAGGGAGAGGGCCACCCGGTAGGTACCCACGCCCGCCAGCAGCGGGTCGCCGGAGCGCTGCGCGGTCGCGATGGCGCGGTCGGCCGCGAGCCAGGACAGCTCGTGTTCGCCGAGCTTGCGCAGCGTCGACGAGGCCAGCTGGTACACCTGGGACAAAAGGTGCGCGGCGGTCCGGGCGTCGTCGGTGCCGGCGTACGCCGTTTCGGCCGCCTGGGCGTCGCGCAGCAGTTTCGGCAGCGCCCGGGTGAGCATGCTGCACTTGGCGTGCTGGTAGGTCAGCCACGCGTGGTTGACGGCCTTACGGAGCTGCCCGAGTGGTGGCGGTTCGGGCGGCGCGTTGAAGAACGCGCTGATCTGGTCGTACCGCTCCAGCGCGGCGCGGATCTCCTCCACCTCGACCTGATCGACGCCGTTGACGACGTCCGGCCGCCGCTCCGGCTCCTTGCCCAGCAGAAGCTGCACGTCGACCTGGAGGACATCGGCAATCTCGTAGACGACCGAGAACTTGTCGAGCCGGCGGACCCCGCGCTCCACCTTGTCGACCCAGCTCTTGGACTTGCCGAGCCGGTCGGCGAAGACCTGCTGCGACATCTTGCGCCGGCTGCGCCAGTACGCCACGCGGCGCCCGATCGGCAGCTCCTCCATGTCTGTCGCGCTCCCTCCCTGTCCGGCGGCTCGCCGCCGGACTCCGGTCGGGTTCCTGCCACGCCTTCGGCGGGCGGCCAGTCCCGGCAGTCAGAGCGTTTCTTCAATGAAAAAACGATCTAGGTACGCCACCGGTGACGCGCGATGTACCGTACGTCACGGCTGCCCGGGCCAACTGTAAACCGAGGCTGACTCACATGTGTTGACATGTGAACGAACGCTCACCCGCCGCGGCTCCCAGGCTGTCCCACCTGCGGCGCGGCCTCCCGGCCTGGCGGCTGCGCGCCCTCCGCGACAGGTCGCGCCTCCCCATCCCCCGGCGGCGGCTCCGAGCCCGCCGACGGCGCCGACTCCGAGCCCGCCGACGGCGCCGGCTCCGAACCCGCCGACGGCGCCGGGGCACCCGACGGCTGCGCGGCGCGCCGCTGCCGGCGCACGCTCCACACCTCCCGGGCGATGATCTGGATCATCCCCGCGATCGGGATCGCCAGCAGGGCGCCCAGGATGCCCGCCAGCTCGGTGAAGATCAGGATGCTGATCAGCACCGTCAGCGGGTCGAGCCGCACCGTCCGGGCCAGGATCACCGGCTGCAGCAGATGGTTCTCCACCTGCTGGTAGACGATGAAGAACACGACGACGACGATCCCGGCGGTCAGCGAGTAGAAGAACCCGGCGAGGGCCGCCACGACCGCGCCGAGGGTCGCGCCGACCAGCGGTATCAGATCCGCGATCGCCACGAACAGGGCGATCAGGCCGGCGAAGGGCACGTGCAGCAGCGCCAGGACGGCGTACGTGAGCGCCCCGCAGATCACGCTGATGAGCAGGTTGCCGGTGATGTAGCCGGTGATCGTACGGGCGCAGTCGCGGCCGACGCGGTGGATGCGCTCGGCCCGGCGCGGCTCGAGCAGCCCGAGGACTCCGTCGACCACGCGCGGACCTTCCAGCACCATCAGGTACGCGAGCACGAAGACCGTGATCGCCCCGACCACGGCGGTCACGGCGCCCCGGATCAACGCCAGCGTCGGCGCGCCGAGATTGCTCAGGTACGCACGGATCTGCCCGCTGTGCTGCTCGGCGTACTGGCGCAGGTGGAACCGGTTGACCAGCGCGCCGAGCGGGCCACGACCGGCGCGAGTGTCGTGGACGAGGGCCGGCACCTGATCGGCGAACCGGGTGACGTCGTTGACCAGCGGCAACACGAACAGCGCCGTCAGCCCGGCGAGGATCACGAAGACCAGCAGGAAAACCAGCAGCGTCGACAACCATCGCCGGCACCAACCGACGTGCCGGTCGATCCAGTTCACGGCCGGGTACAGCGCGACGGCGAAGAACGCGGCGATGACGAGCCAGGTCAGGACGCGGCGGGCCTCGTACACCAGGCCGAGCACGAAGGCCGTGAGCAGGACCAGTCCGATGACGGTCAGGGTGGTCCGGGCAGGGCTGCGGGCGCTCGATGTCGTCATCCGGGCACGGTCCCCGGACAACGGTTCGACAAACGCCACCGGAGCAGGGCGGGCACGCCGCCGGGGTTCAGCGGTGGCGCGCCTCGGCGGCGCGCCGACCGCGACGCTTCGGCGCGGGTTCCACCCCGCCCCGGCTCACCGACCACAACGCCGCGCCGATTCCCCCGCCCAGGATCATCAGGATCACCAGGAGCAGAGCAAGCTGCCAAGGCTTCAGAGTGAGCATGGCCGAATGGTATCCGTCTATCTTTTCTGTGGCGGTCTGGCAGCCCCCGGCGATGTCGCATCCTCGGCGATAATGCCCATTTGCGAACTTCACGATCACTGCCGACCCTCAGTTCCCCTCGCCGCCGGTGAGCCTCGATCACGACGGGTCGTCATCGTCTGCTGATCGATGACGGCCGGATACGCTTTGTACTCTTGTTGCGCGACTCTTGTCGCGCGACTCTCGTCCGGCGACCAGTTGGTGCAAGAGCAGGACGGACTGACAGGGGGCGGCCGGATGGCAGGCGGGGACGGCGACGACGCGCCCGCGAGCGCGGTCCACGACGCACAGGTCCGTGCGATGTTCCTCGCCGGCGGCGAGGTCGGCCGGCACCTGATGACGGTCGACTGGGCGGCCACGCCGCTCGGGCCACCCGCGTCGTGGCCGCAGAGCCTGCGCACCGTGGTGCGGATGCTGCTGACCTCGCGCTTCGCCATGTGGATGGCCTGGGGCCCGGAGCTGACCTTCTTCTGCAACGACGCCTACCGCCGGGACACGCTGGGCAAGAAGTACCCGTGGGCGCTGGGCCGGCCGACCCCCGAGGTGTGGGCCGAGATCTGGCCTGAGATCGCTCCCCGCGTGGAGACGGTGCTGCGCACCGGCACGGCCACCTGGGACGAGGCGCTCATGCTGTTCCTCGAGCGCAGCGGCTACGTGGAGGAGACCTACCACACCTTCTCCTACAGCCCGCTCACCGACGACGCCGGCGAGGTCGCGGGGATGCTGTGCGTGGTCAGCGAGGACACCCTGCGGGTCATCAGCGAGCGCCGGATGACCACACTGCGTGACCTGGGGTCGGAGCTGGCGACCGTACGCACCGAGCCGGAGGTGTTCGCCGCGGCCGAGCGGCATCTCGGCGCCGCCGACCACTCCCTCCCCTTCACCCTGCTGTACCTGTTCGACGACGGCGCCACGACAGCCCGGCTGGTGTGCTCCACCGGGATGCCGGACGGGCATCCGGCCGCGCCGGTCACCATCGACCCGGCCGCACCCGACGAGGTCTGGCCGGCCTCGGTGCTCGCCGACGGGAAAGCCATCACCGTCACCGACCTCGACGAACGGTTCCCGAAGCTGCCCACGGGCGCCTGGCAGGCGCCGCCGACGCAGGCCCGACTCGTGCCGCTCACCCAGCAGGGCAGGGCCGAACCGTACGGCTTCCTGGTCGTCGGCCTCAACCGGTACCGGGTGTTCGACGAGGCCTACCAGGGCTACCTCGACCTGATCGCCGGTCAGCTCGCCGCCGGCATCGCCAGCGCCCGCGCCTACGCGGCCGAGCGACGGCGCGCGGAGGCCCTCGCGGAGCTCGACCGGACGAAGACGGCCTTCTTCACCAACATCAGCCATGAGTTCCGCACCCCGCTCACGCTGCTGCTCGGGCCCGCCGAGGACGCGCTCGCCGACCTCGCCAACCCGCTGCTCGCCCCACACCAGTCCCGATTCGAGATCATCCACCGGAACGCGAAGCGGCTGCTCGGACTGGTCAACACGCTGCTCGACTTCTCCCGGCTGGAGTCCGGGACGGCCACCGCCCACTACGAGCCGCTCGATCTCGCCGGGTACACCGTCGAGCTGGCCGAGACGTTCCGGCCCGCCGTCGAGCGGGCCGGTCTCACCCTGACCGTCGACTGTCCACCGCTGGGCGAGCCGGTCCACGCCGACCGCGAGATGTGGGCGAAGATCGTCCTCAACCTGCTGTCCAACGCGCTGAAGTTCACCTTCAGCGGCGGCATCACCGTCCGGCTCCGGCCGCTGGACGGCATGGTCGAGCTCGCCGTGACCGACACCGGCGTGGGGATCGAGCCCGCCGACCAGGCGAAGATCTTCGAACGCTTCCATCGCGTCACCGGGGTCCGGTCGCGTACGCATGAAGGGTCGGGAATCGGGCTCGCACTGGTCGCCGAGCTGGCCCGGCTGCACGGCGGGACCGCCGCGGTGCACAGCACGCTGGGCGAAGGCAGCACCTTCACCGTACGCGTCCGGCCCGACGGCGGTCGGCGCTCCTCCGACCCGGTCGTCTCCGCCGGGCTCGCCGACGCGGTGGCCACGGAGCTGCAGTCCGAGCCGTACGTGCGCGAGGCGATGCGGTGGCTGGACCCGGTGGAGCCGGCGATCCCGAACGCCGCCGGGGCGCCGTCGTCGCATGCGGACGGTGACCGGCCGCGGGTGCTCGTCGTCGACGACAACGCCGACATGCGCACCTACATCACCACGCTGCTCGCCGTGTACTACACCGTGGAGACCGCGCCGGACGGCGAGGCCGCCCTGGAAAAGGCCCGCGCCAACCCGCCGGACCTCGTGCTCACCGACGTGACGATGCCCAATCTCGACGGGTTCGGGCTGCTCGCGGCGCTGCGCGCCGACCCGGCCACCACGTTCATCCCCGTGGTGATGCTGTCGGCCCGGGCGGGCGACGAGGCGACGGTCGAAGGGCTCGAGGCCGGCGCCGACGACTACCTCGTCAAGCCGTTCTCCGCACGCGAGCTGCTCGCCCGGGTCCGGGCCAACCTCGAGCTCGACCGGGCCCGGCGGGCCCGTACCGAGCTGGAGCACAGCCGGAAACTGCTCGACCAGGCGCAGCGCCTGGCCGCGGTCGGCAGCTGGGAGCTGGACCTCGCGACCGGCGCGATCGTGGGCTCCGACGAGTACGTCCGCCAGCTGGGCCTCAGCCCCGAGGACCTGCGTACCGGCGGGTTCGACGAAGCCGTCCGGCGCGTGCACCCCGACGACGCGGCCCCGCTGCGGGCCGCGCTCGAAGCGGCGGCGCGGGGCGAGCCGCTCGACATCGAGATCCGGCTGGTCAACCCGGACGGGACGGTGCGCCTGCACCGCGCGATCGGCGAGCTCGAACGCCACGCCGACGGCAGCCCGGCGCGGCTGCGCGGCAGTATCCAGGACATCACCGAGCAGCGCCGGGCCGAGCAGGCCATGGCCGCGGCGGCCGCCGCGCAGGAGGCCGCCAGCCGCGAGCACCGCATCGCCGACGAACTGCAGCGCAGTCTGCTCCCGGCGGACAGCTTCGACCCCGACCAGCTGCACGTGGCCTCCTACTACCAGGCCGGTGTGGAGGGTACCCAGGTCGGCGGCGACTGGTACGACGTCATCGAGCTGGGCGCCGACCGCACCGCGCTGGTGATGGGCGACGTGATGGGCCGCGGGGTGCGCGCCGCCGCCGTCATGGGGCAGTTGCGGGCCGCCGTCCGCGCGTACGCCCGGCTCGACCTCCCGCCCGCCGACGTCCTGGAGTTCCTCGACGGCGTCGTCCGCGACCTGGGCAACGACCAGATCGTCACCTGCGTGTACGCCGTGTACGACCCGGGCGACGCCCGCCTCACCTACGCCAACGCCGGCCACCTGCCGCCGGTCCTCGTCAGCCCCGACGGGTCGGTGCGCCGGCTGACCGGGGCGGCCGGCCCGCCGCTGGGCACCGGCCCGGTCACCCTCTCCGAGGAGCAGGTGGTCCTGCCGCAGGGCGCGATCCTCGCGCTCTACACCGACGGGCTGGTGGAACGGCGCGGCAGCGACCTCGACGCCGGGATCGACAAGCTCACCGCACAGCTCACCAGGATCACCGCACCGCTGGCCGAGGTGCCGCACGCCCTCGTCGACGCGCTGCTACCGGACGGCCCGAACGACGACATCGCGGTGCTCCTCGCCCAGGCGACGGCGCAGCCGCAGCAGACGACCTCGGCGGTGCGCCACATCGAGGCGGAAGAGCGCGCGGTGCACGACGCCCGCCGGTTCGCCACCACCACCCTGTCCGGCTGGGGTGTCCCGGAGACCCGGACCAGGGAGATCGTGCTGCTGGTCAGCGAGCTCGTCACCAACGCCGTCCTCTATGGCGCGTCACCCATCGAGCTGCGGATGCGCCGGACCAGCGGGCACGTCGTCCTCGAGGTGCACGACGCCGCCCCGTTCCTGCCCCGCAAGCTGCGGCCCGCTCCCGACGACGAGCACGGGCGCGGCCTCCACCTCGTCGCGCATCTGGCGGACCGGTGGGGCACCCGGCCCACGCCGCACGGCAAGGCGGTCTGGTGTGTGTTCTCCACACCACACCCCGACGGGGAGTCGTCGTCGCGGGCCGGCTGAAGCGTCCACTGTCGGGTTCGGACGCGGGTCGGCGTCGGCGGCGCTGACCTGCGCAAGATCCGCCGTTCGTTGACGGCCGTCGCCCCGAACGGCGCGAGCGGGTCGATGCCGGGAGGGCCGGACGGCCGTAACGGGTGTCACGGGTCACTATCCGTTACCAGCCGCGGTGGCGTGCCGATACCACCTATGGCCTCTGCCCGCCGGGCCTCCCCCGGCCGCGTGCCGGCCGTCCCGTTGTACCCGACTCGGAATTGGATCATGACCACCGCTGTTTTCGGCTGGCTCGCCGCCGCCGCGTCCATGTCCCTGCTCTGGCCCCAGGTGTGGGTGTCCTGCGCCCGTAGACGGACCGAAGGTCTGTCGCCAACGGCCACCTGGCTCGCGGCGGCCCTGCCGGTCGGCTGGCTGGCCTACGGCGCGCTGATCGGCGACGGGGTGCAGGTGGTCGCGAACACGGTCACCGGTACCGCGGCGATCGCGATCCTGGTCGCACTGCTGGCCACCCAGCCGATCGTCCGCAGCCGCAAGGCGCTCGCCGCGTTCGGGTGGCCGGCGGTGGCGCTGATCGTGGTCACCGGCGGCGTGGCGGTGGCAGCGGCGGCCGTTCCGGGCCTCCACCCGCAAGCCGCGGCGGGGGCGCTGGGGAGCATCCTCGCCGTCGTCGCCGTGCTGTCGGCGGTTCCGCAACCGTTGTCGCTGCTGCGCGACCGGGGGTGCGACGTGTCGGGACTCTCGCCGGCGCGGTGGTGGCTCGGGCTGTGCTCCGGAACACTGTGGACGGTGTACGGGCTGTCCACCGGCCAGCCTGCTGTCTGGGCGTCGTCCGGCTTCGGCCTGATCTGCACCTCGACGGTGTGCGCGTTCATCATCCGAGGACGACGGACCGCCCCGGCGACGGCGGCGCCCATCGCGTACGCCGTGCCGGCGACCGCCGGTCGGCCCCCGGTTCCCGCGCTGCACGTGGTGACCGCGGACTACCGTCGGCCGGCGCTCCGGGTGGCTGCCTGACAACCACCTTTTGAACCCTCACCGGCGCGCGCTCCGTACTCTCCCGGGGAGGACGGATGGTCACAAAGCGACGGTACCGAGTGGGCCTGGCGGCTGTCGTCTGCGCCGCCGTGGTGGCGCTGGTCGGTGTTCGCTTCGCGGCGTCCGCCACGCACCACGCCAAGGCGGCGTCGACGTCGAGCGTGGATGGTCTACAGAGGAACTTCACCACGAATACGCCGTACGCGCCGGGCCAGGATCCCGGCGCGTACGAGCCGTCCCCGGCCGGGTTCGCCCCGGTCTTCACGGAGATGGTCGCCAGGCACGGCGCCCGCGCGCTCGACGACGCTGACGACATCGCACTCCTCCAGCAGGTCATCGCGGACGCGAAAGCCGAGGGCAAGCTGAAGCCGCTGGGTGGTCAGCTGTCGGCCGAACTGCAGACCCTGGCCAGCGCGCACGAAAAGCTGGGGTTCGGCGCGCTCAGCGGGCTCGGCCGGCGCGAGCACGCGGATCTCGCCAAGCGGCTGCTGCGCCGGCTGCCGAACCTGTTTGACGCCGCCGCCACCGGCCGGCACATCCGGGTGCTCAACTCGGGGATTCCCCGCGCCGCGGACAGCGGTGCCGCGTTCGCCGACGCGCTGAAGAGCGCGGAACCGGACCTCGCACCGCTCGTCGACCCGCCCGTCGTCGACACGAAGACCCTGTACTTCCACAAGGAGAAGACGAACGCGGACTACGCGAACTGGCTCAAGAGCGATCCGACCCTGAAAGCCAAGCTCGACGAGATCACGTACAGCAAGGAGTCCGCGCGCGACGCGATGACGTGTCTGGACCGGCTCTTCGCGCACGACTTCGTGGACCGGCTGGCGTCCGGCACGTACCGCGTCGGCAACGCTGTCGACGCCGCCATGGCATTGTTCAACGTGTACGCGATCGCGCCCGGCCTCAGCGCCGAAGGCACCTGGCACTTCGACCGGTACCTCGACCGCGGGGCCGCCGAGCACTTCGCATACGTCGACGACGCGACGACCTTCTACCGGAAGGGTCCGAGCTTCGCGGGCAACACAATCACCTACGCGATGGCCGAGCCCCTCGAGGACGACTTCTTCCAGGCGGTGGAGGCGTACCGGAACGGGACCAGTACGGACGTCGCCCGACTGCGCTTCGCCCACGCGGAGACGGTGATCCCGCTCGCCGCCCTGATGCGGCTACCCGGCAGCGAGGTGCAGGTTCCCACCAGCGACACGTTCAGCTACCGGCACAACCCGTGGCGCGGGGCGGACGTGGCGCCCTACGCGGCGAACATGCAGTGGGACGCGTACCGGAACGCAGCCGGCCGGATGCTGATCAGGATGCTCTACAACGAGAAGGAGACGCATTTCAAGGCCGACTGCAAGCCGTACGCACCGGGCAGCTACTACTACGACCTCGACGAGCTGAAGCGGTGCTACCAGCGCTGACCGGTCGTAATTCGGCTTGCTCGCCGATCTCGCGCCATGAGAGTTTGCCGGACATGGAAAGCAGCCTCACGCGTGACGTCACCGGCGACCCGCTCGTCGGGGACGGCGTCGCCTATGCCGTGCTCACACCGAGTGGATGGACGCCCGACGAGCGGCTGCCGTTGGTCCTGATCCTGCACGGCGCGAACTCGTCGAGCGAGGTGCTCGCCGCGCTCCACCCGGTCATCGACGCCCTGTGGAACGACGGGTCGCTGCCCCGGTCGGTCATCGCCAGCGCGTCGACGCCCACAGCCGGGGGCTTCTACCTCGACCATCCCGGTGGCGGCTCCTGGGAGACCTTCATGGCGGCTGCCTTTCCCCAACTGATCGAGCGGCGCTACGGCATCGACCCGGACCGTATCTCGCTGATGGGCTCCTCGATGGGCGGCTACGGTGCGCTGAAAATCGCCTTCGCCGAACCGACGCGCTGGCAGGCGGTCGCCGCGATCGCCCCCGCGCTCCTGCCCGCGAACACGCCGCAGGAGCTACGACCGCGCAACACGCTCGGGGTGCTCGCCCAACTCGGCACGGAGATGGCCGGCGACGGCACCGACCCCCGGCGGTTCGCGGACAACAGTGTCCTGCACCGGCTGCGGGCCAACGCCGACACGATCCGCGCGAGCGCGCTACCCATCTTCCTGCGCTGCGGCGACCGGGACGTGTTCAAGCTGCACGACGGCACCGAGCAGCTCCACCGGACACTGTGGAGCCTCGACATCGGCCACGAGTACCATCTGGTCTTCAACGCCGACCACATCGGGCCCGAAGGCATGGCCGCGCAGCGCGCCGCGCTCACGTTCATCGGTGCCGCGCAGCGGGCACAGGCGGGCGAAGACAGGACGGACGCCGACCGGAAACTCGAAGCCGCGTGGCGCGAATGGGCAGCCGGCGGACGCCACGGAACCCCGCCTGCGCTCGACGCGTACGGCGTCACCGGCCCCACCGCCCTGCGCGTACTGATGGAGCCGGAGCTGGCCGAGGCGGCGCGCCGCGATCCGACAGCGGAGCGCCGATTCGGCCGTAGCGACCCGGCACGTTCCACGCATCCGCTACGGCGTGACGGCTTTCCGGAAGAACACGCGCCGGAAGCCGTCCTGCTCTGCCCGATGGGTCTCGACGTACCCGCGTCGGGCGTAGTAGGCGAGGTTCTCGGTCATCGCCTCATTGGTGTAGAGCCGCACCTCGCTCACACCCTGCCGGCGTGCGTGGTCCTCGGCCAGGGCCAACAGTCGGGTACCGATACCCCGCCCCTGCGTGCCCGGCGAGACGGCGACGTTCTCCAGGAGCAGGTGATCCGGCTGCGGGACGAGCACGGCGAAGCCGACGGGCTCGCCGTTCTCCACCGCCACCCAGACCCGGCCCTCGCGTACGGCCTGCGCGTAGTCGGCGGTCATCGGTGCCGGGGGCCGGCCGATGCGGGGCACGTAAACCTCGTACGCGGCGACCGCCACCGCCCGAACTCCGGTGACGTCGTCGGCTACTGCTGGGCGCACGCTGAACACCGACCCAGGATAGGAACCTGCCTCAAGGCGTCAAGACACGTCGTTGCCGTCGACGAACCCGAGCCGGGGCGCGTCAACCGACGCCGGCCCGGGACGGTCCGCGATCGACCGGCAGGTCGTACCGGAGGTCCATGCGGCGCCTTGTCCGTGTCCGACCTGGTTGAGGTCACCGTAGCCGTCAGCCGGAGCGCCACCATGACGGACCCGCCTCCGGCAGGGATGTGGTCTAACCTCGCTCCAACCATGAGCGCAACAGCACGATTGCCTCGTCCTGGTCGGCGGCCCGGAAGGTGAAGCCGCTGTAGTTGACCGTCGCCATAGGCAACGGTATCGGCGGCAGGAGCCGGCGCGAATAGCTCCAAACAGCGTTGCTGTACAAGCTGAAACGAGCTGCGGGGAATCGTCGGGGATGGGCGAACCGCACGGCTACGGTGGCCCGCTCACGAAATGGACTGAGGCGACAGGAGAGCAGCTTCTCTCCCCAATCGCCGTCGAACCGCCGAACATAGCGAATATCCGCACGGCTGATGGGTTCGTCGCGTCGAAACAGCGCTGGGTCATGGAGAACGAGACAGTCCCCGTCGAGCCAGATACGGGGCTGCGTGATCATCGCCCGGAGATGAGTCGGCACCCACAGGGCCGCGAACACCGCAATAGCCACAAGGACGGCCACCATGGCAACACTGGCCGCATCCACCCGGAACGCGGGGTCGATCACGATCAGGACCGGCACCGCGACGATCGCTCCGGTCGCGGCCACATTGACCGCGAGTAGGCCCCGTCGCCAGGGCGACCGTGCCACGCGAATGTACTGCCGGGTTGCTTGCATGATCAGATGGTCGCAGACCGAAGGTTGCGCACTCCGGCACCGACCATCGTTTTGCATGAGGACGGCGTCGTCGGCACCGCTGAGGGGTCATCGTGCAAGCCCGCCACGGTCAGCGTGTCCACGGCGGCGTCAACATACCTGTCGACCTACCGCGTTGCTGAGCACCTGATCGGCTCGACGAGGCGTTGGTGTCGAGGTCGGAAATCCGAAGCGGACCTCCGCCCCTGCCCCTCACACCCGGCCCGAGGAGTCGTCCCGTCGCCTGTGCCGCGCAACGCCGGGCCAGCGCCCGACTGGCGGCCCTTCAGCAGGCGCCAGGATGACTCCGGCCCCCACAGGTCAAGGGGCACCCGCTTACCCGCGTCGCGCCAGTCGCCGCCATGCCCAACGAATGCTGCGCCCGGTCGACGAGCACGTCGAGCACCACCTGCGCCACGAACCCGACCAGGAAATCCAGCATCGCCGCAGCCTAGATGTCGATCAGTGCCCGCAACCGCACAACGCCGAATCAGCTACTGGCCGCCCCTGAGCCGCAACCTACGGGCGCCTGCGCCTGCGCGCCTCGTGCTGCTCCAACCGTCGCTGCCGGTACCGCCGTGCCGCCGGTAGCCGCGCCAGCAGCAGTGCGACGAGAAACGCTGCCGTGAACACGATCCCGCCCCAGCCATGCATACCCGACAACGTATGACTATTCATCAATCACTACTATCGCCGGCCACATCCCGAATAGTGCAGCTAGCCAAGCTCCGATGCGCGGCAGCCGTCCGCCAACTGAGCTGCGAAATCCGAGCGTGGACCGCGGCAAGACAGTGCGTCATGGCCACGGCACCCTGGCAATCGATCGCTGGTGTGACTGGCCTGACCTGCCCGTCTACAACCGAAGAGTCGGGATCACCGGGGACCTGGACGGCGGGCGGCCGTACGTTTAGGACATCTCGGCTCGTCAAGGCACCCCGCTGGCGCGTCGCGTGCTCTGGCCGGCGCCCCTCCGTTGGCGGCGCACCCGCTGCGGCGAAACCGGCTGTAACACTCTCCTACGCCGGCGCGTGTAGTCCACAAGCGGCCGGCGTGCGGCCGTAGTCGGGGAAGGCAGGCTCAGTGATCGCTCACCGCGACCCACCCGCAAACGCGTCACCACCTCGCCGGGACGCCTCCGCCAGCACGACGACGGCTGGCGACATCGAGGAGTTCTACGCCGCCAACGTCAACACGCTGACGCTGCAGCTCTACGCGTATACCGGCGACCTTGCCGCCGCCCAGGACGTCGTCCAGGAAGCGTTCTGCAGGGCCCTGCCCCGATGGGACCGAATCAGCAGGTACGACGACCCGGCCGCGTGGGTGCGCCGGGTGGCCTGGAACCTAGCCACCAGTCGGTGGCGGCGGCTGCGCTCGGGCGTGGACTTCGTCCGCCGCTACCGCGAGGCGCCGGTACCGGGGCCGGGCCCCGATCGGGTCGCGCTGACCGCCGCGCTGGCCAAGCTGCCCGAGACCCAACGCCGGGCGCTGGTCCTGCACTACCTCGCTGACCTGACCACCAGGGACATCGCCCAACAGGAGGGCGTCGCCGAAAGCACCGTGCGGGTCTGGCTGCACCGCGGCCGCACTGCTCTCGCCGCACTGTTGGCCGAGACTGGAATGGAGTACCGGCATGGGTGAACTCGAGTACGACTCGATCAGCGCCGCGTTCGCTGACTTCCGTCACCGCGAGGCCGCATCGGTACGGCCAGCGGGCATGGCCGCGGTACGCGCCACGGTTCGTCATCGCCGCCGCGTCCGCGTGCTCGCCGCCTCGGCACTCACCGCTCTCGCGATCGCCGTCCCGGCAGCCGGGTACGCCTACGTCTCCGGCGGCCGCCACACGCCGACGCCGGTTGGCGTCACCCCGAACCCGACCGCCAGCGCAAGCGTCCAGCCCACAGCGGGTCCGCCGTCCCCGGCACCCGATCCGTCCACACCGTCGTCGGCGTCGCCGGGGGGCACGGCGACCACCAGCACACCACCTCAGGTCACTGCGTGCCGGGCAGATCAGCTAACCGGTGCAGTCACCAAGCAAGGTTCGATGGCCTCCCAGCCGTTCGTCATCATCGCGCTGACCAACACCGCGGGATCACCCTGCCAGCTGACCGACTACCCGAAAGTCACCGCCACCGGACACCCACAATCGGCGCCCACGGCCACGGGCACCCTACCGACCACGGTCACCGATGGCTCGATCTACGAACGCACCGACCCCGGGCCACAGCGCATCGAACTGCCACCACACGGAGCGGCGTCCTTCGCCCTCGGCACCACGACCGCGTACGAAGGAGGCGCGCACCTCTACATGATCACCCAGGTGCGGGTCGTCGTGCCGGGCAACCAAACCGGCATCCCGGTGACGGTCGACATCCCCGCCTCCACACCGACCGGCCAGCCGATCCCGATCACCGTCACCGCGTTCGTCGCCGGCACCGCGGGACCTCCGTAGCGGCTCACAGCACGGCCGGGCGGCTCCGAAACCGTTCCCTCGCCCGTCCATCGTGTGAGCCGTCGCGCCAGTAATCGGCGACGATCTCGCCTGCGATACTTCGAGCGTGAGTAGCACCGCGAACGGATCGCCCCTGGGGGCAAGGCCGGAACCGCGCCTGATCCGGTCCTGGCAGGATGCCGAGCACAACGCCGCCGCGTGGATGCGGTACTGGGGATATCGGGATGCCGCGGCCAAGCCGGGTGGCGCGGACGGCGGTGTCGACATCCGCGCGGCCCGTGCGCTTGGTCAGGTGAAGTATCAGGCCTCCCACGTGGGACGGCCGGAACTGCAGAAACTCTTCGGTGCGCGCGGCCACGCATCCGAGAAGCAGCTGATCTTTTTTACCGGCAGCGATTACGCCTCCACGGCAGTCGCCTACGCCGACGAGCACGGCATCGCCCTGTTCCGATACGAGCTCGACGGGTCGATGGTGGCCGTAAACGCACCCGCTCGGCTCATCAGCGCTGAGACCCCTGGCACTCACGCCACCGCGGTCTCAGGCCGGCAAAGGATAGGCGCGCCCCAGCCGCGCACGATTGGTTCGCCGAAGACGGGCGAGCCCGGGCTTTGGGGACGCCACTGGCGGTTGTTGGCTGGGCTGGGTTTTCTGTACCTTCCGATCTCCCACCTCAGCCAAGGTGCCATCGGAAGCCGGTTCGAGTTCGCGTTCAGCTTCACTGTCTTCTGGGCGATCGGTGCGCTGCTGGTCCGATGGTGGTGGGTAAGACGGCGTACCGGCGCATCTCTGTCGCTTGCGATCCGACTCTTTGGCCCAAGCCGGTTCGGCCCGGCGCTGGCCGCCATCTTCGGCGTCGCACCGTTCGTGTCGATCGGAGACGACCTGGTGTACCGGGGACCGTGGTGGCTTGACCTAGCAAAGTTTGCCGGGATCTTGATCGGATATTGGATTCCTGGTGTGGCCTTGCTGGCATGGGGGCGGTCGTGGCGCGAGGACGACGCCAAAGACCGGGCCCTGTTGTTGAGGAGCAAACCGGAATGGAACGGGCGTAAGTAGACTGACAGGCCTGAAGGCGTCGACTTGACGAAGCGGCTTGCGGATCGCGCCAGCTGAGGGTGTGCGGCTGTTGCGGTGGCGTTGCCGCCAGCGGACTCCTTGCCCCCAGGCAACCATCACCATCAGCTGGCCTGCGGCTTCACATCCGCTGGTTGGATGTGAAGCCGCATCCTCACCGGCTTCGCGCCGTTCCCCGGTCGGACGCCGCTGTGTGGCTGATTCGTCGAGGTTCTCCGCGCCGCACAGGTTGACCTTCTCGTTACGGCAGTCCCTAGCGTCGCCGGCATGGCAATCCAGAAGAAGATCTCACGCACAGTCACTCTGGAGCTTGAGGCCGGCAACGCGGCCATGGTCGACATCGGCAAGATGCTCGGCCCTACCGGCATAAACACCCGGCAGCTGAAGCTCGACTACGACGCGGCCACCGCCACCCAGCGCGGGGATGTCGTGCCCGTCGTGGTGACCGTCTTCGAAGATCGTTCATTCGCGCTGCGGTACAAGACGCCGCCGACGGCGTACCTCATCCGTAAGATGCTGGGGCTGTCCGGCGGGTCGGCACAACCCGGCTCGCAAACGGTGGCGAAGATGTCCCGCCGGCAGTTACGCGAAATCGCCGAGCGCAAGCTGCCCGACCTCAATACCGACGATGTGGAGGCGGCCATGAGACAGGTCGCCGGCACGGCAAGGTCGATGGGTGTGCTCATTGCCGAGGAGTGACGGCCTCTGGCGTGGGGTGATGCCGCCGTACCGGATGCTTGATCCCGGCCTGTGCAACGCTGAGGCACTACTGTCAACCGCCCTCGCCGACGTCTGCTCGGTACTGCCAGACGAGCCAGCCGCCGCTCACCGGCTCAACCGAGCGCTGATGTTGACGGGTGCCACACCGCAGCTCGTCGGCCGTCATGGACGATGGCACATCGTCGTCATCAGCCGTGACCCGCTCGCCGAGGCGGTCACCGCGTTGGCCATCCTGGTCGTTTCCGGCGGTTGGCACCGCCTCAAGCGGTGTACCCGCTGCGGGCGCCCTTTCATCGATCGCACTAACGGCGTGACCCGGCTCGGTTGCGCAGAGCACCTGGCTCGGATGCAGCGGTAACGCGGTGCGGCTTGCCGGCCCGGCCGTCCTCAACCTCGAATCGGCGCTTCACGGCATTACACGCGTCGTGGTTCGACCCAACCGGTCTTGGCTACAGGTTTGGATACGCCTCGGCCCGCCGCCGGCCAGTCTATTTCAGTCCGCAGGGACAGTCCGGCATGGACGGTTGTTGGTAGCCTCCCCGCAGGTAGGAACGGGGAGGCATGCTATGGATCTGCCAGCGGACGGTGATCTGGTGTACGTGCCGGCGCGGCCGTTACGCGACGGCTCTGAGCGCGAGCCCGCGATCGAGCTGCGCCGACTCCGTGACAGTGACGAGCGGGTCGGGTTGGCGTTCACCAGCCCACAGGCGCTGGTCGACACGCTCGGTGAGTACCAGCCGTGGATCAGCATGCCGATGTACTCCTACGTCACGTGGCTGCGCGTGCAGGGCGTCTACCGGGTACAGGTCGATCCCCGCTACGCCGACGACGTATCGCAGTGGTCGGCCGACCGGCTCGCCGACGCGGCGCAGGTGATGTCATGAGCGCCGGGTACCAGGTGGTGCTGGGCGACCTGGCCGCGATGGCGGAAGCGTTCGCCACCGAGTCAACCGACTTCGCCAAGCTGCGCCGGCGAATGTCCCCGGACCCGGTCGACGGCGGCGACGACACGCTCAACGCGGGGATCACCGCGGTACTCGCCCTGCTCGGCGCGGGTAACGCGGCGCTGACCAAGGCGATGGGCGAGCACGCCGACAAGCTCAGGAAGTGCCACGACGGCTACAAGGAGGACGACTCCGACGTGGTGGCGCTCTACAACAAGTTGATCGCCCAGGCGTAACCGACCACCGACGGAGGACATCAGTGCGCATCGGTGGTGACATCGGCGGCCTGCGGGCCGTCGCCGCCTCCCTGACCGGCGTCGTCGGCGAAGTCAGCGACACCGGCGAGTACCTGAGCAAGCGGGTCGACCAGCTCGTCGGCGACGCCGGGTGGAGCGGCGCGGCCGCCGAGGAGTTCAAGGGTGCCTGGGAGCAGGACGCCGCCGCGCTGGTGGAGATAGCCAGCTGCACCCGCATCGCCGGCCGCTGCCTCGCCGAGCTGGCCGACGCCCTGGACACCGCACAGCGCCAACTCGACCACGCGGTCGCAGCGGCCAAGGCCGCCGGCATGCCGTTCACAGCCGACGACCAGCCGATCAACGGCCCCTACGTCGGACCGGCCGCCGACGCCGCCACGCAGTTCTCGGTCGCGGCCCAAGCGGCGTTCGAGGCCGCGAAACAGGCGCGCGAAACCGCCATCGAGGAGCTGCACGACATCGCCGCAGCGATTCACGGAGACGGGACCTCGTTCCTCAAGGCCGCCGACGCCGCCGCCCTCGCCGCTGCGCTGAAGGGCTACTACGCCCTGCCCAACGAGCTGTCCGAGATCGCCCAGGGCGAGCTCGACGAGTTCAACCGCAGGTACAAGGCCACCCAGTACGAGCGCAAGCACTCCACCGCCGGCAGCAAGGCCAAGGCCGAGCTGACCGAACAACTCAAGCAGATGCGCGCCGAGCGCAAGCTGCTGCAGACCGACGCCGAGGTCGCCGAGAAGTTCGCCGACCGGTTCAAGGCCGGTCGGCTACTGGGCAGCTCGGTCGGCGACATCGCCGACAGCATGGGTGTGCTCTCCGACGGCAGCAAGCTCTCCCGCGTGCTCGACGGGCTACCTGCCGTCGACATCGTCGTCGGCGCCTTCGCGACCTGGGCGCAGGCCAAGGAGGACCACGAAAAAGGCTGGTCCTGGACGCACGCGATCATCGCCGACGGCGGCTCCAACGCCGCGGCGATCGGCGCCGGCCTGGCCACCGACTGCATTCCTGGGGCCGGGCCGTTCCTGGCTCCGGCAGTCAGCTACGGCGTGGGCGCCTGGACCTACGAGGCCGCCCATGAGGGGCACTGGACCGAGCACATCCACGAGGACGGCGTCGCCGTCGGTACCGCCGAGGGGCTGTGGGACACCACCAAGGCGACCTGGGAAAACGACGGATACGGCATGTTCAAGAAAGTCGAAAGCGACGTGCAGCACCCAGTGGACGCGGCCAAGAGTCTCTGGCACGGCGTGAAGAACCTGTTCTGATGGAGCGAACCGTGAGCAAGCAACCACGCCGGGGAACAGCCGAGGATGATCCTCAACTGCTGCGCCTGCGTGCTCAGGCACAGATGAACGGCGGCGTCGTACCAGTACCGTTCCTGGGCACGACGTGGCAGCAGCGAGGCCCGGCCTACTGGCGTCGCCGAATTGGCGCGGTCGTTCTGTTTGTGTTCCTCACCATCTTCGTTGGCGCCTTCGCCGTCGCGTTCACGCTCGGCATCCTGGAGGGCACCGGGCACGGCCCGCTCGGTGTCGTCCTGGCCGTACTCTACGACCTGACCGCGGTGCTCGGGTTCGGCTACGGCCTACGGGCAGTCGCCAAGGCTCCCGTCATCGGTCGAGCTTGGATGCCCCGGGTCGTCGTTCCGATCGGCTGCCTCGCGTTCGTCCTCATGCCCTTCGATACCGGGCTCTGCCTCGCCATGCTGCTGTCCATGTTCGGCCGCGACTTCATGGGCGAGGCACGCGCCCGCCAGATAACCGCGAGCATCCGGCGCGCATAGCCGGGTCCAGCGACCTCTTCCGTGTCGATTACCGGCAGGCAGATCGCTGCGCTTCGGTGGTGTACAGCCACTGCCCGGCCCCGTCGTAGTGCCGCGGTTACGGATGACAGTGGATTTGTCGCTGCCACGGTGAGCCACTACCACTCGTTCCCGCCGTCGACATCACCTCATTGAGGGGATCCTGCCGCACGTCGAGACATGGTGTCGGGCACGTCTCCCGCAACTACGCTTGATTGGAAGGAGGTGATCTCCATGCCAAGATTCCTCATCCAGGGTACGTTCACGCTCGACGGACTCCGCGGGCTGCTCAAGGACGGGGGCAGCGGGCGCGTCGAGGCGCTCCGGCGGATGGCCGAAAGCGTCGGCGGGCGTCTTGAGTCATACGACTTCGCGTTCGGCGAGCCCGACACGTACGTGATCTGCGAACTGCCCGACAACAAAGCCGCCGCCGCCGTCGCTCTCGCGATCGGCGCATCCGGCGGAGTCACCACCAAGACCGTGGCCTTGCTGACCCCGGCAGAGGTCGACCAGGCCGTCCAGCAGCGCGTCGACTACCGCGCACCCGGTGCTTGATCCTGCGATGGTCAGTCGCTGACCCGGCCGACGCTCTGGACCTCCGGCCCGCCTCGCACGCGCCGGCCGGCCGCACCCGTCCCCCGATGGTCAATCTCCACGCCTCTCGGCCGGCGTGCCGTCGGCGTGCCAGTAATCGTGTCCGCCCCTGGTCATGAACGCTCACGAGCGGTCAGTTCGACCGAGCCAGCGAGCAGGCGTTCCGGCATCTCGGGGCAATGATCTCCGGTCTTCCCTAACTGACGGTACGCGCGCTTGGCTGACATACCGGCTCAGACGGAGTCGCTCGCATCCATGATTCGCTTCAATGCCGCCTGGACGCGAACTGCTGTCGGCGCGGCCAGGACTGCGACTTCACCGTCGTGGGGCAACTGCACCGCAATTGCCACGTCCAGGCCGATGAACGCAGCTCGGCGAGCCTTGCCCTGCTTGTCGCTGAGGCTGGCGTGTTGAGGCACTTGGTCGCGGTAGGTCTGCCAGAACTCAAGGCCCGCCACCCTCGTGCCTTCCAGCCTCGGAGCGAGCTGCGCGAACTCGCTGGGCGACAGCAGCAGATCGAGGCTCATGCGGCGCACCGTGAGCTGCTGCAGCTCGTCACCTGGGATTCCGAAGAACGGCAGACGCAACTTGGTCCAGCCGGAGCCCGCGGCGAGATAGCCCTCGACCACCACAGGGCCGGCAGCGGGATCGGGTGCCTGCGCGAGCATTGCCGCCGAGGCGGGCCATATTGACACCGCGTACAGTCCGTCGGCCGTCTCGCTGACGTCGCCCACCTGTATCGAAGTCACACCGGATGCTAACTTGCCTGCTTGCACGCCGTATGGCAGTCAGCAGAACGTCAGCGGCAGCGCTGACAGCCGTTCGCAACCAATAACGCCGAACAGCTCCTGACATGCAGAGATGACGGCAGAACGATCTCGGTCGGCAATGGCTGACGGCATTCTTCCGCCTCACCCGACCGGGATCATCTCTTCTGCGGTCCGCCCACCGCACGGTACGTAGACTGCCGGACGTGGATCAAGACGAGCTCGTAGTCAGGCTCAGCCGCGACGAGGCGCTGGTTCTGTTCGAATGGTTGTCCCGCACCGACGAGGCGACCAACGACTTCGGCGACCTGGTCGTGGACCAGGCCGAGCAGCGAGCGCTGTGGAACCTCACTTGCCTTCTCGAACGGGCGCTCGTCGAGCCGCTCTCCCCCGAGCACCAGGAGCTGGTCAACCAAGCGCGATCGCGGCTCCGAGACGGGAACTGATCCGCTCACCGCGTCGTCCGTGCGCTCCGCGTGCGACATCCTCCGGCGAACCACGGTCAACCGGGGCGTCGGAGGTCAACGACAGATGATGGCAAAGATCGCGGAATACAAACGATGACCTGGGGAGATACCCAGGCCATCAGGTGTGGGCGCGGCTGGGTTCGAACCAGCGACCCCCGCTTGCAAGTTCCGGACAACTGTCCCTGCGGCCCCACTCTCCGTTCATGGGCTCGCTACAACGGCCCGTGCCGCCCATGTGGATCCGTGATCGTCCACTGCCGTCGCTACAGCCGCCGCTACACGCTGGCGGGTCGACGGCACCGGCTGGTCACGCTAGCCAACCGTGGCCGCCCCGCCCCTGACCGCACGCCGCGGCGCTATCTCAGTCGCGGTGGCGCACGACGTTGATCACGGTGCCGTCCGGCGCGCGGACGAAGAACCGACGCACACCCCATGGCTCCGTGGTCAGCGGGTGCACGATCTCGTAGCCGAGTTCCTGCGCCTCTGCATAGGCACCGTCCACGTCCTCCGTGAGCACGGAGATGACCGGATCCTCGGGAGCCGCAGCATCGCGCGTCACGAGCTGGACATTCGCACCGGTATCCGGGGAGGTGTAGCGCGCCACCCAGCCCATGTTGAACTCCTCCGTGCTCAGGCCGAGGTAGTGGGTGTAGAAGCTCTTCGCCGCCTCGACGTCCGCCACCCGAAGGTCGGCGATGATGCGTGTGACGCGCATACGGTCCTCCCGCCTGAACGAGTATGCGTGATGATCGCACGCGGGCTGAGGCTCCGAGTTCCCCGATGAAGACTCGCTTGCCCGCAATGGTGTCTGGTACTGCGACATGACCACCAGCCCAGTTGGCCTGCCGGTGACCTTCGACGCACGCCTAGTCGAGATCCGGGAACGTTACGGCCAAGACCACAACGTCTCTCGGGCGATCACCGCCGCTTCGAACGAGATCCGAGCCGCGATCGATCGCGTACTGAATCGGGCGCACGCGTTCGGCAGGACCTTCGACTAGGGCCGCACCGGGGGACACAGAGCCGTCAGAGCGGGTTGAGGCGGGCCTTGAGCAGGCAGAACTCATTGCCCTCGGGGTCGGCAAGAACGTGCCAGGGCTCCTCGCCGGTCTGACCGATGTCGGCCGGGCGCGCCCCGAGCTTCAGGAGGCGTTCGAGCTCGGCGTCCTGATCGCGGTCGGTGGCGTTGACGTCGATGTGCAGCCGGGGCTTCCCCTGCTCCGGCTTGTCCCTGCGGCTGAGGATGATCGTCGGCTGCGGGCCACCGAACCCTTCGCGCGGCCCGATCTCGAGACTGCCGTCCGCTTCGCGATCGAGCACTACGAAGTCCAGGACCTCGCACCAGAACCGCGCCAGCACCTCGGGGTCGCGGCAACCGAGCACGAGCTCACTGATACGACATGCCATTGACGAAACCTACTCTCATGATCTCGTGGGCGTACATCTCGGCCAGGTTGTTCTCACCGAGCAGGCGGTAGCAGTCCGTAGCGTAGAAGCCGAACTTCGAGGATCGACCATGAAGTGACCATCCAAATCGTCCGGGTGGGGCAGGCCCTCAAGGAGCTTTCGTTCCCCGGTTTAGCGCGACTTCGACTTCTCGACGGTCGCACATCCGGGCGCGGCCCTGTCCCACTCCGCCAGGTACTCGGCCGGTAGCGGGCTAACTGGAACGTGGCTCAACGCCCATCGAGTGAGCTGCACCAAGCGTTCCTCAGGCAGATTTGGCAGTTGCTCGAAGTCGTCGGGCAGCACATCGAGCAGGAAGTTCTCGATCCCGTCGCCGCTGCGCCTGATCACGATCTGGCACCGGTAACACCGCTGTGGATGGCTTTCTTGAAGGATCGCCCAGAGCGCTCCGTTCGAGGATTCTGCAACATACTCAGTCAACCAATCGGCACGCCGACCAACGCCCAGATGCAGCGCACGCGCCTTCTCGCTCAGCGCAACAAGATCAGACTTGGCAACAAGCTTGATCACCTTCGGCACGTCGGGCCCCATGGTCGCACATTAGCCGTGCCTCGACGGGCCGCCCACCCATAACGCCGGCAGGCCACCGAACCGGGGCCAGAGTCGACCAGTCACACATCGCTATCAATTTCTTCAATCCGCCCCGTCGTCGTCGCCCGCTCGGCGACCATCTCCGCCTACTGTGGCCAGCTACGACCGTCACGGCCAGGGCACGGCGCGCCTCTCGCCTTCCGCTGCGGCGCGCCGGCCCGGGCCGCGCGGAACACGACCGAGCACCACTACACCCAGTTCCCTTGTGGCTCGAACGGGCGCTCGTCGAGCCGCTCTCCCCCGAGCACCAGGAGCTGGTCAACCAAGCGCGATCGCGGCTCCGAGACGGGAACTGACCCGCTCACCGCGTCGTCCGTGCGCTCCGCGTGCGACATCCTCCGGCGAACCACGGTCAACCGGGGCGTCGGAGGTCAACGACAGACGATGGCAAAGATCGCGGAAAACAAACGATGACCCGGGGAGATACCCAGGCCATCAGGTATGGGCGCGGCTGGGTTCGAACCAGCGACCCCCGCTTGTAAGTTCCGGGCACCTGTCCTCGTCGGCACTGCGCATGTCCGTGGGTTCGCGCCGATCGCTTAGCCGGTCCACCGCTTTCTGTGGCGGTCCGCCGTCGTTGCTACAGGCGCTGCTACAGGTGCGGGCCCTGATGCCTAGGCAACGATCACGGCTTGCTGGCGTGCGCTGCGTCATCTCCCGTACCCATAACCTCGCTGCATGTAACGGCGATCTCGCCCGAGCGAACCAGCTCCTGGACAGCGTCAAGCATCGCTTGCACCCCCGGCCTCGGAACGATCACCAGGTCGGAACACCAGAAGTACCGACCACCTCCACCCTCCCCCGTATCGGCCCACCGTTGAAGAACGCGAGCGATCTCGTTCGTGGTCATGAACGTGGCGTACCGGTGCGTGCTGTCGCGGAGATAGATGTGCGCGTCGGTGTTCTCCACAGTTTCCGGGTCATTGTCTTTCCCCGGCATGAACTGGACCGTCGCGCCATCCAACTCATGCGTCCACCTGGAGTCGTTACTCACGAGGCGATGATGGCACGACGACCGTAGTCAGGCGCTGCGATGACCGCGGCCAACGACCCCTGGACCCGAGGCAACGATCACGGTCGCTAGGCCTGCGGCTCCCTGCAGCTCGACCTGCGACAAAGGTCCACCAAGGTCCGTGGCCGTCCGCCGATGTCCGTCCCCGTCGTCACCCAGTTAGTCACCCACCGCTCGACGTCGCCTGAGGGCGTCTACTTCAGAATGCGGCTGGGGATCCTGGTAAAACCAGGCAGTTGCGTGAGGAAGCTCTTCAGCGACCCGCGCCGCCAGTAGGCGGCCCTCGTTGGCGAAGGCTTCCCACTCGGCCTCGGTGACAGGCCTGCTGTCGTTAGGGTCGGCGACGTTGACCATGGATTCGTGCCATTGCTGCCACGCCGCCAACCGTCCGATGAGGCTGGCGCCCAGCCCGAGCGTGGCAGGATCACGCGGGTAGAAGACCCCGTCGTCTTCGTCGCGAATCCACAAGGGCCAGCAGCTGTAATCGCCCATCAACTTGATCAGCACGGTGTCAGGCTACGCGGACCCACGACAGCCCTTCTGGATACTTTCAGCGTCCCCGCGCCCGACGGACTCGTACGCCCGATGCCGGCCCCGAGGTGCGGCGAACCGCCCGATCAGGACTGCGCCGACCGAGGTTGACCACCTCGGTTACAGCCAGCGTTGCTGTCACCCCGAGCAACTGATCGCTTCGGCAGGTGTGAACCGAGCGACCCCGGCCACCACCTCGAAGATCCTGGCTGCAGACCCTGATCTCCTGCCACCCATCACACAAGTCGGTGTGAGCTACGGGCAATCTGGTCCCATGAGGTCCCGTCGGAGGCCAGACGGGCTGTTGCGGTTCCTCATGGTCTCGTGCGGTGCCGTCGGTTGCTGTACTTCGCTGCTGTACGGGCTGCGCTTCAGACGACTCCTCGGTGTGGGCGTCATGTGTCGGCAGCGGTTTCTGGACCTGCGTGGTCGTAATCGTCGTCGACGCCTAACGGACTTCGCTGATGTCCACCGTCGTCCAGCGACTTGGCTGCCCGGTTGGCCGCGGCGGACCTTCGCTCTGGCTACAGCCGGGCGAAGGTGCTATTAAGATCATCGTTCTGGTGACATGCGTTGCCGGGACGCCGTCGGGGCGCCACCAGCTCGGCGGGAATTATCTGCGGCATCGGAGGAGCCGTGGCGACAGCCGACCACGATTTGTCGGAACGGATTCGCGGGCACCGTTGCTATCCGTCCCTCGTGCGAGGTGAGCGGCTGTCGCTCGCCGGGTTTGCCGTCGGATTATTGGCAGTCGCGATCGGCGGCGTCCGCATGATGACGACCAACCAGAACCCGACTTTCCTCAACCACGCCAGCTTGGTACCAGCATGGATCCTCATGTTCGCTGGCTGGAAGATTGGGAGATCAGCAGTCAAGTCTCTGAAAGTAGATATCCCGGACGCAACTACCGCTATTCTCACCCGACTTGCCAGGCATGACTCCATCCGCCGGCTGCGCCAGTTGGACCCGAAGTAGAGGCGACGCATGCCGGGCACCTTACGACACGAGCAGGCGCCGTCCTGCTCGCCGCACTGCTCCCCGTCCCCCGGATAGGTGCCAAGATCCTCGACGCCCGGCCGGGGTCCAGGGTGGCCGCAGGCCATCGGCGCAGCCGACGCGACGCGTCCTGGAGGCCGGGCAGGTGGCGTGGACGATCAGGCACCGTGGGACGCCCACGCCGACCACCCGCCCACTGCGGACCATGACCCGCGCTACGGCGCGGCGTGGCTGCCCGCCGCGCGCCCAGCTCGCCGTCGGGCCGGCCCGCCCCGATCAGGTGCCCTCGGCGCTGTCGTACGTCGGCGGCCCGCTTGCTGTCTGCTGTCTGCGACGTGCCGCTGGGCGTTGGCGTGATCTCCCGGCCAGCCGTCGGCCGGGCGATCACGACGCCCAAGCGGCGGAGCTTGCGCGGCCCGGCAGGGCAGCCTTGACGACCACCTCGACTGAGCTGCCATTGCTACAGGCGCTGCTACAGATGATCTCCGTTGCGGTCTTCCCCGGAGTGAAAGACCTGCTGAACCGTGGTGGGCGCGGCTGAGTTCGAACCAGCGACCCCCGCTTGTAAGGCTCTTCTGACGTGATCCGCAGCGTCCGCCGAGATCCCTCACGTCCAAGCTGACGGCTCCATCAGTCCAGGCTGGTCCGCGATCAACCGCCACGGTTGATGTCAGCCGTAGATGTCAGCTAAATCCGCTCTCTTGTTGCTAGCCTCCCGTATTCATGAGTCTCCACGTTACGATCGTCCACGCCTGCCAGCGCGCTGGGCGAGGCGGGAGTCCAACTGCAGTGGTCGATGAGACGGCTTTGAGCGATGCCGAGCGTCGTGCAGTGCCGGTCGCGGCCGGCACATCGCATGTCGTGTTTATCTCGACCGAGGAACACGGGCCCGACCGTCCGACCGTGTCGCTGCGTTTCTTCACCGCCACCGGAGAGTTGCCCGCCTGCGGACACGGCACTGTGGCCGCGCTAGCGGTGCTCGCCGCACGTGCCCGGATGCGGGAGTACAAGGCTGTTCTGCGGTCTGGTGGCCGGACCTTCCTCGGCGAGGCCACCGCCCGTGATGGCGGATACAACGCTGTTTTCGATCCCGGGCCCGTCGAACTACGCGCCCCCACCACGGCAGAGCGCGAACCCGTCCTATCCGCATTGAACATTGATGCTGGGGAGGCGTCGGCACGGTGCCACATCGCTTCAGTGGGACGGCCCCGGATGCTGGTGCAAGTCTCTGATCGTGGGATCCTGGCGGATCTGACGCCCAACATGCTCCGCTTACGGGAGGCTTGCGACCGGTCGGGATTGCTGGGCTGCTACGTCTACAGCACACCGTCACCAGATGGACGCGCAGCGGCCCGTATGTTCGCCCCCTCGATCGGTGTCCCCGAAGACATTGCCAACGCCAACAGCACCGCCTGCCTGGCCGCACATCTCGCCGACCGCGGTTTCTCGACGCTGGACGTCGACATGGGCGACTCGCTCGGCGAACCTGCCACCATCGCTGCCAACACCCGTTCCGGCCTTGCAGGCTCAGTGGTCCTGGTCGGCGGTACCGCGACGATCACCAGGGGACTCTTCCTCATCTGATCCGCTGTTAGCTGCGCACGCCGGTAGATGTGGTACCGCTCAAGCGCCCCGTCGAGGAGTCATCCCGTCGCCTGTGCTGCGCAATGCCGGGCCGTCCCCCGCACATCGCCATGCGATCGCCGGCCACAGCCACATTAATGTCACCATGACGATCTACGCGCTCGGCCATGGAGGAGCAGACGAAGGCGCTGCGGTCCCTCGGCGAGGCGTTCGGCGGGGCCGGCTGATGTCAGAACTGGATGTCAGGCCCCTGGCCGGGGCCACGATCCGGAGAGTACTACCTGGTGGGCGCGGCTGGGTTCGAACCAGCGACCCCCGCTTGTAAGTTCCGGGCAACTGTCGCTGTGGCCGCGCTTTCCGTCCGTGGAGTCGGAACAACGCCCCGTGCCGACCGCGCGGATCCGTGATCGTCCACTGCCGTTGCTACAGCCGGTGCTACACGCCGGCCGGCCGTTCTCGCGCTTCGTGGCGACCCGGAGTCGGCCCGCTGCCCGCAGGTCGGGTCGACGGTCCCGCCCCTCAGCGCTCGACTCTTCACGCCTCTCGGCCGGCGCCATAAGACCCCTTCCCCGTCGTCGGAATCTCAAATGGTGCGGGTCTGTCACAGCTTGGACGTTTCGGCCGGAATGCCTCCGGCGGCTACGCTCGGCTGGAGGGGGTGATCGCGATGCCAAGATTCCTCATCCAGTCGACCTACACGCTCGACGGACTCCGCGGACTGCGCAAGGACGGGGGCAGCGGGCGAGTCGAGGCGGTCCGGAAGGCGGCCGAGAGTGTCGGCGGGCGACTTGAGTCGTTCGACTTCGGATTCGGCGAGCCCGACGTGTATCTGATTTGCGAACTGCCCGACAACAAAGCCGCCGCCGCCGTCGCTTTCGCAGTAGGCGCAGCCGGTGGAGCCACCACCAAGACGGTGGTGCTGCTGACCCCGGCAGAAGTCGACCAAGCGGTGAAGCAGACCGTCGACTACCGCGCGCCCGGCGCCTGATCCGACTGGCCGTCGCTGGACCCGCGCCTCGACCGCTACCCGACAACGACTGAGCCCACCGCGCCTGGCCTCTGGCGGTGCCGTGGTGACCTGGCCACCGCCGGCACGGACAGGCGCGGCCTTCAGTACTCGAAGATCAATTTGTGCGACGCGAAGTCCGTACACCTCGCCCCCGGCACCCCGCCAGTGACCCCTTCCGTGCCAAATATCGGCAGTAAGGCCAACTACGGTCGTACACGAGGTGAGCCGCCGTCTTCGGTCCGACTCCAGCCACCTTCGGCCGGCACGGTTGCTGTACTTCTCAGCTGTACCGCCGCCAGGACTCGATCTCGAAGTCGGCCTCCCCATCGGCACGGGCCGCGTCACCGATTCTCGCGGTCCTTGCGCACCTCTGACACGATTCGGCTATGTGCGCCATGGAGGCCGCGAGGCGTCAACCGGGCGACGGCGCAGCTGACGTTCCCGCCATCGATGACCAAGTCGGCCAGCGTTCGCGCTGGAACCACAACATCCACTATCACCCGGTGATCCTTCAGGCTGTCCCGGATGGGTGCCAACAAGCACTCGATGTCGGCTGCGGCGAAGGCACCCTGACCCGTCAGCTGCGCGAACTCGTCCCGCACGTAACCGGTATCGACCTCGACCGGACCAGCATCGACCACGCCCGCAAGCAGGATCCGAACGGCCGGATCACCTACCTCCTCGGCGATGTCCTCACCCATGACTTTGAGCCCAACGCCTTCGACCTCGTCACCGCGGTAGCCACGCTGCACCACATGGACGCCACCACCGCATTGAACCGGATGGCGATGCTGCTTCGCCCCGGCGGCACGCTCGCCATCATCGGACTGGCACGCGGGCAACTACCAGCGAGCCTGCCCCTCGACCTGGCGGCCACCATCGCGTCCCGTGCCTACCGCCTCGGCAAGACCCACTGGCAACATCCGTCGCCCATGGTCTGGCCGCCGCCAGTGACCTTCGGCCAGATGCGACGGGTCGCCCGCCGCCAACTCCCCGGTGTCCGCTACCGCCGGCATCTGTTGTGGCGCTACTCCCTGGTCTGGAGGAAGCATGGCCCGTAGACCTTCACCATGCTCGGAACTCACCCTCGGCCGGTCGGGGCGACACGCAACCGACGACTCCTTGACCCCCAAGCAACGATCAACGCTCGTTGAACTGCGCTTCCTTACCCGCTGAGCTGCTCGAACGGTCCGTTGACGTCCGTGGGTGTCCACCGGCGTCCTTCCCCGTTGTCACCCAGCTAGTCACTCAGCCCCGCCGCATCATCGGTCGGGCCGACAACCTCACTGCACACGACATCGATCTCACCCGACCGGACCAACTCTTCGACAGCGTCGAGCATTGCTTGCACGCCAGGCGCGGGCACGATCACCAGGTCGGAACACCAGAAGTACCGGCCGCCTTCGCACTCCCCTGTACCGGCCGACCG
>NZ_JAATVY010000039.1 GCF_011947195.1 Planosporangium thailandense | reverse complement strand
CTTGGGTGCCGGCACGAACGTAGACCGGTGCCCGGCCGCAAAATCATCGAACGATCCCCGAGGAGCCGACCAGAAATCGACACGCCCCTGATGCATGAGTGTGGTCGCCCATCCGGGACACAGGCTCGCCGACTGTCCCGTTTCAACCGAGTATGCGCCCACATGAGTAACCGGCGTGCACGATGGCGCGGTCGTCAACGGTCAGCACTCGTATCGTCACCGGGCAACCCCACCCTCGACAGCTGCCGGAAGGGTGGCGACACGGTGATCTCGGCCGGTCGGTAGTCCAGTGTCACAACGACGGAGCGGGCGGCGGCGAGTGCCGTGGTGATGGCGAGACCGGCACCGGTCAGGGCATAGCCACCACGGTGGCCGGCAGGGAAACGGCACCCATCGACGTCGTGGAAATCGGCGCCGAACCGCAGATATCACACCTGTGGGCTGGTGCGGGCCACGCTGAACGCCGCGAGTTGGATCTGCAGTGCGAGCCGTGCCTGTGGCGACTCGACATCGAGGTGGACGACCTCCGCGATCCGGCGCAGGCGGTACCGGAGGGTGTTGGGATGCACGTGCAGGCGGCGGGCCGTCTTCTGCGGGTCTCCCCAATGGTCAAGCCAGGCGGCGAGGGTGGCGACGTAGTCAGTACCGTGCTCGCGGTCATGCACCAACAGGTCGGGCAGTGGCCCGCCGACGAGCAGGTCGTCGATCGGGACCGCGGCGACCGCACGGTGCACGACTACCTCGGCCCAGGCGTCCTCGAACAGTAGCAATGGGCCCGCATGTCTGGCGGCGCCGTGCAGCGCGAGCAGTTCCGCCGCTTCGGCACGCGATCGTGGCAGGTCCGCCAGCCCCACGGCGAGGCTGCCCGAGGCGGCGCGCAGCCCCGGGTCGTGTACGGCGACGCTGCGGATCAACTTCTCCAGCCAAGGCCATGAGCCGGGCGACTCGCCGTGAGCGGCCACGACCGCGAAGAGGACGTCACCGACATCCACGATCAGCGGCTGGCGCCAGCCGTGGCGACGGGCGATCGACTCCCACACCGCCAGGTTGTGCAGCATCTCCCCGGTCCCGACATGAACGCCGAGCGCGACGACCCGCCACGGCCCGGTTGGCAGTCCCAGTTCCGGACCCGTCTGGACGACGGCGCGCAGGGCCGCTCGCAGGCGGTCGGCTGCCACGCGGCGCGCGACATCGGCCTGCACCCGTAGGCGGAGCAGGTGTAGCGCCAGGACGGACGCGGGACCCTGGAGATCGCGCAGGCGCTCGGCCGGCACCGGGCCCTCGACGACGGCCCAGATCGAGCCGAGCAGCTCACCTCCGGCACGGATCGGGATCACGAGCCGGGGCAACGTACCGTCCGGGCCCTGTGGCACGAAGATCGGATCGCCGCTCTTGGCGAGCCTGCGGAAGACGCCGCGGGACCGGAGTTGCGCGACCACATCGCCGGGGACACGTCGTCCGACGATGGTGGACACGCGCGCCGGGTCGGTGCGGTCCTGCCGCGACGAGTAGGCGAGTACCCGCGATTGCGCGTCCTCGATCGTCACGGGCGCATCGACGACGGCGGCGACCGCGTCGGCCAGGGCGAACATCTCGTCGTACACGCCGGCGGCAGCGGTATCGGGCGTGCCGGGCGCCGTTGCCCGGTCGATCACGCCGCGCAGCAGCCAGACGAGTTGTGCCCACGAGCCGTGGCTGCGCAGCTCCACCAGGGCCAGCTTGCGCTCGGCGGCGGCCGACGCGACGTCGGGGTGCGTGGCCAGCGGGGGCTTGAGGACCATGCCTGCCGCCCCGGCCTGCGCGCAGCGCCCGATGACGACGAGCGCCTGTTCGGGTGTGGCAAGGCCGGCACCGAGTACGAGGTCGCCGGGTTGCCCGCTGGCTGCCTCGTCGAGCTCGACGATGGTCACGTCGCGGACCTCAGCCTCACCGCCAGCGACGACGACCCGGAGTAGGGCGGCGCCGACCGCTTCCACGACACCGGCAACAGTGATCATGAAACCATGATGTCGCAATTTGTTCCCTGCGGCCAATTATCTAGCTGGGTATTGGCCTTACGCGACAATGACGTCACGAAGCGGCCAGGCGACGATCGAGGGGACCCTGCACCGAAGGAGAACCGCAATGCCTGGCACCGAGTCGGTCGAACACGCTCCCCGGCACGTCGCCGTCATCGGTGCCGGGATGGTCGGGCTGGCCACCGCGTGGTTCCTGCAGGAACGGGGAGTACAGGTCACCGTGCTCGACCGTGCCGGTGTCGCTGCCGGCGCATCGTGGGGCAACGCCGGCTGGCTGACCCCTGGCATCACCACTCCCCTGCCCGAGCCGGCAGTGCTGCGTTACGGGCTGCGTGCCGTGCTGAGCCCCTCGTCGCCGGTGTACGTGCCGCCGCGCGCCGACGCCCAACTGCTGCGCTTCCTGACCGGATTCGCCCGGCACAGCACCGCCGCGAAATGGCAGGCCGCCATGCGGGCGTACATCCCGATGAACCAGCGCGCCTTCGAGGGATTCGACGCGTTGGCCGACGGTGGGGTCGCGGCGCAGACGAACGAGGCCAAGTCGTTCATCGCGGCGTACCGCACCGAGGTCGAGCGCTCAGTGTTGCTGGATGAGCTACGGCACATCCACACCGCCGGTCAGCGGATCGAGTACGACGTCCTGACCGGCGCCGAGGCGCGCGAGGTGGAGCCGTCGCTGTCGGATCAGGTCGGTGCCGCCATCCGCCTCTATGGCCAGCGGTTCATCAACCCCGGACAGTACGTGCACGCGTTGGCTGATTCCGTCCGCGCCCGCGGTGCATCGCTCGTGATCGGAGCGGACATCGTCGACGTCCGCGACGAAGGCACGGGGGCACGGGTGGTGACCGCCGCCGGCTCGGCCGACCGGTACGACGCCGTGGTCCTGGCGACCGGCACCTGGCTCGGTACGCTGGCCCGGCGCTTCGGCGTACGGACAGTCGTGCAGGCCGGTCGCGGATACAGCTTCAGCATCGCGATCGAGCACGTCCCGGCCGGTCCGGTGTACTTCCCCGCGCAGCGGGTGGCGTGTACGCCACTCGGCGACCGACTGCGTGTGGCCGGGATGATGGAGTTCCGCAGCGCCGAGGCGCCGCTGGACCGTCGCCGGATCTCGGCCATCGCCGAGGCCGCGCGGCCACTGCTGCGCGGAGCGGACCTGGACGCCCGAACCGACGAGTGGGTCGGGTCACGGCCCTGCACCCCCGACGGGCTGCCGCTGATCGGCCGCACCAGGTCACCACGGGTCTTCGCCGCCGGCGGTCACGGCATGTGGGGCATCACCCTCGGCCCGATCACCGGCAAGCTGCTCGCCGAGCAGATCACCACCGGCCACCAACCCGACGAGCTTCGGCCCTTCAGCCCACTGCGCTGATCATTGCGCCAGAGGGTGCAGCACGTTGTCGCCCCAGGCTGCCGTGCCGGCCGAGGACGCGGTTACCGGTTCGTCTGGATCCAGTCCTGGTAGTGCGTGGGTGCCACGTGCGCGTCCGGGCCGGCGATGAGCACGTCACCGGTGACGCCCGCGAACATGCCGGCCGTGTCGTCGGTGATGACGGTCCGGTTGTCCTGCCGTGCCGCCAGAGTGGCCCTGCCGAGTTCGTCGAGGGCGAAGACATCCGGGCCGGCGACGATGCGGATGCCTCGCAGTGGCGTGCCGGTGGCGACGTCGACGACCGCGTCGGCGACGTCCGCGGCCGCGATCGGCTGAACGCGGGTGGAGGGCAGGCGAACGGTGGTGTCGTCGGAGGTCCAGGACAAGAGGGCGGCCATGAATTCGAAGAACTGGGTGGCGCGCACGATGGAGTACGGCGTGGGCCCCTGGCGGAGCAGGTCCTCCTGCAGGGCCTTGGCCCGGTAGTAGTCCAGCTGGGGCACCTGGTCCACGCCGACGATCGAGAGGATCACCTGGTGCCGGACACCGGCGCGCTCTCCCTCGGCCAGCAGATTGGCCATGGAGGTGCGGAAGAAGTCCAGGGAGGCCTCGTCGAATGTCGGCGAGTTCGCCAGGTTGACCACGACCTCGGCGCCCTCCAGCGCCTGGCCCAGACCCTTCCCCGTGATCAGGTCGACGCCGGTGGACAGTGCCGCGGGCACGGCCTCGTGTCCGGCTGCGGTCAGCTTCCGGACCACCTGCGAGCCGATCAATCCGGTACCGCCGATGACCGTGAGCTTCATGAGTTTCACCTTTCACGGCGTTTCGCGGGGCACGCCAGGATCGGCGAAATCGGTCATCGGGCTCTCCCGCTCGTCGCCTTGTACGGGTCGGCTCGTGGCCGTACCCGAAGACCAGCCGCTCAAACGCGCCGCCGGATGCGCGTCCCTCGATGTCCATGCGGAGCGCAGCATCGCGACGCCGGTGCGGATGCTGACGTGCTCGGAAGGTTTGTGTCGCCGACATAAGGAAACTGTTCGGACCTGGCGCCGCCGCAGAAGGCGTAAGCCTGAGGTGGCCGTGGGTGGACTTCCGTTCGGCTGCCGACAGAGGTCAGCGACCCTGGAAGAAGGTGACGTGCGTGGCGAAGTACCTGGTTCAATCCACTTACACGACCGAAGGCGTTCGTGGCCTCCTCGACGAAGGCGGCAGCGGCCGCGTTACGCAGACCGAGAACCTGATCGCCCGTCTCGGAGGCCGGCTGGAGTCGTTCTACTTTGCCTTCGGTGGTGCGGACGTATACCTCATCGTGGATCTGCCCGACAACGCGACGGCCGCCGCCGTCGGCTTTGCCGCTACCGCCTCCGGCGCGCTCAGGACGAAGACGGTTGTACTGCTTACGCCAGAAGAAATTGATCGCGCCGTCCAGCAGAAGGTCACTTACCGGCCACCCGGTGCCCGGTAGGCCCGAATCCAGGGCCGCTCCGATCCACTGGCAGTCAGCGGCGCGCTGGCAGGTCACTCGTGGGGCTTGCAGGCGCGGGAGCGAATCGGTAGGAGCCGCCCTCGGACACCACCAGACCACCGGTGGGCGGGGGAAAGTGAGTACCCAGCACCAGGGTGTCGGTGTCGGCCAGCGAGGCGAGCAGGCCGCGCCGGGTGTACTCCGCCTGGACGGGGTCGACGTCCGCGCAGCTCCCGATACCGGGATGCAGCATCTGCACGGGGTGGTGGACGCAGTCGCCGGTGATCAGGGCGGCTGCGGCGTGGCTGTGCAGCTTCACGGCGACGTGGCCGGGTGTGTGTCCGGGGGTCGGGACCAGGTGTATGCCCGGGGCGACGTCGGTGCCCTCGTCGGGGACATCGACGAGGTCGAGGAGGCCGGCGTCCCTGACGGGGTGAACCGAGTCTCGGAACATCTGCCGCCGGGCCTCCTCCAGGTCCACCCCCGCCCAGTAGTCCCACTCGGCGCGGGCGGTCAGATAACGGGCGTTGGGGAAGGTGGGAGCCCAGGTGCCGTCCTGCGCGTACGTGTTCCACCCGACGTGATCGGTGTGGAGGTGCGTGAGGATCACGAGGTCCACGGTCTCCGGTGCGAAACCGGCGCCGCTGAGACGTGCGAGGTAGTCGCTGTTCAGGTTGTGCCATGCGGGGTTGGCCCGCGTCTTTCCGTTGCCGATTCCGGTGTCGACGAGCACACGCAGGCCGTTCACCGTGACGGCGAAACTGTGGCTGTCCAGGCGCAGGATGCCCGCGCTGTCGACGAAGTCGGGCCGCAGCCAAGGTGCCTCGGCCACCACGTCCGGGGTGGCCGAGGGGAGCAGCCAGGGCCCGGTCTGCGGAGGGAGGGCCACCTCGTCGATGCGCTGAACGGTGAGGTCCCCCACCGTCCAGGCCGGGGCTGCGGCGGCGGGGTGGGAGTTGGTTGGAGAGTGCATGTGGCGCTCCTTCTCCCTGGTGACGTTACCGGCAGGGTGAGGCGGGAGCGACCGGTGCGACGCTGTTGGCCGGCGTGGCCAGTCGGTGTAGGCAACGTGGGACCGGGCTTGATGTCGCGCCCGCGGAGTTGGACGCGGCGAAAGACGGACCGTCTCAATCGCAACGGGGCCGCCTTCGAGCTGAGTCGAAGACGGCCCCGTTGCACCGGCCTCGGGTCAGCCCGCGCTCCGCCAGGGCCCGTAGGGCTGGCCGGGCGCCTGGTTGCGCGTCCACCATTGGGCGGCGTACTTCTTGCCCTGGTAGACGACGACGTCGCCGGTGGTGAAGATCCGCGAGGGGGTCCAGATCGCGGTGCCGTCGGGGGCGGTCACGATCTGCTCCCAGGCACCGTACGGGCTACCCGGCGCCTGGTGCTGGTTCCACCACAGCGCCCGCCAGACCGACCCCTGGTAGGCCACCGTGTCGCCGGAGTTGTAGATCGTCGAGGCGTTCCAGGCGGGCGTCGCCGGCAGCGTCAGCCCGACGACGACCGGGTCGTGGTCCGACTCGGCGAACGGGTCGCCGCCGTTGAACAGCAGCGTGGCGTTGTAGTTGAAGCGGCTGTAGGCGTAGGCCACCGCCTCCTGGGCGTTGATCTGCCACACGTCCGCCCCGGTGACCATCGCGTGGGCGGCGCCGTTGGCTAGCACGTGGTCGAGCGAGCCCTCCAGGCCGTTGTAGGAGTAGGTCGACTCCGCCGGGTCGACGGCGCTGCCCAGGTCGGTGTAGCCGTCGGCGTACAGCACCTCCATCGGGTCCTCGTGGGTATACGCGTTGAAGTCGCCGACCAGGAAGATCCGGCTCGTGCCCAGGCTCGTCGCCACCCGCGTGGCGAAGGCGTTCACGTCCTGCGCCTCGTGCACCCGGGTCGCGTTGAACGCCCCCTGGTCGACCGCCGGCGACGACGTGTCCTCGGTGTCGCCGTCGTACAGCGGGGTGCCGCTGCCCTTCGACTTCCAGTGGTTGGCGACGACCAGGAACGCGTCGGCGTCGGAGGTGCCGGCCTTCTTGAAACCCTGCGCCAGCGGTTCGCGGGCGATCGAGAACGGCTGGCCGGGGTCCGAGTCGCCGGTGAGCACCGTCGCCGGCCCGACGAGCGCGACCTGCGCCGGCTTGTAGATGAACGCCGTACGGATCACGTCCTGCTCGTCGAGCGACGGCAGCTTGTCGGCGGACGGCGACGGCACGTACGCCCACACCTTCGAACCGGCGGCGGCGTTGAGCGCGTCGACGAGACCGGCGAGCGCGGTGTCGCGGGGCTCGCCGAACTTCGCGGAGTTCTCGATCTCCTCCAGGGAGACGATGCCGGCGCCGAGCCGGTTGATGCCGGTGACGATCTTCGCCTGCTGCCGGGCGAAGCTGGCGTCGTCGGCGGCGCCGCGCGGGCCGGGGCTGCCGTCGGTGCCGGTGCAGGTGTTCACGGTGATGTGGGTGCCGGCCCGGTCGTTGTAGTAGGTGCAGGTGCCCAGCCCCTTGGCGACGTACGCCTGCCCGGTCAGCGGGAAGTAGTTCTCGACGTTGAACGTCGCCAGGCTGGTGCCGCCGACGGTGGCCGGCTTCTCGTTCCCGGTCCGGGTGTCGCTGAAGGTCGCGACCGCGGAGCCGTCGTCGGTGACCTGCCGCGTCGGCTGGAAGTTCCACGACGAGTAGCGGTAGTCGAGGACCACGGCCTGGTGGAAGGTCACCTTCGAGCCGACGCGGACGGGGTTGTCCGGAGTGAGCCACGGCAGCGGCTTGCCGGCGTACGTGCTGGTGCTGTAGTTCCAGCTCGAGCCGTCGTCGAGGGTGATCGTCCGGGCGGCGTTGTCGGCGGCCGCGGCCCGCGCCTCGGCGCTTCCGGCCCGTCCGGCGTCGGTCGGCTGGCGCAGCGGCGTGTTTCCCGCGGCCAGGGTGAACGAGCCGTAGTAGTTCGCGTCGTAGTTGTCCGACACGGTGAACTCGCCCTGCGGTGCGATCAGCTCGCCCTCGTGCGCCTCCTTCTGCGCACTCGTCGCGAGGTCGGACCACGGGATCTCGTCCGGCACGACGGGCGGCAGCGGGTTGTCGAGCTTCGTGACCGTCGGGCTGTCGATCTCGGTCTCGCCCTGGTGCTCCTGCACCTTGCCGGTGACCCGGACGCTCTCGCCGACGGCGACCTGTCCGGCCGCGACCGATCCGTACACGAACACGGCGTCGGAGGCGCCCGGCGTCGCGTCGTCCGCCTCGGTGCCGCCGGTCTCCAGGAAGAAGCCGTTGAAGCCGCCGCTCGGGAACGCCGCGGTCACGACGCCTTCGGTCGTCACGGTCTGGTTGACGTACGGCGACGTGTCGGTGTTCGTGCCCTGGATCGACGCGATCGGGACGATCGTCGGCGCGGAGGTGACCTGGAAGCTGAAGGTCGCCGAGCCGGTCGCACCGGTCGCGTCGGTCGCGGTCACCGTCACCGACGACGTGCCGGCCGCGGCCGGGGTGCCCGAGACGACACCGTCCGAGGCGAGCACCAGACCGGAGGGCAGGCCGGTCGCCGTCCACGTGTACGGTGCGGTGCCGCCCGAGGCGCTGAGGGTGAGTGGCGCGATCGCGGCGCCGGCCGTCGCGTTCCGGGTGCCGGGGTTCGTCACCGTGACCGTGGCTGTGCCGCCGCCGCTACCCGTATCGGAGGCCGCGTCCTGCGGTGTGGGAGCGGCAGTGTGGAAGTCGGCGGCGTTGTTGTCGGTGTCCGTACCGGTTGCGTCACGCTGATAGCTGAGGGCGACCGAGTTGCCGCTCGGAGCGGTTCCCTCCGGCGAGTTGCTGGTCCCCCAGCCGATCCTGTCGATGACGGAGCCGTCGGTGGGAAGCACGCCGGACGTGCTGGCCGCCACGTACAGTGTGCCGCCCGCCGCGCCCGGGTTGACGCTGCCACCGGTGCTGAGGTCGGGCGTGGGCAACGGTGCGCCGGGGTTGCTGCTCGCGCCGTTGCCTGGCAGTTGGATGAGGAAGTGGCCGTGCGCGGCCACCGTCCCCGAAAGCGTGAACACCTGCGTGCCGCTGGGAACGACGGTGCTCTTGGGCGCGCGGTACTGCAGGGTGTCGCCGGTCAGCGACACGGCGCTCGGCGTGGGGTTGTAAAGCTCGACGAACTTGTTGAGGTAGCTCGCGCCGGACGAGCCGCCGTTGACGTAAACCTCGCTGATGACCAGACCGGTCCCAGCCGGGTTGGCGAACGCCGGGACGGCGAGCACCGGGCCGGAAAGGCCCACTGTGGACAACAGTAAGGCGGCGATGGCCGCTCGTTGGATGCGCGCGCGGGACATGGACTCGGACCTCCACGTGCTCGTGACTCAGCGCCGACGTCCGACCGGCCGGCCTCTGGACGCTAGACGTCCACCGTCGACCCTCCGGCGGATAGAACGTGAACGATGTGTGACAACCGTAAACAACTTTGTCGAATTCATCGATGGCTGGCCACTGGACCAGGAGTTGCGCACACCGACCATCCCCGGTTACAGACCGGTGCACCGGTTTCGATATCTTTGGCGCATGGCCGTCACGCGTCTTCGCCGGTGGTGGGGATCGTGGCGGCTCCGGCCGTTCGCCGCCGGGCTGACCCTGCTGGCCATCACGGTCGCTGCCGGAAGCGGCGTCTCCACCGCCGTCACGCCGGGGCCGTCCGGCGGCACGACCGTCACGGCCACCTCGGCTCCTACCCCGTACGCGGTCCCCGGCTCGCCGGCCGCCGACCTGGGTGCCGCCGACCTGGGTGCCGCCGTCCGCTCGGCAAAGCCGGACGGTTGCGCGGCCGGCGCAATCACGAGTCACGACAGCCACGGCCACGTCGCGCCGTGCGGTGTGCTCTCCGATCGGTCCGCTCTGGACGGATCGGCGCGGCAGACCACGGCAGAGCCCGACGTACCTGCGCCGCTCGGTGTGGCATGCGCCCCTCGCGCGTCGCGCGCGCCGCCACTTCACTTGGCCTAGTCACCGATCTGCCCCATGCGGGCGTAGCGGGCGCGTTTCGCGCTCCGTCTGCTCTCACCTGCGCCGCACTCGTCGGCGGCGCCCCTTCCTCCCCTCGAACACCACGACTTCGGTGAGGTTTGCATGCACCCCACTTCTCACTACAGCCTTCTCATCGGTGCCCGCGACGCCATCGGCGTGTGGGCCGTCCTCGTCGCCCTCGCCGCGATGGGGTTCGCGCTGATGCACGGGCCCAGATGGCGCGAGCACATCCTGCGGGCACGGATCCGCAGCAGCGCGGCGAGGCTGCGCCGCGACCGGTACGAGGCTCAGCACCGCTGCGCCCAGGAACTGGCCGCGGCAGCCGCCAACGCCGCGGTGACCGCGCACCGCCGTCGCACCGCTTGGGCGGACACCCACGCCGCCGCGGAGAAGGCATGGCAGGCCTTCGAGGCCGCCGATCTCGCCGCCCGCCGCGCGGTTGAGGCCGCCGCGGTCGCCACCGCGTACGCCAACCAGAGCCACCCCGAAGACACCGACCTGAGCCGGCACCCGGCGGTCGTCGAGATGCGGCAGCGCCTCGCCACCCGCGACCACCTACTGCGCGCCTACCTCGACGCGTCCGCCGCCGAACGCGTCGCCTGGCGCGCCGCCGACCTCGCCGCCGCCGCGAAGACCAGCCTCGCCACCGAGGCGCTCACCGCCGCGACGCGGGTCCGACAGCACCGGCCGGCGATCATGCCCATCCCCCGTCAGCGCACCGCCGGCAGCGGACTGCTCCACCCCGCGACCCGGTGACCGGCCCTGTCGCGGATGTTCAGCCGCGGGAGCAACGTCGACCCCCGCGATGGCGAGCGGGCCACGATCACGGGCCGGCGCTCGAGGCACGTGAACCGATCACGCCGGTCAGCCAGGGGGCGAAGACCGTGGAGAGGCGACTCAGGTCGTCAGCCGTGATGGTGACGACGCGGATGCCGGTTCGTCGCGCCAACTCGAGCTTCCGTTCGACCTTCGCGGCGTATGCCTTCTCGTCCGGCAAGCCGAGCGCCTCGACGAACGTCCCGTCCGCCAGCCGCCAGTCGGCCCGCAATCCGGTGGTGTTGAGCTCGCTGTCATAGGGATAGTGCGGCTCAATGTCGTGCGCGATGTCCCAGTGGTGGAAGAAGTCGTCGACGTGCCGCTCGAACAGGGACCGGCACAGGTGCCCGTCGGTGGCGACCGTCCTGGTGCCCCTGGCGGTCCGCATGCCCTCGCGCAGCAGGCCGGCGCGGGCCAACCACTCCGACCACGAATACGGCTTGCGGTGGTGCCGGGTGGCCGGCCAGGCGAACTCCGGCCGTGGAATGAGGAAGCGGCAGAGCATCGCCTCGTCGGCCCGGCCGGCGTCGGTCACGGTGAGGCGGGTCAGCTGCGCCAGTGACGGTGGGCCGGAGAACTCGATCTCGGCGAGTCGTCGGATCGCCCACGTCGCCGCCGCGACCCACGGCCCGTCGACTCCGTTGTCCTGAAGTATCCCTCGTTGCGCCCGCCTACAGCAGCCGAAGCAGTACGGCAGTGCTGAGCCGACCGCCAGCGCGTTGCCTCCACAGAGCCGGCACGGCGCCAGCCGAACCTCCCCGCGGTACCCACCGAACAGGGCGGTGAGTTCCCGCACGTAGTAGGAGTCGTTCTCCAGATCGGACCGGGTCCGCCAGGTCAGCCCCTCGGGCGTGGGGCCCGTCAGCCAGGTGATGTCGACGCAGGCGAGGTGCTCGGCGGGGATGAATCGGCGGAGCTCCGCCCGCAGCGGCGCGGTGGTCCGTATCGCCGTGGCCTGGTTGGTGGAGCCGGACGCGGCCTGGTTCCATTTCTCGGTCTCCCGTGACGGAGCCGCGACATTTACCGTGGCGGGTTCGTGGCCGTGCCGCCGGATCAGTGTCATGACAGGCTCCCGGTACGGAGCCGCGTAGACGATGAGGCGGCCGGACTCGGGTTCGAACGTCCCGATCTCGGGCAGGCTCTCGGCAGCGGCCAACTCCTGCACGGCGCGAATCGACCAGGTTCTTCTCATCACGAGGACGAGCGCGTCCGGGAAATCGTCAAGGCCGGCCAACTGCTGCCCGCGCTTCGGGGTGATCCCATGTGCGGTGAGAGCCCGCAGCGCGTCGGGGCGCACCCGCTCGTCGGTAAGGGTCAGGGGCCCGTCCGGCAGGTGGTACTCCCCCACCCGTGCTCCGTGCTCGTCGACGACGAGGACCTTTCCGAATCCGTACACCGAGTGGCTGATGGCCCGCAGCCCCCGGTACCGGTGCTGCTGGCGCCGGTAGTCGCTCCACCGCTCGAGCCGCTTCTCGGCCTCGGCTGCTCGGCGGTCCGCGGCCATGCTTCGGGCCGTCGGCCGCCACCAGGCGCCGGTGGCGGCACGGTTGGCAAACGCGGTACGCAGATCCTCTCCGAGCCGGGTGAGGTACGCGGCCCGCAACACCTCCGAGTGGTCGACACCCGGTGCGCCGTCATGGGCGCCAGCAGGCTGCGCAGCCACGACAGCGTCCGCGCCGGGTGTCGCCGGGGCCGGGGACAGCTCGTACGCGTCAACGAGTGCCGGCATGTCCGCCGGATCCGGCAGATTCAGCCGGATGCTTCCGACGGAGTAGCCCAGGCGCAACTGCTCGGCAGGGGTGAGCAGCTCACCCTCGGACATCGTTGGGTCGGCGTCGCGCTCGAGCTCCTCCCGCTGGTATTCGTCGATCTCGTACAGCTCGATCCAGCCGTGGCATCCGACCGGGCCGGCCGAGACGGTCGCCAGCCGGTGAATGGCGCCCCCGAACCAGCGCAGCTGGCTCTCGTACAGGTAGCCGATGTGCCGGTCGAGCGGCGAGCCCCCGTCGCCGGGTGGCATGGCGACCGAGATCGCACGAGGGTTGTAGTCGTTGTCAGGTCGAGGCACAAACGACACGACAACCGGCAGGACGGCGGCGCAGTCGGCATAGTGGGGCTTGTGTATCAACGCGTTGGCCTCGGCCAGCCGTCGGGTGACAAAGGTTCGCAACGCGGCGATGCTGTCGTGCCGTGTGGAGAATCCGAACCCGTTCTGCCGGGGCGCACCGGGTGGGAACAACGTCAACCCCGTGCCGGGATCCCGCTCGATCTGTGCACCCGGACTGATCACCGCTGGAGTCTCGCAGACTACTGATTCATCCCTTTTGCGGGGCGGCCAGCCCGTTGGCCAGCAGCACGAAGATCTCATCCGCCAACTGGATGAACGCCTCGTCGCCGGTCTCCGGCCGCCACCGGGACACGGTCAGCCACAGCATGAGACTGGTGACTCCGGCCAGCAGTTCCGGGTAGATGTCGGTGTCCGGATCGGTGCCGGTACGCTCAGCCGCCCATTCGACGATGACCTTCCGCAACGGGTTGAACGCCTGTACCTGTGGCCCGAGCAGGCCCGGGTTGGCGCAGACCAGCGTGGTCAGGCGCTGCAGGTCGCGGGCGTGACAGGTCAGGCTGGCCATCGAGGCCGACCGCAGCGCCTGTAGCGGCGGCTCGTCAGCCGGTCGCGCCGCCAGCGACGCCGCCAGGCACTCGACCCGGCCCGGATCGGGGTCGACGATCGCCGCTTCCTTGGAGTCGAAGTAGTTGAAGAAGGTGCGCTTGGACACGTTCGCGGCAGCGGCGATCTCGTCGACCGTCACGTTCTCCAGGCCGCGCTCGGCGACCAGGCGCCAGGCCGCGGACTGAAGTGCGCGGAAGGTCTCTCGCTTCTTGCGCTCCCGCAGCCCGATGGGCTCGATGGACGCCGTCGACGATCCGGCATGCGTACGGATATGACCCCCGGTTTGAGGGACGGGGTTGTTGCTTTCCATTGTGCTTCCTGTTGAACGAACACCGTGACGCCTTCGGCGTTGGCTTTCAGCCAACGATCCGATGGTGCCGATCGGCACGGTGCCATCGGAGAGATGAACCGGTGCCGCGCGCCAGCGTATCGGTCTGTAGCAGATTGTGGTCGCGCCGACACGCATCCGTACATCTCTTGTGCGCGCAACGCACCGATGATGAGGTCCTGTCATGGACAGTGCCGCCTGGGATGCCCGCTACGCGTCCGCGCCCGATCTGGTCTGGACCGGCGAGCCCAACCGGTTCGCCGTCGAGGAGCTCGCCGCCCTGCCCCCGGGCCGGGCGCTCGACCTGGCGGCGGGTGAGGGCCGCAACGCCGTATGGCTGGCCGGCCGGGGATGGGAGGTCACCGCCGTCGACTTCTCGCCCGTCGCCGTCGACAAGGGACGACGCCTGGCCGACGCCCGCGGCGTACGGGTGGAGTGGGTGACCGCCGACCTCCTCGGGTACGCCCCGCCGGCAGCTGCGTTCGACGCGGTGCTGGTGGCCTATCTGCACCTGCCCGCCCCGGACCGGGCGGCCGTGCTGGCCCGCGCCGCCGGCGCCCTGGCCCCGGGTGGCGTGCTCGTCGTCATCGGCCACGACCTGACCAACCTCACCGACGGGATCGGCGGCCCGCAGGACCCGGCGATCCTGCTCAGCCCGGAGGCGGTCGTCGCCACGCTTCCCGGGCTGCGCATCGGCCGCGCCGAGCGGGCACGCCGCCCGGTGACGACCGAGGACGGCCGGTGTGTCGACGCCATCGACACGGTCGTGACGGCGGTCCGGGACTGACGCCCGCCAGCCGGGTGAGACCCGATTCGACCACTGGAATCGTCAACGATCTTGGCTAATGCTGGCGGGGTGGACGCCGATCTCTCCGCTGTGAGTCAGAACGCCGTCGCGGATTCGCCGACCGGGCCGGCGGATGCCGAAGAGCTGCGACGCGAAAGCGTACGCCTGGAAACGGAGCTGTTCGATCCACGGCACATGGCGCGGGCCGAGCGGGTCGAGCGGGCCGCCGCAGCCCTCGGGCTGGTCGACCTCGAGCTGAGAGCCCGGCTGGTCCAGGCCGACATCCTGCTGCGCAGCGGCGAGACCGCGGCCGGCGGGCGCACCGCCCGTGACGTCAACCGGTGGGCCGACGCGAACCGGCACCAGTACCTGCTTGCCCGCAGCCACGTGGTCCTGTCCCGCTTCTTCCGTTACCTGGGCGACCGGCAGCGGTCCCTCGAGGATGCGGTGCGGGCGGTGGAGCTCACGCCCGACGACACGCACCCGGTCGTCCGGTTCGACCACGAGCTGACGCTGGCCGTCGCGCTGTCGATGACCGGGTCGTACGCGGCGGCGCGGCGCCGGTACGGGCGCGCCGGGCAGCTCGCGGAGGCACACGGCACGCTGCGGCACCGGTTGTCGGTGCTCAACAACCTTGCGTACTGCGAGTACGAGGCGGGCAACGCCGCCGCGAGCCTTGCTGTCGCCCGCAGGATGCAGACGCTGGCCGATGCGCACGATGTGGTGCTGCCGGCCTCCTTCATCGACACGCTGGGAGAGGCGTACCTGGCCAACGGCGAGTACGAGGCGGCGCGGGCGGCGCTGCTGCGCGTGGCGGCGCCCGACGCGCAGGTCGTCACCACGGAGGCCGACGCGGTCGCCAGCTGCCTGTTGACCCTCGCAGAGGTGTACCGCCGCGTGGACGACACGGCAGCGGCCGAGGAGACGCTGGACCGGTGTCTCGCGTTGTCCGACGAGGGCGGCCTTGCCGAGATCCGGGCCAGCGCCCTGCTCGCCCGGGCACACCTGTACGCCGGCCAGGGGCGATACCGGGAAGCGTTCGAGCAGCACCTCGTCTTCCATCGGGAGTGGGCGGAGCTGCACCAGGCGGAGAGTGACGCCCGGGCGCGCATCACCCAGGCCGTGTTCGAGGCCGCGGAGGCGCGGCAGGATTCCGACCGCTTCCGGGAGCTGTCGTTCCGCGACCCGCTCACCGGCCTGTACAACCGCCGTCGTGTGGAGGAGCGGCTGCCGGCGCTGCTGGCCGAGGCGGCCGAGACCGGCGGCGTCGTCGCCGTCGCGATCGTCGACCTCGACCATTTCAAGCAGATCAATGATCAGTGCTCACACGAGACGGGCGACCTGGTCCTCAAGGCGGTCGCGGGCTACCTCGGCAGCGCGCCGGCCGAGGGTGGCTTCGCCGCCCGGCTCGGCGGCGAGGAGTTCGTGCTGGTGCTGCCCGGAGATGACAGCGCGCAGGCGGTGCGGCGCTGCGAGAAGGTACGCCGGCTCGTGCACGCGCACGACTGGGCGCCGCTGACCGGCCAGCTGCCGGTGACGGCCAGCTTCGGCGTCGCCGTGAGCAGCGCGGACACCGGCTCACCGGCGGATCTGCTACGGGCGGCGGACCAGAACCTGTACGCAGCGAAGCGTGCCGGCCGCGACCGGGTGGTGGCCGCGCCCTTTTGAAACGACGACTCGGAACCGGCTACTCGGCGTCGACCGGGCTCTCGGCGAGCCGGGCGGCCCACTTGTCCTCGATCCGGGCGTAGCGCCAGATCAGCAGGGCGACGACCCAGGTGACGGCGAACAGGCCGACGATGACGTACCCGACGTTGTTGAGGTCGAGGCCGCCGATCGCGGCGAGCGGACCGGTGGTGACGTCGAGCTTCTCGGCGAGGATCGAGGCCAGCTCGATGGTGCCGATGATGAGCGCCACGGCCACCGACAGGCCGGTGATGGTGATGTTGTAGTACACCTTGCGGACGGGCTTGGAGAACGCCCAGCCGTAGGCGAAGTTCATGAAGCAGCCGTCGATGGTGTCGAGCAGGCTCATGCCGGCGGCGAACAGGATCGGCAGGGTGAGGATGGCGTACCAGGGCAGGTTGAACACCGCCGCGCCGCCGGCCAGGACGAGCAGGGAGACTTCGGTGGCGGTGTCGAAGCCGAGGCCGAACAGCAGCCCGATCGGGTACATCTGCCAGGGCCTGCTCACGGCCCTGGTGGCGCCGGACAGGATTCGGTTCATCAGACCGCGCTTGTCGAGCTGCTCTTCGAGCGCCTGCTCGTCGTAGACGCCCCGGCGCATCTGCCGGAAGACCTTGACGATGCCGACCAGGATGACCAGGTTGATGATGCCGATGAGGTAGAGGAACACCCCCGACACGGTGGTGCCGATAAGGCCGGTGGTCCGCTGGAGCGTCGAGCTGCCGTTCTCCACCTGCCCGGCCAGGGCGCGCACCCCGATGCCGAGCAGGAGGCACAGCCCGAACACGACGCTGGAGTGGCCCAGCGAGAACCAGAACCCCACCGAGACGGGCCGTTGCCGGTCGACCATGAGCTTGCGGGTGGTGTTGTCGATCGCGGCGATGTGGTCGGCGTCGAAGGCGTGCCGCATCCCGAGGGTGTATGCGGTGATACCGATGCCGACGCCGAAGACGCCTGCGGTGCCGACGTGGTAGCGCGCCGGGGCGACGACCAGGAGCAGGATCCCCCAGCCGACGATGTGCAGCGCCGCGATGAAGGCCGCCATCCCCGCCAGGCTGGCCCAGCCCCGACGGTCGAGGGCCGCGCGCACCGGGCCTGTCGGGGTGGTACGCGTCAGCGTGGTGACGGCCATGCGATCCTCACTCAGCTGTCGACGACGTCTTGTTATTGCCTATCTTTGGCAATAAGAGGCCGTGAGGCAAGCGTTAATGGCCTTCGTCTCTGTTGGAGATCACCAGCCGGTGTCGGCGGACCTCACCCGTTCGGCGCGATCACCTTGGTGAGCTGAGCGGTCCGGGCCGCCGACCACCCCGGCGGCGGCGCGACGGTCGACCAGGCCGCGGCGACCGTCCCCCCGTAGCGGTGTCCGTGCGTGTCCGGCGCGCCGTACGCCGACACCAGATCCGCAGTGAGCTGCAGAAACGTCACGAAGGGGTACCACCGGATCGACGGGAGCACGTCACCGCCACGGCGCTCTTTGAGCCAGTCGGGCCGGTGCAGCAGCAGCTTCGGCGACCACCAGACGACCGGGTCGGAGGCGTGCTGCAGGTAGACGACCTTCGGCCGGTCCGGCGAGTCCGGAGCCAGGTCGGCCGGCTTGGCGGCGAAGCGTACGACCCGGCCGCGCCCGTAGGTCGGCAGGACCGCCGGCGTGCCCGGGTCCCGCCCGCGCTCCAGCCGGCCCCAGAGGCTGTTGGCATTGGTCGGCCCGACCCACAGCACACCGTCGGCGCGGGCGCTGATGTCGTCGAGCCCGCTGAACGCCGCTTCCGACCCCATCGATCCGAGGCTCTCGCCGAAGACCAGCAGCCGGGGTCGCCCGTCCGGCGGCAGGGCCGACCACGCGGCGTACACCTGGTCGAACAGCTCCCGCCCGGCCTCCTGGGCCTTGCCCTTCTCCACCAGGAACGAGATCCAGCTCGGCAGGTACGAGTACTGGATGCCGACCAGCGCGGTGTCGCCGTTGTACAGGTACTCCAGCGCGGCCGCGGCCTTCGGGTCCACCCAGCCGGTGCCCGTCGTGGTGACGACGCACAGCACCTGGCGGGAGAACGCGCCGGTCCGGCGCAGTTCGCGTACGGCCAACGCCGCCTCGTCGGCGACGGTGGGCGCCGAGTCGAGGCCGGCGTAGGCGCGGATCGGCTCCTTCGCCGGCGCGCCGTTGAACTGCGCCAGCGCCTGTACGCTCGGGCCGCCGGAGACGAACTCCCGCCCGTGCATGCCGAGCGAGGACCAGCTGACCAGCGACTGCGGGCTGCCGGACCGGGCGGGGCTGGTCGGGGCGGCCACCCCGCTGCCCGTGCTCTGGTCGACCGCGCCGGCCGTCGACGTCGCCACGCGCAGCAGTCCGCGGTAGACCACCCCGTTGAGCAGGCCCGCGGTCAGCAACGCCACCACGAGTACGGCGGTGACCTGGGAGACCGCCGGCGGGATCCACCGGGTCAGCAGCCGGGCGACCGCCCGTACGGCGCCACCGAGGCCGCGACCGAGCATGAGCAGGGCCCCGGCCACGCCCGCGGCGATGACCGGCACGCCCAGCCACAGGTACACCGGCGACGCGGGCAGCCCCATCAGCCGGTCGATGTCGCGCTGCCAGCGCGCCCCCTCGTACAGGGAGACGGCCAGGAGCGGCGCGCCGAGCGCCACCGCCGTCCGGCCGGCGATGCGCCGCAGCCGCGGGCCCACCCGTACGAACCTCGTGACCAGCCAGCCGACGACGATCCCCAGGACGTAACCGATCACGGCGGCGAAGCCGCTGATCACCCCCTGCTGAACCCAGGTACGCGGTAGGAGCGACGGGGTCAGCGACGCGCAGAGCGCCAGGGTCGCACCGCTCAGCCCGGACAGGCGCGTGGGCCGGCCGGCACGTCGCACCGGGCCGGCCGGAAGCTGCCGCGGCTCCCGTACGGTGATCGACTCGACGCCGATCAACGGCGCGGCCTTCTCGCCGGGTGGCCGAGGCCGGGACGAGTGTGGCCGGGGCCGGGACGAGTGTGGCGTCGGTGCTGCTCAGGCGTGGCGCGCCTCCCTGTTTTCGATGGGCACGCACCAGCATCGTCAATCTTTGCCCATTAGGCAAGTTTGCTTATTGGGAAGTCAGTCACAATCCGCCGGCAAGGGTCGACCGTGGGTGGCGGGGTATGCCTACGGGGTACCGGTCCGCCGGGGTACCGGTCCGCCACCCGGGAAGGTGATCGAGATGCCGGGCAAGGACAAGCATGGGCAGGCCGAGGAGATGCGTGACGAGGTTCCGTCGACCATCGCCCGTTCCGACGACAAGGCCGTGCGGACGTACGAGAAGACGCTGGAATCGGCCGAGGAGACGTACGGCCCCGGCGAGCGCGCCCGCCGCATCGCGTACGCGTCGCTGAAGCACACGCACGAGAAGGTCGGTGACCACTGGGAGCCCAAAGAGCGCACGGGACCCTCGGACCCGCAGGCCGAGCAGGGTACGCCGCAATCGGGCCGGCAGCAGCGGGACACCGCGCAGGGCGTCGACGCCTACGCCCCGAAGGTCCACCTCGACGAGGTGGCCCGCAAGGTCGGCATCGAGCACCCCGAAGACCTGAACAAGTCCGACCTGGTGGCGGCGATCCAGAAGGTGAACGCGCGGGCGACCGCCGAGGCTCGGGAGAAAGGGCGGTAGGTACTACCGGGTCAGCCGGCCGAGCAGCCCGGAGGCGACGCTGATGGCCACCACGGTGGCGCAGATCAGGATCCCGAAGTCGAGCCCGAGCCGGGCCGGCGCGCCGATCAGCAGGCCGCGCAGCGCCTCGACCTCGTAGCTCAAGGGGTTGATGTGGTTGAGCACCCGCAGCCAGCCCGGCATGATCGCCACCGGGTACAGCGCGTTCGACGCGAAGAACAGCGGCATCATGATGGCCTGGCCGATGCCCATCATCCGTTCCCGCTTCAGCACCAGGCCGGCGATCGTGATGGACAGGCAGCAGAAGAAGGCCGAACCGAGCAGCAGCACGACCGCGGTGCCCAGCAGCTTGAGCGGGTTCGCGGTCATGCCGACCCCGAGGATCGCCGCCAGGATCACGACCACGAACGCCTGGAACAGCGCCCGCACCCCGGCGGCGAACGCCTTGCCGGTCACCAGCGCGGCGCGCGGCGTCGGCGTGACGATCAGCTTCGCCAGGACGCCGGCGTCCCGCTCCCAGATGATCTGAATGCCGTAGAAGATCGAGACGAACAGCGCCGACTGCGCCAGGATGCCGGGCGCCAGGAAGTCGAGGTACGGCGTGTGGCCGGTGGGGATGGCGCGGATCCGGGTGAACGTCTCCCCGAAGATGACCAGCCAGAGCGCGGGCTGGATGGCCCGGGTGATGAGCTCGGTACGGTCGCGGCGCAGCTTCTGCAGTTCGACCAGGCACATCGCGCCGGTACGGGAGAACAGCACCCGGACCGGGTTGGCGAATCTAGCCGAGCCGGCGTGCGGTGCGGCGAGCGGCACGGACATCGCGGAATCCTCCCGAATCGAGATCGTCACCGGTGTAGGAACGGAACACGTCGTCGAGGCTCTCGCCCGCGCCGTCCAGGCTCGCGATCAGCTCGCCCGGAGTGCCCATGGCGCGGATCCGACCCCGGTGCATGAGCGCGACCCGATCGCAGTACTGCTCGGCCTCATCCATGTAGTGGGTGGTGACGAGCACGGTCATCCCGGTCTGCTGCCGGACGTCGAGGATGCGCTCCCACACGCCGGACCGGGCGACCGGGTCGAGGCCGATGGTCGGCTCGTCGAGGATGAGCAGCCGTGGGGAGCTGACCAGCGCCTGGGCCAGCTCCAGCCGGCGCACCATGCCGCCGGAGTAGGTGCTCGCCGGCCGGTCGGCGGCCTCCGACAGCCCCATCGCGTCGATGGCCGCCGCGGTGCGCTCGCGCCGCTGCGCACGGGGTACGTCGAAGAGCCGGGCGAACAGGGCGACGTTCTCCCGGCCGGACAGCGCACCGTCGGCGGACAGCAGCTGCGGAACGTACCCGACCAGCCGGCGGACCGCCATCTTCCGGCCGTTCACGTCGAGCCCGAACACCGTGACCGAGCCGGCCATGGGCGGCAGCAGCGTGGTGATCACGCGGATCGTGGTGGTCTTGCCGGCGCCGTTGGGGCCCAGCAGCCCGAAGATCTCCCCCGGCTGGACGGTCAGGTCGAGGTCGTCGACCGCGACGGTGTCGCCGAAGGTGTGCCGCAACCCGCGGACCTCGACCGCGGCGGGACCGGGCGTCATGTGTTCTCCTCCGCTAGGGCTTCGGTGAGCCGCCGCAGCGCGGGCAGCGCCTGCACGATGGCCTCGCGGTCGGCGGCCGGCAGCGCGGCCAGGCCGGTGCCGACGAGCTCGGCCCGGGCGCTGCGCCAGCTCGTCAGCCGGGTGGTCGCCGCGTCGGTCAGGTACAGCCGGACCGCCCGCCGGTCCTGCGGGTCGGTCTCCCGCCGCAGGTAGCCGGCCTCGGTGAGCTGGTTGACGAGGGTGCTGACCGAGTTGCCCGCCAGGTGGAGGGCCCGCGCGGCGGCCGAAACGCCGATGCCGGCGGAGTTCTCCACCAGGCGGAGCAGCTCGACCTGGCTCGCGGTGAGGGCCGGCCCGTCCATCGCGGCGCGCAGGCGGCGACGCAGCACCCGGCGGATGCCGTAGATCTGCTGGAGGACCTCGTCCGCAAGTTCCTCGGTCACTCCTCGAATATACCTCTGTTGCAGAGCTAAATATCAAGCGACGATCGGACTCGTCACAGTCCCGCCCGGAGCGCCATTACGACCGGTGCGCGCCATTACTACGACCTGTGCGCCATTACTACGACCGGTGCGCCATTACGAGTGCTGCGTCTGCAGCTGCACGGCGACGCTCTTGCAGACGTTCGCCCCGTACGACAGGCCCAGCGAACCCGGATAGCGGGCGAGGACGGCGAGCACGAAGTCGTCGTGTACGGCGAGGCAGCTGACGTGCCACAACCCGTCGGCGTAGATCAACGTCCAGCCGTTCTTGATCGCCGTCTGGGCCGCGATGTCGGCCGGCAGCGCGTCGATGATGCCGAAGCGCCCCTCGCCTTCGACCTGGCGCATCTGGTCGAGCACCCAGGCGGTCCACGTCGGGCCCGCCGCCCGGCCATCGGCGACGCACTGGCCGAGGCGTACCGCGTCCCGGGCGGAGATCTGGGTCATGCTCCACCAGCCGGACTCGACGGTCGTGTCGGTCAGCCCGCAAATCCGGATCATCCGGTAGACCACCGAGTCGCCGCCGTCGGCCCGGTAGATCTCCTCGGCCGCCTGGTCGTCGCTGTCCCGGATCATCCTGCGCAGCTCGTCGAGCCGCTGCTGGCTGGGCTGCTGGTTGCCGAGCAGTCGCAGGTAGTCGGATGTGATCCAAGCCTTGATCATCGACTCGGTGCTGCTCGTACCGCTCTCGTCATTGGCCGAGCCCGCCACGGCGCCGGTACGCCGATCGAGCAGCGCCCAGGAGAAGAAGCCCGGCACCTGTACCGCGACCGGGCCGGCGACGAGCAGCGGCGATGGCGTCGGGGACGGCGAGGGCGTCGGGGACGCGGTCGGAGCGGAGGGTGTCGCCGGCGACGCCGCGGTGGACGCCAACGGCGCGGCGCCGGCCGCCGGCGTGACTTCGGCACGGGCGGCACCCATCCCGGCAGATCTGGCGCTCGCACCCGCCTGGCGCAGCCCGACACCCGCGGACAGCGCCGTCACCACCGCGAGCACGCCGGCCACGGTCGGCCACCCGGCACGAGGTCCGCGTACCGGCCGGCCGGGCGCGGCCGAGGAGCGGCCCGTCGCACGGGCGGTACGGATCACCGGCCTGCCCATCCGACCACCCTTCAACGCACGATGTCGACACCTGCCCGGTCGCCGGGATCAGCCGGCCGCCACCTCATCTCGACCCAGCCGGCTCAATGCCGCGTCAAACCAACCTCGGAGCCGGCTCGGAACACCTGTGAACCTGCTGTGCGCGCACCCCCGCCGGGGCCCGTACCGACCGGCGGGATCAGTCGCGCTTCACGCCGCGTTACAGTCGTTGCGGCAAACGGTGAGCGTTCCCAGCGCGCTACCAGCTGACGCCGATCCGGCTCCGACCGGGCGCCAGCACAATGGGCGGCGATGTTCACCCGGCGGACCGCGCCGCGGTCGGTGTGCGTGCCGGGCCGAGCTCGAGGTCGCCGCCCCACGCGGTTGCCGTTCCAGCGCCGCACGGCGGCGACCAATGCCCACCGGGTCGTGGCGCAACGGCCCATCGTCAGGAAGGACCACGTCGCCATGGCGAGCGGTATCGATACCGGCCGGCCCCAGGCACCCCTGACCGACCGGCCGCCCACCGTCTCCCCGAACCAACCCGTCGCCCGCACCCGCCCCCGCAGCCGGTACCTCGATGCGCTGCGCGCCGCGGCGATCGTGCGGGTGTACCTGCACCACACGCTGTGGATCAGCTGGTTGACGGTCATCTTCCCGTCGATGTCGGTGATGTTCGCGCTCGCCGGCTGCCTGACGGCCTCGTCGCTGGATCGCCGGGGCGGCATCGGTACCGTACGGACCCGGACCCGGCGGCTGCTCCCCCCGCTGTGGGCGCTGGCGCTGATCGCGACGCCGGTGATGCTCGCGCACGGCTGGCTGGTCGACCCGGACAGCCCGCTGCACTGGCCCGACCTGGCCTGGTGGCTCTTCCCCCTGGCCAACCCGCCGGCCAGCTCGTGGGGCCTGCCCTTCGCGCTGGCGCTGTGGTACCTGCGCGCCTACCTCTGGCTGGTCCTACTGTCGCCGATCCTGTGGTGGGCCTACCGCCGCTGGCCGCTGCCCACCCTGCTCGCGCCGATGGCCGCCGCCGCGCTGTTCTACTCGCCGCTGGTCAACCTGCCCGCTGACAAGGTCACCGACGTGGTGCTGTCCACCGCCACGTACGGCACCTGCTGGCTGATCGGGTTCGCCCGCTACACCCGCCAGCTCGACCGGCTGCCCGGGTGGGCCTGCGCCGTACTCGTGGCCGCTCTCACCGGCGCCGGTCTCGGCTGGGCCGCCTTCCACGGCGGCGTGGCCAACCTGTCCGACGACGCGCTCGCCGACCTGCTGTGGGGTACCGGCTACGCGCTCGGCCTGATGCGGGTCCGCCCGACGCTGGCCTGGCTGGCCCGTACCCCCCGGCTCAGCCGACTGGTCAGCCTGATCAACGCGCGCTCCGTCACCATCTACGTCTGGCACCTGCCCGCCCTGTTCGCCACCGCCGCGCTGCTGAAGCTCGCCGGCGTCAACGTCGACAGCGCGGGCGGGATGGCCCTCACGCTCGTCGCCGGAAGCGTGCTGACCGCGCTCGCCGTGATGGCCACCGGCTGGATCGAGGACCTGGCCGCCCACCGCCGCCCGGCGATCATTCCGCCGGCGGCGACCGCACAGCCGGCGCCCACCGGACAGCCGGTACCCGTACCGTCCGCGGCCTGACCGAAACGGCGCTGCGGGGGTGGCCCGCCACCCCCGCAGCGCCGTATCCGGCTCAAACCGTGACGATGACGTCCTGTTCCCGGCGGCGCCAGCCACGTACGTGGCGCAGCGCCATGCCGCCAGCCAGCAGCGCGCCCGCGACCGCCAACGCCGCACCCAGCGCCGAGCCGGTCAGGGGTAGCTGGCTGCTGCCGGACGAGGTATGGCGGACCGGGGCGGGCGCGGCGGGAAGCCCGGCCAGCGGACCTGTCGGCGTACCGGCGAGCCCGACCACGTTCTGCTGGTCCGCAGCCGGAACGGCCCCGTTCGCCACCGCGCCCGCGTCCGCCTGCCCGTCGGTCACCTGCTGGCCGGCGGCCGCCTGCTGGTCGGAGACCGGTGGCTGGGCGCCGGGCGCCTGCTGGCCGGGCGCCGGCTGCTGAGCCATGACCAACCCGGGGTCGGCCGGCGCACCGTTCGGTCCGGACGGCGCGGCGGGCGGTGGCTGGTGTCCCTGCACCACGACCGGACCGCCGGCGCTGCTGCGTGTGGCCGGCGGGGACGTGTGTGTCGCGGCCGGCGCGGTGGCACTGCTGTGCACCGGCCGTGGGGTGGCTGAGCGGGTACGGGTGGGCCGCGCCGAGCCCGACCCCGTACCGGTCGGCTTCGCCGAGGCGGACGGCGAACCGGTCGGCCGGGCCGACGGAGCCGAGGCGCTGGGGCTCGGGTTCGCGGTGGCCGAAGGCTTTGCGGTGGCCGACGGCTGCGCGGTGGCCGAGGCGTTGACGGTGACCGAGGGTGTCGGGGCGGGCGGGAGCACGGCCGCGAACCGGGCTTCGACCGCCGTGCCGTTCTTGTCGGTGACCACCGTGACCGGGTTCGGCACGTGGAGCAGCTTGCCGCAGCCGAGCGCCTCGAAGCTGCCGGACAGCCGCTGTGCGAGGAACGTGAACAGGTTGGTCGCCACCGCCGAGTTCGGGGAGTTGCCGCGCAGCGTGAACTCGCGTTCCCGCTGGACGCGGGGCACCCCGGCCTGGACCAGGTTCCGGCAGTACGCCAGCGGCGTGTCTGCCGCCGGGTCCACCGGGCGCTGGCCGACACCGGCCCGGTACAGGTTGGCCTTCTGGATGCTGGGTGCGCCGTTGACCAGGGCCATCGGGTCGTTCGGTGGCACGAGGGCCACCGGCTCAGCTTGGAACGCGGCCGCCTGCAGCTCGTTGAGCGCCAGCGAGGTGGTCGTCCGGCCCGGCTGGGCCAGGTCCGGCGCCGTGAACGGGGTGCAGCCGAGCGCCGGGTCGACGAAGTCGTCGAGCAGCGCGTTGTCGCTGCCGTTGATGACGATCTTGGCGCCTCGCTGGGCGAGAGCGGCCCGGTTGGCCGAGGTGTTCTGCGCGGTCCTGCCGTCGGGCAGGAACAGGTACGTGCTGGTGACGTTGTCGCTCTGGTCCATGTCGACGAGCCCGAAGTCGCGCACGGTCAGGCAGGGCTGCCCCTCCCGGTCGGTGCCCGGTGCCGGGATACGTAGCCTGCCCGCGGCGATGGCGGCGGAGGCGGCGCTGAAGAACGCCGGCGCGTTGCAGTACGCGAACTGCCCGAAGGTCGACCCGTTGAGTCCGTTGACACACCGGCCGGCGGCCAGGCTGTCCTTGGCTCCACCCAGGACGAGATTGTCACCGTTGAACCCGAACCACAGGCCGACCACGGCTCCGGCCGGTAGCTCCGGCACGGGCGGCTCGAGAGCCGGCCGCCTGCCGCGGTCGACGACGAGCGGGTCGTACACGGAGACGCTGCCGGTGGCCGGGTCGATGATCGTGGCCTGCACGAACGCCGCGGTGTCCGGGTCGGACTCGTGGCAGGGGCCGCTCAGCTCGTACGGGGTGGCCAGGCCCGGCGCGCTCAGCGGGTCCGGCGGCACCGTCAGGGTGCACGTGGCGCCGGCCGCCTCGCCGGCCGCGAACGCCATCCGGCCGCCGACGACGGTCATCATGATCAGGCCGGCGAACAGCGCGGCCTTCCAGATCTTGCCGCCGGTGCGGCCGCGTCGTCCGCGAGGCCGGGTACGTGACGGCATGGTTCGCCTCTGCCCAGGCACTGTGCACCCCTTCGCAGGTGCGCCGCCGGCGGTACGCGGCGGCGCGACGGTGGGTCTCGGTGCGTTGGTCGCGGCACCGTGCCGGCGCCGGGGTTCCACGTACTGAGATCAGGTTGGCCGTACGCTACCGCCGCCCGGGGGATCGAAGCCGGTCTCTAAGACAAGCATCAGACGGTCTTAGGCGCAGCCTTAACAAGGAGTCTTAACAAGAAGGCGAATGCCTGGTCATTGACTGGTACGTACCTTAAAGCGATCCGGTTCACGCCACCCGTTCATGTGTTTGGGTTGCCCCGGTCGACGGGTTGGTCCACAGTGCGGGCGTGACAGTGAACCGGACCCGCACCGCCGTTTGGGTCGCCGCGGCGGCCGTCGTCGTACTCGGACTGGTCGCCGCCTGGGTCGTGCTGCGACCAGCCGGCCGTCCGGGCGCCGCGCAGGCCGTCTGGTCCACCCCGCGGAAACCCCAGGCCGGCGCGAGCCCGTCCGGGCCCCGCACGCTGACCGTCATAGGCGCCGGCGACGTGCTGCTGCACCCTCCACTGTGGGAGCAGGCCGCCGCGGACGCGAAGGCGCAGGGGCGGTCCGGGTACGACTTCGGGCCCGTGTTCGCCGGCGTCAAGCCGGAGGTGTCCGCCGCGGACCTCGCGATCTGTCACCTGGAGACGCCCCTGGGACCGCCCGGCGGCCCGTTCTCCGGCTATCCCTCGTTCAGCGTGCCGCCACAGGTCACGGCCGCCCTCTCCGAGACCGGCTTCGACGACTGCTCGACCGCGTCCAACCACACCCTCGACGTCGGGGAGCAGGGGGTCGACCGTACCCTCGACGCCCTGGACACGGCCGGGCTGCACCACGCCGGCAGCTACCGTGACGCCACCGCACAGCAGACGCCGGACATCATCGACGTGCACGGGGTGAAGGTGGCCGACCTGTCGTACACCTTCGGCTTCAACGGCCTGCGCCGCCCGGCCGGCAAGGAGTGGATCGCCAACCTGATCGACCCGGCGGCGATCATCGCCGAGGCGAAGCGGGCCCGCGCCGCCGGCGCGCAGATCGTGATCGCGTCGATGCACTGGGGCACCGAGTACGACGTGAACGCCGACGCCGACCAGGTGCGCTGGGCCCAGCAGTTGACGGCGGCACCGGAGATCGACCTGATCCTGGGCTGCCACGCCCACGTGGTGCAGCCGTTCGAGAAGGTCAACGGCAAGTGGGTGGTGTACGGCATGGGCAACGAGGTGGCCCGCCATGAGGACCCGATCGACGCCAGCCGGGAGGGCGTGATGCCACGGTTCACCTTCACCGAGTCCGCCCCCGGACACTGGGAGGTCACCAAGGCCGAGGCGGTGCCCACGTGGGTGGACCTCACGCCGACCATCCACATCGTGGAGTTGCCGAAAGTGTTGGCGGACCCGGCGGTGCCGGCCGCACAGCGCGCCGTCTACCAGGCCGCCTACAACCGGATCAGCACGCAGCTGCGCAGCCGCGGCGCCGACCGCACCGGTCTTACCGTTCTGGGCAACTGAGGGGTATGCACCCTGGCACCCGAACTCGACGGACCGCGCCGGAGGCTTGTCACTCGCTTCCCGTGAGTGCTAATTCTGGAGCTGAACCACCGACCGTGAGACGGCCCCCGGGGTCGTCGGCGGCCGGCGCGACATTCAGCGCCACGTGTGTCTACGAGGAGGTGATTGTCCGTGGTGCTGCGGTTCGATCCCTTCAGTCGATTCGATGAGCTCGCCGAGCAGATGTACCGAGCGTCGAGCGGCCTGAGCCCGATGTCCGTCGGCATGCCCGTCGACCCGTACCGGGCTGACGATCACTACGTCCTGCACGGCGAGCCGACCGCGAGCTGACCGGCACCGCTCCATGCGCAGACATCAGCGGGCTCCGCAGCGGAGCTCGTCACTCCGCGGGGGCCCGAGACCCCGCGGGTGCGCACACCTGGAGGAAACAATGACCATGATGTACGAGGCACCCGTCCGGCGTCCGGCGTCGCCCGCGGCCGGAGCGTCGGTGCGGACCTGCTCCGCCTGCGGCCGGCCGTTGCCGGCCCTGACCAGGGACGAGTACACCCGCGCGCGGGCCGGCCTGGTAGCCAGCCGGGGGATCTGCGTGTGCCGCGAGCCCCAGGCGGCCAGCCCGTGGCACGGCGAGCGGGCGTAGCGCGTCAGGCGTCGGGTGGGCGCAGGTCGGTGAAGCCCTCGGTGCGGGCCAGCGCGGTGGCGAGCAGCCCCGCGACGGCCAGCCCGTTGGTGATCTGACCTGCCCACACCCGGCGTACCGCGTCGTCCAGCGCGACCCACGCGGTCTCGATGTCACCTTCGTCGGCGTCCCGCTCATGCTCGCCGGTCGCGCGTTCCGGCTCGGTCGCCAGGAACACGCGCGTCCGCTCGCCGGTCATGCCCGGACTGGTGTACAGGTCGACCAAGGTACGCCAGCCCTGTGCGGCCAGGCCCGTCTCCTCCGCCAGTTCCCGCCTGGCCGCGTCCAGCGCCGGCTCGCCGGGCTCGTCGAGCAGCCCGGCCGGCAGCTCCCACAGCGGTTCGCCGACCGGATGGCGGTACTGGCGCACGAGGAGCACCCGCTCCTGCGCGTCGAGCACGACCACGGCCACGGAGTCGGGGTGATCGACGACCTCGCGGACCATGGTGCCGCCGTCCGCGCGCCGGAGGGTGTCCCGGTGCACGGTGATCATCTTTCCGCGGTAGACGACCTCGCGGTCGGCGAGTTCAGGCGCGTTCATGACGCTGATCTACCCGTACGTCGAGGCGCTACACGACGTGTTGGATCATCTCGACTGACGCCTCCCCGGCGATCTTGGACACCTGGCGGGCCCATAGCACCGCCAGGTGTCCAAGATCCGCGCGGAGAGCGGTCAGCCCGCGTGCACCTGCGCACCGGTGGTGAGCCCGGTGCGGTAGCGGTGCAGATCGGTCGCGACCCGACCATGGGTGGTCCGCGGTTCATACCATCGATGTTGTTCTCCATTCGCTCCCGTCTTCCGGAGCTGATCCCATGTTGGACACACTCAAAGCCGCTGTACCGACGACTCCCACCCCCTGCTACCTCATAGCCATCGCCGCCGCGACCGCGCTCGCCGCCGGCCTGTGGCTACGCTTCCTGAGCAGCCGGTAGAGCCGCGTCCGGCGATCCCGCGACGCGACGCGGACGATTCACGCCCGCCCAGTGGGTAATGCCCGGTTGGAGCGGATCGTGGACGTGGGAGGGGCTCGGCCACATGGGTATCGACGAGGTTCTGGCCAAGGCGCGCGCCGGTCTCCGGCGGATGACCCCGGAGGAGACGGAAGCCGCGCGGCGGCGGGGTGCGTTGATCATCGACACCCGCACCGAGACCCAGCGGCGGGAGCAGGGTGAGCTGCCCGGCGCGATCGTGATCGACCGGACCGTGCTCGAGTGGCGGCTCGACCCGGCCAGCGACGCGCGCATCCCGGAGGCCACGGACTACGACCTGGAGATCGTGGTCGTCTGCCGGCAGGGGTACAGCTCGAGCCTTGCCGCGGCCAGCCTGCGGGCGGTCGGCCTGTGGCGCGCGACGGACATGATCGGTGGAGTCGAGGCCTGGCGGCGCGCCGGGCTGCCGCTGACCTCGGGGCCGGCGGACGTGCGACGCTGAACCGCCAGGCTCGGCGAGGGTGAGCAGGCACTCGGCAGCCAGTTACCCTCAGTGACCAGACAGTCGACGGATCCAGCGGTTACGGACCGTAGCATCGTGCGCCACGGACCGGACCGCGTGCGCCAGCGCGTCAGCCGCGTCGCCCACCTGCCGCTAGCCGCTGCCCAGCAGGTTGTGACTGCGGGCGAGCAGGTGATCGTCGCCGTTATCGGCGGCCCACACCTGCACCTGCTGGCTGAGCCGGCCGGATTCGACGGTGTCGCCGTCGCGCTGTAGGGCGTCGGCCCGGATCAGTCGGGCGCGCATCTCCAGGTCCGGGCGGCCGAGCCCCACCGCGAGCCGCTCCACGACGACCGCCGTGGCGGCCACCCGCCGCACCTCGGCCTGCGGGACCGTCTCCATCGTCGCGATCAGCGCGGCCAGCTCGAAGGCGGTCGCGGGTCCGTGCTCGCGGAGTCCCGTGAGGACGTCGGCGAACGCGTGCTCCTCGACGTCGGTCGTGCGTACGGGCGCCTGCGCGGTCACCGCCATCCCCCCTCGCCGCCGCTCACCTGAAGGTCCGCCACCTGACTGAAAGGCTGTGTCGCGCCGGCTGCATCACGGTGCAGGGCGGGTTGCCTGCCGGGTGCAACCCGGCGGGACGGCCGGCACGCCCACGGGGCACCTCGCACGGTCAGCTGCCCGAAACGCACCCGATGTGACATTCAGTGTCGACCGTTCGGCCGATTCTTCCACCAATGTGACCACAGCCAGTAATTGCGCTGAGTGCAGAGCGTCACAGATTTGGCAGAAAGCTGTTGCCGCAACTATCTCTGATGTCAGGGTGAGTCGTGCTCGAGTTCAGCGTGCGGACGCCGTCCCCGGTCGGCGAATCGGCTGCCGGCACGTCCAGCCCCCTGCCGTCCGCAGCTGACGGGACGGGTCACGCCGGTGACATCCTGGCCGCCCTCGACCGGCCAATGCGTACCGTCGCCGAACTCCGCGCCCACCTCGACGCCCTCGACACGCTCGCGCCTCGAGCGCTCGAGGACGCGTTCGACCTGGCTGTACGCCTGGAGCACGAGGCGCGCGCGGCGGCACTGCCCGACCTCGAGCGCCGGGCCCGGCTCGTACAGGCCTCGGTCCTGGGCCGCCGGGGCGAGACCGCCGAGAGCGGGCGGATCGCCCGCGAGGTGAACCGGTGGGCCACCGAGCACGACCACCGTTACCTGCGCGCGCGCAGCCACCGGCAGCTTGCGACGTTCTACCGGCAGCTGGGCGACCCGTCCGCGGCACTGGAGCACGCGCTACGCGGCATCGAGTACCTCGACGACACCGCACCCGTACTGGTCCGCGGGTACCACCTCGCCACCCTGGCCGGCGCCCTGGCCCAGACCGCCTCGTTCGACCAGGCCCGGCAGCGCTACGCCGAGGCCGAGCGGATCGCCGAGGCGGCCGGTGACGTACGGCTGCGGCTCGTGGTGCTCAACAACCTGGCGTACATGGAGCACGAGGCCGGCGAGCCGCACCGGGCCCTCGCGACGGCCGAGCGGATGGCCGAGGTGGCGCAAGCGACCGGAATCGCCCTGGACTCGTTCAGCCTCGACACGCTCGCCCGCACCCGGATGCGGCTGGGCCGCTACGCCGAAGCGGAGCAGACCCTGCGGGCCGTGGTCGAGGCGGCGGACGTGCTGGCGACCACCGAAGTGGACGGATACGCCGAATGCCTGCTCACCCTGGCCGAGATCCAGCGGCTGCGGGGCGCCACCGAGCAGGCCCGCGCGACGCTCGACGAGTGCCTGCGCATCTGCGACCGCGCCGACCTGCGGGGAACCCGGATGCGGGCGTGGGGCGAGCGAGCTGAACTGTACGCGGCGCTCGGCTGTTTCGAGGACGCCTACGCCCAGTACAAGGTGTTCCACGCCGAGGCAACCGCGGTGTACAACGCGGAACGCGACGCCCGGGCGCGCATCCTGCAGGCGGTGTTCGAGACCGACGAGGCGCGCCGCTCCAGCCGGCACTACCGGGACCTCGCGCTGCGCGACCCGCTGACCGGCCTGTTCAACCGGCGGTACGTCGACAGCCAGTTACCGGTCCTGCTGGGGAAGGCCGCGAACAACGGGGCGCCGTTGTCCATCGCCCTGGTCGACATCGACCACTTCAAACGGATCAACGACACGTACTCGCACGACGCGGGTGACCAGGTCCTGCGAACCTTCAGCGAACTGCTGGTGGCGGGCCTGGACGACCGGTCCGGCTCCGCCGGGGCCGCCACCACGGGGGCGTTCGCGGCGCGGCTCGGCGGTGAGGAGTTCCTGCTCGTACTGCCCGGCCTCGACGCCGCGGCGGCCGAGGCCCGGCTCGACGAGCTCCACGAGTCGATCCGCTCGTACCCCTGGCAGCCCATGACGGGCAGCCTTCCGGTGACCGCGAGCATCGGCGTGGCGACCGTGCCGACCGCCGGCGCGAGCCAGTCCGCGCTGCTGCGGCGGGCCGACCACAACCTCTACATCGCCAAGCGCTCCGGCCGGGACCGGACGGTCGCCGACCGCTGAAGTCCAAGGCAGCCCTGAATCAGCGGCCGCACGCAGTGGGGGCCGCGCCACGCGGTTCACGACCCCCACTGACCCCCCGGCCAGCACGGTCTCGTCGCCGGCGTCGACCGGCTGCCCCGCCGGGGAGGAGGAGAGCGGGCGGGGCAGCCGGTACTCGTCGCCTAGGTGCGGTACGCGGCTGGAGCGGGCCGCGGCCGCACGGAAGCCCGGTCAGCCGGCCCGAGCCGGCCCGGCACCGCAAGCCGAGTCACCGGCGGCGGATCGATCCGCCGGTGACCTGACAGGGACAGGCCTGCGTCGGCACCCGTACGGGCTGCGACGATCCCGAGTTGCACGGGTAAGAAGTTACGCCCGCCGATGTCGACGGAAAGATCGTTTAAGGTGCTGTTAGGGGCGGTCGGAGGTTGTTTTAAGGCGCACCTCGATCCGGGCACCGCCCCGCTGGCCACGGGTGACGACGACGGTGCCGCCGCACGTCGACGCCATCCGCCGCACGATGTCGAGCCCGAGCCCGGTCGACCCGCCCGAGCTGGCCCCCCGCCGCACCGCCCGGTCCGGATCGTCGATACCCGGACCGTCGTCCTCCACGACCAGCGTCGAGCCGACCACCCCCGCCCGGAACGCCGTGCCTTCCGGCGTGTGGTGGAAGACGTTGCCGAGCAACGCGTCGACGGCCGCCTCCGCCTCGTCACGCGGTACCGGTACCCACAGCGGCGCCGGATCGCCGAGCACGGTCCACGCCCGCCCGTGGTCCTCGGCGAGGACCGACCAGAAGGCCAACCGGTCGGCGAGCACGTCGGTCAGGTCGCACCACTCGGTCGTACGCCGTGACAACGGCTCCAACGCGGTCCGGATGATGCCGTCGACCTCGTCGGACAGCAGCCCCACCGCGCGGCGCAGCCGCTGCACGTCCGGCTGCCCGCCGCACGTCTCCAGCTCCAGCCGCAGCGCGGTCAGCGGCGTACGCAGCCGGTGGGACAGGTCGGCCGCGAGCTCCCGCTCGGCGCGCAGCAGCCCGACCATCCGCTCGGCCATGGCGTTGAAGGAGCGCCCCACCTCGGCCAGCTCCGGCGGCCCGTCCGGGGTGACCCGGACCGCGAGGTCGTCGCGGCCCAGGCTCCGGGTGGCGGCCGCCAGGTTCCGGGTGGCGGCGACGATCCGCGCGGCCAGCCGGTCGGCGACCAGGACCGACCCCGCCACCAGGCCCAGCGCGACGGCGGCGAGCGCGAACCAGGCCCGGTGCACGCCACGACGCAGCACGGACTGCGGCACGAAAACCTCGATCACGGCGATGCGGCCTCCGCGTACGGCGACGGGCTGCAGGTATGCGGTGCCGCCGGCGACGTCGCGGACCGCCGCCCGCCGGGCCCGCGCCACCACGCCCACCTCGCCGGCGCTGACGTGGGCGGTCCCCACCGGTGGCCCGTCCGGCGGGTGCAGCGCCAGCCGCCCCGCGCCGCCAGCCTCGGTACTCGCGGCCGCCTCCGCCAGCGCGGCCCGGTCGTCGGTGACCGTGAGCACCGCAACCATGGCGGACGCCTGCTGGCGGGCGTCGGCGAGCGCGCGCTCCGGGGCGATCTGGCCGACCACCATCCACAGTGGTACGAGGAACGCCAGCGCCACCATGGATGTGGTGGCCAGCGCGACCCGGGTGAGCGCCCACCTCATCGCGGTTCCACTCGCGGTTCCACTCGCGGTTCCACGAGCATGATCCCGACGCCGCGCATGACCCGCAGGAACCGGGGGTTCGCGGCCGACTCACCGAGCTTGCGGCGCAGCCACGAGATGTGGACGTCCACCGTCTGCTCGGAGCCCCGGTACGGCTGCCGCCACACCTCCTCGATCAGCTCCTGCCGGGTGACCAGGGTGTCGCGCCGGGCGGCGAGGTAGGCCAGCAGCTCGAACTCCTTGCGGTTGAGGTCGAGCGGCTGCCCGTCGAGGGTGGCCGCGCGGCGGGCGAGGTCGATGCGCAGGGACCCGACCTCGATCGCCGGCGGGGCGGTCACGAAGCTGCCCCGCCGGCGCAGCACCGCCGAGATCCTGGCCAGCAGGTGCTCGGCGGAGAACGGCTTGGTGAGGTAGTCGTCCGCGCCGGCGTTCAGCAGCCGGATGATGTTGTTCTCCCCGGTGCGCGCGGTCGCCACGATGATGGGCACGTCGCTGTCACCACGCATCATCCGCAGCGCCGCCGCACCGTCGACGTCGGGCAGCCCGAGGTCGAGCACGACCACGTCCGGCGGCCGTACGGCCACCTCGCGCAGCGCGTCCATCGCGGTTCCGACGGCGCTCACCACGTGCCCCGCGTTCGTGAGCGCCTTGACCAGGGCGGTGCGGATCATGCTGTCGTCTTCGACCAGAAGCACCGTTGGCATGCAAGGCACCGTATCGAGGTGCGAAGATGGCGGCCATGCGTAGCGGGGCCAAAACAGCAAGAGCTGCCGCTATCTGGTTCGCGGCGACCGGCGTCGGGATCGGGGTGTCCTGGTTCGGCGTACGCCCGCTGCTGGACGCCGCCGTGCCGGAGCGCCTCGTCGCCTTCCCGGTCAGCGGGCTGCAGACGGCGCCGCAGACCCCTGCCGTACCGGCCTCATCGGAGAGCCGCCCGCCGGGCACGCGCAGCGCCGCGCCGCGGTCGGGCGTACCGGTTTCCCGATCGCCCTCCCGGACACCGCAGCCGGCGCCGTCGGCCAGCGTGACCGCTTCGCCGGCGGTGCCCGTGCCGGCCGGGTGGACGCCGACCGGCGACGGGCGCTACGTGCGGACCTTCCGGCTGACCGGCGGCACCGCCACGGTCCAGGCCGGCCCGGACGAGGTCGCGCTGCTGTCCGCCACGCCCCGGCCGGGGTACGTCATGACGGTCACGCCCGCCGGCAGCGACCCGCTCCGGGTGACGTTCACGATGATCCTGCACACGTCGGCGCTCGAGGTCCGGTGGGACGGCGACGCGCCAGACGCCAGCGTCACCGAGGTGCCGTAACCGGCGGCTAGGGGACCACGAGGCTGCCGGCCGCCTCCGCGCGCAGCAGTTCGGTGATCTCGGCCGCCGGTACGGGACGGGCGAAGTGGAACCCCTGCGCGTACCGGTACCCGATCCGGTGCAGGTGGTCGGCCTGGCCGGCGGACTCCACGCCCTCGGCGATCGCGTCCAGTCGCAGCCCACCGGCGATCTGGATCAACGCGGTGGCGATCACGTCCTGGTCGCTGCCACCACCGACCTCGTCGACGAAGCTCTTGTCCACCTTGAGGATGTTCGCCGGGCAGGTACGCAGCAGCCCGAGCGAGGAGTGCCCGGTACCGAAGTCGTCCAGCGCGATGGTCACACCGAGCCGGTGCAGCGCCCACACCGATTCCAGCGCCGCACCGCCGTCGAAGACGGCGGTCTCGGTCACCTCCACCACCAGCCGTTCGGGCTCCAGCCCGGTCGCGCGGAGAATCCCGGCGACCGTGGCCGCGAAGTCCGGTTCACGCAGCTGCCGCGCGGACACGTTCACCGAGATGCGGCGCAGGTGCTGCGACCCGGGCCCGTTCTGCCACCGCGCGGCCTGCTGGCACGCCTCGCGCAGAATCCATTCGCCGAGCGTCACGATGAGGCCGTTGCGTTCGGCGACCGGTATGAACAGGCCCGGCGACACCAGCCCGTGCTGCGGGTGCTGCCACCGGACCAGCGCCTCGACCCCGACCATGCGCCCGTCGGGAAGCTCGACGATGGGCTGGTAGACCAGGTGCATCTCGCTGGCGTCGATGGCGTGCCGCAGCTGCGCGCCGAGCCGGACCTCCTCGACGGAGTGCAGGTCCATCTCGAGGTGGTAGCGCGCCACCCGCTGCTTGCCGTTGTCCTTCGCCGCGTACATGGCCACATCAGCGCGGCGCAGCAGTTCCCGCGGCTCCTGGGTGTCGGCGGCGTCGGCCACCCCGATGCTGGCGCGGATCAACAGATCGTGGCCGTCGGCGCACATCGGCTGCCGCAGCGCCTCGGCGACCTCCCGCACCACGGCGTCGGCCTCCGGCTGCGTCGCGGGCGCGAGGAGTACCGCGAACTCGTCACCGCCGAGCCGCACGAGTACCGTGCCGGGCGCGGTCGCTTCGGTGAGCCGGCCCGCCACGGCGGTGAGCAACTGGTCGCCGACGTGGTAGCCGAGCCGGTCGTTGACCGTCTTGAAGTCGTCGAGGTCGATGAGCGCCAACTGCACCTGGTCGGGCGCCAGCTCGGCCAGCGCCCGTTCAACCTCCCGGTGCAGGAGCCGGCGGTTGCCCAGCCGGGTCAGCTCGTCCTGGGTGGCCTGCTCCTGTACCAGCGTCACGAGGCCGGACATGCGGACCAGGACGAGCAGGAACAGGACGACGGCACCGACGCCGCTGGCGACCCAGTCGACGTGGCGCGGGTCGTGCAGCCCCTGGATGAGCAGCAGGCACGGGGCGAGCAGCGAAGCGGCGGCCAGTAGCGCGAGGCGAACCCGGCTCAGCCGTGCGACGTGGTCGGTGGCCGGCTCCGACAGCGAGCGCATGGAGGGGTGGAGGGCGGCGGCTCCCCACAACAGGTAGGACAGCAGGAAGCCAGCGTCCGTCGCGCCGCCGTCGTAGGTGAAGAACGCGTTGAGCGCGGAGAAGAAGATGTCGGAGCCGGTCAGCAGCACCGCCCCGGCCATCAGGAACCGGTAGCTCGGGGTGCGGGCGCCCGGGCCGGTGAACAACCGGGCGATCATCGCGATCATGACCACGTCCATGACCGGGTACGCGAGTGAGATCACGGCCGTCACCGGCGACAGCGAGTCGTCCTGGACGATCGGCCGCATGAAGAAGGCCCAGCACACCAGACCCAGCCCGGTGGCGATGACGGCGGCGTCGATCAGACCGGCCCGGTCGCGACCGGCGGTGCGGCCGCGGACGAGGATGAACAGCCCCGCCATGAGCACCGGGTATCCGGCCAGGTAGAAGACGTCCGCGAGCGAGGGGAACGGCGAGCGGTGCAGGACGTAGTCGTAGAAGTCGAAGGTGACGTCGCCGAGCACCCAGAGGGCCTGGCCGGCCGCGATGCAGTACCAGATGCGCCGCCGGGCCGGACGGTGCCGGCGAACCCCCACCAGGATCATGATCAGCGACACGAACCCCAGGGGTTCGTAGATCAGTACGCCGTACCAGGGGCGGGCCGGCAGAAGGCAGTAGACGACGACGGCCAGCAGTCCGCCCGCGAGCCACGCCCGCAGCAGCCGGTCGCCCTTACTGGTCACCCGATCAGTCTCGATGAGTCGGGGTTACCGGCCGGTGCCGTTCGGTTTGCGCTCAGTTGCAGGGCGCAGTGGGATCTCCCCCATTTGTGACCATAGGGCTTTCTTTCCCGGCATGTTCAGGTTCGACCCGGGCATGCGTTCCGCGTGAACGACAGGACCGCGCGGCGGGAGTACCGCGCCGGGCTTGTCGTCATCCTGATCGGCATCATCATGGCGTCGCTGTTCGTGGCGTCGTACAGCCTCGCGCTCGGCCGGCCGGCGCCGAGGCGCATACCGACGGGCGTGGTCGGCGACCCGGCCCAGCACCCCGTTCTGGTGGCGGCGCTGGAGCAGGCGACCCGCAGGGCCCTGGTACTCCACCCGTACCCGTCGGCTCGGGCGGCCAGGGCCGCGATCGACCGGCAAGAGCTCTTCGCCGCGCTCGTGCTGAGCCCCGATCGCGCGCTGCTGCTCGTCTCGAGCGCGTCGGGCGCGTCCGTGGCGCTGGTACTCGAGCGGGCGGCCGAACAGGTGGGCGAACAGCTGGCACCGGGGAGAGCTCAGCCGGTGCGCGTCGTGGACGTCCACCCGCTGCCGCCCACCGATCCGCAGGGCCTGGTCAGCTTCTACGTGACGATCGCGGCCACGGTCCTCGGGTTCGTCGTGATGTTCCAGTTGCGGGCGAACGCGGCGGGGCTGTCGCTGCGCGACTGGTTGTCCTTCATCGGGATCCTCGCCGTCCTCGGCGGTCTCGCGTTCACCGTGGTCGTCGACCCCATCCTGCACGCGCTGCGCGGCGCGTTCGGCGAGCTGTGGGGGGTACTGGCCGTCCAGATCGCGGTGGCGGCGCTGTTCAACTCCACGATGCTCGTCCTGTTCCACCGCTGGGCGATCATCCCCACCTGGCTGCTGTTCATCGCATTCGGAAACCCGTCGTCGGGCGGCGCGGTCGCCGCGCCGCTGCTACCCCAGCTCTACGCTCTCGTCGGCCGCCTCACGCCGTCCGGCGCGGCGGTGCGCCTGATCCACCAGACGGTGTACTTCGCGCACACCCAGCGCCGCGGACCGTTCCTCGTCGAAGGCCTGTGGCTGGTGGGCTGCCTCGCAGCGTTGTTGATCTCCGTACGGGTGACAGGTCGCAAGCCGACCGAGTCACCCGGCTGACACGCGTACCGTGATGAAGCGCGCGGCACCGGCCCGGTGCCCGGCGCGATCAGCTCAGGCCACCGGGCACCGGGCCGGCGGCCAGGAGCGCGACCAGGGTCAGCAGCGCCTCGCGCAGCCGGTCGTCGTCCACCTCGGCGTTGAGCCCGAGGCGGACGCCGTGGGCCGGCACGGCCCGGGTCGCCGCGTAGTCGTCACCCGGCGACACCAGTACCCCGGCCTGCCGGGCGGCGGCGACGAGCAGTCCGGCCGTCCACGGTTCGGGCAGCGGAAGCCACAGGTGCGCCGCCTGCGGCGCGGCTGCGATCGGGTACGGGGCGAGCAGGTCCCCGGCCAGCGCCCGGCGCGCCGTGGCGGCGGCGATCCGGGCGGCCACCAACCGGTCCGCCGTCCCGTCGCCGACCCATCGCGCGAACACCTCACCGAGCAGGGGCGCGGCGAGCCAGGCGGTCGCGCGGACCGCGCCGACCACCCGGGCGCGGGCGGCCGGCGGCGTGGTGAGCACGCCGACGCGCAGACCCAGGCTGAGGACCTTCGCCGCGCTCGCCACGTGGCAGGTGCGCTCGGGCAGCAGCGCGGCGACCGGGTCGGGACGGTCGGCCACCAGTACCCCGAGCGGATCGTCCTCGAGCACCCACACACCGGCGCGGGCGCACTCCTGGGCGAGCGCCGCGCGGCGCTCGGCCGGCATGACCCGGCCGGTCGGGTTGTCCAGCGTGGGCTGCAGGTGCACGACGGAGACCGCGTTGTCCCGGCAGGCCTCGGCAAGGGCCGCCGGCACCATTCCGTCGTCGTCGGACGCCACCGCCACGACGGGCAGGCGCAGTTGGCGGGCGCCGGCGAGGAGGCCGGGATTGGTCAGCGCGGTGGTGGCGATGACCGTGCCGGGCTCGACGAGCGCGCTCAGGGCCGCGGTGATCGCGTGCTGTGCGCCCGCCGTGAGCGTGATCTGGCCGGCATCGGGGCGGAAGCCGCGATGGGTCAGCCAGGCAGCGGCCGCGCGCCGGTGCGCTGGCGCGTCGTCGCCGTGGTCGGTGTCGACGATGGTCCGCAGGGCCGACCGGTCGGTCGCGATGGAATTGAGCGTCTCCGCCAGCAGCGCAATGGAGTCAATTCGCCGCGCTGGAGGATGCAGGCTCGCCAGGTCGACCAGGTCCGCGCCCGCCGCCGGGCTCACGCCGAACCCGCCCCGGATGAAGGTGCCCCGGCCCACCTCACCGCCGAGTAGTCCCCGGCGCTCGGCCTCGGCGTAACCGCGGGCCACCGTGCCGACCGTCACCCCCAGCGTACGAGCGAGCGCCCGGTGCGTGGGCAGCCGATCTCCCGGCTTGAGCCGGCCGTGGGCGACGTCGGCCGCGATCGCGTCGGCGAGCGCCTGGTACGCGGGGCGGTCCTGGGCCAGCGGCGGCGGGCTCCAGCCGCCCGGCTGAGCGCTGCCCGGCTGAGCGCTTCCCGGTTGAGCGCTGCCCGGTTGAGCGGCGCCCGATCGCGTGGTGGTCGGTCGTGCCATGGTTGCGATCATCCCACGCCATATTGACACCGTACAAGTTTAAATTGACACCATAAATTTTGTTGATCTATGGTGTCATTGGCCGCGCGCCCGCCCATCGGCGAACCCCGCCGCACAGCCCGGCCACGAGGAGGAGCGATGGAAACGCCGGATTCGACGGAGCGCCGTACCCTTCGCCGACTGTGGGGCTCGGTCGGCGTCAGCCTCATCGGCACCCAGGTGACGACGCTCGCCCTGCCGCTGACGGCGCTCGCCGCGCTGCACGCCTCGGCCGGGCAGGTGGCGGCGCTCGCCGCGACCGGCACCGCGCCCTTTCTCCTGTTGGGGCTGCCGGCCGGGGCGATCGTCGACCGGTGCCGGCCACGGCGCCTCATGGTCTCCGCCGACCTGATCCGCGCGGCCCTGCTGATCAGCGTCCCACTGGCGTTCGCGGCGGGCGTGCTGACCCTGCCCCACCTGTACGTGGTGGCCGCCGGGATCGGGGCGCTCAGCGTGCCGTTTGACGTTGCCTCGCTGTCCGTGCTGCCGGCGCTGGTCCGGCCCGGCCGGATCGCCGCCGCGAACGTCAGGTTGGAAGCCACCCGGGCGATCGCCGAGACCGGCGGGCCGGCCCTCGGCGGCGCCCTCGTACAAGCGATCACCGCGCCGGTCGCGCTCGTGGTCGACGCGGTCAGCTACCTGCTGTCCGCACTGCTCCTGCACGGACTGCCGGCGCTGCCACCAGCGGCCCCCGCCGGGGCGCGGGAACCGCTGGTGGCGCAGATCCGCGCCGGCATCCGCTTCTGCCTCACCCACCGTTACATCCGGCCGCTGGCGATGGCCGCCGCGTGGATGAACTTCTGGACCCAGGCGCTGCTCGCGGTGTTCATCACGTACGCCGTGCGGCACCTGCACCTGCCGGCGGCCGCCGTGGGCGTGGTGCTCGGCGTGGCCAACCTCGGCTACCTGGGCGGTTCGCTCCTCACCCCGTGGCTCAACCGGCGCATCGGCCTCGGCCTGACCATCGCGCTGGGCGTGCTCCTGCACGGCGCCTACTTCGGGGCCGCCCTCGCCCCGCGTACCCATCCGCTGCCGTGGCTCATCGGCGGCTTCCTGGTCGCCGCGGCCGGGCAGGGCATCTGGAACGTCGACGCGGTGAGCCTGCGTCAGACGACGACGCCGGCGCCGATGCTGGCGCGGATGAACGCCACCAACCGGTTCCTGATCTGGGGCACCATGCCGCTCGGCGCGGGGGCGGGCGGTCTGCTCGCGGCCGGCATCGGGCTGCACGCCACGGTGGCCGTGGCGGGTGCGGCGATCCCGTTCGGCACCCTCGCGGTCCTGCTGTCGGCGGTACGCCCGCTGCGGACGATGCCCGCGGCGCCGGCCGAAGCGGCTCCGGACGAAGCAGCGCCGGCCGAAGCGGCTCCGGACGAAACGGCGACGGACGAAACGGCGCCCGCCACGGAAGAATCCGCGCTCGCCGGTGCCTAAGCCCGCAGCGGGGCCAGCGCCTCGGCGTACCGCAGCAGTTCGGCGAGCAGCGCGTCGGCCGACGTGTTCATCACGTCGTTGGGCTGGATCCGGCCCTCGTCGTCGAGGAACTGCGCGACGAACGGGATCGACACCGCTTCGGGCAGCGGCACCATCTTCAGCGTGGTCACCACCTGCTTGGCCATCTGCACCGCCCGGGTACCCGCCGAGACGCCGCCGTAGCTGACGAAGCCGACCGGCTTGTGCTGCCACTCCTGGTGGAGGTAGTCGATCGCGTTCTTCATCGGGGCGTTCATGCCGTAGTTGTACTCGGGCATCACGAACACGTACGCGTCACCGGAGTCGATGGTCGCGCTCCAGTCCTTGGTGTGCTGGTGGGTGTACTGCCGCAGCCGCGGGTGGTTGGGCTCGTCCAGGAACGGCAGGTTGATCTCGGCCAGGTCGACCACCTCGACCTTGAAGCCGCCGTGCGACTGGGCCCGCTCGGCGAACCACTGGCCGACCGGCAGGCCCACCCGGCCGGGACGGGTACTCGTGATGATGATCTGCAACTTCAGCACCGAAGCTCCTCCTCTGCGGCGTGTCTGGCGGTTCGCACCGTATCGGGCGCGCCGTCACGGTTGTCGGGAGCATCCACGGAGTGTGACGGCCGCCGGCCGGCAGGATTGACGGGAAGTGGCACCAAAGCGTCCGAAAGTCGCGCGACAACGCCACACCGGTCCGGCATCGTGTCACGGGTGAACACGGCTACCAGTCCTGACAGGGCCGGGCTGCGTGCCTGGCTGCCCGGCTACCTCGTTCTCGCCATGATCTGGGGCTCCAGCTTCCTGTTCATCAAGGTGGGCATCCGGGAGCTGCACCCGCTCTACGTCACCCTCGGCCGGGTCCTCGCCGGCGCGCTCGCCGTACTCGCGACCGTGCTCATCACCCGCGTACGGCTACCCCGCGACCCGCGCGTCTGGGGCCACCTGGCGGTCATCGGCATCCTCGGCGTGGCGATGCCGTTCACCCTGTTCGGATACGCCGAGCAGCGGGTCTCGTCCGTGCTGGCCGGCATCTGGAACGCCACCACACCGCTGGTGGCCCTTCCGGTGGCGACCCTGGTCTTCCGCACCGAGCGCATGACGGCCCGGCGGCTCACCGGCATCCTCGTCGGCTTCGCCGGCGTCCTGGTCGTCCTCGGCGTCTGGCACGGCATCGGCGGCGTACAGCTCACCGGCCAGCTCATGTGCCTGGGTGCCGCGGCCTGCTACGGCATCGCGATCCCGTACCAGCGGCGCTTCCTCGGCGGGCTGTCCGGCTCCGGGCTGGCCGTACCCGCCGGGCAGCTCATCATGGCCGCCCTCGCCCTGCTGATCGTGGCGCCGCTGGTGGCCGGCGCGCCGCCCGCGCCGACCTCGCTGTCCGCACCCGTGGTCGCGAGCGTGCTGGCGCTCGGGGTACTCGGCACCGGCCTGGCGTTCGTGCTCAACTTCCGGGTCATCCGCTTCGCCGGAGCGAGCACCTCAGCCTCGGTCACCTACCTGATGCCGATCGTCTCCACCCTCATCGGCCTGGCCGGTCTGGGCGAGCACATCAGTTGGCACCAGCCGGTCGGCGCGCTCGTGGTCCTCACCGGCGTCGCGGTCTCGCAGGGCATGCTGCGGCTGCCGGCGGCTCGGGCACGCGGACAGCAGGCCGAGCCGCAGCCGGAACCGGCGCCGGCCACCTCCTGACCGTCGGCGGGCGGGTCACGCCCCGGCGAGCGGTCACGCCCCGGCGGCGGTGACGATGGCGTCGGTGATGAACCCGACCGCCAGCCCGGCCAGGATGCCCCACGTCGTGATCTCCTTGGCGGCCATCCGCCGGGCCACGGCGAGCAGTTCGATCACCACGTACAGGATCGATCCGGCCGCCAGCGCCAGGAACGCGACGCTGACCGGCTCGCTCGTGAAGCGCTGCCCGACGAGGGTGCCGAGGAACGTCGGCGCGCCGCCGATCAGGCCGAGCACGCCGAGGTACCCCCACGACGGGCGGGTCCCGCTCGCGGCCATCGGGGCGACGATGCCGAACCCCTCGGTGCCGTTGTGCAGACCGAACCCGACGATCAGCAGCACCGCGAGCGCGATCTCCCCTTTGGCCGCCGAGTTGCCGATGGCCAGCCCCTCGGCGAAGTTGTGCAGCCCGATGCCGACCGCGATCAGCAGCGCGAGCTGACCGCCGGTGCTGCGCCAGCCCGTACCGGTCTCCGCCGGCCCCGCGGCCCCGGCGGTCGCCGGCGCGCCGGGAACGGTCGCCGGCACCGGTGCCGCCGCGCTCACGGCGGTGGCGGCGACCATGCGGCTCCGGCGCCGACCGATCCAGCGGTCGAAGTACACCAGTCCGGCGAGGCCGGCGGTCAATCCGAGCGCGAGCACCAGGCCGTTCCGGACGGCCGGGGCGTACGCACCCTTGGCGAGAGCGTCGTCGATCGGTTCCCAGGCGTGCGTCAACACGTCCCACAGCAGGAACAGCAGGATGCCGATGGCTGCCGCGTTCAGCAGCGCCCGCAGCCGCGGCGCGTCGGCGCGCAACCGGCCGACGGGCAGACCGAGGAAGATGGTGAACCCGGCGACAGCGCCCAGAAGCGCGATTCCGGCTGCGGACATTGATGCCTCCCTTGAGCGTTAGGCAAGGCTAGCCTAACAAGAGCGCGTCGTCACCACCCGACCGGCCGAGGACCGCCGGCATTAACGCCTTCGACGTTCCTACATACAGGTTTATCTGTGCCCAAAGGGGAGATCGTGCCGCTGCACGGCGCAGGGGCGATCCCGGTACGCCTCGAAACCGGCCTCGACCAGACCGGACCGGGATCGTAACGTCGGATGCACCCGATCGACTCGGCGTAGTCATATGACTACGGTTCGGTTGGGTGGTCCGGCGCGCCGGCTGCGGGCAAGCAGCGGGAATCCATGAAGGGCGACGCACGATGAGACAGGCCACCGATGGATCGTGAACGACTGAGCGCTCTCGACACCGCCTTCCTGTGCCTGGAGTCCCCGCAAGCCCCGCTGCATCTCGGAGCCCTCGCGGTGTTCCAGTCGCCACGACGCGTCCAGTCGGCGCGCCTGCTCGCCGTCCTCGGCGAGCGCATTACCCGGCTGCCGCACCTGCGGCAGCGGGTACGCCCGATGCTGCTGCCGTTTGGCGCCCCGGTCTGGGCGGAGGACCCGGCCTTCGACCTCAGCCGCCACCTCCACCTGCACAAGCTCGACCGGGGCGGGTCGGCGGCGCTGGCCAGGCTCACCGAGGAGCTGATGGCCGAACCGCTCGACCTCAACCGGCCCCTGTGGCAACTGCACCTGGTGACCGGACTGGGCGCCGGCCGGTTCGCGGTACTGGTGAAGCTCCACCATGCGATGGCCGACGGGCTGAGGGCGGTGGAGTTGAGCGTCGGCCTGCTGGACGGGTACAGCGACCGGCTGCCGGTCGCGCCGGCCGTACCCGCCGCGGCGGACCACGCTCCGGCCGGCCGCCTGTCGTCGGTGGTCGCGACGGCCCGGGCGGCAGCCGGGGCCGCCGTCCGCCCGGACCGGCTGCTGGCCGGGCTGGCCCGCAGCGCCGTGGGGATCCCAGGCGCGATCACGCAGGCGGTGAGCACCGTCGGCATCGCATCGTCCATAGTGGCCTGTGCCCGGCTCGGCGCGCTCCTGTCACCGGCGCTCACCGCGCCACCGAGCCTGAGCACGGCACCGATCCCGACCGACCCGTCGAGCCTGACCGCCCCGCTCAACGGCGGGCCGGCGGCACTGGCCGGCACGCCGGCGCTGCCCACCGCAGGTACGGCCGCCTCGCGCGGGTCCGCGGCGAACCGCCGGCTGGCCCTGCTGAAACTGGACGTCGGCGCGGTGCGGCAGGTACGCAAACGCCACGGCGGCACCGACAACGACGTGCTGCTCGCCGTGGTCACCGGGGCGATCCGGGACTGGCTGGCCGAGCAGGGCCACCGCGCCGAGAGCCTCAACGTACGGGCGTTCATCCCGGTCAGCCGGCGCAGCGGCGCCAACGGCCCGCGCCGGGGCAACCTGCTCTCCGGGTACCTGTGTGACCTGCCCATCCAGGAGGAGGACCCGCTCGACCGGCTGCGCCAGGTCCGCTCCGCCATGGACCGCCACAAGGCCGCCGGGTTCACGCGCGGCCCGGGCGCGATCCCCGTGCTCGCCGACCGGGTCCCGGCGGCGGTTCACCGGGTGGCCGGGCCTCTGGTACGCCACGGCGCGCCGCTGCTGTTCGACACAATGATCACCAACGTGCCCATCCCCGCACGGGGCCTGACCCTCGCCGGAGCGCAGCTGCAGGAGGTGTACCCGATCGCGCCGCTGGCCAGCGGACAGGCTCTCGGCATCGCCCTGTCGGCCTACCAGGGGCGCGTCCACGTCGGCCTGCACGCCGACCGGCAGACCCTGCCCGATCTGCGCCGGCTGGCCGACGCCGTGCCGGCCGCCCTGGCCAGCCTGGTCAGTAGGACCACCTGACCGGCGGCCCGGGCGGTCGCGGGCGGGAC
>NZ_JAATVY010000038.1 GCF_011947195.1 Planosporangium thailandense | reverse complement strand
CGGTACGCGTGACGTGGCCAAGGCGGTCTCGATGGGCTTCCAGTCCAGCGAGGACGTCGAGAGCAACTACGAGCGGATGAAGGTCAAGGTCAACGACGAGCTCAAGCAGCACTTCCGCCCGGAGTTCCTCAACCGCATCGACGACACGATCGTGTTCCACCAGCTCACCGAGCCGGAGATCCTCAGCATCGTGGATCTGATGATCTCCCGGATCGAGACCCAGCTCCGCAACAAGGACATGGGTCTGGAGCTGACCGACAACTCGAAGCGGTTCCTGGCCAAGAAGGGCTACGACCCGGTGCTGGGCGCCCGGCCGCTGCGCCGGACGATCCAGCGCGAGATCGAGGACAACCTGTCCGAGCGGATCCTGTTCAACGAGCTGCGCCCCGGCCAGATCGTCGTGGTCGACTGCGAAGGCGACCCGACCGACGTCGAGCACGCCCGGCTGGTGTTCCGCGGTGCGGACAAGCCGGCTCTGGTGCCCGACGCCGTCCCGGCCGACCTGGGTGGCGCCGCCAGCGGCGACGAGTAGGTCGTTAGGTCGTAACAGGCAAACAGCACGAAAGGAGCGGGCGGTCGCTACGGCGGCCGCCCGCTCCTTTGCGTCCGAGCCGCGGTGTTGGCGCCGCTGTCTGTCGGTGCGGTGCCGTGTCAGACCAGCGCGTTAGCCCCAAGATCTAGGCGGCGCCGCGCCGGGCCGGCGGTGCCGCGGCGGGCCGGGACGGCGGCGCAGCCCGGGCCGGGGCGCAGCCCGGGACGGAACCGCGCGGGCCGGAGACTAGGGGATGTAGTTCTCCAGCAGCGCCGGGGTCAGGCCGGCATCGTGGATGGCCTGGAGGGCGGCGAGGAAGTCGGCGGCGAACGCCGGCCGGAAGTGCATCAGGATGATGTCGCCGGGCTGCACCGTGTGCCCTTCCTGGAAGTGGACCACGCCCTTGTCGACCGTCTCCTTCCAGAAGAACGCCGCCTTCATGCCGCACTGGTGGGTCACCAGAAGCGTCGTCAGATCCTTGTCGCCGAAGGGTGGGCGGAACAGCACCGGGCGCCGGCCGTACAGAGCGCCCAACTGGTCGGCCGAGCCGCAGATCTCGTGTTGCTGGAAGGCGAGCGGCTTGCCCTTCAGTTCGGGATGCGTGAGCGTGTGGGCTTCGATCACCGCCCCACCCGCTTCGAGCCGCTTGAAGTACCCGGGATTGTTCCGGATCGCGTCGATCGTCAGGAACAACGTGACCGGGACGTGTGCCGCCTGGACGAGCTGGATCGCCTCCGGCTGCTTGACCCAACCGTCGTCGATCGTCAGGAAGGCGACCTTCTGGGAGGTGGGGATGTGAGTCAGCCAGGCCGCGGCCGGCCCCACAGGCAGCGTGATCTTCTCCGCTGGTGGAGCGGGTGGGAACGTGGGGATCCGCGAGAGAAGGTCGGCCCCGGCCGCCCCGGGAGACGACGGTGCGTCCGGTGGAGCGGACACCGACGACGAGCCGGGCGGGTGCGGTGGCAGCTGACCGGATGGGGGCAGACCGTCGTCAGTGACGGCCAGTGGGCCCCGCGGCGGCGACGATCGCGCGACCGGGCGGCCGTGGTCGCCCACCCACCGGTTGGATGCGTCGGCACCTCCAGCGCACGCGCTGAACGCGACCAATGTGGACACGAGGATCCCGACTGCCGCGCGTGCGGAGAGCCGGCCGCGGGGCAACGAGATATTGAGATGGGGCGCGAGGGGACGCACCATGCGAGAGTAGCCACCGGGGTCAAGACACAGGGTCCGCCTGTCGGCCCTAACCGGGCAGGCTGAATCGGTCGGATCCCACTTCGCGGACCAGTCCGTCGGCCACCAGCCCGGTCAGCGCCCGGTGGCGCTGGTCGGCGTCGGGCCACACCACGTCGATCGCGGTCCGGGGTACCGGGCCGGTCGACGTGCGCAGGACCGCCAGGATCAGACCGCGGACCTGCCGGTCGGTTCCGGCGTAACGCTGCGGTCGCCGTGTCGGACCCGCCGGTAGGGCGGCGCCGGACCGGCGGAACTCGCACACGGCGACGAGCGGGCAGTCCGTACAGCGCGGGCTGCGCGCCGTGCACACGAGAGCGCCCAGCTCCATGAACGCCACGGAGGTGCGCGCGGCGAGCTCCGGCTCGGTGGGCAGCAGGTCGGCGACGGCCACCAGATCGCGCGCGGTCGTGGTCGGCCCCGCGTCCGGTAGGCCGGCGACCGCGCGGGCCACCAGGCGGCGTACGTTCGTGTCGACCACGGGATGGCGCTGGCGGTACGCGAACGCGGCGACCGCGCGGGCGGTGTACGCGCCGATTCCGGGCAGGCGCAGCAGCTCGTCCACGTCCGCGGGTACCTCGCCGCCGTGGGAGGCGACGATGGCGACCGCGCACTCGTGCAGGCGCAGCGCCCGGCGCGGGTAGCCCAGCCGCCCCCAGGCCCGGATCGCCTCTCCCGGCGCGTCTGCCGCCAGGTCGGACGGGGTGGGCCAGCGCGCCATCCAGTCCAGCCACGCCGGCAGTACCCGGGACACCGGGGTCTGTTGAAGCATCACCTCGCTCACGAGGACGCCCCAGGGCGTCGCGTCCGGGGAGCGCCAGGGCAGGTCGCGGGCGTTCGCGTCGTACCAGGCGACGGCGGGGGTAGCCAGATCGTGGACGGCCATCGGCCCCATCCTGCCACGGCGGCCCGGATGCACGATGATGCGAGGGTGGACGAGCTCGCGATCACCGTTATCGGGCATGACCGGCCGGGAATCATCGCCGACGTGGCTGAGGTCCTGGCGGGGTTGGGGATGAACCTGACCGACTCCACGATGACCCGGCTGCGCGGGCACTTCGCGATGACGCTGATCTGCGGCGGCCCGGGCGCGGAGGCGGGTACGCCGGCGATCGAGGACGTGGAGGCCGCGCTCGCGCCACTCACCGCCGACGGAACGCTTGCGACCACGGTCCGCAAGGTGGGCCCGGAGGGTACGCCCGAGCCACCCGGCGGGCACTACGTGCTGTCAGTGCACGGCGCCGACCGGCTGGGGATCGTCGCCTCGGTGGCCCGTGGGCTGGCCGAGTTCGGTGGCAACATCACCGACCTGACCACCCGGCTGTCCGGCGACCTGTACGTGCTGGTGGCGGAGTTGGACCTGCCGGCCGGCGCCGATGTGGACGCCATCGGTGAGCGCCTGGAAGCCGTCTCGCGCGCCCTGGGTGTCGAGGTCGCGCTGCGTCCGGCCGAGACGGACGTGCTGTGACCGGCGTCGTGGACTGGTCAGTGGAGGATCTGGGCCGCCAGGGCGTCGTACGCCCGGTGGTCCGCGCCCCGGCGGCCGTCCTCTCCATGGCCGGCGAGGTGGTCGACCCGGACGATCCCGCCGTCCTTCAACTGGCGGCGGATCTCGTGGCCACCATGCGGGTGTCGCCCGGCTGCGTCGGCCTTGCCGCGCCCCAGGTAGGAGTGTCGGCGCAGGTCTTCGCCGTCGACGTGACCGGGCACCCGAAGGTCCGCACGGTCCACGGCACCTTCGTGCTGTGCAACGCCCGCCTGGTCGAGGCGAGCCAGTGGCAGAAGGGGCGGGAGGGCTGCATGTCGGTGCCCGACCTGACCGGCGATGTCAAGCGCGCCGGCCGCGTGGTCGTGGCGGGTGAGCTGCCGGGCGGAGGTGAGATCGAGATCACCACAAACGCCTTCGAGGCCCGCGCGTTACAACATGAGATCGACCACTGCGCTGGCCTGCTGTTCCTCGACCGGGTTGCGGGCGCGCACGCGATACACACAAGAAAGGTGTACCTGTAAGGCGGCGCGCCGACCCCTCGATATGGCGGGCCGGCGATAACGTGTGTCCATCATGAAGCTGACGGTTGGCCCGTTGCCCCCGGCCGTCTATTGGCGACGCCGGGCGGCGGTTGCGGGCACCCTGCTTCTGGCCATGTTCGCGCTGCTCTACTCGTGCACCGGCACGGCCAACGTGTCGCGGCGCACCGGTGCGCAGTCGCCGGCCGGGCGGGACTCGTCCAGTCCGACACCGACGCCGTCCGCTTCGGTGTCGCCGTCGGCGCCGGTGTTCACCTCGGGCGGCGGCATCGACATCCCGGCTGGCGACGGTGATTCACAGTCGGCGTCTGCCTCGCCGTCGCTCGTACCCGCGGCGCAGCCGTCACCGGCACCGTCCGGGCCGTGCACCGACGGTGAGATAGCCGTGACCGCCGCCGCGGCCTCGACCTCGGTCGCGCAGGGCAGCACGGTGCGCTTCTACCTGCGCGTCAAGAACATCGCCGGCCGGTCCTGCACCCGGGACGTGGGGGCCGACGCGCAGGAGCTGTATCTGCAGAACGCGGCGAAGGCGAAGGTCTGGTCGTCCGACAGCTGCGATGCGCAGCACGGCACGGACGTCCGGATGTTCGGTCCGAACATCGAGGCCGAGTTTTACCTGGACTGGCACGGCAACGCCACCGACAACGGCTGCCCCGGCGGCAAGGTGGCGCCCGGAAAGTACGAGCTGGTGGCCCGGCTCGCCACCAAGCTGAGCGATCCGGTCGTCGTCGAGGTGAAGTAGGGCGGCTACACGTACCGCTCGAGGATCGACGCCTCGGCCAGGCGGGACAGGCCCTCCCGGATGCTGCGGGCGCGGGCGTCACCGACGCCCTCGACGGCCTGCAGATCCTCCACGGTGGCGCCGAGCAGCCGCTGCAGGCTGCCGAAGTGGTCGACGAGCCGGTCGAGGACCGCACCGGGCAGGCGCGGCACCTTCGCCAGCAGGCGGAACCCGCGGGGCGACACCGCTGCCTCCAGCGCGTCGCTCGCGCCCGGGTACCCGAGGGCCTTGGCGACCGCGACGAGGTCGATCAGGTCGGTGGCCGACAGCCGGTCGAGCTCGTCGAGCGCGTCCTCGGCGTTGTCGAACCCGTGCCCGTCCGGCAGGTAGTCGCGGATCACCAGCGTGCGGTCGGCCTCCACGCCCGCCATCAACTCTTCGAGCTGCAACGCCAGGAGCCGGCCGTCGGTGCCGAGCTCCACCACGTATCCGGCGATCTCGTCGGCGATCCGGCGCACCATCTCCAGCCGCTGGACCACCGCGACGGCGTCGCGGACGGTGACGAGGTCCTCTATCTCCAGCGCCGACAGGGTGCCGCTGACCTCGTCGAGGCGCAGCTTGTAGCGTTCGAGGGTGGCGAGCGCCTGGTTGGCCCGGGACAGGATGGCGGCCGAGTCGTCGAGGACGTGGCGCTGCCCGTTGACGTACAGCCCGATGATGCGCATCGACTGGCTGACGGAGATGACCGGGAATCCGGTCTGCTTGGCGACCCGCTCGGCCGTGCGGTGACGGGTTCCCGACTCTTCGGACGGGATCGCGGGGTCGGGCATCAGGTGCACGGCCGCCCGTACGATCCGGGTGCCGTCGCTGGACAGCACGACCGCGCCGTCCATCTTGCACAGTTCGCGGAGTCGGGTGGCGGAGAACTCGACGTCGAGCGGGAAACCGCCCGTGCACAACGTCTCGACCGTCTGGTCGTAGCCCAGCACGATCAGCGCGCCGGTCCGGCCGCGCAGGATGCGCTCCAGGCCGTCGCGCAGCGCGGTGCCCGGCGCCATGAGCGCCAGTGTCGCGCGTAGCGGGTCATCGCGGTCGATCGGCACCCGCATAGTCTACGGACCGCCACGCCAGCAGTGCGGTTGCGGTACGTCGGAAACCCGTAAGACGGTGCCGGAAGTGGTATCCGGGCGCGGCGCGAGACGGCCATCTCCCGGGTCAGTCGCCTGATCCACCGGTTAACGCGCCTCGCTGCGCTCGCCGGCCTGCACCGCGAAGTGCAGGGCGGCGCGGACGTCGCCGACCTCGAGCACCCGCATGCCCGGCGGAGTCGAGCCGGTGGCCGCCGGTCCGCAGCCCGGCGGCACCAGCGCGAACCGGAAGCCCAGCCGGGCCGCCTCGGCGAGCCGCCGGGGGACCGCGCCGACGCGGCGCACCTCGCCGGTCAGGCCGACCTCGCCCAGCGCGACGAGGTCGGGGGCCATTGGAAGCTCGGTGGCGGCAGAGGCCACCGCGAGCGCGACGCCCAGGTCGGCGGCGGGCTCGATGACCCGGACGCCGCCCACGGTCGCCGCGAACACCTCCCGGTCGTGGAGCTGCAGCTTGGAGCGGCGCTGGAGCACGGCCAGCACCATCGCCAGCCGGGCGCTGTCCAGCCCGCTCACGGTCCGCCGGGGAGAACCGGGGACGGGCGCCCCGATCAGCGCCTGCACCTCGGTCACGAGTGCGCGGCGCCCCTCCATCGCGACGGTGACGCAGGTGCCGGGGACGGCGTCGGCGTAGCGCGTCAGGAACAGCCCGGACGGGTCGGGCAGGCTCGCGATGCCCCCCTCGTGCATCTCGAAGCAGCCCACCTCGTCGGCGGCGCCGAACCGGTTCTTCAGCCCGCGCACCATCCGCAACGAGGAGTGCTTGTCGCCCTCGAAGTTGAGCACGACGTCGACCAGGTGCTCCAGGACCCGGGGGCCCGCGACCTGGCCGTCCTTGGTGACGTGCCCCACGAGCACGGTCGCGATGCCGCGCTCCTTGGCCACCGCGACGATCGCCGCCGTCACCCCGCGCACCTGTGTGACACCGCCGGGGACCCCGTCCGCGCCGGGAGCCGAGATCGTCTGCACCGAGTCGAGCACGAGCAGGCCCGGCTGGACCGCGTCCAGGTGGCCGAGGACGGCGGCCAGGTCGGTCTCGGCGGCGAGGTAGAGGCGCTCGTGCAGCGCGCCGATCCGCTCGGCGCGCAGGCGGACCTGGCTCACCGACTCCTCACCGCTGATCACCAGGGCCGTCGTGTCGGCGGTGGCGGCCCACTGCTGCGCGACCTCGAGCAGCAGGGTCGACTTGCCGACCCCCGGCTCGCCGGCGAGGAGCACCACCCCGCCGGGGACCAGGCCACCGCCGAGGACCCGGTCGAACTCCGGCACGTTGGTGGGCCGGGCCTTCGCGGGCGCCGCGCTGATCGTGGCGATCGGCCGGGCGGGCTCCGACGGCCTGCGGGCGGTGACGGCGCGCAGCGCGGCCGGCGTACTGGACGCCGCCTCGACGATCGACCCCCACTCGCCGCACTCCGGGCAGCGGCCGACCCACTTGGGTGGCCGGTGCCCGCAGGCGTCGCACTCATAGGTGGCCCGGGAGCCCGAGGCCTTGGTCGACGAGCGGGATGGGGTGGCGCGTCCAGTCACGCCGAAAACCTACCGAACGGGTACGACGAAAACCGTTATTCCGCCGCGGCGTCCGACGGCGCACCCGTCCGCGGCGCGGGCGACAGCGGGACGGCGAACGACACCGGCACCTGGAGCGGGTCCTCGCCCTCGAACGTGAACGTCACGAGCACCGACGAGCCGGGCCGAAGCGACGTGGTGAGGTTCGTGATGGCCAGGTAGGCCCCGCTGTCGGGATCGAGTCGCGCGTACCCGCTCGCCGGGATCGTCACCGACGCCGCCGACGGGCTGGGCGACGGCGCCTCGGAGGGGCTCTCCGAGGCGCTCTCCGACGGGCTCTCCGAGGCGGAGGGGTTGGCGGAGGCCGCCGCCCGGCGGGACGGCGATGCCGACGCCCGGTGGGACGGGCCCGCCGACGGGCCGCCGGCGCCCTCGGTGGCGGCGGGCTCCCCGGTGGCGGAGGCCGACGGCGCGGCGCCGGTGCCCACGCTCGGGGTACCGCCGGTGAGCACCACGGTGCCGATCGGCGCGCCGCTTGCGTCGGTGGCCGTCACGCTGCGCAGGACCAGCGGCTTGCCGGCGTCGTTGTTCGCGATGTACAGCGACAGCGGCGCGGTCTCACCGGCCGAGTAGCCCTCCGGGCTGTTGTACTTGACCTCCACGGCCCGCAGCGACGCCTGGCCGTGCGGCTTGGAGTTGACGTCCGCGCCGGCGATCGGCGCGACCATCGACGTGGTCTGGTTGACCTGCCCGGCGCCACAGCCCGACAGCAGGCAGACGGCGGCCGCGGGTGCGGCGAGCAGCGCGGCGACGCGCGACATACGACGTCGCGACGGCGTACCGGTAATGGAGCGCGGCACTTCGGTCCTCCTCGGCGACAACCCGAAACAAGCCGGAGTACAGCGTAGTTGTCCGCTCTGAGACGCCCGCGCCGACCCGCCTCACGCGTGTCCCGGGCCGCCCTCGCAAGCGTGACGGCGTGTGCCGCGTCACACCCGCACGCCGGCGGTCAGCAGCAGGACCACGTCGAGCACCGCCACGACCAGCACCGACCGGAACGCGGCGCGCGAGGCCGGCCGGCGCCCCGCCACGTACCCGCCGACGGCGAGCGTCACGGCCGCGCCGCCGAACGCCCAGGCGCTGATCCACGACGGGGACCCGGGTGGGCCGAACGTGAGCGCGGTGGTCGCCCCGAACAGCAGCGCGCCGGCGAGGGCGACGCTGGCCCGGGCGCCGACCCGGTGCGGCAGGCCGCGGACGCCGGTACGGGCGTCGTCGCCCAGATCGGGAAGGACGTTGGCGAAGTGGGCGCCGGCGCCGAGCAGGGCGCCAGCGGTGATCAGCCACCACGGCGGCCGGGAGACGGCCATCACCACGAACGCCGGCAGCGCGGCGAACGACACCGCGTAGGGCAGCACCGAGACGGCCGTGGCCTTCAGCGGCCAGTTGTAGAGCAGGGCGGCGGCGAGGCCGACCGCGGCCACCGAGCCGGCACGGGGCCCCGACGCCCACGCCAGCGGAACGGTCGCGGTCGCGGCCACCACGGCCGCGACCGCGACGGTACGCCGGGAGACCGCCCCCGAGACGATCGGCTTGTCCCGGCGCCCCACGGCCGCGTCGCGCCCCGCGTCGACGGCGTCGTTGCACCAACCCACCGCGAGCTGGCTGGCCAGGACGGTGGCGGCGACGGCGAGCGCGCCGCCGGGCCCGCGCCCGGTCGCCAGGGCGAGCAGCGTCGCCACCACGGTGACCGCCGCCGTCGGTTCCGGGTGGCAGGCCCTGAGCAGGCCCAGCGCGGTACGCATGCGGTCCAGTGTGGCCTGGCAGATCGTTTCGTGTCAGGCTGGCGTTCATGCGGACGTCTACCCGCCCTCGCAACGACGTCGGTCAGTACGACGACCTGGTGGGCGAGTGGTGGCGACCGGAGGGCCGGTTCGCGATGCTGGCCTGGATCGCGGCGGCCCGGGGGCGGCTGGTGCCGCCGACGTCGCGTCCGGACGCCGTCCTGGTCGATCTCGGGTGCGGCGGCGGGCTGCTGGCCCCGCACGTCGCCGGCAAGGGGTACCGGCACGTCGGCGTCGATCTCGTCCGGTCGGCGCTCGAACTGGCGGCCGGCCACGGCGTCACCCCGGTGCGGGCGGACGTGACGCGGCTGCCGCTCGCCGACGGCTGCGCCGACGTGGTGAGCGCCGGTGAACTGCTCGAACACGTCACCGACCTGCCGGCGACGGTGGCCGAGGTGTGCCGGATCATGCGGCCGGGCGGACTGGTGGTCATCGACACCCTTGCCGACACCGCGGTGTGCCGCTTCCTGGCCATCTCGGTAGCTGAGCGGATGCCCGGCGGTGCGCCGCCCGGCATCCACGACCCGGCCCTGTTCGTCGATCCGGACGCGCTGGTCGCGGAGTTCGCCCGGCACGGGGTCCGGCTGCGTACGCGCGGCCTGCGTCCCCAGGTACGCGGGCTGTTGCGGTGGCTGGTGACCCGTCGTGGCGCGGCGCCCATGGTGCCGACCTGGTCGAAGGCCGCGCTCTACCAGGCGATCGGCACCAAGGAGGAGACAGCGTGACGCAAGCCCTCGCCGCGGCCCGCCGGCTGGTGCCACGGTTCGCCGCCCGCGCCGCCGGGTCCGACCGCGACGGTACGTTTCCCGTGGACGACTTCGCCGACCTGCGGGAGGCGGGCCTGCTCGGGCTGATGGCGCCCGCGCACCTGGGCGGGCTGGGCGCGGGCTTCTCCGAGTACGCCGAGGTCGCTTACGAACTGGCGCGCGGTAACGGCGCGACCGCCCTGGTGTTCAACATGCACACCTCGGTCACCGGCGCGCTCGCCGGCATCCCGCAGGCGCTGATCGAGGCGCTGGGCGTGCCCGAGAGCTTCCTGCGTGCCCGGGACCGCCTGCTCGCGGCGGCGGCCCAAGGTGCCTGGTACGCGGTGGCGATGAGCGAGCGGGGCGTCGGCTCCCGGCTGTCTCAGATGTCCACGATGTACAGTGCCGAGCGGGACGGTTTCCGCATCAAGGGTTCGAAGGCGTTCGTCTCCGGCGCGGGGCACGCCGACGCCTATCTGGTCGCCGCGCGCAGTGCGGCCGATCCGTCCCTGGTGTCGCAGTTCCTGGTGCCCGCCGGCAGTGCGGGCGTCACCGTCGAGCCGACCTGGGACGCGCTCGGCATGCGCGCCACGTCATCGCATGACCTGCACCTGGACGTGGCTGTCGGGGCCGACGCGCTGCTCGGTGGCGTCGAAGGGCTCGCGCTGCTGGTGGCGCAGCTGATGCCGCACTGGATGGTGGCCAGTTACGCGGCGGTGTACGTCGGCGTGGCGCAGGCCGCGATCGACGCGGCCGTCGGCCACCTCACCGAGCGCGGGCTGGGGCAGTTGCCCGCCGTGCGGAGCCGGATCGGGCGGGCGGACGCCGCGGTCGCGGCGGCCTGGCTGGCGGTGCGTGAAGCGGCTCGCCGGGTCGACGAGGCGCCGGGCGAGCCCGCGACGAACCGGTGGGTGTGGCGGGCGAAGCTGCTGGCCGGCTCCACTGCCGCGGAGGTGGCGGCGAGCATGCTGGAGGCGGCGGGCACGAGCGCGACGCGGCGGGGCCATGCCCTGGAACGGCTGTACCGCGACGCGCGCTGCGGGGCCCTGCAACCGCCGACGTCGGACGTCTGCGCCGACTGGCTCGGCGTGGCGGCGCTCGGTGGCGATCCCGAGGCGGATGGTACGGGGCCGCGGTGGTAATCGCGCGTGGACGGCATGCCTTCCGTTACCGACGGGTAGAACGACGGGATGACTGAGCCGCGGCCCGTCATCGCCGGGGTCGGCGTGACGCATCCCCCCGCGCTGCGCCAGGACGACCTGTGGCGTGACTTCTTCGCCGGTCACTACGCGGGGCCGCAGCGTGCGCTGGCGCGACGAATCTTCGCCAACGCCGGTGTGGCCACCCGCCACAGCGTCGTCAATCCGCTGCTCGAGGACGTGTCGCGCTGGTCGACCAAGGCCAGGATGGAGCGGTATCTGGTCGAGGCGCTGCCGCTGGGCAAAGAGGCGGTGACCGGCGCGCTCGACGCGGCCGGACTCGACCCGGCGCGGCTCGGGCTGTTCGCCGTCTGCTCGTGCACCGGCTACGCGACCCCCGGCCTGGACATCCTGCTCGCCCGTGACCTCGGCATGTCGCCGCGCACGCAGCGGCTGTTCATCGGCCACATGGGCTGCTACGCGGCGCTTCCGGGCCTCGGCACGGTCACCGACTTCGTGGCCAGCCGGGGTGAGCCGGCGCTGCTGCTGTGCCTGGAACTGACCACGCTGCACCTGCAGCCGCCGACCCGCGATCCGCAGCAGATAGTCGCCCACGCGCTCTTCTCCGACGCCGCGGCCGCCGTCGTGGTGGTGCCCGGCGACGTCCACTCCGGCGGGTACACGGTGCGCGAGGTCACCGCGGTCACCGACACGGCGACGGCGGACCACATGACGTGGGACGTGACCGATCAGGGCTTCCGGATGAGGCTGTCGCCGCAGGTTCCCGACGTGCTGGCCGAACACATCGGACCGCTGGTGAGCGACCTGTTGGGCCGGCACGGCCTGGAGGTATCCGACGTCGACGGCTGGGCCGTGCACCCGGGTGGCCCGAAGATCCTCGATGTCGTACGCGACGGCCTGGGCCTGTCCGAGGAGCGGATGGCGCCGTCGCGCCAGACGCTCACTACGCACGGTAACTGTTCGTCGCCGACGGTACTGCTGATCGTGGACGCGCTGCGGCGCTCACCGGCGCCGCCCCGGACGGTGGTGGCTACCGCGTTCGGGCCCGGGCTGACGCTGTACGCCGCGCTCCTGTCAGCGGTGCAGCCGGTGGCCGGATCGGAGGTCTAGCCACCGGGCGGCGAGCCGGCCGGGTCGGGCTGGGCCGGTGTGAGCGTGCGGGGTGTCCCGGTGGCCGTCGGCGCGGGTGCGGCGGGTGCGGCGGGCGCGCTGGCTTGTGGGGACGGCCCGCCGGGGTTGTTGCCGGTGGTGCCGGCCGACGGGCTGGCGACCGCGCTCGGTCGCAGCTCGGGCCGTGGCGGCGTCCTTGGCCAGGAAATGATGAAGAGACTGGTCAGGGTCGCGATCGTCGCGATGAGAACAACCAGCAACGGCACCCCGAGGGCCGCTGCGTCCTCGGTGCGGGACCGGGGCGCGGGCAGGTGCAGCCGGCGTCTCCAGCGTAGCCGGCGGGCCTCCCAGCGCAGCTCGCGGCGCACCTTGCTTGCCTCGCGTGCCAGCTCAGCCGGGTCGTCGGGTATGACGACCGGACCCCACTCGGGAGGCAGTTCGGGTAGTTCGTCCGGCGACCAGCCGCCGCCGTTTCCACCTCTCAGCGTCCCCATCGCCGACTCCTTGTACCTGGTCTCCCACTGTCCCCCTTAACCCCGGTGAATGCCAGGGGACAGTTCGCAGATCTTGCAATGACCGATGTGAGCGTCTGCTCCGGTCCCACGAAATGCCTGCTCACAGTGGTTGGCGCAGGTACCCGGCAGGTATGTCAATGGTTCAGCGGTGAATAATCAGAAGGTTCGCCCCTCTGGGTGGCGGTTACCAAACGGTCACTGAACGCAGTCATATGCAGGTTTTGGGTCTTCTGTCAAGCGGGAGAAAGGCGCTTCACACGTGCTCTGAGCAGCACTAATGGTGAAGCTCGGGCTGGGATTACGCGCTGTCGCCGTGTTACGCTAGACACAGCGAAAGGGGTTTCGAACCTATGGTTTTCAGTGTCGGCGAGACCGTTGTCTACCCCCACCACGGGGCCGCACTCATCGAGGCAATCGAGACCCGGATCGTCAAGGGCGAGGAAAAGCAGTACCTCGTCCTGAGGGTCGCTCAGGGTGACCTGACGGTGCGGGTGCCCGCCGAGAACGCAGAGAGCGTCGGCGTGCGTGAGGTGGTCGGCGAAGAAGGTCTTACGAAGGTCTTCGATGTCCTCCGTGCTCCGCACACCGAGGAGCCGACGAACTGGTCTCGGCGTTACAAGGCGAACTTGGAGAAGCTGGCTTCCGGCAACCCGCTGAAGGTTGCGGAGGTCGTGCGTGACCTGTGGCGTCGGGAGCGTGAGCGGGGCCTGTCCGCAGGCGAGAAGCGGATGCTCGCGAAGGCGCGTGACATTCTGGTCGGCGAGGTCGCACTCGCGGAGAAGAGCACCAAGGACGAGGCTGAGGTGCTCCTCGACAAGGTGCTCACCGGAGCCTGAACCGTCGAATCGGCTATTTCGTAGATCAAGGACCGCGACGTGACCGCGCAGCACAGTGTGCGTGGTGACGTCGCGGTCCTCGTTCCGGCGGCGGGTCAGGGGGTTCGACTCGGCCCCGGAGGGCCGAAAGCGCTGCGTTCGCTGCGCGGCGAACCCCTTCTCGTGCATGCGGTACGCAGGATGACCGCCGCCCCGTCGGTGGGCTGCGTGGTCGTGGCGGCGCCCCCCGAGTCCGTGCCCGCCGTGCGGGACCTGCTTTCGCACCTCTCCGAGCGGGTCGAGGTGCTGGTCGTCCCGGGAGGCGCGTCCCGGCAGCGATCGGTGGCCGCGGCGCTCGCGGCCACGCCCGACCGGTACGACACCGTGCTCGTACATGACGCGGCCCGCGCGCTCGCCCCACCCGAACTGGTCGAACGGGTCGCCGGGGCGGTCCGGCAGGGCCATGCCGCAGTCATACCCGTGCTGCCTGTCGTTGACACCATCAAGCACGTCCAGCCGAGCGGCGAGGTGATGGCCACGCTGGATCGCTCGGCGCTGCGCGCCGTGCAGACGCCCCAGGGTTTTCGCCGGTCAGCGCTTGTCGAAGCGCACGCCGCGGCGGTGGACGACCACACCGACGACGCCGGGATGGCCGAGAAGATCGGCGTGCCGGTCTGGACGGTCCCGGGCGAGGAGTCGGCGCTCAAAATCACGCGACCGCTCGATCTGGCGATCGCCGAACTGCTGCTCGACGGCGTGAGCTAGTCGGACCGGGTACCGGTGAGCGCTCTCGTGGTCGTCTCACCGTCCCGCTCCGTGGGCTTCTCCGGCCGGTTCCGCGGTCGGCGCCGCCAGACCAGGTAAGTGCCGATCGTGCCGCCGACCCCGAGCACACCCACGGCGATCCCGGCGTAGGTCGCGCCGCTGGGGTCGCCCTTCATCGTCGCCGCTCCCAGCGCCGCGTACGCCACGGTGGCCGGCGCCGCGCCCACCAGGGTGCCGCCCAGAAACCCGAGGAAACCGATCGAGGTCGTACCGAACGCGTAGTTGGAGATCCCGAACGGGACCAACGGGATAAGGCGGGCGATGATCACCGCCATGAGGCCGCGCCGGGCCACCGCCTGCTCGACCAGGGCGAACCGGCCCCGCAGCTGCGAGGCCACGAAGGCACGCCCCAGGAACCGGCCGACCGCAAACGACAGGCACGCCCCCGCGAGCACGCCGACGATCACGTACACGGTGCCGGTCACCGCTCCGAACAGTGCCCCGCCGACGAAGGCGAGCAGCGTACGGGGGGTGAGCGCCATGACGAGCACGGCGCTGCCCACGACCGCCAGCAGCGGCGCCACGAGATGGCTGGAGTGCACGGCGGCGAGCAGGCTGCGCCGGCTGGGATGAGTGAGCACCGTGGTCAGGCCCAGACCGGCGACCAGGGCGACCAGCAGGCCGAACCGTACGGCCGCGGCCACGTGCCGGCGGGGCGGGGGATCGGCCTGACCTGCGCGGGGGGTCGGGTTGGCCGGACCCGTCGGGGCGAGGGGTGCCATCAGATCAAGGGTAAGCGCGGGCGGGCGGCGCCGCAGTGCGCCAGCACACGTCCACCCGGCCGGGCGCGTACCCTCTGGGTCGTGATCGTTCCCCTGGTCGGTGTCGGCACCGACGTCCACGCGTACGAACCGGGCCGGCCGTGCTGGGTGGCCGGGCTGCGCTGGGACGGGGTGGACGGGCTGGCCGGCCACTCCGACGGGGACGTGGTCGCACACGCCGCCTGTGACGCGCTGCTGTCCGCGGCGGGCCTCGGTGACCTCGGCGCGAACTACGGCACCAGTCGGCCGGAGTGGGCTGGCGCGTCCGGGGTGTCCCTGCTCGCCGAGACCGCCCGCCGGGTGCGGGCGGCCGGCTTCGAGATCGGCAACGTGTCCGTGCAGGTCATCGGGGTCGCGCCGAAGGTGGGCAAGCGACGTGCCGAGGCGGAGACGCTGCTCGGCGAGGCGATCGGGGCCACGGTCCGCCTGTCGGGGACCACGACCGACGGGCTCGGCTTCACCGGCCGGGGCGAGGGCCTCGCGGCGATCGCGACCGCGCTGATCTTCCCCGCCGCCCCAGCGTCCTAGCTCGGATCTTGGACACTTGGCGGGCCTATGGCACCGCCAAGTGTCCAAGATCGCGGCTCAGGGGCGCTTCGCCCAGGTCCAGGCGTACCCGGTGTCCTCGCACGCCAGTGCCGGCTCGCACAGGTCGAGCGGCCGGAACGTGTCGACCATGACCGCCAGCTCGTCGAAGTAGTCCACTCCGATGGCCCGTTCGACCGCGCCCGGCTGGGGGCCGTGCGTGAAGCCGGACGGGTGCAGCGAGATCGAGCCCTGCTCGATGCCCGAGCCGCGGCGCGCCTCGTAGTTGCCGCCCGTGTAGAAGAGCACCTCGTCGGAGTCGACGTTGTGGTGGTTGTACGGCACCGGGATCGACAGTGGGTGGTAATCGACCTTGCGCGGCACGAACGAGCAGATGACGAAGTTGGGGCCCTCGAAGGTCTGGTGTACGGGTGGCGGCTGGTGTACCCGGCCGGTGATCGGCTCGAAGTCGTGGATCGAGAAGGCCCACGGGTAGAGGCAGCCGTCCCAGCCGACCACGTCGAACGGGTGGTTGGCGTACGTGAGCTTCGTCCACCCGCGCCGGTGCTGGACGTAGACGTCCACGTCGGTGCCTTCTTCCAGCAGGGGTGAGGACGGTCCGCGCAGGTCACGCTCGCAGTACGGGGCGTGCTCCAGGAACTGGCCGCGCACCGACAGGTACCGCTTGGGTGGACCGATGTGGCCGGTCGCCTCGATGACCAGCGTGCGCAGCGGTCCGTCGAGCGGCACGATCCGGTGGATCACCGAGGTCGGGATGATCACGTAGTCGCCAGCGCCCACCTCCAGCGCGCCGAACGTCGACTCGACGCGGGCCCGGCCGGACTCCACGTACACGCACTCGTCGCCGATGGCGTTGCGGTACAGCGGCGAGGGCCGGTCGGCGACCGCGTACGAGATGCGGCAGTCGTCGTTGGCGAGCAGGTGCTGCCGGCCCAGGATCGGGTCCGCGCCGTCGCCCGGGTCGAGCTTGTGCGTACGCAGATGGCGCGGTTTGAGGGGGAGGTTCGGTTTACGCGACCAGGCCGGTGGTGAGAACGTCTGCGCCGCGACGATCGCGGTGGGCAGGTGCCGGTGGTAGAGCAGGGACGAGTCGCTGGAGAAGCCCTCCTGACCCATCAGTTCCTCGGCGTACAGGCTGCCGTCGGGCTGCCGGAACTGGGTGTGGCGCTTGTGGGGCACGTCGCCGACGCTGCGGTAGTACGGCATTCCGTCCTCCTGCTCTGGTCGCTTGACGAACCAAGGCGTCCGATAATCGAACGCTATTGTCCGCCATTCGTAGCGTCCACTAGGTTCAATTCTCGTGTCAATGCGTCCGGTACCCACGTTCCTCGTCGGCCTGCTCGACGACGCGGCGGTGTTCCCGCCGGGCAACGCACCGCTCGCCGACGCGGTCGCCGCGCACCGCGATCACCGCTCGGCCCCGTACGCGGAAATGGTCGGCCCGCTCCTGGTCCGCCCCGACGACGTGGCCGCAGTGCCCGCCGATCTGGAGATCGGAGTGGTCGGCCCGTGCGACGCGGTCGCCAAGGCCGTCGGCAGCGGGCGGTCGATCCGCCAGGTGGAGGTGCCCGTCGCCAAGCGCGGCGAGGACCCCCAGCCCGGCCTGCGCGCGCTGCTCTCGCTGGTCGCCGCGACCGGAGTCCGGGCGTACGCGGAGACCCCGCTGACCTGGGGCCTGGCGGCGGCCCTGGACACGATCGCCGAGGCTCGGGCCACCGGGCTGCCGGTCGCCCCGAAGTTCCGTACCGGCGGCCTCGCCGCCGAGCTGTTCCCCACCCCGGTCGAGCTGGCCGCCGTCATCTGCGCCTGCCGCGACCGCGCGCTGCCGTTCAAGCTGACCGCCGGCCTGCACCACGCGCGCCGGCACGCCGACCCGGAAACCGGCTTCACCCACCACGGCTTCCTGAACGTCCTGGCGGCCACGATCGCCGCGGCCGACGGGGCCGAACCGGCGGCGGTCGCGGCACTGCTCGCCGCCGCCGACACCGCCGCGCTCGTCGCCCCCGTGCGCGGCCGGCTGGAGCAGGACCGGCCACTGTGGCTGGGCTTCGGTACGTGCAGCATCGCCGAGCCAGTGGCCGACCTGCGTCAACTCGGACTCCTACCGACGACGGGAGAGGCACTCACGTGACCTGGCTGGACATCGCCGCCGACGACCCGTTCGGTGTGCACAACCTGCCGTACGGCGCGTTCGACCCCGGCGACGGGTCGTCGCGGCTCGGCGTGCGGATCGGTGACCGCGTACTCGACCTCGCGGCGCTGGAGCGGACCGGCCTGGTCGAGGCCGACGGGACCCTGCAGGCGGCCACGCTCAACCCGTTCATGGCGCTCGGGCGTACCTGCTGGAGCGCCGTCCGGGAGCGGCTGACCGAACTGCTCACCGACACGGCGTTCCGCGCCCCGGTGGAGCGGCTGCTGCTGCCGCTGGCCGAGGTGACCCCGCGGCTGCCGTTCGACGTCGGCGACTACGTGGACTTCTACTCGTCTGAAGATCACGCGACGAACCTGGGCAAGCTGTTCCGCCCGGGTTCGCCGCCATTGCTGCCCAACTGGAAGCATCTGCCGATCGGGTACCACGGCCGGGCGGGCACCGTCGTGGTGTCCGGCACGGACGTCGTACGCCCGTGCGGGCAGCGCAAGCCGCCGCAGGCGGAGGTGCCGACCTTCGGTCCGTCCCAGCGCCTCGACATCGAGGCCGAGGTGGGCTTCGTGGTGGGTGCGGCATCGAGCCTCGGTACGCCGCTGACCACCAAGGACTTCCAGGACCACGTGTTCGGCGTGGTCCTGGTCAACGACTGGTCCGCCCGTGATCTCCAGGCGTGGGAGTACCAGCCGCTCGGGCCGTTCCTGGGCAAGTCCTTCGCCACGTCGGTGTCGGCGTGGGTCGTACCCCTCGACGCGCTCGCCGCGGCCCGGGTGCCGGCGCCCGCGCAGTCACCGCCGGTCCTGCCCTACCTGGCCGACGACCGGACCGGGTACGACATCCACATCGAGGTGGTGTGGAACGGCACCGTGGTGTCCCGGCCGCCGTTCGCCAGCCTGTACTGGACCCCGGCCCAGCAACTGGCCCACCTGACCGTCAATGGCGCCTCCGTACGCCCCGGTGACCTGTACGCCTCCGGGACGGTCTCCGGGCCCGAACGCGGCCAGGTCGGCTCGTTCATCGAGCTGACCTGGGGTGGCGCCGAGCCGGTGACGTTGGCGGACGGCCGTACCCGGACCTTTCTCGAGGACGGCGACACGGTGACCCTCACCGCGACCGCCCCCGGCCCGGCCGGCACGGTCGTCGGCTTCGGCGAGGTGGTGGGGCGGATCCTGCCGCCGTCCACCTGACCGGATCTTGGACACTCAGCGGGCCTATAGCACCGCCAAGTGTCCAAGATCCGCGCGTCTCAGGAGAGCGCGGCCTCCGCGGCGGCCAGGAACGTGTCGTTCTCCTCGGGCGTGCCGACCGTGACGCGTACCCCGTCGCCGGCGAACGGCCGCACGATCACGCCGGCCCGCTCGCACGCGCCCGCGAACGCGAGCGCGCGGTCGCCGAGGGGCAGCCACACGAAGTTGGACTGGCTTTCGGGTACGTCGGGCAGCAGCTTGCGCAGCGCCGGCAGCAACCGCTCGCGTTCGGCGACGACCAGGTCGGCGCGGCGCTGCATCTCCTCCGACTGGCCCAGCGCGGCCAGCGCGGCGGCCTGCGCGGCGCTGGAGGTGGAGAACGGCGTCGCTACCTTGCGGACCGCGGCCGCCACGGCCGGAGAGGCCACCAGGAACCCGATGCGCAGGCCAGCGAGCCCCCACGCCTTCGACAGGGTCCGCAGCACCACCACGTTGGGCCGGTCACCCGCGACGGCCAGGCCGTCGGGGACCTCCGGGTCGGTGACGAACTCGCGGTACGCCTCGTCGAGGACCACGAGCACGTCCTCCGGCACCGCGTCGAGGAAGCGCTCCAGCTCCGGCCGGCGGATCGCCGTACCCGTCGGGTTGTTGGGGTTGCAGACCAGCACCAGCCGGGTCTTGTCGGTGATCGCGGCGGCCATGGCCGGCAGGTCGTGGGCGTGCTCCGCCGTGTTCGGCACCCGCACGCTGGTCGTGGCGGCGGTCGCTGCGATGATCGGGTAGGCCTCGAAGGAGCGCCACGAGTACACGATCTCGTCGCCGGGCATGCAGGTGACGCGGGCCAGGTGCTCGGCGAGCGCGACGGAGCCGCAGCCCGTGGCGATCCGGTCGGGTTCGACGCCGCACCGCTCGGCGAGCGCCGCCCGCAGCGCGACGACGCCCATGTCCGGGTACCGGTGGACCCCGGCCGCGGCCTCGGTGATCGCCTCGACCACGCCGGGCAGGGGGCCGTACGGCACCTCGTTGCTGGCCAGCTTGATCGCGCCGGGCACGTTGCGGCCCGGCACGTAGTCAGGCAGGGCGTCGAGGTCTGGCCGGGTCAGGCGGCTCATTGCGGTCCTCCGCTCTTCTCATGTTTCACATCCACGACCACGGTGGCTGCCGACTTGTCGTGGAGAGCCTGGTGCAGTGGCTGGTTGATGGCGACGAACAGGCAGTCGATGAACTGGAACACGAACCCGATGCCGCAACAGGTCCACAGGAGCGTGGCGACCCCCATCGGGTTCCAGCGGCGCCACGAGCGGCCGAAGCCGAGCGGGCCGTCCGCCTCCAGCCGCAGCACCTTCAGGCCCAGCAGCCGCTTTCCGAGCGTCTGCCCGGAGTTGGCGACCGCCGGCACCTCGTACGCGAACCACAGCGCGGCGGCGATGGCGGTGATCGTGAAGGTCAACGACGAGATGTTCTGCGGCTGCGGCACGTCCTGGTAGGGCAGGTGCTCCTGCGCCCGCTGCAGGACCGCCCGGTAGTACGGCCAGAACTCCCGCCAGAACTGGTAGATGAACCAGCCGTTGACCACCGCGTTGATCAGGATCAGGACCGCGATGTCGACCAGCCGGGCGACCAGCCGCCGCCCGATGTCGGCGATCGGGTACCCGTGCGGGCGCGGCGCCGGCGCGAAGAGCCGCGCGTACGCGGGGTGGATCGGGTACCCGGGTGGCGGCTGGGCCCCGGGCGGCACCGGTACGCCAGGCGGTGGCCAGGGCGCACCGGCCGGCGGCCAGGGCGCACCGGCCGGCGGCCAGGGCGCACCGGTCCCGGGTGGGGGCGGTGGCGGACCGGCCGGCTGCGGCCCTCGCTGGGGAGCCGGCGTCTGCGGGGCCCGCACCTCCGGACCCGGTGCCTCCGGAGCCTGCGCACCTCCCGTGTTCGCGCCTCCCGCGGTGGTACCTCCCGTGGTATCTGCCGCGGTCGGGCCCTCGGGGGCGGCCGCGGGAGGCGCGCTCGGCGGTGGTGGTCCGGGGGGCGGCGTGGCCTCGATCGGCAGCGGATCGCCGACCCAGCCCTCGCCGTCCCAGTACCGCTGGGTCGTCGGCTCGGTCGGGTCCTTGTACCAGCCCGGCTTGATCTCGCTCACGGAGTCACCTGTACCACGGGAGCTCGGCTGGGCTGCTGTCCAGCGGGTTGCGTCACCCAGACAGTGTTACAGGTTGCCCCGACGCTCCTGCTCGCGCTCGATGGCTTCGAACAGCGCCTTGAAGTTCCCCTTGCCGAAGCCCAGCGAGCCGTGGCGCTCGATCAGCTCGAAGAACACGGTCGGACGGTCCTGCACCGGCGCGGTGAAGATCTGCAGCAGGTATCCGTCCTCGTCCCGGTCGACCAGGATCTTGCGCGCCTTCAGCTCCTCGATCGGTACGCGTACCTCGCCGATGCGGGCGCGCAGCTCCGGGTCGTCGTAGTACGAGTCGGGCGTGTCCAGGAACTCCACGCCGGCCGAGCGCATCGCGTCGACGCTGGCGATGATGTCGTTGGTGGCGACGGCGATGTGCTGGGCGCCGGGGCCGCCGTAGAACTCGAGGTACTCGTCGATCTGCGACTTGCGCTGCGAGATCGCCGGCTCGTTGAGCGGGAACTTGACCTTGCGGGTGCCGTTCGCGACGACCTTGCTCATCAGCGCCGAGTAGTCGGTGGCGATGTCGTCGCCGATGAACTCGGCCATGTTGGTGAAGCCCATGACCCGCTTGTAGAAGGCGACCCACTCGTCCATTCGGCCGAGCTCGACGTTGCCGACGATGTGGTCGACGGCCTGGAAGTAGCGCTTGGGGCCGACGGGGTCGCGCCGCACGATCGGGTCCCGGGCGACGAAGCCGGGCAGGAACGGGCCGGTGTACTTCGACCGGTCGATCAGGGTGTGCCGGGTCTCGCCGTACGTCGCGATCGCGGCGACCCGGACCGTGCCGTGCTCGTCGGTCAGGTCCTGCGGCTCCTGCAGTCCGGTCGCGCCCTGGGAGATCGCGTACTGGTACGCCTTGTCCACGTCGGGCACCTCGAGGGCGATGTCGACGATGCCGTCGCCGTGCCGGGCGTAGTGCTGGGTCGCCTCGGACCGGGCGTGTACCCCGCCCACGAGCACGAACCTGGCGGAGCCGGAGATCAGCACGTACTCGGCGTGGTCGCGGTAACCCTGCTCCGGGCCGCGGTACGCGACGCAGGTCATGCCGAAGGCGGTCGAGTAGTAGTGCGCCGACTGCTTGGCGTTGCCGACGTAGAAGCGGACGTGGTCGAGCCCCTTCACCGGGAACGGGTCGCCCGCGATGTCGTGGGCGACGGCGCCGATGAGCCGGTCGACGTCGTCGGCGTGGTCTTCGGTGATCTCGGGGCGATCGATCGCCTGGGTCATCGTTGACTCCCTCCGGTGTGTGTTGGGCAACAGCGTCAACCAGGCGTCCTCGCTGGGCAACTGCAACTATTCTCGGTGGTCAGCTTGTACAGATCGTCGACCGGATCCCGTGGAGGGGTGGTCAAGTTGTCCATCGACGCACTGGACGCGCGCCTGCTTGCGCTACTGGCCGACGAGCCGCGGATCGGGGTGCTCGAGTGTTCCCGGCGGCTGCGGGTGGCGCGGGGGACCGTGCAGGCCCGGCTCGACAAGCTGGTCGAGCGCGGCGTCGTCCGCGGCTTCGGCCCGGAGATCGACGCGGCCGCGCTGGGCTACGGCGTGACGGCGTTCGTCACGCTGGAGATCAGTCAGCGTTATGGGCACGACCCGGTCGCCGCCCACCTCGCCGAGATCCCCGAGGTGCTCGAGGCGTACACGATCACCGGCTCGGGCGACCTGCTCTGCCGGATCGTCGCGCGCTCCAACAGCGACCTGCAGCGGGTGATCGACCGGGTCGTCGGCTACGAGGGGATCGTGCGGGCCTCGACGATCATCGCGCTGGCCGAACAGATCCCGTACCGCACGCTTCCGTTGGTGCGCGAGGCCGCCGCACCACCCTCCTCATGATCTGCGAAGGATTTTCCGCCTCAGGACACGGAAAATCCTTCAGGATCATGAGAGGGGGTGCCGGCGAGCAGGTGGGCGTTCATCGCGCGCGCCTCGCCCGCCAGTTCGGGGAGCTGGACGACCTCCACCCCGGCGGTGCCGAGCTCTTCGACTCCCCGCCCGTTGACGAACAGCGCCGGTTCCCGCCACGCGTACACCACCCGGGGGATGCCGGCCGCGCGGATCAGGGTGGCGCAGGGCGCCGACCGGGATCTGCGGACGCTGCACGGCTCGAGCGAGCTGTAAATGGTGGCGCCCGCCAGCCGGGGGTCGGCCGGGTCGACCTTGGCCAGGGCCGCCTCCTCGGCGTGAACGACCTCGTCGCTTTCCCGGGAGTACCCGCGTGCGATCTCGCGGCCGGCGGCGTCCACGATGACCGCGCCGACCGAGTACGCGGTCTGCGACGGCGGGCAGCGCCACGCCTCGGCGATCGCGACCCGCAGCCAGTGCCGGTCGACCGCCGCCTGCGACAGCAGGTACCGCAGGACCGTGACGCCGCCCAGGTCGGTGACGCCGGCCAGCACCGGCTGGCGGCCACCGGGAGCGCCGGTGAACCGGGGCGCGCCCGGCTCGCCGACGAGGCGGGGCGCGACCGCCAGTCGCAGCTCGTCGGCCAGGTCGCCGGCGAGCAGTTGGCGCAGGATCTCCGCACCGCCCTCCACCAGCAGCCGCTGGACGCCCCGGGCGGCCAGGTCGGCGAGGACCGCGCGCAGGCCGTCGGCGGCGACGAGGGTGGCCACGCCGGCGAGCCGGGCCGGCGGCGTCGGGGCGTAGACCAGCTTCTCGGCGTCGCCGACAGTGAAGAAGTTGCTGGCCGCATCGAGGTCGCCGCTGGTGGTGACGGCCACTTTCAGCGGGTCCGGCGGCAGTGCCCGGGCCACCCGGGCGGCGCGGCGGGCCGGGTCCCGGACGACCAGCCGCGGATTGTCCCGGCGGATCGTGTTGGCGCCGACCAGGATCGCGTCGCAGTCGGCGCGTAGTTGATCCACGGCGTCGAAGTCGGCCTCGTTGGACAGCAGCAGTCGCTGGGCGCTCGTGTCGTCGAGGTAACCGTCGATGGAGACCGCGCAGCTGAGCAGCGTGTACGGCCGGCTCATCACGCGTACCAGTCTGCCATCGCGCCGGTCGCGGTGATGCGCGGACGCCGGGTGACGGTACCCGGATCGTGGCGTCCACCCGGGCTCGAGGGAAGTTGTGGCCTTCGACACGTCCCGAGGCCACAACTTCCCGCAAGTTGTGATAAGAGGCCGGACCGACGGCGCTACGCTCGCGCTCATGCCCGAGTTCGCCTATGCGCCCCTGCTTCCTCTCGGCCCCGACACGACCGAGTACCGACTGGTCACCACCGATGGCGTCAACCTCGTCGACGGGCCCGGTGGCCGTCGGTTCCTGGAGGTCGCGCCGGAGGCGCTGACGCGCCTGACCGACGAGGCGATGCACGACATCGCGCATTTCCTGCGGCCGGCCCACCTCGCCCAGCTGCGCTCGATCATCGACGACCCGGCGGCCTCGCCCAACGACCGGTTCGTCGCGCTCGACCTGCTCCGCAACGCCAACATCGCGGCCGGCGGGGTGCTGCCGATGTGCCAGGACACCGGCACCGCGATCGTGATGGGCAAGCGCGGCAGGTTCGTGCTCACCGACGGGCGCGACGAGGAGGCCATCGCGCGTGGTGTGTACGACGCGTACACCCGGCTGAACCTCCGCTACTCGCAGCTCGCCCCACTGACCATGTGGGACGAGAAGAACACCGGCTCCAACCTGCCGGCGCAGATCGAGATCTACGCCGAAGGCGACGACGCCTACAAGTTCCTGTTCATGGCCAAGGGCGGCGGCTCGGCGAACAAGAGCTACCTGTACCAGGAGACCAAGGCGCTGCTGAACCCGAAGCGGATGATGCAGTTCCTGGAGGAGAAGCTGCGCCTGATCGGGACGGCCGCCTGCCCGCCGTACCACCTCGCGATCGTGATCGGCGGCACCAGCGCCGAGTACGCCCTCAAGACGGCGAAGTACGCGTCGGCGAAGTACCTCGACGGTCTGCCGACGAGCGGCGACATGACCGCCCACGGCTTCCGCGACCTCGAGCTCGAAGCCGAGGTCCTGGAGCTGACCCGCAACTTCGGCATCGGCGCGCAGTTCGGCGGCCGGTACTTCTGCCACGACGTACGCGTCGTCCGGCTGCCCCGCCACGGCGCGTCGTGCCCGGTGGCGATCGCGGTGTCCTGCTCGGCCGACCGGCAGGCGGTAGCCAAGATCAACGCCGAGGGTGTGTGGCTGGAGCAGCTCGAGCGGGACCCGGCGCGGTTCCTGCCAGAGGTGACCGAGGCCGACACGTCCGACGAGGTCGTCCGTATCGACCTCAACCGCCCGATGGCCGAGATCCGGGCGGAGCTCGCGAAGTACCCGGTCAAGACGCGGCTGTCGCTGACCGGCCCGCTGGTCGTCGCCCGCGACATCGCCCACGCCAAGATCGCCGAGCGGCTCGACGCGGGCGAGCCGATGCCCGACTACCTGCGCGACCACGCCGTCTACTACGCCGGCCCGGCGAAGACCCCCGACGGGTACGCCTCCGGCTCGTTCGGACCGACGACCGCCGGGCGCATGGACGCGTACGTGGAGAAGTTCCAGGCCGCCGGCGGCTCGATGGTCATGCTCGCCAAGGGCAACCGCTCCAAGCAGGTCACCGACGCCTGCCAGCGGTACGGCGGCTTCTACCTCGGCTCCATCGGCGGCCCGGCCGCGCGCCTGGCCCAGGACTGCATCAAGCACGTGGAGGTCCTGGAGTACCCGGAGCTCGGCATGGAGGCGATCTGGAAGATCGAGGTCGTCGACTTCCCCGCCTTCATCGTGGTCGACGACAAGGGCAACGACTTCTTCGCCGAGACCAGCCAGCCGGTGCTGACGATCGGCAGGCGCTGACGCCGTGGGTGGTGCCGGCCACTGGAGGGTTCGGTCGGCACCACCCACCACCTCGTGATCCGAAGCCACCGTTTCGGACCACTGCCTCGGGCGAGCGCTGGCTTCCTCCCAGGTTCGCTCACGCGCGAATCCAGCGCTCAGCTCGTCACCAGCATGCTGCCGCAGACCTCTGTCGTATCGCTCTCATCGGTCTACCGAGTTGGACCGTCGTCAATCCGTCCGCAGTAGGAAATGTGATTGATCGTGGGCGACGGAACGTGGGTACTGTCGGCCCCTCGGGATAGTGTGCGGACGCACCATCCCACGCAGGAGGTGGCATGCGGTTCGGCATCCTGGGCGCACTCCGGATCCGGGTAGGTGACACGGAGACGACCCTGGTCGCGGGCCGGGAACGCACCGTGCTCGCCATGCTGTTGCTGTACGCGGGCAAGGTCGTGCCCGTCGAGCGCCTGGCCGAGGCGGTGTGGGGCGAGACACCACCGCCCACGATGCGGGCGCAGGTGCACAGCTGCGTCTCGCGGCTGCGCCGGGCGCTGCGCCGCAGCGGTATCCACGACGAGGTCATCGTCACCGATCCGGCCGGGTACGTCGCCCGCGTCGCGGCGAGCGACCTCGACTCCCTTGTCTTCGCGCAGCTGGTGGCCGACGGGCGGCGGTCCGCGGCGGCCGGTCGGCTCGAGGAGGCACGGGTCCACCTGCGCGCCGCGCTCGCGCTGTGGCGCGGGCCGGCGGCAGCCGGCATCGGCAGCCGTCAGATCGAGATCGCCGCCGCCGGTCTGGAGGAGCAGCGTTCGGCCGTGCTCGAGGACTGCGTCGACATCGAGCTCCGGCTGGATCTGGCGCATGAACTGGTGGGTGAGCTGACCGGCCTGGTCGAGCGCTTCCCGGTCCGGGAGCGGCTGCGGGGTCAGCTCATGCTCGCGTTGTACCGGGTCGGCCGGCAGGCCGACGCCCTCGCCGTCTACCGGCAGGGGCGCGACGCCCTCGCCGACGAGCTCGGCCTCGAGCCGGGCCCGCAACTGCAGGAGCTGCACCGGCGCATCCTCAACCGCGATCCGGCCCTGCTGGTGGGCGACGGCGCCGAGCCGCCCACCGCCGCACCCCGGCCGGCCGCGCGGCACGCCCTGCCACGCGACGTCGTCGACTTCACCGGCCGGGAGGAGCAGGTCGCCCGGCTGTTGGGCTTCGTGCCGGCCGATCCGCAGGAGGGTCCCGCCACCCCCGTCATCGAGGTCATCGACGGCATGGCCGGGACCGGTAAGACCAGCCTCGCGGTGCACGTGGCGCACCTGGTCGCCGACCGGTATCCGGACGCCCAGCTGTTCATCGATCTGCATGGGCACAGCGACCGGGCCCCGGTCGTTCCGGGGCGTGCGCTGGACACGCTGCTGCGGCAGCTCGGCATCGCCGCCGACCGGATCCCCGAACGGCTCGACGAACGCGTGACGCTGTGGCGCAGCGAGTTGGCGACCCGCCGCGCGCTGGTCGTGCTCGACAACGCGGCCGACTCCGCGCAGGTGCTGCCACTGCTGCCGGGCGGCTCACGGGGGCTGACCCTGGTCACCAGCCGGCGGCGGCTGACCGGCCTCGACGGCGTGCACCACCTGTCGCTCGACGTCCTCGACGCCGCTGAGTCCGTACGGCTGCTGGCCCGCGTGGCCGGTGACCGGGTGGACACCGAGCCGGCCGCGGCGGCCGAGGTCGCACGGCTGTGCGGCTACCTGCCGCTCGCGCTGCGCCTGGCGGCGGCCCGGCTGGTGCACCGGCCATCATGGACGGTCGGTGACCTGGCCGACCGGCTGCGGGGCGCCGGGGCGCCGCTGTCCGAACTGGCCGTCGAAGGGCGCACCGTCTCCGCCGCGTTCGCCCTGTCGTACCAGCACCTCGACGAGTCGGCGCAGCGGGTGTTCCGGCTGCTCGGCGTGCATCCACCCAACGGGTTCGACGCCTACGCCGCCGCGGCGCTGGCCGACCTCGACGTCGACCGGGCCGACGACATCCTCGAAGAGCTGGTCGACGCGCACCTGCTCGAATCGCCGTCGGCGCGGCGGTACCGGCTGCACGACCTGCTCCACGAGTACGCCTGGGAGCTGGCCGTCGAGGAGGAACCGGAGGTCGAGCGGGAGGCGGCAGCCGGGCGGATGATCGACCACTACCTGCACACGGGCTTCCGGGCGACCGGCTTTCTCGAGCTCACCTACACCCGGCAGGAGCTCGAGCTGCCCGACCCGCCCCGCGGGATTCCCGACATCGCCAGCGAGGGAGAGGCGTTCGCCTGGCTCGAGCGCGAACGGTCCAACGCGATGGCGGTCGCCCGGCTCGCCGCCCGGCTGGGCCTGCACCGCCAGGTCTGTGGGCTGGCCCGCGCGTTGTGGATCTACCTCTGGCTCAACGGCTACGCCAACGAGCTGATCGAGATTCAGCAGCTGGCGCTCTCCTCGGCCGGCGCGCTCGGCGACGAGGCGGCCGTCGCCACGGCGCACAACTATCTGGCCGCCGGCCTGGTGCGGCGGGGGCACTGGACCGACGGGCTGGAACACCTGCACCGCGCGCTCGCCATCCGGCGGCGGCTGGGCGACGTGCCCGGGCAGGCGGCGACCCTCAGCAACCTCGGCATGACCTACCGCATCACCGGGCGGTATCCGGAGGCGGTCGACCACTTCCAGCAGCAGCTCGTACTCGCCCGCAGCCTGCCCTCCGACGTGCTCAGCCGGGGGCTCGCCGACCTCGGCCACGTCTATCAGTTGCTCGGGCGCTACGACGAGGCGCTCCGCCAGCACCGCAAGCATCTGGCCATGAGCCGGCAGACCGGCAACCGGTACCAGCAGGGGCTCGCGCTCAGCGAGATTGCCGCGGCCCATGTACGGATGGGGCATTACCGGGTGGCGGTGCTGCTGCTGAAGCGGGTCATGCAGTTGAAGGTCGAGGTCGGTAACCGGTACGGCATGGCCGAGTCGCTGTCCGACCTCGGCTCGGCGTACCGGGGTCTGGGCCGGTACACCGAGGCCGTCGACTGCCAGCGGCAGGCGCTCCGGCTGATGTGTGAGGTCGGCGACCCGGCCGGTGAGTGCCAGATCCTCAACGACCTCGGGATCACCCTCCGCGTCGTGGGTGAGCCCGGCGAGGCGAGTGAGATGCACAGACAGGCGCTCACCCTGGCCGAGAGGCTCGGTCTGCGGCACCACCAGGCGCGGGCGCACCGCGGGCTGGCCGAGATCTGGGAGGACACCGACCCGGCGCTGGCCCGCGAGCAATGGACGGCCGCGCTCCAGCTGTTCACCGACCTGGGGGTCCCGGAACGCCACGAGGCGGAGCGCCGCCTGGCCGACCTCGATCACGGGCCGCGCCGGCTGCGTGTGCCGCGGCAGCGCGTCGTCCGCGAGGTGCCGGCCCGCATCCTCCGGCCTCCGCACAGCGTAGGCGCCTGAGCAGGCGATTCAGGATTGGCTGACCGCCTGGTTGGGCACGAAGGAGGGCATGGTGGAGTACCGCATCGAGCGCGACACGATGGGTGAGGTCCAGGTCCCGGCCGACGCCCTGTACCGGGCCCAGACCCAGCGGGCCGTGGAGAACTTCCCGATCTCCGGCGTCCGGCTGGAGCGCCGGCACATCAAGGCGCTGGCCCACATCAAGGCCGCGGCGGCCGCGGTCAACGCGGAGCTGGGCGTGCTCGACCGGAAGGTGGCCGACGCGATCATCGCCGCCGCCGAGGAGGTGTGCGCCGGGCAGCACGACGACCAGTTCCCGGTGGACGTGTTCCAGACCGGCTCCGGCACCTCGTCGAACATGAACATGAACGAGGTGATCGCGTCGATCGCGGCCAACCGGCTGGCCATCGCGGTCCACCCCAACGACGACGTCAACGCCTCGCAGTCGTCCAACGACGTCTTCCCGTCCTCGGTGCACCTCGCCGCGACCGAGGCGATCGCGTGCGACCTGGTGCCCGCGCTCGAGCATCTGGCGACCGCGCTCGAGCGCAAGGCCGAGGAGTTCACCGGCGTCGTCAAGGCCGGCCGTACCCACCTGATGGACGCCACGCCGGTCACCCTGGGGCAGGAGTTCTCCGGGTACGCCACGCAGGTGCGCTACGGCATCGAGCGGTTGCAGACGACCCTGCCGCGGGTCGCGGAGCTCCCGCTGGGCGGCACCGCGGTCGGAACCGGCATCAACACCCCGCCCGGCTTCGCGCGCATGGTCATCGAGCTGCTCGTCTACGAGACCGGCCTGCCGCTCAGCGAAGCGCGTAACCACTTCGAGGCCCAGGGTGCCCGTGACGCGCTCGTGGAGGCCTCCGGTCAGCTGCGGACGATCGCCACCGGCCTGTACAAGATCGCGAACGACATCCGGTGGATGGGCTCAGGGCCCCGCGCCGGCCTGCGCGAGCTGGCCCTGCCCGACCTGCAGCCGGGATCGTCGATCATGCCCGGCAAGGTCAACCCGGTCGTCGCCGAGGCGGTCCGCCAGGTCTGCGCCCAGGTGTACGGCAACGACACCGCCGTCGCGTTCGCCGGTTCGCAGGGCGACTTCGAGCTCAACGTCATGGTGCCGGTGATCGCGCGCAACCTGCTGGAGTCGATCCGGCTGCTCACCAACGTCAGCAGGCTGCTCGCCGATCGGATGGTCGCCGGCCTGAGGGCGAACGAGGAGATCTGCCGGCGGTACGCGGAGAGCTCGCCGTCGATCGTCACGCCGCTCAACCGGTACGTGGGCTACGACGAGGCGGCCGCCATCGCCAAACAGGCGCTCAAGGAAGGCAAGACGATCCGCGAGGTCGTGATCGAGCGGGGTCACGTGAGGAGCGGGAAGATCAGCGAAGCGGATCTCGATCGGGTGCTGGACGTCCTCGCCATGACCCGGCCGGTGGCCGAGGAGTCCTAGGAGAGCGCCTTCGCCACCGCCGTCGCGGCCGACACCACGTGGGGGCCGACCACGTCGACGTCGAGGGCGGCGAGCGCCACCACGCCCACGCTCGCCTCCATCCCCTCGACCCCGGGTACGGCGGCGGCCACCCCGTACGCGCCGGGCTGCAGCTGGCCGGCGCTCGTCACGTACCCGTAGTCGCCGGCGCGTCCGGCGAGGATCGCCCGCCCGGCGGCGCCGAGTTCGAGCGTATGGCGGGAGCCCGACCGGTAGGCGACATGGAACTGCGTCCAGCTCGGCTCGACGACGACCAGCGCCAGCCCCTCGCCCCCCTCCGCGACCGTCAGATGGGCGGTCGCGCCGACCTGCTCCGCGAGGCGCCGCAGCGCCGGCAGCGCGGCGTCGGCGATCAGCGGCTGTGCCCGTCGCGCGAGCTGGAGAACTCCGGCGCCCAGCCGGAGCCGGCCGCCGCTGTCCCGGCGGATCATGCCGTGCTCGCCCAGCGTGGTCGCGAGCCGGTAGACGACGGCTCGGCTGACTCCGAGACGGGCCGCCGCCTCGGTCACCGTCAGCCCGGCGGACGCCTCCGCGACCAGTTGCAGTAGGCGCAGACCCCGGTCGAGAGTCTGGGCCGTCTCCATTGCCACTCGCAGAATCTACGCGCCGAGGCCGCGCTACGGGGTACCGATTTCAGTCCATATCCCGATAGGGATGCCGGGTGACCGGGCGTTGCCTACAGCGGCGGCTCCGGCGGCTACCCTGACAGTGTGACGTTGAGGCTGTACGACACCGCGACCCGCACGGTGCGGGACTTCGTCCCGCGTGTCCCCGGACAGGTGGGGCTCTACCTGTGTGGCCTCACGCTGCAGGGCGGGCCGCACATCGGTCACCTTCGCGGCGGCGTCAACTACGACGTGCTCCGGCGCTGGCTGACCCGGTCCGGATACCAGGTGCGGCTCATCCGCAACGTCACCGACATCGACGACAAGATCCTCGTGAAGTCGGTCGAAGCCGGTCAGCCGTTCTGGGCCATCGCGTACGCCAACGAGCGGCGGCTCGCCCGTGACTACGCGACCCTGGGCGTGCTGCCGCCGACCTACGAGCCGCGGGCCACCGGCCACATCCCCGAGATGATCGAGCTGATCAAGCTGCTGATCGAGAAGGGGCACGCGTACCCGGCCGAGGACGGCAGCGGCGACGTGTACTTCGACGTCCGCTCGTACCCGGCCTACGGGGCGCTGTCCGGTCAGCGCCTCGACGCGATGGAGCCGGCGGACGACGCGCCTGCGCGGGGCAAGCGCGACCCGCGCGACTTCGCTCTCTGGAAGGGCGCCAAGGCCGACGAGCCGGCCGAGGCCAACTGGCCGTCGCCCTGGGGTCCGGGCCGGCCGGGCTGGCACATCGAGTGCTCGGCCATGTCCTGGCGTTACCTCGGCGAGGAGTTCGACATCCACGGCGGCGGCCTGGACCTGACCTTCCCGCACCACGAGAACGAGATCGCGCAGTCGCGCGCGGCCGGGTTCGAGTTCGCGCGGTACTGGGTGCACGTCGCCCTGCTCAACCTCGGCGGCACCAAGATGGCCAAGTCGCTGGGGAACGTGCTCAACGTCGAGGCGCTGGTCGCCAAGGGCGTCCGGCCGGTCGAGCTGCGCTACTACATCACCGCGCCGCACTACCGCTCCGCCATCGACTACTCGGACGAGGCGCTGCAGGAGGCCGCCGCGGCCTACCGCCGGCTGGAGGGCTTCGTCCGGCGCGCTTCCGAACGGGTCGGCGCCGGCGAGGCCGGAGACCTGCCGGCCGAGTTCGTCGAGGCGATGAACGACGACCTGAACACGTCGAGGGCGCTCGCCGTGGCGCACGACACCGTCCGCGAGGGCAACGCCGCCCTGTCGGCCGGCGACGACGCGGCGGTGGCGGCGGCGCTCTCCTCGGTACGGGCGATGCTCGGCGTGCTCGGGCTCGACCCGCTCGACCCGCAGTGGACGAGCACGGCGACGTCGGGGCTGACCGGCGTGGTCGACTCGCTGGTCGCGCTGGCGCTCGAACAGCGGGCCGCGGCCCGCGCGCGTAAGGATTGGGTCGCGGCGGACGCCGTACGCGACCAGCTCAAGCAGGCCGGAATCGTCGTGGAGGACACGCCGACCGGTCCCCGTTGGACTCTTTCGGATGGTGCCTGATGGCCGGTAACTCCCAGCGTCGTGGTCGGCGCACGACGTCCCGCAAGGGGCCGACCGCCGGCTCCGGCGGCAAGAACCGGCAGGGGCTGGCCGGTCGCGGGCGCACCCTGCCCGCGTCCGAGCGGCCGTGGCACAAGGGGTACTCCGGCGACGAGCCGCTGCCCGAGCGCACCGCCTGGAAGCAGGAGAAGGAGCGGCGCAAGGCGGCGGCCGAGGGGCGTGCCCCGAAGGTCGGCACGCCCGGCCGGAAGGGCGCGCCCGCCAAGGGCGGCGGCTCGAAGGCGGGTCCCCGGGTCTCGCCGGGACGCAAGTCGACCCCGCCGAAGGACGCGCCGGAGCTACTGGTCGGCCGTAACCCCGTCCTGGAGGCGTTGCGCACGCACGTGCCGGCGACGGCGCTGTACATCGCGCAGGGCATCGACATCGACGACCGGGTCAACGAGATCGTCCGTACCGCCGCCGACCGGGGCATCCCGCTCATGGAGGTCAGCCGCGGCGAGCTCGACCGGATGACCGGTGGCGTGCTCCACCAGGGCATCGGGCTGCAGGTGCCGCCGTTCGCGTACGAGTCGTTCGACGACCTCGTCGCCGCCGCGTCCGAGAAGGTCGCGCCGCTGCTGGTGGCCCTCGACGGGGTCACCGATCCGCGGAACCTGGGCGCGATCGTCCGCTCCGCCGTCGCGTTCGGAGCGCACGGCGTGTTCTTCCCCGAACGGCGAGCCGCCGGTATGACGGCGACCGCGTGGCGCACCAGCGCCGGCGCGGCGGCCCGGATCCCGGTGTCGCAGGTGACCAATCTGACCCGGGCGCTCAAGGTGTGCCAGGACCAGGGCTACACGGTCGTCGGCCTCGACGCCGACGGCGAGGTCGAACTGTACGACCTCGAGGTGGCCGTCGAGCCGATCGTCCTCGTCGTCGGCTCCGAGGGGCGTGGACTGTCCCGGCTGGTCGGGGAGACCTGTGACCTGCGGGTGAGCATCCCGATGGCCTCCGAGATCGAGTCGCTCAACGCGTCGGTGGCCGCCGCGGTGACCCTGGCCGAGGTCGCCCGGCGCCGCGCGATCGAACCGACCGCCGTCTAGGTCCCCAGCACCGTTCCCTCTTGCGGGTGTGTCGCATCCGACGGTAATTGACCCGTTTCGCTGGTGATGAATCACGGGTACGTGAGTGCGGATGTAGACGAGATCACGCACGCGGGCTGGCCGTCGGCGAACGCTGAGGGGCCGGCCCGCGTATATCGCCGATGAGAGCCGCCCGTCGTTCTTTCGTGGGCGGCCGGGACATGGCGCGCCTGCGCCCATACGTCGGTCTTTAGGGGGTTTGAATCTGTGCGGGACATCATCTGGACCGTCGTCGCCACGGTCGCCGGAGCGGTGATCGCGTTGAGCCTGGTCGAGGTGACGCATCGGATCGTCTGCCGCCTCGGTCGGCGGTCCCGCCTGCTCGCCGCGCTGTCACGGCACTCACATCGACCGCTGCAGCTCGTGGCGACCCTCGCCGCCATCCGGATCGCGGTCCAGATAACGACCGGCCACGGGGCGGACCCGTACTGGCGGCGCGTCACCCTGCACGTCATCGCGTTGGCTCTCATCGCCGCCACCGCCTGGCTGGTCGCGTCCCTGCTGCTCGTCGTGCAGGACCGGGCGCTGACCCGGTTCCGGATGGACGTACCGAACAACCGGCAGGCGCGACGCATCCACACCCAGGTAGTCATGCTGCGCCGGGTCACCGTCGCGGTGATCTTCGTGCTGACCGTCGGAATCATGCTCATGACGTTCCCGAGCGTGCGTGGGATCGGCGCGAGCGTCCTCGCCTCGGCGGGTGTGATCGGTGCCGTCGCCGCCCTGGCCGCGCAGAGCATCCTGGGCAACGTGCTCGCCGGCCTTCAGCTGGCGTTCGGCGGTGCGGTCCGGCTCGACGACGTGGTCGTGGTCGAGGGGCAGTGGGGACGCATCGAAGAGCTCACTCTCAGCTACGTCGTCGTGCACCTCTGGGACGACCGCCGGTTGATCCTGCCCACCTCGTACTTCACGACCAAGCCGTTCGAGAACTGGACCCGGACCGGGTCGGCCGTGCTGGGCACGGTCGAGCTCGACGTCGACTGGTCGGTGCCGGTGCAGGCCGTACGCGAGGAGACGCGCCGGTTCATCGAAGGCAACGACCTGTGGGACGAGCGGGCGTGCGCCCTCCAGGTCACCGACGCGACCGGCGGCATGGTGCGGCTACGGGCCCTGGTCAGCGCGGTCAACGCGGGCAACCTGTGGGATCTGCGCTGCCAGGTCCGCGAGCACCTCGTCGCCTGGGTACGGGAACGGCAGCCGGCCGCCCTGCCACGGATGCGTGCCGAGGTGGGCGACGGCGTGTTCGCCTCCCGACGGTTCAAGCGGAACGGCCAGGAGCATGTCGACGACAGCGCGACCGGCCCGGACGACTCCCGGGTCTTCGGCGGGAGTGACGACGGCAGGGCGCGCGGGGAGACGTTCGGCAGCAGGACGGAGCCGGTCGAGGCGGCTTCGACCCGCTGACGGACACGATGAAGGCCGCCGGGGTCGGAAACCGACCCCGGCGGCCTTCGATGTCGTCGGGGGTTTACAGGCGCTGGCCGGTCGTGGCGTGGAACGCGTGGTGGTGCCCGGCGCGCGGCTTCACGTACACGGTCTCGCCCAGACGCGGCGTCTGGCGCGGGTCGGCCCGGACGACGAAACGCTCGTCCTGGCCCTCCAGGGCGACCGTGCCGTAGACGTACGCGTCGGAGCCGAGCTCCTCGACGAGGTCCACGTGGATCGGCATGCCGCCGTCGTTGGGGCCGACCAGGTCGGTGTCCTCGGGCCGGAAGCCCACCTGAACGAGGCGGTCACCGCCGTTCGCGGCCGTCTCGATCTGCTGCCGTTCCAGCGGAAGCAGCATGTCGGCGAACTTGGCGCCGCCCTCGGTCAGCGGAACCGTCTTGATGTTCATCGCCGGAGAGCCGATGAAGCCGGCGACGAAGACGTTGGCCGGCCGGTCGTAGAGCGCGCGCGGCGTGTCGACCTGCTGAAGCACGCCGTCGAGCATCACGGCCACCCGGTGGCCCATGGTCATGGCCTCGATCTGGTCGTGCGTGACGTAGACCGTCGTGATGCCCAGATCGGCCTGCAGGGTGGCGATCTGCGAACGGGTCTGCACACGGAGCTTGGCGTCCAGGTTGGACAGTGGCTCGTCCATGAGGAAGACCTGCGGTTCGCGTACGATCGCCCGGCCCATCGCCACCCGCTGCCGCTGACCACCCGACAGCGCCTTCGGCTTGCGGCTCAGGTACTCCTCGAGCTGGAGCAGGCTCGCCGCCTTCTTGACCCGCTGGTCGATCTCGGACTTCGGCGTCTTGCGCAACTTCAGGGCGAACGCCATGTTCTCGTACACCGTCATGTGCGGGTAGAGGGCGTAGTTCTGGAACACCATCGCGATGTCGCGCGCCTTGGGCGGGAGGTTGGTGACATCGCGGTCGCCGATGTAGATGGCGCCCTGGTCGACATCCTCCAGACCGGCGAGCATCCGCAGGCTCGTGGACTTGCCGCATCCGGATGGACCGACGAGAACGAGGAATTCCCCGTCGCCGATTTCGAGATCGAGACCGTCCACCGCGGGACGGTTGGTGCCCGGATAGATCCGGGTCGCCTTTTCGTACCTGACCGTAGCCATGACGTACTGCTTCCTTTCACCGGCAGGAACGTGCCGGACGATCCGAGTGAAAGAGCCTGGCGGCGCGGTGCCGACCAGGTGAACACAACGTAGATGTCTTCTGATCTCTTGCCAAGACATGACGGGTGTTCTGAGCGTTATGTCTGGATTTGGTCGGCGGTTCGCGGTGGGTAGCCCGGTCGCGCGGTGCGTCGGAGCGGGGTCGGGCCGTGCGGCCGAGATGGCCGCGTACCATCTCAGGGGTACCTCACGGGTACCTCGCCGACGTGGCGCAATTGGTAGCGCACCCGACTTGTAATCGGAAGGTTGCGGGTTCGAGTCCCGCCGTCGGCTCCACCGTACGCGGCTATGACCAGCAGCAATGCCGGTCAGCCCCGGGCCCGTTTCCGTCTCGGACGGCCCCAGTTGCAAGATCAGTTGCAGTCGGGCCAGACGCCGGCCGCCAGTCGCTCGCGCTTCTGCGCAACCTGGTGCGCGCGCAGCTCGGCCACCAGCTGCGCCGGCAGGGCGATCCGGCGGGCCGTCTTCGTCTTCGTCTTCAGCCTGGGCCGTGACCGCCGGCCCGACTTGCTCTCCGGCTCGTCGCGCATTACGCCGCCGCCTAGGTGGTCACTGATGTCGCCGAGTCGTTGGCGCAGGGTATCGAGCGCCTGGTGCTCATCAGCGGCCACGGTGGCAACTACGTGCTCGCCAACATCGCCCAGGAGGCCGCGCATGGCGGTGTTCCCAGCGGGACAGGACTGGGAAGAAGCTCGTCGGGACGCCGGCATGGAGACCAACGGCCACGAGGACATGCACGCCGGCGAACTGGAGACTTCCATCCTGCTCGCCACGTACCCAGAAGTGATCCGTCCGGGCAACGAGACAGCCGATTACCAACCTGACGACCGCCCACACCTGCTCACCCTCGGCGTGACCGGCTACACCAGGTCCGGAGTCATCGGACGCCCGTCGCTCGGTTTGGCGAGCAAGGGAAGTCAGGCACTCGGACGCCTCGTTCGATCCTTCGCGGTGCTGACCACCCGACGTTAGAGGACCACGGCACACTTGTTTCTAAGTCCGATGCGGTCGACTCTCGCAGGTTACTGCCGTTCGGCGTTTTCAAGACGTTTGCGCATGTTACGCAGCCCAGTGAGGATGCCGGTTAGGGTCACGGGATTCTCATGCGCCAGTTTCTCGGGGAACGCGAGTTTCCGCAGGTCGATCGGGACGCTGCCGTACACAAGGCGTCCGTCAGATAGTAGGTGGACTGTGTGTTCGACTTGGGACCCGTCGCCTTTGTCCACGCTGCGGGCGAGCACGAGCCACCCACCCTTCTTCACATACTTGTATCCCCGAAAGAACGAGTGTTCGCTCACTTCGACCTGCTGAACTTCGCGCTCACCATCGCGGTAGCCGTTACCTGCTAGAAGCTTCATCACGGCCGGGATTTCCGCCTGAATAGCGGCGATTTTGGCGTTCTGTTCTTCGGCGTGGCGTCGCTCATTGGCGCGGCGCTCGGAAAGTTCCTGCTGGCGTGCTTTCTCTGCGTTCGCACGGGCGATGCGATCGGCTTCGTTCACATTTGACCCCGAACTGCGTAGACCAGACCATTCGATACGGAACATTGCCGTGCCAGAGAGGGCGTGCATCGCCGACCCTCGCAGCTACCGTCACCTGGTGTCAATAAGGGCCAGTAAGTACAGCATCTCCACCCTGGGAACGAGTGGCTCGCCTCGACGTGTACCTGCGCGCCCACAAGCCCTAATGGACGTGGAGTTACACGAGGGTGGAGCGCAAGGTCCGTCGTGGCGGTAAACCTCGACAACGAAGCGGAGGCGACCGCGGTCGTCGAACGCGCTGGTGACTAGGGCGATCAGACGTTGAAGTTCACGCGAGACGCTGATCCCCGGGGCTTGGCCTGCCCCGGGGATCGCTTCCGTTAGCGAGTTTAAGCAGGACTGTCGGTTGGCGCCGGTCGCGGCTCGTGCTCATCCGCCGGCGTCGGTCGCTGATTCCGTTCGTCGTCATCCGGCTTGACTGCTTCAGCCAGATCCGGCCACTGGGGTGTGAGAACCTTCAGTACACGGTACGCAGTTCGGTGACGACGCGGGTTCGTGGTGTACATCGCCACCAGCACCAATCCGACGACCGGCAATGCGTACAGTCCCATGAAACCGACGAGCACGAACCACGGAACGCCAAGTTCCTTCGAAGCACCTGCTAGGCCGCCAGCTACGACGCTAAGCCAGCCCATCGCCTTCAGTGGCGGACCAAAGTCGGATGGTTTGTTCGACACGTTGGGGCTTCCTTCCACGTTCCCTTGATCCAGTCGAGGTGCTCGACAGCACCGGCCTCCGAGGCAGCCACCTCGGAGGCCGACCAACCGCTGCAGACCTTGACTGCTGTGGATCTTGATCCGGCCGGGGGTACCTACAGCAGCGGCCTTCGAGGCAGCCACCTCGGAGGCCGTTCAACCGCTGCGGATCTTGCAGCTCCAATCCATCCCGTCCGCAACGAGCGGGCATCGCCCGTCATCGCTTCCCGGTTTTCCAGCCCCTAAACCTCGTTGCACCTACCCATTCGACGACGTACGAAGACGACGCACGAAACAGACCCAGCGACGCCCTGGAACCCGCACGTCGTCCGGGGGTCAGCTTTCGACGACTGTTGACACCTGTCATTACGGCGTCCCTACTCTCGACCTTGGTCCGATCCGCGGAGGTGTGACCGCAGTTCGCGGTGGCGCAGTCACGGTCGAACGGCTGACGCCGGGCGCAGCCACCATTGGGACTCGGGCAGGTTTCAGCGCTAGGGCACCGGGGTACACCGAGGCCGCCGGTTCTACCCTCGTTCCCTTGATCCGGTCGGGGTATCTGGCAACAGCGGCTCCCGAGGCAGCCACCTCGGGAGCCGCTAATCGCAGCCGATCTTGTAATCTTCGATCCTTCAGGAATGGTCGCACCTACATCCAGGCGACCAAACCGGCTGCTAATCATCGTCGATGCCCGGGCACATGATCTTTGACCTGTTCCACACCCTGATACACGGCGCGGACGATGAGCGTAATCGCGTCGTGGCGCAAATGGCCGTCATCGTCGGCGTTGAGCTGGCAGCCCTCGTCCGGCCATACCACGACACGTGGCGCCAGCGCTTCATCCGATGGACAGCAGCGCAGACCGTACAGATCCTGGCAGAGCGGCTCGGCGGCTTTCCGTCACAGGCGCAGGTGGCACAGGCCGCTGCGCTCCGCAACGCACTGGTGCGGCGGCTCCTGTCCTGATGTCGTAGTCCTTGTCCTTGGTACCCGTCAACTGTCCGGTCTCGCGATTGCTGGTCATCGCTTCCTCCCGGGGGCCGCGTCTCTATCGAGCCGGAGGCCGCGTCTATATCGAGCACCGCTACCCGCATCGCGCCGGGTCATGCCGCCGACGCCAGCCAGCTGGCGGCCGTGCCGACCTCTCGGGGTCGGTCGGAGTACGCAGGGTTACGTAGCCGATCCCGGCCTGCTGCGCTCACCGGCGTACGCGAGGATCCGAGCATTGGCGATACCGGCGGCGGGTCGTTCGGAGCATGATCGGGTAGTGGCGCGGGTGGGGTGGTTGGAGCGGAGGAAGCTGGTCGGCGACGGCGTGCTGGCGCTTGTGCTCGCCGGTCTCGGACTGGCCACGTCGGTCGGGCCGTGGACGTGGCAGGGCACGGCGCACCACATCGACGCGCTTGGCGTTGCGCTTATCGTGGGCGCCGCGCTACCGCTGGCGGTGCGCCGGTCCTGGCCGCTGGCCACCCTGCTGATCGCCGCCACCGCCACCTCGGCGTACCTGATCCTCGGATACCCCTACGGCCTGATCCTGCTGTCCCTGGTGGTGGCCGTGTACACGGCTGCGGCCCACCTGACGGCCGGACGTGCGACATTCGGGGGCGTCGTGGCCCTGGTCGCGTTGCTGGCCCACGTCCTGGCACTGGCGTTCGGTCCCGCTGGCACCCGCGCGCTGACCGGATTGCTGCCGGGCTCGGCCTGGGTGGTCCTACCCTTTGCCGTGGGGCGGGTGATCCGGGTCGGCCGGGAGTCCTCGACACGGGCCCGCACCGAGGAGATCCGGCGACACTCCTATGAGGAGCGCTTGCGCGTCGCGCAGGAGGTACACGACGTGGTTGGTCATGGTCTCGCGGCGATCCACATGCAGGCCGAAATTGCGCTGCACGTGTTGCCCAAACGGCCGGAGCAGGCGGAGACGGCGCTGGCCGCGATCAGCCGGACCAGCAAAGTGGCTCTCGACGAGCTGCGCGCGACCCTCGCCGTGGTACGCCGCGAGGACCACACCACCGCGCCACGCTCACCCGAGTCCGGGCTGGCCCGCCTGGAGGACCTGGTCGCGCGGATGTCCGGTACCGGTGTCGCGGTGACGGTCACGATCACGGGGACCCGGCGGGATCTGCCGGCCGCGGTCGATCTGGCGGCCTACCGGATCGTGCAGGAGGCGCTGACGAATGTGCTGCGACATGCGAACACCGCGGCGGCCGTGGTCCTGATCGCCTACGAGCTGCGGGAGCTGATCGTGGAGGTGACCGACAACGGCCGCGGCAGAAGTTCCGGCGGCGCGGACGGTGGGCTCGGGATACCGGGAATGGCAGCGCGGGTCACCGCGCTGGGCGGCGTCTTCGAAGCCGGCCCCCGCCCCGGCAACGGATTCCGGGTCTGGGCCCGGCTGCCGGTACCGGAGGCGCAAGGATGATCCGGGTACTGCTCGCCGACGACCAGGACCTGGTCCGCCTCGGGCTGCGCGTGCTGCTGGACAGCGAGGACGACCTGGAGGTCGTCGGTGACGCGGCGGACGGGCTGCGCGCCGTGGAGCTTGCCCGGCTGCGGCGCCCGCACGTGGTGCTCATGGACGTTCGCATGCCCGGCATCGACGGGATCGAGGCGACCCGCCGGATCGTGGCCGACCCGGACCTCACCGCGACCAGGGTGATCGTGCTGACGACCTTCGAGATCGACGAGTACGTCTTCGACGCGCTGCGGGTCGGTGCCAGCGGCTTCCTCATCAAAGACACCAAACCGGCGGAACTGCTGCGCGCGGTACGGCTCGTCGCCGACGGCGAGGCCCTGTTGTCCCCGTCGGTTACCCGCCGGGTGGTCCGCGAGTTCGCCAGCCGTCCCAGCCGGGCCATGAAGCCGCATCCCCAGCTGGACACGCTCACCGACCGCGAGCGCGAGATCGTGGCGTTGGTCGCCGAAGGGTTGAGCAACGAGGAGATCGCCGCGCGTCTGACGATCAGCCCGGCGACCGCGCGTACCCACGTCAGCCGGGCCATGGTCAAACTCAGCGCACGTGATCGCGCCCAACTCGTGGTCTTCGCTTACCAGTCAGGTCTGGTCCAGTAGGCCGTACCCGCCGCTATCCCGGCGGGTACGCGCGCCGACGTATGGCCATACGTTCCCGCGCGCAGGCCAACGGCCGCGCTGCGTGGGATGGCCGGCCGTCTCCCGATGGGCAGCATGGCTCGTGGATCGATTCGAGCCCGGTTGCTTCGAAGGGAATGGTCAACGTGGTGGTTCGTACCGGCCGGCGGTGGGGATGGTGGGGCGTCCTGTTCGTGGTCGCCTTTGTCGCGAGCATTCCCGTCGGTAGCGCCCTCGTGGCGGGTAACACTCTGTACCTGCCCGGCGCGTCGGCGGCCGAGTTACGCGACTTCTACACGGTCAGCGGCACCGCGGTGTTCGTCCAGTCCGCGTTGCAGGCACTGGCGGCTTTCGCCCTGTACGAGTTCGGCTGCGGGGCCCGAGCCACAGTCGGTCGGGGCAGGTCCGTTCCGGTAATGACCGCGGGGATGGTGGCGGCGGCCGGCTTTCTGCTCGTGTCGGACATCTGCTCGATCCTGCTGGCGGTGACCGCGCAGACGACCAGTGACGGACTTGTCTCCGGACTGGGCAAGGCCACGCTGCTGTCCGGCGGCACGCTGCACCTGCTGGGGCTCGCCGTCCTCGTCACGGCGGCGTCGGGCGTGGCCCTGCGCTCCGATACGCGTACCCGGTGGGTCTTCCACTACGGCCGGGTCGTCGGTCCGCTGCTCGCGCTGTCCGTGGTCTCGACCGTCTGGCCGCCGTTTGTCAAAGCGGAAGTCTTGTGGCGGCTGCTCGCCATCGTCTGGATCGTGGGTGTGGCCGTTGCGGCCCTGCGCGGCCGGATCGGCAGCAGCCAGGCAGACCGACCGGTTCGGACAGCGGGAGTCGAGGCATGACCGAACCGGTTCGCACTCGGGGTCTGGTGAAGCGCAATGTCGACCAGACCCCGATCAAGTTCTTGAAGCTTCTATCAGCGTGGCCGCGGACGTGAGGCTGCAGGATGCAAGATCACGTTGCGTCAAATCGTTGGTCAGGACCCGGACGGCGTTGGGGGATTGTCGCTGGGGCGGGTCGCCTGAAAAGGCGCGACTATGAGTTCGCCGTGCGCGCACACCGTACCGACCTGGGCGTTAATAGTCAGTTGGCTGGTTTCATCCGGTGGGATGACTTTGATCTGGTTCACCGGCCCGCCGCAGAGCGGGTTGGTGTCTGCCTCGTCGGGCGACGGCGTGAATACCGAGACGACCAGTGCCCAGGCCGTGGCACCTGGTGCGAGGGTCACCGACCGCGAAGGCTGACTCTTGGACCGCACCACGGTCGTGGTCCGTGGCTGTCCGTCGGCGCCGATCAACTGGATGCCCGGGTAGCCGTAGATGACGCAGGTGCGGCCGCTGATGTTTGTCAGACCGAGTTCGGCATCGGATTCGGATCCGGCGTGCCCGGGCCATTCGAACTGGTGGAAGTCGCCGCGCAGGTCGCCAGTGTGGCAGCGGTCCGGAGTCGCACTCGTGGCGGTCCCCGCGTCGGCTTGGCCGCTGCCGGTCGAGGAGGGCCCAGAAGTGGGTGTCGCGCTGGGGGCAGCCGTGGCCGTGGTGTCTGGCGTAGCGGTTGGGCCGGCGGTGACGCTGGGGAGAATGGCGGGCAGGTTGTTGGCGGTGCGGTGCATCCCGAGGACGGAGCCCGTGGCTATGGTGGCGCCCACCGCGACGGCGGCCAGCGCGCCTACGGCGGCGCGCTGACGGTTACGGCGCTGATCCCCGCGCCGGCGGATCACCGACGATGCCCGCATCGGGCTGACCTCCTCGGCTGCTTTCGCGATCCCGGTGAGCATGGTTGCGAACTGGTCAGGCATTGCTGCGCGCCCCCAACCCTGAGGTACTGGTCGAGTCATCGGCGAACTCCGAGACCTTGGTGGCCAGGGCCTTGCGGGCGCGGGCCAGCCGGGTCTTGACGGTGTTGACCGGGCAGTTGGTTTCTCGGCTGATCTCGTCGAGGGACATGCCGACGTAGTAGTGCAGGACGATCACGCGGCGTTGTTCGGCGGCGATGTCCCTGAGCGCATCCACCAGGGCGACGTGATCCGGGGTGAGTCCGGGGACGTCGTCAGTCTGGCCGTGGCGGCGGTGGGCCAGTAGCCGGTTGGTCGCCTTACGCCACGTGCTGACGCTGATCCGGTACGCGGTGGTGCGTACCCACGCCTCCGGGGCGGCGTGAGTGCTGACCTTGTCCCATTGCTGCCAGGCCCGCGCGTACGCCTCGGCGACCGCGTCCTCGGCCTCGGCCCGGCCGCCCGTCATCATGAACACCTGGCCGAGTACGCGTCTCGAGGTCGATGCGTAGAACGCATCGAAGTCTGCGGTCTCCCGCATCGCTTCTCCCTCGAACACCGACGGCCCCATGCCGCCACCGTTCATACGCCTGAGAACGGCAGCGGGTTCCCCCGCGGATAGATCCGGCCCCGGCAGGCGTCTGTAAAGGTGGACAGGTTACGGGGGTGATGTGGACGACGAGGCCAGGGCGCGGTTCGGCGAATTCGTGGCAGCACGCACGCAAGCGCTGATCCGGGTTGCCTACATGCTGACAGGCGACCAGCACGCAGCGGAGGACCTCCTGCAGAGCGCGTTGACCAAGACCGCGGCGCGCTGGCGCACGTTGCGGCACGAGGACCCCGAAGGCTATGTGCGCACGGTCATGTACCGCGAACAGGTGAGCTGGTGGCGCCGGCTCGGCCGGTACCGGGAGGTGGCGGTCGACCCGCCCCCGGATCGGGTGGCCGCCGACACCAGCGGAAACACCGATCTCCGGCTCTCGGTACGGAGTGCCCTGCTGGGGCTGCCACCCGCGCAGCGGGCGGTCCTGGTGCTGCGGTATTTCGAGGATCTCACCGAGTCCCAAGCGGCCGAGGTGCTCGGCTGCTCGGTGGGCACTGTCCGCAGCCGTACCTACCGGGCGCTCACCCGGTTGCGGGGACTACTCCCGGCCGACACCGACGCGCAACTGACGGAGGTGCTCCGTTGACCGACCTCCCCGACCTGATCCGTACCGCACTCACCGACATCGCAAAGGAGGCGCAACCGGTGGATCTCACCAACCAGGCATTGCGTGGGGCACGACGACGCTCAGTGAAGATGACGGTAACCGCGGCGGCGGCCGTGCTGGCGATGGGCATCGCCACGCCGTTCGCTCTCGCCAGCAGTCGCAACCCCGTACCGCCGGCGAACTCGAATCCGGCCGGGACGTCGAGCGTTCCCGCCACGCCGAGCCCGGCCGCCACGCCGGGCGTTCCGGCCACGCCGAGCCCGGCCGTGTCGCCCCCCGCGCCCGGGGGCGATCCCGTCACGCCGAGCCCGGCTGTGTCACCCCCCGCGCGCGCGGGCGTTCCCGCCACGCCGTGCCCGACCCAGACGAACCCCGCATACCACGGGATTGCTGTCACGCCGTGCCCGGTCGCATCGCCCCCCGCGCCCGGGGGCATTCCCGCCACCCCGAGCCCGGCCCAGTCGCATTAGGACGGTGTCGAAGTCGGTTTAAGTGGAGCAGTGGCGCCAGACGGGCCTGGTCGCCAGCGGACGGCCGCGCCGAGGCTTGTAGCCGGACGGTTGATGGGTTCGAGTCTCGGCCGGCTGGACGCGCCAGGGGATGGTGGTGTGTGCCGCCACCGGCGCGCGCGCATAGGCAGAGATCTACTGGGGAAGGTCCGTCGGGCCGGAGGCGGAGGGCCGGCTGGATGGCTGGGGGGAATACGATGCTCCGCCGTGGTCGAACCTAGCTTTCTGAGCGCCACCCGGGACGCGTACGACGCGGACGCCGCCCGCTATGCCGAGTTCGTCAGTGGGCAGCTGGAGGAGCACCCGCTGGACCGGGCGATGCTCGTCGCGTTCGCCGAACTCGTCCGGGCCACCGGCGCCGGGCCGGTCGCCGATCTCGGCTGCGGACCGGGTTATGTGACCGCGTACCTGTGTTCACTGGGGCTGACCGCGTTCGGCGTCGACCTCTCTCCGGAGATGATCGCGTTGGCTCGTCAGGCTTATCCGGCCCTGCGGTTCGACGTGGGATCGATGACCGCGCTCGAGCTGGAAGATGGCGCGCTCGGCGGCGTCCTCGCCCGATACTCGATCATCCACACCCCGCCGGAGTAGCTTCCGGGGACGTTCGCCGAGCTCCACCGGGTCCTCGCGGCGGGCGGGCACCTGCTGCTCTCCTTCCAGGCCGGCGACGAGCTTCCACAGTTGGCCGAAGCGTTCGACCACACGGTGGCGCCCGCCTACCGGTGGTCACCCGACCGGGTCGCTGACCTGCTGCGCGGGACCGGGCTCGTCGAGGTGGCCCGCCTGGTGATCGCCGCGAGCGAAGACAGCAGGCGAGGTTTCCAGCAGGCCCACCTGCTGGTCCGCAAACCCGTCGGCGGTGCCACAGATCCACAAGGTGCTACAGACCAACAAGCTGTCGTCACAGATCAACGAGTTTGCGATCGCATCGGCCAGCCGTAGGACCGCGGCGAGCGGAAGTGGTAGCCGCTCGGTGGGACCAGCGCGATGCTCCTACGCTTCTCTGCTTGGGTCCAGGGCGGACCGCCGCGCCTCACCGTTCGGGGCACGGCGGTGCTCCTGCTTCTCCTCGTACAAGCGCCTGTCGGCAGCTTGTACGAGGGTATGGAGCGCGACGCCGTCCCGGGGAGCGCACGCCCAGCCGATGCTGACGTCCGTCCGCTTCCGGAGCGCTTCGCCGATCCGGTGCGCGATCGTTTCGGTAATGATCTCGTCGGTGCCGTCGAGGAGGACGACGAATTCGTCACCGCCGGTACGCGCGATCACGTCCCCCGGACGCAGCACGCGCCTGGTGGTTGTGACGGTCCATTGCAGCAGCTCGTCTCCGGCGGCATGCCCCGAACAGTCGTTGACGACCTTGAAGTTGTCGAGATCGAGGCAGACCACGGACGGGCCGATGCTGTGGTCCGTGGCGAACAGTTGCTTGGCGTACTCGGTCAATCCTCGCCTGTTCAAGGCGCCGGTGAGCGGGTCCAGTTCGGCGAGTGCGCGTAGCTGGGAGCGTTGTCGGGCCACCATTCGCGACTGGGTACCGGATACGACGGTGACGACCACCATGCTCGCCACGTGGATGTAGATGTAGCCCGGGCGCGCGGGTTGTCCGGCGGCGGCCACGACGAGGTACGTGGCGATGATGCTCGTTTCGAGCCCGATCATGAGCCCTATTCGGGCCGTGGTGCTGGCGACGAACAGTACGGGCACCATGAACCCCAGGGCGACCGGGGAGGCGGCTCCGCCGTCCCAGTACGCGCCAAGGGCCACCATGACGAGGGAGGTGACGAGCATTCCGAACGACATGCGGGTCCCCAACGACTTCGCGGGTTCGCGCTTCGCCGCCCACAGGCCGACAACTCCGACCGCCATGCCCGCGCAGTACCCGGCGAGCATCACGGGTCGATTCGCTTGGGACCAGGTCAGCAGGCAGTAGCTGGCCGCGACGCCGTGGCTGCCGATGTTCAGCAGAGCGCCGACGACCAGTTTTCGTCGTCGCGCCTTTGCTCGCTCCTCCAGCGCAGCCACATCACACCGTATCGGCGGATTCCGGCTCGGAAGAAGGGGTTCCTGTCGTCCTACCGACAACGTTTCCGTCCTGCGAACGGGTAGCCCTGAACGCCACGCAACCCGGTGAGCATTGTGGGCGCGGCGACGCGACGATGCGGCGGCAGGTCATGCCGCGGTGGTCGCCTGAACCGGCGACCCGCCACCCCGAACGGCCACCGTCACCTTGTGTACGGCCAGTATTGGTTGTGCTGAACGCTTTGATCATTCCTCAACTCGATGGATGACCAGGCCAGCGGCGGGAAGCGGGCCGTCGACGGGCTAAGAGGACGGTTGACCTGTGGAAATGCGCCAGAGGGTCCGTACCTGACGCCGTCCGGCGCGGACATTGTCGGCGGCCGAAATTGTCAGAAACGGGCAAACGGGCAGGTCGCGGCGGGTCATTGGTGACGCTAACTTGCACTCGGTAAATCGGGGGCCAGCTCAATGGTGCCCTTTCTCGTCATTGCGGAGCACCGAGGGTGGTCGCGTGCAATCTTTGTTAGGCATGTCCCGACGCGGGTTCAACGCGTTGGTCAGGTTCGTTGTCGTCTGCGTCGTCACGGCGACCGCCGCGATCACCGCGACGGTGGTGTCGTCGGCTCCCGCGTGGGCGTCCCACTTCCGGGCCGCCCAGCTGTCGTGGAGCCGGTCGGACGCCACCTCGCGGATCGTCACCATCGAGATGACCCAGACCTTCCGGCGCAGCTACTACACGCCGCTGCCGAACGTCGGGAGCGTCCTCCAAACCGGCATGACCCTGGCCTTTGGCGACGGTGCGTCGGCAAATCCGTACATGCTGGTGACGACGGTGGACGTGGCGAACGACGTGTTCACCGCCGAGGCGATCAACAACTCGTCGCCGACCTCGGGTCACCTTCTGCACACGTACCCGAGTGCGACGGGCAGCTACACCGCCATGCTGAGCGGCTGCTGCCGGCTGAGCGCGACCAGTGGCCACATCAACAACCCGGACGGGAACACACAGATCAAGAGCCTGGTGAACCTGGGTTCGGGCGCCTTGTCGAGCGTGTCGAGCAGTCTGCCGCCGATCGTGGACTGCCCGCGCAACTCCCCGTGCAACTTCACCGTCCCGACCAGCCTGCCGGCGGACGAGACCGCGTCGTACCGGCTGTCCAACTCGACGGACGCGGGTGCCTTCACGCAGCCGTCCGGGGCGGCCGTCAGCGCGAGCGGGCTGTTCACCTGGAACACAACCGGCCAGAGACTGGCCTCGGCGCCGCTGGACACGTACTACTCCGCGCAGGTGACGATCACCGCATCGGTGAACGGGCGTGCGGCGTCGTCGGTCGCCGTCGACTTCTTCCTGCGCATCACCAACCAGGCCAACAACCCGCCCGCCTGGGTGGCCCCGACCGTGGCGGACGGCACGATCATCGACGCCACGCCCGGTAAGCCCATCACCGTCAGTGTGGCGGCGTCGGACCCCGACAGTGGCAACACGGTGACGCTGGGCGTGCTCAACAAGCCGGCGGACGCGACGTTCGCCACGTCCGGCACCAATCCGGCGAGCGGGACGTTCACCTGGACACCGGCCACGGCCGCGTCCACGACGCTCAACTTCACCGCCGCGGACCAGTACGGCCTGCAGGCCATCCAGCGGTCGATCACGATCAACGCGAACAAGAAGGCCCCCACGCTGGTGTGGCCGGCGCCGGCGAGCGTCGTGTACGGCACCGCGCTGGACGACACGCAGCTGAACGCGGGCCTGTCGACGGCCGACGGCACGCTCACCCCGCCACACGCGGGG